>NZ_JAAOYX010000001.1:0-1912964 GCF_011759605.1 Luteibacter sp. SG786
AGGCGCGGTGTGGAAGTGCAGCAATGCATTGAGCTTACGCGTACTAATGAGCCGTGAGGCTTGACCATATAACCCCAAGACGCTTCACCGTCTTAATCCTTGTCTTCCGGTTACCCCCGGACGCTTGTCACTCGTTTACACCCTCTGTGGAGCCGGCGCACCTGCGCTGCTCCCACCCCTTCCCTGGCGGCTATAGCGGCGTGGTCCCACCTGATCCCATCCCGAACTCAGAAGTGAAACGCGCATGCGCCGATGGTAGTGTGGCTCAAGCCATGCAAGAGTAGGTCACCGCCAGGGGCTTTATCCTAAAAACCCGGTCTCTCAGAGGCCGGGTTTTTTCTTTGCTGTCGTGCCCACAGGGCACGCACAGCAACAGGTCACCGCCAGGGGCTTTATCCTAGAAGGCCTTCCCTCACCGGGAAGGCCTTCGTCTTTTACGGCGTTGCTGTCGTGCCCACAGGGCACGCACTGCAACAGGTCACCGCCAGGGGCTTTATCCTAAAAACCCGGGCTCTCACGAGGCCGGGTTTTTCTTTGCCTGTGGGAGCCGGCTTTGCCGGCGATCCCGCGGCAGCGGGCAACCTCGCCGCGAGCACCCATCGCCGCTGAAGCGGCTCCCACACAAAGCGCGCTACACATGGCGCGACTGCGGCATGACACTCTTGCGGCAACAGGTCATCATGTCCGCGTACGGCGAAACGGGAAACCCATGGATCCACGACTCAACCGACGGCAGGAAGAACTGATTGCCATCGTTCAGCGCGAGGGCTTCGCCGGCGTGGACGAGCTGGCCAGCCATTTCGATGTGGCGCCGCAGACGATCCGCCGCGATCTGAACCTGCTGGCCGACGCCGGACTGATCCGGCGCTACCACGGCGGCGTCAGCGCGCAGTCCAGCGTGGAAAACGTCGCCTATGCCGCAAGGCAGTCCCTGCAGGCCGCGGAAAAAAATCGCATCGCGGCATCCATCGCCAGGGAGATTCCCGATGGCTCCTCGCTCTTCATCAACCTCGGCACCACCAACGAAGGTGTCGGCCGTGCGCTGCTGGACCATCGCGACCTCAGGGTCATCACCAACAACCTCAACATCGCCATCCTGCTGAGCGACAACCCCACCTTCGAGGTGATTGTTGCCGGTGGCCTCGTGCGCGGCCGGGATCACGGGGTGACGGGTGAGGCCACGATCGAGCTGATCCGTCAGTTCAAGGTGGACTTCGGCATCATCGGCATCTCGGGCATCGAGCTCGACGGCACCTTGCTCGATTTCGACTTCCACGAGGTGCGCGTCGCGCAGGCGATCATCGAGCACTCGCGGCAGGTTTTCCTCGGTGCCGATCACAGCAAGATCGGCAGGAATGCGATGGTGCGACTTGGTGATTTCTCCCATGTCGACGCCTGGTTCACCGATCGGCCGCCTCCCGATGCGCTCCTTCCCATCCTCGAGGCGGCGGGAACGCAGGTGCACGTGGCCGGGAGCTGACCGGCGACACGGTGCGCCCGGCGATAGCCCCAGCCGTTTTACGCTGCACTGCGGCGTGCGATGTTCGGTAATGTTCGAATATGCTCGATTAGGCTCGATAGTGGCTGATCGACGTCGTAAGAATGTTCGTTTTCGTTGGAAACGCGTTCTTAACGACTGAAAACGAACATGGCGGGCGTGCGGGTCACTTGGTGGTCGCGCCTCGCCTCCTGCAGAACGGAGCACTCGATGGTCGAGCAGGTCGATGTACTGGTGGTCGGCGGCGGCGTGAACGGCGTCGGCATCGCTCGCGATGCCGTGGGCCGCGGGCTGAGCGTCTGGCTGTGCGAGCGTGACGACCTCGCCTCCCATACGTCCAGCGCCGCCACCAAGCTGATCCATGGCGGCCTGCGTTACCTGGAGCAGTTCGAATTCGCACTGGTCGGCAAGGCGCTCGCAGAGCGCGAAGTGCTGCTGCGCGCGGCCCCGCACATCATCTGGCCGCTACGCTTCGTGCTGCCGCATCAGCCCCACCTGCGCCCGGCATGGATGATCCGCATCGGCCTGTTCCTGTACGACCACCTGGGTCGCGGTCGCCGTACGCTTCCCGGTTCGCGCAGGGTCCGTTTCGGTAAACACGTGACTGGGGCGCCGTTGCGCGACGAGTTCGCCGTCGGTTTCGTCTACTCGGACGCCTGGGTGCAGGATGCGCGCCTCGTGGTGCTGAATGCGATGGATGCCGCGCGCCGCGGTGCGCGCATCGAAACCCATACCACCTGCGTCAGCGCCCGTCGCGACGGTGACGGCTGGACTGCGGAACTGGCTGCACGTGACGGAACACGGCACTTCGTGCGGGCACGCGCGCTGGTGAATGCGGCGGGTCCATGGGCCGCGAGCTTCCTGGATGAGGTAGTGCATCTCAAGCACAAGCACACCCTGCGCCTCATCAAGGGCAGCCACATCGTGGTTCCGAAGATCTTCGAGCACCGCTACGCGTACATCTTCCAGCAACCCGATCGCCGCATCGTTTTCGCCATTCCCTACGAACGCGACTTCACGCTGATCGGCACCACGGACATCGAGTATCACGACGACCCTTCGCATCCCCGCATCGACGCAGACGAAAGCAGCTATCTGTGCGACGCCGTCAATCGTTACTTCAAGAAGCAGCTGACCCCGTCCGACGTCGTATGGAGCTACAGCGGTGTGCGTCCGCTGTTGCAGGACGAAGCCGGAAGCGCCTCGGAAGTGACGCGCGACTACCTGCTCGACATCGACCAAGACGGTGCGCCGTTGCTCAACGTCTTCGGCGGCAAGCTCACCACCTACCGCAAGCTTTCGGAAGAAGCGCTCGACCGACTTGCCCCCCTGCTCGGAAACGACAAGCCGGCCTGGACCGCAGATGCACCGCCGCTGCCTGGCGGTGGCGAACGCGACACGGACGAACTGCTGGCCGACATACGGTCGACCCGTCCGTGGCTGCCGGAGAAACTCGCCTGGCGTCTCGTGCACAGCTACGGCACCCGCGCGCGCGACCTGCTCGGCGAGGCCCGCGGGCTGGACGCCTTGGGCGAGAACTTCGGTTCCGATCTCTACCAGGCCGAAGTCGACTACCTCGTGCGTCACGAGTGGGCCACGGAGGCCGAGGACATCCTCTGGCGCCGCACCAAGGTCGGTTTGCGCGTCACGCCGCCGGACGTGGAGCGCCTGTCCGCTTATCTCGCGGGAAAGCGCTGACGCGCGAGCCTGCTTGTCCACCAAGCGCGGTCGCACTCCTGACCTGCCGCGCGATGAAGGAGTATTGGCATGTCGGTGTACCTGAGTGAATTTCTCGGAACGATGGTGATGATCCTCCTGGGCGACGGCGTGGTAGCCGGCGTCCTGCTGAAGGGTTCCAAGGCGGAGAATGCGGGTTGGGGCGTGATCACGTGGGCCTGGGGGCTTGCGGTGCTCATGGGCATCTTCGTTGCCGCGAAGAGCGGCGCGCACATGAATCCCGCGATCACGCTGGCCATGGCTTCCATCGGCAAGCTCTCCTGGTCGCTCGTTCCCGGTTACATCGCGGCGCAGATGGCCGGTGCCTTCACCGGCGCCGTGCTGGTGTACCTGGCCTACCTGGCGCACTGGCGCGGCACCGACGATCCGGCCAAGAAGCTCGGCATCTTTTGCACCATTCCCGCCATTCGGTCGATTCCGGCCAACCTGATCACCGAGGTGATAGGCACGTTCGTTCTGGTGTATTGCGTACTCGCCATCGGCAGCAACGATCTTTCCAAGGGACTCGCACCCATCGCTGTCGCACTGCTCGTGGTGGTGATTGGCATGTGCCTCGGCGGCCCGACGGGTTATGCCATCAACCCGGCGCGCGACTTCGCACCGCGTGTCGCGCACGCACTGCTTCCCATTCCTGGCAAGGGCGGTTCCGACTTCGCCTATGCGCCCGTGCCCATCGTCGGTTCGATCATCGGCGCCTTGCTCGCCGCCTTCGCCTACACCGCTCTCGCGGCCTGATTCGAGAGGACCTATCGTGACCAAGAAGACCTACATCCTTGCCATCGACCAGGGCACGACCAGCTCGCGCACGATGCTGTTCGACCATGACGGCAACATCGCCGGCACCGCGCAGCGCGAGTTTCCCCAGATCTTTCCGCAGCCCGGCTGGGTGGAACACAACCCGCGCGAGATCATGACCAGCGTGCTGTCGACCATGACGGAAGTGATCAGCAGTTCGCAGATCGATCCGGCCTGCATCGAAGGCATCGGCATCACCAACCAGCGCGAAACTGCCGTGGTCTGGGACCGGCATACGGGCCAGCCTATCTACAACGCCATCGTGTGGCAGTCGCGGCAAACCGCCGACATCTGCGAGCGGCTGAAGGCGGAAGGCCATGAAGCCATGGTTCGGGAAAAGACGGGCCTGCTCATCGACGCCTATTTCGCAGGCACGAAGGTGCGCTGGATTCTCGACCATGTGGACGGCGCGCAAGCCCGGGCCGAAGCGGGCGACCTGTTGTTCGGCACCGTCGACACATGGCTGATCTGGAATCTCACCGGCGGCAGGGTGCATGTGACGGACTACACCAATGCCTCCCGCACGCTTATGTACGACATCCACAAGCGCGAGTGGGACGACGAACTGCTGAAAATGTTGAACGTGCCGCGCGCCATGCTGCCGGAGGTGAAGTCCTCGAGCGAGGTGTACGGCACCACGCTGGCGAAGCATTTCTTTGGCCGGGAAGTTCCCATCGCGGGCATCGCCGGCGATCAGCAGGCCGCACTGTTCGGCCAGGCCTGTTTCGAGGAAGGGCTGGCCAAGAACACGTACGGCACTGGTTGCTTCATGCTGATGAACACGGGCGAAAAGGCCGTGCGTTCGAAGAACGGGCTGCTGACCACCATCGCCTGGGGCGTCGACGGCAAGGTGGAATACGCACTGGAAGGCAGCATCTTCGTGGCGGGTTCGGTGATCCAGTGGTTGCGCGACGGTCTGCGCATGCTCGGCAAGGCATCCGATTCGCAGGAGTACGCGGAGCGGGCGAAGGACAACGACGGTGTGTATTTCGTACCTGCCTTCGTCGGCCTCGGTGCGCCGTACTGGCAAAGCGACGTGCGCGGTGCCGTGTTCGGCCTGTCGCGAGGCACCACGAAAGAGCAGTTCATCCGCGCGGCGCTGGAATCGATGGCCTACCAGACACGCGACGTCCTAGAAGCAATGCAAGTCGATTCGGGCATTCAGCTGAAAGAGCTGCGCGCAGACGGCGGCGCCATCGCCAACGACTTCATGGCGCAGTTCCAGGCCGACATCCTCGACGTGACGCTGCTGCGACCAAAGGTGCAGGAAACCACGGCGCAGGGCGCGGCGTATCTCGCCGGCCTTGCCGTCGGGTTCTGGAAGGACAAGCAGGACATCGCAAGCCGCTGGGCCATCGACCGCGAGTTCAAGCCGGCAATGACGAAAGAGCGTCGCGACGAACTCTACGACGGCTGGAAGCGGGCGGTGAACGCCACGATGGCCTTCAAACCTGCCAAGTCAGGGTAACGGACTGACTGTGGGAGCCGCTTCAGCGGCGATCCCGCGGCAGCGGGCAAGCTCGCCGCGAGCATCCTTCGCCACTGAAGCGCTCCCACACAAAGCGCACAACAAAAGAGGGGCGGCGCATCGCTGCGCCGCCCCTTCTTTCAAGCGCAACGGTGGTGTGATCAGCCCAGCGCGTAACCGAACTGATCCTGGAACTCCGCGGCGAACTGATCGTACGTGAAGTACTGGTTCTGCGTGCCCGGATGCTCGACCTTCAATGCGCCCATCAGCGAGGCCATGCGACCGATGGTGGGCCAGTCGTAGCCTTTCATGATGCCGAAGATGAGACCGGCACGGTATGCGTCGCCGCAGCCGGTGGGGTCCACCACCTGGCGTTCGCGTGCAGGCGGAATCTCCGTCGTCTGGCCGTCCACATGGATGAGCGAACCGCGCGGGCCCTGCGTGACGATGTAGGCAGTGACCTTCGAAGCGATCTCTGAGGCACTCCATCCCGTGCGCTGCTGCAACAGCTGCGACTCGTAGTCGTTGACGATGACGTAGGTTGCCTTCGTGATCATCGAGCGGAATTCCTCGCCGTTGAACAACGGCATGGCCTGGCCCGGATCGAAGATGAAGGGCACGCCGCGCGCGGCGAACTCGTCCACGTGCTGGAGCATGGCCTCGCGGCCGTCCGGCGCCACGATGCCGAACGTGCAATGCGCGATGTCACGCACGTGATTTTCCTGGGCGCTGGACATCGCACCGGGATGGAAAGCAGTGATCTGGTTGTTGTCCAGGTCGGTGGTGATGAAGCACTGCGGGGTGAACTGGTCGTCGAACTGGCGGACGCCGTCGAGGCGGATGCCGTACTTCTCCAGGTGCGCGCGGTACGGCGCGAAATCCTGGCCCACCGTGGCCACCGGCATGGGCTCGCCACCCAGCAACTTGAGGTTGTACGCAATATTCCCCGCGCAGCCGCCGAACTCGCGACGCATGGCCGGCACCAAGAACGACACGTTCAGGATATGCACCTGGTCCGGAATGATGTGGTTCTTGAACTGGTCCTGGAACACCATGATGGTGTCATAGGCGAGCGATCCGCAGATTACGGCAGTCATGCGTTGGGTGGCCCTGGAGTGGATTGGCACGACCGGCGAGGTCGCGAGAAACGCCGCCCGCATGGGGGCCGGCAAACCTGACGATCCTACCGAAAAATGGCCCTGAAGGCGACCTCCCCGGGGTACCCGATCCCGCCCCGCAAGGGCGGATTCCGCTCGCATCATCCGGACTTACAAGGCTTTCTTAACGACTGCGCCCTTGCGTGGGGAAGGGCGCCAATCTAGACTCGCACGCTTACTTTTTCCCGCTATGGGCGCCCGCCGCATCATGTTTAAGAAGTTCCGCGGACTCTTTTCGAACGACATCTCCATCGATCTCGGCACGGCGAATACGCTCATTTATGTGCGGGGGCAGGGCATTGTCCTGAACGAACCCTCGGTGGTGGCGATCCGCCAGGACCGCGGTCCGGGCGGCCCCCGTGCCGTGGCGGCGGTGGGCGGCGACGCCAAGCGCATGCTGGGCCGTACCCCGGGCAACATCGCCACCGTGCGTCCCATGAAGGACGGCGTCATCGCCGACTTCACCATGACCGAAGCGATGCTGCAGCACTTCATCAAGCAGGTGCACCGGTCGCGCATGCTGCGCCCGAGCCCGCGCGTGCTCGTTTGCGTGCCGTGCGGCTCCACCCAGGTGGAACGCCGCGCCATCAAGGAATCGGCCGAAGGCGCCGGTGCCCGCGACGTCTTCCTCATCGAAGAGCCCATGGCCGCCGCGATCGGCGCCGGTATCCCGGTGCACGAGGCCCGCGGCTCCATGGTGCTGGACATCGGTGGCGGCACCTCCGAGGTGGCGGTCATCTCGCTCAACGGCATCGTCTACTCGCAGTCCGTGCGCGTGGGCGGCGACCGCTTCGACGAGGCCATCATCAACTACGTGCGCCGCAACCACGGCACGCTGATCGGCGAGTCCACCGCCGAGCGGATCAAGCTCGAAATCGGGTGCGCCTTCCCGCAGAGCGAGGTGCGCGAAATCGAGATTTCCGGCCGCAACCTCGCCGAGGGCGTGCCGCGCATGTTCACCATCAACTCCAACGAGGTGCTGGAAGCCCTGCACGAGCCGCTCTCCGGCATCGTGGCGGCGGTGAAGGCCGCGCTGGAGCAGACGCCTCCGGAGCTCTGCTCCGACGTGGCCGAGCGCGGCATCGTGCTCACCGGCGGCGGCGCGTTGCTGCGCGACCTGGATCGTCTCATCTCCGAGGAAACCGGCCTGCACGTGCAGGTGGCCGACGACCCGCTCACCTGCGTGGCGCGCGGCGGCGGCAAGGCCCTGGAGATGATCGACCAGCACGGCAGCGACTTCTTCGCGTTCGAATGATGAGGGCGCGCACGGGCTGGATGTCCGAGCGCACGGGGACCTCCTGACCCATGGCCCTCAATCGCGACGACCAGTCGCCCCTGTTCGCGGCCGGTGTGGTGGGCACGCTCCGCCTCATCGTCTACCTCGCGCTCGCCTGCGTGCTGATGGTGCTCGACCATCGCGGCGGCTGGCTGCCCGGCGTGCGCTATGGCTTGTCCCTCGTGGTCGAGCCGGTCTATCGCATCGCGGGGCTCCCGTCGCAGGGCTTCCATGCGGCGACGGTGGCCTTCGCCGATCGCCAGCGCCTCACCGACCAGAACCAGCGCCTGCGCGAAGACCTGCTGCTGGCTAACGCCAAGCTCAATCGCATGGCGTCGGTCGCGGAACAGAACCAGCGCCTGAAGGAACTGCTCGACACCCAGCACAGCCTGTCGCTCAACGTGCAGCTCGCGCGTCTCATCGGCGTGGACCTCGGCAGCTTCCGCCACCGCATCGTCCTGAACGTGGGCGCGCGCGACAAGGTGCATCCCGGGCAGGTAGTGATCGATGCGCGGGGCGTCATGGGCCAGATCGTGGAGGTACTGCCTACCACGTCGGTGGCCATGCTCATCACCGACCCGAACCATGCCATCCCCGTGACGATCGAACGAACCGGCCTGCGCACCATCGCCTACGGCTCGCGCGCGGGCGACATGCTCACGCTGCCCAACATCCCCGTCTCGGCCGACGTGCAGGTGGGCGACAAGCTGGTCACGTCCGGTCTGGGCGGACGCTTCCCACCCGGTTTCCCGGTCGGCGAGATACGCGACGTGGCACAGACGCCGTCCGGCACCTTCCTCTCGGCACAGGCGCGGCCCGCGGCGGACCTCGATCGCAGTGAGGATGTGCTCCTGCTGCACGACCTGGCCGAAAATGCCGGCCCGCCGGAGCCGGCACAGGAAGCGGGCCCGCCCGCCAGCCTGGCGCCGGACCCCAACGCGCCGCCTGCGGCTGCGCCAGCACCGGCACCGGCGCGCGCGTCCACCGCCGCGGCACCGGCGGGAGGGGCGCCATGAACAAGACCCGCGTTCGCCAGTTGTGGTTTGCCGCCACGCTGCTCATCTCGCTGTTCCTCATGCTCATTCCGCTGCCGGCGCCGCTCACCCCGCTGAAGCCGTACTGGCCCGCGCTGGTGCTGCTTTACTGGTGCCTGCAGTCGGGCGATCGGGTCACGCTGGGGCTGGCCTTCTGCCTCGGCGTGGCCGCGGATCTCTTCGACGGTGTGCTACTCGGCGAACAGGCGCTGCGCCTCACCGCCATGGTGTTCATCGCGCTGCGGTTCCGGTCGCGCCTGCGCTTCTTCCCCATGTGGCAGCAGTCGCTGGCGGTGCTGGGCCTGCTCGTGAACGACCGCATCCTGCTCATGCTGGTGCGCGTGTTCAGCGGCGATCCCTTGCCGCCGCCCGAGTACTGGATCTCGCCGCTGGTGGGCGCTGCGCTATGGCCGTTCCTGTTCCTCATCCTTGACGACCTGCGCGCGCGCCTGCGCATCCACGAGGCATGAGCCGGCGGCGCGCCTCGATCAAGGAGGTCCGCGGCGAGGTGGCGCTGTTCCGCCGCCGCGCCATGACGGGCTTCGCGCTGATCCTGCTGGGACTGGCAGGCGTATGCGTGCGCTATGTGTATCTCCAGGTACTGCATCACGACGAGTTCGTGGTGCGCTCCGACCAGAATCGCGTGAAGCCGCGGGCGATCCCGCCGGCGCGCGGGCTCATCTACGATCGCAACGGCGTGCTGCTCGCCGACAACGTGCCGGCGTTCCGGCTCGAAGTGACGCCCGAGCAGGTGGCCGACATGGACCGCATGCTGGCAGAGCTCGGCGAGGTGGTGCCGCTCTCCGACGAGGACATTGCCAGCTTCCGGAAACAGGTGAAGCAGAGCCGCCGCTTCGAAGGTGTGCCGCTGAAGCTGAAACTCAACGAGGACGAGATCGGCCGCTTCGCGGTGAACCGCTGGCGGTTCCCCGGCGTGGACGTGGTGCCTTACCTCACCCGCCGCTATCCCATGGGCGCGCAGATGGCCCACGTTATCGGTTACGTCAGCCGTATCGACGCCGAAGACCTCGAGGGCATGGACGAGGAGGAAGAGGCCAGCTACAAGGGCACCACGCACATCGGCCGCATCGGTATCGAGCGCTACTACGAGAAACTGCTGCACGGCGAGCCCGGTTACGAGCTGGTCGAAGTGAACGCCGACGGCCGCACGCAGGCCGTGCTCGACACGACACCCCCCACGCCCGGCAAGAACATCTACCTCAGCATCGACGTGCGTCTGCAGAAGGCGGCGGAGGAAGCGATGAACGGCCGCGCCGGCGCCGCCATCGCCATCGATCCGCGCAACGGCCAGGTGCTGGCCTTTGCCAGCGAGCCGAGCTTCGATCCGAACCTCTTCGTCAACGGCATCAGTTCGGCCGATTACAAGGCGCTGACCACAGCGCCGGACAAGCCGCTGTACAACCGCGCACTGCGCGGCGTCTATCCGCCCGGTTCCACGGTGAAACCGTTCCTTGCCCTCGGCGGGCTTGCGCTGGGTATTCGTCGGCCCAGCGACACCGTGCTTTCCACGGGCGAATTCTGCATTCCTGGGCAATCGCGCTGCTACCGCGACGACAAGCGCGGGGGCGACGGCACGGTGAACCTCCAGCGCGCCATCGAGAAATCGACCAATACGTATTTCTACCGCCTCGCGCTCGACATGGGCATCGACCGCCTTTCCGCCTGGATGTCCCGTTTCGGCTTCGGCCAGAAGACCGGCATCGACCTGGTCGGCGAAGTGGAAGGTATCCTGCCGTCGCGGGAATGGAAGGCGACCCGCAGCAAGAACGGCTGGTACCCCGGAGAAACGATCATCGCCGGCATCGGGCAGGGCTATTGGGCCGTGACCCCGCTGCAACTCGCGCATGCCACCGCCACCTTCGCCGGCCGCGGCATCCCGTACAAGCCGCATTTCCTCCTGGACACGCAAGACGGCGTGGACAGCCCGCGTGTGCGGCAGTCCTTCCCCCCGACCGGCCCCTCGCTCGTCAAGAAGGCGGCGGACTGGGAAGCGGTGGACCAAGGCATGATCGCGGTGATCAACGGCGAGGGCACGGGCAAGGGGCTGGGCAAGGGCTTCCCTTATGTCATCGCTGGCAAGAGCGGCACCGCGGAACGTTTCTCCCGCACCACCAACGCGTACAACGAGAACAAGAACACCGCCTATCTCGCTTCCCGTCACCGCGCGCTCTTCATCGCCTACACGCCCGCCGAAGACCCGCGCATCGCGGTGGCGGTGGTGCTCGAAGCCGGTGCATGGGGCGCGAAGGATTCCGGCCCCATCGCCCGCAAGATCCTCGACCAGTGGGTGGTGGACGAAGGCGGAGCGAGGCCGGAAGACCCGTCGCCCGCCGATATCGTGACCTCGGACGCGCTGCCGGAGGCGGCACCCTCGGGCGAGAACCCGGCGCAGGGCGCGCAACCGGCATCGCCGGACGACGACAGCGGCGAGGAGCAGGCCCAATGATCCAGAACCTCACCGCGCGGATGCGCCGCTTCGGCCTGCGGCTCCTCAGCCGGCCGCGTCTCGACCTGCCGCTGCTGCTGGCGCTGGTTATCCTCGCCTGCGCGGGCCTGGCCACGCTCTACAGCGCAGGCGGCGGCAATTACTCGCTGGTGGGCGGGCAGGCCGCGCGCTTCGCGCTCGGCGGCGTGCTGTTGCTGGTCATCTCACGCATCCCGCCGCCGGTACTGCGGTCGTGGACGCCGTGGCTCTACATGGGCAGCACGGCGCTGCTGGTGGTGGTGGCGGTGCTGGGCGAGGGCAGGGGCGCCTACCGCTGGCTCGACCTCGGCGTCATGCGTTTCCAGCCGTCCGAGCTGCTCAAACTGACCATGCCGATGATGGTGGCCTGGTACCTGCACCCCCGCCAGTTGCCGCCCAGCTGGAAAGACATCGTGGTGGTGGGGCTTCTGATCGCGGTGCCGGCGGGCCTCATCGCCGAACAGCCCGACCTGGGCACGGCCCTGCTCGTGGCGGGCGCCGGTGCGTTCGCGCTGTTCCTCTCCGGCATGGCCTGGTGGCGCATCGGCCTCCTCGTCGGCGGCGCGGCGGCGGCCGTTCCCGTGGCCTGGCAGTTCCTCCACGAATACCAGCGCAACCGCGTGCGCACCATGCTCGACCCGGAATCCGACCCGCTGGGCAATGGCTGGCACATCATCCAGTCGAAGATCGCGGTGGGTTCGGGCGGCGTGTTCGGCAAGGGATGGCAGCACGGCACGCAGTCGCGCCTCGACTTCCTGCCCGAGCACACCACCGACTTCATTTTCGCGGTGTTTTCGGAAGAATTCGGCCTGGTGGGCGTCATCGCCATCATGCTGCTCTATGCCTTCATCATCGGCCGCTGCCTGTGGATCGCGATGAATGCGCGCGACACCTATTCGCGCCTGTTGGCCGGCGCCATCGGCATGAGCTTCTTCGTCTACGTGGCCGTGAACGGCGGCATGGTGGCCGGCATCCTGCCCGTGGTGGGCGTGCCCATGCCGCTGGTGAGCTACGGCGGCACCTCCGCCGTATCGCTGCTCACCGGCTTCGGCGTGCTGATGTCGATCCACGCGAACCGCAAACTGCACGACTAGATGTGCAGTGGCTTTCTGTGGGAGCCGCTTCAGCGGCGATGGGTGCTTGCGACATGCTGGCCCGCTGCCGCGGGTTCGCCGGCATAGCCGGCTCCCACAGGTCTTTCCGAGTTTCCGCGGCCTGAACGTGTTGCAACGTCGCCCGAGACACGCCAGAAACGCGTGTTACGCTTCGGCCCATGGATGAAGTTCTCTCCGCGCGCCGCGCACGACCCGCACGCCGTTTTCCGCGCCTCACAGGCGCGTTGATCGCCTTCCCCCTCCTGTTCGCCTCCGCCGCTCAAGCCGGTACCCATCCGGGCCAGGAGCAACTGGTGCGCGAAGTGGCGAAGGACACGGGCAAGAGCAAGGCCTCGCTGAATGCGCTGCTCGACGGCGCGAAGAAGCAGCAGGCGATCCTCGACGCGATCAGCCGGCCTGCCGAGGGCAAGCCGTGGCGCGATTACCGGCCCATCTTCCTCACCGAGCAGCGGATCGCCGCCGGCGCCGATTTCTACCGCCAGCACCGCGCGCTTCTCGACGACATCGGCCGCAAGTACGGCGTGCCGCCCGAGTACATCGTGGCCATCGTGGGCGTGGAAACCTTCTACGGCCGCAATACGGGCAAATGGAAGGTGCTGGACGCGCTGACCACGCTGGCTTTCTACTACCCGAAGCGCGCGCCGTTTTTCCGCGAGCAGCTGAAGGTGCTGCTGGAGCTTCCCTCGAACCACCTCGGCGGCCCGCTCGATACGCTCACGGGTTCGTACGCGGGCGCACAGGGCTGGGGCCAGTTCATGCCCTCGTCCATCCGTGATTGGGGCGTGGATTACGACCACGACGGCCGCATCGACATGAAGGGCTCGATGGGCGACATCTTCGCGAGCGTGGCGAATTATTTTGCGCAGCACGGTTGGGAAACCGGCGGCCCCGTCGCCGCGCGTGCCCAGCCCGATGCGCGCGCCGTGGCACCGAACGTGCCCAAGGACTGGCGCCCGGTCGCCCCGGTGGAATCCTTCGTGGCCCAGGGCTTCGCCCCCTTGCAGCACCTGAATCCGGGACGCGACGCGCAGCTGGTGCGGCTCGACGGCCCTGCCGGCGACGAATACTGGTTCGTGTTCCAGAACTTCTACGTCATCACCACCTATAACCGCAGCCCGATGTACGCCATGGCGGTGGACCAGCTCGCGCAGGAAATCCGCGCACGCGTGAAGGGGCCGGGCGCGCGATGAAGCAGGGCACCGTGGGGGCGGTGACGACGACAAATGCCCTGTGGGAGCCGGCTGTGCCGGCGACCCCGCGGCAGCGGGCCAGCATGTCGCAAGTACCCATCGCCGCTGAAGCGGCTCCCACAATGGGGCGCGTCGCGCAAATCCTCCTCATGGTTCTGGTCGCCATGACCCTCACGGCCTGCGGCGGCTCGAAGAACTCCCGCCCTTCGTCGCGGGGCGGCGGCTCGGTGTCCTCGCCGCGCGGGGGCTACGACGACATCCGCAAAGGGCAGTCCAGCCGCTACCGCAGCCGCAGCGACAGCGTGCCCACCAACATTCCCGACGTCAGCAAGTTGCCCGAGCCGGTGCCGAAGGTGGAGCCGCGCTCGCTCTACGGCAACAAGTCGCCGTATTCGGTGCTGGGGCAGACCTATCGGGTGCTGCCCAGCCCGCACGGCTATGTCGAGCGCGGCATCGCGTCGTTCTACGGCAACAAGTTCCATGGCTACAAGACCTCCAGCCTGGAGGACTACGACATGTACCAGTTCTCCGCGGCGCACAAGACCTTGCCGCTGCCGAGCTACGCACGCGTCACCAACCTGGAAAACGGCAAGAGCGTCATCGTCCGTATCAACGACCGCGGGCCGTTCCACGAAAACCGCATCATCGATCTCTCCTTCGCCGCCGCGGTGAAGATCGGCGTCTGGCCGAAGGGCACGGGCCTCGTGGAAGTGCGCGCCATCGATCCCGGCGATCCCGGCAGCGAACGCAGTGCGCCCTACGTGAACACGGCGCCGAAGCCCGCCCCTGTGACCGCGCCCCGGCCTCCTGCGGCCTCGGCTGTGGGAGCCGCTTCAGCGGCTATGGGTAGTCGCGACAACATTGCCCGCTGCCGCGGGACCACCGCTGAAGCGGCTCCCACAGGAAGCGACTGCGGCACATCGGTCAGTGCCTCCGTGAGGCCCCGTTCGGTGGCGACGCCCGCGGCTGCCGTGGGCGCCATGGGCGCGGCGGCCGTGCCCGCGGGCGATGCTGCCGACGACTACGGCGACGGCAGCGTGGCAGGCATGACCGATGCCACCCCGGCCGAGGCCCTGCCGCCTGCGGCAGGCAGCACGGCGCGGGCCGCGGGCGCGACCACGCGGATTGTCGCCGCGACGCCCCCGGGCACCGGCGCGGCACCCGCGGCCGCGGCGGTGCCTGCGGGTAGCATCACGCCCCCGGTGCCCGGCAAACCCAGCATCTACCTTCAGGTGGGCGCCTTCTCCGACGTGGCGAATGCCCAGCGGGTGGCCGACCAATTGAACCGCGCGGGCCTTGGGCCTGTCAGTGTCGTCGAGACCCAGATCGGCGGCCGCAACGTGCGCCGCGTGCGCGTGGGGCCCCTCTCCGACGTGGACACCGCCGACCGCGTTACCGACCAGATCGCAGGCATGGGCCTGCCCAGGCCGCAGGTCGCGGTAGACTGACCTCCTTTTTTTCTTGCTTTGACTGGACCGCTGACACGATGAAGCTCTTGCCCCGCTCCCTGTTCGCTTTCGCCGCCGCCGCGCTTGTCGCCGGCGTGACCGTGGCGCAGCAGACGCCGCCCCGTCCCTCTGTGCCGCGCCCCGTGGTCCCCGAGGCGCCGGTGCCGCCGCCGCCGGACGTGGAGGGCAAGAGCTGGGTCCTTATGGACTACAACACCGGGCAGATCATCGCCTCGAAAGACCCGGACATGCAGGTGGAGCCGGCCTCCATCACGAAAGTGATGACCGACTACGTGGTGTCCGCCGAGATCGGCAACGGCAAGATCCACATGACCGATCCGGTCACCATCAGCGAGAACGCGTGGCGCGGCGGCGGTGCGGGCACCGACGGTTCCACCAGCTTCCTGAAGCTCAACAGCCAGGTGCCGCTGAAGGATCTGCTGTACGGCATGATCATCCAGTCGGGTAACGACGCCGCCATCGCGCTGGCCGAGCACACCGCCGGTTCCGAGCCCGCGTTCGCCAACCTGATGAACGCGTACGCGAAGCAGCTGGGCATGACCCACTCGAACTTCCAGAACGCGTCCGGGTACCCCATCGCCAACCACTACACCACGGCTCGCGACATCGCGATCCTCTCGCGTGCGCTCATCCACGACTTCCCCGAGGATTACGCCATCTCCGCGGTGAAGGAGTTCGAGTGGAACGGCATCAAGCAGCACAACCGCAATCTGCTGCTGTGGCGCGACAACACGGTGGACGGTATCAAGACCGGCCATACCGCCGCTGCCGGCTACTGCCTGGCTGCCTCGGCGAAGCAGGGCGACGCGCGCATGATCGCCATCGTGATGGGCGCGAGCAGCGAGAAGGGCCGCGCCGATGCCGCGCTGGCGCTGCTCAACTACGGCTTCCGTTTCTACGAGTCGCACAAGCTGTACGAGGCCAACAAGCCTCTGGCCACGCCGAAGCTCTGGAAGGGCGCCGAGAACACCATTCCGCTGGGTCTCACCGAAGACGCCATGGTGTCGGTCAAGCGCGGCGACTACGACAAGCTCAAGGCCAACCTCGACATTCCCGCCACCCTGATCGCCCCCTTCAAGAAGGGCCAGCAGGTGGGCACGCTGCGCGTCACGCTCGACGGACAGCCGGTGCTGACGAAGCCGCTGGTGGCACTGGCCGATGCGCCCGAGGGCGGGTTCTTCTCGCGCCTGTGGGACACCATCATGCTGTGGTTCCACAGCGACGACGGCGACAAGAAGTAAGAGGGCATTCGTTATGCGCGAGATAGATTTCAGCCAGGCGCAGAAGGAAGGGAAGGGATTCCAGTTCCCAGGCGAGTTCGAGATCACCGCGATCGGCAACGCCAACGCGGGCCTGGACAAGCAGGTGCCCGCGCTGCTCCTGGCCATCGGCGTTGAGGTTCTCCACGAAACGCTGTCGACCAAGCTCACGCCCGCCGGCAACTACCAGTCCGTGACCGTCACCTTCGTGGCGGTTACCCGCGAGAAGTACCTGGAAGCCCACAGCACGCTGCGGGCGGACGAGAACATTCGGTTCACTATGTGAGTGAGTCGGCCGCGCAGCGGCCTGTAAGGCGGCCGCGAAGCGACCTGTGAACCGTAAGAAGAGTGCTCTTACGCACTGGCCGCGCAGCGGCCGCTGACGGTTCACAGGCCGCTTCGCGGCCGACTCGCAGGCGCGATGCGCCGACTCACACAACCGAACCCTTGCATCCCCGGGCCCCCACCCGCAAATTGCCAGAATCCGCCCGCTCAGGCCCTACCCCTTATCCCCGCCCATGACCCTCCCCCTCAACGTCCGCCGGCTGGGGCGCGTCCCCTACGAATCCACCTGGAAGGCCATGAGCGCCTTCACCGACAACCGCACCGACGACACCGTCGACGAGTTGTGGCTGCTGGAGCACGATCCGGTGTTCACGCTGGGCCAGGCGGGCCTGGAGGAACACGTGCTGTTCGCGGGCGACATTCCGGTGGTGCGGGTGGATCGCGGTGGTCAGGTGACCTATCACGGCCCCGGCCAGATCGTGGCCTACCCGATGATCGACCTGCGCCGCACCGGTGTCGGCGTGCGCGAGCTGGTCCACCGCATCGAGCAGGCCATCATCGACACCCTGGGCGAATGGAACATCGGGGCCGACCGCCGTGAGGGCGCCCCCGGCGTCTACGTGGCGGAGGCCAAGGTTGCCGCGCTGGGCCTGCGCATCCGCCGCGGCTGCAGCTTCCACGGCCTGGCCTTCAACGTCGACATGGACCTGGAGCCCTACCACCGCATCAATCCCTGCGGGTACAAGGGTTTGGAAGTCACCCAGGTGGTAGACTTAGGCGGTCCGTCGCGGTTGGCGGACGTGGAAGACGTCCTGGTACAGGA
This sequence comes from Luteibacter sp. SG786, assembly GCF_011759605.1. Lineage (GTDB taxonomy): Bacteria > Pseudomonadota > Gammaproteobacteria > Xanthomonadales > Rhodanobacteraceae > Luteibacter. The sequence goes on from NZ_JAAOYX010000001.1 coordinate 17,592, forward strand.
ATTCTGCAAGCAGTTCGGCTTCCACGCCGTGCCCGCCGATCCCATCCTCCCCGAACTCCCCGCGCGCCTTGCGGTCTGAGGCTGTAGCCCCATGAGCCAGACTTCCGCTTCCCCCTCCCGCAGCATCCCCATCGCCGTGGTCGACAAGCCCGGCGAGAAGATGCTCGGCAACGACAAGATCGGCCTCAATCGCGCCGGTTTCGACGCATCGCAGCCCGCGCTGCGCAAGCCGGGCTGGATCCGCGTGCGCCTGCCGCAGGGCAACGCCGTGCAGCAGCTGAAGGCGCGCCTGCGCGAGAACTCGCTGGTCACGGTGTGCGAGGAAGCCTCCTGCCCGAACATCCACGAGTGCTTCTCCAAGGGCACGGCCACCTTCATGATCCTCGGCGAGGTCTGCACCCGCCGCTGCTCCTTCTGCGATGTGGCCCACGGCCGCCCGCTGCCGCCCGATCCGCTTGAACCGGCCCGTCTGGCCGAGACCATCCGCGACATGCGCCTGCGCTATGTGGTGATCACCTCGGTCGACCGCGACGACCTTCGCGACGGCGGTGCCGAGCATTTCGCCTCGTGCATCCGCGCGGTGCGCCACGCCAGCCCCGACATCCGCATCGAGATCCTCACGCCGGATTTCCGCGGCAAGGGCCGCATGGAGCGTGCGCTGGACGTCCTGAAGGACTTCCCGCCCGACGTCTTCAACCACAACCTGGAAACGGTGCCGCACCTCTACCGCGAGGTTCGTCCCGGTGCCGACTACCAGTGGTCGCTCGACCTCCTGAAGAACTTCAAGGCCCAGCACCCCACCGTGCCCACCAAGTCCGGCATCATGCTGGGCCTGGGGGAAACGATGGAGCAGGTCCTGGAAACCATGCGCGATCTACGCGCCCATGACGTCGACATGATCACCATCGGCCAGTACCTGCAGCCGACGGCGCACCACCACCCGGTGGTCCGTTACTGGACGCCGGACGAGTTCGAAGCCCTGCGTGTCGCCGGCGAAGAGATGGGTTTCTCCCATGTCGCCTCCGGTCCGCTGGTGCGATCCTCCTACCATGCCGACCTGATGGCTCACGCCGCCGGTGTCGTCGAATAAACGCCAAGCACACCGAGGCCCCGACTACATGACTCTCCGCCCCGCGATCGCCCTCCTGCTGGCCTTGTCGGCCGCGGGCGTCCAGGCACAGGCCGCTGCTCCGCAGAAGCCCGACACGACCGCGCCGGCGACGCAGTCCGCCCCGCAGCCGAAGGACGCCTCCGAGGCCGCCACCTCGCCGCAGCCGCAGCGGAAGGAGTCCAGCCTGCCGTTGAAGCCCACGGCGGCGGAGACGCAGGCGGCGCAGTTGTCGGCCCGCTTCCTCACGCGGTTCCACTACCAGGCCCAGCCGCTCGACGACGCCATGTCGGCCAAGATCTACAAGGCCTATATCGAGTCGCTCGACAGTGAGAAAGTCTTCTTCACCCAGGAAGACCTCGCGAAGTTCGAACCCCTGAAAACGCAGTTCGACGACGCCATCTGGAACCAGGACCTCTCCGGTCCGTTCTCGGTGTTCAACCTTTACATCACGCGCGCCGTCGAACGCATGGAGTACGCGCGCAGCCTGCTGAAGAAGGGCTTCGACTTCAGCGGCAACGAGAGCTTCAACTTCGATCGCAAGAAGGCCGCGGCGCCGAAGAACCAGGCCGAGTTGGACGACGTGTGGCGCAAGCGCACGATGAACGACTGGCTGCGCCTCAAGCTGGCCGGCAAGAACGACGACGACATTCGCAAGACGCTCGACAAGCGCTACGCCACGTATATCTCGCGCGTGCGCCAGCTCGACGACGAGGACGCCACGCAGGCCTTCATGACCGCGTACGCGAACTCCACCGATCCGCACACCGACTACCTCGGCCCCCGCGCTGCCGATGCGTTCGACATCGCCATGCGGCTGTCGCTGGAAGGCATTGGCGCGGTGCTGCAGGCGCGCGACGACTACACCACCATCCGCGAACTCGTCCCCGGCGGTCCGGCCATCAAGTCCGGCAAGATGAAGCCGGGCGATCGCATCGTGGCCATCGGTCAGGGCGAAACCGGCCCCATGGTCGACGTGGTCGGCTGGCGCCAGGACGACGTGGTGAAGCTGATCCGCGGCAAGAAAGACACCACCGTTCGCATCGAGATCCTCCCGGCCGATGCCGGCGTGGACGGCAAGCATGAAATCGTCACCCTTGTCCGCAAGAAGGTCACGATGGAAGAGCAGGCCGCGAAGTCGAAAGTCATCGACGTGAAGGACGGTGACATCACCCGCAAGATCGGTGTGATCGAACTGCCCACCTTCTACCAGGACTTCGGCGCGCGCCGTAACGGCGACGCCAACTTCAAGAGCGCCACGCGCGACGTGTCCAAGCTTCTCACCGAGCTGAAGGCGCAGAAGGTGGAAGGCGTGATCATGGACCTGCGCAACAACGGCGGCGGTTCGCTCAACGAAGCCACCGAACTTACCGGCCTCTTCATCGACACCGGCCCGGTGGTGCAGGTGCGCGACGCGCGCGGCCAGGTCGAGGCACAGGGCGACGACGCGCCGGGCATGGCCTGGGACGGCCCCATGGCCGTGCTGGTGAACCGCGGTTCGGCGTCCGCGTCGGAGATCTTCGCGGCGGCCATCCAGGATTACGGCCGCGGCATCATCATCGGCGAGCCCACGTTCGGAAAAGGCACCGTGCAGAACCTGGTCGACCTCGACCGCTTCGGCAAGGCCACCACCGGCGAAGACGCCAAGTACGGCGAGCTCAAGATGACCATCGCCGAGTTCATCCGCATCAACGGCGACAGCACGCAGCTGCGTGGCGTCACGCCCGACGTGCAGTTCCCGCAGAACGGCGACGCGAAGGAATTCGGCGAATCCACGTACGACAACGCGCTGCCGTGGCGGCACATCGATCCGGCCGATTACAAGCCGGTGGCCGACCTCAAGCCGATCGTCGGGCCGCTCAACCAGAAGCACCAGGCGCGCGTCGCGAATTCGCCGGCGTGGAAGCTGATGCTCGACGAACTGGCCCAGTACCAGAAGCTGCGCGACAAGACTGACATCTCGCTCAACTTCGCGGCCCGCCAGGCCGAGCGCAAACAGTACGAAGCCATGCAGGCCGACTTCCGCAACCGCCGCAAGGCGATCTTCGGTGGCGACGGCAGCCCCGCGGAGTTGGGCGATACCGGAGACACCGCCGACGACGGCCTGAACCCGAACGAGCGCAGCATCAAGTCGGAAATCAAGCAGGAAGCCGAGGCGAAGAAGGCCAAGGACACGCCGTTGGACGAAGCCGCGCACATCGTGGGCGACGAGGTCGCGATGATCAAGGCGGATCCGAAGCTGGCTGCGGAAGTGCTCCCCTACGGCGGCCGCAAGATCGACGCCCCGCAGACGGCACAAGTGCCCGCGAAGCCGACAGGCGACAGCACGCCGTAAGCCGATTCCCAGTGGGAGCTGGCTGGCGTGAGTTCTGTGGGAGCCGGCTATGCCGGCGATCCCGCGGCAGCGGGCAACCTTGTCGCCAGCACCCATCGCCGCTGAAGCGGCTCCCACACAGAGCGCGACCCCTGTGGGAGCCGGCTTCGCCGGCGATCCCGCGGCAGCGGGCATAGACAGCGGTTTTGCGCGACTCCTGCTAGCCTCGATGCGTTTTTCACAGCGCAACAAAGGCAGGGACACATGATCGACTTCCTCGACCGCCTCGGCATCGACCACGCCATGCGCGCGCTGGTCTTCACCTACGCCATCCGCATCGGCCTGGCGATCCTCCTGCTGGTGATCGGGTTCTGGATCGCGGCCCGGCTCGCCAACTTCGGTCGCCGCGCCCTGGAGCGCGCTCGTGTCGACGTCACCCTCGCGCTGTTCCTGCGCAACCTCATCTATGGTGTTCTGCTGGCGCTGCTCTTCATCCAGGTGCTGGGCACCATGGGCGTGCCCACGGCGTCCTTCATCGCCGCCATCGGTGCCGCCGGACTGGCCATCGGTCTTGCGCTGAACAGCTCGCTGTCCAACCTTGCGTGGGGCGTGCTGCTGATCCTGTTCCGTCCGTTCCGCGTGGGCGACTTCGTGACGGTGGGCGGTATCGACGGCACGGTGGAGAGCGTGAACCTCATGCACACGTACCTCATCACGCCCGACAACCGCCAGGCCGTGGTGCCGAATGCCAAGGTGGGCGGCGATGCCATCATCAACTACAACGTGCGCGGCACGCGCCGGTTCGAACTGAAGGTGGGCATCGGCTACGGCGACGACATCGGCAAGGCGATGCAGGTGGTGCAGGAGTTGTTCGCCGAGGATGCGCGCATCCTCAAGGACCCCGCGCCGGGCGTTTGGACCGAAGGCCTGGGCGATTCCAGCGTGAACCTGGTGATCCGCGGCTGGACCTCCGTGCCGGACCTGTGGGAAGCACAGACGACGCTGCTCCGCCGGATCAAGGAACGCTTCGCCGAGGAAGGGATCACCATCCCGTATCCGCAGAGCGAGATCCGTCTGGTGGGGCCTGCGTCCGGCCAGGAAGGAAAGACGTCGTCGCCGCAGGCGTCGTCGAACGACGCCTAGATCCGGCGCCTCCTCTGAAGCATTTCCTTTTCGCAAGCGGGCTCTGTGTGGGAGCCGCTTCAGCGGCGATTGGGTGCTCGTGGCAAGCGTGCCCGCTGCCGCGGGATCGCCGGCACAGCCGGCTCCCACAGAGAGCAGCCCGGCTCTCTGTGACTCCTACGCAGAGCGGCCTGGCTTTCTGTGGGAGCCGCTTCAGCGGCGATGGGTGCTCGCGACAAGGCTGCCCGCTGCCGCGGGATCGCCGGGCACAGCCGGCTCCCACAGGCTCACGACCTCCACGCAGACGGGAAATCCGCCCCAAACGACCGTTTTAATCGTGGAAAACGGGTCCGGGCGCGCTCCTGAGGGATTACAATCGTCCGGTTGCGCCGCAGCACGGGCGCCCATCTTCCCCCGCCAGCGGGTTCGTCCGCCCGCAAGCGCCTGTTTCTAGGAGGTTCCATGGCCGACGTCAAAGAAGCCCGCATTCCCGATATCGGTGGCAAACCGGTGCCGATCATCGAAATCATGGTCAAGGCAGGTGACCGCGTCGAGAAGGACCAGAGCCTCCTCACGCTCGAATCCGACAAGGCCACGATGGAAGTGCCGGCGCCTTTCGCTGGCGTCATCAAGGAATTGAAGGTGAAGGTCGGCGACGAAGTCGACGAGGGCGCGGTCATCGCGCTGATCGAGGCCGAGGGCGATGCCCCCGCTGCCGCGCCGAAGGCTGAAGCTACCGCCGCCGCGGCTCCCGCGCCGGCTCCTGCACCCGCACCGGCCCCCGCGGCCGCCAAGGCGCCGTCCGCGTCGAAGTCGTCCGGGCCGGTGGACGTGAAGGTGCCGGACATCGGCGGCAAGCCGGTGCCGATCATCGAGATCATGGTGAAGGCCGGCGATCGCGTCGAGAAGGACCAGAGCCTGATGACGCTCGAGTCCGACAAGGCCACCATGGACATTCCCGCGCCCGCCGCGGGCACGATCAAGGAACTCAAGGTCAAGGTGGGCGACGAGGTCAACGACGGCCACGTCATCGCCATCCTGGATAGCGAGGGCGGCGAATCCGCCGCAGCTGCCGCAGCCGATGCGCAGCCCGCGCCGTCCACCAACAAACCCGGCATTGCCGAGGCCCCCGCGCCGGCCCCGCAGCGCGAAGCGGCAGCGGCTCCCGTCGCCGACGCCCCCGTGGGCGGCGCGCCGCGCACGCCGCCGGTGTCTTTCGACGCCAGTGTCATCATGCCGGCCAATGCACCGTACGCCAGCCCGGCCGTGCGCGCCTTCGCGCGCGAGCTCGGCGTCGACGTGGCGCAGGTGAAAGGCAGCGGCCGTGGCGGCCGCATCCAGCGCGAAGACGTCAGCAACTACGTGAAGCAGGTGATGACCTCGGGCGTGGCACCGTCTGCCGGTGGCGCAGTGGCCGCGGGCGGCGGGCTCAGCCTGCTGCCATGGCCGAAGGTGGACTTCTCCAAGTTCGGCGAGGTGGAAGAGAAACCGCTCGGACGCATTCCGAAGATTTCCGCGGCCAACCTTGCGCGCAACTGGGCGATGATTCCCCACGTCACGCAGTTCGAGGACGCCGACATCACCGAGCTGGAAGCCTTCCGCAAGAAGCTCGGCGAAGAGAACAAGGACCTCAAGATCACCCCGCTGGTATTCCAGATCAAGGCGGTGGTCGCGGCGCTCAAGAAGTTCCCCACCTTCAACGCGTCGCTCGACGCGTCGGGTGAGAAGCTCACGCTGAAGAAGTATTTCCACATCGGCATCGCCGTGGACACGCCGGACGGCCTTGTCGTGCCGGTCATTCGCGACGCCGACAAGAAGGGCCTGCTCGAACTCGCGGCCGAACTGGGCGAGATCTCGAAGAAGGCGCGCGACAAGAAGCTCACCGCCAACGACATGCAGGGCGGCTGCTTCTCCATTTCCTCGCTCGGCGGCATCGGCGGTACGGCGTTCACGCCGATCATCAACGCACCGGAAGTGGCCATCCTCGGCGTGTCGAAGGCGCAGATGAAGCCCGTCTGGAACGGCAAGGAATTCGCGCCGCGCCTCATGCTGCCGCTGTCCCTGTCGTACGACCACCGCGTGATCGACGGTGCCCTGGCCGCGCGCTTCGCCGTGTACCTCGCCACCCAGCTCGGCGACATCCGTCGCCTCTTGCTCTGACGGAGGCCGGCACGCATGGCTAACACGATCGAACTCAAGGTTCCCGATCTCGGCGGTTCGCACGACGTGCCCGTCATCGAGATCCTGGTGAAGGTCGGCGACACCGTCGCCAAGGACCAGAGCCTCATCACGCTGGAATCCGACAAGGCCACCATGGACGTGCCCGCCTCGCAGGGCGGCAAGATCGTCGAACTGAAGGTCAAGGTCGGCGATGAGGTCAACGACGGTACCGTCATCGCCCTCGTCGAAGCCGAGGGTGGCGCGGAAGCGCCGGCCGCGGAGAAAGTGGTCGGGCAGTCCGTAACGAAGGACGCGCCCCCGCCGGCACCGCCCTCGCCCGCGCCCGCACCGCCGAAGCAGGCGGCCGCCGCTTCGGCTCCCGCGCCCACGGCGGCCGGCGACTCCGGCCGCAAGGCCGACATCGAATGCGAGCTGGTCGTCCTAGGCTCCGGCCCGGGCGGCTATACCGCGGCGTTCCGCGGCGCGGACATCGGGCTGGACACCGTGCTGGTCGAGCGTTTCGAATCGCTCGGCGGCGTGTGCCTCAACGTGGGCTGCATTCCGTCGAAGGCGCTGCTGCACGCGGCCGCCGTCATCGACGAAGCGGCCGCCATGGAAGCCCACGGCATCGCGTTCGGCAAGCCGAAGATCGACCTCGACAAGCTCCGCACCTTCAAGGAGAAGGTGGTCGGCAAGCTCACCGGTGGCCTCGCGCAGATGGCGAAGGCACGCAAGGTGCGTACCGTCACCGGCGTCGGCAGCTTCATTTCGCCGAACGAAATGGAAGTCCAGACGGCCGAGGGCACCAAGCTCATCCGTTTCCGCAATGCGATTATCGCGGCGGGCTCGCAGCCGGTGAAGTTGCCTTCGTTCCCGTGGGACGACGAGCGCATCATCACGTCCACCGGCGCGCTCGAACTGCGCGACGTGCCGAAGAAGCTGCTCGTCGTGGGCGGTGGCATCATCGGCCTGGAAATGGCCACGGTGTATGCCGGCCTGGGTTCCGAGGTGACGGTGGTCGAACTCGCCGATCAGCTCATCCCGGGTGCCGATGCCGACCTCATCAAGCCGCTGCAGGCACGCATCGCCAAGCGCTACAAGGGTATCCACCTGAAGACGAAGGTGGTGGAAGCCAAGGCCACGAAGAAGGGCATCGAAGTCACCTTCGACGGCGAGAGCATTCCCGAAACGACCGTGTACGACCGCGTGCTGGTATCCGTTGGCCGCGTGCCGAACGGTGGCAAGGTCGGTGCCGAGAAGGCAGGCGTCGAGGTCAGCGATCGCGGGTTCATTCCGGTCGACCGCCAGATGCGCACGAACGTGAAGCACATCTTCGCCATCGGCGACCTCGTCGGCCAGCCGATGCTGGCGCACAAGGCCACGCACGAAGCCAAGGTGGCGGCGGAAGCCGCGGCGGGGCAGAAGAGCTTCTTCGACGCGCGCGTGATTCCGTCGGTGGCGTACACCGACCCGGAAATCGCCTGGGTGGGCGTGACCGAGCGCGAGGCGAAGGAAAAGGGCCTGAAGATCGGCGTGGGCAAGTTCCCTTGGGCGGCCTCCGGCCGCGCCATCGGCATCGACCGCACGGAAGGCTTCACCAAGCTCCTGTTCGACGAGGAAACCCACCGCATCGTGGGCGCCGGCATCGTCGGCCCGCACGCGGGCGACCTCATCTCCGAACTGGCCCTGGCCATCGAGATGGGCGCAGAAGCCGGCGACATCGGCCGCACCGTCCACCCCCACCCGACGCTGGGCGAATCCGTGGGCATGGCCGCCGAGGTGTACGAAGGCACCATCACGGATCTTTACATTCCGAAGAAGAAATAAGCACCTACGCGGACGCTGCCGTATGACTGGCAGCGTCCGCGGCTCCGTCGTCTCATCCTTACTGGATGGCCTCGCCGGAACACTCCAACCGATTACGCGCCGGTCGCGTCTCCGAAGCGGGACGCATCTACTTCGTGACAACGGTTACGTGGAACCGGACACCGCTTTTTCGCGACGTGCGCCATGCGCGCACCGCATCGCGCTTATGCCATCGGACCGCCACCTGGCGAGACGCCCGATGTTTGGCATGGGTTCTTATGCCGGACCATTGGCACGGCCTCATCGAACTCGGCGACGAGGACCTCCACCGTGCGGTCGGCCGATTCAAGGCGGCCGTATCGCGTGCCATCAAGCGTGAAACGCGGCGCGAGTCTCCCGTCTGGCAGCGCACGTTTCACGACAGGGCGCTTCGCTACGACGACGACATCAAGGCAGCAGCTCGCTATCTCGTCGCGAACCCCCTCCGGGCGGGTCTCGTGAGCCAGATTGGCCAATACCCATACTGGAACGCGGTCTGGCTGTAGCGAGTGCGTTAACTGTAGGAGCCGCTATAGCGGCGAGGGCATCTTGCAGCAGTGTCGCGAGGTTCCCTCGCCGCTATAGCGGCTCCTACAGGCGAGAGGTCGCTCTGGTCCTTCTCGCCCTATGGCCCCGCTTATGGCATCGTCGCCGGATGCCAGCCCCTCAGCCAGCCCACTACTTCCGTCGCCTTGGCGTCTGGGATGCCGCGATGATCGTCATCGGCGGTGTCATCGGCGCGGGTATCTTCCGCACGCCTGCCACCGTTGCGCAGCTCACCAGTTCCGGCACCGAGGTCATCGTGCTCTGGACGCTCGGCGGCCTGCTCACACTCGCCGGGGTGCTCTGTTACGCCGAACTCGGCGCGCGGAGACCTCAGGCTGGCGGCACCTATGTCTACCTGCGGGAAGCCTTCGGGCAACTGCCGGCGTTCCTTTTCGGCTGGACCATGGCGCTCATCAATTACCCCGGCAGCGTCGCCGCGGTCGCCACCACGTTCGCCGACTATGCGTGTCGTGCCGCCGGCCTGTCGGCCGAATGGGTGAAGCCCGTTGCGGTAGGGGCGATCAGCTTCATCGTCACCGTGAACCTCTTCGGCATCCGCGCCGGTGCCTGGGTACAGAACACCTTCACCGTTCTGAAGCTCGGCGCCGTCGCGCTGCTGATCGTGGTGGGCCTGTTCCTGGCGCGCGGCCATCTCGGCCTTGCGTTTGCCGCCGATCCGACGCACGACGTGCCGGTGGGCACGATCGTCGGGGCGCTGCTTCCCGCGCTGTTCGCCTACGGCGGGTTCCACTACCTCAACGATCTGGCCGGCGAAGTGCGCGAACCGCAGCGCACGCTGCCCCGTGCACTGGGCCTCGGCATGGTCAGCGTCGTGATCTGCTACGTGCTGGTGAACGTCGCCTACATGGCGGGCCTCGGCCATGCCGGGCTCGCGGCCAGCACAGCCCCTGCAGCCGACCTCATGCGCCGCGTCTTCGGGGAATCCGGCGCCACGATCATCGCCGTGGGCATCGCGTGTTCCACCTTCGGCTATTGCAGCATCGCCATTGCAGGCGGTGCGCGTGTGCTGCAGGTGATGAGCGCGGACGGCATGTTCTTCCGGCCCATCGCGCGCATCGAACCGCGCACGGGCGCACCGCAGTTCGCGCTGGTGGCGCTGGGCGGGTGGGCGATCGTGCTGATCCTGTCGGGCAGCTTCAATGCGCTGCTGAACTACACGACGGTGGGCGAGTGGTTGTCGCATGCCTTCGGCATCGCCACGATCTTCTGGTATCGCAAGAAGCTCACGTCGGAACCTTCGCCCTACCTTGTGCCCGGTTACCCCTGGCTTCCGCTGGTCTTCACCACGACGGTGCTGTGCGTGATCGCGGCCACGGCCATCGACACGCCTGGTGATGCAGGCATGAGCTTGGTCATCATCGCGCTCGGTGTGCCGGTTTATTATCTGTGGCGACGGCGTTCCGCCGTCACGAGGCGCTGAAGATATCGGCTGGAGCCGCCTCCTGTGGGAGCCGCTTCAGCGGCGATAGGGTGCTTGCGGCAAGCGTGCCCGCTGCCGCGGGATCGCCGGCATAGCCGGCTCCCACAACTCGCCTGCATGGGAAGCTCCCACAACTCATTCATCTCCACCGTGGCAGATTTGTGCAATGCGCGTATTGATTGCCATCGCTCTTGGCGGCCTCGCCCTCACCGCTCACTGCGCCACGGTGTCGCCCGTCCATCCCGGGGAAGCGGTGCGCATCGCTGCCACCGATGCCACGTTCGATCCCACCGTGCGCAAAGGCGCCGATGGCGAGGAACTGGTGGCGGTGACCTTCAAGCCGGCACCAAGGCCCTCGCTCTTGCTGGCGCCGAAGCAAGGGGCGTGGAGCTGGCCGGCCAGTGGAACGATGCGCCTGCGCGTGCAGAACGGCATGCCCTGGCCCGTGACGCTGGTCGTCGACGTGGCCTCCGGAGCGAAGCACCTCACCGCCACGGTCGGCCTTCCTCCCGGCCCGCCGATGACGCTTTCGCTACCGCTGCACGCGACATCGCCCCGCGCATTCGGGATGCAAGTGGGTCCGCCGATGCCTTTTGCCGGGCCTGACGGAAGCAAAGCGGGGGGCGGTGCTGCGCTCGCCGCTATAGCGGCTCCTACAGGGGAGGCGGGGCTTCGGCTCGTGGCGACCACTGTGGATGGCACCATCGATGCGGGAGCGGTCACGGCCGTGACGTTGTCCATGCCTGGACCCGGCGCGCCGCAGACGATCCTGCTCGGCCGGCTCGACGATGTGGGCGGCGACGGCGACCTGCGTGCCGCCTATACCGGCATTGTCGATCGCTATGGCCAGTACACGCGGGCTACCTGGCCGGAGAAGATCGCCGACGATGCTTCGCTGAAGGCTCGGGCCAACGAGGCGCCGGCGGCGACGAAGCCGACGAATTTCGACCGCTTCGGCGGCCGTACCGATCTTCCCGCCATGCAGGCCACCGGCTGGTTCCACACGCAGAAGCAGGGCGACCGGTGGTGGCTCGTGTCGCCGGAGGGGCACGCGTTTTTCTCGCTCGGCGTGAACGCAGTGAACTTTACCGACGGACGTACCTACGTGCAGGGGCGGGAATTCATGTTTGCCGACCCGGCTGCTGCGAACGGGAGGTTCGGCGGTGTGGGCGACAGCCGCAGCGACCAGGGGTCGCAGCGCGACAACGGGATGAACCACGGTCGCTGGTGGGACGTCTACGCGAACAACGTCGCGCGCTCGCTCGGCGACGGCGACGTGCGCGCCGCGTGGCGCAAGCGCACCATCGACCGCCTGAAGGCCTGGCGCTTCAACACGCTCGGCAACTGGAGCGATCCCGCTTTCTCTGGGGGAGCTTCCGACGAATCCCGCATCGCCTATACCGTCCCGATCCTGATCGCAGGCGACTTCAACTCGGTGAGCACCGGCTTCGACTATTGGGGCCGCATGCCCGATCCCTTCGATCCACGCTTCGCCGCCGCCACGCAGGCAGCCGTCGCGAAGGCGACCGCAGGCGTACGCGACGACCCGTGGCTCCTCGGCTACTTCGCCGACAACGAACTCGCCTGGGCGGGCCAGGGACCGCAGGGACGCTGGGCGCTCGCTACCGGAACCCTCGCGCAAGGACCCGCCAGCCCCGCCAAGCGAGCTTTCCTGGCATACCTTAAGAAAACCCATGGCGACATCGCGGCGTTCGCCAAGGCATGGGGCGTGCCCGTAACACGCTGGGACGCGGTGGCGGCAGAAGGCTTCAGGGCGCCCCCGCCCGACGAAGCCCATCCCGCGATCGCCGCCGACTACATCGCTTTCCTGAAGCTATACGCGGCGCAGTACTTCCGCACGGTGGCCGAAACGCTGAAGAAGGCCGATCCCCACCACCTGTTCCTCGGCGGCCGTCTGGCCGTCCGAACGCCCGAGGTGGAAGAAGCGAGCGCAACCTATGCGGACGTCACCAGCATCAACACGTATACCGACGTGCCCGAGCATGGCTTCGATGTGGCTGCTTTCCGCAAACTCGACAAACCCGTGCTGATCACGGAATTCCACTTCGGTTCGGCGGACAGGGGGCCGTTCGGCAGCGGTGTCGCGGCCGTCGCCAACGAGGAAGAACGCGGCAAGGCTTACGCCCGTTTCGTCGACGCTGCGGCGGCCTCGGGTGTGGTCGTGGGCACGCACTGGTTCCAGTACGTGGACCAGCCGGTCACGGGGCGCGTCCTCGACGGCGAAAACGCGCACATCGGGCTGGTCGGCATCACCGACATCCCGTTCAAAGGCTTCACGCGCGCGGTGACCGAAACCAACGCACGCATCGGCGGTGGATCAGGCGGCGGGCGTTAGCGGAATGCCGCGATGCCCGCCCCGCGTGAGATCGCGGCCAAAGGCGAAGGCGATGGGCTCGGCGATGCCGAAGAACGTACTGAGTGCCACGTTCTGGTTCACCGCGTAGCTCATGGAAAACGCGATGCTGAAATGCGTGGCCGCGAATTTGATCTGTCGAGCCATGGCTGACTCCCAATAAGAATGAATCTCATTATGGGGACGGGCGGGCCCAAGTCCAACTGATGTTGCGAATGGCGCCGATAGGGCGCCCCTATCGCCGGATGGCGGTTCCCACCACCATGGCCACCACCATCACGAGCGCCACCGCCATGCAGGCGCTGGTCGGCTTCACCCGGCGGGCGTCCACGCGCGGCACCATCCACCAGACCAGCCATGCGCCCAACAGCATGTCCACCACCAGCGACGCGCGCATCCAGGGCAGGGTGAAGATGGATGCGCCCGGCGCGCGGCCATGCTGCGCGGCGATGACCAGACCGCCTGTGAGCACGGCCGCCAGTGCCCAGAGCAGGCTGGCCAGGTAGGCCCGGTTGAACACCACCGGGGTTTTCTCCAGCCAGCGCAGCGACAGCCAGACGATCAGGGCGGGAACGACCGCGATGGCGCTGGAGTAGATCACCCACCAGATGCCGGCGGAGAACAGGGTCAGGAGGGACTGGGTCACGGTGTGTCCGTCAGTACGACACGCCGAAGCGGCCGAGTGCCTTGCTCATCAGCCACGCCGGACCGATCAGCAGGTACTGGAGATCGGTGAAGAAGGATGGACGCCGGCCTTCGATCTTGTGGCCCACGAACTGGCCGATCCAGGCCAGCACGAACACGCCGATCGCCAGCTTCGTGAGGCCGGTGATGCCGATGCCGCGGTAGAGCATGTCGGTGAACAGCGCCAGCGCGACGAAGGCGCCGGCCATGGCCAGTCCGATCACGCGGGAAAGCCGGAAGTAGTAGAAGCAGAAGGCCAGGAACATGGCGAACACGGCCCAGAAACCTGGTTTGCCGAGCCATTGCGGTACGGGGAGCAGCCAGACGAAGGCCACCACCGTCCAGGTGATCGCCGGCACACAGATCCAGTGGATCAGCTGGTTGGTCGGGTTCTGGTGGTCGCGGCTGTAGTTGCCGAACCACGTTGCTGCGTCACGCATGGCTGTCCCCTCCGTGCTGCCTCGATGCGACTAGCTTAGTCCAGGCGGATGCCGGCGAGCTTGTCGAGGGCCTCGGCGTATTTCGCGGCGGTACCGTCGATGACTTCCTTCGGAACCTTCGGTGCCGGCGGCGTCTTGTTCCAGCCGACGCGTTCCAGGTAGTCGCGCACGAACTGCTTGTCATAGCTGGGCGGGCTGATGCCCACGGCGTATTCGTCGGCCGGCCAGAAGCGCGAGGAGTCGGGGGTGAGCATCTCGTCCATGATGTGCAGCACGCCGTTCTCGTCGGTGCCGAACTCGAACTTGGTGTCCGCCACGATGATGCCCCGCTCGGCGGCATAGGCCGCGGCGAAGGTGTAGATATCCAGCGTGGCCTTCCGCACGGCCCCGGCCAGCTCTTCGCCCACCGCCGCCACGACGGCGTCGAAGCTCACATTCTCGTCGTGGTCGCCCACGGCGGCCTTCGTCGACGGTGTGAAGATGGGTTCGGGCAGTTTCTCCGCCTGGCGCAGGCCCGGCGGGAGCGTGATGCCGCAGAGCGCTCCCGTGGCCTGGTAATCCTTCCAGCCGGACCCGATGAGGTAGCCGCGCGCGATGGCCTCCACCGGCACGGGCTTCAGGCGCTTCGTCACCACGGCACGCTTCGCGTACAGCGCGGGATCCACGCCCTTCGGGAGCACCGAGGCCACGTCGTCGCCGGTGAGGTGGTTGGGGATGATGTGCGCCGTCTTCGCGAACCAGAAGTTCGAGATCTGGGTGAGCATCTCGCCCTTGCCCGGAATCGGGTCCGGCAACACCACGTCGAAGGCCGAGAGCCGGTCGGTCGCCACCATCAGGAGGCGGTTGCCGGGCAGGGCGTAGACGTCGCGCACCTTGCCGCGATGGATGAGTTCCAGGCCGGGCAGGTCGGATTGCGAGAGGGTGGTGGGCACAGTGGGCTCCGATGAGGACGGCGATCCTGTCATTGTAACTGTGGGAGCCGGCTGTGCCGGCGATCCCGCGGCAGCGGGCCAGCTTGGCCCATGCACCCATCGCCACTGAAGCGGCTCCCACAGTGAAGCTCGCATAGATAGTCCGTGCCACCGGGCCTGCTAGAATCCCGGGTTACCGCCCCCATAGCCTTGCCATGCGAACCTTTTCGACCGCGGCGCTAGCCCTGGCCCTGTCCGCCCCTGTCCTCGCCGCGCCGCCCGACAAGCCGGCACGCCTCGGCCTGTGCGCCGCCTGTCACGGCGAAGACGGCGTCGGCAGAATTCCCGGCGCCCCCAACCTGGCGGGGCAAAAGCTCGACTACTTGCGCGAGGCCCTGCGCCAGTACCGCGACGGCCGCCGCGACATTCCCGTGATGCGCGCCGCGACCGGCCCCCTCACCGATGCGGAACTCGACCGGCTCGCCGAGTGGTATTCCGCCCTCCCGCCTTCCAAGGCCGCTCAATGAATTTCACCGGCACGCTCATCGGCGCCGTCCTCGGCATGTGGATTACCCACAACCTCCTCGGCGCCATCGTCGGCGGCGCGCTCGGCTTCATGTTCGACGCCAGTCGTCAGCAGCAGCGGCGGCGCACCCCGGCCCAGGGTGGCTATATCGCCCCGCTGTTTGCCCTGATCGGCGCAGTCGCGAAGGCCGACGGCCGCGTCTCCGAGGCCGAGATCGCCATCGCCGAGCGGCTGATGGCGCGCATGGGGCTCGACCAGGACGACCGCCGCACCGCTATCGACGCCTTCAACGAGGGCAAGCAGCCCGAATTCAATGCCACCGCGGTGATCGACGAGCTGCGCCATTGGGTCGGCCACCGCCGCGACCACGCGTTCCCGGTGATCGACGTGGTGATCGAAACGGTGCTGGCGGAAGGCAATCCCTCGCCGGAAAAGATGGCCCTGCTCCGTCAGCTGGCCTTCGCCCTGCGCGTCAGCGACATGGAACTCATGGCGCTCATGGCGATGAAGGGCTACGCCTGGAACGCGAGCGCCGGCGGGCGCGCCTACGGCGGACGGGCCAACGGCGGCGGTTATGTGCCCCCGCAACGGAGCACTCAGGGCCCCGACCCCTACGCAGTCCTCGGCATCCAGCGCGACGCCGACGACCGCGCCATCAAGCGGGCCTACCGCAAGCTCATTTCCGAACACCACCCGGACCGCCTGGGCGACCTGCCGGAAGACATGCGTCGCCGCGCCGAAGCCCGCGCCAGCGAGATCAACGCGGCTTACGAACGCATCAAGGCGGAGCGGGGGTTCAAGTAATTCGGCGGCAGCCGGCTATGATTCCCGAAGCTGGCAAAGGTCCTGTGAGAACCACCGTTTCTGTGGGAGCCGGCTATGCCGGCGATCCCGCGGCAGCGGGCCATCCTGTCGCAAGCACCCATCGCCGCTGAAGCGGCTCCCACATAAAGCCCCAAGACAAAGCGCTCGCCGTAAGCTTCACCTCGAGCTCCCGACACGGCTCCCAACGAAAACGGTACCCCGCCATGGCCAAGCAATCCCCCGTCATCGCCCCGTCCATCCTTTCCGCCGATTTCGCCCGTCTGGGCGAAGACACGCGCAAGGTGCTCGATGCCGGCGCGCAATGGGTGCATTTCGACGTGATGGACAACCACTACGTGCCCAACCTCACCATCGGGCCCATGGTGCTGAAAGCACTGCGCAACTACGGCATTGCCGAGCACATCGACGTGCACCTGATGGTCAAGCCGGTGGATCGCATCGTGCCGGACTTTGCCAAGGCCGGCGCGCGCAGCATCAGCTTCCATCCGGAAGCCACCGAGCACGTGGATCGCACCATCCAGCTCATCAAGGACGAAGGCTGCGAGGCAGGCCTGGTGTTCAATCCGGCCACGCCGCTCTCCTGGCTGGACTATGTGATGGACAAGATCGACATGGTGCTGATCATGTCGGTGAACCCGGGCTTCGGCGGGCAGAAGTTCATTCCCACCGCGCTGGACAAGATCCGCCACGTGCGCGAGCGCATCGACGCGAGTGGCCGCGCCATCCGCCTGGAAGTGGACGGCGGCGTCACGCCCGACAACATCGGCCAGATCGCCGCCGCGGGCGCCGATACCTTCGTGGCCGGTTCGGCCATCTTCAACGCGCCGGACTATGCCGATGTCATCCGCCGCATGCACGCGGCGATCGGCGGCTGATCCCGGGTCGGCGCCGCAATTCACATGTCGATAGCAATTCCACTGCTAAGGTGAAGCGGCCCGCCGGGAAGTGATGTCCCCGGCGGGTTGGGACGCCGCTCCGGACCGTGACGGCGCCTCAGGGGAGGACTCCACAGCGCGGTCCGAAGCTGCTCCGTGTACCGGGGGTACCGTGAGACAACCGTCGGAGTCGATCATGAAACGCATCGCATCGTTCGTTCTCTCCTTCGCGGCACTTGTCGCCGCGCCTCTCGCCGTTGCGGGCGAGAAACCTCAGCCCCTGCCCGATCAGAAGGACGCCGTTTCGCGTTCCCTCATGCCGTGTCCCGGTGGCCTCGAGCGCTTCCTCCCCGGCGATTACTACTTCTGCTCCGCGGCCCGCAGCTACTGGAGCGGGCATGACGGTCTTGCCCGGCAGAGCCTGCTCAACGCCGCCGCGTGGGGCAGCAAGCCTGCGCAGTACGCGCTCGGCGTCATGTACTTCAATGGCGATCATGCGGAGAAGAACCGCCCGCTTGGCCTCGCGTGGCTGGCGTTGGCCTCGGAACGGCACGACCCCGCTTACGAGCCCACCTTCGTCTCGGCTTACCAACAGGTGACGCCGGATGAGCTTTCCCAGGCGAATGCCTATTGGAAAGACATGAAGGGCACTTACGCCGACGCCGTGGCGGCGCCGCGCGCGGAACGCCGTTTCGACCGCGAATACCGGCAGATCGCCTGGGCGGTGAATTTCGGCGGCAGCATCTTCATCGATGGCGTGACGCTGCCTTACGGATATGCCGGCGTTCCGGGCGGCCAGCCGCTGCAGAGCGGCTTCTCGCTCGGCCGCATATTGCAGAACCAGAAGGCCATGTACTTCTACGGGTACAACAGCCACGTGTTCGTGGGCGATGCCGAACTGGTGCCGATCAGCCAGGTGACCACGGCGGCCCGACACGACTAGCCGGATCGGAGTAGCCTGCGGAAAGCCGTCCGTCGATCGACGGGCGGCCCGCGGGGGCGGGGGTTCAAAAATCCAACGTACATGGAGGCAGTGATCATGCCAGTGGTAAGGATTGTCGCGTTCGTACTGTTCTGCATTTCGACCGCCGCCGTTGCTGGTGAAGCGGCGCCCGACAACCCGAGGGAGGCCATCAAGGCGTCCGTCAGGTCATGCGCCACCGGACTCGAACGGCTGCTTCCTGGGGAGTACTACTTTTGCGCCGGTGTGCGCGATTACGGCCAGAGTCACGACGGCCGTGCGGAGGAGCGTTTCCGCGACGCGGCCTATTGGGCGAGCAAGCCGGCGCAATACGTGCTGGGTCTCATGTATTTCAACGGCGACAGGGGCAAGGTGAACCGCCCCCTGGGCGTGGCGTGGCTGGCGCTTGCGGCCGAGCGTCACGATCCGCTGTATGAAAAGGCCTTCACGCGTGCGTACCTTGGAAGCTCTCCGGAGGAACGCGCGCAGGCCGATGCCTACTGGCGCGACTTGCGCGGTCAGTACGCCGATCCCGTGGCGGGCCGGCGCGCGCATCGGCGTTACGTTGCCGAGATGCGGATGATCGAAGCCGCGACCGCTGTCGGCGGGTCCATCTTCATCACGGGGCTGTCGCCGCCGAATGGCGACTCCAGCGGGCAATTCGGCGCCGACGGCGATCCGAACCGCGTCGGAGGAGGCTCCAGTTTCAGCATGAACAAGTTGCTGTCGCACGCGGGCGAGGATTATTTCCGCGGCATGGCCGGCACGGTCACGGTCGGCGAGGTACAGCCGACGGAGCTTGTGCCGATCGGGCAGGTGGCCTCTCGGGTTCGTGCGCCCCAATAACGGCACGCAAAAAGCTCCCCCGTCCATGCGGATGGGGGAGTGAAGGAGGCTCCCGGGGGGAGGAGCTCAGGGGAAAGGGTTAAACGGGCTGCCAGTTGGGGTCGGGTTCCACCGGCCCTGCGACCGGCGCACTTCCGTGCGCGCCGGCCGCGCCAAGGCCTTCCATGGCCGGTTCCACGAAGTCGTCGAAAAGATCCATGGTCATGCCTCCGTCAATGCACGCCGAAAAGCAGGCCCAGCAGCAGCGCGCCCAGGGCAAGGGCAACGCGCAGGGGTTCGAAGTCGCGTTCGAGTTCGGTGTTGTCGGCGTCGGGCTTGGTTTTCATGGGTTCTCCTCCGGCGCCGGATGTCACGCCGTCATGCACAGTTGAAAGCCGCACGCGGCGGGCGGGGCGTCCTGTCCAGGGCAATCCGCGGATCGTTTATGGCAAAAGAGGGGCAAAGACTTCGTGCACGGCCGAAGGTGCCGGAATCGTGCTTGCGGGCGGCGTTCAGGGAGGCGAAACGCGGGCAATGCGGGTACGGGTCTTGCAGCGCGGGCGGGCACATAGCACGCTGCGCACGCCGAACCCATCCACGGAATGCCCCATGGCCCGCAGTATCGCCATCGTCGAAGACGAACCCCTCATCCGCGCCAACTACGTGGAGGCCCTGAATCGCTTCGGTTACGAAACGCGCGGTTACGGCTCGCGGGGCGAGGCGTCGAACGCCTTCGCCATGCGCCTGCCTGAACTCGTGATCATCGACATCGGCCTGGGCGACGAGCCCGAAGGCGGTTTCGACCTCTGCCGCGAGCTTCGCGCGAAGTCCGCCACGCTCCCGATCATCTTCCTCACGGCGCGCGATTCGGATTTCGACGTGATCTCGGGCCTTCGCCTCGGCGCGGACGACTACCTTTCCAAAGACACCAGCCTGCACCAACTGGCCGCCCGCATCGCCGCGCTGTTCCGCCGCATCGAATCGCTGAAGACGCCCACGGCCAGCGAGACCGTGATCGAGCACGGCCCGCTGAAGCTGGAATCGGAGCGCATGCGTGTGCTGTGGAACGGCATCGAGATTCCGCTGACCGTGACCGAATTCTGGATGGTGCACACGCTGGTGCGCTTCCCCGGCCACGTGAAGAATCGCGACCAGCTCATGCGCGAGGCGGAACTGGTGGTGGACGATGCCACCATCACCTCGCACATCAAGCGCATCCGCAAGAAGTTCGTGGCCCTGGCGCCGGACTTCGATGCCATCGAGACCGTGCACGGGGTGGGCTATCGCTGGACGCCGTGAAGAGCCTCGCCGCTATAGCGGCTCCTACAGCGACACACATGTAGGAGCCGCTATAGCGGCGAGCACGCGCCCAGGCATCCCTTCATGACCCTCCGCCAAAAACTCCTCCTGGTCGCACTGTGCACGCTGGCGCTTCCCGTTGCCGGCTGGCTTTACGTGCGGCAGATGGAAACGCTGCTGCGCGAAGGGCAGGCCCAGGCCCTGCTGGCGTCGGCGCGCGCGATGGCGCGCAGCCTCGTGGTGGTGGACGCGCCGCTGCCGCCCGCCGGCCCAGCGTGGTACCTGCAGCGCACGCCGGTGCCGATCACGATCGACGGTTACGGCGACGACTGGGCGTCCCTCAGCCCTTGGGCACAGACCTTCGGCAGCAACGCGAAGGTGATGTTGGCCGAAGACGATCACTGGCTGTATTTCAGCGTGGAGGTGCGTGCGCCGCAGCGGCGGCGTGCGGACGCCGGCGACCGGCTGGCGCTCAGCGCCGACCATCTCATCGTCTCCATCGCCAGCGGCGAGGACGCGCAGCGCTACCTGCTGGCCAGCGCGGCGCCGGGCCCGACGACCGCCATCGCGCTCGACGCCGAAGCCGGCGTGCTGCCCGACCGCATCAACGCGCAGTGGCAGGAAGACGGCAGCGGCTTCCGTGTGGAGTTCCGGTTGCCGCGCGGCCTCAGGCTCGATCGTTTCGGACTTGGCGTGCACGTGGCCGCCGCCGGCGACAACGAACCGCTGAGCGCCGAGAGCCGCCCGCTCGTCGACTTCTCCCCCGCGCTGTCGCAGGAACTGGCCCGTCTGGCACCGGACGGCGTGCGGGTGCGCTTGCTGTCCGCCGACGCCTGGCTGGTAGCGCAAAGCGGAAGGCTGGACCTGCCGGATCTCCCCGCGTCCGAGCGCCCCGGCTGGTTCGCGTCGCTGGTGTACCGCTCGTTGCTGGCCACCCGCTTCGACGCGGAAAGCGCCTGGGCGGAAGACGCGCCCCGCATCGATCTTCCCGAAGTGCGCGAAGCCATCGCAGGAAAGCCGGCCACCGCATGGCGTGCCGGCGAGGCGCGGAGCAGCGTTGTGCTGGCCGTGGCGATGCCTGTGGAGGCGCGCGGCAAGTTGCACGGCGTGGTGCTTCTGGAACAGCCGAGCCGCGCCGTGCCGCTGCTGGCGAACCGGGCCCTGTTCGGCCTGCTGATCACCAGCTTCGCGGTGCTGCTTGTGGCAGGCGGCGTGCTCTTGCTGTTCGCCACGCGGCTCACGTTTCGCCTGCGCCGGCTGCGCAACGCGGCCGAGCGCGCGCAGGCGAACGACGGGCGATTCGACGGGCCTTTCCCGCTGACCGACGCCAACGACGAACTGGGCGATCTCGCGCGCAGCTTCGAGCGCCTGTTCGACGTGGTGGGCAGTTATACCGATTACCTGCGCACGCTGGCCTCGAAGCTCTCGCACGAGTTGAACACTCCGTTGGCGATCGTGAAATCGTCGCTGGACAACCTCGATCACGCCGGCCTGCCCGCCGAGGCGGAGCCTTACCTGGCACGCGCACGCGACGGCGTGGCGCGCCTGGGGGCGCTGGTGCGCGCCATGAGCGAGGCCAGCCGCATGGAGCGGGCCATTGCCGCCGCGGAAGCCGAGGATGTCGACCTGGCCGATATCGTGCGCGGCTGCGCCGAAGGCTATCGGGTGCTCGCGGGCGATCGCCGGCTGGAGGTGGAACTGCCCGGAACGCCGGTATTCATGCACGTGTCGCCCGAACTCGTGGCCCAGGCGCTGGACAAGCTGTTCGACAACGCACTGTCTTTCACCCCCGGGGATGGATGGATATGCATCGCCCTGCGCCCGACGACCGACGGCGCGGACATCGAACTTGCCAACCAGGGCCCGCCGCTGCCGGCGGCGATGCAGGGGCGGCTGTTCGACTCGCTGGTGAGCCTGCGCGACAAGGCCACGCCCGGCGACGCGCCGCACCTGGGGCTCGGCCTGTACGTGGTGCGCCTCGTGGCCGAACGTCATCAGGGCAGCGCCAGCGCCCGCAACCTCGACGGCGGCGTGGCGTTCACCCTCCACCTGAAAGGCCTGCCGCGCCAGCGTCTGGCCTGACGCACATCGCCGGGGCCCCGATGCACTGTGGGAGCCGGCTATGCCGGCGATCCCGCGGCAGCGGGCAACCTTGCCGCGAGCACCCATCGCCGCTGAAGCGGCTCCCACACTACAATCGAGAATTACCCCCATAGTCCCGCCCCCGATGATCTCCCGCGAACAATTCGACGCCTACGCCGCGCAGGGCCACACGCGCATTCCGCTGGTGCGCGAGGTGTTTTCCGACCTCGACACCCCGCTGTCGGTGTACCTGAAGCTGGCCGATGGCCCGTACACCTTCCTGTTCGAATCGGTGGAAGGCGGCGCCACCTGGGGGCGCCATTCCATCATCGGCCTGCCGGCGCGCCGGGTGTATCGCCTGCGCGGACACGAGCTGGAAGTGGAGGAAAGCGGGGAGGTCGTCGAACGTCGGCACCTCGACGATCCGCTCGGCGAGATCGAAATCCTCCGCAAGCAGTACGACGTGCCGAAGCTTCCGGGCCTGCCCGACTTCACCGGCGGCCTCGTCGGCTACTTCGGTTTCGAGACCATCGGCTACATCGAAAAGCGCCTGGCGCAGTGGGACAAGAAGGACGAGCTCGGCACGCCCGACGTGCTGCTGATGCTTGCCGACGAAGTGGCGGTGTTCGATAACCTCAAGGGCCGCCTCTACCTCATCGTGCATGCCGATCCGTCGCGGCCGCAGGCGTACGCGGAAGCCTCGCGCCGGCTCGACGCGCTGGCCTTCCGCCTGCGCCAGGGCGGTGTGTCGTATCCGCAACTGCTGCAGCCGGAAGCGCTTGACGAGTCCGACTTCAAATCCACATTCACCCGCGACGAATACGAGACGATGGTGCGCACCGCGCAGGAATACATCCGCGCCGGCGACATCTTCCAGGTGGTGCCTTCGCAGCGCCTCAGCATCGGTTTCAACGCGCGCCCGGTGGATGTATACCGCGCCCTGCGCGCGATGAATCCGTCGCCGTACATGTTCTTCATCGACATCGGCCCCACGCAGATCGTCGGCTCGTCGCCGGAGATCCTGGTGCGCCTGAAGAACGGCCGCGTGGTGCTGCGCCCCATCGCCGGCACGCGTCGCCGCGGAAAGGACGAAGCGGAAGACGTGGCACTGGAAACGGAACTGCTCGCCGATCCGAAGGAGCGCGCCGAGCACCTCATGCTCATCGACCTCGGCCGCAACGACGTGGGCCGCGTAAGCAAGACGGGTACGGTGGAGCTTGCCGAATCCTTCGTGGTGGAGCGCTATTCGCACGTGATGCACATCGTGTCGCAGGTGGAAGGCGAGATTGGCGACAACCTGTCGTACATGGACGTGATCAAGGCCACGTTCCCCGCGGGCACCGTGAGCGGCGCGCCGAAGATCCGCGCGCTGGAAATCATCCAGGAACTGGAGCCATTCAAGCGCAACATCTACGCCGGGGCCATCGGCTGGCTCGGCTGGTGGGGCGATGCGGATACGGCCATCGCCATTCGCACGGCAGTGATCCAGGACGGCCGCCTGCACGTACAGGCCGGCGGCGGCGTCGTCTTCGACTCCGATCCGGCGGCCGAGTGGGAAGAAACCATGAACAAGGGCCGCGCACTGTTCCGTGCAGTGGCACAGGCGGCGAAGGGGCTCTGACGTCGCCATGTGGGCATGGCTGTCACAGGTCCACGGCTCCTTGTGGGAGCCGGCTTTGCCGGCGATCCCGCGGCAGCGGGCACGTTCGCGGCGAGCACCCATCGCCGCTGAAGCGGCTCCCACAAAATGCAACGAAGCGCCGCGGTCACCGGGCCATACGAACACCGTGAAGGATTACAAATGAACAGCCGTACCATTCTTGCCGCCACCTCGTTTGCCGTCATGGCGGCGGCCGCGCAGGCGCGCGAGCCCTGGAGCGACGACGTGGCCTCGCGTACGCAGGCGCTGGCGCTGCTGCAGACGCTCAATGCCGACCTGCTCAGCCACCCCAGCGCCACGCTCACGCTGGAACGCTGGTGCGGCGGCCACGGCCTGGCGCCGGAAGCGAAGATCCTGGCCCGCCGCGTGAAGGGGCAGGACAAGCCGTTGCCCGACGCCGAGCGCGCCACCCTCGGCATCGGCCCGGATGAGCCGGTGCGCTATCGCCGCGTGCAGCTGGCATGCGGCGAGCACGTGCTGTCCGAGGCCGACAACTGGTACGTGCCTTCGCGCCTTACCCCGGAGATGAACCGGATCCTCGACAGCACTGACCAGCCCTTCGGCAAGGTGGTGCAGGCGTTGCACTTCCGCCGCCAGACGCTCAACGCTGACCTGCTGTGGTCCCCGCTGCCCGCAGGCTGGGAGATGGACGCGCCGCTGCCCCCGCCGCACAAGGGGCCGCTGGCCATCCCGCACGAGGTGCTGCGTCACCGTGCGGTCCTCTACACCGAGGCCAACCAGCCCTTCAGCCTGGTAGTGGAAACCTATACCTCCGAGGTGCTGGCCTTCGGCCGCCGGTAGGACAACACGCGTATCCCATCCGGCCGACTTGGCAGCGGGCGGCGGGCACCGGAAGCTGGGCATGTCCCCATAACGGAGGAGGGACCATGTCCACTGTGCCCATCCCAGCACGAAAGTCTGCCCCGACCGGCGTTCCCGGAACGAACGCGTTCGGTTCCCTTTTGAGCATCAGCAATGCACCGCGGCTCGGCCCGCAGCCGAACTCGCTGGACAACGCCGTGAGTTGCGCCACCCATTGGGTGCGCATGTCCGACGGCCGCCGTCCCGACGCCATGTGGCTGGAGGCCGGCGCGATGATGCAGAAGATGGTGCCGCGCGCGGAATGGGTGCGCTACCTGCGCAAGATCCGTCTCGACCGCGGTCAGCTTGTCGGTCGCGAATGGTTCGAAGTGACGCGCGTGCGCGACCCGGTGGGACTTCCCGCGGGCGATTATCTCAACGTGATCTTCGTATCGCACTACACGCGCGCGGTGCTGTTCGAAACCGTGTCGCTCGCGCCCGGCGGCCCGGGCGGCGGTAGCTGGCTGCCCGTGGGTTACGTGATTCGTCCCGTGCAGCGCGAGATCGCCTTCGTGTCATAGGCGCCGCCGCGCAGCTTGTTTCAGAGCGCCTCGTCCAACGCCTTGTAGAACCGCTCGGGCGCTTCGATCATGGGCGAATGTGCCAGGCCGTCGAGCGGGATCAGCTTCGCGCCGGGAATACGCGCCGCCGCCTCCCGGCCGAGGGCGGGGTAGTCGCCCAGCTTCGCGAGCACTTCCGGCGGCGCGCCTTCGGCAATGGCCGTGGTGTCGCGCTGGCCGATGATCAACACCGTGGGCACCTTGATCAGCGGGAACTCGTACACCACCGGCTGGGTGAACACCATGTCGTAGGTGAGCGCGCCGGCCCACGCGGAGATTTCCTTGCCGTCGCCTTCGTACTGCCCAGCCTGCATCAGCGCCCAGCGGTCGTACTCCGGCTTCCACCGGCCGTCGTAGTAGTGCGCGAGCTGATAACGCCTGATGCCCGCGTACGAGGTTTTCAGATCGCGTGCGTACCACGCATCCACGCTCTGCCAAGGCACGCCCTTGGCCTTCCAGTCTTCCAGGCCGATGGGATTCACGAGCACCAGCTTCTCCACGCCTTGCGGATACATCAGTGCGTAGCGGGCGCCCACCATGCCGCCCATGGAATGCGCCACCACGGTTACCTTGTCCACGCCCAGGCTGGCGAGCAGCGCATGCGTGTTCGCCGCGAGCTGGTGGAAGCTGTACTGGAACGTGTGCGGTTTGGACGATTTGCAGAAACCGATCTGGTCGGGAATGACCACGCGGTAACCCCGATGGCGCAGGTGCTCCGCCGTGGCGGCCCAGTAGGGCCCGCAGAAGTTCTTTCCGTGCAGCAGCACGGCGGTGCGGCCGTTTGCGTGCGCCGGCTTCAGATCCATGTAGGCCATCTGCAAGGACTGGCCCTGGTTCTGCACCGGGAACATCGTGACGGGGTAGGGATAGTCGAAGTGCTCCAGGCGGGCGCCGAGCGCCTGCACCTTCGGGATGTCGTCGGCGAATGCGGGAGCGGCGAGGGCGAGGAGCAGGGCAGGGATGAGGGGCGCATGGCGAACTCCACGTGGCGAAAGGCCAAGCCTGGCGAGCATGCCGTAACGCCAGGCGCCTTCAGGAATACCGCTCGGACAGAAAGCGGAAGAACGCGCGCAGGCCCTGGGCCTCGCCGCCGCGCGGGTGAGCCGGGCGGTCGCCGTCGTTCCAGGCGTAGGTGTCCAGGTGCATCCAGTTCTGGTTGTCGGGAACAAAACGTTCCAGGTACAGCGCGGCGGTGATCGCACCGGCGTGGCGCGAGGGGCCCGCGTTCGCGAAGTCGGCCACGTAGGACTCCAGCATGCGCCGATACGGACGCCACAGCGGCAAGCGCCACAGCGGGTCGCACGTCAATTCGGCGGCGCCGATCACCTGGTCGGCCAGCTGGTCGCGATTCGTGAACAGAGCCGGCAACTCCGGCCCCAGGGCGACACGCGCCGCACCGGTGAGCGTGGCGAAATCCACGATCAGATCCGGCGCCTGTTCCACCGCGTAGGCCAGCGCATCGCATAGCACCAGGCGGCCTTCGGCGTCGGTATTGTCCACTTCGACGGTATGCCCCGCGCGCGTGCGGATCACCTCGCCCGGACGCACGGCGTTGCCGGCAATGGCGTTTTCCACAGCGGGCACCAGCAGCGTGAGCCGCACGGGCAGCTTCGCCTTCATCACCAGACCGGCGAGGGCGATGGCGTGTGCCGCGCCACCCATGTCCTTCTTCATCCAGCGCATGCCGTCGGCGGGCTTGATGTCGAGGCCGCCGGTGTCGAAGCACACGCCCTTGCCTACGATGGCGAGCTTCGGGTTCGAGGCCTTGCCCCAGGTGAGTTCGATAAGGCGTGGCGCGCGGTGGCTGGCGCGGCCCACGGCATGGATGGTGGGGAAGTTGTCCTTCAGCAGTTCGTCGCCCACCCACTCGCGCACGGTGGCCTTGTGCTGCTCCGCGTGCGCATGGATCGCCTGTGACAGGTGCTCGGGGCCCATGTCCTCAGTGGGTGTGTTCACCATGTCGCGCACTTCGAAGGTGGCGTCGATCAACGGCTGCAGCGCGCGGATCGTGGCCGGCGTGACCAGAAGCTGCGCGGGCTTGCGCTCGTACGAGCGATAGCGGTCGAAGCGGTACGCACCCAGCGCCCATCCCAGCACGACGAGTTCGCGATCCTCGAACACGCCGTCGGCGGACAACTCGTAGATGCCTTCCGGCAGGCGGAAGGGGAGGCCACCCAGCGCAGCCAGGGGATTGTGCCGATCCACACCGACCAGTACCCGCGCTATCTCACCCGCGCCGCCCGGCAGTACCGCCAGGGCGCCCGGCTTCGGCCGGAAGCCGGTGGATGCGAGCCACTGGCGTTGCGCCGCATCCAGTCGCGCTTCGGCGGCCGCCATGTTGCCGGCGTCGACGGTTTCGATGGGGACGGCGCGTTTGCCGGACTTGCGATCGATCAGCGGTGACATCAGGCCTCCCGTGCCTCGCGGTCGCGTGCGGCCGCGTCAAAGAGTTCGTGCTATCAGTGAACCACCATTCTAGCGGTCCGTCGCCACCGACGCGTCAATCCAGTCGGCAAGATGGGTCATGTCTGGAAATTCGTAGTCCGGCGCCGGTCCATGCGACCAGCGCTCGCCGGTGCGGTTGAGCCATACCGTGGTCATGCCGGCTTCGCGCGCGCCCACCACATCGAGCAGGGGATCGTCGCCGACATGCACGATGTCGGCGGGGGCTATGTCCAGGGCTTCCGCCGCGGCCAGGAATATCTGCGGGTGCGGCTTCGCCACGCCCACGCCGCTGGCGTTCAGGCGTGTGTGGAAGAGATGGTGGAGCCCGATCACTTCCAGGTCGGCATTGCCGTTGGAGATGCTTACCAGCGGCACGCGGGCGGCCATGCGCTCGAGCGCGGGCAGGGTGTCGGGGTAGAGTTCCACCGCATTGCGGGCGGCAAAATAGATGCGCCACAGCTCGTCCACCGGTGCATCGTCGATGCCGCAGGCGGCAAAGGCGTGACGGATGGTGAGGCGCCGCTGCTCGCTGAAGTCGTGCGAGAGGTGGGTGTTCTCCTGCGCGATCTTCTCGCGCAGTTCGCGCATGGCCTCGATGGGCCATGCGCTCGCCACATCCGGGTGGTGTTCCCTGAGCCAGCGGTTCACGCAGTGCTCGGCCTCGATCAGGGCCGGGAGCACCGGCCACAGGGTGTCGTCGAGGTCGAGCGAGACGGCGCGAACCGGCACGGCTCAGCGTGCGCCGACTTTGAGCACCTGCCCGAGGCGGACGTTGTTGTCCTTCAGGCCGTTCATGGCGCGCAGCTTGTTCACGTCGATCGCGTTCTTCTTCGCGATGGAGTACAGCGTGTCGCCCGCCGCCACCTTGTAGGTGCGCGAAGCCGACGACTTTTCGGCGGCAGCCTTCGGCGCGGCCTTCGCAGGCTTGGCTTCCGCCACCTTAGGGGTGGCGACGGCGGTGGATTTCTCCGAGGCATCCGGCTTGGCAGCGGCGACGGCCTTCGCCGAGGGCTTGCCGCTCACGGTGACGGCGTCGCCGTGCACCTTGGCGAAGCGGCCGCCGACCTTGGCGTTGTCGGACATCGTGAACGCTTCCGAGCGCACGCCCGCGAAGCCCATGCGAGCCGTGGTGCTGACGCTGGCGACCACGCGCGCGAACTTCGACGGCTCGGCGGTGGTGGCCGCGACGGAACCCTTGGTTTCCTTCGCGGCCTTGGCACCCTTGCCGGCCACCTGCGCCTTGGCGAGCGCGGTTTCCTTCGCGACGCTGGCGGCGCTCGGGGCGGCGGCGACGGCGGTCGGCGTGGTCATCGCCTGGCCGGCGTTGGCGCGCGTGCCCACGGCCGAAGCGATGGCGGCGCGGCGTGCGGCGTCCTTCGAGGCCAGGGCCATACCGTCGGCATACGGCACGAGGCTGTGCGAACGGAGCAGCGAGCTACCCTGGCCGGAGGTGACGAAGGATACGAACTCCTTCACCTCGGCGGCCTTCGGGCCCGTTTCGTTCGTGACCAGGTACAGCTCGGTGTACAGCGGATAGGCGCCGCTGCTCACGGTGGACATGGAAGGCGCCACGCCGTCGATGGAGAGGATCTTCACCTTCTTGTTCGACGATGCGCCCGCGAGCGTGCTGGCGCCGAGGCCCTGCTTGTCGAGGGTGACACCCTCTTCGAGCTTCGCCACGTTCACGTACAGGCGCGGTGCCGCCACGGGCTGGTTGCCGCGGCCGAAGAGCAGACGGCGCAGGCTGTATTCAACGCCGTCGCCCGGGCTTGCCACTGCATAGAGGTTGATGGGTGCGTCGTTGCCGCCCAGTTCCTTCCAGTTGGTGATGTGCCCCATGTAGATCTCGTGGAGCTGCTTCAGCGTGATGTTGCTGACCGGGTTGGACGGGTAGGTGACCATCACCAGGGCGTCCCAGGCCACCGGCGTAAAGGTGAGCGACTGCTCGGCAGCACCCACGGCGGGGCGGGCGGAGCCGGCGAGGTCGGCGCTGCCCTTCACCACGGCGTCGATGCCGGAGGCGGTGTTGAACGGCTGGAGTTCGATCTTGCCCTTGCCGGATTTCTCCCAGGCCTTGGCAACGTCGGTAACCACGCCGCGCGCGGTAGTGATGTCGCCGCGCCAGACAAGCTGCGGGCCTGCGGCGGCAAGGACGGTAGCGGAGGCGCTAAGGCCGATCAGCGTGGCAGTGAACAGTCGCGCGAAACGAAGAGACATGGACGGCTGGGACCTCGGGACGGGGCTAATAGGCTGGCAAGCCGCAATTGTGGGGCATCCCGCCGCCGCGCGCAGCATTGACATCGTTCAGCATCCTGCCGTCGGAAAACGGAACGTAGGCTGTAGGGATTGCCCTTCACATTTGACTCGGGCCTTATGCCGTTGTGGGAGCCGGCTACGCCGGCGATTCCGCGGCAGCGGGCACGCTTGCCGCGAGCACCCATCGCCGCTGAAGCGGCTCCCACACAAAGCTCGCCTGCCTCGGGGCCCTTGCACAAAGCTCGCCTGCCTCGGGGCTCCCACACAAAGCGAGCGCGTCAAAGGACGGCGTAATACACCGCATCGTCTCGCACCACCGTGAGCAGCAGCTGCCGCCCGCCCAGCGAGCCGGTGGTAGGCAGGCCCTTCACGCCGGTGATGCGGCGCTGGCCGATCGCCACCACGATGTCGCCGTCCTGCAGCCCGGCGTCGGCGGCTGCGGAGCCGCGGCGGATGCCGCTCAGCGCCACGCCGTACAGCCCTTGCGACTTCTGGTCGGGCGTCAGGTCGCTCAACGTGACCCCGGTCAGGCGCTTGTCCACCTTGGCGCCATCCAGCGTGGCGATCTTCTCCGCGGCGACGGTGGCTTCCACGTCGCGCGTGGCGCCCTCGCGCTGCACGGTGAGCTGCACCTTCGCGCCCAGCGGCAGCAAGCCTTCCGCGTTGCGCAGATCCTGCGCCGCGCGCACCGGCTTGCCGTTCACCGCGGTGAGCACGTCGCCCGGCTGCAACCCGGCGCTCTCCGCCGGCGAGCCCTCGTTGATGCGCGTGACCACGGCGCCGACGGTGTCCTTCAGCCCGAGCGCCTTCGCGATGCGCGGCGTGATGTCCTGTACCTCCACGCCCAGGTTGCCGCGCCGCACCTTGCCGTAGACCAGCAGTTGCTTCATCACGCCCGTGGCCAGATCGGTCGGGATGGCGAAGCCGATGCCTACGTTGCCTCCCGACGGCGTGAAGATCATGGAGTTGATGCCCACCAGTTCGCCGCGCAGGTTCACCAGCGCGCCGCCGGAATTGCCCGGATTGATGGAGGCATCCGTCTGGATGAAGTTCTGGATGCCCTTGCCCAGCCCCGAGCGGCCCAGCGCGGACACCATGCCCGAAGTGGCCGTCTGCCCCAGGCCGAAAGGGTCGCCCACGGCAACTACGAAATCGCCCACGCGCAGCTGCGAGGAATCGGCGATGGGCAGGGCCTGCAGGCGCTCGGCGGGAATCTGAAGCACCGCCACGTCGGTGTCCGGGTCGCTGCCGAGGAGCTTCGCCTTCAGGTTGCGGCCGTCCTGCAGGGTGACCGTGATGTCGTCCGCGCCGCCCACCACGTGGTTGTTCGTCAGCACATAGCCCTTCGCCGCATCGACCACCACGCCCGACCCCAGGCTCTGTTCCACCCGCTCGCGCGGCATGCCGCTGCCGCCGAAGAGCTGGCGGAACAGCGGATCGTCGAAATACGGATCGCGCACGCGCACGCGGGTTTTCGTGGAGATGTTCACCACCGCCGGCGTGACCTTCGCGAGCATCGGCGCCAGGGAAGGCATCGGCTGGCCGTCGACGGCCGGGGGCAGGGAGGCGAAGACGGGCGATGTCAGGCCAAAAGCCAGGGCAAGGCCGAGAGCGAGAAAGGTGGTTCGCCGGTAACGCGAGGCGGGCATGGGAAATCTCCTTGACTGGTGTGCTCCGGGCACGAGGAACGGCGCCTTCGACAACAACCCGCGCCGCGGGTTTCAGACCTTGAGACGGACGTCGCGGATACTTTACATCGCCCCCTTGCCGGTTTAAGGTTCACTCCGGCCGCAACCACAACATCTTGTGTTCCGTCGTTCGCTACTTACCAAGTGCTGGTGCTGCGGATAGTCAGGTACAAGCTTCAAACCTTCGTCGGCAAAGGCTTTTTTGAAAGGCTGGCGAAGGAAAGACAGGGATGGTCGACAGGTATCTCCGGGGGGGAGGGACCGTCGACGGTAATGCGCCGACGCATGCCAATAAGAAGGCCTTCAAAAGGCCAAGCAATCGAGGACGACACATTCATGAGCACTGCACGTGCGCAAGCCATGGGGCTTGAGACCGCGGCCATCCCGCTTCAGCCCGCCTCGTATGACATCTGGGACAAGAAGTACCGCCTGAAGTCGAAGACCGGCGAGCCCGTCGACGGCTCGGTGGACGAGACCTACAAGCGCGTGGCGCGTGCGCTCTCCGACGTGGAAGCCACCGACGAACTGCGCGCCCACTGGTACGAGCGTTTCCTCTGGGCCCTGCGCCGCGGTGCCATCCCCGCCGGCCGCATCACGTCCAACGCCGGCGCGCTGGAGCACAAGCCCGCCACCTCCACGATCAACTGCACCGTGTCGGGCACCATCCACGACTCGATGGACGACATCCTCGAGAAGGTGCACGAGGCGGGCCTCACGCTGAAGGCCGGCTGCGGCATCGGCTACGAGTTCTCCACGCTGCGCCCGCGCGGCGCCTACGTGTCCGGCGCCGGCGCCCACACCTCGGGCCCGCTGTCGTTCATGGATATCTACGACAAGATGTGCTTCACCGTCTCGTCCGCCGGCGGCCGCCGCGGTGCGCAGATGGGCACGTTCGACGTGAGCCACCCCGACGCCAAGGAATTCATCCGCGCCAAGCGCGAAGACGGGCGCCTGCGCCAGTTCAACCTGTCGCTGCTGATCACCGACGGCTTCATGGACGCCGTGGAGAACGACCAGGACTGGCCCACCGTGTTCCCGGTGCACGTGAAGGAACAGGGCGAGATCGACCTCGCCGACCCCAGCAAGGTCGTGTGGCGCGAATGGCCCACCAGGGAAAACTACGTCACCCGCGACGACGGCCTGGTGGCCTGCAAGATCTACGGCCACATCCGTGCCCGCCATCTGTGGGACATGATCATGGTTTCGACGTATGACTACGCCGAGCCGGGTTTCATCCTCATCGACCGCGTCAACGAGATGAACAACAACTGGTGGTGCGAGCACATCCGCGCCACCAACCCCTGCGGCGAGCAGCCCCTGCCGCCGTACGGCTCGTGCCTGCTGGGCTCGGTGAACCTCACCACCTTCGTGCGCGACCCGTTCGGCCCGAAGGCCCGCTTCGACTGGGACGAATACCGCGAAGTGGTGCGCGTGTTCACCCGCATGCTCGACAATGTGGTGGAGATCAACGGCCTGCCGCTGCCGCAGCAGCGCGAAGAGATCCTCTCCAAGCGCCGCCATGGCATGGGCTTCCTGGGCCTGGGTTCCACCCTCACCATGCTGAAGATGCGCTACGGCGCGGCCGATGCCGTGGCCTTCACCGAGGACGTGTCCCGCGAGATGGCCCTGGCCGGCTGGGAAATGGCCCTGAACCTCGCCAAGGAAAAGGGCCCGGCCCCGGTGCTGGCGCGCGAGTATGAAGTGACCGGCGACATGCTGCGCAAGCGCCCGGAGATGGTGAAGGACGGCTGGAAGGTCGGCCAGACCATCAAGGGCAGCGTGCTGCACGCGAAGTATTCGCGCTACATGCAGCGCGTGGCCGAAGTGGCTCCGGACCTGGTCGAGGCCCTGGCCGAAACCGGTGCGCGCTTCACCCACCACTCGTCCATCGCGCCCACCGGCACGATTTCGCTCAGCCTGGCCAACAATGCCTCCAACGGCATCGAGCCCAGCTTCGCGCACCACTATTCCCGCAATGTCATCCGCGAAGGCAAGAAGTCGAAGGAGAAGGTGGAGGTCTACAGCTACGAGCTGCTGGCCTACCGTGCCCTCATCAACGGCGATGCCCTGCCGTTCTCCGACGACCCGAAAACCCGCCTGCCGGAGTACTTCGTTTCGGCCGACGACATCAGCCCGAAGGAACACGTGGACATCCAGGCGGCCTCGCAGAAGTGGATCGACTCGTCCATTTCCAAGACGGCCAACGTGCCCACCGACTACCCGTACGAAGACTTCAAGGACATCTACTTCTACGCGTACAAGCAGGGTCTGAAGGGGTGCACCACCTTCCGCTTCAACCCGGCCGCGTTCCAGGGTGTGCTGGTGAAGGAAACCGATCTCGAGAACACCCTCTATCGCTTCGAATTGGAAGACGGTAGCGTTGTCGAACTGAAGGGTAACGACGAGGTGGAATACGACGGTGAAATGCACACCGCCGCCAACCTCTTCGATGCCCTGAAGGAAGGTTACTACGGCAAGTTCTGACCCCGCGGAGAGGGAAAAAAGTATGTCGATCGAAAACCAGACCGTCGAGGACGAAACGTCCTCGATCGATACCAGCGATGCCGGCACCACCCCGGACACCGAGGCCGGCACGGCCGACGTGACCCCGGCACCGGTAGTCGCGAAGAAGGTCGTCAAGCGCAAGCCCGTCGCCCGCAAGGTGATCGAGCCCACGCCGGCGCCGGGCGAGAACGCACCGGTGGAAGACGAAACCAGCAAGCCCTCCCTGCGCACCACGCGCGTGGCGAAGGCACCGAAGAAGGCCGCCGCGCAGAGCAACGGCTCCGCCGAATCCACCGAGACCACGGCCATGCCGGCGGCCCCGGCGGCAAAGAAGGCTGCCAAGCGTGCGCCGGCCAAGAAGGCCGCTGCCGCGAAGAAGGGCACCGCCAAGAAGGCTGCGGCGAAGAAGGCCGCTCCCAAGAAGGCTGCCGCGAAGAAGGCGGCGGTGAAGAAGTCGGCTGCCAAGAAGGCCGCGGCGAAGAAGGCGCCGGCCAAGAAGGCGGCCGCCAAGAAGTCTGCCGTGAAGAAGGCTGCTGCAAAGAAGGTCGCCGCCAAGAAGGCAGCTGCCAAGAAGGCACCGGCGAAGAAGTCGGCTGCGAAGAAGGTTGCCCGCAAGGCCACGGTGAAGAAGTCGGCCGGCCGCAAGGCTGCCGCGAAGAAGGTCGCCCGCAAGGGCGCGACGAAGCGTACGGGCGCCCGCAAGGCCGCCGGTCGCGTCGCGAAGAAGTCCGCAGGCCGCACCGCTCGCAAGAGCGCTGGCCGCAGCGCCACGAAGAAGACGGTCCGCAAGGCCGCCGGCAAGACGACCGCCCGCAAGGCTGTCGGTAAGAAAACCGCCTCCAAGGCGGCAAAGAGGTCCACTGCCAGCAAGACCGGCCGTACGTCGGCGCGCAAGTCCGCCGCCCGTGGCCGCCGCAAGTAAGTAGTACCCATCCGGCCCGGCGCATGCGCCGGGCCGGATACCTATAAGAGAAGAGTCATGGCGATCAAGATCGAAAAGAAGATCAAGGGCTACAACGTCGTTAAGCCCGAGGACAAGGCCGCAGCGGCCCCCGCCCCCGCGCCGGTGAAAGACACCACGCCCGTGGCCGAGGTCATCCAGATGCACGAAAGCCTGGAGCGCCCGGAAACCCTCGTCGGCAACACGTACAAGATCAAGTCGCCGCTCTTCGAGCACGCGCTGTACGTGACCATCAACGACATCGTCCTGAACGCCGGCACCCAGCACGAACAGCGCCGCCCCTTCGAGCTCTTCATCAACTCGAAGAACATGGACCACTTCCAGTGGATCGTGGCGCTCACCCGAATTCTCTCCGCCGTCTTCCGCAAGGGTGGCGACGTGACCTTCATCGTCGAAGAACTCAAGGCTGTCTTCGACCCCCGCGGCGGCTACTTCAAGGCCGGCGGCGTCTACATGCCCAGCATCGTCGCCGAGATCGGCGCCGTGATCGAACAGCACATGAAGTCGATCGGCCTGATCCACGACCCCGACATGAGCGAGGCCACCCGCCAGCTCATCGCGGAAAAGCGCGCGGCCTACGAGAAGGCCAACGCGAAGCCGGCCGCCCCGGCGGCTGCTGCCCCTGTGGGAGCCGGCTCCGCCGGCGATAACCAGGCTGCCTCAGATACCACGAATGCCTCCGGCTTCCCGCCCGGCGCCACCCTCTGCGCGAAGTGCAACACGCAGGCACTGGTGCTGATGGATGGGTGCCAGACTTGTTTGAATTGTGGGTATTCGAAGTGCGGGTGAAGTGACCTCGTTAAGCAAGCTATGTCTAAAGTTGAACCTGCTGAAAGACGACTCGCCGCAATGGCGAGCCGACTAATTGATCGTGGCACGGCGGCTGTCGACAGAGAATTTCAGACTGAAGCCGAGCTCGTTTCTCGATTTGTAGAGATTTTGGAGCGAGGGAGCACCTGCTGGGGCCATTTGCAAGTGGTCACTGAGTGGAGTCATCCATCGGGACTGACGGATGTGCTTGTTCGAACACGCACTCAAGGTTTAATTGCGTTTGAGGCCAAATTGACAGACTGGCGGCGAGCATTCCATCAAGCGTATCGAAACGCTTCATTTGCTCAGCGTGTGTACGTCTTGTTTC
The DNA here is from genome assembly GCF_011759605.1 of Luteibacter sp. SG786. Taxonomy (GTDB): domain Bacteria; phylum Pseudomonadota; class Gammaproteobacteria; order Xanthomonadales; family Rhodanobacteraceae; genus Luteibacter. Next base: position 54,004 of record NZ_JAAOYX010000001.1, read on the forward strand.
CGCGTGATCGTATCGCGCGGCCGCTTGATCATCGTTCGGAATTCGAGTTACGCGGAATTGGTCTTTGCTCGATTAAAGCTGGAAAAGTCTGCGTCCACATACGTGCAAAGCCGCAGATCAAAGTTTTGGCTTGGGCTACGGCGGCTGCGAATCGACACTTTGATCAGCTCACATGAACAATCTTTCTCTGAAGGAAGTCAGAGACTTCTGTGATGCAGAAGGGTTCGTGCTTAAGACGCCTCTTGGGGAGGGAAGCTTTAAGTCTGCTCACCTGGCCTCCCGTGGCCATTCTGACTTCGCCTTAAAGCTGATTGAATTCAACGGCGAGCTTGAGCAGAGGATCGTGCGCGAGGTCAATGCACTGAGTCGGTGCGCAGATCGTGCAGTCGCAAAGATCTTCGATTTTAGGCAGGTCGCCGTCGGCGGGAGAAAATTCTGGTTTCTCCTCGAAGAGTATCTCGGAGGAGGGACTCTTGAATGGCATGTGACAAACGCAACATTGTCCGCTCCTCAGCTGAGGAGCGTCGCAACGGAGCTAGTTAGGGTACTAGGTCACTTGCATCAAAATAGAATTGTACATCGTGATATTAAGCCCGCAAACGTTCTATTTCGTGCGGGAACCTACGAACCCGTTCTTACTGATTTCGGAATAGCTAGAGTCCTAGATGCCCCGTCACTAACGAGAGACTTCCTAGCTCAAGGGCCAGGTACTCCTCTCTTCGCCGCGCCAGAACAGCTGAACAACGACAAGCACCTAATTGATTGGCGGACTGATCAATACGATCTGGCCTTGACCCTCGCATTTTGCATTCTCGGGCGCCATCCCTATCAGATGGCCAATGAAGGGGTTCAGGAGGCTATTACCCGGGTCGCTCTCCGCCGGTCGCTTCCAGATGAAACCTCTGCTCAGTTGCAGGAGCTAGGATTTTCGTTCCTTCTAAAGTGTCTCGAGCCGTGGCCGATAAAGCGATATCGGCGCCCCGAGGATTTGGTTGAGGCCGTTGGGGATTGACCGAGTAACAGGGAGTAACGCATGGCAGCATACTTGCAGTTGGGTCACGATTCCTGGAATCTCATTAGCGAACTTCGCGCATTTTCGGGTCTGGTCATAAGCCCCGTAAATGATCCGCCGTCAGCCGTCATCGAAAGGTTGCGCAGGCTCGGCGACTATCGAAACACTCTCGAAGTGGTTTTCGATCCTCAATTCTATAATCCAAGAACTTCACGCGGATGTCTGCGTGAGTGGGATTATCTGCCTTCCGCGTATGAGTCAGTAAACGTAGATACTAGTGCGGACTGGCGGGTTCTGACATCCGCGATAGTTAGGGCTGCGCGGAATATTGGAAGCGACGCTGTCTGCTCTCCTGCCTTTGTACCAAAGGTCTACTCAGACGAGTATTACAGCTCCGTTGTCGAAGTTGCCGACATCATGGCTGCGGAGTGTAAACAAGGCGACATGGATGTGCTGCTTACCGCGATTATTTCCCTTCAAGAGCTGGCTGTTCCTGGTCGCCCGCATCAAATAGCCTCGATCCTCTCAGCTAGCTCCGTAGATCGCCTCTACGTAATATTCCAGGAACCAAGGCCGCCGCGAGAGCATCTCGCAGACTACGGGGCTCTGGTTGGCGCTATTGAATTGATTAGGCTATTGAGCGACGCCATGCGCGTCCAAGTTGCGTTCTGTCATCACGATGTCGTGCTATGGAAGGCGGCCGGGGCTCACGATGTGACTTCTGGCAAATTCCTCAATCTTCGTCGCTTTTCTATGGCGCGTTGGACGGAGGAGGATCCCGGTGGACGTATGAATTCGTATTGGAACGATGCCTCGCTATTGACGCTTCTGCGCGACGCCGACGTCGCTCGCTTGGATCATGCGGGATTGATCAATGAGCAAATCGTTGAGGAAAACCCATATTCCATGCGGATTCTGAGCATTATTCGACGGGGCACAAAGGAGCCCTGGACTGCCTTGTCTTGGCGACAGTACCTGCACTGGTTTGCCTCGATGGATCGGCAAATGATCAATTCTGAGGCACTGAAAGGACTTCTTTTGGCGGCTGATAAGTCTTGGACTCAGGTCGCCGAACGAAAGATTCTCTTTATCGATAAGTTCAACGACGGATCTTGGATTCGCGTCTGGCTCGGAGCTCTTGCAGATGCCTGATTTTCGTATCCGTGGTTCTTTAGCTCTGCGTTGATTTGTCGAAGCGGTATCTAGAGCCTCTCACGACCGACGGTAGCCTGGGCTGCCAGCGACGAAACTTACCCGAAGCCGGGAATCCGCCTTCTGAAAATCCCATAGACTCTCTTGGAATGGCGTCCTTCGCCACAATCGAAGCTTATTCGGAGTAGACGGGAGCTATCGGCCAAGATTGTTCCGTGGCGTCGCTATATTCTTTTGGCGGCCTCGATCTGCCAACTTGATTAAATTTGTGACGAAACCCTCTAATGGCGAAGTGGGTTGCCAATAGCGGCTGCCCGTAACGCGCCTCAAACGTTAGGTTGGAGGGCTTAGTCGAGCCCGAGGGAGCGCTGGGCATGCAAACGCTAGTTCTCGGCGACCGATCGAGCGAAGGGCGTTACATAAGGAATCATTGATCTTATTGCGGAGGTAGTGTGTCGTCCTCCGATGCTGTCAACGTAACTTAGCGACGCGGCGCGGCACGGATCCGAGATGCGTGAATGTTCGGCGCTTAAAAACTACTTTCTACGCTGCGGTACACGGTCAGGGGGTATAGTAGGACCCGCGGATAACGACAAGTTCGCACCATTTGCTCGAGGCCGTCAAAGCCACGAAAAAGCCCCCGGAATGCATTTTCTACCGACTCATAGTCGGCCAAAGCATCCTTCGAGAACTCGTGCAAGGGATCGAAGTTTGATCGATCGGCGTCGGGTACGGAGGTGATGATGCCGAGCATAGTTAGTTCCTCTGTTGGCATCGATCCGTAGGTGAAGTGCAGAGTATTGCGGTCAACGTCTTCAAAGCAGTCCCGCTTCAAATGGCCGAAAACGTGTTCATCATCTTGGTCGAGATGTGGGTAGATTCTTAGGTTGACAATGCCGGATAGAAAGGCATCGATCCAGGTTCGCATACCGTCGAGAATCCACTGCTCAACGTGAGGAGTGTCCAAAGCCGCTTTTATGATGTCAGATAGCTGGGCTCTCAACGCCTCCATACGTGCTTTGCGTCGAGCTCGCTCGTTCCTATCCTTAATATCATTGAGCGTGGTTTCTTCCGACTGAAGAAGTGCGAGTATCTGCTGGTATTCCGGTGAATCAATTACCGCTGATTCTTGGCTCCGACTTACAAGCTTTACGACGTCCGGAAACGCTTCTCCTTGGAGCTTGAGTCGCTCGTAGTCTTCGATGACCGCCTTACCCTTAACTTTTACGCAGAACGTATTCTTGAGTCTGGTTCGAACCTCCATATCCTTCAAGGTTCCCGTGTGCGCCTGGCTGCTTAGATCCAGAAGATACCCTTCATCCTCTAGCTTCTTCTCCAATTCGGTTAGTAGCGCATGGTGTGGCTTTATAGAGTACTTCGATGATCCATGTGAAGATGTAGTCCCACCGGCATCGTGTTTGAAGACTTTAAAGTCATATCGCCTCTTGTTGTCGTCGGTGCTGATTCGTTCAGATTGGTGTTCTACTACTTCGACGATGCCCCCGGTGATCTGGCTATAGACTGAGATGACCTTTTTGAGGTCGACATAAATGTAGTCATAAAGTGCCATCTGTTCGCAGCTCACTCCGTGATTGTTGGTAGACTCTTCGGACGCCAGAGCGGTGCATTCCATCCCGACACGACGTCCTGTTTTCATCACTTGTGCCCAGGCCTGATACATTACTTCGGCCCCCAATGCAGCGGATATAGTCGGCGCAACGAAAAGGGCATCCTGCGCTGTGCTGCGCGGAGTCTTAGCGGTCCCTCCGGGATCTAGCGATTTCCTCGGTGATTTTGTCCATAGATGCGATGTAGGACTCCAGACGGCCGATGCGATCAAGCATACGGTAGGGATTGCGCGCGGCGGCTGAGTAGCGTTGGTCGTCAGTGATCTGGCACCAGGAACACACCTCATGGCCTGATTTCAGCGGCTCGCTGCATGACCGGCAAGAAGCGGAAGCCGGTGACATCCTCGAGCCATCAAATATATAGGCCCTGCCGCCGCGGTCTAGAAAGTAGGGCGAGATGGACGTGCGGCCGATGCGTTGGCGATAAAAACTACAGCCGTAAGAGTTGGCGGTCTCTGAAAGCATCTGGAGTAAATCAGTTGACGCTTTGGCCCCAGCTATCACGGCTGTTATGCAGTCGGCGGGTACATCGAGGATCTGTAGCCCTCCTGCTTTGCGCACCTCACTATCGCTTGCGACCATGCGCCGCTCGGCCTCATAAGACCAACACGTAGTTTTCGTGAAGTAGGCGGCTTGAAACACTCCGCCTCGGAGAAAGTACGTGTAGCGAGGTTTACCGATTACGTGCGCGCGATAAAGCATTTCCGTTAGGTCAGGAGAGGCGTCATCCTGATATTGGACGTCATCAATTTTGCTGTTAGGGAAGGCCTCTAAAAGCATTGATTCCTCAAATTCCAACACAAATCCCGAGGCGTTGGCGCCATAGTGTGCCCACATTGGAACGACTGCAGGTGACTTAGAAAAGCACGTCGTGGGCAGCTGGGGTAACGTCCCAATTAGTTCTTGGTAGGCGGCGAGCGCGTCCGGACGCGACGAGTAATCTACCGTTAGGAAGAGCTCGTAGGGATCGTTGAAGTCTCGCGGCAACGAGCACTTTAGCGCCGCCTGATTATTGGAGATTACCAGGGCTGCCACTTGAGGGGCGAAGTATTTGTAGATCTTTTGCGACACCGTGTTCCTCCCGGAGCGGCTCACTCCTTAATATATGCCTCCATCAGGCCGGCTATTCAGTTGATGGGTATCAGGGTGCTTGTCATACGCAAGAGATCAGGTTCTGATCAGAAGGGGAATGTATATGAATCCATGAAGCCGAAACGAGCCCTTAGCCAGTCTTGAGCGCGCTTGAACTTTGGCGCATTGGTGGCAATTAGGGGTTCGCATACGCGTCCGTACTGGCTGATCCACCGGTGGCTAACCGGTCGGCAAATTGATTCGACCGAGAGTAAGGTTGCGATGAATCTGCAAATATTTTTCCTGGTTGATGGCGAATGGTCTGGGTCTATATGCCTCCGTGATCGACCACTGAGAAAGTACTATGGAGTCAAGCTTCGGCGAAGTTAGGAGGGAGCCATCTTCCCCGAATGAAATTAGGTGTTGGTCGAACAGCAGATCGATGTGGGGCGAGAGCATAAGGCCGTTAGAGCCGTCCAATCTTTCCTCATTCGTAGACAATCTCCAGGGTTTGATGTGACTCGCGCGGAGCAAGGATAAATCCGTGACTCCCGTTACGCGGCAACATGGCTCCCTGGCCGCAACTTTCTTCCTAAAAATTCCTTGCCCCACGCGCGCCTTCAGTAGCTGTCGTTTTTCTGTTTCTGAAACCGTGGAGTCGTCAGCGATCTCTTGGAGTTCTGCATCAAGCCCGGTTGAATAATATCGGCTTGCAATGTCTATAGGACCGCCGATAGCCAGTAAGCTTTCCCCAAGCTCATCAGAGATCGCGCTTAGGTAATTCATTGTGCCGCGCCCGTCCTTGAGCAATGGAGTGACTCCAACTCTAGGTAAGAGTGGCCCAATCACGTCTATGTAGTCGCGGGGTCGAAAGGCGCGTGAGAGCGGCTCGAACGCCACCGGCACAAGCCATCCCATTGCACCCCAATTCGAATCTTTGGCGTACAGTGGCTTAGGGTGGGGGATGGCAGAACCTTCGGCGACTCCCACGTGCCCGATGATCGTATTTGCGAAAGAGAAGACGATGTCACCTGGCTCGACAAGCCTCATGTTGTCGTAAGGCTCATGGCGCCCCCCGTCGCTGCGCGTAATCGGGGACCACAAGGCTCCTTGGCCGGTCTCATCCTTCCAGGACTGGCCGTGATTTACCCACCAGTAGGCCACTTTTGATATCCCGTCGGCATTGCGTCTGGCCGAAGCCCCCTTTGCGAGAATAATCTCAAACACCTAAAGAGGGGGCAATGGGGTGATCAAGAAGACCGGTGCTTGACACGATATCGAGCACATTTGGGCAAATGAGCTTTCGCAGTTTCGCCATCAACTGCGCAGGTACCTGGCGTTATGTGCTACTCCGCCAAAATCCTAGCCGACTTCCGCGCCTACCAACGCTTCGGCGGCACCCTCGACATGCGCGCCTTCGCCGAATTCGCTGGCTGGGCTGCCGAAGCCGGCACGTGGATGAGTGCCGTGCCCAAGGCCATGCGCAATGCCTTCCTGGCCTCGGCCCTTCCGGAAGACGAGGAGGCCAGGAATGCCGCCGGAAGTTGTGGGGCTACAACCATGCGGTGATCGTGGCGAGCCGCTTTTTCGAATCGGTGAAGCTGCACGATCTTCAGCATCGTTCGCTCGCACCCGGCGAACGCGAGTCGTCGGTGGAACTGGAGTTTCGTCCCGAGCCGGTGCAGGAGATGTTCCTGGCCTGTCTGTGGCGTTACAGCGAACCCACGGAAACCGAGGCCGGCTTCTATTCCTTCGCCGCCATCAGCCGGCCGCCGCCGGAAGTCCGGGCGGCGGGACACGACCGCTGCATCATCGCCATCAAGCCGGAATACCTCGACACCTGGCTGAATCCCGATCCGCATCGTCTCGCCGAGCAGGACGCCATCCTCGACGATCCTATCGATGTCTATTACGAGCATCGGCTCAGTGAGCGTGATGACGGGGCTGCGGACTAGTCCTGCCTCTCGCCGCCATATCAGTCTCCTCGCTTCGCCTCGAGGGCCGTCTGCAAGTACATCTCCATGCCTTCCAGACGAGACTTCATCAATGCTGAGACCCAGCTGATGAAATACAGCAGGACGATGATGAATCCGGCCACGAAATCCACAATGCCTGGATGCCGCCCGGCGGCGAGTTCGCGAATCTGGAAGTAAAGCGCCACCGCGACGGGCACCAGGCCCAACGTGGGAATGCTGCCGGCGATCAGTGGGAGCTTCTGAGCGAAGCGCTCCTTGCGAAAGCGGGCCATGGACGCGTGACGCTTCAATGTATGCAGCGGTTGGCTCTGCAACCAGGCAATAAGTTCGAAGTGATGCGGCAGATCGTGGTCGAGTTGCTTCGCAAAGTTCACGACGGGCCTGTTCACGCCGCGGAATTCCGAGCGGGAGTACCAGACGATCATGGAGACGCCAATAATTTCCACCGCGACCACGGCGCATAAGGCCGTCACCTCAGCCTCAGCCGACAGCGGGAGGTGCTGGATAAGAAAGCTGCAGCAGTAAGCAAACAAACTGATCGCGAACCCGTAAAGGGTTCTCTTGGTCGAGCCCGGCGCCGAAGCGTCAAACTCCGGCATCTCGTTTAGCCGGCGATTCAATTCAAAGAAGCTCAGCGAGCCTTCCTGCTCCATGGCGGTGATCTCTGTCCGGGTGGTTGCCCCTTGCAACCAAAACCGGACAGAAATATATCGCAGCCGTTCGTCCTTTTCAGGCTGCGTGCAGCGGTGGCCTCGATGGAGGCCGCTACATCCCCGCCGCGTCGAGCATGGGATTCCCGCTCTTCCCTGGCGTGCCGCCAGTCTTGTACGCCTTGAGCAGTACCCCCTTCTTGTCGAACTCGAAGACCGTACTCTCACTGACGTTCGGCGACGTGGGCATCGCCGTGATGCGAGTAAATGGATAAGTCCAGACCTCGTTGCCGAGCACCTCCGATTTCTGTGGTGGGTGTCCGAGAGCCGCGATGACCTCCTGGCGAGTTGTTTTCCCCTTCTGGAAGCTCTTCAACTTCTCCTGGGTCACCTCGGTGCCCGATACCGTGTCCAGTTTCGACATCAGGCTGCAGCCGCTTAGTGCGGTCGCTGCGGCAGCTGCGGCGGAGCAAAGGGTCCATCGATTCATTCTTCAGTATCTCCATGGAAATCGCAGGGCTAACGAGGAGTCAACGCAACTTGCGGTGGAAGTTTGTAGTGGTGAGGAAGACGCCACAATGGAAGAACTGCCCAACGTTGCGTCGTCTACAGCCGGCAATCGCACCGCATGTGTTCCGGCCGTTCGGGCGAGGAGGTCCGAGGTAGGTTCGACTCTTGAAATAGATAATTGAATCTATTCAATTTTCCTGTCAGTGAAACTGTAAGAGATTAATAATCAATAAGTTGACGTGAGTAATCTATTCAAGTATCTATTCAGGCATGGCTGCCTCCGCTGAAAAGCTCGTCGATATCCTCCGCCAGCGGGGCCCTTCGAGCGCCCGCGATCTGGGTGCCGCCCTGGGCGTCAGCCAGCCGGGGATCTCGCGAATACTGGCGGAGGCAGGCGACCGCGTCGCTCGCATCGGACGAGCGCGCCGCACCCGCTATGCCGCGGTACGCGATGTGCGTGGCTTGGGCACGGAATGGCCGCTCTTTCGAATCGACGCTCAGGGGCGTCCGCAGGATTTCGGGCGGCTCACCGCGTTGTACGACCGCGGGAGCCTGGTGACGACCACTCGCCAAACCGATTGGCTCCGCGATGAGTTTGTCGACGGCCTTTTTCCCGGCGTGCCCTGGTTCCTCGACGATCAGCGGCCCCAAGGCTTCCTGGGGCGCCAGTTCGCGCTTCGCTGGTCGCGCGATCTCGGTCTGCCTGACGACATCCTTCGTTGGAATGACGATGCGGTTCTCGCCGCGCTTCTCCTGTACGGAGAAGATGGCCCAGGTAATTTTGTACTCGGCGAGCGCGCACTTGAGCGCGCTTTGCAAGAAGCGCCGGAGGTCGTTCCCCGGCGTAACCGCGACCACCGCTATGACGAACTCGCCAGGGCCGCGCTTGCCGGCGAACCAGTCGGATCGTCCGCTGCCGGCGAGCAGCCGAAATTCACCGCCATTGTCGAAGACGACGATGGCGCGCCACGTCACGTCATCGTCAAGTTCAGTGAACCGGTGGAAGGGAATCCCTCGGGGCGCCGGTGGGCCGATCTGCTCATCTGTGAACATCTCGCCGGTCGGGTTCTGGCCGAACAGGGTGTCGACAGCGCGGCAACCGAACTTGTCTGGTCGCAGGGCAGGGTATGTCTGGAGGTCATGCGGTTCGATCGCGTCGGCGCGCACGGCCGTCTTGGCTGCGTCACCCTTGCAGCATGGAGCGATGCGCACGATGGCGAGCGTGACGATTGGCCCTCTGCCACATCGCGCATGGCGCGTGCCGGCTGGTTGGATGACGGCGTACAGGAGCAGGTACGACGTCGATGGTGGTTCGGCCGCATGATCGGTAATACCGACATGCACTTCGGGAATCTCTGCTTTTTCCTCGGTGCCACGCTGCCGTTACGTCTTGCGCCGAACTACGACATGTTGCCGATGCTTTATCGGCCGTCCGCCAACGGAGCCGTGGTGCCGCGCGAATATCGGCCACCTCCGCCGGTGCCTTCCGATATGCACCACTGGCAGAAAGCGGCGGAATGGGCTGAGCTGTTCTGGCGTCGCGTTGCCCGGCATGCCGACATCAGTGCGGAATTTCGCGACATCGCGAGGGCAAACGCAGAGACCGTGTCGCGGTACCATCAGCGGTTCGAGCCTAAGTAGGGCCCCTGGCTTGCCGCCCGCCCGGCGGAGCTAAGATGCACGCCGTAGCGCCGGTTCGCGAGAGGCGCTTTTGCCAGGGGGTTCTGATGAATCGCGTTCGCGTCGTCGGCAGACTTCGTCGCCGGAAATCAGCATGATCGTGAAGCTCACCCAATTGCAGCTCAAAGTGCTGAGCGAGAGCCCGGAAACGGCTCATTTGCCACTACGATATGAGTCGAACGCGATCGGCATGGCCATGGAAGACTTGATCGACAAGTTGTTCCAATGATGAAGAAGACATCCGGGCCGTGGCTCGACAAGGTGATCTACGCTTTTCTTCTTTCACCCATGATCGTGCTGGGTGTGATCGTTGCCTCGATGCTGTCCGGGAATTCCTCACTCGGTTACGTCGCTGTGCTGTGCGTCTGGTGGCCCGCCAATGCGTACCTGATTCACAAGGTCTGCTCGGTCAAAGGTGGTGTATTGCTCCTGCGCATGGTCACTTTTTTCTTTGCGCACGCCGCGGCATTGGCAGTTGTACTCCTTTGCTTCGGATGAGGCGGCAGCGTAGATAGGGACATCGGGATGAGCGGGCCTGCGATGGGCACCGGGTTACCCCTGACTTCCCGCTCCCGACAACGCTAAGATGCGCGCTGTTGCGCCGGCCCCGGCAGGGGGGCGCCTACGCCCAGGGGAATCTGATGAATCGCGTTTACCATCTCGTGTGGAACGGAGCGCTGCGCGTTGTGCAGGTGGCTTCGGAGCTGGCGTCGTCGCAGGCAGGGGGCCATGCCCGGGTTGAGGCATCTCCGCCCCGTCGTCGATCGTTGTGGAGCGCGATGGCCGCCATCGGCCTTTGCATCGCTGTGTCGCCGGCCTTTGCTCAGACCTGCACCCTGGCGAACGTCACCCTTTGCAGCGCGCAAGGGGGTGTCGGTTTCGGCGATCGCCCGGGTGTAGGCGGTGCGGGTAACGGGCAGGGCGGTGGCAGCAACATGCTCAACGGCACGGTCCTGACAGCGCAGCCGGGCGCGCAGCCGGTCAACGGCGCGGGCGGCCAGGGTGCGTCGGGAAGCCGCGACGGAAGCCCCGGCGGCATCGGCGGTACGGGCGGCGATGTCGGCACGCAGGTGGGCAACGCGGTGACCGGTGGCCAGGGCGGCGACGGTAGCGAGGATACCGCCACAGCCGGTGGCGGTGGTGGCGGTGGCACGGGAATCGTCATCACCCAGTCCAATCTCGGCTTCCCAGCGAATATGACGTTTACCGGCGGCAAGGGTGGCGCCGGTGGCGCCGCCTCGGTTAACAGCGGCGCCGGCGGTGGCGGTGGTGGCGGTGGCGGTGCCGGCATCGCGATCACGGGGCAGGATGCGGAGTTGACGCTGCAGGCCGCGACGCTCCCGAACAATCCAGGTAACGCGGTCACCGGAGGTGCCGGCGGCGCCGGCGGCTCTGGCGATCTGAACTTTCAGGCCTTCGGCGGCGGTGGCGGCGGTGGTGGCGATGGTGTGGTCGTCACTGCCAACAATGTCCAGGTGACCAATCTGGGCACCACGATCACCGGTGGTGTGGGTGGCGCGGGTGGCGCCGCGCTCGTGCCGGGCGGCGCCGGCGATTCGGGTGCGGGCATACGCGGCCTCGGTCTGGGTCTCTCCGTGATCAATGCCGGAACGATCGTTGGCGGCGCGGCAACGGGCAATGGTGCCGCCGGCATCGGTATCGTCACGCAGGGTTTCTCCACCATCCAGAACGGAGGGAAAATCCAGGGCGGCGTGGGTGCCGGCGGAGCACGCGCTTCGGCCATCCTCTTCAATGGGGTGAATAACACGCTGTCGATGCTTCCGGCTTCCACCATCAACGGGGCCGTGGAACTCGCGGACGCCGCGACGGCGCAGGTGATCTCCTCGAACAGCGCGTCGCTCGAACGGGTGAAGCTGGACGGTGCGTCGGCGGCCGTCGAATTCTGGCCGGCTTCGTCCACCGCGGGCACCCTTTCCGTCGATGCCATCGACGGCACCGGTGCCGTTACGAGTCGCTTCGGCGCCGGAACCCTCGCCCTGAAGGGTGTACAGCTCGACGGATCGCTCGACCTCGACCACCCTGGCAGCACCACGTTGTCTGGCACCATCCACACGACCGGCTTGCAGCACTACGGCATGCCCGTGTCGCTCGCCAATGACACCACCATCGTCAGCGACACCGGCGCGGTGACGTTCGCCGGCGCGGTCACCGGGCCGAACATGCTCACGGTGCAAGCCGGGGGCGATATCGACCTTGGCAATGCCGGCAACGTCTTTGGCGGCATGCTCTCGTTGACGGGTAACACCATCGACGTGAGTTCCGCCGGAAGTCTGCCCATCGGGGCGATGCACGCAGGCAGCGATGCCACGGTGAGCAGCGACGACTCGGTCGTGCTTGCCGGTGACGTCAGCACGCCGTTGACGCTGACGCTGAGTGCGCAGTCGTCGGTCCAGCAGGTGGCCGGCAGCGTCACGGCAGGCACGCTTTCGGGCGCGGTAAGCGGAGACCTGGTGCTGAACAGTGCGGGCAATGCGATCGCCACGCTTGGCTCGATCACCGCGACCACGATCTCGATCGCCGACATCCTGCCGCTGACCGTGGCCGGCACGGTGTATGCCTCGCAAAAGATATCTTTCACCGGCAGCCAGGGCGTGACCGTCACCGGCACGCTTCGTTCCGACGGCGCGCTGACCGGCAACAACGGCGTGCAGATCGATACGGGCAGCACGCTCACCGTAGGCAACGGCGGCACCACCGGCACGCTGGATGCCGATACCACCGTCAACGGCACCCTCGCTTTCAATCGCAGCAACGATGCCACCTTCGGCGGTGCCATCAAGGGAACGGGGGCATTCACGAAGTACGGTGCCGGCAAGCTGGTCTACGACGGCGACGGTTCCCTCTTCCAGGGTTCCACCTCGGTGCTGGGCGGCAGCCTCGTGGTCGGCGGAACGGCGGGCTCCACGGCTCGCCTGGGCGGCGGCGTGGCCGTCGCCAGCGGTGCATCGCTTGGCGGCCACGGCAGCATCGGTGGCAGCGTGACCATGGCCACCGGCAGCACGCTGTCCCCCGGCAATTCCGTGGGCACGCTCACGGTGGACGGCGACTTCGCCATGGCGCAGGGCACGGTGTTCGACGCCGAGTTCGGTGCTAGCGGCGCAGGCGACAAGGTGATCGTGGGCGGCAATCTCGCCTTGAACGGCGTCACGCTGAATGTCGCCGATGCGGGTGGCATGGGCCCTGGCGTGTACAACCTCTTTTCCTATGGCGGCACGCTCACCGAGACGAACGGCGGCATCCTCCTCGGAAGCAAACCCGCCGGGCACCTCGTCACCTTGCAGACGCTGACCGGCCAGAAGCAGATCAACCTGATCGACTACTCCAACGCCACGCTGAGTTACTGGAACGCGAACCATCTCGCCAGCCCCACGCAGATGGGTGGCGGCGACGGTACCTGGTCGAACACCTCGCCCACATGGACGGATGCGCAGGGCAGCCTCACGGAGCCCATGGCCCCGCAGCCAGGCTTCGCCATTTTCGGCGGTGCAAAAGGCACGGTCACTGTCGACGGAACCGCAGGTGCGGTAGCGGTCACCGGAATGCAGTTCCTGAGTGACGGCTATCGCGTCACCGGCGATGCCCTCAACCTTGTTGCGTCCGGTGGGCCGGTCATCGTGCGCGTGGGTGACGGCACCGCCGCTAGCCAGGCTTACGTCGCCACCATCGATTCGGTGCTAGCGGGCACGCAGGGCTTCACAAAAGCGGATGCGGGCACGCTGGTGCTCAACGGTGCCAACACCTTCTCCGGTGGCCTCGCCATCGACGGTGGCATGGTGTCCGTCAGCGACGATGCCAATCTCGGCGATGCCGCAAACGCCTTGACGATGGGTGGCGGCGGGCTGCGCATCACCGGCATGTCCTATACGTCGACCGGCCGCGCCCTGTCGCTGCTCTCGGCTGGCGGCATTGATGTCGACGCCGCCGCCAATGTCTTTACGTGGAACGGCGCCATCACCGGGTCCGGCTCGTTGCAGAAGTCGGGCGCGGGCACGCTTGTGCTGAATCACGCGAACAACTACAGCGGCACCACCTGGCTGAGCGATGGCACCCTGCGCCTTGGCGACAACGGCGCCATCGGGACCGGCGATCTGGTGATGAGCGGCGGCACGCTGGCGTTCGGAGCGAACGACATGTCGCTCGCGAACACCGTGAGGCTCGCGGGCGAAGCCGGCATCGACGTGGCGGCGGGGCAGACGGCCACCTTGTCGGGCGGTATCGTCGACAGCGCGCCACAGGGATTCAGCGTGGCGTCGATTTCAGGCGCACTCACAAAGACCGGCCAAGGCACGCTTGTCCTGACCGGTACCGCCGCGAATACGGGCCTGACCACCATCGCCGACGGCACGCTGCACGTGGGCGACGGTGGCACGCGCGGAACCTTGCCGCTGAACATCGCGAACCACGGTGCGCTGGTGCTCGACCGCTCGGACGATGTCGCCTATGCGGGCACGATGTCCGGCGACGGCACGTTCCGCAAGCTTGGCAGCAATGGGCTGCAGCTGACCGGCAACAGCAGTGCGTTCACAGGCACGACCACGATCGACGGGGGCACGCTGCGGCTCGATGGTTCGCTCGGCGGCAGCCTCGCCATGGCCGGTGGCACGACCCTCGCCGGCAGCGGCACGGCGGGCAGCGCCGCGCTGGCGTCGGGTAGCGAGCTCTCGCCCGGCGGCGCGGGCGCGATCGGCACGCTCACGTTCAACGGCAATCTCGATCTGGCGGCTGGCTCGCGTTATGCCGTGGATGTGTCGGATGCGGGGCAGGGCGACGCCGTGGCTGTAGCAGGGATGGCGACCCTGCACGGCGGCCCCGTCGTCAGCCTCGGCACCGGCGGTCACTGGAACGTCGCCACCACGTACACCATCCTTTCCGCGGCGGGGGGTGTCGACGGTACCTTCGGTGACGTGTCGTCGAACCTGGCGTTCCTCGTGCCGACGCTTTCATACACGGCGAACGCTGTGAAACTCACACTTCGTCGCAACGACGTGTCCTTCCTCGACGTGGCGGGCACGCGCAACCAGCGCGCCACCGCGGGTGCGTTGCAAGCGCTCGATCAGGGCTCGCCGCTTTACAGTGCGGTGCTGCGCCTCGACGCCGCAGCGGCGCGTACGGCGTTCGACACACTCTCCGGCGAGATCCACGCCAACCTGCGCGGGGCGATCACGGACGACGATCGTTACCAGCGCGATGCGATCAACCAGCATCTGCTCACGCAATACGCCGACGGCACCGGCGACGCGACGGCCGCCTGGGCGTCCGCATGGGGCCATTGGGGTAGCCACGACGGCGACGGCAATGCCGCGCGCCTGCGGGCGAATGGCGGTGGCATGCTGGTCGGTGCGGATACCGGCGTGGGCTCCGATACGCGCATCGGCTTCGCGCTCGGCACGGGGCATGTGTCGGCCTCCGCTCGCGGCGATTCCGCCACCGGCGACACGCGTACGGCGGGCCTCTACGGCAGCGGCCATTACGGCAACCTCATGCTTCAGGCCGGCGCGCTGTACAGCCATCGCGACATCGACACGCATCGCACGGCCGAAGCCGACGATCTGAACGAACGGCTGAATGGCGACACGCGCGCGCGCTCGGCGCAGGTGTTCGTGGAGGGCGCCTATGCATTCCGCTTCGACCACGCGTCGCTGGCGCCGTACCTCAACGTGGCCCGGCAGGAGCTGCGCACGGACGCCTTGCACGAGCATGGCGGCGATGCCGCGCTCGACGTGCGAGGGGACAAGAGCGCGCAGACCTTCGCCACGCTGGGCCTGCGCGGTAGCCATGAACTCTCGGCCGATGGCGGCATCGGCGTGTTCGCGAGCGTGGGTTGGCAGCACGCCTGGGGCGACACAGATACGTTGAGCCGGCAGCGCTTCGCGACAGGCGGCGATGCGTTCCAAGTGGGAGGTACGCCCATTGCCGACAACGCTGGCGTGGCGACGCTGGGCCTGCGCTTCAAGCCGGCGCCGGCGGTCACCATCGATGCGTCGTATGTCGGCCAGTTCGCAAGCGATGCCAAAGACCAGTCGGCGCGGTTGAGCCTGAACTGGGTTTTCTGAGGAGGAAAAGCACCGAGGCTCCACCCGGAGCAGCGGGGCTTTCTGTGGGAGCCGCTTCAGCGGCGATGGGTGCTTGCGGCATGCCGGCCCGCTGCCGCGGGATCGCCGGCACAGCCGGCTCCCACAGAAAGACTCGCTCGCGGCGTCGCTCAAGGCAAAGAGGGCGTCGTCTTCTCGAGGATGCGCATCGACTCGGCGTTCTTCTTCTCCCACTCCGCGATATCGGTCTTGGTCATCGGGGCGTCATGCACGATGGCCGGGTGTCCGTTGAGGCTGCTCATCGGCTTGGCCGATGTCAGTATCGGTAACAGGGCTGGCGCGTGGGCCGGCTGTCTCGTTTGCGCGACGCGGATGAGGGCTCGTTGGCTGGCGAGTTGCGCACGCTGAATGTCGCGAACGTAGTAGCCGTAGAGCACGGCTACCGCGATGGCCATCGTGACGAAGGCCCCGGCTGCCGCAACGATGGGGCCGCGCGTTGTGCGGGTTCGTTGCGGTCTCCGCGTGTGCCTTGCCCATGACGGCATGGCATCGAAAGTCGCGTGCGGCATGGTGGGCTCCTCCACGGGGCCGAGCATCGCGCGGAGCATCTTGCCGTCGATCAATCGAATGTGCGGGAACTTCTCCGCGGCTTGGATCGCGGCCCGGGTGAACTCGCCCGAGGTGATCACGATGGCGCGCGTCGCTCCCGCCGTATGCATCACGCCGATGAGTTGGTGCACGTCGTTATGCGGCACCTTCCAGCAGTTCCAGTGCTTGCATTGGACCACCACCGTTTCCTGGTCGCCCAGCAGCTTCAGGTCGATACCGCCGTCGGTGCGGTTCGACCCGCCGCCCGTGCCCAGGTGCACCACCTCGTAGCCTAGGCTGCGGTAATGCTCCGCCACGAGGCGTTCGAAGGCGTCCCAGGACACGCGGCTGAGCGCGTCGTCGTAGCGATGATCCACGGGCTTGAATCCGGTCCTCATCGCACCGGCTCCCGCATGCACTTCTGCTTGCGCCGCTGGTCGGCGCCGTCGATCGCTTCCATGATTTCCCCCTTCCGCACGGAAGACGAGCCCCCCGCTCGCCGTTCGGCGGGCCGAATATAGCGCAGCCTCGCCGCGCAGGTGTGCTTCAGCCTCATTCCTTAAAATGTGCCGCACCGCCGGAAGGCCGGCTTTGATGGAGGAATGCCCGTGAGGATGACGATACAGGGAGTGCTGGGAATCCCTTTGGTGCTTGCCGCGGGTGTATGCTCCGCCGCCGGTTTCGATTGCGGCAAGGCCTCGACTCTTGCCGAAAAAGCCATATGCGCCTCGCCGAAGGTGTCCGCATTGGACGGGAAGCTCGGCGAGGTGTTCCGCGCGGCGCTGAAGAACCATCCGGAAAAGGGCGATGCGCTGAAGCTCGACCAGCTCCATTGGCTTGCCGGCCGCGACGCCGCCATGGCGGATTTCCTCGGCGACAACCCTGGCAAGCCTCTGCCTGCCGATATCGGGCAATACCAGGCGCGTATCGACTTCCTGCAGGGACTCGATGCGAAGGCGCCGAAACCGGTCGACAGCTTGCAGGGTGCGTTGTCGCGCCTGCCCGCGGGTTCGTACGACGTGCTGGCCGACCTCGCCAAGGCGGGGGCGCCCATCACTCTCGCCTCCGATGTTCCCATCCAGGACGCCAAAGGCTTTCCGTACGAACCGGACGCGCGCATGCGCGAGGCACTGGGCCAACTGGATGCCTCGTCGGGATACCGGAAGCTGGCGGGGAGCCCGGTGAGTTCCCTGTATTCCGTGGGCGGCACGGCCCATTGCTGGACGGAGGCGCCCTTTCGCATTGAAGGCAAGAAAGCGATCGCGGTCGATGTGCCCGCGGCGTGGGACGGCGATTGCATGACCCGGCATGGCGTGGCGAAGGTGGGCGACGACGTGCTTGCTACCGTGCTCGTCAATCCCTCGCCGGACGAGATGAGTCTCGACGTCAGCCCTTGGGACGGGAAGCGTTTCGGCCCCGGCAACCGCCTGGTCCTCCGGTTCGACCACTCGCTGTCGCCGCTCGGCAGCGCATGCGCGCCGAAGCAATCGCCCTGCGACGATTTCGCCACGGCCGCGATGGCCGCCGCGACGCGCTACGACCGAAGCCCCGTGCCCGGCACACTCGATCGCCGGCTGGCGGGCGATGCGAAGCGTGCCTACGACGCCATGGTCGCGGCGGCCAGGGCGCCGAAGGGCATTGCGCCAAAGGGCGATACCAGCGCTTATCCCGAGTTGCCCGTGTTCGGCGCGAATGTCGCCGACGACCAGATGAAAGGCTACGGGCCGGAAGCCCGTTTCTTTCCCATCGACTTCCGCGGCGAGACGCTGCTCGGATTCATCGGGCACGGACACGTGGGCTGGCGGATCAACGACGACTGGCTGGTATCGGCCTGGCGGTTGAAGGATGGGAAGCTCGAGCCCGTGGCGTCCGCCTATGTGAAAGTGAACCGTGGGGCGTTGCTGCTCTCCTCGGTGATGGCAAGCCCGCCGCCCGCATCGCATTGATTGCCCATGACCCAGTACGCCTTTCGCCAGTTCGATGTCTTCTCCGACCGCCCGCTGGGCGGCAATCCCCTCGCGGTCGTTTTCGATGCGGACGGTCTCGACGACGCGACCATGGCCGCGCTGGCGCGCTGGACCCAGCTGAGCGAAACGGTCTTCCTGCAGTCGCCGTCCGATCCCCGGGCGGACTACCGGGTGCGTATCTTTTCGCCGCGCGGCGAGATGCCCTTCGCCGGACATCCGACCCTCGGTGCCTGTCATGCCTGGCTTGCGGCCGGTGGCCGACCGAAGGCGACGGAGGTCGTGCAAGAGTGCGGCATAGGGCTGGTGCCGGTACGGCGCGAGGGCGGCGTGTTGTCGTTTCGCGCTCCGCCCTTGCGTTCGGACGCGCAGCTCGAAGCGCCGCTGCGCGAGCGCATCGCCTCGGGACTCGGGCTGGCCGTGACCGATCTTGTCGACGCGCGCTGGGTCGACAACGGCGCGGGCTGGTGCGCGGTGCTCTTGCGGGAGCCGGGGTGGCTGCACCGCCTGAGTCCCGATCCGGTCGCACTGGATGGGTTGAAGATCGGCGTGGTGGCGAACGGCGGGCCGGCGCCGGATATCGCCTTTGAGGTGCGGGCGCTGGTGTTCTCCGGGGGCCTGCTGGAGGACCCCGCCACGGGAAGCCTCAATGCCGGCATCGCGGTGTGGTTTGCACAAGCCGGCATCGCCCCCGATCACTACCGGATCGCACAAGGCCGCGCCATGGGGCGCGATGCACGTATCCACGTCACGCGCGAGGGCGATGCGCTCTGGATAGGCGGCGCCATCGCCGAGTGCATCGAAGGGCGCATCAGTCTGCCGGACGCGGTACCCGGGTCCTGACATTCCCTGGGCGACCCTGTCAAGGCAACAGCCGCTTTTGGTCTTCACTTAGGTGAAATTTGTGACTACGGTCACAAATTGCCGCTGTGCGTCAGGCCGGTCCATCGCGTAGAGGGCCTGCAAAGCGCTGTAACAAGCGCTTCACATTCCTTGGCACGGCCTTTGCTGATGGGTCACTGCTCTCGATCGCACCTGTCATCCACGGCAGGGGGGATGAAGGGGGAGAGCACTCAACTCAGCGACAGGACCGACACCTCCAATGAACAGAATTTTCCGCATCGTCTGGAACAAGGCGATCAGTCAGCTCGTCGTGACTTCCGAACTCGGCCGTCGTTCTTCCGGCGGCAACGCGTCGAAGCGGGCGCCGCGCGATGCGCGAACCACCGTCCTGCCGCTGGCGGCACTGGCCGTGGCGCTTTCATTTGCGACACCGGCGTCCGCCGCTTCCTATCTGGCCATGCCGAGTGGCTCCCTGCTGGACATCAATAACGGTACGGGTGGCAACAGCGCGACGAACGTTGCGGACCAGTTCCAGAACTACTCCGTCACGTTCACAGCCACCGACACCGGCAACAACTACATCCTGTTCGCTTTCCGCCAGGATCCGGCGTACTGGACGTTCGGAAACGTTGGCCTGTACGCGGCAGGCGACACCACGACGAACCTCTTCACCAACCCCCTCTTCACCCAGGGCGGACAGATCGGCGACAGCGGCGTCCAGGCGCCAGCGAACTGGGGCGTGGTCTACCAGACGGGCACCGTCCCGACGGCGGCCGGTACGTGGCACGCACCGGGCGATGGCGACAAGACCACCACGAACGTCAATACCTCCACCGCCGGTTCCTGGTATGACGGTGCCGTCGGCAGCTTCGACGGCATCTATCAGGGTGTGGATCTCGTTGCGGGAACCGTCTACACGATCAGCTTCACCGCGCTGTCGAACAATGCGGCGAACGTGGCCGGCTCGGGCAATGGCGGCGTCGAAATGGGTGTGTACGCCGGCAAGTGCGTGAGCCTCACCGGCCCGGTGGCCAACTGCACGCCGGACAATCCGGACTTCCAGGTGCTCGCCACGCCCGACGACGCCGCCAACGCCGGCGGCCCGTCCGTCGTGACGGTGGACCCGGCGAATCCGGAAACCACTACTGGCGCCGGCAGCACCGACATCGCGTTCGACGGCGGCACGCTCACGGTCGACCAGACCAATCCGACCCTCGGTCAGGACATCACGATCTCCCATAACGGCGGCACGATCGACCAGGACGGGCACGATGCCACGTTCACGGGCACGATCTCCGACGGGACCAACGGCGTGCCGGGCGACCTCAACATCGTCAACAGCGGCAACGGCGGCACAGTCACGCTGACCGGTACCAACACCTATACCGGCGAAACCACCATCGACGACGGTGCGACCCTCGCCCTTTCGGGCAATGGCAGCATCGCGCAGTCCAGCGGCGTGACCAACAACGGCACGCTCGACATCGGCCAGGCCAACGGCAACGAGAACATCGCTTCGCTCGGTGGTAACGGCACAGTGACGCTCGGCACCAACGATCTCACCATCACGAACGGGCACGACACCTACACCGGCACCATCGGCGGCACGGGTGGCGTGAACGTCACCGGCGGGACGCAGGGCTTCACCGGCACCAACACGTACACCGGCGGCACGACCGTGTCCGGTGGCGCTACCGTGTCGATCGACAACGGCGCTGCGCTCGGCACCGGTACGATCATCCTGAACAACGGCACGCTCGACACCACGCAGGGCACGACCCTGGGCAACATCATCGATGTGACCGGCACCGGCACGGTCGACACCGCCACGGGCACCACGCTGACGCACTCCGGCGCGGTGACGGGCAGCGGCGACTTCGTCAAGGACGGTGAGGGCACCCTGGCGCAGACCGGCGCCCTCACGCAGAACGGCGCCACCATCGTCAACGACGGCACGCTGGTGCTGTCGAGCACCAACACGTACGGCGGCGGCACCGTGGTCAACACTGGCGGCACGCTGGAGGTCTCCAGTGACGCGAACCTCGGTGGCGCATCGAGCAACCTCGCGCTCAACGGCGGCACGCTGCACAGCACTGGCGATGTGGACTCGGCGCGCAATTTGTCGCTCAATGGCAGCGGCACGATCGACACCGACGCCGACACGGCCATGACCACGTCCGGTACGGTGTCCGGTAACGGCGCTCTGGTGAAGAACGGCGAAGGCGTTCTCGAAATCGACGGCGTGGCTTCCCACACGGGCGGCACCATCGTGAACGACGGTACGCTCGTGCTCACGGGCAACAACACCTACACCGGCGGCACCACGGTCAACGGCGGTGGTACGCTGGAAGTGTCGAGCGACGCGAACCTCGGCAATGCCTCGAACGGCCTCGCCCTCAACGGCGGCACGCTGCACACCACCGACACGATCAACTCCGACCGCAACGTGGTCCTGAACGGCGAAGGCCACTTCGACGTCGACGGCAACACGACCATGGCGACGGGCGGCACGGCGTCGGGTACGGGCACGCTCGTGAAGGACGGCGAAGGTCGTCTGGTCATCGGCGGCGTGGCTTCCCATACCGGCGGCACGGTGGTGAATGACGGCATCCTGGTGCTGACCAACCACAATACCTACACGGGCGGCAACACGATCAACGGCGGCACCCTGCAAGTGCAGAATGATTCGAACCTCGGCGCTGCTTCCAATGGAATCGCGTTCAACGGAGGATCGCTGCACACCACGGGTAGCTTCACGACGGCGCGTAACCTGTCGCTAAATACGAGCGGCACGATCGACACCAACGTGTACTCGACGCTCGTAGCGACGGGCAATGTGTCGGGCGCCGCGGGCTTGGTAAAGAATGGCCTGGGAACGCTCGATATCGAGGGCGTCGCCTCGCACACCGGCGGTACGACCGTGAACGCCGGCACGCTGATCCTGGGCGGTGACAACACGTACACCGGTGGCAACACCATCAATGGCGGCACGCTGCAGGTCTCCTCGGACGCCAACCTTGGTGCTGCTTCCAACGGCATCGCGTTCAATGGTGGCTCGCTGCACACCACGGGCAGCTTCACCACGGCACGTGATCTGTCGCTCAATACGAGCGGCACGATCGCCACCGACGTGGGTACCACGCTCACCGCCACCGGCAACGTCTCGGGCGCGAATGGTCTGGTGAAGAACGGCGAAGGCACGCTCGACATCTCCGGCGTGGCGTCGCACATCGGCGGTACGACCGTGAACGCCGGTACGCTGATCCTGGGCGGCAACAACACCTACAAGGGCGGCACCACGATCAACGGCGGCACGCTGCAGGTGTCGTCGGATGCCAATCTGGGCGACGCGTCCAGCAACATTGCCATCAATGGCGGCAACCTCGCCGTGACCAGCACGATGAGCACGGATCGCGACATCCTGATCGGCAGCCACGGCGCGCAGATCACCACGCTGGACGGCGTGACCCTGAACCAGCGCGGCGACATCAGCGGCACCGGCGGTCTGGTGAAGCTCGGTGGCGGTACCCTGGTGGTGTACGGCAACAACACCTTCACCGGCGGCACCCTGATCCAGGGCGGCGTGATCCGCATCAACACCGGTTCCTCGTTGGGCACGGGCCAGATCCTGCTCCAGGGTGGCACGCTGCAGTCCGACGCCTCGCTCGGCACCGGCCAGGAAGTGGTCATCAGCGGCAACTCGGGCGTGAACGTCGCGACCGGCACCACCACCGTGCTCTCGGGCAACCTGGTGGCAGGCGCGGGTAACGGTTGCTTCGTGAAGTCGGGCAAGGGCTACCTCAGCCTCACCGGTCGTTCCAGCCTCGCCAGCGGCACGTGCGTGGAAGACGGTGTGCTGAGCGCGAACGGCCAGCTGGCCAGCAGCTTCGTGCAGGTGGACAAGGGCGGCATGCTGCGCGGTACGGGCGTGGTCAGCGGACCGGTCAACGTGGAAGGCCGTCTGGCGGCCGGCAATTCGCCGGGCACGCTGACGGTGGCCGGCACGGTGACGATGCAGGCCGGCAGCTCGCTGCAGGTCGACATCGACGGTCTCGGCACGGGTAACGGTGCGGGCAACTATTCGCGCGTGCTGGTCGTGGGTGAGGGCAATCGCTTCATCGCCGACGGTACCCTGGTGCCCACCCTGCGCGGCATCACGGGCAACGCGTCGAACACGTATACCCCGGCGCTGGGCAGCACCTATCGCATCGTGACCGCCGACGGCGGCGTGGAAGGTCGTTTCGACGGCATCCAGCAGCCGACCGACGGCCTGCCGGCGAATGCTCGCTTCCTCGCGTTCTACGGCGCGAACGCTGGTCACAGCATCGATCTGCGTGTGGCGCCGGTGTCTTACGCCACCCTGCTCGGCGCGGGTGCCAAGCGTAACAGCCTGGCAGTCGCGGGCTCGCTCGACGGCGCGGTGCAGGCGATGGACGCCGGCACGGCCACGGCGGCACAGAACGAGCTGCTTTACGCCGTGTCGGCGGCCAGTGCCGATCGCGCTGCGTCGCTAGTGGGCAGCCTCTCCGGCGAAGTGCATGCCGACCAGGCCGCCGCTGCGCGCAGCGCGGGCCTTGGTATGCAGCGCGACGTGAGCGATCACCTCGCCACGGACCGTTCGCCCGATATGGCGCACAACGTCTGGGCGAACGTGACCCGCGACGGCAACCGCTCCATCGCCGACGGCCAGGGTAGCGGCTTCGAGACCGGCACCGACCGCACCACGGGCGGTATCGACCTCTACGCCGAGGGCGGCACCGTGCTCGGTGTGGCAGCCACGCACCACGACACGAACGTGATCTCGCATGGCGGCTCGGGTTCCATCCGCGGCACGTCGGGCATGGTGTACGCGCAGCAGGCGCTCGGCAGCAGCTTCGTGCTCGACGGCGTGGCGGCGTATGGCACCACGGACTGGACGACCCGTCGCGCCGATCCGCTGGGCGGTTCGCAGCTGGAAACCCGTACCTCGGGTAAGGACAGCATGGCCAGCGCCACGTTGCGCATGCCGATGCAGACGGCGAACGGTTCGCGTATCGAACCGTATGTCAGCGTCGTGTGGCAGAAGGTGGAACGCGATGCCGTGAATGAGCGTGGTTCCGCTGCTGCCCTGTCGCTGGACGAACTGTCGGAGAAGGGCACCCGCGTGCTCGCCGGCGTGAGCATGGGTTCGAAGGCCGCCGATCCGCTGGCGTCCACGCTCACCTGGCACGCAGGCGTCGCGGTGGGTGCCGATACCGGCGACCTGCTCGATCCGACGGTGCACAACACGCTGGCCGGCCAGCGCTTCGACACCGCCGCTCCGGGTGTCGGTCGCGGCTTCGTCCAGGTGAATGCGAACGGCACGATGCGCCTCGGCAAGAGCACCTACCTCTACGGTGGCCTCACCGCCGAGGAAGGCAAGCGCCGCTCGGCGTACGGCGTCACCGCCGGTGTACGCGTGGCCTTCTAAGGCCGCTCGCTTGCGCGAAAGAGAAGGGCCCGCTCGGAAGAGCGGGCCCTTTTTTTAGGTTCTTCACGCATTACAGGGCGAGTACAGGCTTCGAGTCGACGCCACTGGCTTCGACAGGCTCGTCGTGGGGTTCGCTTGCCCGATCTTGCCAAAGCGCTGTACAGCCGAGCGTTTCGCAGGAGACCTTGATGCCCACCCTCGCTGCTCAGACAGGTCCTCCGCGTTCGGCAAGGAAGGCCGCTGCCGCGGCCCATGTGCTCAATCGGCCTTCGGCCGCTCACTTGTGCGGAACTCGCCTCGAGGGTGGACACCAAGGTCTCTTCCGGGCGGTGGGGTAGCGTGATGGGAGAGCGGCGGGGTTCGATGGGGATACCTGCGCAAGCGATGCCTGGGATGTGAGCTATTTCCCGACAAGCAACGTCCGAAGTCGCGACTGGCTGACCGTGCAGGTGGGCGAGACGAGGCGATACTGCCCCGCCCGCAGCGGCTGCCTTCGGCTGTGCCGGCTCTCCGGACACGACACCTCAGGCATGGGGAGAGTCTTCGGTGTCCATCCTCGAGGCGAGTTCCGCACAAGAGAGCGGCCGAAGGCCAGATAGATAAACGGGCCGCGCCAGCGGCCCCTCCTTGCCGAACGCGGAGGACCTGTCTGAGCAGCGAGGGTGGACACCGAAGGCTCTGGCCTCACCGTCAAAGCTGACGGCGGCGCCAGCCGCTAGGCCACATGCATTCGCCTTGGCGAATGAACCTTTGCATGCGGCATGCGTCCCCGGACTTCCGTGAAGCACCTTTTTTATGGTTCTTCCCCTTCCGGTTCAAGCCTTCTTGCGACGCAACGCGTACCCGATGCCGAGGATGGCGAACCAGACGGGGCTGGCGATCAGGGCCTGCCGCGTGTCGCTTTCCAGCGCCAGGAGTACCAGCACGAAGGCGAAGAAGACGAGGCATGCCCAGCACATCGCGACGCCGCCGGGCATCTTGTAGCTCGACACGGCGTGCAACTCCGGACGGTTCTTGCGGTATGCCATGTACGCCACCAGGATCAGCGACCACACGAACATGAAGAGGATGGCGGCGAGCGTCGTCACCAGCGTGAACGCGGTAACGAGGTTGGGGATCACATAGACCAGCATGGCCCCGCCCAGGAGGCACAGGCACGAGAAGAAGAGACCGCGCGAGGGCACCGCGGCTTTCGAAAGCTGGTGGAACGCCTTCGGCGCGTGGTTCTCTTCGGCCAGGCCGAACAGCATGCGGCTGGTGGAGAAGATGCCGCTGTTGGCGGACGAGGTGGCCGAGGTGAGCACCACGAAGTTGATCAGGCTGGCGGCGGCGGGAATGCCGGCGAGCACGAACAGTTCCACGAACGGACTCTTGCCCGGCAGCACCTGCCGCCACGGCGTTACCGCCATGATCACCACGAGCGACAGCACGTAGAAAAGGATGATGCGCACGGGGATCGAGTTGATCGCCTTGGGCAGGTTACGTTCGGGGTCGGCAGTTTCAGCCGCCGTGGTGCCGACCAGTTCGATGCCTACGAAGGCGAACACCGCGATCTGGAAGCCGGCGAAGAAGCCGCCCACGCCCATGGGGAACATGCCGCCATCGTTCCAGAGGTTCGCAAGCGATGCCACGTGGCCGTCCGGCGAGCGGAAGGCCCAGGCCACCATGCCGAAACCCGTGACGATGAGGGCGCAGATGGCCACGATCTTGATGAGGGCGAACCAGAACTCCAACTCGCCGAAGAGGCGCACGGTGGTGAGGTTCAACGTCAGCAGCAGGAGCACGCACAGCAGCGCCGGTATCCATGGCGCAAGCCCCGGGAACCAGAACTGTGCGTACGAGGCGATGGCGATGACATCGGCGATCGCGGTGATGATCCAGCAGAACCAGTAGGTCCAGCCGCAGAAGAATCCGGCCCACGGACCCAGCAGGTCGGTGGAGAAGTCGATGAAGGACTTGTAGTTGAGGTTGGAGAGCAGCAGCTCGCCCATGGCCCGCATCACGAAGAACAGCATCACGCCGATGATCAGGTACACCAGCAGGATGGATGGCCCCGCGAGGCTGATCGTCTTGCCCGAGCCCATGAAGAGGCCGGTTCCGATGGCGCCGCCGATGGCGATCAGCTGCAGGTGGCGGTTCGACAGGCTGCGCCTGAGATGCTCGGGGGACTGCGCCTGCGGATGCGGCATCGGAGTACTCGGGTCGTGACGGAAGCCGGAACCATACGGCGCGCGCGGGATGGCGGCAAGGCGCGGGCGCGCCGCATGCCGCCACCTAGGGCGAGGCCACCGCGGCGCCCCGTAACTCGCAGGACCGCTTCGCGAATACATGCTGCACCTGCCAGCCGGACCAGTCGGCTACCGTGCCGACGGTGAAGCAGGGACCAAGCGTGTCGCGTGGGAGTTGCAGCAGCTGCCCCTCCACGATGTAGCGGCGGTAGAGCGGCGCGATATCGCCCGCACCGATGGCCGCCACCGCATCGATGAGCGCGGGCCCCGGGGCCGCCGGGCTGCCCATGCGCGCCAACGCGTCGAGCAGGGTCTTCCTACCCCCCGTGGCGGCACGGATACGCGCGTCCAGGAGCGCGGCGAAGAGCAGGCCGCGGTTCGCAGGCAGCTCGCGCATGTCGCGCGAACGGGCGAAGGAGTCTTCGACCTGGCCCTGTGGTGCGCGGCGAAACGGCGAGTTGCCGTAGCCCGTCGCGGCCTGGTCGATCATACGGGCGAACGCGACGGGTGGCAGGTAGCCTTTGGCGAAGAGCTCGCTCACGGTCCGGTACGTGGCGAACCCCTCGGCGTACCACGCCGTGGCCGGATCGCCCGGCGTCTGCCCGGGCAACGTGGCCGCCGCCAGGAGCCAGGGAAGCCACGCATCGTCGGGTACGCCGGGGGTCAGGTAAACGGTGCCCCCGAAGGGGGATGTGGTCATCGATAGCCCGGGCGATTTCCCGTCGAAGTCGATGATATTGAATGTGTAATCGTGGCGCGTCGGGGGCGGCACGACATCGGCCACGGCGTGGGCCAGGGCATCCGCGATGCGTTCCACGTCGCGCGCGCCGTCCAGCGCGGTGATCGTCACGGTGGCGGTACCGACACGGCGCGTCGATGTTCGCGCCTCGCGTGCGGCGAGGAATGTGCCGCCCCCGAGCCGGGCGACCTTTTGTATCCCCTGGGAAATTGAGGTGGAGACCATCCATCCGTCCGGAGCCGACCAATGCACGTCCACGGGGCGGTCCTCCGGCCCGTCCGGAAGAGCGAAAAGCACGTTTGTCGAGGCGGCGATGGCGTCGGGCCGCACGAGCACCGACTGCGATACATCCCACGGGAGGATTCGCGTAAGAGCCGCCGGCTGGCTCCGCCAGGCAAACGCGACCTCGCTGCCGGGCTGGCCGCGCAATCGCCAGCGCCCGGGTGTGGATGTGTCGAGCGAACCCGCCAGTGCATGGACGTCCGTCACTTGCCACGACGGCACGGCGAAGTCGATGACACCGTCCCGGTTCAAGCGCGCGGTCGCCCGCACCTCGACGGTTTCCAGGGCCGCACCCTGCCTGCGGAAGGCGAGATCGTAGCGAACCGGCTCGATGTCGCCGGCCCTCGCAAGCGTGGTGGTAACGAGGATCGCCGCAAATGCGACGAAGCGAATCGGAAGCTCTGCCATGCCTGCTCCTGGTGGACGCGGGATCGGTAGCAAGTCGCGCGCCACGCAGCACACCCGCGCCACGCCTCGCGCCACTGCCTCGCGACAACCGTCCACGGACAATGGGGCGGACACGGCGGACACCCTTGCCTCTATGTACTATCGGCCTGGGTTCTTTTCTTCGCCCTCAAGGGAGCACCGCATGATCGATCCAGCCCGCCAGGCGCTTGTCGAGGCCTATATCGACGCCTACAACCGCTTCGACATCGACGGCATGCTCGCCACGCTCTCGGACGACGTGCGCTTCGAGCACCATGGCGGCGGCGAGTTGGCCGTGGCGACGGACGGCAAGGCGGAGTTCGAGAAGCTGGCGCGGGTGGGCGCCGCGATGTTCGCCTCGCGTACGCAGAGGGTCGTGGCCATGGAGGTCAGAGGCGAAACCCTGGTCGTCACGATCGATTTCCACGGCGAGATAGCCGAGGACATACCCGAAGGGCCGCGCGCAGGCACGGTCATCGACATGACCGGCAGCTCGGAATTCGGATTCGCTGGCGGCAAGATCTGCCGGGTGATAGACAAGGCCTGACGGGGCCCCTCAGGCCGCCACCTGCTCGAGGGCGGCCAGCAGCGCCCGGCGGTCGTAGGGCTTGGGCAGATAGCCCATGCCTTCCTTCAGCCATCCATGCTGCTCGCGGGCTTCGCCGGAGGTCACCAGCACGGGCATGTCGGCATGCCGTTGGGCCAGGGCCTCGCCCGTGACGCGGCCCGGCATTCGCACGTCGGTGAAGAGCACGTCGGCCTTGCCGGTTTCCAGCCATTTTTCGGCGGCATCGCCATTGGGCACGGCGTGGACTTCATGGCCCGCGCCTTCGAGGATCATCGAGGTGATCTCGCGAATCGCAGCATCGTCCTCGACAAGGAGGACGACGAGGGGACGGTCGGTGGCCATGGAATCGACTCTGAAAAAGTATGGGCGACGCAGATACAAATTCCTGCGTGAAGGATTCGTCAACACCGATGGATGCGGCAGTGGTATTCCATTGTGAAGACGGTGCACGCATCATAACGATTTCCCGGGGGATGCCCATGACTGTACTCACGCAGCGAACGATCGACGTCATTCGGAAGAACGAGGGCGGTCTGCTCGTCAATTGGACGGCCAACCTCGACGCCACCGGCGTCTCGCGCGATGCCCGCGTTTCCCCCGCCGAGATCGAGGGCCAGACCCGTGAATTCATCCGGCTGCTGGCGAGCAATGCGCGGGCGGGCGACGTCTCCATCGCCGGCAACGACTGGAGCGAAGCGCGCGCGTTCCTCGAACGCCTGTCACGGAGCCGTGCCCTCCAGGGTCTCGATTCGCAGAGCACCGCCAGCTTCATCTTTTCGCTGAAGCGGCCCCTGTTCGACATCCTCCAGGAGGAATACGCCAGCGATCCGGCCGAACTGGCCGCCCAGGTGTGGGCGATATCGGAACTGCTCGACGCGCTGGGTCTGCACACCATTCGCACCTTCCAGAAATCACGCGAGGAAGTCATCGCGCGCCAGCAGGAAGAACTGCTGGAGCTGTCCACCCCCGTGGTGAAGCTGTGGGACGGTGTGCTGGCGCTGCCGATGATCGGTACCCTCGATTCGCAGCGCACCCAGGTGGTCATGGAGTCGCTGCTGCAACGTATCGTCGAGACCGGTGCCGAGATCGCCATTATCGACATCACCGGCGTGCCCACCGTGGATACCCTCGTGGCCCAGCACCTGCTGAAGACGGTCACGGCCATCCGCCTCATGGGTGCCGACGCCATCATCAGCGGCGTGCGCCCGCAGATCGCCCAGACCATCGTCCACCTCGGCATCGACCTCCAGGGCATCGTCACGAAGGCCAACCTCGCCGGCGCGCTGGCTCTGGCGCTCCAACGCACAGGCTTCACGGTCCACAGGGACCGATGACCCCATGGACCGCATCCCTATCCTGCGCATGGGCGAGTTTCTGCTCGTCACCATCCAGGTCGACATGCACGATCAGCTCGCGCTGACCTTGCAGGACGATCTGGCCGAAAATATCAACCAGCACGGATCCAAGGGCGTTCTCATCGACATCTCGGCGCTCGATATCGTCGATTCCTTCATTGGCCGCATGATCGGCACCATCTCGGGCCTGTCCAAGGTCATGGATGCCGAAACGGTGCTGGTGGGCATGCAGCCCGCCGTGGCCATCACACTGGTGGAACTGGGCCTGACCCTGCCGGGCGTGAGCACCGCGTTGAATGTGGAGCGCGGCATGCGCCTGCTGCGCGAACGCGTGCACGCACAATGAACACCGTCATGGACGGCTCGCAACCGATAAGCATCGAGCAAGACGTGGTGCTGGCCCGCCAGACGGTGCGCAGGCTCGCCATCGAATGCGGCCTGCGGCTGGTCGACCAGACCAAGCTGATCACGGCCGCCAGCGAGCTTGCCCGCAACACCGTGATCTATGGCGGCGGTGGCCACATGGACTGGGAGTTCGTCGAGGAAGGTACCCGCCGCGGGCTGCGCCTCGTCTTCCGCGACGAGGGTCCCGGCATCGCGGACATGAAGCTGGCGATGACCGACGGCTGGACCTCGGGCGGCGGTCTGGGTCTTGGCCTTACCGGCGCGAAGCGGCTGGTCGACGAGTTCTCTCTTGAAAGCACTCCCGGTGTCGGCACTCGCGTCACCATCTGCAAATGGAACTGACCTTCGTCGGGCCGACCACACGTATCGTCGCCGTCGAGGAGCCCTCCCAGGTGGGGCAGGCGCGCCGAGTGGCGCAGCAGGCCGCCGTCGACGCGGGTTTCGATGACACCGATAGCGGGCGCGTCGCGCTGATCGCCACCGAACTCGCCACGAACGTGCTGAAGCACGCGACGTCCGGCGAGGTGCATGTGGCGGTCGTGCCGGGCGATGGTGCCCGGGGTGTCGACGTGGTGGCCGTCGATCGGGGTCCCGGTTTCAACATGGCCGAATGCCTCGCGGACGGATTTTCCACCGGCGGCACGCGGGGCGAGGGTCTGGGTGCCGTATCGCGCCAGACCGACGTCATGGACATGTACGCCGACGCTCGCGGGTCGGTGGTCATGGCGCGCACGTATCCGAAGGGCTTCGGCCGGGCCGACCTCCTTTTCGGGGCCACCCAGCAGAGCATGGAAGGCGAGCCGGTCTGCGGCGACGCGTGGGCGATGGCGGTGCGCGGAGCGAAGCGCTCGTTCCTGGTGGTCGATGGCCTCGGCCACGGCCTGCCCGCCCATGAGGCGGCACACGCGGGCATCGCGGCCTTCACCGGGCAGGCCTTCGACGAGCCGGTGGACCTCATGAACACATTGCACGGGGGGATGGCCGGTACCCGCGGCGGCGCGGTAGCCATCGCTCAGTACGACGCGGAGGCGGGGAGCCTGCGCTATGCGGGCATCGGCAACATCGCGGGAAGCCTGGCGACACTGGACGGGTCCCGCGGCCTCGCGTCCCATCCCGGTATCGTCGGTGTGCAGACCCGCCGTGCGCAGCCTTTCGATTTTCCCGGCGCCCGGGGCAAACTGATGCTGATGTGGAGCGACGGCTTGATGTCGCGCTGGAATCTCCGGGATTATCCCGGGCTGGCGTCGCGTCATCCCGCGGTGGTCACCGCCCTGCTGTATCGGGACTTCAACCGGGGCCGCGACGACATCACCATCCTGGCCGCGCGCCTTGGAGCGGATCGATGAGCGAAAACAACGAATTGGAGCGGTTGCAGGCCGAGAACGCCGGGCTGCGCGCGGAGTTGGAGGAAACGAACCAGGGCGTGCTCGCGCTGTATGCGGAACTGGACAAGCAGGCCGAGCAGCTTCGGCAGGCCTCGGAACTGAAGAGCCGTTTCCTTTCCTACATGAGCCACGAGTTCCGCACGCCGCTGGGGTCGATCCTCAGCATCGCGCGCCTGCTCGCCGACGAGCTCGATGGCGCGCTCGGGGTGGAGCAACACAAGCAGGTCGCCTTCGTGGCAAGCGCCGCGCGCGAACTCAGCGACATGGTGGACGACCTGCTCGACCTGGCCAAGGTGGAGGCGGGGCGGATAACGATATCGCCCGCCTGGTTCGAACTGATGGATCTGTTCTCGGCGTTGCGGGGCATGTTCCGTCCCATCATGGACGCCACCGAGGCCGACCTCATCTTCGAAGATCCGGAGAACATGCCCCGGCTGTACACGGACGACAAGAAGCTGGCCCAGATCCTGCGCAACTTCATTTCCAACGCATTGAAATTCACCCCTCGCGGCGAGGTTCGCGTGTCCGCGCACATGGAGGACGACGGCCACGTGCGTTTCGCCGTGAGCGACACGGGCATCGGCATTCCGCCGGAGTTGCAGGATTCCTTGTTCGAGGACTTCACCCAGGTGGACTCGCCCCTGCAGAAGCGGTTGCGCGGCACCGGACTCGGGCTTTCGCTGTGCCGTCAGTTCGCCCACCTCCTCGGCGGCGAAGTGGGCGTCACCAGTACACCGGGCGAGGGGTCCGTCTTTCATGTGGTGCTGCCCTTGAAACTGCCTATGGATGAAACCGATGCCAAGGAATAGCCGCCTCCTGATCGTCGACGACAATGCCGCCACGCGCTATGCGATGCGTCGCACCGTGGAGCGGCACGGTTACGATGCCGTGGAAGCGGGCACGGGTGCCGATGGCCTGCACGAACTTGCCACGCGTGAATTCGCCGCCCTGATCCTCGATGTGAACCTGCCGGACATGAGCGGGTTCGACGTCGTGCGGCGGTTGCGGGAAGTCCCCGAAACCATGTTGCTGCCGGTGGTGCACGTATCCGCGGCGTCCATCGACACGGGCGATCTGATTACCGGTCTGGACAACGGCGCCGACGCTTACCTGATCCACCCGGTAGACCCGGACGTGCTGCTGGCGACGCTGCGCACCCTCATCCGCGTGCGCGATGCGGAAGACGCCCTACGTGCCGCGGAAGCACGATTCCGCGAGATTTTCACGAACATCGCCGCCCCCATCGCGGTGCTGGACGGCGATCTGCGCATCCTCGACAGCAACCCGGCCTTCGGACGGCTGCTGGAAGATGCGGATTGCGATGGCTCGCTCGTCCAGTGCTTCGAATCGGGGCAGGACGGCGCGCTTGAGCAGATGCGGCACAATCTCGCCACCAAGCAGCGATGGCACGGCATCCTGTGCATGCGCTCGCGCTCGGGCATGCGAGAAACGGAATGGCGCGTCACGCCTTACCGCGACGAAGCCGGCATGGTGTTCGTGGAGGACGTGACCGAACAACGCCGTCGCGAGCGCGACCAGCTCCAGAAGATCGACAGCGCCCATAGCCAACTAGCCATCGAAATCGCCGAGCGCGAGCGCACGGAGTCGCAGTTGCTCCAGGCGCAGAAGATGGATGCGCTGGGCAAGCTTACCGGCGGTATCGCCCACGACTTCAACAATCTGCTCACCAGCATCATCACGGGCATCGACCTCATCAATCGTCAGCTGGAAAGCGGGAAGACGGAGAAACTTCAGCGATTCGCCGACGCGGCGCTGGGTTCCGCCCGCCGCGCAGCATCGCTGACCCACCGCCTGTTGGCCTTCGCGCGCCAGCAGCCGCTGGACGCGAAGGCGACGGATGTGAACCAGAGTGTGCTCTCGCTCGACGACATGTTGCGACGCACGCTTGGCGAACGCATCGTGCTGGAGTTCGACCTGGCGCCGACGCCGGTCGTGGCCGACGTCGATGCGAACCAGCTGGAAAACGCGGTGATCAACCTCGTGATCAATGCGCGCGACGCCATGCCGGATGGCGGGGTCATTCGCGTGCGCACGCGGCGGCAGCACATCGAGCGCGATCCTTCGCTGGCCGATGGCGACTATGTGAAACTGACCGTGTCCGACAACGGTTCGGGTATCGACGCGGGATTCCTTGAGAAAGTGTTCGAACCTTTCTTCACCACCAAGCCGCTGGGTCAGGGCACGGGCCTTGGGCTTTCGATGATCTACGGTTTCGCCCGCCAGTCCGGTGGCGAGGCGCGCATACGGAGCACGGCGGGGCGTGGCACCGACGTGTCCATCCTGTTGCCTGCCAGCGAGCGCGAGGTCGAATCCGAAGTTGCCCCGCATGTGCCGATATCGGGCGGGCAGGGGGAGCGCATCCTGCTGGTCGAAGACACCGACTCCCTGCGCCAGCTCGCTGCCGAGGTACTCACAGAGGCCGGCTATGTCTGCACGGCCACCGGCGATACGCAGCACGCGTTGCGCATCCTGCGAGGCGATGAGGCGGTGCACCTTTTGCTGACCGACATCGGCATGCCCGGCATGGATGGGCGTGAACTGGCGGAGGCCGCGCGCGCATGGCGCCCCACGCTGCCGGTGCTTTTCATGACCGGCTATGCGGAAAACGCG
This sequence comes from Luteibacter sp. SG786, assembly GCF_011759605.1. Taxonomy (GTDB): domain Bacteria; phylum Pseudomonadota; class Gammaproteobacteria; order Xanthomonadales; family Rhodanobacteraceae; genus Luteibacter. The sequence goes on from NZ_JAAOYX010000001.1 coordinate 88,599, forward strand.
ATGGAACGATCGCGGTTCCTCAGCCGGGGCACGGACATGATCTCCAAGCCCTTTGAAATCGACATGCTGCTGAGCCGGATCCGCGCGATGCTCGACTAGGGCGCGCTCCTGCTACGCCCCTTACGCGAAGCCTTCCAGCACGATCTTGCCCCGGGCCTTGTGGCTCTCGATCAGTTCATGCGCCTTCCGCAGGTTTTCCGCGGTGATGCTGCCGAAGTGCTCGCCCAGCGTGGTACGCAGCGTGCCGTCGTCGATCAGCGCCGCCACCCGGTCGAGGATCCTGTGCTGCTCCACCATGTCCGGTGTCTGGTAGGTCGAGCGCGTGAACATCGACTCCCAATGCAAGGAGATCGACTTGCGCTTCAGCTTGGTGACGTCGAGCGACTTCGGATCGTCGATGAGGCCGAACCGGCCCTGCGGCTTCACGAGCTCCACGATCTGGTCGAAATAGTCATCGCTGTGGGTGAGGCCGATCACGTGGTCCACTTGCCCGATACCCAAGGCTTCGAGCTGCGGGCCCAGCGGCTTGCCGTGATCGATGACCTCGTGCGCGCCCAGCTCGCGAACCCAGTCGGCCGTTTCCTTGCGCGATGCCGTGCCGACGACCGTCAGTTTCGTCAACTGGCGGACCAGCTGCACCAGGATGGAACCGACACCGCCACCGGCGCCGATCACAAGGAGCGTTTCACCGCCGTTGCCGCCCTCGGCGATCTTCAGTCGATCGAACAGCATTTCCCACGCCGTCAGTGAGGTAAGCGGAAGCGCGGCGGCGTGCGCATTGTCGAGCGTGCGCGGCTTGTGGCCGACGATGCGTTCGTCCACGAGCTGGAATTGCGCGTTGCTGCCCGGGCGGATGAGCGAGCCGGCGTAGTACACCTCGTCGCCCTCCTTGAAGAGCGTGACCTCGGGGCCCACCGCGGCCACGGTACCCACCGCATCGAAGCCGAGGACACGCGGTTCCGCCGTGGTCATGCCGTTGCGCACCTTGGTATCCACCGGGTTGACCGACACGGCCTTCACGGCAACGAGCAGGTCGCGGCCGGTCGCCACGGGTTTGGGAAGGTCCATCTCGACGAGTGACCGGGGGTCCTGGATGGGCAGGCCGTGCTGGGTGTAGACGATGGCTTTCATGGATGGATCTCCGATGGCGATGGGCGCATCGTGCGCGTCTGGGCCGCGCTGGGAAACCGGCCGCTGGCGGGATCAGTTTCCGTGTTTCGTTGAATATCGCGGCGGCTCAAGCCCTGGAGGGTCCTCGCGGCACCCCGGGAGGGGGTGGGCGCGGCACCTGTCCAAAAAGCCGATATCTTCCGCGCCCGCTTACCCCTATGATCCGGCCCCACGAACGGCAGGCCTTCGCAGGGGAATGGGATGTCGCAGGGGAGATCGGGCGCGCTCGGTGACCATCGTTATGTCGCCGAGATGGACGCATTGCAGAAGTTCGGCCGCCTGGAAAAGGCCGCCCAGCTGGGGGACGCGCGGGCGCAGTTTCAGGTGGCGCACATGTACGCCGAGGGCGAACACGTGCCCCAGGATCGTGCGCGCGCCGCCCAATGGTTCCGTCGGGCGGCGGAGCAGGGTCATCTGGAAAGCCAGTGCCGCCTTGCCGCGATCCATGCGGAAGGGCTTGGCGTGCCGCGCGATCCCTTCGAGGCGGCCGGGTGGTACCGCCGTGCCGCGGAAGCGGGCTCGGCCGAGGCGCAATGCGCCCTGGGCACGCTCCACGCCAGGGGCCAGGGCGTGACTGCCGACCGCGCCGAAGCACTGCGCTGGTGGACCCTCGCCGCCGACCAGGGCCACGTGCAGGCCTGCGTCAACCTCGGCGTGTCGCACTATTTCGGACGCGGCGTGTCGCGCGATGCCGAGCTTGCCTTCGCTTACTACAGCCGCGCCGTGGAGCGCGGCCAGCCCGACGCTCCCGGTTATGCCGATGCGCTGTGCAGCGTTGCGCACATGTACTGCGACGGCATTGGCGTGCCCCGCGACACGGTGGCGGGGGAACACCATTACCGGCGCGCGGCGGAACTTGGGAACAGTTCCGCGCAGTTCGCCCTCGGCAAGCTGCACCTCGAAGCCAGCGCCTTGCCGGAAGACCGCGAGCAGGCACGCTATTGGTTCGGCCTGGCAGCCGAGCAGGGCGACAGCGAAGCACGCCGGCACCTGGCGGATCTGGCGCCCTCTAGTGGAGGGACCGACGCGGCGCAGAACAAGCCGGCCCGGCTCGGGCCGCAGGACGCGGCAGGGCAGTTCCTGCTCGGCCAGCGCCTGGCATCCGGCGACGGGTTGGCCCGCAACGACCGCGAGGCCGTGCGCTGGCTCGCCCTGGCCGCGGAGCGCGCGCACGCGCCCGCGCAATACGCCCTGGCAAAGATGCTGGACGAAGGCCGCGGCCTGCCCCGCGACGTGTCCGAGGTGGTGCGGCTCCTCCGCCACGCCGCGAGCGCCGGTCATGCCGACGCACAGTTCGAGCTGGGCCTGTTCCATGAACGCGGGGAAGGCGTGCCGCGTAACGCGTCGATCGCCCGGGCCTGGTTTCGCAAGGCGGCCGGCCGCGGGCACCTGAAGGCGCTGCGCAAGCTCGAAAAGCGCCGCTGGTGGAAGGTCTGGTAGAACGGTTTTTGTGGGAGCCGGCTTTGCCGGCGATCCCGCGGCAGCGGGCCAGCTTGCCGCGAGCACCCATCGCCGCTGAAGCGGCTCCCACAAAAGCCGGCTCCCACAGGGGTGCCGCGAAAACTTGCGGCCGTGACTTCCGGCGCTTCCCCTGCGCGGCCGCGGCCACGACCATCGGCGGATGTACCGCCGCCGGATGTCCGGCGGGGTGCGAACCAAGGGCCTTTCCATGCGTACACCTCTCGTCAGCGCGATCGCCTTCGCGCTCGCCGGTCTCTCCGCCGCCGCCGTTGCCGCGCCCGCCGCCGACACCAGCCAGCTCGCCACCACCCAGTTGCCGCGCTCGGTGCGTCCGACGCACTACGACGTGTCCGTGGTGCCCCATGCCGACAAGCTCACGTTCGACGGCAAGGTGTCCATCGCCGTGGACGTGCTGGAACCCACCGCGTCCATCACGCTCAACGCCATCGACATGAGCTTCGCCGACGTGACCCTGGTTCCGGCGAAGGGCAAGGCGAAGTTTGCCGCGCCGAAGGTCGCCATCGACGAGAAAACGCAGACCGCCACCTTCACGTTCGACCACGCGGTTCCCGTGGGCTCGTACACCTTGTCGATGAAGTACACCGGCAAGATCGGCACGCAAGCGAACGGCCTGTTCGCCATCGACTACGACACGAAGGCGGACGGCAAGAAGCGCGCGCTGTACACGCAGTTCGAGAACTCCGACGCGCGCCGCTTCATTCCGTCTTGGGACGAACCGGCCTACAAGGCCACTTTCACTCTGCAGGCAACCGTGCCCAGCAACGAGATGGCCGTGAGCAACATGCCGGCCGCCTCGAAGAAGGATCTGGGTAACGGCCTCACCCAGGTGACGTTCCAGCCGTCGCCCAAGATGTCCACCTACCTCCTCTTCTTCGGTCTGGGCGAATTCGATCGCGCCACGACGAAGAGCGACGGCGTGGAGATCGGCGTGATCACGCAGAAGGGCCTTACCTCGCAGGCGCAGTTCACGCTCGACTCCGGCAAGGCGGTGCTGCAGGAATACAACGCATACTTCGGCGTGCCGTACCCGCTGCCGAAGCTGGACAACATCGCCTCGCCTGGCCAGAGCCAGTTCTTCTCGGCGATGGAAAACTGGGGCGCGATCTACACCTTCGAATACGCGTTGCTGCTCGATCCTTCCATCTCCACGCAGTCCGACAAGCAGGAAGTGTTCAATACCGCTGCGCACGAGATGGCGCACCAGTGGTTCGGCGACCTGGTGACCATGCGCTGGTGGGACGACCTGTGGTTGAACGAGGGCTTCGCGTCGTGGCTGGCCTCGCGCACCACGGAGCGGTTGCATCCCGAATGGCATACCAACCTGGAGGCCGTGTCGATCCGCGAGAGCGCCATGGCGCGCGACGCCGTCGCCACCACGCATCCGGTGGTCCAGCACGTTGAAACGGTGGAGCAGGCCAGCCAGGCGTTCGACTCCATTACCTACTCCAAGGGCGAGTCGGTCATCCGCATGCTCGAGGCCTACGTCGGTGCCGACACCTGGCAGAAGGGCGTGCAGGCCTACATCAAGGCGCACCAGTATTCCAACACGGTGTCCGACGACCTCTGGAAGGAAATCGACAAGGCCGCCGGCAAGCCGGTGAGTACCGTGGCCCACGACTTCACGTTGCAGCCGGGCATTCCGCTCGTGCGCGTGGAATCGGTGTCCTGCGCCAACGGTTCCACCACCCTGCAACTGTCCCAGGGCGAATTCACCCGTGACCGTCCCGAGAAGAAGCCGCTGGCGTGGCACGTGCCGGTGCTCGCGAAGACGGTGGGCGGCAAGCCGTCGTCCACGCTGCTGACGGACGGCTCGGGCACGTTGACGGTCGAGGGTTGCGCGCCGTTGGTGGTGAACGCCGGGCAGACGGGTTATTACCGCACGCTGTACAAGCCGGCGCAGATGAAGGCGTTGGAAGGTGCCTTCGCAAAGCTGGAGCCGATCGACCAGCTCGGGCTTGCCTCGGACGTGTGGGCGCTGGGCATGGCCGGCCTTCAGCCGGCCTCCGACGTGCTCGACCTGATCAAGGCGGTGCCGCTGGACGCTTCGCCGGTGCTGTGGGAAGAGGTGGCGGGCGACCTCGCGTCGCTGGACCGCTATTACGACGGCGACGCGAAGCGCCAGGCCGCGCTGCGCAAGTACGCCATTGCGCGGCTCGAACCGAAGTTCGCGCAGGTGGGCTGGGAGGCGAAGGCAGGGGAGGAGGCACCCGTTGCGATCCTGCGTTCCGACCTCATCGCCACGCTCTCGCACCTTGGCGACGCCAAGGTGATCGCCGAGGCCCGTCGCCGTTACGCCGCCAACGCCATGCCGGCCGAACTGCGCAAGACGATCCTGTCGGTGGTCGCCGCGAACGCCGACGCCGCCACCTGGGACAAGCTGCACGCAGAAGCCAAGGCGGAGAAGACCCCGCTGGTGAAGGACCGCCTGTACGCGCTGCTGGCAACGCCGGAAGACGAAGCCCTCGCGAAGCGCGCGCTCGAACTCGCGCTCACCGACGAGCCGGGCGCGACGAACAGCGCGGCCATGATCTCGGCAGCCTCGCGCGAGCATCCGGCGCTGGCCTTCGACTTCGCCGTGGCGAACAAGGAGAAGGTGGATCACTTCGTGGATTCGACCTCGACCTCGCGCTACTACCCGAGGCTGGCCAGCGGTTCGATGGATATCGCCATGGTGGACAAGATCAAGGCGTTCGCCGACAAGTACATCGAGCCCACGTCGCGTCGCGACGCGGAAACCAGCATGGCCAACATCAAGTACCGCGTCATGGTGCGCAACGAGCGTCTGCCGGCGGTGGACGCCTGGTTGAAGAAGAACGGTTGATGATCATGGTATCGGCGCCGGTGGACGTTCCCACGTCCACCGTGCGCATCGTGCACACCTATCCGCATGACCGCCAGGCCTTCACCGAAGGCCTGTACTACGACGACGGATATCTCTTCGAGAGTACGGGCGGTTATGCGGATGCCGGCCTGCGCAAGGTGCGCCTGGATACGGGCGAGGTGGTGCAGCGGCGCGACGTGCCGCGGCAGGTGTTCGGCGAAGGCATCGTCGCCAGCGGTTCGAGGATCCTGCAGCTTTCATGGCGTGAAGGCGTGGGGTTCATCTACGATCGCAAGACCTTCGCGCTGCTGGGCGAGATCCACTATCCCGGCGAAGGCTGGGCCATGACGCGAAACGCTGCGCACATCTTCATGAGCGACGGCACGCCGCGCATTCGTATCCTCGATCCGCAGACCTTCGCGCAGACGGGTTCGATCGATGTGACCGTCAATGGCAAGCCGCTGGAGCAGATCAACGAGCTGGAATGGGTGAAGGGCGAGATCTACGCCAACGTGTGGCAGACCTCGCGCATCGCCCGGATCGATCCGGCCACGGGACACGTGGTGGGATGGATCGACCTGAGGAATCTGGCGGCGATGCAGCATGTCCAGGACCCCGCCGACGACGTACTCAACGGCATCGCGTACGACGCCGCGCACGATCGGTTGTTCGTCACCGGCAAGCGTTGGGATGCGGTGTACGAGATCAAGCTCAATCCTTGAAGTGCCCGTGGGAAGTCCTGGTTGGGGCTTGCCTCGTGGGTTGTGGGAAGGCTTTGTGTGGGAGCCGGCTATGCCGGCGATCCCGCGGCAGCGGGCGAGCCCGGGGCGAGCACCCATCGCCGCTGAAGCGGCTCCCACACAGAGCTCCGCTTGCCTCGGAAGGGGCCCACAAAGCGCAGGTCAGCCAGAGGCCGAGCAGGCCGCCAGCAGCGCGTCGCGGAAGCACGGTGCGTCGAGCAGCCTTGCCGCGAGCGTGCCCTTGAACACGTCGCCCGCGCCACAGGTGGGCACGCGATAGAGGTCGGTATGGTCGCCATGGCGATCGCTGCCGTGCGATACGAGGCAGCTGCGGTCGAGGGAGACCACCACCGTGCCGGCGCATAGGCGTCGCGCGAGCGCATTGATCGTGGTGTCGTCCATGCCTGTCACCGCGTTCGCGGTGATATCGATGGAAAGGAACCGCCCGCAGACGCGGGCGAACTCGTGCACGTCGAGCAGCAGCACGTCGGTGCTGGCGAACTCGCGCACGGAAAGCCCCGGCGGCAGCGGGCCGGGATCGAGTACGCGCAGCAGGCGCTTCGTGCCGGCAAGTTCCAGCGTGGCGGCCACGGCGTCGATGTTCGCCTCGGTCGAGACGAGCAGCACCTTCGCACTGTCGAACAGATCGGACTGGTGCGCTATGAACGCCGCATCGAGGTGGGCGTTGGCGCCGGCAGAGAGCACGGAGAGCATCTGCCCCTTCGTGTCCGTGACGATGGCCGTGCGTCCCGTGCGCACCCCGGACACCACCTGCCAGCGGGCCACGACGTTGGCCGGCAGGCCGGACGGGTCGATGGTGTCGTCGCCGATCGCTGCAACGAGCCCGGTCGGCACGCCTGCGCGGGCGGCGGCCACCGCCTGGTGGAACGCCTTCCCACCCGGCAACCGGTCGAACTCGTCGGCGTAGGCGGGCTCGCCGGCCTTGGGAATGCGCGGCGTACGCCAGCGCTCTTCCTCGCTATAGCCGCCGACGACCAGCAGGCGGACGCCGGCCACGCGTCAGAACTGCTCGAGCACGCCGGCGATGGTCGCCGTCATGAAGGTGGCGATGGAGCCGCCCAGCACGGCACGCAGGCCGAGGCGGGCAAGGTCGCCGCGGCGGTTTGGCGCGAGGCCGCCGATGCCGCCGATCTGGATGGCGATCGAGGAGAAGTTGGCGAAGCCGCACAGCGCGTACGTGGCGATGAGACGGCTCTGCGGCAGCAGCTCATCGAGGTGGCGCGCGAGGTCGGCGTACGCCACGAATTCGTTGATGACCACCTTCTGGCCGATGAAGCTGCCGACGAGGGTGGCATCCTGCCAGGGCACGCCGATCAGCCACGCCACCGGGGCGAGGATCCACCCGAAGATCGTTTCCAGGCTGAGCGCAACCGGATGACCCGTGGTGGCAGTGAGCCATGCGTTGAGGCTGTGGTCGCCGCCGATCGTGCCCACCCACTGCACCGGACCGTTGATGAGGGCGATGAGCGCGATGAAGGCCAGCAGCATCGCGCCGACGTTCATGGCCAGCTTCAGGCCGTCGCCCGCGCCGGTCGCGGCGGCGTCGATCACGTTGGCGGTGGTTTTCTCGACCTCGATCTTCACCGTGCCGCGGGTGAGCGGTTCCTGCGTTTCGGGCACGAGGATCTTGGCCAGCACCATGGTGGCCGGCGCGGCCATCACGCTCGCGGTGAGCAGGTGCTTCGCGTAGAACATGCGCTGCACCGGGTCGTCGCCGCCGAGCATCGCCACATAGGCGGCCATCACCGAGCCGGCGATGTGCGCCATGCCGCCGATCATGACGGTCATCAGCTCGGCTTGGGTCATCCGCTCGATATAGGGCTTGATGGTGAGTGGCGCTTCGGTCTGGCCGATGAACACGCTGGCGCAGACGCTGGTGGTCTCGGCGCCCGACACGCGCATCACCTTGGTGATCACCCAGGCCATGCCCTTCACGATCTGCTGCATCACGCCGAGGTGATAGAGCACGCCGGTGAGCGCCGCGAAGAAGACGATGGTGGGCAGCACCTTCACGGCAAAGATCACGCCGAACTTGTCGCTGTCCAGCAGGCTGCCGAAGATGAAGCGCGAACCGACGTCCACGTAGTCGAGGAGGCGTACGAAGCCGGTGGCGATGGCGTCGAACACATCGCGGCCCAGCGGCACCTTCAGCACGATGGCGGCGAAGACGATCTGCAACAGCACGCCGGTGGCGACGAGCTTCCAGTCGACCACGCGCTTGTTGTTGGAGAAACAGAATGCGATGGCGACGAGCACCACCAAACCGAACAGGCCAAAGAGAACGTGGCCCAACAGACCCAGCATCGCGACTTACCCCTTGGAAGGACGGGGGCAGCCCCGTGACCACTTTAAAAAACGCGAGGTTACGGGAGGAGTGCCCCGCGGGCAAGGCGCATCGCGGAATGGATGTGGCGGATTCCCCGCGGAAAGTCGCCAAGCCCCTGCCTGCGCACGGGCGACGATGCCCCGCGCGCCACCGCAAGAGCCCGGTGCCGCCTCGCCGTCGCCCCTGCGCAGGCAGGGGCCCAGCGACTTCCGCCGCCCCGTTCCGAGTACTACGCTCGCACCATGAACCTCTTCCTCACCATCGCCATCGTCCAGATCGTCGCCCTGATCACCCCGGGACCCGATTTCTTCTTCGTGTCCCAGCTCGCGGCCAGCCGGTCGCCGCGCGAAGCGTTCGCGGGGGTGGTGGGCATCGCGCTGGGGGTGGCGGTATGGGCGGCCCTGGCGCTGCTGGGCCTGCACATCCTCCTGCATCGGCTGGCGTGGCTGGAACGGGGCATCGCCGTTGCCGGCGGGGCCTACCTCTGCTGGATGGGATTCCAGATGCTGCGCGCCTCCTGGAAAGCGAAGGCGGACGCCGCCGTGCCCGTCGTGGACGTGCGCGGTTCCAGCCCGTGGCGCGCCCTGCTGAAGGGCCTGGCGACCAATCTGGCGAACCCGAAGGCGGCGGTGTACTTCGCCTCGATCTTCTCCGCCTTCGTGGGTGACGGCATGTCGGGTGCCGCGCGCTGGGGCCTGTGGGCCATGGTCACGCTCGAGACGGTGGCGTGGTTCTCGGTGGTGGCCGGCATTTTCGCGATGCCCGCCATGCGGCGGGCCTACGTGCGCGCCAGCCGTTGGATCGACGGCGGTGCTGGCGCGGTGTTCGCCCTGTTCGGGCTCCATCTGATCTTCGGGCGCCGAACCGCCTAGAGGCTCCCTAGGGGGTGTCCTTGGGGACCTTGGCCTCTTCCAGGTTGCGGGTGACCTGGGCCAGGCTCTCGGCCAGCAGCCCGGGCTGGTCCACTCCCTCCAATGCGGTGCGGGCCAGGTCGGCCACCAGCGCCCGGACCCTCTCGGCCATGCGCTTGCCGGCCGGCGTCAGGACGATGTCGACCAGGCGGCGGTCATCCTCGTTGCGTTCGCGCAGCATCAGGCCCCGGTCGATTCCGGCGTCCACGGCGTGCGTGACAGTGCTGGCGTTCACGCCGCACGCGGCCGCGAGCTCGGTGGAGATCATGCTGCCGCGCGCGGTGAGCAGGAGCAGCAACTCGCCTTGCAGTGCCGTGAGCCCGAATTCCCGCTGGGCGCGGCGGCCCACGGCGTCGCGCAGCCGCGACCCCGCCAGCATGAGGTCGCGCCCCAGGCACAGGGTCGAAACCGTGTTGTCGTCGTTGGTCATGCTTAGTCCGCCGCGCGTCGCCATGCTCCCGGCGGCATGCCGACGGTACGGGTAAAGACACGCGTGAAGTGGCTTTGTTCGGCAAACCCGCAGGCGAGGGCGATGTCGGCCAGGGCGAGGTTGGTTTCGCGAAGGAGCTCGCGCGCACGCCCGATGCGACGGTCCAGCAGCCAGCGGTGGGGCGGTTTGCCCATGCTGCGACGGAAAGCACGGGAGAAATGATTGACGGACAGGCCGCAGACCTCCGCCACGGCCGAGACCGGAAAGGACTGGTCCAACCGTTCGTCCATGAAGGCGACGGCCCGGCGTTCTTGCCAGGTGGCCAGCCCGCCGCGCGGCGTGGCGCCCTCGTCGCGGGACGAGGCGCCCCCGAGCAAGGCCCGGAGGGCCAGGGCCACATGGGCGAGCAACGGGGTATTCGGTGCCTCGGCGCGAAGGCTGTCGAACAAGACCTGGGCCAGCGAGCGAACCGCGGGCGGGTGGCTGCTTTCGGCCTCACCCTCGGCCTGTCTGCGGAACAGGATGGCGCCCGCCCCGTCGGCGTCGGCGGCGCACGCGGCGCGGTAGACCAGGAGCAGGTCGTCGGCGGCACCGTCGAGCGGAATTTCCGTGAGTTGTGCCCGTCCTCGCAGGTCTTCCACGAGGCTGGTGCTTCCCCGGCGGTCGCCGCGTTCGATGGCGGCGGAGCGTTGGGCGAGATCGACGATGACCGTGGGCAACGCGGCCAGACGAATGCTGCAAGCGGGTTCGGCGCGATACATGGTGGCCGATCCTTTCGAGATACCGAAGGAGGAGCCAAGCATTGCGCATGCAAGGATCGGCACCTACCCCCATAAGGGGTACCGTGAGGGAATCCGCCGCTAAATTCCGTCAAACTCCGTCGACTTCGTCACGATCCAGGATGTAACCGAGGCCACCCTCGCGGAACCAGCGGTAGCCATAGGGCTCCAGCATGACCTGGTGGTGGCCCTGCTCGTCCGGCCGGCTGTGGTCTTCCGACAACACATTGGTGAGCTGGGCCGGGCCCGCGAAATCGACCTCCACCGGCGCGTCGGACAGGTTGTGCAGGAACAGCACGGCATTGCCGCGCCACGTGTAACGCAGCATCAGCACGGCGTTGTCGTCCAGGGGCAGCACTTCGAAATCGCCCCAGGACACCTCCGGAATCTCCTTCCGCATGCGGATCACGCGCTCCATCCAGTTCAGCAGGGAGCCCGGATCGCGCCGCTGCTGGGCCACGTTGACGTGTGCGAACCCGAAAGGGCCATCGGAGATCACCGATTTCCCTCCGCTGCGTATCCGGGTGAACCCGCCATAGGGCTCCGTGGACCATTGCATGGGGGTGCGCGCGCATTCGCGTTCGGGCAGCGACAGGTCGTCGCCCATGCCGATCTCGTCGCCGTACCGCAGCACCGGCGTGCCGGGTAGCGTGAAAAGGAGGCTGTACGCCAGTTCGAGTCGTCGGCGGTCGTTGCGCAGCATGGGCGCAAGGCGGCGACGGATGCCCCGGTCGTAGAGCTGCATGGCCTTGTCGGGGCCGAACTCCGCGAAGACGCGTTCGCGCTGCGAAGGCGTGAGGCGGCCAAGGTCGAGTTCGTCGTGGTTGCGCAGGAACTGCGCCCATTGCGCGGTTGCCGGACGCGGCCGCGTTTTCTTCAACGCGCCGGCCAGCGATCGCACGTCGCCGGAAGCCAGCGCGTGGAAGAGGTGCTGGTTCACCTGGAAGTTGAACATCATCTGCAGCCGGTCGCCGTCCGAACCGAAATACTCCATGTCGTCGCGCGGCAACACGTTCGCTTCGGCAAGGATCACGGCGTCGCCCCGGCGCCACTGCAACAGTTCGCGAAAGCCGCGCAGCATGTCGAACTGTTCCTTAGGCTTTTTGACGTCGGCACCCTTGGTCGCGATCACGAAGGGCACGGCGTCCATGCGGAAGCCGGATACGCCGAGCTGCGTCCAGAACCCCATGATCTTCAGGATTTCCGCCTGCACATAGGGATTGGAGGTGTTGAGGTCGGGCTGGAACTGGAAGAAGCGATGGAAGTACCACGCCTTGGCGGTTTTCTCGTATGTCCAGGTGCTCTTCTGCACGCCGGGGAACACCATGCCCTCGTCGGCGTTTTCCGGACGCGTCTTCGACCACACGTACCAGTCGCGGTACTTCGACTTCGGATTGCGACACGCATCACGAAACCAGGGGTGGCGATCCGAGGTGTGGTTCACCACCAGGTCTATCATCACGCGCATGCCGCGCTGGTGGGCGGCGTGCGTGAATTCCACGAAGTCGCCCAGGGTGCCGTACCGCGGGTCCACGTTGTAATAGTCGGCGATGTCGTAGCCGCCGTCCTTGCCGGGCGAGGTCTGGAAGGGCATGAGCCAGAGAGCCGTGACGCCGAGGCCCTGCAGATAGTCCATGCGCCGGCCCAGTCCCTGGAAATCGCCCACGCCGTCGTCGTTGGAGTCCTGGAAGGTGCCCACGGAGAGGCAATAGACGATCGCGTTCTTGTACCAGAGGTCGTTGATCATGACGGTTCCCGGCGCGGCCTGAGCGTCGGAGGCTAAGCGAAAGGTTGTGAAGGCATTCCCTACACGTGCCACCGGCGAGGCTCTGGGCTCCCACAATGCAATGGAGGATGTGTGTCGGAAGGTTCATGGTGGCGCGATGGCGTCGTTTATCAGGTGTACCCCCGCTCGTTCGCCGACGCGAACGGCGACGGTATCGGCGATCTGGCGGGCATCCGTTCCAAGCTCGGCTACCTTGCCGACCTCGGCGTGAGCGCGCTCTGGATCTCGCCGATCTACCCCTCGCCGATGGCAGACTTCGGCTATGACGTAAGCGACTATCGCGGCATCGATCCTTTGTTCGGTGACATCGCCGGCATGGACGCGCTGATCGCCGACGCGCATGCGCTTGGGCTCAAGGTGATCCTCGACTTCGTGCCCAATCACAGTTCCGACGAACATCCGTGGTTCCGCGAGAGCCGCCGTTCGCGGGACAGTGTCTTCCGCGACTGGTACATCTGGCGCGACCCGGCGCCGGACGGCGGTCCGCCCAACAACTGGCTGTCGAACTTCGGCGGCAGTGCCTGGACCTTCGATCCGGCCACCGCGCAGTATTACCTGCATCTGTTCCTCGACAGGCAGCCGGACCTCAACTGGCGCAATCCCGTGCTGCGCGAGGCGATGTACGAGTCGATGCGTTTCTGGATGCGTCGCGGCGTGGACGGGTTCCGCGTGGACGTGATCTACCACGTGATGAAGGACGCGGCCTTTCGCGACAATCCGCCCAATCCCGCGTTCCGCGAAGGCATCGACGCCGACGCACATCGCTTCCTGCCGGTGCATACCGCCGACCTGCCCGAGACCCAGGGTATCGTGGCCGCCATGCGCGAGGTGGTGGACGAATTCCCCGACCGCGTGCTGATCGGCGAGATCTACCTGCCGCTGGAGCGCATCATTGCCTATTACGGCGAGAACCTCACCGGGGCGCACCTGCCGTTCAATTTCCTGCTGATCGGCACCGACTGGCACGCGCCGACCATCGCCGGCCTCATCCGCCGCTACGAAGCCGCGCTGCCCCCGGGCGGCTGGCCGAACTGGGTGCTGGGGAATCACGACAAGCCGCGCATCGCTTCGCGGGTGGGCGCCGCGCAGGCCCGTGTGGCGGCGGTGCTGCTGCTCACCCTTCGCGGCACGCCCACGATGTACTACGGCGACGAGATCGGCATGCACGACGTGTCCATTCCGTTCGCCGAAGTGCGCGACCCGTTCGAACTCAACGAGCCGCATAAAGGACTGGGCCGCGACCCGCAGCGCACGCCGATGCGCTGGTTCCCGCGCGAAGGCGCGGGGTTCACGCGGGGCACGCCGTGGCTGCGCATCGGCGACGATGTCCAGACATGCAACGTGGCGACGCAGGCGGACGATCCCGGGTCGATGCTGTCGTTGTACAAGGCACTGCTGCGCTTGCGGCGCGAGATGCCGTCGCTGAGCCGCGGCGATATCCGTGTACTGGAAGCGAGCGACGCCGTGCTGGCGTACGAGCGTTCGCACGAGGGCGAGCGCGTCGCGGTGCTGCTGAACTTCACCGACCAGCCGGCGGAGCTGCCGATACCGGAGCCGGCGGGACGCGTGCTGGCTTCCACCCACGCGGGCGCCGCGGAAGGTGCGTTGCGTGCCGCGGAAGCGAGGATCTACAAGGTCGCCTGAGCAGGCTCTTACAGCCAGCCCGGCGCAAGCCAGTGCAGGGCGGCGACGACGATGGCGAGCACGATCGCCACGATGACGATGTGACGCAGATAGGCGCCCCCGGTGGCGCCACCGTCGTAGCTGGCGTCGTCATAATCGTGCGATGCGTCGCGCGGGTGGCGCACGAAGGGAAGGCGCAGGCGTTTTCGGCGTTTGGGTGTCATGGTTCGATGCTGGTGCAGGGGGTGTGTGCGAAAGGCAAAGGGGTGGGACCTACGGAGTCACCGTCTCACGTGCCGACACGGGAGGTGTTCTTCAGCTCTTCCAGGATTTCCGGCCCGCGCACGTCGATGTGGTCCAGGTTGTTCACGTAGAAACGCACGAAGGGCTTTTCCGCGTCCTTGGGCATCCACGGCTTCGCCCACACGAATGCCACGCAGTAGCCGTCCGATTCCGCGATGAGCTTGTCCAGCCGGGCACGCAGCAGCTTGCGAACAGGATACGCCTCGATGTCCCGGGCGGTGATCGTGATGGTCGGTCGCAGTTCGGCCTCGTCATGGCGAAAGGGGCGCGAGAAGCGCAGGTAGTAGCCGCCTTCCCGGGTGGCACGGAGCGAGGCCGTGCCCCACCACACGGCTCGGGTGCCGAGCAGGTCGGCCACCTTCTGCCGGTAGATGTTGCGGAACAGGGCTTCGTACGTGGTGGTTTCCCCGCCGATGTCGACCGTGGCCTCGGCGAGGTCCCGGTCGCGGCGATGCTCCAGGAACTTCTGCACGAGGGACGAAAGGCGGTAGTAATGGCTGGCGCGTGGCGACAGCCCGGTCGTCTGCGAGGCGGACACGCGGCGTGGCGATCTGTCGCTGGCCGGCGCGGCTGCCGGCGCCGGCTCGCTGCGGAAGTGGCCGGCCGGCCGTTCGGCCTCGAAGACGTCCGGCCGTTTTTCCATCCGCGTTTCGCCGCGGCCGTGCGCGACCTCGCAGGTTGCTGCGTGGTCTTCCAGTCGGTACGAACGGAAATAGGGGCGGATCCTGAGATTCTGCTCGGGCTTGTCCAGGCAGGCGCAGATCAGCGGTGCCGAACAGCCGGTGCCGACACATGCGAAGCGGGCATCTCGGGGAAGCAGGTCGGCCCAGTAGAGTTCGTAGGCGCGCTCGGCGGTCAGCCGTTCGTCGCGGTCGGGCAGGGTGGCTTCTTCGATCGTCACGTGCTGGCCCGCGGCTTTACGTTCCGCCGACTTTACCGCGACTTCAGAACGCCGCGAATGCCCGGACGGGCTTCAGGCCAAGGTCTCGCGCCGCCGCGCGGAGGAAACCCAGTACATCTTCGTGCCGGCCGCAGGCCACGAGGGATTCGGCCGTCTGCTGGCCCAGTGTCGCGATCGGGTCGCCGCGGTACCACGCCATGCGGGCTGCCTCGTCCGGCTCGATCCGGGCGGCCTCGTGCAGGATCAGCGCGGCCCAGGGGTGCGGGACGCCGATCCGGCCGGCGGGACGAATGTGTACGACGCTGGCAAACATGCGGCTACCTCGATGCGTTGGCGATGCTGCGTCTAGACGCGGCCTGCATGGCCGTGCCGGTATCGTCTCCTCCTGCCTAGACCTTTCCCTGCGGAGTGCGTTCCATGGCCAAGATCCTCGTTCTCTACTATTCGGCTTACGGTCACATCGAGAAGATGGCGGAAGCCGTGGCGGCGGGTGCCCGGGAAACCGGCGCCACCGTCGACATAAAACGCGTGCCCGAACTGGTTCCCGAGGACGTCGCGAGGAAATCGAACTTCAAGCTCGACCAGGCCGCGCCCGTGGCGAAGGTTGACGACCTGCCGGGCTACGACGCCATCATCATCGGCACCGGCACGCGTTACGGACGGATGACGTCCCAGATGTCCAACTTCCTCGACCAGACGGGCTCGCTCTGGGCGAGCGGCGCGCTGAACGGCAAGGTGGGCGGCGCCTTCGCCTCCACGGCCACGCAGCACGGTGGCCAGGAAACGACGCTGTTCTCGATCATCACCAACCTCCTGCACCTGGGGCTCATCCCCGTGGGGCTGCCCTATGCGTTCCAGGGCCAGATGAAACTGGACGAGGTCACGGGCGGCAGCCCCTATGGCGCCACCACCATCGCTGCCTCGGACGGCTCGCGGCAGCCCAGCGAGAATGAACTTGCCGGCGCCCGCTACCAGGGCCGTCACATCGCAGAAATCGCCACGAAGCTGTTCGGCTAGGCCTCCTGCCAGCGGGAGCGCCGCCACTGGCTGGGGCTCTGACCCACGAGCCGGCGGAAAAGGTTGCACAGGTGCGCCTGGTCGGAGAGGCCGCAGGCGAGCGCGATCTGGCTTAGCGGCTCGCGCGTCTGCAGCATCAGCGTCTGCGCCCGTTCCACCCGGCGGCGCATGATGTAGGCGTGCGGCGGGTCGCCGAAGCTGTCCTTGAAGGCGCGGCAGAAGTAGCTGCTGGACAGGCCAGCGATGGCGGCCAGCTGGTCGATGGTGATCGAGTAGCCCAGGTTCTCGTCCACGTGCGCGGCCACACGCCGCGCCTGCCACGGTGCCAGCCCCGCGCCGACGCGCCGGCGCGGCGGTGCCGCCGGACGGGCGACGGAAGACTCGCGCTCCAGCAAGGCGGCCACGCGGGCCACGCAGGCACGCGTGGTGGCAATATCGGTCTCGGCGGACGTCAGGGCCTGCTCCAGCAGGCGGGTGACGTTGGATTCTTCTTCCTCGGTGGGAAGGGCAAACGGGGGAAGACCATGCCCGGCGTTCGGGACGTTCAGTTGGAAGCGCATCTGCGTCTGCTCCACGGCGGCGGCTATGGGCGGGAATGCCCGTGGGGAAGAGCCTATGCGCGGGAGGACGCGGGCAGAATTCTACATTCGGTCGGACGCTCCATACCAAAGGGTTAGTCGGGGTGGCGTGCATTTCTTGTAGGGTTCGCTCCGTAATGGTCAAAAACCATCACCGCCGTGCAAGACGGGCGCCACGCGATATCGGGACACTCCACGCTCAATCCATACAAGACACCACGTCTGGCGCGATCCATGACCCGATTCCGGCCCCTGCAAAGCCAGGCCTACGCTCCCGCCACGCGCCCTCGGGGGTATGTGGCCGCGCTGCTGATGGGGACGGGTGCCGTGCTGGCCACAGGCGTGTTCGTGGTGGATACCTTTACCCCGTTGCAGAGCGCCGTGGCGGTGCTTTATGTGGTGGTGGTGCTGCTCGTGGCGGCCAGCGGTAGCCGCCGGGCGATCGTCGGCGCCACCGTGGGCTGCATGGGGCTCACGGCCATGGCGTATGCGAGGGGGCACGGCGCGCCGGCCATGGATGCCTCGTTCCTGCGCTGCGCGGTGAGCCTGGGTGCCATCGCCATCACCGGCGTGCTGGCGCTGCGCAACCGTGAGCGCATGATCACCATCGCCGGGCAGGCACGGCTGATCGAACTCACCCACGACTCCATCTTCGTTCGCGACATGGACGACGTGATCGTGCTCTGGAACGGCGGCGCCGAACAGCTCTACGGCTGGACGGCCCAGGAGGCCCTGGGGCGCCGGGCGAGCGATCTGCTGGGTACGGCCTTCCCAGGCGACCACGCCGAGGCGGAGGCCGAACTTTTCGGCGCCGGGCGGTGGGAGGGCGAAGTGTTCCAGCGCCGTCGCGACGATCGCATCGTGATCGTGGAGGCGCGCTGTGCCCTCCTGCGGGACGAGTACGGCAAGCCGCGGGTCATCCTGGAAGCGGGCACCGACGTCACCGGCCGCCGTGCGGCCGCGGCCGCCCTGACGGAAAGCGAGCGCCGCTACCGCAGCATGTTCGAAAACGCGCGCTTCTGTTTCTGGGAGCAGGACTATTCGTTGGTGATGGACCGCGTGCGCACCCTGCGGGACGAGGGCGTGACCGACTTCGCGGCGTATATCGATGCACATCCGGAGTTCGTTTCGGAAGCGATGCTCCTCACCCAGATCGTCGACGTGAACCAGGCAACGGTGCGGATGCTGGGCGCGTCGCGCCGTGAAGAGTTGCTGGGACCGCTCGCGCGGGTGCTCGCGCCGTCGCATGATGTCTTCGCACGTGTGCTCGCGACCATCGAAGGCGGCGGCGTGGCGGAGGGCGAGACGACACTCACGAACCTCTACGGCGAACGCCTGACCGTGCTTTTCGCGTTGAACATGCCGTTGGGGCCGACACGTTACGACCGCGTGCTGGTCAGCGTGGTCGACATCACCGACCGCAAGCGGGCGGAGCGCGCCCTCATCGCCGTGCAGGCCGAGCTGGCCCAGGCGGCGCGCATCACTGCCTTGGGAGAAATGAGCGCATCCATCGCCCACGAGGTGAACCAGCCGCTGGCGGCCATCGTCACCCATGGCGAGGCCAGCCTCCGTTGGCTGCGCCGTGCCGAACCCAATCTGGCGGAAGCGTGCCAGGGGCTGGAACGCGTGGTTCGCGATGCCCGACGGGCAAGCGAGGTGGTGCACCGTGTGCGCAGCCTGGCCAGCAAGGAGCCGCGCCAGCACGTGCATTTCGACCTCGGCATGCTGGTCGAGGAATGCGCGCAACTGCTTGACGGCGAACTGGCGCAGCATCGCATCTCGTTATGCATCGATATCGATCGCGGCGCGCCGCTACCGCGCGGCGACCGCGTGCAACTGCAACAGGTGGTGGTGAACCTCATGGCCAACGCGATACGTGCCATGTCCGAGACCGCGGGCGCGCGGCGCCTGCACATAAGCGCCCGTGCCGATCCCGCGGACGGCCTTCTCGTGGAGGTGGAAGACAGCGGAACCGGCATTCCGGAACATATCGCGCCGCACCTGTTCGATGCCTTCGTCACCACGCGTTGCGACGGCATGGGCATGGGCCTTGCCATCTGCCGTTCCACGATCGAATCGCATGGCGGCCGCCTCTGGGCCACCAACCGTCCCGGTGGTGGGGCCACGTTCCATTTCACCCTGCCCATTGCCACCGTGGAGCGAACGCCGGCATGACACGCACTAGCCTTGCCGATTCCGATCCGTTGCCCGTCGTCTGCGTGGTGGACGACGACGCATCGGTGCGCGAGGCGCTGGCCTCGCTGTTCCGTTCGGTGGGACTGGAGGTGGCGACCTTTGCCAACGCCGCCGATTTCCTCGCGCGCGAAAACGCCGACGCGCCCGGCTGTCTGGTGCTCGACGTACGCCTTCCGGGCGTGAGCGGGCTGGATTTCCAGGCGCAACTGGCCGCCATGGACAACCGCCTGCCAATCATTTTCATGACGGGGCATGGGGACATCCCTATGTCGGTGCGCGCCATGAAGGCCGGCGCGCTGGACTTCCTGTCGAAGCCCTTCCGGGACCAGGACATGCTGGACGCGGTGACCGCCGCCATCGAGCGCGACGCGGCCGACCGGCGCAACGCGATGGCGCTGGACACGCTGCGCGAAGCCTACGCGTCCCTGACGCCACGCGAGCGCGAGGTCATGGCGCACGTGACGGCGGGGCTGATGAACAAGCAGGTTGGGGCGCTGCTTGGCTTGTCGGAAATCACCGTGAAGATTCACCGCGGCAATGTCATGCGCAAGATGCGGGCGAAGTCGCTCGCGGAACTGGTGAAACAGGCGGAAGCCCTTGCCGGGCGGGCCTGAGCAGGCCCTGCAGCCGCGACCGCACACCTCCGTATGATTCCCAATCGCCGTGACGCGGCGCACTGTAGCCGGCGGCAGGGTCAGGCAGGTGCCGGGCGAGGATGTGACATTGGCCGCTAACAGGATCGTGGCGATCGTGGACGACGACGAGGCCGTGCGAACGGCGACCGTCAGTCTCGTCCGGTCGCTCGGGCACGACGTACGGAGTTTCGCCTCCGCCGAAGAGTTCCTCCGCGAGGGCGGCGACGAGGGCATCGACTGCCTCGTGACCGACGTGCACATGCCGGGCATCGATGGCACGGACCTGCATCGCCTCCTCGTCGAAAAAGGCCGCACGTATCCGGTGGTGTTCGTCACCGGCTACCCGGACGACGCCATGCGCGCCAGTGTCATGGCCGCCGGCGCATTCTGCTACCTCGGCAAGCCTTACAGTGGCGACGAACTGATCGAGTGCCTCGAGCGGGCATTGCACCCCGGGTAGCGATCGCAAACAAACACGGGCCGCATCGGTTTGCTAGGCTCCGGCCCATGACCCTCGTTATCTTCCTCATCGTCCTGGCCATCGGCCTTATCCTGTTCGCCCTGCGTCGTCCGCGCGGTGGCTGGTGCTTCTCGCTCGTGGCGCTGGCGTGGCTGTTCTTCGCCGGTTGCGGCCCCTTGACCGCTCTGTTGCTGGATCGCCTGCAGGCGGGTTATTCAGCCGACGTGACGCAGTGGGGCCGGCGCAACGCGATCATCCTGCTGGGTGCCGGCACGGTCCGTGGCAACGCCGGCGCCATCGAGCCCAGCCTTTACGCGAACGGGCGCATTCTCCGGGCGGCACAGCTGTACCACGCATGCAAGGCCAGTGGTGCGGATTGCAAACTCGAGGTCAGCGGCGGCGACGCCATGCGGCTCAAGCAATCCGAGGCCGACGTCTATGCGCTGTCTCTGGATCAGCTGGGCATACCTCGCGCAGACCTGATGCTCGAAGGCCGCAGCATGAACACGTTCCAGAATGCGCAGTTCAGCAGGCCCCTGCTGGCGGGTTATGGAGCGGACAAAGTGGTGCTCGTGTCGTCGGCCGTGCACTTGCGTCGTGCGAGTCTGTACTTTGCGCACTTCGGCATCCGCGCCGAGGCGGTGCGCGGCGATTACGTGCGGGCCCGGTACGGGTGGCTGCCCACTTCGGAGAACCTTTCCTTCGCCGACTTCGCGATTCACGAATACATCGGCGTGGCGCGTTATCACTTCTATAACGCCATGGGCTGGAACGTGCCGCGCGTTCCTGAAGAAAGCGTGACCGCGCAGACACATGCGTAACAATTCGACGATTATCCTGTGCCACCGTCCAGCACGGACATGACACCGAAGGAGTTGCCCGTGAAGTTTCGCTACGTACTTGCCGCCCTGCTGGCCACTGCATCCCTCGTGCCCGTTGCCGCCAGCGCACAGCAGGCAGCCAATCCCGCCTCGCAGATTCCGGCTTCGGACAAGAAAGCGATCCAGGATTACAGCCTCAACGACGACGTGTTCAACCGTATCGTGAAGGTGTCGCAAGAGGCCAAGGCCCAGGGCATCAAACCGAAGAACGCGGACACCGATTTCTCGAAGGTGCACTCCCTCGACGACCTCGCGAACCAGGTTACCAACGCGGATCCGCGCATCGCTCCCCTGCTCAAGAAGTATGGATTCACCCCGCGCGAGTTCCTGCTGGCGAACCTGGCGGTGACCAATGCGGCCATGGCGTCGCAGGCCAAATCGAATCCCCAGCTGGCGGCTTACATCGACCAGTCGAAGGTGAACCAGAAGAACGTGGCGTTCTACGAGGCGCACAAGGGCCAGATCAACGCGTTGATGGCCGAAGGCGACAGCGACGACGACCGCTGAGCAAGCACGCCCCCGGCGGAAGCTGGGGGCGAGGCCATGGTTTGCTGTTGGCGTGTGTACTATGAGCGCCTCCACGCCGCTTGGCCCTGAGTCTGTCGATGACATCCCTGCGCTCCACCCCCTGGTTACCGGCGCTGGCCGTACTTGGCTCCGTGACCTCGCTTTGCATCGGCACGTCGTTCGCTAAAAAGCTTTTCCCTCTCGTAGGGGCCGAAGGCACATCGGCGTTGCGCGTCGGGTTTTCGGCCATCGTGCTGTTGCTGCTATGGCGCCCGTGGCGTTGGCCCTTGAGCCGCCGGGACGCCGGTTCCGTGCTTCGCTACGGACTCACGCTGGGCACGATGAACCTGCTGTTCTATCTCGCCCTGCGCACCATTCCGTTCGGTATCGCCGTGGCCATCGAGTTCAGCGGCCCGCTGGCTGTGGCGATGTGGGCGTTGCGTCGTCCGGTGGATTTTCTGTGGCTGGCTTCGGCGGTGACGGGGTTGGCGATGATCCTCCCGCTTGGACACGGGAGCACCCTGGATCCGACGGGTGTGTTCTTCGCATTGGGTGCCGCCGTCTGCTGGGCCCTGTACATCGTGTTCGGCAAGCGTGCGGGCCACCTCCACGCGGGACACTCGGTATCGCTCGGGCTGGTGGCCGCGAGTCTGGTGGTGGTGCCCTATGGCGTCGCCCACGCAGGCGCGGCGCTGCTCGATCCCGCCATACTCGCGGCGGGCCTTGGCGTGGCCATCGTGTCGAGCGCCATTCCCATGTCGCTGGAAATGATGGCGATGAAGCGACTTCCGAGCGAAACCTTCGGCATCATGGTGAGCCTGGAGCCCGCGGTAGCGTCGTTGCTGGCGATGCTGCTGCTCGGGGAGCACCTCACGTCGTTTCAGTGGCTTGCCATTGGTTTCATCGTGCTCGCTTCCATCGGCAGCACGGTGACTGCGCGGCGCGCGCGACCGGAGGCTGCGGAGCTGGCGGGGTAGGTGGTGGTGGCTGACCGGAGCCTTGCGCGAACGCGGCAGGCCCCGGTGCCCTGAGCGTGGTTACCAGGTTGTCCGGACGCCGACGGTGCCCGCCATGCGGCGATACCGTCGGACGCCGAAGCGCGATTCCACGTCGCTCCAGAGTCTCCACCCGTCATTGCGCACGATGCTGAGGCCGAGCTTCAGCGCATAGGCGTTACGCGGCACGCCGCCGGCGAGCGAGGTTTCGTCGAACTGAGTGGCGTCGAGCCTGCCCAGCCGCCGCAACCAGCTTCCTGTGACATAAGGCGACGCCACATGCCCCCCGGGCGTCTGCCATCGCGCGGCGGCACGCAGGCCAAGGCGCGAGGTGCTTCCGCTGGCATGCCGGGGAGCGACGCGGGTGCCGTTGGCCTCGATATGCGTACCACCGCGCAGGCGGGTGGCCACGAGCTGTGCCTGCGGCTCGAGGTAGGCGTCGGTATCGCGATTGAGCGCGCGGCGCCAGCGGTGTCCTGCCTCCACACTGGTGGTGAGTGCACCGGTGCCATAGCGCTCATGGGCGAGCGCCTGACCCTCCACGCGCTGGTTGAAGTGCGCGTACTGCGACCACCCGCGCAAGTAGGTACCGGCGGCGGTGCGGAAGCCGCCATACATGCCTGCCGCCGCGCCCCTGACACGACCGCGTGCCGAATAGCGGGTGACGATGGAGGTACCGCGGGTGTCCGACTGGCCAACGGCGGCCATGACGCCGACGTGGCCCTCGGCGGAACCGCTGGACCGGAGGATGTCGCTGCCCAGGGTCAGTTCGTTGCTGGATGTGGTGGTCGTCACCTGCCGGCCGAGGTCGAAGGCGGTGTGACGCCGTTGGAAGCGTGCCCATGCACTGCCGCGCGAGCTCTCCGGCTCGTCGTCCCAGCCCCCGCCCGGCCCACTCTGGAACATGTCGAGCGCGGCGGTCTGGTTCGCGCGGTAGGTGCCCGTTTCAGGGCGAAGTACCGGTACCGGCGTCATGACGGGGTCATCGATGTCCTCGCCTTCCTCGGGCGCGAGGATGGGGTTGGATAGCGACGAACGCAGGTACCAGCCGCCGTCCCCGGGCTGGCTGATCGACCCCTGGTGCAGGAAGTATTCGTGGGCACCGGCGACGGCGCGGCCCGACAGTTCGAACTGGCCTTCGGAGCGGCCGTCCACGCGGACAAGCTGGATGCCGTCGGCGGTGTTGTCACCCGCGCCATCGAGGGCGTCCACGGAAATGAAGCTGGTGCCCGAGGTATTCCCCATGACGTGGATGCGATCCGTGGCCGAGGTGTCGTCACCCAATCGGCTGCGCATGCGGAAGAGCCCTTGCTCACCTGCGTAGTCGCCCGTGATCGTCAGTGTGCCGAACGCGCCGGGCGCGGCCGGTGAGAAAGCTATCACGCCATGGTCGTTGCGCAGGCCGGCGACATGGCTATCCGCCGTGACGATCCACATGCCGCCATCTTCGATCGAGAGGGCACGCACGATGGACGACGCACCGGACCACACTGCGCTCCCCTTGATCGCGAGCGAGAGCTTCGTGTCGTCGGATGCGGGTGCTTTGGAAGACGGCAAAAGCCGGATGTCGCCCACGGCTTGAGACTTGCCATCCAGCACGATAGCGAACGCGTCGGCGGAATCGGGATCGACTTCCGCAAAGGCGCCGTTGCCTCCGCTCAGCACTGCGCCGCCAGTGATGTGGATGCTGCCCGGGTCGTGCAGCCGCAACGCCGCGGCGTGCGCGCTGCTCACGCTGCCGCCGTCGACGATCAGGCTGCCGCGGTTCTGGACGAGGGCACCATAGGCGGCCTCGCCCTCGGTGGAGATCGCGGTGTCTCTGCTGGTGAGTTCGGCCTGGGTGACGTACAAGCCGTGGCCCGCCTCGCCCGTGGTGCGAATCGTGGTGTCGACCAGCGAAACCCGGGCGCCGGTGGATGCCACGGCGCCATAGCCAGACATGCCATGGGTGACGATGCGCGAATTGCGCACGTCGATGAAGGGCACCCTGCCTGCATACTGCCCCCCTCTGGCGAAGACCCCGTGAGCGTTATGGCCGCGGGTAACCACGTCCGCATTCTCCAGGCCCACGAACGATCCGTGGTTGAACACGGCGTGGGAGTGCCTGCCGAGGGTTTCGAGGAACGAATCGCGAACGGCAACTGGGGCGCCGTCATGGGCGATGACGGCGATGGACTCGAGGCCTTCGGTGCGCACTTTGCTATTGGCGGTGACCGTCACGAGCCCGCTGCCTTGGTTCGCGTGGATGGCGTTCGCATAAGGGCCGCTGGTGGTTACCTCCGTGCGGACGAGGGTGGCGGTGGCATTGCCCTGTCCGATCAGGACGCCGTGGCTGCCGCGCCCGTTCGTGTGGATAGTGGCTCCGTCGGATTCCATCGACGATGCTTGGTCCACGCGTACTCCCTGGGCTTCGTCCCCGCGCGTGATCACCGAGGTGCCTTCAAGGGAGACCGAGCCTGTTGTCTTGACTTCGACGCCCACGGCGTTGTGACCGGAGGTTTCGACGGAGCCGGCACGGAGCTTGCCGCTGGCGCGATCGAGCTGGATGCCCCTGGCGCCGGCCCCTTCGGTGACGACGCTGACGTTTTGCAGGAGCAGGCCCGCCATGCCGGTGTTGGTTGCTCGTACGGCATGTGCGCTGTCTCCCTTCGTGCTCAGGGTGCCGCCGATCAGCTCGACAAAGCTGTTGGACCCGGAGATATCGACGGCGTTGCCCAAGCCACCCGAGGTCACGATGTCGATGTCCCGGCCGAATGCTCGTCCGCCGCCCAGGACAGTGAGGCCCACGACGGCGTCGGCAGTGTAGGTATAAGTGCCCGAGGGAATGGTTCGGATATCGCCGTTCACGACGATGGGTACGGAGTCTGCCGCGGCGGCAAGAGGCGAAAGGGTGGCTGTGACGAAAGCCGCGAGGTACTGTCGGGAGAGGGGGAAGAACGGTTTCAATCGAGTCACTCCTTGTCTGGATGCCGGCCGGGGATGCCGACAGCAATTTCCGGGTGACAGGTTAGGGACTGGCTTATGGCGGGGGAACGCGATTATTCTGAAAATGTCTACGAACGCTTCTGCGCTGCGCCGTCGGACACCTACGCTTCATAATTGTGGTTGCACCCTAGACGTGCCCGTCTTCGGGGGGAAACGTCGAAGATGCAAGCATCCACGTCATACATAACGAAATGAGGAGCCCAGCATCATGAAGGTTATTTCAGTTACCGCCCTGGCTTTTGTCGCCGCCGCCATGCTCGCCGGCTGCAACAAGTCCGATGACAACGCCACCCCGGCCTCGCCGTCGTCGGCTTCCACTGCACCTGCTGCCCCCGCCGCTGCGCCGCAGACCACCCCGCCGGCCGCCAGCACCGCACCGGCGATGACGCCCCCGGCCACCACCGGCACGGCTGCCACTCCGGCCCCGGCTTCGACCGCCGCCGGCCACTAAGCGTCCTGCGCCAACCGGCGGTTGCCGGTTCGGCTAAAACGCCGCTGCTCCCGCAGCGGCGTTTTTTTTGCCGGTAAGCATGGGCCGTGCCATGTGGACCATGACTGTTGGCATGCGTGGCCCTTCCGTTCAGGATCGGGCACGCTTGGAGGGTTCCGTCCCACTGCCGCAGGAAAAACTCATGCCACGTCTCTCCGTGTCGCTTCCGATGCTCGCCCTGTCCCTGGTCGTCGCCTCCACGTTCGCCGCCGCGCAGACGGCACCGATGACGCCGGACATTCCCTCCCGGTTCGAGTTGCCGACAACGGCCAACGACTACGTGAAGCGGGTGGTCGAGATCCCGATGCGCGACGGCGTGAAGCTGCATACCGTCATCGTCATTCCGAAGAACGCGAAGCACGCGCCCATCCTTCTCACCCGTACCCCTTACAACGCCGACGGCCGTGCCGAGCGGACAGTGTCTTCGACCATGCGCAACCTGTTGCCGATGGGCGACGAGGTGTTCGTGGATGCCGGTTACATTCGTGTGTTCCAGGACGTGCGTGGCAAGTACGGATCGGAAGGCGACTATGTGATGACCCGCCCGCTGCGGGGGCCGCTCAACGACACGCCGGTCGACCACTCGACCGATGCCTACGACACCATCGACTGGCTGACGAAGAACCTTCCGGAGTCGAACGGCAAGGTGGGCATGCTCGGCTCGTCGTACGAAGGGTTCACCGTGGTCATGGCCCTGGTGAATCCGCACCCCGCGTTGAAGGTGGCGGCACCTGAAAGCCCGATGGTGGACGGCTGGATGGGCGACGACTGGTTCCATTATGGCGCCTTCCGCCAGACGAACTTCGCTTACATCGCGGGCCAGAACGCGAAGCGCGGGAAGGGCGCCACCATCCCGAGCGCGGGCGATGACGACTACACGAACTTCCTCCAGGCGGGGTCGGCGGGCGACTATGCCCGTGCCAACGGTTTCGACCAGCTGCCCTACTGGCGCAAGCTCAGCGAGCATCCGGCCTATGACACGTACTGGCAGGAGCAGGCGCTGGACAAGATCATGGCGAAGCAACCGCTGAAGGTGCCGACCATGTGGCTGCAGGGCCTGTGGGACCAGGAAGACATGTGGGGCGCCATCCACAGCTACGAAGCCGTGGAGCCGAAGGACACGGGCAACGACAAGAACTTCCTGGTGATGGGCCCCTGGCGCCATAGCCAGGTGAACTACGACGCCTCGTCGCTGGGTGCGCTGCAATGGGATGGCGACACCGCGCTGCAGTTCCGCCGCGACGTGCTGCTGCCGTTCTTCAACCAGTACCTTGTCGACGGCGCGCCGAAAGCCAACACGCCGCCGGTGTTCATCTACAACACCGGGGAGAACCACTGGGATCGCTTCAAGTCCTGGCCCCAGGGGAAGAAGACCCGTCCCTTGTACCTCGGGGCCAACGGCACGCTCTCGTTCGAAGCACCCGCGGCCGCGGCCGCGAAGTACGACGAATACGTTTCCGATCCGGGCAAGCCGGTGCCGTACGTGCCACGTCCGGTGCATTTCAACGATCGCCAGTCCTGGACCACGTGGCTGGTGCAGGACCAGCGCTTCGTGGATGGACGCCCCGACGTGCTCACCTACGTGACCGAACCGCTCACGGCGCCGTTG
Organism: Luteibacter sp. SG786; assembly: GCF_011759605.1. GTDB lineage: Bacteria > Pseudomonadota > Gammaproteobacteria > Xanthomonadales > Rhodanobacteraceae > Luteibacter. The sequence continues at coordinate 116,245 of NZ_JAAOYX010000001.1, forward strand.
CGCGTGGCCGGCGCGCCGCAGGTAAACCTCTATGCCTCCACCAGTGGTACCGACAGCGACTGGGTGGTGAAGCTGATCGACGTCTATCCGTCCGCGAACGCCAGCAACCCGACCATGGGCGGCTACGAGCTTTCGGTGTCCATGGACATCTTCCGCGGCCGCTATCGCGAGGGCTTCGGTGAAGGAAAACCGCTCACGCCGAACACCCCGCTCGAATACCGCTTCGGCCTGCCCACCGTGAACCACACCTTCCAGCCGGGCCACCGGGTGATGGTGCAGGTCCAGTCCTCGTGGTTCCCGCTCTACGACCGGAATCCGCAGACCTTCGTGCCGAACATCTTCTTCGCCAAGCCGTCCGACTACCGGAAGGCCACGCAGCAGGTATGGCACACGCCCGGCACCGCCAGCGCCATCGAGCTGCCGGTGGTGGAGGCCAGGTAACCATGGCCCGATAACCCTGTGGGAGCCGCTTCAGCGGCGATGGGTGCTCGCGGCAGGCTCTCCCGCTGCCGCGGGATCGCCGGCGTAGCCGGCTCCCACACATACTCTTTTGCAATCCCTCCACGCCCGCGCCCGTATCCTCGCCGCACCTACGCGCCGAGGATCGCACCATGGCCCGCCCCATCTGGACCGGAACGCTTTCGTTCGGTCTGCTCAACATCCCCATCCGGCTCATGTCGGGCGAGCGTCGCAACGACCTCCATTTCCGCATGCTCGACCAGCGCGACAACACCCCGGTGCGCTACGAGAGGGTGAACGCCGAGACGGGCGAAGAGGTGCCGTGGAAGGAGATCGTGAAAGCCTTCGAGTACCAGAAGGGCAATTACGTGGTGCTGGAGGAAGAGGACATCCGCAACGCCGCCAGCGACGCACACGAGACGGTCGAGATCGACACCTTCGTCGACGCCATGGACATTTCCCCGGCCTACTATGAGAAGCCCTACGTGCTGCTGCCGGCGAAGAAGGCCGAGAAAGGCTACGTGCTGCTGCGCGAGACGCTGAAGAAGACCGGCAAGGTCGGTATCGGGCGCGTGGTGATCCGAACGAAGGAATACCTGGCCGCCGTGATGCCGCAGGGCGACGCGCTGGTCATGAACCTCCTCCGCTACAAGTCCGAGGTGGTGGATGCGGAGGATTACGAACTCCCCAGCAAGTCCGCATCGGACTATCGCATCTCCCCAAGGGAGATCGAGATGGCGACGGACCTCATCAAGTCCATGTCGGGCAAGTGGAAGCCCGAGGACTACCACGACGAATTCCGTGCGAAGCTGCGCACCGCTATCGAGAAGCGCCTGAAGAGCAAAGGCGTTACCGCCACCGTGGAGGAAGAGGAGCGTACGCCGGAGAACGCCGCCACCAACGTGGTGGATTTCATGGCGTTGCTGAAGAAGAGCATCGGTGCGAAGACCCGCACCCCGGCGGCGAAAAGCACGTCGGCCAGCGAGGGTGGCGGGAAGAAGGCCGTTGCGAAGAAATCCGCCGCGAAGAAGAGCGCAACGAAGAAGGCAGCTGCGAAAAAGGCTACCAAGAAGACCGCCAGCCGCAAGGCACCGGCGCGACGCCGGGCGGGCTGAGCCATGGCCGGTCTCGTTGTCGGCGGCGTCACCATCACCCATCCGGAGCGTCCGGTTTTCGGGGAAGGTGGGCCGAGCAAGGGCGAGGTGGCGGCTTACTACGAAGCCGTGGGGCACTGGATGCTGCCCGAACTGCGCGGGCGCCCACTGTCGCTTGTGCGTTGTCCGCAGGGCGCCACGGGCCCGTGCTTCTTCCAGAAGCACCATGCCGACACCTTGGGCGAGCACGTGCGTTCGGTCACGCTGGAAGAGAAGGACGGCGGCACGGCCGAGTACATCTACGTGGACGACGTTCGTGGCGTGCTCGAACTCGTACAGATGAACACCCTGGAATTCCATCCCTGGGGTTCGCGAGTCGACGACCCCGACAAGCCCGACCGGATGATCTTCGATCTCGACCCGGCGAAAGGCGTGGAATGGAAGGCGGTGGTCGCAGGAGCGCGCATGATCCGCGAGCGCCTGTCCGCCGCGGGGCTGGAAAGCTTCGTGCGCGCTTCCGGCGGGAAAGGCCTGCACGTGGTGGCGCCGATACGCCGTGGCCCGTCATGGGAGAAGGTGAAGGCCTTCTGCGAAGGCGTGGCCGATGCGCTCGTGGCGGAAAAGCCGGCGCTCTACATCGCCGAGGCCAGCAAGGCCAAGCGCGAGGGGCTGATCTTCATCGACTGGCTACGCAACACGCGCGGGGCGACCAGCGTGACCGGCTGGTCGCTGCGCGCCCGTCCGGGCGCTCCCGTGGCGATGCCGTTGCGCTGGGAAGAGATTGCCCGCTTGAAGACCGGCGGAGCCTTCGACATGAAGAAGGCCCTGAAGCGGGCGAAGACGCTGGAGGCGGATCCCTGGGAAGGGATCGCCAGTTTGAGGCAGTCGCTGCCGTAGGCGAGAGTCACTGGGCCCCTGCCTTCGCAGGGGCGACGGTTCTCCAGATGGGCACGGTGGCACTGACGACTACGCTGACCGCGTCGCCCCTGCGAAGGCAGGGGCCTAGTGACTTGCGGCGCGTCCGACGCGCGCGTTACTCCCCCTGCATGCGCCGCAGCGACGCCATCACCTCGTAGCACGCGCCCATGGTGTGGTAATCCGTCTTGCCGGCCGGGCTCTTCTCGTCGTCGTACTTTTCGTTGTTCCGCTTCAGGATGCGAAACCACGCGCCGTACGTGTGATCGACCAGATGCTGCCAGCTGTAGGCCCAGATCTTCTCGTACCACTCGTCGTATTTCTGCTCGCCGGTGGTCTCGAACAGCAACTGCGCCGCGGCGAGCGATTCGGCCTGCACCCAGAAATACTTGTCGTCGTCGCACACCTCGCCCTCCGGTGCGAAGCCATAGGCGATACCGCCGTATTCCTTGTCCCAGGCCTTGTCCAGCGCCTCGTCGAAGAGGTGCTTCGCGGTGGGAACGAGCCAGTCCTTATGACGCGGCGTGCCCTTGGTGTAGCGCTCGAGCATCATCAGGAGCTTCGCCCACTCGGTCTGGTGACCGGGCTGGAAGCCCCACGGGCGGAACAGGTGCTTGGGATTGTCGAGGTTGTATTCCCAGTCGATCGACCAGTCCTCGTGGTAGTGCTCCCAGATCAGCTTCTGCGGGGTGAGCGCCGCCTGGCGCTGGGTCATGTTGTTCGCCAGCAGCATGGCGCGGTCGAGGTAGCGATCGTCCTTCGTGGCTTCCCACGCGGCGATCATGGCCTCGGTCATGTGCATGTTCGCGTTCTGGCCGCGGTAGCCCGTGAAGTGCCAGTCCTTGTCGGCCTCGTCGCGATAGAGGCCGTGCGCAGGCTCCCAGTAGCGCTGTTCGAGCAGGTTCCAGATCTCGTCCTGCCAGCCGCGCGCTTCGTCGAAGCCCACTTTCACGCCGCACGAATAGGCCAGCAGCATGAACGCCAGGCCGTAGCAGTGGTTCATCTGGTCGTCGCGCTTGCCGTCGGCGATGGTCCATGCGTAACCGCCGGTTTCGGGGTTGCGATGCACCTCGCGCAGGTACTTCAGGCCGTGCATCGTCAGGTCCTTGTCCTCGGGCTTTTTGAACTCGAGGTAGGCCATCGCGTGGTTGAACACGAAGCGCGTGCTGGAAACGAGGTGGCGATGGCTGCGGTCGTAAACCGTGCCGTCGTCCTTGTAGTAATGGAAGAAACCGCCGGCGGGATCGACCTCGTTCGGCTTGTAGAACGCCATCGTCTTCGCGACGTGGTCGCGCAGTACATCGATGGAGTGGAAATCGGGGAGGGGGACGGTCGTCATGCGTGCTTCTCCATGAAGGCCATTACTTCGGCCTGGTCGGGGATGGCGGTGAACGAGCCCTTGTGCGTCGCGGTGATCGCGCCGGCTGCCGCGGCGAAGCGGATCAGGCCCACGAGCCGGGCTTCGTCGGCGATAAGCGCGTCGAAGCGTGCCGGGGTGACTTCCTCCATGGCCAGCCGTGCGAGCAGGCCGCCCACGAAGGCGTCGCCGGCGGCGGTGGTGTCCACGGCGTCCACCGTATAACCCTGCAGCGTGCCGCGCGCGCTACGGGTGAACCAGCGCATCGGTTCCGGACCGTCGGTAACCAGCAGGAGGCGCGCCTTGCCGCGCCACAGTCGTTCCAGCACAGCGTCGTCGGAACCCGCGCCGGCATGGATGAACGCGAACTCTTCCGCGCTCAGCTTGATCACGTCGGCTTCGTTCAACGTTTCCCACAGGCGGGGCAGCGGCGCCTCGTCCTTCGGCCACAGGGCCGGGCGCAGGTTCATGTCGAAGCTGACCAGCGCGCCGGCGGCACGCGCCCGGCGCATGCCCTCGACCGTGGTTGCGGCGATCGCGGCTTCGGTCAGCGAATTGGAGCAGACATGGAACACGGCCAGGTCGTCGAACGCACCGGGGCGGAAATGCTCGGGGCGAAACAGCAGGTCGGCGGCCGGCGGACGATAGAAACTGAAGCTGCGGTCGCCCTTTTCGTCGTGCGCCACGAAGGCCAGCGCGGTGCGGGCCTCGTCGGTGCGCGCGATGTCTTCCGTGCCGACCCCGAGTTCGGTGAGGCTCTTGAGCAGGAAATCGCCGAACATGTCGCGCGAGAGCATGCCGGCGAAACGGGCTTTGCCGCCCAGGCGCGCCGCAGCCACGGCGACATTGGCCGGCGCACCGCCGGCAAAGGGAACGAAGGCGGGAGGCTGACCGGCGCCGCCCTGGGGCTGTGCGTGGAAATCGATCAGCGCCTCGCCGAAGCAGAGGATGGAAGACATGCTACGGCCTGTCCTTGGGGCGGGGATGAAAAAAGCGACGGCCGGCATGGGCCGGCCGTCGGATGAGAGCGATCAGTGCGTGGCAGCCGGCACGCTGCGAACCTTCGAGCCGCTGAGACCGTAGAACACGATGTACGCGTAGCAGATCAGCGGAATGAAGAACGCATGCTGCAGGCCGATCTGGTCGGCGATGACGCCCTGGATCCAGGGAATCAGGGCGCCACCGACGATGGCCATGATCAGCAGGCTCGACGCCTTGCCCGTGAGCGGGCCCATGCGCTCGATGCCCAGCGAGAAGATCGTGGGGAACATGATCGAATTGAACAGGCCGATGGCCACGATGCTGTAGACCGCGACGGTGCCGGTGGTGGACATCGTGGTGATGACGAGCAGGCCGTTGATGACGGCGAACACGGCCAGCAGCAACCGGGGCGAGAACTTCGCGAGCAGGGCGGAGCCGATGAAGCGGCCGACCATTGCGCCGCCCCAGTAGAACGCCACGTGGCTGGCGGCCACGGCGCCGGACATGTTGCCGATCTCGGGCAGCTCCAGGTAGTTGATCATGAAGCTGCCGATGGCCACCTCGCCGCCGACATAGAAGAAGATGGCGAGCACGCCGAAGAACACGTGCGGCGTCTTCAGGGCATCCATCAACGAATGCTTGCTGTCGTCGGCCTTCTCGGTGGTTTCCTCGAGGGCCGGCAGGTTGAACAGGTATACGCCGATGGCCAGCAGGATGAGCACCACGGCCAGGCCGAGGTACGGACCCTGCACCGTGCCGGCTTCATGCGCACGGTAGGTGATCTGTTCCGCGGCGCTCATCTTCGCGATGTCGGCGCTGCTCTTCACCTCGCTGGAGAGGATGAGGAAACCGCCGAAGAACGGCGCGAGGAAGGTGCCGAAGGAGTTCAGCGCCTGGGCGAGCGTGAGACGGCTGGAGCTCGTCTTCTCGGGACCGAGCAGGGCCACATAGGCGTTGGCGGCCACCTGCAGCACCGTGATGCCGGTGGCGAGGATGAAGAGCGCGCCGAGGAAGAACGCATAGACGCGCATGCCGGCGGCAGGCCAGAACAGCGCGGCACCGATGCCGGCGATGATGAGGCCGGCGACGATGCCCTTCTTGTAACCCAGTGCCGCGACGAGCTTGCCGGCAGGCAGCGACATGATGAAGTACGCGCCGAAGAAGGTGAACTGGATCAGCAGCGCCTGGGCGTAGTTGAGTTCGAACACCGCCTTCAGATGCGGGATGAGGATGTCGTTCAGACAGGTGAGGAAGCCCCACATGAAGAAGATCGTCGTCATCACGCCAAGCGCGAGCGGGAAGTAGGTGTAGCGGTTGTCGCCCGGTGTTGCTGCGGACGGCGAGTTGGGCGATGGCGTATATCCGGTGGCCATGGGGCGCTCCATTAAGGGGTTCAGGGGGAGGACGGGGGACAGCTGCTTTCACGTACGACGAGCCGTACCGGCGCGATCGTATACGCTGCTTCCGTCTCGGGTTTGCCAAGTCTCTCGAGGATGAGTTCGGCGCTGCGACGCCCCAGACCACGCGGATCGACCGCGACAGTGGTGAGGGGCGGCACGCAGACCGACGCTTCTGCGACGTCGTCGAAGCCGGTCAGGGCGAAATCCTCGCCCGGGCGCCGGCCTCGCTTCGTCAGGCCAAGCATAAGCCCCAGAGCGACGGCGTCGTTGTAGCAAACGGCCGCCGTGGGCGCCGGGTCGCGCGCGAACAGCGCGCCCGTCTGCCGGGCCGCTTCCAGACGGGTGGGCGCACTCTCGATGAGCCAGGCTGGATCGACCTTCAGGCCGGCGTCGCGCATCGCCCCCGCATAGCCCCGGCGGCGCTGTTCCACCGAACTGGAATCGCGGTGACCACCGAAGAAAGCAATGCGCTGGTGGCCAAGATGGATGAGATGTTCCGTGGCGAGGCGTGCGCCGTGCTCGTTGTCCATCTCGAGCGTGTCCCAGCGGTGGGCACCGTTGTCGTCGGGCAATTCGCGGTTGAACACGAGCAGGGGCGTGTGCATGCCCACGGCGGCCAACACCTGTTCGCCCTCGCTGCCTTCGGCCGGGGAGAGGATGATCCCGGCCGGGCCGTGCTCGATCAGCGAGTTCAGGACCGCCTGCTGGCGGATGGGCGATTCGCCGGTGTTGCCCAGCAGGGTGACGTACCCTGCGCTGGCCAGGGCTTCGTCGGCGCCGGCCGCGAATTCCGCGAAGAAGGGGTTGCCCAGGTCGTTGATGACCAGGCCGATGCTGGAGGAGGTACGCCGGCGCAGGTTGGCCGCGGCACGGTTGTACACGTAGCCCTGGCGCTTGAGCTCGGCCTCCACCCGGGCCCGGGTGGCGGAGTTCACCAGCGGGCTGCCGCGCAGCACCAGCGAGACGGTGGCCCGGGAGACGTCGCAGCCCTGTGCGATATCGGCGAGCGTCACCTTGCGGCGCTGCGGGGTATTCCTCGACATCGGAACTCCTTCAAACGATCTAAACCCGGCGATCATCGCGCGGGGTGGCCAGGGATGCATCACGCACTGCAACATGCGCGATAGCGCTATCTTTGCTACGTTCGACCCGTTTGTCACGATCCAAATGATCGGGACCCGAGAATTGCCTACCGAAGGGGAGCCACCGATGTCGAAAACCACCCGCCTCAGCCGCGGCCTGCTGGCCGCTGCCCTGTCCCTCGCGCTGCCGGCCCTGGCCGTCGCAGCCTCCAGCGGCAAGGCCGAAGGCGCGTTCGCGGCCGTGGACCCGATGATCGGCACGGGCGGCGACGGCCACACCTTCCCCGGTGCGACGGTGCCCTTCGGCATGGTGCAGCTCTCGCCGGATACGGCCATGCCGGATTTCAAGCACGCGTACAAGTGGGCCGCGGGCTACCAGTACGGCGATTCCAGCATCCAGGGGTTCTCCCATACGCACTTCTCCGGCAGCGGCCATTCCGACCTGGGCGACGTGCTCGTCATGCCCATTGCCGGCGATGTGAAGCTGGACCCCGGTTCCCCCGACCAGCCCGGTAGTGGCTATCGCTCGCGGTTCGACCACAAGAGCGAGAAAGCGGAGGCAGGGTACTACGCCGTCACGCTGGCCGACTATGGCGTGCGGGCCGAATTGACCGCCGGCGCCCGGGTGGGCTGGCACCGCTACACCTTCCCGAAGGGCAAGCCGGCCCACCTTCTGCTCGACCTGCGCCCCAGCATCTACGACTACGACGGCAAGGTGCTCTGGTCGTCGGTGCGCGTCCGGGCCGATGGCACGGTGACCGGCGGCCGCACCACCCGCGGGTGGGCGCCGGGCCGCCAGCTGTATTTCGCCATGCGCTTCAACCAGCCGATGACCTCGCGCAGCCTGAAGAATCGCGAAAAGGACGTGCCGTACCGGGGTTTCTCCGGGCCGGGCAACCGCGCCGAGGACGTGGACGCGATCAGCGGCCGCGCCCTGGAGGGCGTGTTCGACTTCGGCGACCTCGGCAAGCCCCTGATCGTGAAGGTGGCCGTGTCGTCGGTGAGCGAGGACAACGCGGTGGCCAACCTGGACAAGGATGGCGCCGGCTTCGACTTCGACGCCCGTCGCGCCGAGGCCCGCCAGGCGTGGGAGAAAGCGCTTTCCACCGTGGACGTGCAGGCGCCTGCGGAAACCCGCAAGACGTTCTATACGGCGCTCTATCACGCCATGATCGCGCCGGGCCTGTCGATGGACGTGAACGGCGAATACCGCGGCCCCGACAACCAGGTGCACAAGGCGAAGGGCTTCGACTTCTATTCCACCTGGTCGCTGTGGGACGTCTACCGCGCCCAGCAGCCCCTGATGACCCTGCTCCAGCCCGCCAAGAGCAACGATTTCGTCAGTTCGCTCATCGCCGCGCAGCAGGCCAGCCCCTTCGGCATCCTTCCGGTGTGGGCATACCAGGGCATGGAAACCTGGTGCATGATCGGCTACCACGCGGTGCCGGTCATCGCCGACGCTTATATGAAGGGCATTCGCGGCTACGACACCAAGGCCGCGCTCGACGCCATGGTGGCCAGCGCCACCTATGGGCCCTATGGCGGCATCGACGACTACATGAAGCTCGGGTACGTGCCGATCGACCGCCAGCCGGAAGCGGCCTCCAAGACCGTGGAATACGCCTTCGACGACTGGTCGCTCGCGCAGATGGCCAAGGCCATGGGCAAGGACGACATCGCGGCCACCTTCATGAAGCGCGCCGGCAATTGGAAGAACAGTTTCGACACGAAGACCGGCTTCCTCCGCGCCCGCAAGAGCGACGGCAGCTATCGCGAACCGTTCGATCCGTCGTCGGCCGGCTACGGTAGCGACTACACCGAAGGCAACGCCTGGCAGTACTCCTGGTACGTGCCGCAGGATGTGGCGGGCCTCATGGAGGCCCTGGGCGGCAAGGACGCGTTCGTGAAGAAGCTCGACCAGGTGTTCGACGCGAAGGTGGACCCCAAGTCGTTCGCCCATGTGGAAGACATCACCGGACTCATCGGCTGGTATGCGCACGGCAACGAACCCAGCCACCAGGTGGCCTACCTGTACGACTACGCCGGCCAGCCCTGGAAGACCCAGGAGCGGCTGGTGAAGATCATGCAGACGCAATACTCCCCGACGCCGACGGGCCTGGTGGGTAACGACGACCTGGGCCAGATGTCGGCGTGGTACATCTTCACATCGCTTGGCTTCTATCCGGTGGCGCCGGGCAGCAACCAGTACGTGATCGGCCGCCCCTTCGTGGAGAAGGCCACGCTCAACCTTGCCGGCGGCAAGAAGTTCACCGTGTCGGCGGACCATCTGGACGCAAAGCATCCGTATGTAGGCAAGGTCACGCTCAACGGCAAGGCACTCGACCGCACGTATATCCGACACGAAGAGATCGTGGCCGGCGGCGAGCTGCATTTCTCGATGCAGGAGACGCCGGCGAAGGACTGGGGCACCGCCTCGGGCGGCCAGCCGTACTCGATGAGCGGGGCCGCGCAACACGACTGACGCGCGAATGCCGCCTGCCGGTGGGAGCGGGTTCCTCGTCACGGGGAATTCACTGTCCTTTCGGCATTAAGCACGCCTCCATCCGGACGGGTACGCCTTTTCCACCGCCTTGCGGGGAGGAGGGCGTGCCCGTCCTCGTTTAGAATGAGGCATCAACTGACAGGAGTCGTCGTGGGGATGACGAAGGCATGATGGTACGTATCGGACCGCGCTGGCGCCTTGTGGGCCTGCTCGCCGCCGTGCTCGCGATCGTCGCGCTGCCGTACGTTGTCACGCGGTCGAGCTCCGAAGAGGCGCTTAACTCGCGCGACTGGGTCGCCCATACCTCCGAGGTGAAGGCCAGCGTCTTCGAGCTTGCCGAGTATCTGCGCGCCAGTGAGGCCGCCATCTACGCCCGGTTGGCGGGGGCGCCGGCCAGTGCCGCGCTGGAGGAACGAGCACGCGCGCCACGGAAGGTGGTGCCCGGCATTCTCGCCGGCCTTCGCGAAATGACCCGCGACAACCCGGAGCAGGTGGGGCGCCTGGGGGCGCTCGAAACCATCGCCAGCGGACGCATGGCGCTGGCCGAGCAGGCGATGCAGCGCCTGCAGGCAGGTGATCGGACCGGTGCGCTCGCCTCGATGGAAGACGCCCGCGAGCTCTTCCCCCTTCGCAAGCAGATCGACGCCGTGCTGGCCGAAGAGACGAAGTTGCTGGGCTCTCGCAGGGCCGCGGCCACCAAGCTGGCCGCCAACAACCGGTTCGTTCTCCTGATCGCGGCATTGGCCCAGGTGGCCCTGCTCGGTATCGTGGTGGTGGTTTCGGAACGGCAGATCGCCATCCGCCTGGCCGCCGAATCGCGTGTGGCCAGTGCCGTCAGCCGTTCGCAGCTGATCGTGCAGGCAGTGCGCGAGCCCATCGCGATGCTCGACCGGCAGCTCCGCACGTTGCTGGTGAACACCGCCTTCGCGGAACTCTACGGTTTCGACCCGGAGCGGGACCAGAAGCTGCCGCTGGACCAGATCGGCGATGGCGCATGGACCGACACCGCGCTGTTGCAGCGCCTCGGCGACGTGATCACGCGCGACCGCGAACTCTGGGACTACGAGCTCACCCAGCGCACGGTGGACGGTATCGACCGTTTCGTGGTGATCAACGCCCGGCGTATCGAACAGCCGGACAACGCGGACCCGGCCCTGCTGCTCACGGTAAGCGACATCACCGCGCGGGCGCTGGTCGAGCAGAAAGTGAGCGAACTGAACCGCCAGCTGGAAGGCAAAGTGGAACAGGTATCCGATGTGAACCGCGAACTGGAAGCGTTCAGCTACTCCGTGTCGCACGATCTGCGCGCGCCCCTGCGGCACATCTCCGGTTTCGCGGCCAAGCTGGAGGCACAGCTCGGCGACCAGGCGGACGACCGCGCGCGCCATTACATCGACGTGATCAGCAGCTCGTCGCGGCGCATGGCCCAGCTGATTGACGATCTGCTGGTGTTCTCGCGGCTCGGTCGTGGCGCGTTGCGCCTGCAGCCGGTGGACATGCAGTCGCTGGTGGACGAGGCCCGCGCGCTGGTGGAGACGGACGCACGCCACCGCCAAATCGAGTGGAAGATCTCCCCGATGCCCATCGTCGTCGGCGACGAGAACATGCTGCGTACGGTCTGGCAGAACCTGTTGGGCAATGCGGTGAAGTACACCAGCAACCGCGAGGTGGCCACCATCGAGGTCGGCGTGAACCGCCTGCCGGTGGGCGATTACGAATTCAGCGTGCGCGACAACGGTGCCGGCTTCGACATGCAGTACGCGGGCAAGCTGTTTGGGGTGTTCCAGCGCTTGCATCGCGCGTCGGAATTTCCGGGCAATGGCATCGGCCTCGCCAACGTGAGACGCATCATCGCGCGCCATGGAGGGCGTACCTGGGCCGAAGGCGAAACCGGCGTCGGCGCCACTTTCCATTTTTCATTACCGGCATCGGACGTTCCCGGCGCCACAACGGGTGACACATGAACAAGCGCGACCTGCGCACGATCCTCCTCGTCGAAGACTCCATGGCCGATGCCGAGATGGCCATCGACGCCCTTCGCGAGGCCAAGCTGGCCAATCCCATCGTCCACCTGGAGGACGGTGTGGACTGCCTCGACTGGCTTTACCGCCGCGGCCCGTACGCCGACCGCACCGAAGGCGACCCGGCCGTGATCCTGCTCGACATCAAGATGCCCCGCATGGACGGCCTGGAGGTACTGACGCAGCTGCGTTCGGAGGATCGCTGGAAGCGCTTGCCGGTGGTGATCCTTTCCTCCTCGCGCGAAGAGAGCGATCTGGCCCGCAGCTGGGATCTGGGCGTGAACGCCTACGTGTTGAAGCCCGTGGACGTGCAGCAGTTCTTCACCGCGGTGCAGACGCTCGGCCATTTTTGGGCCGTGCTCAACCAGCGTCCGGAAGGCGACTGAGGCGCAGGCGGGATCCATGACTGACATAGGCGGACAACAGGTCGGGAAGGTGCGGATCCTCCAGGTGGAGGACAACGCGCTGGACGCGGAGTTGATCCTCGGCGACCTCGAACAGGATGGCCTCGAGTTCGAGGTGAAACTCGTCGACCAGGAAGAAGCGTATCTCGCCGCGCTGGATGAGTTCCGCCCCGACATCGTGCTGTCCGACCTCAGCCTGCCGGCGTTCAGTGGCGAGCGCGCGTTGCACATCCTGCGCGAGCGCTCGTCGGACATCCCGTTCATTTTCATCTCCGCGACGATCGGCGAGGAAGCTGCCATCGAGGCGCTGCACAACGGCGCCACCGACTACATCCTGAAACACAACACCGCCCGCCTCGCCAGCGCGGTGCGGCGTGCCCTGCGCGAAGCCGACGAGCAGCGTGCGCGCGTGCGTGCCGAGCAGGAACTGATACGTGCGCAGCGCTTCGAAAGCCTGGCCCTGCTCGCCGGCGGCTTGAGCCACGACCTGCGCAACCTGTTGCAGCCGCTGCTGTTGGCAGGCGACACATTGGAAGACTATGCGGACGACCCGCGCCTGGCACGGCTGGGCGCGCTGGTGCGCGACTGCGGGCGCCGCGGCCTCGAGATGGTGTCGTCCATGCTTTCGTTCGCCCGCGGCGCACGCCGCGCGGAACAGGTGAAACTGGGTGCGCTGCTTGAGGCGCTGAAGCTGCTGTTGCAGGGAAGCGTGCCGCGCACGGTGAAGATGCGCGTGGACGTGTTCGATCCCGACGTGGCCTTCGAAGGAAACCACACGGAATTGCAGCAGTGTCTGCTGAATCTCTGCCTCAACGCCATCCAGGCCATGCCGGACGGCGGCGAACTGATCATCGAAACCGACCTCGTGAGCCTTCCCGAGGACTTCTTCACGGAAGTGGAGCAACCGCTGCCCGGCCGCTATCTGCGCCTCTCGGTGAAAGACACGGGCGAGGGCATGTCGCCGGACGTGCTGAAGCGATTGTTCGAGCCGTTCTTCACCACGAAGGCGGCAGGCACCGGCCTTGGCCTGCTTTCGTGCAAGCGCATCGTCGCCAGCCACGGCGGCCTCATGCGCGTGCGCAGCCAAGTGGGCGAGGGCACCGAGTTCCATCTCTACCTGCCGCTCAACGCGGAAGACGCCGACCACATGGACGCGCAGGTGCTCGACGCCAGCCTGCAAGGCGAGGCCGAACGTGTACTCGTAGTGGTCGAGGAAGCGGTGCAGCTGTCGCTGCTGGTCGACACGCTCGATACGTACGGTTATCAGGCCGGTGCAAGCCAGAGCGGCACCGCCGCGCTGCAATGGATCGAAGCGCACGGCGTGCCCGACCTCGTGGTGATGGACGCCGACATGAATCTGTTCACCGGCGTACGCACCCTGGCCGCACTGCTCGACCACGGCTATACCGGCGCGGTGCTGTTGCTGGCCCGCCCGGACGCGCCACCGAACCTCGACGAACTGCCGCAGCTCGATCATCTGTATGTGATCGAGAAGCCGGTGCAGTCGCGCGGGTTGCTGCGGAAGGTGCGTGAGGCGTTGGATGCCAGCGAGGCGGCGCGCTGATCTTTTCCCACAGATCCCATTGGCGGAGCCTTGGCAATCGCCACGCGTTTTCGGCGCCTGCTGTAGCATCGCTTTGATAAGCCGCGGCGTGTTCTCGCGACGCTGTGATGCGCGCGATACCAGGGAGGCGTAGAGTCAAGCGCGTTACCTGGTCGGCTTCTCGACCACCACGCAAGGAAGCGATGATGAAACAGAAACGAGAGCATGCTGCGAACAAGGGGGCGAAGGCGCCGGGCGATACCGAGCACGAATTTCTCGTGCTATTTCCCTGGCAGCCGACGGTGACGCCTAATCCGCACATCGCCATCGCGTCGGACGATAAAATATACGTGGCGGATGTCGAAAGCGACATGAACGGCGGCACCCTGTTCGTTACTCGAGCCACCCGCAGTGGTGACATCGACCTTACCTTTCGTCTAACGCAATACGTCGAGATTGGTTTCGCTCGCGTGCTCGGCTTTCTGCCTCGCGACGAGGGTAGTTTCCTCGTCGCTGTGACGAACGGCGTGAATATCATCCAAGACGCCGCATTGCTCGACGTCGCATTGGTATGTTTTACAGAGAGCGGCGAACTTGATCCGACGTTCGGCGAAGGCGGCATGATCGTCCACCGAATTCCGTTGCCTGAGTCGTCTCGCGCATCGGCACCTTCCGAAGAGGCATCTGAGGTCGCAGAAGGTGGCCAGGCTTCTGGCTCCGGCTCAGCCATCGCGGCCGCGGAAGATGGATCCTTTTATTGCCTGCTCGGCTTTCCGGACGGCCCGTTTTATGCATTGATCCGCCTTCAGGCGGATGGACGACTGGACACCACCTTCAACGGTACGGGCTTCGTGACCGATGGCGAGGGCTGGGGCTCAAAGCGTTGGGGGGCGAGTTCCATCGTCGTGGCAGCCGACGGCCGGGTAACGGTCGTGGGACTGATTTACGACGTCCAGGCAATCCCGCGGCGGCGTCTGGCGGTCTGGCGGTTCGCGCCGGACGGTTCAATGGATCGCTCGTTCGGCGACGAAGGGTATGCCTTCTTCGATGCTGACGCGGCGGATGTCAATCCGGAGACTCTCTATCAAACTCACTTCACCTATGCCGCCGGCCTTCCCGATGACGGAGTGGTGATCTGTGGATACCTGATCACGAGGTCCGAGGATCAATATCAGAGTTTCGGGATGTTGGCCTCTCTGGATGCTTCCGGGAAACCCCTCGAGACATTCAACCGCGGCAAATTCCTGCTGTTATCCGTTTCGGAAAGAGACTACCAAACGGACTTCCGCGGGGGCCTGGGCGTACAGGACGATGGCATGTTTGTCGTCGGCGGAGGTGTGCTCAATAGTCCCGTCACGGACGCGGAACTGCTGGTGGCACGTTTCCAACCGTCAGGCATACTGGATTCGACCTTCGCCAACGGTGGAATGAAGAGATTCAAGGCGTACGGTACCACGGTTAATTACATGTCGAATCTGCTTATCGATTCGAATGGAAAGATCCTTGTTGCGGCAGCTGCCGGGCCGGAGAGTAACCCCAGCTCCATGGTGTCATTCGTGTTCCAGTTGAGCGGCGGGTAGCGACGCGTGACCTGCGGAGCAAGCGATCCAGCTTCTTCAGTGTGGCCGTCTTTCCGGTGCCTTGACGGTCGTGTCGCGTTCCCATGCTGGAAATGTAACGCTTGAGCGGACCCTTCGCGGGATCATACGCGTTCCTAGGAATTTCTCCCCGTTGACTTTGTTCTCACGCGCTCGCTAGATTTTGCGGATGTCGGCACGCGCCGATGCACAGGGGAACAGGGAATGCGTTTGGACGTGCGTGGCGCGGCGGCTGGCCGTGCGTGCTTTCGCGGGCGCGTGTCGCTCGCTCTGGCCACCATCGTGGCCTCTCTTCTTCTCCCGGCCTTCGCGGCGCACGCGCAGAGCCAGCCTACTTCCAGTCCCGAGGATGAGTATAAGAAACTCATCAAGGTGAGCGAGGACATCCAGCCTCTTGGGGAAACGCCTTTCGGCGAGCGGATCAGCCTCTATGACGGGAGCCTGTCGTTCGAGCAGACCGATATCTCGTTTCCGGGCCAGGGGCCGACCATCACTGTAGGCCGGGTGTTCAACCTGCATACCGCCGACGAGCGGCGCGACCAGCAATACCGCGCGTTCGGCGACTGGGATATCGACATTCCGCTGATCACGACCATCACACCAGTTAAGTCCGGCATTCGTGTGGGCTGGTTGGTGAGTGCGCAAAACAAGAAGGCGATCTGCAGCAGCTTCACCTTGCCCCCGAGCGTCGCGGGTATCGGCGGCGACACCACCCGAGCAGACTGGGAACCCGACAGCTGGTGGCAGGGCTACCAGATGCGCATTCCAGGACAGGGCTCGCAGGAATTGCTGCGGCGGTCGACCGGCAACACGGCGGCACCCGGAAACAACGCAACAGCGTACCCCATCGTCACGAAGCAGGACTGGTCGCTCGGCTGCCTCGCGCAAACCGTGAATGACCCCACCACGGAAGGCTTCCTGGCCGTGTCCCCGGATGGCACGAAGTACTACTTCAACCGCTTGTCGTACCGCTCCATGCCCGGCGTCAGCAGGCCTACCGGATCCGGTCCCGATTCGCTGATGGCACGTACCGACGGCATGATGTCGCCGATGGCCGCCCTCGACGATATCCTCAATCGCGAGGAAGGGCGGATGCTGGTAACCCGTATCGAAGATCGCTTCGGCAACGGCATCAACTACAGCTACGACGGCAATCATCACCTCACCAGCATCGACGGCGACGATCAGCGCCATGTCACCATTGCGTACGGTTCCGATGGAAATCGCATCTCCAGCATCACCATGCAGGGCGGAACGGCGGGTACGCGTACCTGGCAATACAGCTATACGCAGGTGGGCCAGCTCTATCAGTTGACCTCGGTGACGCAGCCCGACGGATCGCGCTGGACCTACAACCTGACGAGTTTCAACACGGCGTACGTGGACATGAGCCTCTCGGCGGGCAATTGCGATGCCATCGGCACGCCGGCCAACCTGGGTACGTCGTACACGTCCTCGATGACCCACCCCTCAGGCCTGTCGGCCAGCTTCACGGTGACTCCGGTGAAGCGCGGGCGCTCATACGTGCCAAGGGAGTGCAAGGCGGGTCCCAACATGCCTGCCACGCCCAACGGTGTCGGCACGCATGCGGAGACCCCGAATGCCTCCTACAGCATGGCCATCACCCAGAAGCAGTTCTCTGGCGCGGGAATCGGTACACAAACCTGGCAGTACGTCTATTCGCCGTCCAACGAAAGCTGGTCCGTCAACTGCTCCGCCGGTTGCGCGACGTCTGTCTGGACGCGCGTTACGTATCCCGACGGACACGCGGAGCGAAGCAATTTCAGCAATCGCTACGACTTCAGCGAGAGCCTGTTGTTGTCGGAAGAAGTATTCGATGGCGCAGCCGACACGACTCGGCGGCGCAAGTTTGTGCAATACGCGTATGTCAATCCCAATCCCGCCGTGGACGGCCGCGCCTCGACCTATCCATCCTACTGGGGCTACACGCGCGCTCGCCTGAATTCGGCGCAGATGGAGAACAAGTTTCCGATGGGTTCGCAGGTCGTACAGATCAACGACGACCCAAGCCCCGGCGATACCTACACGTGGAATGCCGTATCGTTCGACGCCTTCGCGCGACCGGTAGACGTGCAGCGATACAACAGCATCGGCTATTCCGCACGGGAAAGTACTGCCTTCAAGGACGACTACGCACACTGGGTGCTCGGCTTGCCGTTGCAGACGACCAA
Source organism: Luteibacter sp. SG786 (assembly GCF_011759605.1). Classification (GTDB taxonomy): domain Bacteria; phylum Pseudomonadota; class Gammaproteobacteria; order Xanthomonadales; family Rhodanobacteraceae; genus Luteibacter. The sequence continues at coordinate 133,794 of NZ_JAAOYX010000001.1, forward strand.
CGTCGTGACGGGCGAAGAGATCAGCCGGAATGTCTACGATCCCAATAACCTGACGCTCTCCGAGCGCTATCGCTTCGGCCGGAAGGTGATGGGCTATGCCTTCAACGCGCAGGGCCAGCTCACCAGCTTCACCGACGGTAACAACCATACAACCACGCTGGGTAGTTACAAGCGTGGGATACCGCAGGCGATCGCTTACCCCGATGGCACCTCCCAGTCGCTGGTTGTGGACGATCTCGGCCAGATCAGGTCGATCACGAATCAGGCACAGGCGACCACCTCGTATACCTACGATGCGATCGGCCGCTTGGCCAGCATCACCTATCCTGCCGGGATGAATCCGAAGGTCTTTGGCTACGGGTATGTCACCGGCGCCGAGCGCGGCGTGGCCGCCAACCACTGGCGCCGCTCGGTCACCCAGGGCAGCAAGATTCAAATGACCTTCTTCGATGCCATGCTGCGGCCGATCCTTGACGATACGTACCGCAACGACAGGGCGCTCTATACCAGCATCCGGAGTGCCTACGACTGGAAGGGGCGTAAGACCTTCCAGTCCTATCCGTATAGCGGGGAACCCGATATCACCGCCATGAGCGGCGGCGTGCTGACCAGTTACGACGTGATTGGCCGGGCCACGGCCAGTACGCAGACGTCGGAACTAGGCAACCTCACGACCACCACGCAATACCTCGCCGGTGCAGCGAAGAAGGTCACGGATCCGAAGAACAATGTCACCACGAGCTGGTACCAGGCCTTCGACCAGCCTTCTTACGACTCCGTGGTGAAGGTTCAGGCGCCGGAAAACGTCATCCAGACCATTCAGCGCGACGTCTACGGCAATCCGCTGTCGATCACGCAGGGAGGGGCAGGGCAGTCGGTCACCAAGACCATGACCTACGATGCCTGGCACCGCCTGTGCCGCACGTGGGAGCCGGAATCCGGCAGCGAGATCATGGCCTACGACGGTGCCGACAACCTCGCCTGGAGTGTTTCCGGTGCGTCGTTCAATACGGCCGGAGCGTGCGGCCAGGACCAGGTGGCGGAAGCCGCCAAGACCGTGCGTGCGTACGACCCCATGAACCGCGTGACCTCGGTGCTCTATCCCACGGGCACGGCGCCGAGCACCTTTACTTACGATGCCCTGGGCAATTCGGCTACGGCCACCTCGGGCAGCGTGGGCTGGACCTTCGGTCACAACGTCTTGGGTCAGCTGACCGCCGAGGTACTGGCGGTGGACGGTTGGGTCTGGGGCCTCGGTTACGGCTACGACGGCAACGGCGCGTTGAGTACCGTGCGTTATCCGGATGAGGAGATCGTCGCCTACAACCCCGACGCGTTGGGCAGGCCGACAACGGTGGGTGGGTACGCTAACGGGATCAGCTATTTCCCAGACGGCGACGTGGCCTCGTACAACATCGGCAACGGTGGCATCTACTCGGCCGACAAGAACGCCCGCAATCTGCTGCACAACTTCACGTATGGCAAGGGCGGCGTGCCGATCGTCAGTGAAGATTTCACCTATGACGGCAATGGCAATGTCAGCGCCATCGGCGACGTCTCGGGGAGCAATCAACGCAGCAAGTCGATGAGCTACGACGGTCTCAATCGCCTGCTGTCCGCGACGGCAAGCAACCTGTGGGGTACGGAGAGCTACACCTACGACACGCTCAACAACATCCGCACGCTCAGCAACAGCAGCGGTACCAGCACGTACAACTACGACGGTGCCAACCTGCTGGCCTCGATCAGCATCGGTGCCTCGCCGGTTCACACCTTCCAGTACGACGGGCGCGGAAACACGGTCGGCAAGGACGGACAGGTACTGAATTTCGATCTGGCCAATCGGCTGACCTCGATCCCGGGCAAGGGTCAGTACACCTACGACGCCGCGGGGCGCCGTGTGAAGAAGGTCACGCCGTCCGGGACCACGTATTACGCGTACAACAGTGCCGGGCAGCTGATGTGGGAAGCCGACCCCACCACGCGCCTGGGCAGCAATTATGTGTACCTGGGCAAGAAGCTGATCGCGAAGTCGACCGAGAACATCGACATCCTGCGTCCGAGCCAGGTAAAGACGGTGCTTTCCATTGTGGGCATCCCGCAACTCTCCGCCGATAGCTCGACCATCGACGTGACGCTGGATGTCGCGAACAACGGCACCCGTCCGCTCTCGGCCAACAGCCAGTACCCGGTGCAGATGGGGTACCACCTGATCGATCAGGCCGGTGCCTCGACGCAACCGGAGGCCGGCGTGAACCTGCCGGCGGACATTCCCGTGGGCGGGAATGGCACGATCACGATGCACGTGGCGGCGGCTGCCGTGTTGGGCACCGGGAAGAAGATTCGCTTCGGTCTCCTGCAGGCCGGCGTGGCCTGGTTCCAGGATTGGCCGGGCAACAACACCGTCGACGCAGGCCCGTACTCGGCATGCCCCACGGCGGGCACGGGCAATCTGTGCAACAACGTCACGGGCCTAACGGCGGATCAGGTCAACGTGGTGCTGACGATCACCAGCGCGCCCACGCTATCGGCCGACGGGCAGAGTGTGTTGACCACGCTGGATATCGCCAACCATGGAACGGTGACGTTGGCGTACGCGTCCCCACATCCGATCAATCTGGGCAACCACGTGATCGACGCGTCCGGAGCGATGGTGCAGAACGACGTTAGTCGCGTGGCGATTCCCGAGATAGCGCCGGGGCAGCATGCTGCCTTGACGATCGCCACACCCGCATCCCTTCTACTGGGTGCCGGTCGCCGGGTGCAGTTCGAACTGGTGCAGGAGGGACTGCACTGGTTCAAGGACTTCGGGATCGCGCCTGTTGTTGCCGGCCCTTATGTCACGCTTGGCGGAGCTACGAGCAGCAGCAACGGCAGCTTCGCCCTGAACTGGCAGCCCATTACCGGGGCAACGTCGTACAACCTGCAGGAGCGGCTCAACAATGGTGCGTGGGCGACGGTGCAGAGCTCGTCGGCCACCTCCTGGTCCGCATCGGGTCGCGCCACGGGTGCGTATGCCTATCAGGTGCAAGCGTGTGCCGCGAGCGGCTGCGCGCCCTACGGGTCGGCGTGGACAGTGAATGTGCTCTTGCCGCCGCCCGTGCCGGCATCGATCTCCGCGTCGACACCGATCCCCGGTCCGATCACGGTGTCATGGGCGGGCGCTGCCACGGCCACGCGCTACGTGGTGAACCAGCAGTTCAACGGCGGTGCGTGGACCACGTACTACAACTCCACGGGCACGAGCGTGGTTCTTTCGCCGGCGGCGTCGGGCACCTACGTGTATCAGGTACAGGCGTGCAACAGCAGCGGTTGCAGTGGGTTCCGGCAGAGCAACGCGGTTGCGATCACCTTGCCGCCTGCATCGGCGCCGGCTATCGCCGGTGGCGGTGCCAACCACAGCGGGGCGTACACCATCAGTTGGGGTGCCGTGGCCGGTGCGGCAACCTACAACCTGGTTGAAAGCGCCAATGGCGGCGGCTGGGTACAGCTCCAGAACACGGCGGCCGGAACCTGGTCGACGAGCGGTCGGGTCAATGGCACTTACGTCTATCAGGTGCAGGCTTGCAACGCGGGCGGATGCGGGCCCTGGAGTGCGCAGACGGCCGTTACGGTGACATTGCCCCCGGCCGCGCCCGGATGGCCGTCCATTTCGCAGAGCGGGCCTTCCTACAAGCCCGTCGTCAAGGTGACGTGGGCGAGCGTCCAGTATGCGACGCACTACGAACTGGTAGAGATCTATCCCTCGGGATATACGGAAACTGTGCAGGACAGTGCGGCTACCAGTTGGAGTTCACTCATCCTGTATACCGGATCACTTCAATTCAAATTCCGTGCGTGCAATGACGTGGGGTGCTCGGCATGGAGCCCGGCTGCGTCTGTCAACCTGGTTTCGGGAGGTTAAAATGAACCGAGCGAAACAATCGACAGTCGAACTGGCAACCTCTACATGGAGCCAAAAGATTGCGCTCCTGTGGTGGATACTCATAGCTTCGTTCTATGTTCCGGGTGCGATCGCTAGGACGGTTACCTATTTCTATGTGGATCATCAGGGCACAGTACTGGCGACAGCCGATGCAAACGGCGTTGTAACCTCATCAACAGATTACAGGCCGTACGGAGTTCTCGCGCTGGGCGGAGGTTCGGAAAGTTTGGGATACACCGGGCATGTGAAGGACGATGATGTCGGCCTCATCTACATGCAGGCGCGATACTACGATCCGCAGATTGCACGATTTGTATCAGTGGATCCAGCCATCTACACCCCTGGTACGGTCTCGATGATGGGGCGGTTTGCATATGCCACGGACAATCCCTACAGATATATCGATCCGACCGGTAGGAGAAGCTGCAGCGGATCACTTGATCGATCGGAATGCATGAGCGACGGCTGGCTCGTCCCAGAGGAGAGAACATTTTACCAGCGAGTATCACTCTCGCAGGGTGATGACGGTTCAAATCATCGACCTGGCTGCGACACAGCGGAATGCGACGAAGTTAAGACTACTCGAGCCAATATTTTGCGTCAGCAAGGTGAGGCGCTTGAGGAAGCCGGTGCATTCGGTGCTCGCGAGGGAGCAATGATGCTTGCCGGAGGCGCCATCGGTAAAGTCCTTGGGCGCCTTGCAGGAGCTTTTGGTCTTGCCGAGCGCGTCGCAATCACGTTCGGTCGGAACGAAAACGCAGCATCGCACGCATTTCGCCACATTGAGGGTGTGGGTCTCTCTAGATCTGCCGTCCGCGATGTCGTGCTCGCAGACCTTAAGTCTGCTTCTCGAAACGTTGTTCCGGGGAAGCCCTACAATGGTATTGTGGAAGTGGAAGGGATGGAGCTGACCTACACGGCGTATCGTCTCCCTGATGGATCGATAAACGTCGGGCGCATCACTACGCCTGGAGCAGCGAAATGAGAACTTTAACAGCAGAAGAGCGCTCCCTCTTACTCTATCTGATGCGAAAAGCTGGCCTGCAGCGTCCAACTGATACTTGGTTGGATGAGCGTCGGGTCGAGGATTTGCGGGGTGACGGAGTCAGGTCTGGCTTTGTTCTCAACAAGCACGCCGATCGCGATTTCGATAATCTGGTTTCAGACGTCGATTTTACAGACGTGGATGGCATACACGTCCTTGCATCGCTATTTGTAGACAGGAACAACAATCCGTACGAAGTGGAAATCTGGAAGGTCGACGATACCCCCTTGCTTGTGCTTCCCGTGTTTCCGAACCCTTGATCCTCCATTTGTGCTCGCGGTGATGCCGGTCCACCACCTCGCAGAGGTATACGTATCCACTGACGATCTTCCGGAATTCGTCTTGAGTGTCGATGCAGTAAGGACTTAACTCCGGTGATCATCCGGAGCTGGCGCATGAAAACCGGGACTGCAGTGGCGCTGGTCCTTGCGGAGATGGTGGTCCTCGGCAATGCGAACGCTTTCGATCTCCCGCGGCCCGGTCCCCAAGTGTTGCGCAGGCAGCGGAAGATGACGCCGGCGATGCAAGCTTATGTGAATGCGTTGATCGATGCCCTCGACCGGTACCAAGAAGAGATCGATGCGCACAGCAACGACCCGCGCGCTTCAAGATGGCTCCCTTGGTCTGCGCGAGGATATCGGCTGCGAGCCGAAGGCATCGGATCCATGTACTTGCTCGTTCTCCACCCGAATGGGCCAGCCGTTGCCAGGTTCGCTATTGGTTATGATTCGGCCGCTCTGTCCTGTGTCGGAGCGATGGCGGAACGACGCTTGTTTTCCTTCGGGGGCCACTCGGCGATCTTCAAGAGTGAGTGTATCGATGGAACGATCGCATTTACCCCTGTAAGAACCTCGGACGAAGTGGGCTTCAGACAACACATCGAAGGGGGAGGGCGGCTGCTGGTTACGAGTGTCGACCCGTCCGGAGCATTTGACCTGTCAGGCGTTACGGTCCTGAGGGCGAAGCTGGACGCGGAGGCGCTTGGGATGCCGCCCGATGAATGACTGTAAAGGCACCAAGCTTCGACGACATGAGCATTGAGGACTGCATTGGCACAAGCGATATGCCTTATTGGCTGCGCGTCGCTCGCCTCGTTTTGCAACTTGCCGAACTCGGCCACCGCGGGCGATCGTCCCTATTGAAAATGGACGGTCTTCGTCAGCGGGGCAGGATATACACCGTACTGATTGACGGCGATCCCGATTCGGCCCCAGCGTTTCGGGAGGACTCGGCGCAGCTATGCGAGACGCTGGAAAGAGCGTTGAATGCCGTTCCGCTGCCTGTAGGGCTGTACTCGGCCAACACTCCTGATCCAGGTGCGATTGCCGGGCCTCTCGCACGGCTCGATGCCTTCGCGCGAACTGGCGCCGTGGTCAGTGTGAGGGTTGACCATGCCCGCGCACCGAAGCTCCTGCAAGTGCATGTGGGCTTTGGCGAAGCGTACTTCCATGTCGAGGGTAGCGAACTGCGACCTCTTCTGAAGCGAGCGATAACGTTTGCCGAAGCGCTGCGAACCTCTCCATGAGCATCTGGCTGCGAGGCGTGCGCTTCGGCACGGGCTTGGCACCTGCGTTGGCTGCGTGCCGCGACGAGCGTGCGCAGAGCACGTCGAGGTTTAACCGCTCAGTTGAGGTTTGCTCGTGAGACCGCTACGGCAGAATGAACGAGCGCTGTTGCAGCATCTAGCAAAAAAGGCCGATCTGCTCCTGCCGAACGATAGTTTGCTGGGCGAGATCATGGTGGAAGAACTCGACGATGGCGGCATGGGTAGCTACCTCATTGTCGATCCTCCGTTCGGCGGTCCCACGTTCCTTGCGAGCGAGGTGGAATTCACCGATTCGGACGGCACGAAGGCACTCGCTTCGCTCTACGTCGGCTCGGACGGCGTTCCCTGCGAAGTCGATATTTGGAAAGTGGACTTCTCGCCCCTGATCTCGTTATTGGACTTCGATGACGAAGAGTCACTCGGAACGTGACTCGACTGAGGCCATGCCTCAGTCGATCCCCAGCTTCTTCAACTTGTACCGCAACGCCCGGAACGTGATCCCCAGCTTCTTAGCCGTCGCCGTCTTGTTGTAGCGAGACTCTTCCAGCGCCTTGATGATCGTGTCGCGCTCGATGTTCGAGATGTAATCCTCGAGCGAGCCGTCGGCCGCGGGTACCGCACGTACGGCTGCTGGCTGTGCTGTGGCGGCAGCCAACAATACAGCTTCCGTGGCGGCCGCCGCCGATGGCGTCGCGGTGCGCTGCGGCAGCATGAGGTCGTCGGCCTCGATCGTATCGCCTTCGCACATGGCCATGGCGCGTTCGAGGATGTTCTCCAGTTCGCGCACGTTACCTGGGAAGTGATAAGCCTCCAGCGCCGCCAGCGCTTCCGGCTTGAGCTTCCCGGGCGCACCGCCGGACTCCGCCGCGAGCTGCCGCAGGATGAAATCGGCCAGGCGGGGCACGTCGCCGCGACGCTCGCGTAGCGGCGGCACGCGCAGTTCGATCACGTTGATGCGATAGAACAGGTCCTGACGGAACAGGCCTTGCTCCACGAGCGAGGCAAGGTTCTTGTGCGTGGCGGACAGGATGCGCACGTCTACGGGAATTTCATCGCGACCGCCGATCGGGCGCACCGCCTTTTCCTGGATGGCGCGCAACAGCTTCACCTGCATGTGCAGGGGCAGCTCGGCCACTTCGTCGAGGAACAGGGTGCCGCCTTGCGCCGCCTGGAACAGGCCTTCCTTGTCGGCATGCGCGCCGGTGAAGCTGCCCTTGCGGTGCCCGAAGAACTCGCTTTCCATCAGTTCAGACGGAATGGCACCGCAGTTCACCGGCACGAAGGCGCCGGCGGAGCGCGGGCCCATCTCGTGAATGAGGCGCGCTACCAGCTCCTTGCCCACGCCGGACTCGCCGGCGATGTAGACCGGTGCCTGGTTGCGGGCCAGCTTGGCGATCTTGCCGCGTACCTCGGTCATGGCGGGGGAGTCGCCGATGAGGCGATCCGCGCCGGGCCCCGACTTGCTGCCCGTTTCGGCCTTGCGTTCTTCCGAAAGCCGCAACGCGGTGCGCACGAGGCGGCGTAGCAGGTGGATGTCCACCGGCTTCGACACGAAGTCGAAGGCGCCGGCCTTCAAGGCGGTGACGGCGGCGTCGACATTGCCATAGGCCGTGATCATCGCCACCGGCATGTCCGGATATTGGGCAGCGATGAGTTCGATGATTTCCTGGCCGCTGCCGTCCGGCAGGCGCATGTCGGTGAAGCACAGGTCGTAGTGCCGCGAGGCCAGCACGCTCCGCGCTTCACTGACGCTCCCCACGGCGTCGACGTCGAGTTCCATTCGACCGAGAGTGATGGTCAGCAACTCGCGAATGTCCCGCTCGTCGTCGATGACCAGTACGGTCTGCTTGCTCATTGGGTCCGAAAGGTTCGGTTAATGGTGATCGGACACGTTATCGCAAACATCATGACCTCAGGAAGGGTTGGGTGGCGTGCCTTCACGCCCGCGCCGCCACGGGAGCCGCGGCGGCGGTGAGTGCGGGCGGCGTAAGGCTGATGCGGAAGCAACTGCCGCCGCCTGCCACGCGCACGTATTCGAGGGCGGCCTGGTTGGCCTCCGCCATCTGGCGGGCGAGGTAAAGTCCCAGGCCCGTGCCGTATTCGTGCGTTGTGAAGAACGGTTCGAAGATCTGCGCGGCCACTTTCGGCGGAATGCCGGGCCCCCGGTCGATCACCTCGAGAATGGGGATGCCGGCCTCCGAATGCCTGGCCACCAGCATCACCCGGGCCGGCTCGCCGGGCAGGCGGCCGTAACGCAGGGCGTTCTGTACGAGGTTCCAGATCACCTGCTGCAGGTGCTGGGGGTCGGCCACCGCGGCCACGGGCTCGCTGCCGGAAACGGCGCGGAGGATGTCCGAGCCCAGGTCGTTACCCTGGCGATACTCGGTCACGAAGTGGTGCACCCATTGGCCCAGGTCCAGGGTCTCGGGCCGCGAACGTTCCCGGCGGGAGAGCTGCAGGATGTTCTCGATGATCTCGTTGAGCCGCGAACAGTGGTTGTTGATGATCTCCACCATGCGCAGGTCGGTGTCGTTCATGTCGGTGGATTCGGCCAGCAGCTGCGCCGAGTAGTGGATCGCGGCGAGCGGATTGCGAATCTCGTGGGCAATGGAGGCCGACAGTCTGCCCAGCGAGCTCAGAGTCAGTTCTTCCGCCCGGCGCGACACCAGCGAGGTGTCGTCGAGGAAGATCAGCACATGCGAATCGTCGTTGGGTGCGAGGCGGGTGAAGCGGGGCACCACTTCGGGTGTGCCGTCGGCCAGCATGGTGGCGCTCTCGTCCAGCTTGCCCGAGGCACGCCAGTGATAGAGGCGTCGCGACAGCTCGGGCGCCAGGCTGCCCAGGTCGCGCTGGTCGGCAGAGGGATTACCCATCAACATCCAGGCCGACTCGTTGAGCTGATGGATGCGATTGCCTTCGTCCACCAGCAGCACGCCGGTCTTCATGCGCCGGATGATCAGCTCGTTGACCTGCGACAGGTTGGCGAGGTCGATGCCGCGCTGCTCGGCCAAGGCCTCGGAGGCGCGGATATTGCGTCCCAGCACGTAACACAGCGAGGCGCAGGCGAAGTAGGCCGCGCCGAACAGGCCGTATTCCGCGAGCTCCCTGTCGGAAGGATCGGTGGTCAGGTCGAACACCGAGTGGCCCAGCATGCCCAGGGTGGCCAGCGCGGCGAAGAACATGGACAGCCGGAATGGCAGCAGGAGCGCGCCGGTGGCGATGTTCACGGCCAGCATCATGGCCACGCCCATGCGCACGTCGTGCATGAGCACCAAGGCCATCAGCGCCGCCGCCACGTCGAGGGTGAGCCCGATCGACACGATCAGCACGGGCCGCTGAAGGCTCCGGCGGGTACGGGCGACCATCACCAGGGCGGCCAGCAGGTAGGCGAGGGCGAACACCCGGGCAATCACGGGCTCCGGCAGCGCCGGCCAGTTCAGGTGCTCCGGACGGAACGCCAAGGCGGTGTAAACGGCGGCCTGGCCCAGCCGGAAGTAGTTGAAAAAGAAGAGTTCGTGGCGCGCGGTGGTCTGGTTCGCGCGGGTTTGGGCGGCGATGGTCGACGCGGGCGTGGACACCTGGATGCTTCTCCGCCGGGGGCCCCCCGGGGCCCTGGATGGCCTCCAGTATAGGGGCGCCGGCCGTTGCGGCAAGCCGACTGCGTCGCACCGTGCGTGGGCGGATGGCTGGGCGCCCCTTTCCATCCGGGGCGCCTTGCGGGAAAATACGCGGCCGTATTGCGTGAAACAGCTCGCAATCGCTCCCCCCTCCCCGTGCAGGCCTCACGGCCGGCGCGCGTTCACACGTTTTCTCCCGTTCGCTCGAGGTATCGAATGAATTTCCACGAGTACCAGGCTAAAGAACTGTTCGCCAAGTACGGCATCGCCGTGCCGCCGGGCAAGACTGCCAACTCTCCCGACGCCGCCGTCGATGCCGCCAAGCACCTTGGCGGCACGCAGTGGATGGTGAAGGCCCAGATCCACGCAGGCGGTCGCGGCAAGGCCGGCGGCGTCAAGTTCTGCCGTAGCCTGGACGATGTCCGCGCCGCTGCCAAGGGCATGCTCGGCACGAACATGGAAACCTACCAGTCGGCCGGCCGTGCGCTGCCGGTGAACCTGGTGCTGGTTACCGACGCGACCGACATCGCGAAGGAACTCTACCTGTCGATCCTCACCGACCGCGACACCAAGTCGATCTCGTTCATCGCCTCGAAGCACGGCGGCGTCGACATCGAGCAGGTGGCGCACGACACGCCGGAAGACATCCACACCATCGTGGTGGATTACGTGGAAGGCCTGCAGCCGTACCAGTGCCGCGAGCTCGGCTTCAAGATGGATCTGAATCCGAAGCAGGTGAACCAGCTCGTCAAGATCATGCTGGGCCTGTACAAGCTCTTCAATGAGAAAGACCTCTCGCTGGTCGAGCTGAACCCGCTGGCGATCCTCGCCGACGGCAACCTCGCCGCCCTCGACGGCAAGGTGAACTCCGACGACAACGCCGAGTTCCGTCATCCTGACCTCGCCGCCATGCGCGACCTCACGCAGGAAGACGCCGCCGAAGCGGCTGCGGTCCAGCACAACCTCAACTACGTCACCATGGACGGTACGATCGGCTGCATGGTGAACGGTGCCGGCCTGGCGATGGCCACGATGGACGTGATCAAGCTGGCGGGCGGCGAGCCGGCCAACTTCCTCGACGTCGGCGGCGGCGCCACCAAGGAGCGCGTCACCGAGGCGTTCAAGCTCATCCTCTCGTCCGACAAGGTGAAGGCCATCCTGGTCAACATCTTCGGCGGCATCGTGCGCTGCGACCTGATCGCCGAAGGCATCATCGCTGCCGTGAAGGAAGTGGGCCTGAAGATTCCGGTGGTCGTGCGCCTGCAGGGCACCAATGTCGAGAAGGGCCGCGAACTGCTGGCCAACTCGGGCCTGGCGATCACGCCGGCCGACGATCTCAACGATGCGGCCCAGAAGGCCGTGGCCGCCGCGGCCTGAGGAGCGAAAGCAACATGAGCGTCCTGATCAACAAGAACACCAAGGTCCTCGTCCAGGGCTTCACCGGACAGCAGGGCACCTTCCACGCCGAACAGGCGATCGACTACGGCACCAAGATCGTCGGTGGCGTCACCCCGGGCAAGGGCGGTTCCGAGCACATCGGCCTGCCGGTCTTCAACACCGTGCGCGACGCCGTCGACCAGACGGGCGCCGACGCATCGGTGATCTTCGTGCCGCCGCCGTTCGCGGCCGATTCCATCCTCGAAGCCATCGCTGGCGGCATCAAGGTCATCGTGGCCATCACCGAGGGCATTCCGGTGCTCGACATGATGCGCGTGAAGAACGTGCTGAAGTCGCATCCGGACGTGGTGCTCGTCGGTCCGAACTGCCCCGGCGTCATCACCCCGGGCGAGTGCAAGATCGGCATCATGCCGGGTCACATCCACAAGCCGGGTAAGGTCGGCATCGTCTCCCGTTCGGGCACGCTCACGTATGAAGCAGTGTTCCAGACCACGAACGAAGGCCTGGGCCAGTCCACCTGTATCGGCATTGGCGGCGACCCGATCAACGGTCTGAACTTCATCGACTGCCTGAAGCTCTTCCAGGACGATCCGCAGACCGAAGGCATCATCATGGTCGGCGAAATCGGCGGAAGCGCCGAGGAAGATGCGGCCGAGTTCATCGGCCAGTACGTCAAGAAGCCCGTGGTGTCGTTCATCGCCGGCGCCTCGGCGCCTCCGGGCAAGCGCATGGGCCACGCCGGTGCGATTATCTCCGGCGGCAAGGGCACTGCGGCCGCGAAGTTCGCCGCGCTGGAAAAGGCGGGCGTGACCACGGTCAAGTCCCCGGCCGACCTCGGCAAGACCCTCGCAGGTCTGATGAAGTAAGCCTCGCCCACTTCGGTGTGCGTTGAAGAGCCGCGGCCTTCGGGCCGCGGCTTTTTTTGTTCGTGCGATTCAGGGTGTTCGCGCAACGCAGGTCTGGCTTTTGCAGGGACTCCCGCCATGTCCGAGGCAGCTTGTCGAGAGAGCTGGCGTGCTGTGGGTTATTTCCCGGAGCGGGTGAGTGGTTGATTGACGCAAGTGCGCGGGAAGTGGCGACTCATCCAAGCCCGTGCCGGCAAGGACGATGGGGGCGCCGCACTCCGCGGCGCTTCTCGGATCGACCATGTCGCAATCACTACGCAGGCGGATATTCCTATGTTTGATGCTCACCGCGGCCTACACGTGCACGCCTCAAGCGAGCGCGCAGGAGCTTCCGAAAAAGACAATCGTCGAAATGACGGAAGATGAGCGAGCAAACCTCGTCAGGGAAATGCAGCGCGCCGTCGACAATGCCATCATCGGAGCCCACTTCTTCAGCGAAGACCCGTTGCCGATCCACGTCGAGGTCAGCGTCGATCCGATGACCAATCTCGTACTTCTCAATGTTGATGAGCGACTTGGTCCCGACGCGTTGACGAGCGAGTTCGACGACTTTGCCGCGCATCTGAGCAGCGCACTATGGGGCCTGATGGAGCGGATCGACGGCGTGACCGGCATAGACTTCAGGTTTGGCGGGTTTGATGCCGATCACTGGCCGATTAATCGCCGTCCTGAAGCGTCTGCGAGGAGCCAGAGGCGCCGCCGCAATGTCGAGCGCAAACCCCTGGTAGTCCTATCGCCGGGGCACGGACTTTACTTTCACCACAAATATAAGGATTGGCGTGCTCAGCGCGAGCCCGCCAACGGTATCCTTGAGGATGACATCACGCCGGTGCTTTCCGGGCATCTCCTCTGGGAGTTACAGCGGGACAATGTCGACGTTAAGACCTTGCGCTACCAGGGCGATAGGCTTTCCCACAAACCTAGCGGCGAAGCATGGTGGCGTCTCGCCGCACGGTACCATCTTGAAAGGTCAGATGCCGACCTGACGGACATATGGCAATCGCAGGGTAAGGATAGCCCCCTGAAAGAGCGCAACGAAGACATTCGTAGTCGCCCTCTCTTCGCCAATCACATGAAGGCAGATGCACTGCTTCATATTCATACGAACGCAGATGCTAGCAGTGCAGCCAATGGGTTACGCACATACATCCATGGTCGGCCTGAAGACCACGAGCTTGCTTCGAAGGTTCTATGCAGTGCGCGAGAACTGATTCGTACGGATGATGATTTCAAGAGCTTTTCTGTGAGTCCGGTGCCGCATGTGGCCTCTTGGCACGCGGAAAACAAATTAGCCCAGATGCCATCGGTCATCGTGGAGGTTGGCTTCCACACCAGTCCCAAAGATGCCGAGTTTCTCAAAAAAAGAGAGTTTCAGGTGCTCGCGATGCGTGGTGTCGCAAAGGGTTATCGGCTCTATCGGAACAAGCTACCGTGCGAGGAATTCGCGATCAACCCAACCCAGCAGGTCCAGGGGCAGATAAATCGCGACACCCGGATGCCTTTCAGTTTCAAAGGAAACCCTCGCTTTCCGGTAAGGGTCTGGTCGACTCGGCTCGATTGCACTGGGATCGGCTGCCAAGAGCGGGAATATGAGCTGTCACGGCAGGAAGACATCGGGCGTCTGCAGATCAAATATATGTGTCGCAGTATTCAGTCGAGCCGGATACCAAATGACGAGGGCGCCGTGATCGAACTACAGGTCAAGGCTCGGGATTCCGACCGTGTGTACGCCAAGCCGGCCCTTTATCGCGTAGCCTGCCCAAAGAAGAACCAAATCGAGACAGGAAGGCATTGACGTCCCGTCGCTAGTAAGTCCTTCATGCTACGGCCCGGACCTAGGGGGGCGTCTGTCCTGATGGGCTTTGGAACGGATGCCGCGGGCTCTGGCCGGGCATCCGAACTTTTATCTCATTTCGGGTCGCGAGCCATCTAGACGTCCAAATGCTTGACACGGCCATATCGAACCGTGTTACGGTTGCGCACCGCAGCAAAAAACGAGGGGTCGTCATGCGTCACCCTGAACTCGTTGTTTTCTACCCCACGCGCGTGCGTCTCGCCGCCGTGCGATGTTGTTGTTGCCGCTGATCCAGCGGCGCTAGCGCTGTTCGGCTGCGCCGGGCACGGCGCACTTTCCTGATTCCGTTTCCAACCACCAACGCCTCGCAGGCGTGACGGGCGTTCACGTCCGTGCACCGGCAAGCCGCTGCGATCGATCCATCGCCCTCGCAAGGGGAAGGCGATGCGGTCGGGGCTTGCCCTTCTTCTACGATCAAGGGTTTCCATGAGCATGTTGTCGTTGCAGCGGTCATTGCTGGCCGTCGCGGTGTTTTCCGCGTTTTCAGGGGCCGTGCTGGCGCAGTCCACCACGGGATCCATCTATGGCCAGGTGCAGGCGTCCGAGGGTGATGTCGTTCGTGTGGTGAACGACACCGGACTCACGCGCGACGTTCCCATCGACGCGCGCGGTCGCTACTCGGTGGCGCAGCTCCCGCTGGGCACGTACACGGTGTCGGTGATCCATGCCGGTACGACGGTGCAGAGCAGGGAGAACGTCGCGTTGCGTGTGGGCTCCGGTGTCGAGGTGTCGTTTGCAGAGGGAGCGGTGCAGGACCTTGGCGGCGTGAGCGTGTCCGCGAATGCCTTGCCCGCCATCGACGTGTCGACCGTCGACTCGCGCACTGTGGTTACCTCGCAGCAGCTCGCGAAACTTCCGCTCGGACGCAATTCCGAAGCGATCGCCCTGCTGGCCCCCGGTGCCGTCAACAACAGTGGCAGCTACCTCAGTGCCACGGGCAATTCGCTGGTGAGTTTCGGCGGTTCGGCGGCGAGCGAGAACGCATACTACGTCAACGGATTCAACACGACCGATCCGCTGCGGGGCTTCGGTGGCATTTCGTTGCCTTACGGCGCCATCGAGCAGCAGGAGGTTTACACGGGTGGGTACAGCGCCCAATACGGCCGCTCCGACGGTGGCGTCATCAACGTCGTCGGCAAGCGCGGCACGAACGAGTGGCACGGCGGCGCGCAGATCATCTGGGAGCCGAACGGCCTGCGCGCCCGCGAGAAGGACAGTTACTACACCAACGGCCTTCCGCCGCAGCCGAAGGCGGGCAACCTTTATGCGCCCAACAGAGGCAACACGGTCACGTCCACGACGGCCAGCCTGTATGCCGGCGGACCGCTCATCAAAGACAAACTGTTTCTCTTTGCGGCGGCCGAGGTGGAAAGGCAGACGGGCGACACGATAAGCAACGTGACCTTGCCGCAGTCGCCGGACCGCTCGTACCGATATCAGCTGCCACGCTGGTACGCGAAGCTGGACTGGAATATCAACGACGCCAACATCCTCGAAGTGACCGGCGCATCCGACAAGTCGGAACGCTCGGGTACCATCTACGATTACGACTACTCCAACCGCCGGCGCGGAGAACGCCTATCCGGCGCGAATAACGAGAAGTTCGGCGGCGACGTCTACACGGCGAAGTACACGGGTTACCTGACCGACAGCCTCACCATCAGCGCGCAGTACGGAAAGATGCGTACGACGAACTATGTGGTGCCTTCGGGATACAACCCCGATGCCGTGTATATCGCGGGCCAGGATTTCCAGAATCCCGCCTACACCGGCGGCGTAGCGCGCGACAACGGGCAGACGGTCTCGTCGTTGGCGAATCCGAATCGCGGCAACGAGACGACGAACACGCGATTCGACATTCACTACACCCTGGGTGACCACACGATCACCGCGGGCATCGACAACCAGCAGGCACGGGCGCGCGACCAGGGCACGTCCAGTTCGGGTCCGGGCTATATCTGGACCTATGGACAGGGCGCACCCAATCTTCCCATTTCCACCGGCTTGGGCGTGGACGCGCCGGGGAACTATCCGGGCGGCGAAGCGGGCTATTACGTGATACGCGGCGTGTCGTCCAGCCTCGCCACGGTTCGGTCGAGCCAGCGGGCGCAATACATCGAAGATGCGTGGCAGGTCACCGACCGATGGCTGGTGACACTCGGCTTGCGCAACGACCAGTTCACCAACTACAACGCCGACAGCGAGGTGTACATCAAGCAGACGTCGCCGCAGTGGGCGCCGCGCCTCGGCTTCAGCTGGGACGTGAATGGCGACTCCACCTTCAAGGTGTATGGCAACGCCGGCCGGTATTACCTGGGGCTGCCGCTCAATCCCGCGCTCAACGCGGCGGGCGGGGCGCTATCCACGTCGCAATATTTCACATACACCGGTATCGCCGCCGATGGTCAGCCGACCGGGTTGACGGCAATCGCGCCCGGCGTGCCCGTATCGTCGAACAATTATTTCGGCCAGCTTCCGGACCCGAAGACCGTGGCCGCCAAGGGCATGAAAGCGGAAAACCAGGACGAGTACATCCTGGGCTTCACGAAGACGCTCGGCAGCGACTGGGTTTACGGCGCCAAGCTGACGTACCGGAAGCTGCGCAACGCCATCGACGACTATTGCGACATCGATCGCATCGTCGCGCGGGGGCAGGCCCTCGGCCTGGACATCGACACCAACCAGGTGAACAGTTGCTACCTGTTCAACCCAGGGCAGGCGAATACCTTCACGCTGCTGGACACCGCGGGTAATCACGTGGAAGTGCCGGTGAGCAATAAGGAGCTGGGTTTCCAGGGGCTGAAGCGCAAGTATTACAGCCTCGAACTGCTGCTGGAGCATCCGTTCGACGGCACCTGGTATGCGCGCGCCAGCTATGTCTTCTCGCGGAGCTACGGCAATACGGAAGGCCAGCTACGCTCCGATCTCAACCAGACGGCCGCATCCACCAGCGAGGACTGGGACAACGCGGAGATCATGGAGCACACCAACGGGCCGCAGAGCAACGATCACACGCACCAGTTCAAGGTGTTCGGCTATTGGCAGATTGCTCCGGAATGGCTGGCCTCGGCCAACGTCAGCCTGGTATCGGGGACTCCGCGGCATTGCCTGGGCTATTACGGGCCGGATCGCTCCGACCCGGCGGGCTATTCCGGCGACTATCACTACTGCGATGGCCTGCCGTCGCCGCCGGGCGAGCAGGGCCGGTTACCGTGGATACGCCAGATCGACCTCGGTGTGACGTGGCGCCCGTCGTTCGGCGACGGGAAACTGGCGTTCAATGCGAACGTGTTCAATCTGCTCAACGAGCGGCGCGCGTTGCAGAAGTACCCCTATTCAGAAGCAGGCCCCGGCCTGCCTGAACCGGCGTACGGCGTGATCACGGCGCGGCAGGAGCCGCGATATGGGCGTTTGAGCGTGTCGTACGATTTTTGACCGCGCCGAGAGCGCCTGCCGGGCAGGCGCTTGCTTCGTGTGGGAGCCGCTTCAGCGGCGATGGGTGCTTGCCGCACACTGGCCCGCTGCCGCGGGATCGCCGCTGAAGCGGCTCCCACAGGGTCATGGGCGCAGCCTTGCCGGGCTGAGCATCTCTTCCGTAATGCCATGGTCCAGCAAGTGCCAAGGTATCGGCTGCCCCAGGATCAGCGAGGCACAGGCTTCCGCCATGGCCGCACTGGTCTGGATGCCATAACCGCCCTGTGCCGCGAGCCAGAAGAAGCCCTCGGCATCGGGGGCGAAGCCGCCCACGAGGTCGCCGTCGGCGACGAAGCTGCGCAGGCCCGCCCATGTACGTGCCGGACGGTGGATCGTCATCGTCGTGGCTTCCTCGATGCGGTGGATGCCGAGCGCAATGTCGTATTCCTCGGGTTGCACGTCGTGCGGGTGCGTGGGGTCGGCATTGGCTGCCGAGCCCAGCAGCAGACCTGCGTCCGGTTTGAAGTAGAACGTTTCGTCGATATCCACGACGAACGGCCACGCGTCGGTGGCAACGCCTTCCGGCGCTGCGAAGGTGAACGCCGAACGTCGCCGTGGCTCCAGGCCGATGGGCTTCACGCCGGCGAGTCCGGCGAGGACGTCCGCCCAGGCGCCGGCAGCATTCACCACGACGGGTGCGCGCCATGCCTCGTTCAGTATCCAATGGCCGCCTTCGCGGCGGATCGCGTGCACGTCGGTGTCGACGTGCAGTGACACGCCGTTGGCCTTCGCGCCGCGCAGGAAACCCTGGTGCAGTTCGTTCACGTCGATATCGGCGGAGTCCGGCTCGAAGAACGCGACCTGTGCCGCTTCGGGACGAAGCACGGGCACGCGCTCGCGGACGGCCGAGCCGTTCAGCAGGGAAAGCGACGGCGTGTGTTGCCGCACCGCTTCGTATTCCGCTTTCACCCGTTCGGCCTGCGTGGTACCGCCGATGACCAGGGCGCCACGTGGTTGCAGGATCGGGTGGGTGGCGAAACCCGCCGGTGGCCGTTCCAGGAAGGGGCGCGTGGCGCGGCTGAGGGCGCGCACCTGCGGCGAGCCGTAGCTTTCACTGAAATGGGCAGCGGAGCGGCCGGTGGTATGAAAACCCGCGAACGACTCCCGTTCCAGCACGGCCACACGGGCATGTGGCGCGAGGAACCACGCCACCGACGCACCGGCGATACCGCCGCCGACCACGATCACGTCCAATGACTTCATGCTCATGCCTTGTCCCTGGACGATTGGGCCGCGACCACGCTGGTGGCGGCGAGGTCGGCGGTGACGTTACCCAACGTGGCGAGGGTGTCGGGAAGCGTGTCCACCGCCAGCATCAGGCCCAGCGGCCCGATGGGAAGCCCCATCGCCTGCGCCACGGGCACGTTGGTCGCGATGAACGTCACCTGGCCCGGCAGGCCCACCGAGCCGAGGCTGATCACCACCGCCAGCGCGGCACCCGCGGCAAGCTGCGCCGCGCCGAGGTCGATGCCCAGTGCCCATGCGATGAAGCACGACGACACGATGTACTGCACCGGGCTGGTGAGCCGGAACAGGGATACGGCCATCGGCAGCACTAGCGAGGTGACGGCGGTGGGATAACCCAGCCGCCTGTCCGCGCTCTCGATCATCGCGGGCAGCGACGCGAGCGAGGACTGCGTGCTCGCTGCCACCACCTGCGCGGGGGCGATTGCGGTGGCGAAGCGCACGAAGGGTTCGCGGCCCCAGACGCGCGCCACCACGAGCATCAATGCGGTGACCATGAGATACACGATGCATTCCACCAGGACATAGGCGCCCAGCGCACCGAGCATCTGCAACCCTGCGCGTGCGCATACGGAAAGGATGAGGGCGAAGACGCCGAACGGGGCGAGCAGCAGCACCCAGCGCACGACGACGATCATGGCGTCGGCGATGGCGCCGAAAAATTCCACGGCGAGTGCGCGCCGCTCGGGAGCGATGCGGGTGAGCGCGAAGCCGAGGAACATCGCGAAAACCACCAGGGGCAGCATGGCGCTTTGTGCCGCCGCCATGATCGCGTTGGTGGGAACGATGCCGGCGAGCCAGTCGCTCCAGCCAATGGGCGCAGTGGCGGCCAGATGGCCGGTGGCGGTGCCGAGGGCCATGCGCAGCGACTCGCTGCGCGGGAACAGCATGAACAGCTCCGGCGCGGCCATGGCCGCCACGGCGGCACCGAGCGCGAGCAGCAGCAGGAAGACCACGATGGCGCGTCGGGCGATGCGTCCGGACGCCGCGGCATCGGTCGCGGTGTTCGCGCCGACAACCACAAGCGAAAGCACCAGTGGCACCACGGTCATCTGCAATGCGCCGAGCCAGAGCTTGCCGAGCGGTTGCACCGCGTCGGCCACGCGCACGGCGGCGTCAGGTGCCCAGTGGGCCAGGGCTATACCGGCGGCGGCACCGAGTGCCAGGCCGAGAAGGATGCGTTGGGTGGCGGTCATAGGGCCGGCAGGTTCCAGGCTTCGCGCAGGCGCGCGTATTCGGTCTTGGGAAGCAGCACGAAGACGGGCTTCTTGCCGGGGTCCAGCCATCCGAGCAGGCGTTCCATGGTGCCATCGGTCATGGCGGTGCAGCCCACGGTGGGCGAGGTGGGCGACTTCCACAAATGGGCGAAGATGCAGCTACCCGCGCCCTTGCGTCCCTCGGGGTTGTGTTCGATCACGAAGCCGATGCGGTAGGCCCGGTCACCGTCGAAGTGGAGGT
The DNA here is from genome assembly GCF_011759605.1 of Luteibacter sp. SG786. Taxonomy (GTDB): domain Bacteria; phylum Pseudomonadota; class Gammaproteobacteria; order Xanthomonadales; family Rhodanobacteraceae; genus Luteibacter. The sequence goes on from NZ_JAAOYX010000001.1 coordinate 154,262, forward strand.
CGCGACGCATGGCCTCGGTGGCACCGGCGACCGCGTTCTTGCCGACTTTATCGGCGTCCACGATGCGGTTGTAGTACGGAGAGCGGTCCACATCCACGCAGTAATCCGTTGCCGTGAGGCCGCGATAAGGCATGGCGGTGGGGTTGCTTTCCGCGTAGCCGAACGCGGGCCCCACGCGGAACACGCCCGCGGGGCTGCGACCGTCGCCTTCCTTCTTCACGGGGCCGCCCTGTTCGGGAGGATGGAGGCCAATGCCCCACGCGCTGCCGCGTTTGCCGATCGTTACGTCGGCGGCAGAGCCTTCCTGTTTCCAGTGCGTGCCCTCGCGTACGTAGGTGCGTAAGGTACCGTGGTCCGCGTTCCATCCGTCCGTGGTCACCACGATCATCTGCCGCGACACGGACCATGCCGCTGGCGTTTCGAATGCCCCCGATGGCACGGTGGCGGCGAATGCCAGCAGTCCGAGGAAACGGGGAAGGAGGCTAGGCAATGGCATGGTGCGCTCCGGCAAGGATTCAGGGTGCGCCTAACATCTGGTGGATGCGGTCGAGGTTCTCCACCAGGCGGGCATGGCGGGCTTCGTCTCCCTCGCACAGATGCACGAACACGGTGTCGAGCAACTGCTGCACGGTGGATTGGTAGATCAGGGATTGCACATAGGACGCATCGTCGTGCGCGGCCACAGCCAGCGAGACGTCGGACAGCGCGCGCAGCGGGTTGGACGTGTGCCGCGTCACGGTGGCCACCCGGCCGCGATGCTCGCGGAAATAGCGGGCCAGCTTCACCAGCGCCGGATGCTTGCCGTGCTCGGAAAACACGATGAGAAGATCGCCCGGTGCGGACATGGCCACCTGGGCGGCCATGCGCCCGACATCCACGTGACGGATGGCGACGATGCCGAGCAGCGACAGGCGTGCCGCGAATCCGCGGGCGTGCAGTTCGTCTTCGCCCACGCCGATGAGGAACACCTTGCCCGCCGCGTCCAACGCGGCTACCAGCTCGCGCAGGGTGGCGGGATCGTTGATGAGGCGCGTGGCTTCCTCGGCCCGGGACTTCCGCTGCCAGAGGGTGGCGCCCAGCGCGTCGCCACCCTCGCGTTCCGCACGCGCCGGGGTGCCGTCGTCGGGTTCCTCGGTGCGACCGATGGCCTCGCCCACGGAGTATTTGAGGTCCGGATAACCGCGGAACCCGAGCTTCTGCGTGAACTTCACGACGCTGGACTGGCTGATGCCCAGCGCGCTCGCCAGTTGCTGCGAGGAATAGTCGCGGAGCAGCTGGGCATTCTCGAGGATGAAGTCGGCGATGCGCCGCTCCACCGCCGACATGCGGTCGCGCTCGGAACGGATCTTCACCAGCGGCGACATGGCGGCTCCTTCAGAGAGGTTCGAGACCGCGGATTTCGCGGATGCCGAGGCCCGGGGCCTCGCTGATGGAAATCTCGGATTCGTTGAAGTTCACACCTCCGTCCACCGGGTCGTAAGCACACAGGGAAGGGCCGTCCAGGTCGACCTTGGTGATCACGTCGGATTTGGCCACCGCCACGTGCACCGCCGCGGCCACGCTGATACTGGATTCGAGCATGCAGCCGATCATGCATTCGACGCCATAGAGCCCGGCGATGTCGGCGATGCGGATGGCATTGGAGATGCCGCCGGTCTTCATGAGCTTGATGTTGATGATGTCGGCGGCCCGCATGCGGATGAGGTCCATCACTTCGGCGGGGCCGAACACGCTTTCGTCCGCCATGATCGGCGTGTGCACGCGTTCGGTGACGTAGCGCATGCCTTCCAGGTCGCGAGCCTTCACCGGCTGTTCCACCAGCTCCAGGCGGACGCCTGCATCTTCCAGCGCATGCAACGCATAGACGGCTTCCTTGGCCGTCCAGCCCTGGTTGGCATCCAGGCGGAGCAGGGCGCGATCTTCCACCGCGGCGTAGATGGCGCGTACGCGCTCGATGTCCACGCCGATGTCCTTGCCCACCTTGATCTTGAGCGACTCGAAACCGCGCTCCACCGCCGCCACCGAATCGGCCACCATCTTGTCGATGTAGTCCACGCTGATGGTGATGTCGGTGGTGATGACGGGGTCGCCCCCGCCGAGCAGCTTGTACAGCGGTGCGTCGTAAAGCTGGCCCCAGAGGTCGTAGACGGCGATCTCCACCGCCGCCTTGGCGCTGGTGTTTTTCTCCATCGCCCCCTGCACCAGCTTGGTGATGCGGTTCAAGTCGGCGATGTCCTGGCCGATGAGGCGTGGCGCGATGTAATGGCGGATGGCATCCACGATGGAACCGTGGGTATCGCCGGTGATGACAGCCGTGGCAGGGGCTTCGCCGTAACCCACGCGTCCGTCGTCGGTGTGCACCATCACCACGATGTCTTCGACCTTGTCCACGGTGCGCAGTGCCGTCTTGAACGGGGTCTTCAGCGGTACGCGCAGCATGCCGAAGCGGATATCGGTGATTTTCATGGAGCCTCGTTGGGCAAAGTGATCAGCGGATGCGGACGATGCTGGTCATGATGTCGACGAACGATCTGTCGTGGCTCGACATCATCGGCAGGAGGGGCGTGACCGACACTTCGTTGAGCTTCACGTGACGGAGGCTGCCGTCGGCCTGGCGGTAGCTCATGCCGCCCACGTCGTGGATGACGTAGGGCTGGCCGTCGATCTTGCCGATGACCATCATCACGTGGCCGGGAATGTAGACGAGGTCGCCCACCTCCAGTGCCATCGCCGCCTTCAGCCGTGCGTCGTGGCCGTCCTTGTCGGTATAGAGCGTGTGCGCGAGGCCGGGGCTGATGCTCTGGTCGCGCGTGTTGCGCGGCATCTGCACGCCCATGCTGCGGTACACGTCCGATACGAAACCGCTGCAGTCGCGACCGTTGTAGGCATGTCCCCAGCCGTATCGCTCGCCGAGGAACTTGAACGCCTGGCGCACGATGTTGGCACGCGTGAGCGGGAGATAGTCCGGCGAGGAATCCTGGTTACGCTGGAGCAGCGCCGGATGGAACGACAAGGCGCCCCTGGCGTCGCGTACAGGCAGGCTGAGCACCCAGGATGCATACGGGCTCTGGCCGTTCACCGGTTGGTCGCCGGGTAGCGAAGTATCCAGCGGCACGCGGGTGCCCATGTCCAGCTGCAACTCGGAAACGGCAGGTGCCTCGGGCGTATAGACGGTGAGCGGCTTGGCCCCGGTGATCACGCGGTAGGGCGTGGCATCGGCATGCGCGAATACGGTGGCGGCGTCGCCATAGGCCACGTCGGCGGCGTTCACCCAGGCGGCGTAGCGCGGGCTCACCACGAATACCCACTTGCCGTCCTTGCTGGTGTGCACGGCCACCAGCGGATCGCCTGGGAAGAGCGTGCTTTCCTGGAAGCGGTCGATGTCGGTGTCGTCGGCGTCACGGAACACGCGCAGATCGGTGGGGTAGCCGCGCAGTGCACTGCGACGGACCGCCATGCCGTAGCGCGGTTCGACCTGTGCGGGGATCGCCTCGATCGCCGCGTTGGCCAGCACGTTGTCGATGGTCGTGGCCGCCACCGGTTTGCCTTGCACATCGAACAACGGCTTGCTCGGCTTGCTGGTGAGTTTCTCGATCCAACCCTTCACCTGGTCGCGCGGCAGCGCGGCTGGGAGGTGGCGGATATCGTGCATCGATGGGTCGAGCCGGGCGACACGTTCGTTCAGTGCCGCGATGGCGGCGCGATCGAGCACCGGTTTGTCGGCATCGGCGAGGCGAGCCACCCAGAAGTCGGGCGTGAGCTGCGCATCGGCGACGCCGATGACACCGGACGGCGGCACGGGCATGTCGGCTGCTGCGACCGGCGCCCCGCCGAGCGAGAGCGCGAGCAGGCTCGCAAGGAAGGTGGGGCGAAGCATTTTCATAGCGGGTACCTTGTCAGGAGGCCAACGCCGAAAGCACCGCGGCGACGACGAGACCGAATCCGGTCCCGAGGATATAACCGAGCAGGGCGAGCAGGATGCCCACCGGCACCAGTGACCGCGAATACGTGGCGGCCAGCACCGGCGTGGCGGCCACGCCGCCGATGTGCGCGAGTGAGGAAATTCCACACAGATACAGATCGAAGTGGAAGATGCGTGCCGCGATACAGAGCAATACCGCGTGCAACGCGATGACGGTGACCCCCGCAAGGAGATAGACCGGCGCGGCGGCGATGCCGGCAAAGCTGCTCTGCGAAGCCAGCACCGCCACCACCGAGATCAACAGGGCACTCGACACGGACTGCGCGCCCGGCAGGCGGGCGAGCCGCGTGTGCGCCGCGACGAGGCCGGCTACCGTGGCGATCAGGATAGTCCATGTCGTGGCCGACACCATGCTGCCGGCAGGCATGCGGGCGCCGATCCATGCAGAGATCGTGGACACCAGCACCGCGAGGCCGAGCCACAGCAGCACGCTGTCGCCCGTGGCGGGCGCGCGGGGCGCGGTCTCGGCCACGCTCATGTCGGCACTCGACGTGGCCCGGGTCCAGCGGTTGAAGGCGGGGGCGAGCCGCGCGACCGCGAACAGCACCACCACCCACATGGAATAGCAGAGCGCATCGGTCAGCAGGGTCGTCGCCAGCGACGTGTCCGACATGCCGATGGCCTGTTTCACGGCGATCATGTTCGCCGTGCCGCCCATCCAGCTGCCCGACAGCGACGCGAGCGGCATCCATCCGTTACCGGGCATCCAGTGACGGTAGAGGAGGAAGGTGAGGACGAAGGCCGTGAACAGGCTGATCGAGGTGCAGACAAACACCCCCAGAACGCGCGGCCCAAGTGCCAGGATGGCGCGCAGGTCGCAATTGATCATCAACAGGAAGAGCAGGGCGGGCACCATCCGCGCCACCAGCGTCTGCTGCGCCTCGTGGATCTCCGGCGTGGCCGTCCACAGCCCGGCCACCGACAGCGCCGTGACCATGAGGTAGGTGAGGACGATGGGCGGAAGGATGTCGAAGACCTTCCAGCCGTAGCGTCGTTCGATCGCTGGCCAGAACCCCGCCGCAAGCAGCATCACGGCCAGATAAGGCCAAACCGACTGGATCACGCGTCCCTCCCCGGGTGGTGTCGCGACGGTCGTCAGGAATATCTATTCCTAACGAATTAGCCTGAAGCATAAATTATTGACCGCGCTTTGCAAGCATGTTACACAGCGGTGAAGCACGTCCATCCACCACGGTTGCATCGGGGATACCGAACGGTGAAAGCGGCTCTACGAAACGCGATGCTATGCGCTGCCCTGGGGGCCGTGTTCCTCTCGCCGTCGGTGGGGGCGGAGTCGCGTAGCGATCCATCCACGACGTCGACGGCCGCTAACGACATCGTGGCGTCGATCGACGCCGGCCGCTTCCGGGAGGCGGAAGCCGCCATCGCCAAGGCGCTGTCCCGTCCGGACATCACGACGGAACAACGCGAAGCCCTCGCATTCCAGCGCGAGCGCATGCGCCGCATCCTCATCGATTTCACACTGGACGCCGACGCCGTCAAGGCGCGCCTGCGCAAGCAGATTCCCGACCTCACCGACGCGGAGTTCGCGAAGTGGGACCAGGCAGGGCTGCTCGAAAAGCAGGTGATCGACGGACGCACTCTCTATTTCAAGCGGTCGCCGGGCAACCTTTTCCGCCTCAGTGCCGAGGCCCGGGCGCGAAGAAAAGAGCAGACACCGTTCGACGACGGTCCGAACGAAGTGCTGAACGACCACCACCGTGCGGTACGTCAGGCCGCTCTGGCGGAGCATTCCAGCAGCGTGCTGCCGCGACGCGAGAGCGTGACGCAGATACTCACCGTAAAGGCCGATGCCGTGCCCGCGAGCGAAACCGTTCGCGCCTGGATTCCCTATCCGCGCGCGATCAAAGGACAGCAGGAAAACATCCGCCTCGTATCCAGCGATCCCGCCGGCGCCAGGATCGCGCCGGAGTCCGCCATGCAGCGCACCGCCTACCTCGAAAAGAAGGCTGTGGCCGGCAAGCCTACCGAGTTCTCGATCACCTACGAGCTGACACTCTACGCCCGTTATGTCGACATCGATCCGGCGAAGGTCGTGCGCGCTCCGATCACGCCGGAACTTGCGCCCTTCGTGGCGGAGCGGGCTCCGCATATCGTGTTCACGGATGCGATGCGTGCGTATTCGAAGCGCGCGGTAGGCGACGAAACCAACCCCTACCGCATCGCGCAGAAACTGTTCGCTGCCGTCGATACCATCCCATGGGCGGGAGCGCGCGAATATTCGACCCTTTCCAACATCGGCGATTACACGCTGCACGCCGGTCATGGCGACTGTGGCGAACAGACCCTGCTGCTGATCACCCTGCTCCGCCTCAACGGCATTCCGGCGCGCTGGCAGTCGGGCTGGATCTTCTCCGACGGCAAATACAACAACATCCACGACTGGGGCCAGGTGTATCTCGCCCCTTATGGGTGGGTACCGATGGACGTGACCTTCGGCCGCCTCGCGGCCGGCGCGAACGCAAAGCCGGGCGACGACACGCTCGAGTGGTTCTACCTCGGCGGCCTGGATGCCTATCGCGTCGCCTTCAACGACGATTTCTCGCAGCCGTTCGTACCGGCGAAGACCTTCTTCCGCTCGGAAACGGTCGATTCGCAGCGCGGCGAAGTCGAATGGAAGGGCGGCAACCTGTATTTCGACCAGTGGGACTACGACTTCCGTTGGCATCGTGTCGACACGCCGGAAGGGGCCGGCGACACGACGCGCTGACGGCTTAATACAACCCGATTGTCATCTTATGGGAGTGGGGAGATGGGGGAGATCAAGACGAACCGGCGCGTGTTGCGCCACGGTGCCTTGTGCATGGCGATCGGCCTCGGCCTTGCCGTTTCCGGCGCGGCCTTCGGCGCGAACACCGACGGTTCGATCGTCGGTCGGACCAAGGCGGGCGCCATCGTCACGGTGCGCGATCCCGGCACCGGTCTGACCCGCACGGTCACGGCCGACGCGGAAGGCAACTTCCGTTTTCCATTCCTGCCGGTCGGCCACTATCGGCTCGACAGCAGCGTGGACGGCAAGCCGGTGAGCACCACCACGGAAGTGAACGTCAGCCTCGGCAACGCCACCACGGTGAATCTGGTGGAGCGCGGCGACACCGGCACCACCCAGCTCGAGGGCGTGCAGGTGAGTGCCCCCGTGGTGATCAACGCGGTGGACGTCAGCTCCACGGAAATCGCGACGAACGTCAGCCGCGAGGAGATCCGCCGGTTGCCCGTGGACCAGAACGTACAAGCCGTGGCGCTGCTGGCACCGGGCGTGAACAAGGGCAACGCCGGTTTCGGCGGTATCTCCTTCGGCGGCTCGTCCGTGGCCGAGAACTCGTTCTACGTGAACGGCCTCAACGTGACCGACTTCTACAACCGCAACGGTTTCTCAGAAGCGCCGTTCGCCTTCTACCAGGAATTTCAGGTGAAGACCGGCGGGTACTCGGTGGAGTTCGGCCGCACCACCGGTGGCGTGGTCAACGCCGTCACCCGCTCGGGTACCAACGAGTTCAAGGCCGGCGCGGAGATGACCTTCGAGCCCAGCGCCTGGCAGGCCACCACGAAGAACCGCTACTGGGACGGCGAACGTTACATCACCTCGTCCGAGGACCATTACTCGCGCACGAAGATGAACGTGTATGCGTCCGGTCCGATCGTGAAGGACAAGCTGTTCTTCTTCGCCATGTACGAAGCGCGCGGCTACACGCCGCAGAACACGGACAACCAGGGCACGATCCTCACCCAGAACGATACGGATTCGGGTTTCTGGGGCACGAAGATCGACTGGCACATCAACGACAAGAACCTGCTTGAGTTCATGGCGTTCTCGGACAAGGACAAGAACGAGGCCTCTGTCTATCCGTACGACTATGCCACCCACACCAAGGGGCAGAAGAGCGACGTCATCACCAGCGATACCGGCGGAAGGAACTGGAACGGTACATTCACCAGCTACCTTGTCGACAACCTGTCGATGAAGCTTATGTATGGACGCAACGAGCGCGAAGCCTATACGCGTGGCCTTGCCGACGCCGAGTGCAATCCGGTTCGCATCGATGACAACTCCGACGCCCCGGACGTACCGCTGGGTTGCAGCTCCAGCACCATGGTGGAAAAACGCAACGACACGCGCAAGCAAGGCCGGGCCGATTTTGAGTGGACGCTCGGCGACCACCTTGTACGCTTTGGCTACGACCACGAGGTGGATACCTCGGAATACGACCGGCATTATCCTGGACCGGGTGAGTACTACTACAACATCGTGCACGCGGACGCGGGTTCGACCATCGAAAACGACGGTGTCATCCCGCCCGGTTACGACATGTACGTGCGCCAGCGGCGCTACAACATCGGCGGCACGTTCGAAACCTCGAACAACGCCTACTACGTCGAGGACAACTGGAACATCACGCCCGACTTCCTCCTGAACGTGGGCCTGCGCAGCGACTCCTTCGACAACAAGACGGCCGAGGGCAAGAGCTACATTAAGGTGGACAACATGATCGCACCGCGGCTCGGGTTCTCCTGGGACCTGAACGGCGACGGCAGGACGAAGATCTTCGGCAACCTGGGCCGCTACTACCTGCCGGTGGCCAACGTGATCAACATCAAGCAGGCCGGTGGCCTGCTGGACGAGCGCACGTTCTACACCTTCGAGGGTTACCAGTACCTGGAGCGCAACGGATCGCAGTACGCGGTGCCCATCCTCGGCCAGCAGATCGGCGCGGTGGACACGTCGCAGGGTAACGGCACCGTCGGCGATCTGCGGGCCGAAGTGGACAAGCACATGGACCCCGTCTACCAGGACGAGGCCATCCTGGGCTTCCAGCAGATGATCTCCGACAAGTGGTCGTGGGGTATCAGTGGCACCTACCGCAAGCTGCACGACGCCATCGACGACATGGAGATCAGCGCCACGCCCCAGTGCGGCGGTGACGGCTACATCGGCTACGTGATGGGAAATCCGGGTCGCAACGTCACGGTATATGGCGACACCAATTGCGACGGAACGCCCGACGGCTACATCACCATCGACACCGCCAAACAGGGCTGGGCGCTCTATGACGCCTCAGGTAACTACCTCGGCCAGCGCGGCTGGAAGAAGCCGCGCCGCACCTTCGGATCGCTGGAATTCCAGGTGGACCGGGCATGGGACGAGAAGTGGATGTTCAACGCCTCGTACGTGCTCTCCTGGAGCCGCGGCAATGCCGAAGGCCCGGTAAACTCGGATACGAACTTCGACGATACCGGCCGCACGGAGAACTTCGACGATCCGTGGGTGAACCTGTCGGGCGGTTACCTGCCCAACGATCACCGCCACCAGTTCAAGCTGCGCGGCACCTATGCGATCAACAGCCAGTGGCAGGTGGGTGCGGACGTGACCGCGCTCTCGGGCAGCCCCATCACCGCCTATGGCGTGGGCAATCCGTTCGACAAGACCTCGTATCACAGCTATTTCATCTGCGTGGAGAACTGTGCCGATCCGGTGTCCGAGAATCGCGTCTACGTCGAATCCTCGCGCGGCGCGAAGCGCACACCGTGGACCTTCAACCTCAACGCCAGCATCACCTACCTGCTGCCGCTGGATGAGAAGAACAACCTGCGCGTGAAGTTCGCGGTGTACAACCTGCTGAACCAGCAGCGCACCACCGGCGTCGACCAGGACCTGCAGACGTCGATCGGCAGCTACAGCAACACCTACCTGCAACCGACCCGCTTCCAGCCGCCGCGTTTCGGGCAGTTGACCGTGTCCATCGACTTCTGAGGAGATACGCCTGCCAGAGGGTACGAAATGAAGCATGCGTTGGCCGCCGTCCTGCTCTTTTGCGCAACCGCACAGGCGCAGGACCACCCCCTCACCCTCGACACGCACGTCGACATTCCCCTGTCTTACATGCAGGACCCGAAGTTCGACGCGGGCAAGGACGGCCCGCTTAAGGTGGATCTGCCGAAGATGCGCCGCGGCGGACTCGACGCGGCGTTCTTCGTCATCTACGTGGAACAGGGGCCGTTGACCCCGGCGGGTTATGCGGAGGCCGTGGCGCAAGCGGCGCGGAAGTACGACGCGATCGACCTGATGCTGAAGCGTTACCCGGACCAGATCCGGTTGGCCCGCACGCCCGGCGAGGTGAGGGCCAACGCGGCGGCGGGCCGCCTTTCCGCGATGATCGGCATTGAGAACAGCTATTCCCTCGGGCACGACCTCACGCGTCTCGACGCCGCTTATGCGCGGGGTGCCCGCTACGTGGGTCTGGTGCACGTCGGCAACAACGATCTCTGCGGCAGCTCGCTACCCAGCAAGGATCTGGGCGACAAGCCGGACAGCAATCTCGGCCTGAGCGAGTTCGGTCGGCAGGTGGTCCGTCGGGCGAACGCGCTGGGCATGATGGTGGATGTCTCCCACGCCTCCGACGCATGCGTGCGCGATGTGCTGGCACTGTCCACGGCCCCGATCATCGCTTCGCATTCGTCGGCGCGTGCCGTCACGGATCATCCGCGCAATCTGCCCGACGACCTTTTGAGGGCCATCGCCGCGAAGGGCGGCGTGATCCAGGCGGTGGCGTACAAGGAGTTCCTGAAGAAGGATCCCGCGCGCGAAGCCGCGGAGAAGGCGTTGCAGAAGCGTGTGGCGCGCGAGTCGGGCGACACGGCCTACGACAGCGAGAAGCACGATTACCTTCCCGCGTACGTCGAGGGCATGAAGGCCATCCAGCGCGAACACCCGCTGGCGACGCTGGACGATTTTCTCGACCACATCCAGCACATGGTGAAGGTTGCCGGAGTCGATCACGTCGGCATCGCTTCCGACTTCGACGGCGGCGGCGAAATCACCGGCTGGATGGACGCGTCCGAGACACGCAACGTCACCGCGGGCTTGCAGCGCCGCGGGTTCTCCGCTGCGGACATCGCGAAGATATGGAGCGGCAACCTGCTGCGCGTATGGGCCGCCGACGAGGCCGCGGCCACGGCCTCGTTCGATGCGTTGGTGGACGAGGCCATCGCCCGCTACGACATTCCCGGCATGGCGGTGGGTGTGATTGCGAACGGAAGCGTGGTGTACACACGTACGGCGGGTACGCTCGCGGCGGGATCGGGCCGCAAGGTGGACAACCGTTCGCTGTTCAAGATCGCTTCCAACAGCAAGGCCATGACCACGGCCCTCATGGCGCGCCTCGTCGCCGCGGGAAAGCTGCGCTGGGACGATCCGGTCACGAAGTACCTGCCGAACTTTCGCATGAGCGATCCGTGGGTGACGCGCGAGATCCAGGTGCGCGACCTCCTGATCCACAACAGCGGCCTGCGCGAGGGCGCCGGCGACCTGATGCTCTGGCCCGAACCGAACCGCTTCACGCGCAAGGATATCCTGGCGGGGCTCGCCTACCTGAAGCCGGAGCACAGCTTCCGTTCGCGCTATGCCTACGACAATCTGCTTTACGTGGTGGCGGGCGAAGTGGCCGCCGCGGCTGGCGGCGCGCCCTATGAGACATTGCTTCGCCGGGAGGTCTTCGCACCCCTTGGACTTACCCGTTGCCAGATCGGCACCTGGTCGCGTGACGGCATAGGCAACGTGGCCCAGCCGCACCGCCGCGGCGAACACGGCAACGTGGTGACGAACGCCGACCCCGCGACGATTCCGGATATCACGTCGGCGGCGGCGGGAGGCGTGCGTTGCGACCTCGACGACATGCTGCACTGGGCTTCCAGCTGGCTGGCGCCGGATGCGTCGCAGCTAGCGTGGCTGGATGCGCAGCAGCGGGAGCCGTTGTGGTCGATCCAGAATCCGATGCCGGTAGGACAGCGCCGCAAGGCGTGGAACGGCACGCAACTCTACGGTTATGGATACGGCTGGCGCCTTGCGGACGTGGACGGTCATTGGAGCGTCTCGCATACCGGCACCCTGTCGGGCATGTATTCCACGGTAAGCCTGTTGCCGAAAGCGCGAAGCGGCTTTGTGATCATGATGAACGGCGGCGGCGAGGATGCGCGCGACGCGCTTGCCGAAGCGATCCTCAAGCGATTCACATCGCCCGGCGAGAAACACGCCGTGGGCGAATACGCCGATCGCATCGCGGCGGAGGCGACCGCGCCCGGTGCCTCTCGGGCTCCGGACACATCGTCGCGGGTGATCGCGTCGGCCGACGAGGCCAAGGGTTTTCTCGGCGTGTGGCGCGATCCGTGGTTCGGCGAGGTGAGCATCTGTCCCGCGAAGGGCGGCGTTGCCTTCGCGGCGGCACGGTCTCCGGCGATGACCGGTATGCTGGAACGCGTGGGCGGCCGTTACCTTGTCCAGTGGAACGACGAGCGCATGGACGCCGAGCCGTGGCTCGACCTGGATACGCCCGATCGTCTCCGCCTGGCCAAGGTCGATCCCGATGCCGATTTCAGCAACGACTATGAAGATCTGGATTTCGCTCGCATTCGTGCTTGCCCTTGATGCCGGCGCGGCTGATGCCCCGCCTCGCATCTCGCCGGCACGGACGCCCGCGCAAGCGGGCCTGACCGACATCCGCACACTCGTGCCGGATATCGCCGAAACCATCCACTACGCCGGCAGTGACAATTTCACCGGCGCGCCGGTGGACGGCTATCGTGCGCCGAAGTGCTTCCTGCGCACGGCGGCCGCCGAAGCCCTGGCAAGGGTAGAGCGGGGTCTGCGCGGAGAGGGTTACCGGTTGATGATCTGGGACTGCTATCGACCCGCGCGCGCGGTCGCGAATTTCGTGCGTTGGGCGGGCGACCTTGGAAATGCGCAGACGAAAACCGCGCACTATCCGAACCTGGGCAAGGACAAGCTCCTGGGCGAATACATCGCGCCGGTATCCGGGCACAGCCGTGGAGCAACCGTGGATCTGACGCTCATGCACTGCGACGACAAGGGTTGCGCGGTGCTCGACATGGGCACGGATTTCGACTTCTTCGATCCGCGCGCGCATACCGATTTTCCGGGCATCGACGCGGCGCAACGCGCCAATCGCCAGCGCCTGCTGCGCGCCATGGCGAAGGAAGGTTTCGTGAACTATCCGCAGGAATGGTGGCACTACTCCCTTCCGTCCGCGGCTTCCGACACCCTTTTCGACGTTCCCGTGGAGTGACCATGCGCCTTGCCGTCGTCCTTGCCGGTTGCCTGCTCGTGGTCGCCTGTGCGACGCGCCGCTCGCCAGACGCCTCGGTGGATGCGCTGATGGCCCGATACGACGGCGACGGCCCCGGCGCATCGTTGCTGGTTGTACGGGACGGCGTACCGCTCGTGCGGCGTGGCTACGGCTTTGCCGATCTCGAACACCGCACACCGGCATCGCCGCAGACGGACTATCGGCTGGCTTCGGTCAGCAAGCAGTTCACTGCTGCGGCCATACTTTTGCTTGCGCAGGACGGCAAGCTTTCGCTCGGCGATCGCGCGCGGCGGTGGCTGCCCGAACTGCCGCCCGTGGCGAACGACATCACCATTGCGCAACTGTTGAGCCACCAGGGCGGACTTGTCGATTACGAGGACGTCATGCAGGCGGACACCAAGGTTCCGCTGCGCGACAAGGATGTGCTCGACCTGATGGCGAAGACGGATCGGCTGTACTTCAAGCCAGGCACGTCGTATCGCTACAGCAATGGCGGCTACGCGATGCTCGCGTTGATCGTGCAGAAGGCGTCCGGCCTGAGCTTCCAGGATTTCCTGCGCGTTCGCATTTTCCAGCCATTGGGCATGAACGACACGCTGGCCTACGTGACGGAAGGGCCGCCCGTGCCCCATCGCGCGTTCGGCTACAGCGAGGAAGACGGCCGCTGGGTGCGCACCGACCAGAGCATGACAAGTGCGGTGCTCGGCGACGGCGGCATCTATTCCTCCATCGACGATCTGGCACGCTGGGATGCCGCACTGTACGACGATCGCCTGCTCAGCGATGCGTCGCGCAAGGCCGCCTTCACAGCGAAGACCCGCACCGACGACCCGGCGGTCGAGTACGGCTATGGCTGGCGCATCACCGGCGATTCGGTGTGGCACTCGGGGGAAACCATCGGGTTCCGCAACGTGATCGTGCGGTATCCGGGCCGCCGGCTCACGGTGATTCTGCTGACCAACCGCAACGACCCGGAACCGTACAAGACCGCACTCGCGATCGCCCGGCTCTACCGATAGAAGCGCCCCGCGCCCGGCAGACAGTGGCGCCCGGAGCCGCGGGGCTTGTCGCCCCTCGCGAGGAGCCGTCGCGCGCAGGGCGCGCTTCTGCCACGTTGCTTTATCATGGCGGTTCCCCGCGACCGCACGGATCCCCCATGTCCACGTTCCGCTTCGCCCTGGCCCAGTTCGACTTCCCCGTGGGTGCCGCTGCCGCCAATGCCCAGCGGGTGCAGGCGCTGGCCGAGGAAGCACGCGACCGCCTCGGCGCCTCGTTCATCGCCTTTCCCGAACTCACGCTGTCGGGCTATCCGCCCGAAGACCTGTTGCAGCGGCCCAGTTTCCTGGAGGCGTGCGCGAAGGAGCTCGCGGCCCTGGCGCCGCGCATCGAGGGCATCTCCGCGGTGGTGGGCCATCCGGATACGCGCGGTGAAGTGTTCAATGCCGCGACGCTCATCCGCGAGGGCCGGGTGGAGTGGACATATCACAAGCAGGCGCTCCCCAATTACACGGTGTTCGACGAGAAGCGCTACTTCCAGCATGGCGAGTCGACGCGCGTCTTCGTCATCGAGGGCGTGCGCGTAGGCATGCTCATCTGCGAAGACATCTGGGAAGCCGAGCCGGCCGCCCATGCGGCGGAAGCGGGGGCCGAACTGATCCTCGTGATCAACGCCTCGCCGTACGACCGGCGGCAGGCCGCCACGCGCGAAGAGCTACTGCGCCGCCGCGCCACCGAGAACGGCGTGCCCATCGCGTACGTGAACCTTGTCGGCGGACAGGACGACCTGCTCTTCGACGGCCATTCCCTGCTGGTGCAGGCCAACGGCGAGATCGCCGCGCGCGCGCCGTCGTTCGAGGAGATGCTGCTCGCGGTGGAATACGACACGGCCACGCGTCGCCTCGCCGCCATCGACTGGCCCGAACCGGACACGCGTTCCCCGGAAGCGATCATGTATGCGGGGCTGGTTCGCGGCGTGCGCGACTACATCGGCAAGAACGGGTTTTCCGGCGTGCTGCTCGGCCTTTCAGGCGGTATCGATTCCGCGCTCACCCTTGCCATCGCAGTCGATGCGCTGGGCAAGGACAAGGTGACGGCGGTGATGATGCCCACCGAATACACCTCCGGCCTCTCCCTGCGCGAGGCGAAGGCCCAGGCCGAGCAACTCGGCGTGGAGTACCACGTGTTGCCCATCGAGGGTATCTACGGGGCGTTCACCGATGCGCTGTCGCCTGTGTTCGCCGGCACGAAGCCCGACATCACCGAGGAAAACCTGCAGTCGCGCACGCGCGGCGTGTTGCTGATGGCCATGTCGAACAAGACCGGCAAGCTGCTGCTCTCCACCGGCAACAAGAGCGAAATGGCCGTGGGCTACGCCACGCTTTACGGCGACATGTGTGGCGCCTATGCGCCGCTGAAGGACGTTTACAAGACGACCGTCTATGCGTTGTCGCGCTGGCGGGCGGCCATCGACGGGGCGATTCCCATGGCGGTGATCGATCGCCCGCCCTCGGCCGAACTGCGGCACGAACAGACCGACCAGGATTCCCTGCCGCCCTACGACGACCTCGACGCCATCCTCGAACTGTTCATCGAGGGCGAGGCCTCGGCGGAAGACATCATCGCGGCCGGTCACGACGACGCCACGGTGCGGCGTGTGATCCGCATGGTGTACGTGAACGAATTCAAGCGCCGCCAGGCGGCCCCCGGCCCCCGGGTGACCACGAAGGCCTTCGGCCGCGAGCGGCGCTATCCCATCACCTCCGGCTGGAGGTGATGGGCGTGAAGCGTGAAGAGTGAAGAGTGAACAGTGAACAGTGAACGTTGAACTGTTGACGGCAGCGGCTGTTCTTACGGTTCACAGGCCGCGCAGCGGCCGACTCACAGCCCGCAAGGCGGGCGACTCACACCCGCAAGGCGGCCGACTCACAGCCCCGCAAAGCGGGGCGACTCACACACTCAATGATGCCCCGAGAACGGAATGGCCTTGCGCCAGATCGACGGGTGGTGCGGCCAGTTCGGGTCCGTGAGATACGGGTGGTCCGGGTAGTTCAGGGCCAGCACCTGGCGGGTCTGGTCGGCCAGCGGCTTGCGGTCGAGCGCAAGGTAGCTGCGGGTGAGGATGGCCAGCGCATCGGCTGTCTGCGGCGACTGCTGGTAATGCTCGATGACGTACTGCGCGCGGTCGGCCGAGGCGATGTACGACTTCGTGCGCAGGTAATACTCCGCCACGTTGATCTCGAACTGCGCCAGCTGGTTGCGCAGGAAGATCATGCGCTGGCGGGCGTCCGTGGCATAGGCGCTGTTCGGATAACGGCGCGCCAGCTGGCTGAAGTCGTCGAACGCCGTGAGGTTGAAGCCCTGGTCGCGGCGCGTGGAGGCGCTGTCGCTACGGGACAGGTAACGCTCGATGAAGCCGGCCGTGCGGTCGAAATTGATCAGACCGCGCAGGTAATAGGCATAATCGGCATGCTTATGAGTCGGAAACGTCTTGATGAAGCGGTTGATCGTCGAGTACGCGTCGTCCGGCTTGTTGTCTTTGTACTGCGCGTAAGCCAGTTCGATCTGGGATTGCTCGTTGATCTCCCCCGACGGGAAGCGCGCGATAAGGCGCTCGTAGGCCTTCTCGGCAGCTGCATAGTCGGAATGCTCCAGCGATTCGTGGGCATTGGCATAAAGCCGGTCGATCGGCATCGTGTCGATCGTCTCCTTTTTGCTGCGGAACATCGAGCAGGCGCTCATCGACAAGGCGAGGACGAGCAGAATGGTGATCTTGGTTGCACGCATTGAGAGAGTTCGGATGCTTGAGCGAAAGGGCATGATAGCCGAAACCGGCCTTGGGCCGGGCGGGGCGGTATGACGACGGTCAGACACGAGGCCACCGTGCCGGTGGCGGCGGCGGGTCGGCGGTTCGACCAGTCCCTGGCGGAGATGTTCCCCGAATACTCCCGATCCCGCTTAACTGGCTGGATCAAGGAGGGCAAGGTGCTGCTGGACGGCGCCCGGGTGGCGCCTCGGCACCTCGTCCGCGGCGGGGAGCAGGTGGCCCTCGAGGCCGTGTTGGAGGCGGAGGTGGACGCCCAGCCCGAAGATATCGCGCTGGACATCCGCTACGAAGACGACGACCTCATGGTGATCGACAAGCCCGTGGGGCTGGTCGTGCACCCCGGCGCGGGCAATCCGGCGGGTACCCTGCTGAACGCCCTGCTGCACCACAGCCCGGCGCTGGCCGAATTGCCGCGCGGCGGCATCGTCCACCGTCTGGACAAGGACACCGCGGGCCTGATGGTCGTGGCCAAGAGCATGGCGGCGCACACGGCGCTGGTGGCCATGCTGGCCCGCCACGACGTGCACAGGCAGTACGAGGCGGTGGTCCTGGGCACGATGGTGGCCGGGGGCACCGTGGACCAGCCGATCGGCCGCCACCAGCACGACCGCCTGAAGCAGGGCGTGCGCGACGTGGAGGACGGCGGCAAGGAGGCGGTCACCCACTACCGGGTGCGCGAACGCTTCCGTGCCCACAGCGTCATCCAGTGCAACCTGGAAACCGGCCGCACCCACCAGATCCGCGTGCACATGGCCCATCTGGGGCATCCCCTGGTCGGCGACCAGCTCTACGGCAACGGCCTGCGCCTTCCGCGCGGCGCCAGCCAGGAGCTGATCGATGCCCTCCGCGGTTTCCGCCGGCAGGCGCTGCATGCGGAGAAACTGGCTTTCGAGCACCCGATCACCGGGGATTACCTCGAATTCGACTCCCCGCGCCCGGCCGACCAGGAAGCGCTGATCGAGGCGCTGCGGGCGGACACGGCGTTGCACCCGATCGAGGACTGAGCATGGACCAGGCATGGATCGTTCCGGACTGGGAGGCCCCCGCCACCGTCGGTACCGCGGTGTCGACGCGCCAGGGTCCGGGCGTGTCGCTTCCCCCTTACGACCGGCTGAACCTGGGACTGCGCTCGGGCGACGATCCGGCGCGGGTGACGGCGAACCGCGCGGCGCTGGCGACAGCCCTGCATCTCCCCGCCGCGCCGCTCTGGTTGCGGCAGGTGCACGGCACCGATGTCGCGGACGCGGCCTCGGTGCCCGCTTCGGACGATGAGCCGGTGGCGGATGCCGTGGTCGCTCGTGGCCCGGGCCGGGTGCTGGCGATCCTCACCGCCGACTGCCTTCCGGTGTTGTTCGCCAGCGACGAC
Source organism: Luteibacter sp. SG786 (assembly GCF_011759605.1). Classification (GTDB taxonomy): domain Bacteria; phylum Pseudomonadota; class Gammaproteobacteria; order Xanthomonadales; family Rhodanobacteraceae; genus Luteibacter. The sequence goes on from NZ_JAAOYX010000001.1 coordinate 172,552, forward strand.
GGCCAGACGATCGGTGCGGCGCACGCCGGATGGCGCGGCCTCGCGGCCGGCGTGCTGGAGAACACGGTGGCCCGGATGGGTGTGCCGCCCGCGTCGTTGTTCGCCTGGTTGGGGCCGGCCATCGGCGGGCCGTCGTACGAGGTGGGCGCCGAAGTGCGCGCGGCTTTCGTCGAACGCGCCCCGGTGACGGAGGCGGCCTTCACTCCCACCCGGCCGGGCCACTGGACCTGCGACCTCTACATCCTCGCGCGACGCAGGCTGGCGGCCGCGGGCGTCGCGCGGATATCGGGCGGGGGGTTCGACACCTTCCGCGACCCGCGTTTCTACTCATACCGCCGCGACGGCGCCGCCAGCGGGCGCTTCGCCTCGCTGATCTGGACCCAGGCAGATTAAGAGCTGAAAGTCACCGGCGAAGGCACGTAGATCTCGGGCTTGACCTTCGGCGGTTCGGTGAGTGCGTGCAGGAACGCGTTGCGCCAGGTGGTGATGTCGTTGCGTTCCAGAACGTCCATCATCGACTGCCAGCGCATCCGCCGTTCCTTCAGCGGCATCTCGAGCGCTCGCTTGAGGGCTTCCGACACTTCGTCCAGGTCGGACGGATTCACCAGCAGCGCCGCGTCCAGTTCCTGCGCCGCGCCTGCGAAGCGCGAGAGCACCAGCACGCCCGGGTCCTGTGGATCCTGGCAGGCCACGTATTCCTTGGCGACGAGGTTCATGCCGTCCCGAAGCGGCGTGACGAGACCCACCTTCGCCACGCGGAAATAGCCGGCCAGCACCTTGTGCGCGAACGACTTGTTTACATAGCGGATGGGCACCCAGTCTGGTTCCGCGTACTGGCCATTGATGTGGCCCGCGCTGCGCTCCAGTTCGCGGCGCAGCGAACGGTATTCCGGCACGTCGGAACGGGAGGGCGGCGCGATCTGCAGGAGCGACACGCGGCCGCGCATGTCCTTGTGGTCTCGCAGCAGGCGTGCGAAACCCTCGAAGCGTTCCGGCAGGCCCTTCGAGTAGTCCAGGCGGTCGACGCCGATGATCAGGGCGCGGTCGTCGATGGATGCCTTGAGCTTCGCGACCGCGCCGCTGTCTTCTGCGCGGTGTGCGAGTTCCACCGCCTCGGCGGTGTCGATGCTGATGGGGAATACGCCGGCACGGAAGATGCGACCGTTCGCCGCGCGAATGCGGCCGCCAGTACGCATGGCGGCGCCCAGTTCGTGCAGGAAATAATCTTCCAGGGCGCGCAGGTCGCGCTGGGTGTGCACGCCGACGAGGTCGTACGAAGCCAGCGGCTCCAGTATCTCCCGGTGGCGAGGCAGCGTGATCAGCAGGCCCGCGGCGGGCAGCGGGGTGTGCAGGAAGAAGCCGATGCGGTTTTCCACCCCCAACTCCCGCAGCATCGCGGCGAGCGGGATCAGGTGGTAATCGTGCACCCAGACGATGTCGTCCTTGCGAATGAGTTTCGCCACGCGCTTCGCGAATGCGCGATTGACCCGCAGGTAGCCTTCCAGGTGGTCGCGGCGGTAGTCCACGAGGTCGCCGCGATAGTGGAACAGGGGCCACAGGGCGCGATTCGCGAACCCGCTGTAGTAGTCGTCATGGTCCGCCTTGGACATGTCGATCGTGGCGTAGCTGATGTTTCCTTCCTGGACCTCGTGCAACTCCTTGCCGGTCTCGGCGGCGATGTTGCCGCTCCATCCGAACCACAGGCCGCCCATTTCCTGCAGCGCCGCGTTCATCGCGGACGCCAGTCCACCCGTCTGCGTCTGTTTGGGCAGCGCGACGCGGTTCGATATGACGACTAGTCGACTCATTGTCTCCTTGCGGCTCCTTGCGTCAATGCGGCTTTCACGGAATCCAGCCAAGCATGGACATCGCCTGGGCTAGACAATGTGAACACCGCCGATGACGGTGTTCTTGCACCGACGCGTACCGACGCTCCGCCGCGATCGTTCACCAGCGCGAAGGCGTGCTCGTCGGTGAGGTCGTCGCCCAGGTACACCGGGCGCCGTCCCTGGAAGGGTGGCGCATCGAGGAAGGCGGCCACGGCCACGCCCTTGTCCATGCCGCGGGGCTTGAACTCGTAGACGTAGCTGCCCGGCTGGAGTTCGAAGCCGGGGAAGCGGGCGGCGATGGCCGGGGCCACGCGCTGCAGTTCACCCAGGTATTCGGGGTGTTCGCGGCAATGCAGGGCGACGGACCAGCTCTTGTCCTCTACACGGACCCCGGGCATGGCCAATGCGACGCTGTGCACCTCGTCGCGCAGGCGGGCGAGTTCCGCGGCGTCGACGGGCACCGTGACCGTCCTTCCGTCCGCTTCGCGGCGTTCGAGCCCGTGCTGCCCCGCGGCGGCCCAGCGGGGGCGACCGAAGATGCCATCGAGACTCGCGATGGCTCGCCCGCTGACCAGGGCGAGGGCTCCGTCCAGCGTTTCGTGGAGGGCATCCAGGGTGTCGAGCATGCCTTCGGGTACCACCACGCCTTCAGGGTCGTCGGCGAAGGCAAGCAGGGTGCCGTCGGCGTCCAGGAACAAGGCGGTGGCGGGTGTTACGAGATGAGCGGGCGGACGCGGCAGATGGTCGCTGGTGACTGTCACGGTGGCTCCAGGTTCGGCGATCCCCTCAGGATGCAACCTGGGCCGTGAAAAATCCGCTGCATCAGAGCACAGTGGCGTTGAAGCCTCGCGGTAGAACCCGCATCTGTGTGGCCAGAGGCGGTCGCGGGGAGGGCCCGGGGCGCGCCATACCTTCGGAGACAATTACCATGCGAATGGACAAACTCACGTCGCGTTTTCAGCAGGCCTTGGCGGACGCTCAGTCGCTGGCCGTCGGGCGCGACCACAACATCCTCGAGCCGGCGCACCTCCTGGTGGCGCTTCTCGACCAGCAGGGCGGCTCCACGGCGCCGCTGCTCACGCAGGCGCAGGTGAACGTGCCCGCGCTGCGCCAGCGCCTTGGCGAGATCCTCGAACGCATGCCGCGGGTGAGCGGGCAGGAAGGGAACATCAGCCTCGGCAACGATCTGAACCGCCTGCTCAACCTCACCGACAAGCTGGCCCAGCAGCGCGGCGACCAGTTCATCGCCAGCGAACTGTTCCTGCTGGCGGCGCTGGACGATCGCGGGGAGGCCGGTGGCGCGCTGAAGGCCGCCGGCGCCACCAAGGCAAACCTCGAAGCCGCCATTGAGAAACTCCGCGGTGGCGAGAAGGTGCAGTCGGAAAACGCCGAGGACCAGCGTCAGGCGCTGGAGAAATACACCATCGACCTCACCGAGCGGGCCGAGAGCGGCAAGCTGGACCCGGTGATCGGCCGCGACGAGGAAATCCGGCGCACGATCCAGGTCCTCCAGCGCAGAACGAAGAACAATCCCGTGCTGATCGGCGAGCCCGGGGTGGGCAAGACGGCCATCGTGGAGGGCCTGGCACAGCGCATCGTCAACGGCGAGGTGCCCGAGGGTCTGCGCGGCAAGCGCGTGTTGTCGCTCGACATGGGCGCACTGATCGCCGGCGCCAAGTTCCGCGGCGAATTCGAAGAGCGCCTGAAGGGCGTGTTGAACGACCTGTCGAAGCAGGAAGGACAGGTGATCCTGTTCATCGACGAGCTGCATACGATGGTCGGCGCGGGCAAGGCCGATGGCGCCATGGACGCCGGCAACATGTTGAAGCCCGCGCTGGCGCGCGGCGAACTGCATTGCATCGGCGCAACCACGCTCGACGAATACCGTAAGTACGTGGAGAAGGACGCCGCCCTGGAACGCCGCTTCCAGAAGGTGTTCGTGGGCGAGCCGAGCGTGGAAGACACCATCGCGATCCTGCGCGGCTTGAAGGAGCGCTACGCGGTGCACCACGGCGTGGAGATCACCGACCCCGCGATCGTCGCGGCCGCCACGCTTTCCGCGCGCTACATTCCGGACCGTCAGCTTCCCGACAAGGCCATCGATTTGATGGACGAAGCGGCCTCGCGCATCCGCATGGAAATCGATTCCAAGCCGGAGGAACTGGACCGCCTGGAACGCAGGCTCATCCAGCTCAAGATCCAGCGCGAGATGCTGAAGAAGGAGCAGGACGACGAGTCGAAGCAGCGCCTCGCCAACCTCGAGGCCGACATCGAGAAACTCGACCGGGAATTCTCCGACCTCAACGAGGTGTGGAAGTCGGAGAAGGCCGCGCTGCAGGGCGCCACCAAGATCAAGGAGCAGATCGAGCAGGCCCGCCTCGAACTGGAGGCCGCGCAGCGCCGGCAGGACTATGGTGCGATGAGCGAGATCCAGTACGGCCGCCTCCCGGCGCTGGAAGCGCAGCTTGCCGCGGCCCAGAAGGCCGAGAAGCAGGAATTCACGCTGTTGCAGGATCGCGTCACGGCCGAGGAAATCGCCGAGGTGGTGGCCCGCTGGACAGGCATTCCCGTGGCGAAGATGCTCGAGGGCGAGCGCGAGAAACTGCTGCACATGGAAGAAGCGCTGCATGCGCGCGTGGTGGGGCAGGATGAAGCGGTACGCGCGGTGTCGGACGCGATCCGGCGCGCCCGTGCCGGCCTGTCCGATCCCAATCGCCCCTATGGATCCTTCCTGTTCCTCGGCCCGACCGGCGTCGGTAAGACCGAACTGTGCAAGGCGCTGGCCGACTTCCTGTTCGACACACAGGACGCGATGGTGCGCATCGACATGAGCGAGTTCATGGAGAAGCACTCCGTGAGCCGGCTGGTCGGCGCGCCTCCCGGTTACGTGGGTTACGAAGAAGGCGGTTACCTCACGGAAGCGGTGCGTCGCCGCCCGTACAGTGTGATCCTGCTCGACGAGGTGGAGAAGGCGCATCCGGATGTCTTCAACATCCTGCTCCAGGTGCTCGACGACGGCCGTCTCACCGACGGCCAGGGCCGTACGGTCGACTTCCGCAACACCGTCATCGTCATGACGTCGAACCTCGGCTCGAACCTCATCCAGGAACAGGCCGGCGACAGCGAGGCCGACTACCTGCAGATGAAGGCCTCGGTGCTGGGCGTGGTGCAGGCGCACTTCCGTCCGGAGTTCATCAACCGTCTGGACGACCTCGTGGTGTTCCGTCCGCTGGACAAGAAGCAGATTCGTGCCATCGCCCGCATCCAGCTCGATTACCTGGCCCGGCGCCTCGCCGACCGTCAGCTGTCGCTGGACATTTCGGATGCCGCGCTCGACCTGCTGGGCAGCGTGGGTTTCGACCCCGTTTACGGCGCGCGGCCGCTGAAGCGTGCGATCCAGCAGCAGCTGGAAAACCCGCTGGCCCAGCGCATCCTGCAAGGGGCGTTCTCGCCGGGGCAGACGGTGCGCGTGGACTCCGACGGCAACCATCTCACGTTTAGTGCGGCGTGAGTCGGCCGCGTAGCGGCTTGTGAGTCGGCGGCTTGCGCCGCCTGTAAGTCGGCCGCTGCGCGGCCTGTGAACCGTTAGCTCATTCTTCGGTTCACGGTTCCCAGCGTGCGCAGCACGCGACTCACAGGCTGCGCCAGCAGCCGACTCACGCAATAATGCGCCGATAGAACCTCGAGGTACCCCAATGCCCATCTACGAATTCCAGTGCCAGGCCTGCGGCCACCGCTTCGACCGCCTGCAGAAGATGTCCGATCCCGATCCGACCACCTGCCCGAGCTGTGGCGAACCCCGCGTGGGCCGGATGCTGAGCGCGCCGCAGTTCCGCCTCGCGGGCAGCGGCTGGTATGAGACGGACTTCAAGAAGGAAGGCGACAAGAAGCGGAATCTGGCCGAGGGTTCGTCCGGCGCGCCGGCTCCCGCGCCAGCACAGACGCCGGCTCCCTCGACGTCCACGCCCTCCTCGACCTCCGGGTCGCCGTCTACCTAAGGCGGCGATCTCGCCCGGGCCTACAAGGGGCCGTGGCGTACGCCGACGCGACGTACGGCGGCTGTACCGGTACCTTTTTGACGTCATCCTCGGAGGTCGTCATGAAGGGAATCGCTGGTTTCGTTTTCGTCGTCACTGTCAGCGGGGCGTTGTCTTTCACGTCACCGCAAGCACAGGCCGGTTGGGGGCCGGCGACGGTCAATTGTTATAGCGACGGCGGCCGCCGTTCGCATTGTCCGGTTCGGTGGCGCGAAGCGCGACTTGCCCGGCAGGACTCCCGTGCACCGTGCGTCCGTGGCCGGTCCTGGGGCCTCGATCGTGGTGGTATCTGGGTCGATGACGGCTGCCGCGGCCTCTTCGAGGAGGCAGGCGGCTATGACGACCGCTCGTATCGCGTCGATCATTACCATCACGGCGACCGCGACGAGAGCTGGCGTCGCTACGACGACCGCCCGCGCTGGGCGTCGGACTATCCGCCGCATCCCATCTATCCGCAGCCGCCCATCCGTCCTGCTCGTCCGGCCGCCGCCCGGGGCGGCGACGGCCGGGTCGTGTCCTGCGACAGCAACGACAACAAGCGCGTGTTTTGCCGCTGGCCGATCGGGCAGGGGGCGAGGCTGGTAGAGCAGACCTCCCGTAGCGATTGTGTCGAGGGGCACAGCTACGGTTTCGCGGCCGATGGGATCTGGGCCGCGAAGGGGTGCCGGGGGAAGTTCAACATCGGTTACTGAGGCCGGCGGCGATTTCCTGCGACCCGTTCAAACAACATTGCGTTTTCCTCGGATAACTTTCGATCACACACATCGGAGGGACAGGGACATGAAAGCGATCCTGGGACTGGCGGCAATGGTGGCACTCGGTGCGGCGGCTTTCGCGGCACCGCACGTGGCGCACGCCCAACGCGGCGGCGACACGGTCAACTGCTACAGCGACAACGGTCGCCGGTCGTATTGCCGGGTACCTTGGCGCGATGCCCGCCTGGTTCGCCAGGATTCGAAGACGGACTGTATCCGCGGCCGCACCTGGGACATCGATCGAGGGGGCCTCTGGGTCGACGACGGTTGCCGCGGCATCTTCCAGGAGGCGCGCGGCTGGGGTGGTGGCGGCCGGCCCGGCTGGGGCGACCACGGCGGCGGCCCGGGCTGGGGCGGCCCTGGCGGCGGCGGACGCATCGTGTCCTGCGACAGCAACGACAACAAGCGCGTGTTCTGCCGCTGGCCGATCGGGCGTGGCGCCCGGCTGGTGGAACAGACCTCGCGGAACAACTGCGAGGAAGGCTACAGCTACGGCTTCACCCGGGACGGCATCTGGGCCGACCGCGGCTGCCGCGGCAAGTTCGACATCGGCCGCTGAGCGGTCGTCCCGGCTCTGGAAGGCCCCCCGGCTCGTGGTACGATCCGGGGTCTTTTCCCCAGAGTTTCCAGCGCATGCGCACCCATCTTTGCGGACTCATCGACGAGTCGCTGATCGGCCAGGACGTCACCCTCTGCGGGTGGGTCAATACCCTTCGCCTCCAGAGCCATGTGGCCTTCGTCGACCTCCGCGACCACGAAGGCGTGGCCCAGGTGGTGATCGAGCGTGAAAACGCACCGGCTTTCGCCGTGGCGGGCGAACTCGGTTATGAATTCGTGGTGCGCGTTACCGGGCAGATCCGCAAGCGTCTCTCGGCCAACGACAAGCTGAAGACCGGCACGGTCGAGCTGCTGGCGGAGAAGGTGGAGATCCTCAACGCGGCGCGCGACCTTCCGTTCGCGTTGCACGAGTCGCCGAACGAGGACCTGCGGATGACCTACCGCTACCTCGACCTGCGCCGTCCGGAGATGCAGAAAATGATGCGCACGCGCACCGCGCTGGTGCGCGAGCTGCGCCGTTACCTCGATGCCGCCGGCTTCCAGGACATCGAAACCCCGATCCTCACCAAGGCCACGCCTGAGGGCGCGCGCGACTACCTCGTGCCGAGCCGCGTGCATCCGGGCCAGTTCTATGCGTTGCCGCAGTCGCCGCAGCTGTTCAAGCAGATCCTGATGATGGCCGGTTTCGACCGCTACTATCAGATCGCCCGCTGCTTCCGCGACGAAGATCTGCGCGCCGACCGCCAGCCGGAATTCACCCAGCTCGACCTCGAGTTCGCCTTCGTGGAGGAACGCGACGTCCAGGACTTCGTCGAAAACCTCATCCGCCACGTGTTCCGCGAAGTGCGCCACGTGGAGTTGGATGCTGTGTTCCCGCGCATGACCTACGAGGAGGCCATGCGCCGCTTCGGCTCCGACAAGCCCGACCTGCGCATCCCGCTGGAACTGGTGGACATCGCCGAGGCGGTGAAGCACGTGGAGTTCAAGGTGTTCTCCGGTCCCGCGAACGATCCGGCCGGGCGCGTGGCGGCCCTGCGCGTGCCGGGCGCGGCCGACCTTTCCCGCAAGGACATCGACGGCCTCACCGAATACGCCGCCAAGTACGGCGCCAAGGGTCTCGCCTGGCTGAAGGTGGACGACCTGGCCAAGGGCCGCGACGGCATCAACTCGCCGGTGGCGAAGTTCCTCGACGACGCCGCGCTGGAGCAGGTGCTGAAGCTTACCGGCGCCGCCAGCGGCGATATCGTGTTCTTCGGCGCGGGCGCCTGGAAAACGGTCACCGATTTCATGGGCGCGCTGCGCATCAAGCTGGGCCGCGATCGGGGCATGGTCGAGAACAGCTGGAAGCCGCTGTGGGTCACCGACTTCCCGATGTTCGAATACGACGAGGAAGAAAAGCGCTTCGTCGCGTTGCATCACCCGTTCACGGCGCCGAAGGTCGATGACATTGCCGACCTGCGCGCGAATGCCGCGATTGCCGTCAGCCGCGGTTACGACATGGTGCTCAACGGTAACGAGATCGGCGGCGGGTCCATCCGTATCCATCGTCCCGAGATGCAGAGCGCGGTGTTCGACCTGCTCGGCATCGGCGAGGCCGAGGCCGAGGCGAAGTTCGGCTTCCTGTTGAAGGCGCTTCGCCTCGGCGCGCCGCCGCACGGTGGCCTGGCCTTTGGCATCGACCGCATTGCCGCGTTGATGGCCGGCACCGAATCCATTCGCGACGTCATCGCCTTCCCGAAGACCACCAGCGCGCAGGACCTCATGACCGACGCGCCGTCGCAGGTTTCCGAGCCGCAGCTGAAAGAGCTGCACGTTCGCGTGGCGGCCGCGGAGCCGGCGAAGGCCTGATCCGGATGACCCGATGATCGCCTCCCAGGCCCACGTCCTGCTGCTGCACGGGCTGTGGATGCGCGGGTTCGCCATGGCCATGCTGCATCGGCGCCTTCGCGAGGAGGGGTTCGAGGTGCATCAGTTCGAGTACATGAGCGTGGCCGCGCCGCCGGAACAGGCGATCGCGCGGCTGCGCAAGCGTATCCGCGCACTGGGGCCGGGGCCGGTTCACGTAGTGGGACACAGCCTGGGCGGCATCCTGGCCCTGCTGGCCTGCCGCGACGACGACCTTCCGGACGGGCGCATCGTTTGTCTCGGCTCGCCGCTCAACGGCAGCGGCGCCGCCCGCGGCCTCACCCATCGTTGGGGCGGAGACATGCTGCTGGGGCGTTCGAAGGAACTGCTCGAACATGGCCTGGACCGCTGGGACGGCCGCCGGGAAGTGGGCGTGATCGCCGGAAGACAGCCGATGGGCTTGGGATCGCTGGTCGGCGACGTGGGCAGCGAGCACGACGGCTCGGTTGGCGTGGAGGAAACGCGCTTGCCGGGTCTCACGGCGCATTGCGTCCTCGAAACCAGTCACACCGGCATGCTGGTTTCCGCCGACGTAGCCCGCCAGGTGGCGTTTTTCCTGCGCGAAGGACGCTTCGATACACCGCCGGCCCTGTAGGAGCCGTCATGACGGCGAGGGAAGTTCGCAATAGTCCGGGCCCGTTTCACCGCTTCGTCGGCTTCTCGCCGCTATAGCGGCTCCCACAGTCGGCACATCCAGCCGCTGCCGTCCCGCCGGCTCCCTACAGTCGCCCCGGTTCCGCTAGAATCGCGCCCCTGTCCGTCCGGTAGATCCAGGAATCGAACATGGGTAGAGGCCCGTCCATCGAAGGTCGCAAGAACGCCGAAGACGCCAAGCGCGCCAAGGTGTTCACGAAGCTGATCCGCGAAATCACCATCGCCACCCGTGGCGGCGTGCCCGACCCCAACGGCAATCCGCGCCTGCGCGCCGCCGTCGACAAGGCCCTGGCCGCCAACATGACGAAGGACACCATCGAGCGCGCCATCAAGCGCGGTTCGGGTGCCGACGGCGGCGCGGACATGCACGAGATCCGCTACGAAGGCTACGGCCCGGCGGGCACCGCGCTGATCATCGACTGCGTCACCGACAACCAGACCCGTACGGTGGCCGATGTGCGCGCCGCGCTCAACAAGCTCGGCGGGAACATGGGCACCACCAACTCGGTGGCCTTCCAGTTCACCCGCGTAGGTCAGGTGGTGGTGCACACCGGTGGCGACACCGACGTGGAGGCGAAGCTCGAGGAAGCCGCCATCGAGAACAACGCGGAAGACATCGTGATCGAGAACGGCGTCGGCACCGTGTTGCTGGCTCCCGATCCGATCGCCGTGGAAGCCATGCGCAAGGCGCTGGCCGCCGCCGGCTTCGACATCGACGGTTCCGACGTGGTCATGCGCCCGAACGGGCCGCTGGTCACGCCCACCGGCGAGGCGCTCGAACAGTTCGAAAAACTGCTGGACCGCCTGAATTCGCTCGACGACGTGGATGAGGTCTACCACAACGCCGTCCTGCCGGCCCACGACGAGGGCTGACGCCCCGTCGCCCCATGATCCGCATCCTCGGCATCGATCCGGGCAGCCAGCGTACCGGCGTCGGTGTGATCGACGTGGCGGACAACGGCGCGGTAAGCCACGTGTGGCACGGCGCGCTGCTCGTTTCCGGCGAAGCCAGCTTTCCGCTGCGCCTGAAACGCATCTTTGACGAGCTGTGCGGGATCATCGGCGAGCACGGTCCGGCGGAAGCCGCGATCGAGCGCGTGTTCATGGCACGCAACGCGGACTCCGCCCTGAAACTCGGGCAGGCGCGCGGTGCGGCCGTGTGTGCCGTGGTCAGCCAGGGAATCGTCGTGCACGAGTACGCCGCGACCGAAGTGAAACAGGCGGTAGTCGGTACCGGCCGCGCCGACAAGACCCAGGTCCAGCACATGATCGGGATGATCCTCGGTATCAAGGGTCCGCTGCAGGCGGATGCCGCCGACGCGCTGGCGATCGCGATCGCCCATGCGCACACCCGTTCCAGCATCGAACGCGTGGGCATCCCGCGCACCGCATGGAGACGCCGCCGATGATCGGCCGCCTGCGTGGCATCCTCATAAGCAAGCAGCCCCCGTCGCTCCTCATCGAGGTCGGCGGCGTGGGATACGACGTCGACGCGCCCATGTCGACCATCTACGACCTTCCCGCCACGGGCAAGGAAGTGACCCTCCTCACCCATTACGCGGTGAAGGAAGACGGCGTGGCCCTTTATGGCTTCCTGCGCGAGGCGGAGCGGGCGATGTTCCGCAACCTGCTCAAGGTGAGCGGCATCGGCGCGAAGATCGCGCTGGCCGTGCTGTCCGGGGTCGCCACCGACGAACTGTCGCGGCTGGTGCACGCGGGCGACGTGGTGGCGCTCACCAAGATCCCTGGCATCGGCAAGAAGACCGCGGAGCGCATGGTGGTGGAATTGCGCGATCGCGTGGATGCCGTGGGAGTACGCTTGCCCGTCGGCACGGTGGGCGACGCGGCACCGGTGGATCCCGTGGGCGAAGCCACCGTGGCCTTGCAACAACTCGGTTACAAGCCCGTGGAAGCTTCGCGGCTGGTACAGAAAGCGGCGGCGGAAGGCGATTCCGCCGAAGCCATCATCCGCAAGGCGCTGCGCGCGGCGCTCGGAGGTTGAAAGTGAAAATGGAAAACCAAGCCGAAGACCTACAGCACGCGCACGGTCGTCGCTTGGGCGCGCTCGCGCTCGGCGCCATCGGCGTCGTTTTCGGCGACATCGGCACAAGCCCCCTGTACGCCATGAAAGAAACGCTGGGTACGCACGGCATGACGCCGCATCCGGCAGCCGTACTGGGCGTGCTCTCGCTGATCTTCTGGTCGTTGATCATGGTGGTGTCGTTGAAATACGTCACCTTCGTGATGCGCGCGGACAACAAGGGCGAAGGCGGCATCATGGCGCTCATGGCGCTCGCGCAGCGCAGCGTCAGCGGCTCGCCGCGCGCGCGCTGGGTGCTGGCGGCGATCGGCATCTTCGGCGCCTCGCTGTTCTACGGCGACGGCGTGATCACGCCGGCCATCTCGGTGCTTTCCGCCGTGGAAGGTCTGGAAATTGCCGCGCCCCAGCTTGACACCTACGTGTTGCCGATCTGCCTGGTCATCATTTTCGTATTGTTCGCCGTGCAGCGGCACGGTACGAACATCGTCGGCAAGGCGTTCGCGCCGGTGATGGTCCTGTGGTTCCTCGTGCTGGCCTTCCTCGGCCTGCGCCAGCTCGTGGCGCATCCCGAGGTGCTGGTGGCGCTGAATCCCTGGTACGCGGTGACCTTCTTCCGCGAGCACGGCAAGTTGTCGTTCATCGCTCTCGGCGGCGTGGTGCTGGCGCTCACGGGCGCCGAGGCGCTGTACGCGGATATGGGCCATTTCGGAAAGCGTCCGATCCGGCTGGCCTGGTTCGGATTCGTGCTGCCGGCCCTGCTTATCAATTACTTCGGTCAGGGGGCATTGCTCCTGCACGACCGGAGCGCCATCGAAAACCCCTTCTATCGCATGGTGCCGGAAGACTGGCTCTATCCGATGGTGGCGTTGGCGACCATGGCGGCGATCATCGCCTCCCAAGCGGTGATCTCGGGTGCCTTCTCGATGACTCGCGAGGCCATGTCGCTCGGCTATTCGCCGCGCATGGCCGTGGTGCACACGTCGCACGAGATGTCCGGGCAGATTTTCGTGCCATGGGTGAACAGGCTGTTGCTGGTGTTGGTGTTCCTCGCCGTGCTCGGCTTCCGCTCGTCGAACAATCTCGGCGCGGCCTACGGTATCGCCGTGACGGGCACCATGACGATGACGACGCTGCTGGCCCTCGTGGTCGCGCGCCTGCGCTGGCATTGGCACTGGTCCGCGGTCATCACCGTGGGTGTCATCTTCCTCATCACCGATCTTTCGTTCTTCGGCGCGAACGCGCTGAAGATCGCGCATGGCGGCTGGTTCCCGCTGGTTCTCGGCGTGATCATCTTCACGGTGATGACGACCTGGCGCCGGGGCAGGGACCTTGTGGTGCGCGAGATCAAGCAGTCGGGCCTGGCGCTGGAGCCGTTCGTCGCGAACATCGCGGACCATCCGCCGCTGATCGTTCCGGGCACGGCGGTGTTCCTCACCGCGAACCAGAACGCGGTGCCGCACGCGATGCTGCACAACCTGAAGCACAACAAGGTGCTGCACGAGCGCAACGTGCTGCTGACGGTGGAGATGCTCGAGACGCCCGTCGCGGAAAGCGAAGAGCGCATGGAGGTGATCGAGTACGGCAGCGGTTTCTACGGCCTGCAGTTGCGGTACGGCTTCGCCGAAGATCCCAACATCCCCAACTCGCTGTCGCGTGCGGGCGCACTGGGCCTGGACTTCGACATGATGGACACGACGTTCTTCCTGTCGCGCGAAACGATCGTCGCCGACGTCCGCCGCCCGGGCATGGCTCTGTGGCGCGACAAGCTGTTCGCCTTCCTTGCACGAAACGCGATGCCGGCGACGGCGTTCTTCCAGATTCCGGGCAATCGGCTGATCGAGTTGGGGGCCCAGGTCGAGATCTGAGGTGGGGGGCGTGAGTCGGCCACTGCGTGGCCTGTAAGTCGCGGGCTGCGCCCGGCTGCGAACCGTGAGTGGAGGCGTAAGCTTACGGTTCACAGGCCGCGCAGCGGCCGACTCGCAGGTCGCGCAAGCGACCGACTCACGGCCACACAGGCCGCGCAAGCGGCCGACTCACGGGCCACACAGGTCGCGCAGCGACCGACTCACGGCGCATAATGCGCAAATGTCCGAACACCGCATCATTTCCTCCGCCGCCGCCATGGACGACGAGGCGCTGGAGGCAAGCATCCGGCCGAAGCGCCTGGCCGAGTACCTCGGCCAGCAGACGGTTCGGGAGCAGATGGCCATCTATATCGAGGCGGCGCGGCGGCGCGGCGGGGCGTTGGACCATACCCTCATCTTCGGGCCGCCCGGCCTCGGCAAGACCACGCTTTCCCATGTGATCGCCAACGAGCTGGGGGTGAGCGTGCGGTCCACGTCCGGGCCGGTGTTGGAGCGGGCGGGCGACCTCGCGGCGCTGCTCACCAACCTCGAGGCCAACGACGTCCTTTTCGTGGACGAGATCCATCGCCTGTCGCCAGTGGTCGAGGAGGTGCTCTATCCGGCGATGGAGGACTTCCAGATCGACATCATGATTGGCGAAGGGCCGGCTGCCCGGTCCATCAAGCTCGATCTTCCGCCTTTCACGCTGATCGGCGCGACGACGCGCGCGGGCCTCCTCACCGGGCCGCTGCGCGACCGCTTCGGCATCATCCAGCGCCTGGAGTTCTACAGCATCGAGGAACTCACGGCGATCGTCCGCCGGGCGGCGCGCATCTTCGGCATCGAATGCGAATTCGAGGGCGCGGTGGAAATCGCCCGCCGTTCCCGCGGCACGCCGCGCATCGCCAATCGCCTGCTGCGCCGGGTGCGAGATTTTGCGGAAGTGCGCGGCGACGGCCGCATCACCCACGAGTTGGCCCGTGCGGCCACCGACATGCTGAAAGTGGACGCCGAAGGCTTCGACGACCTCGATCGTCGCCTCCTTGGCATCATCATCGAGAATTTCGACGGGGGCCCGGTGGGGGTGGAATCGCTGGCCGCCGCGCTCAGCGAGGACCGCGGCACCCTGGAGGACGTGGTGGAGCCTTACCTGATCCAGCAGGGCTACCTGATCCGGACAGCGCGGGGCCGCATGGCCTCGGCCAAGGCCTGGCGGCACCTGGGTCTGACCCCGCCGCCACGCCAGGCGGCCACGCCCGACCTCTTCTCGGACGGGGCATGAGCGTTTTCAGCTGGCCTGTCCGCATCTACTGGGAAGACACCGACGCCGGTGGCGTCGTCTACCACGCGAATTACATCCGTTTCATGGAAAGAGCGCGGACGGAATGGCTGCGCGCCCAGGGCATCGACCAGCTGTCGCTGCGCGAGTCGACCTCGCTGGGCTTCGTCGTCCGCGACATGCACCTCGACTTCCACCGCCCGGCCCGTCTGGATGATGAACTTCGGGTCACGGTGAGCGTCAAAGAACGCCGTTCAGCCAGTATGCTGTTCGGTCAGGAGATCGTGCGGGGGGATGCGGCACTGGTACGCGCGCAGGTGCGCGTGGCGTGCGTCAACCTCGACACGATGCGCCCGGCGCAGATCCCAGCGGGTCTGTTTGCCAACGAATTCCCCATTACCTGATAGCCAGATACCCGGCGGAGAGCCCTCAAGCGATGAACGGTGGACTGAACATTTTCAAGCTGGTGTCGGAAGCGAGCCTGCCCGTACAACTGGTGATGCTTCTCTTGCTGGTGTTCTCGTTCCTGTCCTGGGTGATCATCATCCGCAAGTACAGCCAGCTGAAGACGGCGCACGACAACGCCGAAACCTTCGAGGACCGCTTCTGGTCGGGCGCCGACCTCGCCGCCCTGTTCCGTGAAGTGGGCAACCGCGAGGGGCAGCACGGCATCGAGAACGTCTTCGAAGCGGGCTTCCGCGAGTTCGCCCGCCAGCGCCAGCGCCGCGTCACCGACGCCAACCGGGTCATCGAAGGCTCGGAGCGCGCCATGCGCGTGGCCGGCACGCGCGAGATCGGCAAGCTGGAACAGAACCTGGAGTTCCTGGCCAACGTCGGTTCGATCAGCCCTTACGTGGGTCTGTTCGGCACCGTCTGGGGCATCATGGGTGCCTTCCAGGGCCTGGGCGAAATGAAGGACGTCACCATCTCGGTCGTCGCGCCGCACATTTCCGAGGCGCTGATCGCCACCGCCATGGGCCTGTTCGCCGCCATTCCGGCTGTCTGGGCGTACAACCGCTACGCCAACAAGGTCGAGCGCATCGCGTCGCGCTACGAGGTGTTCCAGGAAGAGTTCTCCTCCGTACTGCAGCGCCAGATCCACGCCGACGACGCGGCCTGAGCGGGAGGGTACGCCATGCGCACTACCTACCGCAGGCACAAGCGGAAGCTGAAATCCGAGATCAACGTCGTGCCGTACATCGACGTGATGCTCGTGCTGCTGATCATCTTCATGGTCACCACGCCGATGATGAACCTCGGCGTGGACATCCAGCTGCCGCAGACCAACGCCAAGTCCCTGCAGGACAAGAAGGACCCGATCGTGGTGTCCGTCGACGAGGCAGGCCAGATCTACCTCACGGCGAACGGCGCGAAGCGCGAGCCGGTCAGCGAGGACGAATTCCGCAAGAAGATCACGGCCTTCCATGACGCCAACCCGGAACTCCAGGTCCTGGTCGCCGGCGACCAGCGCGTGGGCTACGGCAAGGTCTATTCGATCCTCCCGATCCTGCAGGAGGCCGGTGTCTCCAAGATCGGCCTGATGAGCCAGCCCCAGTCGGCGCAGAATGGAAAACCGTAACGGCACGCCCCGCGCGGTCGTCCTCGCCGCGCTCCTGCACATCGGCATCGTGGCCTTTCTGGGCCTCGCGGTCATTCCGTGCTCGGATTACGAGAAATGGGCCGAGGCGATCGGCCTGCCGGCCGAGTGGAATCCGTTGAAGTGCCCGGCGCCCCTCGAACTGCCCGGGCAGATCATCGAGGCGACCCTGGTCGGCCCCACCGGCAGCCCGCCGCCGAAGGCGACGAAGGCCAAGCCCGTGCCCGATACCACGCCGCCTCCGCCGGTGGTGCCGACGCCGCCTCCGCCGCAGCCGGAGAAGCCCAAGGTCGAGACGCTCCCGCCCCCGCCCAAGCAGCCCGACCTCAAGGACCAGGAAAAAGTGGTCGACGACGCCGTGCAGAAGGCGGAGGACGCCAAGCGCCTGCAGGAAGAGAAACAGCGCCAGCGGCAGGCCGAGCTGGACGCCGAGCAGGAGCAGAAGAAGAAAGAAAAGCAGAAGGAAATCGACGACATCTTCAAGCAGCTCGACGCGGCCAAGGCCCAGACGAAGAAGGCCGACACCACCAAGAAGCAGGCCGAGCAACAGTTGAAGGACCTGCAGAACGCGAAGGACGACGGTCTTCCCGACCTGCCGCCCGCCGATCAGAAGCAATCGGGCACCAATGGACGGGATACCGGCAAGCTGGGCCAGTACCTGGCGGCCATCCAGAACTCGGTCACCCAGAATTGGCTCAGGCCCGACAGCATGCCCGCCACGTCCTGCGTGGTGCACATCGTGCAGGTGCCGGGTGGGCAGGTGCTCAGTGCCAAGGTGGACTCCAGCTGCCCGTACGACGCCGCCGGACGCGCCTCGGTGGAGAACGCCGTGCTGCGCGCCCAGCCACTGCCTTACCAGGGCTTCGAAGACGTTTTTCAGCGCAACCTAACGTTCACGTTCAGGCCGCAATGATGTAGCGCCCTCGTCCCGCCCCGGCCAGGTGCCTGGGCGGGGCAGGGCGGTTCAGATTCGGGTCACTCAGCACGTGGCCGTCGCGTTAACATTTCGCCGCTGTCCCACTATCCAGGTCGCAATGAATCCGCCCATGCGCAGAACGCTTTCACGTCTCGTCCTCCTCCTGGCCGCGCTGGCCGCCCTCGTGGCAGGTCCGGCCGCCGCCCAGTCGCTCAACGTGGAAATCGTCGGTGGGCTGAAAACGGCCATTCCCATCGCCGTCGTGCCTTTCGCTCAGGCCGGCGGCGCGCCGCTGCCGACCGACGTCGCCGATGTCATCCGCGCGGATTTCAACCGTTCGGGCAAGTTCCGCTCGCTGGACAAGAACGACATCGTCGAAACCCCGTCCCAGGGTTCGGACGTCAAGTTCGCCACGTGGCGCCTGCTCAAACAGGATTACCTCACCATCGGCCGCATCAGCGACGCCGGCGGCGGCATGCTCAAGGTCGAATACGAACTGTGGGACGTGAACCGCCAGCAGAGCCTGCTCGCCCAGTCGTTCACCGCCCCGGCGGGCGACCTCCGCGGCGTGGCGCACCAGATCGCCGACCAGATCTACGAAAAGATCACCGGTGTGCGCGGCGCCTTCTGGACCCGTATCGCCTACATCACCGCTGTCGGCGTGGGTAACAACACCACCTATTCCCTGATCGTGGCCGACTCGGACGGTTACAACCCGCAGGTCGTGGCCCGGTCGCGCGAATCGTTGCTCGGTCCGGCCTGGTCGCCGGACGGCAGCAAGATTGCCTACGTCTCCTTCGAGAGCGGCAACTCGCAGGTCTACGTGCAGAACATCTCCACGGGCTCGCGCAGCCTGATCGCCTCGCATCCGCGAGGCATCAACAGCGCCCCCTCGTGGTCGCCGGACGGCAGCAAGCTGGCCGTCAGCCTCTCGTACGTGGGCAATCCCGAGATCTTCGTCATCGACGTTGCCAGCCGGACGGAAACCCGGCTGACCAACAATTTCGCCATCGATACCGAGCCCACCTTCACCCCGGACGGCCAGAGCATCATCTTCACCTCCGACCGCTCGGGCAAACCGCAGCTCTACCAGATGTCGGCCTCGGGTGGCTCCGCCCAGCGGCTCACCTTCCAGGGCGGCTTCAACGCCAGCGCCTCGGTGAGCTACGACGGCAAGCAGATTGCGATGGTGCAGGGCAACGGGAACGTGTATCGTATCGCCATCATGGACCGTAGTCTGGGTGGCCAGGTGCGTTTCGTTTCCCCGGGTAATGTGGACGATTCGCCCAGCTTCGCGCCCAATGCCAGCATGCTGCTCTATGCGGCATCGCAGGGTACGCGCGGCGTCCTGTATGCGGTTTCAGCCGATGGCCTCGTGCGTCAACGTCTCGTCCTGTCCGACGGCGACGTGCGTGAGCCGTCTTGGGGACCCTATCGACAGCGCTGATGGCGCGCCCTGCCGGGCGGCGACATTGGCAACGTCCAGGGAAGGGCGCGGCGTGGCCGCGCCTTTTCCGCGGGCCAAAGGTTTTTCGGCAAGCGCCTGTGGGCGTTTGCCGAAGCGAAGACGCCGGGTGCGGGACAGCGCCCCGTCGGCGTAGATGTAAGTAGAAAAACAGCCGGACAACCGGCGGTGCCTGTCCCGAAACCGAAAACCGACTGTCGGAACTCAACTGTTGAAGGAACGTCCCATGAATAAGACCGTTACCGTCACCCTGGCTGCCCTGCTCTGCGTTGGCGCCGCCGCGTGCTCCAAGAAGAACACCAAGCCGGCTCCTCTGCCGGAACAGCAGCCGGTCGCCCAGACCCAGGCCCCGACCAGCGACGGCAAGTACCAGCCGTCCGATCTCGACACCGACGCTTGCCTGCGTCAGCGCGTCGTGTACTTCGACTTCGACAAGAACGACGTCAAGCCGGAGTTCCAGCAGATCATCGCCTGCCACGCCAAGTACCTGCAGGACCGTCCGCAGTCGGCCATGACCCTCGAGGGTAACACCGACGAGCGCGGCACCCGCGAGTACAACCTGGGCCTCGGCGAGCGCCGCGGCAACGCCGTTTCCAGCGCCCTCCAGGCTGCTGGCGGTTCGGCTGGCCAGATCAACGTGACCAGCTACGGCAAGGAGAAGCCGACCTGCCGTGAGCACAACGAAGACTGCTGGGCCAAGAATCGTCGCGTCGAGATCGTGTACACCGCGAAGTAAGTAATGAAGAAGACTCTGGCTACCAGCATCATGGCCAGGCTTGGCGTGGCGGGCGCGATTGCGTCCGCCACGCTTTTTGCGTTGCCTGCCGCCGCCCAGGACACCCGCCTCAGCCTCGCCGACCGTGTGTCGCGGCTGGAGCAGCAGTCGCAGCAGCAGGCCGGCACCACGTCGCTGGTCAATCAGGTCAACGATCTGCAGCAGCAGCTGGCACAGCTGCAGGGCCAGATCGAAGAACTGCAGCATCAGAACCAGCAACTCCAAGATTCCCAGAAGGCTCAGTACGCGGACCTCGATTCGCGGCTGGGCCGCATCGAGAAGGGTGGGGCGTCTCAGGGCCAGGCGCCCGCGGCCCAGGCCCCCGCACCGGGCTCTTCCGCTCCTTCGGCTGCTCCTGCGGCCGCGCAGCCCGCGTCTGCAGCGACACCGGCCCAGGCGCCTGCCGGCGCAGCACCGGCCCATGCCGACGCCGATCAGCAGGCTGCCTACGACGCGGCGTTCAAGTCGCTGCGTGCCGGCGACTACGTCAGCGCCTCGCGCGGCTTCCGCGACTTCCTCGTCAAGTACCCCGACAGCCCGCTGGCGCCGAACGCCTATTACTGGCTGGGCGAGTCGTACTACGTCACCATGAATTACCCGGTGGCCATCGAGGCCTTCCAGCGCCTCGTGAAGCAGTATCCGCAGAGCGACAAGGTGTCCGATGGTCTCCTCAAGGTCGGCTACTGCCAGATCGAGCTGAAGCAACAGGACGCCGCCGTCGCCACGCTCAAGCAGGTAACCGCCAAGTATCCGGGCACAAAGGCCGCCGGCCTCGCACAGGAACGCCTGCGCCGCCTGCAGCGCCAGACGGCCAACTGATTCCATGAACGGCAGCACCGCAACGCCGGCGGACGTCTCGCCGGCCCCGCCCGTCCGGGAGCGGCTGCGCATCACCGAGATCTTCCACTCCGTGCAGGGCGAGGCCGATGCCATTGGCTGGCCCACTGTTTTCGTTCGCCTGACCGGCTGCCCCCTGCGCTGCGTGTGGTGCGACACGGAGTATTCCTTCCACGGCGGCCAATGGCACGACATCGACGCGATCCTCGCGGAAGTCGCCAGCCACGGTGCCCATCATGTATGCGTCACCGGCGGCGAACCTCTGGCACAGAAGCGCTGTCTCATCCTTCTGCGCAGGCTTTGCGACGCGGGCTATGAGGTGTCGCTCGAAACCTCCGGCGCATTGGATGTTTCCCAGGTCGATCCTCGCGTGCGCAAGGTCATGGACCTGAAGGCGCCGGATTCCGGCGAGAGCGGCCGCAACCTGTGGAGCAATCTCGACCATCTTCTTCCGCACGACCAGGTGAAGTTCGTGATCGCCAGCCGTGGCGACTTCGAGTGGTCGCGCGACGTCGTGCGCGAGCATGCGCTCGACGGCAAGGCGATGGTGCTGTTCTCCCCCGTGTGGTCCAAGGTTGAGCCGCGCGAACTGGCCGAATGGATCCTCGCCGAGCGCCTTCCCGTGCGCTTCCAACTCCAGCTGCACAAGCTGTTGTGGAACGACGCGGCAGGCCATTGATTCCAAGGTAATACGCATGAACGTTCCGAACGCTCCCCGCAAGGCCGTCATCCTCGTGTCGGGTGGCATGGATTCCGCCGTCACCATCGCCATGGCGCGCGAGCAAGGTTTCGAGGTCTACGCG
Organism: Luteibacter sp. SG786; assembly: GCF_011759605.1. Lineage (GTDB taxonomy): Bacteria > Pseudomonadota > Gammaproteobacteria > Xanthomonadales > Rhodanobacteraceae > Luteibacter. Next base: position 193,847 of record NZ_JAAOYX010000001.1, read on the forward strand.
CTCAGCGTCGCGTACGGGCAACGGCACAGTTCCGAGCTGGAAGCCTCCGAACGCGTGGCGACCATGCTCGGCGCCGTGGTGCACAAGACGGTGCACGTCGATCTGCGCAGCATCGGCGGCTCAGCCCTCACGGCCGATATCGATGTGCCGGAAGACGGCGGCGAAGGCATTCCTGTCACGTACGTACCGGCGCGCAACACCATCATGCTGTCGATTGCGCTCGGATGGGCGGAAGTGCTCGGCTCCAACGACATCTTCTGCGGCGTCAACGCCGTGGACTACTCGGGCTATCCGGACTGTCGTCCGGCCTTCATCGAGGCGTTCCAGTCGCTTGCCAATGTCGCCACCAAGGCCGGCGTGGAAGGTGCGGGCATCCGTATCCATGCGCCCCTGATGCAGATGGGCAAGGGCGACATCGTGCGCGAAGGCATGCGCCTTGGCGTGGATTTCGCGGCGACGGTCAGCTGCTACCAGGCCGATGCGAACGGCCGCGCATGCGGACATTGCGATGCCTGCCGCTTGCGCGCGGAAGGGTTCGCGAAGGCTGGCGTGCCGGATCCTACCCGTTACGCCTGAAGACGGGAGCGCTCGCTCAGAGTGCCGACGTGAAGTCGCGGCCTGCGTTCAATGCGGTTGTGACTGCCGTGTCGACACTATGGATGCCGCCGGCATCGACGGGGCTCATCGTCCTTTGCAGGGGCCATCAATATACGCCTGGGCCGCGCCTCCGCACGAACGATCGCTATGCCTCTTCGGCGACAACACAGGACGAATGAAGGCTTCCGAGCCTTACAACTTCCGGACTATTGCGCCGCGCACGCGGCCGGCAGAAAGTCGCGTTACGACGCAGGAAGCGGACCAAGGCCATGGATGGATGGCTCCGGAAACTCGGCGCGGTCGTGGCGGCCGTGGCCTTCTTGGCGGCAAGTGCCGCGCACGGGTCGCAGGATGCCACGGGGGAGGCAAGCCCGGAGCGTATCGCGCAGATTCTGCGAGCCCGCTACGTGGACACGCGGCCGGATTGCGGCGGACCGACGCTTCCGGCCTTCCTCTGTTCGGGCATCCTTCTTCGCGGCACCAAGGCGTCTTCCGCCTATCACTCCTGGGATCCGAGCCCGAGCGCCGTGGAAACCGGCGCGGTTTCGTTTTCCTTCCTGAGAAAGGACGCCGAGTTCAACGCGTTCGCGCTCGGTTATCAAAACGGTTTCATTTTCGCGCCCTATCTCTCCTCGCAAGGCAAGGTGCATCCGGCGGCGCTCTGTTCGTTCCCGGTGGATGCGTCCACCTACCGGCGCGACAGGCGTGGGTGCGGTGCCTATGACGCCTATCCGGTCAAGAGTGCACCCTGTCAGCAGCAAGGGATCACGAGGGCCGAGGGCTGGCGCTCGTCGTTCACCCGGGTAGCCGGTGCCAACGGCAAGTTCACCCAGTGCGGATTCGATCTGACGGCAGAGGGCAGCGCGAACGCCTTCCTCGAAAGCCTCAAGGCGATGAAGTACGCCCCTTCGTTTCGTGGCGCCAATCCCGAGAACGAATTGCGGATCGAAACATGGAAACCCGGCATACCCGCCGATCTGCCCATCGAAGCGTTCTTCTACAGCGGTAGCGGACTGGCGGGCGCGCAGCACGACCAGCGCGACTATTACGCGCAGACGGGCATCCGCCTTCCGATCGTCAGAATCGACCTGCCTTCGTCGCCAGAGGCCGATGCCATGTTCGCGTATCGCGCACAGGACCAGGCGCTGGGCGCCGAAGCGCCCGTTCCCGAGCAGGTGCCGACGGTGCGCGAAGCCTCCGGCGAGGGTGGGAGCAGGTTGCTCCTGACGGACTTCTACCGAGCGGACTATGTGACCGTCGAGGTGCCCGTGTACGAAGGCATGGCGGCGGGGCAGGTTGTCAGCGTGTCCTGGGCAGGGCCGTCGATCACGTACGTAACGCCCCCCGAGACGGTCACGGAGGTTGCTCCTGTGTTGCTGCGCATTCCGCGGACAGAGGTGATCGATACCATCGGCAGCACCGCTCGCGTGGCGTTCTCGATCAGGCAAGGCAATGGCGACGTGCAGGTTTCCCGAACGGCCATCGTGGAGGTGGAAGCGCAGCCGCTCGAGCTTCCGGCCCCGACACTGAGCGACGACCACACGCAGGTACTGGTGCGCTTTCCGGCCATGGACACCGCATACCACGCGAACGTGCGCCTGCAGGGCGCAACCACACTCGACCTACCCCGGCAGGATGTCGTCTCGAAGGATGTACTCGTGTTTCGCATTCCGGATGCGTGGCTGGCAGCGAATCGCGGCCGCGACATCCTGGTGACCTACGCCGTGGCATCGAAGCAGAAAAGGGAGGACCCCTGGCGATTCTCACGCGTCTTGCGGGTGCGGCTGTGAGCGGCGTATTGGTGGGTCGTGACGGATTCGAACCGTCGACCTACGGATTAAAAGTCCGCTGCTCTACCGACTGAGCTAACGACCCAAACGCGAGAACCGGTAAGTTTACGAGGCCGCGGCGGGCGGCACAACCCGAAAGGGCGTCCGGTTCAGGTGGTGAGGGCGATCGCCTCCACGTCGCCACCCGCCTCGCGCCAGGCGCCGAGGCCGCCGGTGAGAGGGCGGACGTTCGAGAACCCCAGCTTGCTCAGGCGTTCCGCCACCTTGGCGGCCGACACCTCGTTCGGGCACGAGCAGTAGATCACCAGGGCGCTGTGCCGGGGCAGCGTGGCCAGTTCCTGGTCCGCGGTGGCGAGGTCGAAAAGCCGGGAGCCGGGAATCACGTACGGGTCGTCGCGGCGGCTGATCGCCGAGCGCACGTCGACGATGAGCGCACCGGGTTCGTTCGCGAGCAGGCGAGACAGCTCGTCCACGGAGATCCGGCTCTTGCGCAGCCGCGCGAGCAGCAGCGCACGTCGTGCATAGCGGAAGGCGATCCACAGCGCGAGTCCGATCGCGGCGACGGCGAACATGCCGATACCGAACTGCCGCAGCAGCGCGAGCACCGCGTCGATCTGCCGGTAGAACAGCATGCCGGCCGACAACCCCACGACGATCCAGAGCGCCGCGCCGAGCAGGTCGTAAAGCGTGAAGCGAGAGAAGCGCGTGTCGCCGGCACCGGCGATGGGAATGGCCACCAGCGACAACCCGGGGATGAAGCGGGAGACCAGGAGGAGCTTCACCCCGCGCTTTTCGAAGAAGCCGCTTGCCCGCCGTACGCAGGTGTCGGGCGAGAGCGAGATGCGGCAGAGGCCGTCCAGCACACGGTATCCGAAGCGGCGGCCGGTGAGGAACCACGCGGCGTCTCCCAGGAAGGCCCCTGCCAGCGCGGCAATGAAGGTGCCGATGATGAGGAGCGGATCGCGGGCCGCAACGAGTGTGCTGCCGACGACGATGAGCGTGGGCATGGCGGGAACGGGCAGCCCGATCGCGCCGGCGAACACGCCGACGAACGCCACGATGGGCGCCGTATCCGACCAGTTGATGCTCGCCACGGTCGTGGTCCTCGAGGCAGGTTCCGTCTGCCCGCAACGATACGCCGGTCCAGGCGCGCGTGACAGGGGACCCCGTGGCCGTTTTCTACCAGGCGGGATGCCAGTGCAGTTCGGCCGGATGGCTCGCCGCGGGCAGCACCGCCGCGCCATCGAACTCCGCCCAGAACAGGGTTCCCCGTCCCGGGCTGGAGCGCACGCCGATGCGGCCACCCATGGTGTCGGCAATGCGCCGGGCGACGGCCAGCGCCAGCCCGTAGCCGGGGTGTCCCGGCAGGCGGGTGAAGTCTTCGAACACGCGCGCCTGCGCCCCCGGGTCGAGGCCCATGCCGTTGTCGCGCACTTCCAGACGGATAGCCCCGCCGCGACGGCGGACGGCGACCAGCACGCGACCGTGCGGCGTGCTGAGCACCGCGTTGGAAACCAGCTTGTGCAGCAGCTCGCCGAACAGCACCGGGTCCACGTGCAAGGGCAGGCGGCCGCCACGCCAGCGCACGTCCACGCCGAGCCGCGCGGCATCCGCTTCGATAGCGGAGCGCCCGCGGACATAGAGATCGGACGCGATGACGTCGACCGCCGCGGGTTCCACCGCACCCGCATCGAACCTCGCCATTTCGAGCAGCCCGTCGAGCAGTTCGTTGAGGCGGGTGAGGCTGCTGCGCATCTGGCCCAGCACCGCGCGCTGGCGGAGATCGTCGCCGGGCTGCATGCCGGCGACGAAAAGGGCCAGCGCCTGGAGCGGCTGGCGGAAGTGGTCTCCTACCTGCTCGACGAACCGCGTGTGCCTGGCGATGTCCTGCAGGCGCTGGCGCAGCGCATCGGCCATGGCTGCATCATGTCGGGTGCGCAGGTCCACCAGTTCGTCGAGCAACGTGTCGATGGCTTGCAGTACATCGTCGCCCGCTGGCGCCTGCGCGCCGCGCGGATGGAGGAAGCGATCGATCCGCGCCCGCACGTTCTCCATCGGGGCCACGATGTCCTGCTCCAGTCCCCGTCGTGCAATGGCGAAGAGCCAGACGATGCCGCCGCAGAGGAGGAGCGTCATGACGAAGCCCGCAAGATGCCGTTCGCGTAGCGCGGAGGCATCGCTCACCGTTTCCAGTGTGCCGTGGTCCGTGCTCGTCCATGTGCGTATCTGGCTGTCCGGCGCAAGGCGCCGTCCACTGTCCACCGCGATGTCGCCGGCGAGTTCGCGATGCAGGATCGCCTGTTGCGTCGGCGCGGTGCGCAGAAGCGCCCGGCTGAGCGCGTCGCGGATGGCGTCGTCGTTGCTCGCGTCGGTCATCGCGGCGGCAATGCGCGCGGCCTGTATGCGGGCCGAAGCGTGAACCTCCGCATCCGCTGCGCGCATGTGCAGCACGCCGAGGGTGCCGGCCATGGCGAGCGCAGCGACCGTCGTGGGCAGCAGACCCTTGAGGATCAACTGCCGGCGAAGGGATGCAGGCCTTCCTGGCGATCGCGGCGACACGGTCATGGGTGGCCTTGTGGCACTGGGTCTCGTGAAGGAATTTATGCAACGCGGCAGGAGCGCGCGATAGACAAGGGGAGCTAACCCCGGCGGCCTATATCGTTCGGCCTATTACTTTCCGCGCAGCAGCGCGACCAGGCTGTCGTGGTCGCCGCGGATCTTGCGGAACCGCGCGTCGCGGGCTGCCTCGCTCACCCATTGCGCGCTGGTGGCACGGCGCTGTTCGAGGGCGTATTCGATGTCCGCAAAGGGAATCAGGTCGGCGTTGTCGGCCGGGGCGAACCCGCTGATGTCGTGGATGCGCTTGAGGTTTGCTTCCTCTCGCGCACCGTCCTTGCCCTTGCCGTAGCCGGTCACGAAGGCGGCGACCTGCGCACGCAGGGCCTGCGGCAGATCGTTGCGGATGACGATCACCGCATGCGGGATGAGGGACGAGGTCCACAGGATGCGCAGGCGGGCATACTGCTCGGGGAAGTGCTGCTGGAAGCGCTCGAGGTCGGCGGTGTTGTTGGTGGCCACGTCCACTTCGCCATTGCTCACGGCCAGCGCGTTGTTCTGATGGTTGTCCACGTGCACGCTGGCGAAGAACGTGTCCGAATCCACGCCCCGCGCGGCGAAGAGTTGCGTCTCCGGCACCAGATAGCCCGAAACGGAAAGCGCCTCGCCGCGTGCGTAGCGCCACTTGCCGGGACGCGCGAAAAGCTGGTCGAGGCTGCGCAGTCGCGAATCTGCCGCCACGATCAGCACGGCGCGATAGCCGCGCGAACCGTCGCCGCGGGTCAGTCGCCCGATCACCTGCATGTTCTGTTGCGTGACCGCGTCCAGCGCAAGCCGCCCGGAAAGGAAGGCGATGTCCACCCGCTGTTCGCTGATCGCCTGGGCGATACCCTCGTAGGTGGTGACAGACACGGCACGCACCGGCCGGCCGATCGCCTTGTGCAGGTCGTCGAGCATCGGACGCCACGCTTCCAGCGATTCCGCGGGGCCGCCGATGGGGAGGATGCCGAAAGTGAGCGGAGCGGCCGGATCGATGTCGCCCTGCGATGTGGCCGCGACGGGCGCGGCGGCAAGCACGCAGACCAGCCATGAGGCCAGCCAAGCGCGCATCGTCAGTCGCCGAGGTGCTGGGCGGCGACCAGCGCCTCGAGCCGGTTCCGCACATGCAGGGCGCGGAAGATCGCGGCCAGATGGATCTTGACCGTGCCCTCGCTGATCTGCAGTTCGCGCGCGATGAGCTTGTTCGGGCGTCCCTTTGCCAGCAGCTTCAGGACGTCGATCTGGCGGTCGGTGAGCACCGTGGCCAGGCGTTCCTTCGTCGTGAGCCCGTCGTTGCCCTGCGACAGCGCGAAGGTGGGTGCCACGGTGGCGGCGGCCGACTTCATCGCCTCGGGCGGCACATAGATGCCGCCCCCGATCACGAGCCGCACGGCATTGAGGATGACGTCCGGAGGCGAGGATTTCGGGATGTAACCCTGCACGCCCAGATCCAGCACATGGCGGATGGCGGAAGGGTCCTCCGTGCCGGAAAGCACGATGACCGGATGGCCGCGCGAATCGCCGTCGTCGGCCGATGCGCCCAGGGCCTTCACCGCGAACTTGATGTGTTCGACGCCATCGGCCCCCGGCATGGCCATGTCGATCAGGGCCACGTCGGGCAGGGGGGATTCCTCCAGCCGCCGGTAGAGATCCTTGATCGTTTCGGCTTCGACGAACTCGACATCTTTTTCCAGTTCGCGAAGCTTGAGCTTCACGCCCTCGATGATCAGCCGATGATCGTCAGCGATCAGTACACGCATGCCCATCCTCCGCCCGCCAAGGCTTGCGAGCCACCCCATGGAGCGGACCATAGTCCTCCGGGCTCCCGTCGGCAAGCCGGCCATCCGGCTCAGACGGCTGCCCGATGGACAGTCCAGGCAGAAACCATTACCTCATGCAGGCGTTCCGGCGAAACCGGCTTGAACAGCACCCGGGTATCGGTCTGGTCGACGTGGTGCAGGAATTCGCCACGCGTTTCGCCTGTTATCAGTACGCGCGCGAACGGCGGCGGGTCGCCGGGGCGACGGCGGTAATAGCGGTCGAGTTGCTCGATCACGTCCAGGCCCGTGCCTTCGCGAAGGCGCAGGTCGGATATGACGATGTCGGGCGGTTGCATCCACTGGTGCACGGCCTCCATGGCCTGCTGGGCGTCCTCGGCCGTCACGACCTCGCAACCCCAGCTGCCGAGGAGGTAACTGATGCCGGCAAGGATGGTGGGCTCGTCGTCGATCACGAGGACGCGCATGCCCACGATGTCGCGAGGAATGGCCGGGTCCGGCGGAGGCGTCGGCGCGATTTCCATCGTGCCCGGCTGCACTTCCGGCAAGACGATCGAAAAAAGCGTGCCCTTTCCCGGCCGGGAGCGCACCGAGGCGCGGGTGCCCAGCAGCCCGGCAAGCTTCTGCACGGTGGAAAGGCCAAGGCCGAGGCCGCGGCGCGTGCCTTCCGGGCGGCCGGTATCGGGCCCTCCCTCCACGCGGTAGAACTCGTCGAAGATGTGCTGGAGGTGTTCCTCGGCGATACCCAGGCCGGTGTCCCACACGTCGACGCGTACCGTGCCGTCCAGCCGCCGCCGTGCGCCCACCAGCACGCCGCCGGTACGCGTGTAGCGCAGCGCGTTGCTCACCAGGTTGTTGAGGATGCGGGCGAGCATGGTGCGGTCCGAGCGGACCCACAGCCGGGTGGTGCGGACCACGAGCCGCAGGTCGTGTTGCTCCGCCACCATGCGGAAGTTGACGCTCACTTCCTCGAAGACCTCGTCCAACGGTACGTCGCGCACCGCCGCGGGCATGGCACCGGTCTCCAGCCGGGAAAGGTCGAGCAGCTCGCCGAAGAGGTGGTCGAGCGACTCGACGCATTCCTGGATGTGCGCGATGCGGTTCAGCCGTACGGGATCGTATTCGTCGACCGCGAGGCCGGACGAGAACAGCGTCAGCGCATACAGCGGCTGGCGCAGGTCGTGCGAGGCGGCCGCGAGGAAACGCGCCTTGGCGACGCTGGCCGCTTCCAGTGCCGCGTTCTTGCGTGCCAGTTCGTCGGTTGCCGAAGCGATCTCGCGCTCCATGCCGATCTGCGCGTGCAGCAGTTTGGAGGCGGCGCCGTTGAAGCCGCGCTGCAGGTCGCCGATTTCCGTGTCGTCGGTCACGGGGACGACCACCGTACGGTCGCCGAGGCCCAGCTGGCGTACCGCGATGGCGAGGTTGCGCAATGGCGCACTCAGCCAGCGCGCCGTGGACCAGCCGATCATCACAGCGATCAGCAGGCTCAGCGCCAGCCACACCAGCGCGTTGTGCACGCTGGCGCGCTGTGCGGCGACGGCGTCTTCGACACTCACGTCTACAATCACCGAACCGACCGCGCGACGCGTGAGCGGGTCGAGGATTTCGCGGGCGACGGTGAGGCTGTCGTCGTCGCCGCCGGCGATGGAGCCGTTCACGCGGTCGGCGACGATTTCGCCGTCGCGGTCGCTGATCCGCACCCGCGACACCTGCGGCAACTGCACGATGGATTGGGCGATCCGGCCCAGTTCGCGCCGTTCGCCGGTCCGGAGCGCATCGCCGGAAACGGTGGCAGCCTGCTGCGCGATGGCGTCCGCCGTGGAGCGGCCCATCTCGTGCAGGGTGTCCATCTGGTGCCGCGTGAGCAGCGTGACCAGGAGCACGGCACTGATGGCGGTCGGAACGAGGGCGACACAGGTCAGGCGCTGCACGAGCGATGTGCGTCGCCAGACCTTTTCCAGCCATGGAGTTGAAACGTCACGCATTGCTGCCTTCCCCTTGCGCGGCCCCCCTCCAGGATTGCGCGAGGGGTTAGCCTATCGCAGATCGGCGGGGGCGGCGTCAGGCGCGTCGGCGAAGGCGCGTTATCAGGGTCCGAACAGCAAGCGGCAGCACCGTCAGAATGGCGAAGGCGGCCAGTGGCACGAGGATGCGCTGGTCGAGCAAGCCGGCCGCGCTGACCGGCTGGCCCGCGGCGAAGGTCTCGCCCAATCCCGCTCCCACGGAACTCTCCACGAACAGCGAGACGGTACCGCCGAGCCAGGTGGCGCCGATGAACAGCCACAGAGGGCAGCGTAGCCACGCCAGTGCCACGGTCATGGCGCCCAGAGGCACCACGGGCACGAACCGGAGCGCAAGCGCGTAGGTGACCGGATGGGCGGAGAATCGTGCGCGCAGCCGTTGCGCCAGCGCCGGCGGCGCCCGGCGGCCGGCAGCGAACGCGTAGCGGCTGGCGAGATAGAGCGCCAGCGACCCGAGCACCAGCGACACCGACGAAAGCGCCGTACCTTGCACAGCGCCGAACAGGAGGCCGCCGGCCAGCACGATCACGATGGTGCCAGGCACGCCGGTGGCGATGGCCACGGCCAGGGTTGCCGAATACAGGAAGCGCGCCATGAACGGATGCGCCGCGATGGCGGTGCGCAGGTGTCCTTCGTCGGCCAGCAGCCGATGCGGTTCGAAGCGATCGAAGGCGCCGCTGGCGAAGAAGGCCACGCCGCCCAGAAGCAGCAGGCCCAACGGCAGCAGCGCGCGCCAGCGGCGGTTCACCGGGTCCGGTCCAGGCTCAGTACGCCGCGCCCGATTCGCCGTAGCGGCGCAGCACCTCGCGTGCCTCGTCGCGGCGGATGTCGCTACGCACGGCGATGCCGCGACGCTCCAGTTCGCCCACCCAATCCTCCGGCAGGGGGCCTTCGTCGAAGGGGGTGAGTTCTTCCACGTCCTCGGCACGCGCGCCGATAAGCAACGCGTCGATGCCTGCCCAGACGGTGGCACCGAAACACTGGCAGCAGGGTTGCGAGCTGGTCGCGAGGACGAAGCGGTTGCCGTCTTCATTAAGCCGGAACCGTTGCAGGCGCTGCTGGGCCGTCATGTACGCCATCATCTCGGCATGCGCGGCCGAACAGTTGTGCGGCACCACGCGGTTGACGCCCACGGCGACGATACGGTCGTTGCCATCGAACACCACGGCGCCGAACGGACCGCCCGTGCCGAGGTCGACATTGAGCCCCGACAACTCGATGGCCAGGCCGACCTTGGCGTCGTCTCCGGCGTAATCCACCGACGTGTTCACCGCCTCGTGCACCCAGGCGGGAAGGGTGAGATGAACCTGCGCGTACAGCATCAGGCCTGCTTCGCCCAGGAATCGCGCAGGGTCACCACCCGGTTGAAGACGGGCGCGGCGTGCGTGTGGTCGTGCATGTCGGCCACGAAGTAGCCCAGGCGCTCGAACTGCATGCGGTCTTCATGCATCGCCGCCGCGGCGGCGGGCTCCACATAGCCGTGCACGATGCGGCGCGAGTGCGGGTTGATGTGGTCCTTGTACGTCTTGCCGTCGCTGTCGTCGTCCGGATCGGTAACGTCGAACAGCCGGTCGTACAGACGGACGATCGCAGGCACCGCGTCGCGTGCGCTCACCCAATGGATGGTGCCCTTCACCTTGCGGTCCGCGCCCGGCATGCCCGTGCGGGTTTCCGGGTCGAGCGTGCAGCGCAGCTCCAGCACCTGACCATCGGCGTCCTTCACCACCTCGTCGCAGCGCACGATGCCGACACCGCGCAGGCGCACCTCGCCTTCCGGTTTCAGGCGATGGAACCCCTTCGGCGGCACTTCGGCAAAATCTTCCCGCTCGATCCACAGCTCGCGCGAGAACGGCACGCTACGGGTACCGAAGGATTCGTCCTTGGGATGGTTCGGGAACGTCAGCGACTCGGCATGGCCTTCGTCGAGGTTCGTGATCACCATCTTCAGCGGATCGATCACGGCCAGGCGGCGCGGCGCCGTGGAGTCGAGATCTTCGCGCACTGCGCCCTCGAGCACGCTCATGTCGATGGTGCTGTTCTGCTTGCTGACGCCGATGCGCTCCCAGAACAGGCGAATGCCCGCGGGCGTGAAGCCGCGGCGGCGGACGCCCGCGATGGTGGGCATGCGTGGATCGTCCCAGCCGTCCACGAGGTTCTCGGCCACCAGCGTGATGAGCTTGCGTTTGCTCATCACGGTGTAGTTGAGGTTGCCGCGGGAGAATTCGATCTGGCGAGGCTTGCTCGGCGAGGTCGGCAGGCCGGCCTTCAGCAGTGGCTCCCACAGTTCGGGATCGTTCGCGAGATCCACCTTGTCCACGCACCAGTCGTACAGCGGGCGATGGTCTTCGAATTCCAGCGTGCAGAGCGAATGGGTGATGCCTTCCAGCGCGTCGGACAGCGAATGCGCGAAGTCGTACATCGGGTAGATGGGCCACGCGTCGCCGGTGTTCTGGTGGTGCACCTTGCGGATGCGATACAGCGCCGGGTCGCGCAGGTTGATGTTGCCCGACGCCATGTCGATCTTCGCGCGAAGCGTCTTGCTGCCGTCGGCGAACTCACCTGCGCGCATGCGCTGGAACAGGTCGAGGTTCTCTTCCACGCTGCGATCGCGATACGGCGAATTGCGGCCGGGTTCGGTCAGCGTGCCGCGGTATTCGCGCACTTCGTCCGCGCTGAGGTCGTCCACGTAGGCCACGCCGAGGCGGATCAGCTTCAGCGCCGAACGATAGAACACCTCGAAGTAATCCGATGCGTGGCGGAGTTCCGCCCAGTCGAAGCCCAGCCATTTCACGTCGCGCTGAATGGCCTCGACGAACTCCAGGTCTTCCTTGGAAGGATTGGTGTCGTCGAAACGCAGGTTGCACAGGCCGCCGAACTCGGCGGCGAGGCCGTAGTTGAGGCAGATCGACTTGGCATGGCCCAGGTGCAGGTAGCCATTCGGTTCGGGCGGGAACCGGGTGCGGATCTGCGCATGCTTTCCGGAGGCCAGGTCGTCCCGGACGATCTGGCGGATGAAGTGCTGCTGCAGGACGGGCGTTTCAGTCGACATCGCGAAGGGCTCGAAGGTGGGGCGCGGCAAAAGGTCAAGTTTACCCCAGGGAGCTTGCCGAGCGCCCTGTCGGCGGGGTAGCGTGCTGCCATGCGTATCGCCTACCACGCCGAATCCCTCATCGACGCCCATCTGGTGAAGGATGCGCTCGAACGTGCGGAGATCCCCGCGTTCATCGCGGGCGAGTTCCTCACCGGCGCGGTGGGACAGTTGCCGGCCCGCGACTTCCTCGCCGTGATGGTTCCCGAAGCCGCGGCCGAAGCGGCGGAAGGCATCGTGCGCCAGGTCGACGCCCGGCTGGCCGAGGCCCGTGCTGCAGCGGCCTCCGACGACGACTTCGGTTCGCTCACCTTGCCGGCCTGAGCGCCCGCGTTACCTCGCCAGGAACCCCATGCAGGCCCTTCTCGATCTTGTCCGCGACGTACCGGACTTTCCGCGCCCCGGCATCATGTTCAAGGACATCACGCCCCTGCTCGCCGACGCGGCCGCGTTCGCGGCATGCATCGACGCGCTGTGCGAGCCGTGGCGTGGCCGGGACATCGGGGCCGTCTGCGGCATCGAGTCGCGCGGCTTCATCTTCGGTGCGGCCATGGCCCGGGCGCTCGGCGCCGGGTTCGTGCCATTGCGCAAGGCGGGCAAGCTTCCGCCGCCGGTGGTCGGCGTCGACTACGGTCTGGAGTACGGCCTGGACCGCCTGGAGATCGGCACGCACGCCGTTGCCCCGGGCGAGAAGGCGGTGATCGTGGACGACGTGCTTGCGACGGGCGGCACCCTGGAAGCCGCGCGCCGTCTGGTGGAGCGCCTGGGGGCGGAAGTCGTCGGCGCCAGCGTCGCTATCGAACTGGCCGGTCTCAATGGTCGCGCGCGTTGGCCGGGCCACGTGCCGCTGCACGTGTTGATCCAGTCCTAGGGCACCGCTCTCAGTGGGCCGCGACGGCCTCGTCCCGCAGGCTTTCGACCAGCACGATCTCGCACCCGCCGGCACCCGTGTCCTCGCGCGTCAGCGACGTATTCCAGTGCCAGCCGTCGTCGCGTTTCACGTCGACGAGGAAACCCTCGACGTGGACGACTTCGCCCGTGCGCACGTCGCGCAGCGCGCGGGCTGCCTCGTCGTTGGCCGGGATCATGTGCATGTTCGCGCTCGAATCCTCGATCTCGTGGCGGGGAATCGGGAACTGGTCCGTATACCAGTAGTAGAAGCGGTTCGATTGCGAAATGCGGATATGGTCCAGCACCGCGCTGTCCGACATGCGTCCCCAGCCCATCGCCAGGTCGGTCGGGGCGATCGGCGCAAGGTCGTCGAGCTGGTAGTCCTCCCGCGACAGCACCCGGGCCGTCATGGCGAACGTGGCGCGCGGGCTCAACGTGAAATGCCCCCGGCTCAGCGTGGTGCCGCCGCCGACCGGTTCCTGTTCCGGTACTTCGGCGGCGAGGACGCCGGGTTGGTTGTGCAGGGGCCGGTGCTTCCACCAGGAATAACCGCCCCAGGTACAGACCAGGAGCAGGACGACAAGCCAGACGCGCATCGGTGGGTGGGACCGTTCAGGGGGAGGGAAAGGCAACGGCTGTGCCGGCGCCCGGTTGACCCGTACCGCAACCGTGCGTGGTCAGGAGGTCGGCGGGAAGGTCGCGGATCACCGCGGCCAGTGCCTCGAAGAACGGTGTCATGGCGGAACTTTTCCGCCAGAGCATGGCGATACGACGGCTGGGCGCGGGCGCCTCGAACTCCACGAGTTGCACGTTCGGCGACTGCGCGACGGGCGGTTTCACCGCCAGGGCGGGCAGGAGGGTGATACCGACGTTCGCCGACACCATCTGCCGCAGCGTTTCCAGGCTGGTGGCGCGGAACCCGGACTTCTCGCCGGCGCCAGCGAGGTGGCATACCTCGAGGGCCTGGTCGCGCAGGCAGTGCCCGTCCTCCAGCAGCAGCAGGTCCTGGTCCGAGAGGTCTTCCATGCGGAGGCTGTCGCGGGAGGCCAGGGGGTGCCCGCCAGGCACCGCCAGCACGAACGGCTCCTCGAAAAGGAACTCGGTGTGCAGCGAGTCGTCATGCACGGGCAGGGCCAGGATGCCGGCGTCGAGCGTGCCCTCGCGCAGCATGTGCAGCACCTGCTCGGTCTTTTCCTCCCGCAACAGGAGTTCCAGCCGCGGGAACCTCTGGCGCAGGCGCGGGACCACGTGCGGCAGCAGGTACGGCCCCAGCGTAGGGAAGATGCCAAGCCGGATGGTGCCCGATTCCGGATCGCGCGTGCGTTGGGCGATCGACTTGATCTCGTCGATCTGCGACAGCACACCGCGTGCCCGCCGGGCGATTTCACGCCCCGTTTCCGTCAGGAGGACTTTCCGCGGTGTACGTTCCACCAGCGCCACGCCCAGCTCATCCTCGAGCTTGCGGATCTGGGTAGAGAGGGTGGGCTGGCTGACGAAGCTCGCTTCGGCCGCGCGGCCGAAATGGCGATACTCCGCCAGCGCGACGAGGTAGGACAGGTCGCGGAGGTTCATGGTGGCTGCCTCGAAGGAGCTCGTGATAGGTGCAGCCTATCACATTCATGCCTACAATCGATTTGGAATATGTGTACCAGGCCGGTAAGCTTGGTCGTAGAAGTTCAACCAACCCCCCTTAACGGAGAGTCTAAATGCTGAGCATTGGCGACAAGTTCCCCCAGTTCAACCTGAAGGCCGTGGCCGGTGGCCCGCTCGCCAACAAGATCGAGGACGCTTTCGTCGACGTGACGGACAAGTCCTATGAGGGCAAGTGGAAGCTCGTCTTCTTCTACCCGAAGGACTTCACCTTCGTGTGCCCGACCGAGATCAAGGGCTTCAGCGACCTCAACGAGAAGTTCGCCGACCGCGACTGCCAGGTGCTGGCCGTGTCGACCGACTCCGAGTTCGTCCATCGCGCCTGGCGCATGGACCACGCTGACCTGAAGGACCTCAAGTTCCCGATGCTGGCGGACATCAAGAAGGACCTGACCACGGCCCTCGGCATTCTGACCGACGAAGGCGTTGCCCAGCGCGCCACCTTCCTGGTCGATCCGAACGGCGAGATCCAGTTCGCCTACGTCACGGCCGGTTCGGTCGGCCGTAACCCGGACGAAGTGCTGCGCGTCCTCGACGCCCTGCAGACCGACGAACTGTGCGCCTGCAACTGGAAGGCCGGCGACGAGACCCTGAAGGTCGCCTAAGGCAAGTCAAAGACCCACGCCGCGTCCCCCCTCCCTCACGCGCGGCGTGGGCACCCTGGCGGTGAAGTCCGCTTCACCGCCCCCTTATTCCCCGATACACGCCCTTCGCGTACCCACGTGAACCGGTGCCGCCGGCGCCGAGACATTCCGTGCCCCTATCCTGAAGATCAGAAGACAAAGGTGCATTCATGAGCGTCGCCGACCTGCGCAGCCAGCTTCCCGAATATGCGAAAGATCTCAAGCTCAACCTCGACACGGTGCTGACCGAAACGGGCGCACCGGGACTCAGCATGGCTCAGATCGCCATGGTCGCGCTTGGTTCGGCCTATGCCGCCCGCTTCAAGCCGCTGACGGAAGCCGTTGCCGCTTTCGCCGCCGAACACGCCTCGCCGGAGCAGCTCACGGCGGCCAAGGGTTCGGCCGCCATCATGGGCATGAACAATATCTACTACCGCTTCCAGCACCTGGTGAGCCATCCGGAATACGAGACCATGCCGGCGAAGCTGCGCATGAATGTCATCGGTGGCTACAAGGGCGATGCGAAGAACGATTTCGAACTCGTCTCGCTGGCCGTGTCGGCCGTGAACGGCTGCGGCATGTGCATCGACTCGCACGACCGCGTGCTGCGCGAAGGCGGTATCACCGTGCAGGCGATCCAGAGCGCGGTGCGCATCGCTTCGGTGATCCACGCGGTGGCCGTGGTGCTCGAACAGGCCGACGCTGCGGGCTGAGCAGCTCGTGGGTTCTTTGGGAAAGGCCGCGTTTAACGCGGCCTTTCTTCTTTGTGCGAGACGCTCCGCGCACATCCACGCGAGGAGGGTTGGTCATGAGTTACGTCGACGGCTTCGTGGCACCGGTTCCTGTCGCCCGGCTGGGCGAATACAAGAAGATGGCCCGCCTCGCAGGCAAGATATGGATGGAATTTGGCGCGCTCGCGTATTCGGAGTGTGTGGCGGACGATGTGAAACCCGGCAAGGTCACCTCCTTCCCCCAGTCCGTGAAGCTCAAGCCGGACGAGGTCGTGGTGTTCTCCTGGATCGTCTACAAGAACCGCCGGGATCGCGATCGCATCATGAAGAAAGTGATGGAGGATCCGAGGCTTGCAGCCTTCGCCGATCCGAAGAACCTTCCCTTCGACGGCAAGCGAATGTTCTTCGGCGGGTTCAAACCCATCGTGGAATTCTAGGCCCCAGGTAAGTCCTGACGCACTGCAGCGAAACCAGGGGTGCCTTCTGGCACGTGTCGAAAGTCACCCCTGTTCCCACGATGGAGGGATTACCCACAGGGAGTCCCACCTGCCATGCGTCGTTTCGTCCGCCCCCTCGTTCTCACCGCGCTCGCCGCCTGCTGCGGCGCCGCGCTTGCCGCCGGCACGGACGCCGCGCCCCTCGGCCACCTGCCTACCTGGGCCCAGCCGGAGTCCTACAAGCTGTCCTTCAAGGTGGACCCGAAGCAGGAGAACTATTCCGGCTCCACGACGATCCGCGTCAAGCTCGCGCAGGCCTCGGACTTCATCTGGCTGCACGGCAAGGATCTGAAGGTGTCCAAGGTCACCGTCACCGACGCCGCCGGCAAGAAGCACGAGGGTAAGTACACCGTGGCCGCCGAGAAGGAAGGCGTCGCCAAGGTCGACCTGGGTGCGAAGCTCGACGGCGAGATCACCGTGGCCATCGATTTCACGGCGCCCCTGAACAAGCAGCTGCAGGGCCTGTACAAGGTCTCGCACGAAGGCATTCCCTATGCCATGACGCAGATGGAGCCGGTGTCGGCGCGTTATGCCTTCCCAGGCTTCGACGAGCCCTCGTTCAAGGTGCCGTTCGATATCAGCCTGACCATCCCCTCCGACGACCAGGGCGTGGCCAACACCGCCCAGGTCAAGGAAGAGAAGGCGGGCGCGGGTTGGAAGACGCTGACCTTCTCCACCACGAAGCCGTTGCCGACCTATCTCGTCGCGTTCGCCGTTGGCCCGTGGGACGTGGTCAAGGGCCCCGACATCACGCCCACCCAGTACCGCTCCACAGCCACCCCGCTGCGCGGCATCGCCGCGAAGGGCGAGGGTCACCGCATGCAGCACGTGCTCGGCGAGACGAATTCCATCATCCATACGCTCGAGGACTACTACGGATTCGGGTATCCGTAGGACAAGCTCGACCTGCTCGCCGCCCCCGACTTCAGCGCGGGCGCGATGGAGAACGCTGGTCTCGTCACCTTCCGCGACTGGTTGCTGCTGATCGATCCGGATTCCGCTGCGCAGTACGTGCGCGGCTCGTTCAACGTCAACGCGCACGAGCTGGCCCACCAGTGGACCGGTGACACCGTCACGATGGCATGGTGGGACGACCTCTGGCTCAACGAGGCGTTCGCCACGTGGATGCAGCAGAAGGTCACCACCAAGGTGCACCCGGAATATCGCGCCGACCTCGATCGCGTGCGCGGTGCGCAGGGCGCCATGAACAACGACAGCCTGGTGAGCGCGCGCAAGATCCGCCAACCGATCACGGGTAACGGCGACATCGAAACTGCGTTCGACGGCATCACGTACCAGAAGGGTGCGGCCGTTCTCGGCATGTTCGAGGGTTATGTCACCGACCCGGTGTTCCAGAAGGGCATGCGTGCCTATATCCAGAAGCACAAGTTCGCCAACGCCACGGCGGACGACCTGATCGACGCCATCGCCGAAGCCGCAGGCCAGGGCGACGCGTTCAAGAAGGCCTTCCGCAGCTTCCTCGACCAGTCCGGTGTGCCCTATGTCGCCACCGAAGTGAAGACCGAAGGCGGGAAGACGGTGCTGCACCTGGCCCAGAGCCGCTACCTGCCGCTGGGCAGCACCGGCGACGCCAACCGCGTGTGGGGCGTGCCGATGTGCGTGCGCTACGGCACGGAAGGTGGCGGCAACAAGGTGAAGTGCGAACTGTTCGACAAGGCGACCGGCACCATGGTGCTCGACGGCGCGGCGAAGAACAGCTGGGTACTGCCGAACGCCGACGGCCGCGGCTACTACCGCTTTGCGCAGAGCAAGGCCGATCTCGCTGCTCTTTCGAAAGTGGTGGGCAGCCTGAGCGATGCCGAGCAGCTGGCATACGCCGATGCAGTTCGTGCCGGATTCCAGCATGGCGAACTCGACGCCGGCGACGTGCTTGCCGCATACAAGCCGCTCACTGCATCGAAGACCCGCGAAGTCTTCACGGCACCGATGGGTACCTTCGGCTGGATCCTCTCGAACGAAGCGCAGACCGATGCCCAGCGCGAGCACCTGCGCAAGTGGGCCACCGACGCCTACCTGCCGAAGCTGAAGGAACTCGGCTACCGCAAGAAGGCCGGCGAGCCCGACAACGACACGCTGACGCGTACCGTGCTGGCCGGCTTCCTGGCCGACAAGGACATCGGCGTGCCCGAAGTGCGCGCTGAACTGCTGAAGCAGGGCGACGCCGCACTGAAGACGAAGGACGGCCACCTCGACCTCGAGGCCGCCGATGCCGATCTTCTTGGCGACGCCCTGGGCGTGGCGGTGCAGGAACGCGGCGCCCCTGCCGTCGATGCACTGATCGCCGAGATTCCGAAGACCTCGGACCCGGCGAAGCGCAATGCCATGCTGTCGGCCCTCGCCGAGATCAAGGACCCGGCGCTGGCGAACAAGGCTCGCGACTTCGCGCTCAGCAAGGACGTGAAGGTGGGCGAAATGGCCATGGTGTTGCGCGGCGGCCGCGACTCGGAAGCGTCGCGCTCGCAGATGTGGAAGTGGTTCCTCGCGAACTACGACAAGATCGTGGAGCGCACGGGCAGCTTCGCCGGCGGTCGCCTTCCGGCACTGGCTGGCGGCGGCGGTTGCTCGAAGGCCGAAGCCGATCGCCTGAACGCGTTCTTCAAGCCGCGCCTTAACCAGGTGAGCGGTGCGGAACGCGGCCTGGCCCAGACCAGCGAGGAAATCCTCCTGTGCTCGGCGCAGAAGGCCAAGCAGGACCCGAAGGCCATCCTGCGCTGATCCTTCGTCACTGCGTGTAGCAAAAAGCCGGGCGAGCGATCGCCCGGCTTTTTCATTTCATGGCGTGCTTCAACGTCTTCGTCCAGGTGTAATCGGTTGGAACAATGGCGTCGGAACCTTCCGGAACGCCATCGCGATCCACGGCATAAGAGAAGATCCCCGCCTTTGCTCCTTGGACAGGATTCCATTGGGAGTAGGCATAGGCTCGACTTGTTTCTATGGGAGGCCGGGTGTCTCCCCAGCGTGGGCCTCGCTCTTCATAGAACGAGAAGCCAATGGCGTACTTCGAAGGGGGGATCTTATCGGCGTAGGTATCGAAGGTCATCTGTAAGCTCGCCGGATCCGCGCTCCGTCCATAGGACTGAATCAACACATAATCGACGAGCGTGTGCACGGCCGTGAAAAGTGCATTCGTCCCGTTCTGGTTCGTGTCGTAAATGAGCAGCTTTCCAGTCCCTGCGATCGGCCCCAGTCGGCGGGACAAGGCCTGAAAGACACCCGTGGCTCTGCGAAGTTGTTCAGCGGTCAGGCCGCGCTCCATGTCCACATCCAGCCCATCCAGGTCGTATTCCTCCACATAGGTGGCGTAGAGGTGTTGCGCGAGCCTCTCATAGCCCTCGGCGTCGTCGGAAAAGGCAGGATCGTAGAGGAGGCTGATGTCCACGGTACGAACTACTTTCGTCCCACGAGCGCGCAGCGTGGGTACGTAAACCGTCTTCAATGCCTGCCAGAATGTCTCTCGATCTTCATCCTCCGGAAAGACGAAGGCGATATCCACTTCCGGCGGAAGATCGCCCATGGACGTCTTGTTTTCCAGGGGATTTGAAGCGTAATCGCGCCACGTTCTGAAGTAGCACGCCATGAACGGTTGAGCCTGCTTCGTGTCGGTCACCATGAGACAACTCCCTTTGTTTCATCTCGATGCTACGGCTAGGCGTCGGGTCGATCTATATCCCCTGAGTCGTAGGTGCAATTCGGGCGTTTCCGGCAAGGGATGCGAGGAGTTTCAATGCTGGTGGAAAACGAACTCTTTCACATCGCGCATCACCGGCGCACCGCGGTGGATCGGACCCAACGCGAAAACGAGGCCTTCGTGCCCCAACCCCGGATAAAGCTTCAACGCTACCGGCTCACCCATCTGGCGGTAACGTCCTTCCATGGATATGGCCTCGGAAGGAAACACCTCGGTGTCTTCCTCGCCTTGCAGCAGAAGCGCAGGCGGTTCGTCGCCGTCGACGAAGTTGATGGGTTGCGACTGCGCCTGCTCGGCGGGCGTGTCACCGAACATGGCGACGTACCTGGGCTCGTCCAGTGGCAGGAAGTCGTAGGCGCCCGCCACGCCGATGAAGCCGGCGAGGTCGCGGGGCTTCATGCCTACCGTGCCCAGCCATCGCTTGTCTGCGGCAAGCATCGCAGCGATGTGTCCGCCGGCCGAGTGGCCCATGACGAAGAGACGCGACGGGTCGCCACCGAACTCCGTTGCATGATCGCGCGCCCAGCGAACAGCGTCCGCGCCGTCGTGCAGGAAGCCGTCCATGCGCACGGCGGGCGAGTGGCGGTAATCCGGAATCATCGCCACCATGCCTTGCGCCGCCAGTGCTTCGCCCATCCACCGATACCATTGCCGTTTTCCGGTGGTCCAGTCGCCGCCGTAGAAATAGACGACGACGGGCGCGCGGTCGGCGTGGGCCGGCGCATAGACGTCCAGTGAAAGCTTCTCCGTTGCGTCGAACACATGGTCGCGGCGGGCAACGACATGCGCGTCCGGCTCCAGCGCGTTCACCGCGCCGAAGAAGGTGGCGTGGCAACCGGCGAGCAGCAGGATGGCAGGAAGGATGGCCAAGGCACGCATCGCGGCATTGTAGGTGCTCGGCCCGTTAGAATCGCGGCATGACCGATATCCGCACGATCTTGCGCGAGGCTTCCGTCGCGCTGGGCGACCGCCTCGAAGCCGAACTGTTGCTGGCGCATGCGCTCGGCGTGGATCGCGCCTGGTTCTTCGCGCACGCCGAGGAACGGCCCGACGAGGCGCGCATCGCACGCTTCAATGCTTTGCTCGCCCGTCGCACGAACGGCGAACCCATCGCGTACATCCTCGGTCGCAGGGATTTCTGGTCGCTGCCCCTGGAGGTCACGCCCGCCACGCTGATCCCCCGTCCCGAGACGGAGCTACTGGTGGAGCAGGCCTTGGTGCGCTTGCCCGAAGGCGGTCGCGTACTCGATCTGGGCACGGGCAGTGGCGCCATCGCGATCGCGATCGCCAGCGAACGCCCCGACGCTGACGTGACGGCCGTCGATGCGAGCGCGGCGGCCCTTGCCGTCGCGCGTCGCAATGCGCAGCGCCTCGGCCTGGGTCGTGTGTTCATGACGGAAAGCGACTGGTACGCCGCGCTGGGCGATCGGCGTTTCGATGTGATCGTCAGCAACCCGCCTTACGTGGAAGCGGGCGATCCGCATCTGGAGCAAGGCGACCTGCGTTTCGAGCCGTCGTCCGCCCTGGCTTCCGGCCCAGACGGCCTCGACGATATCCGCCGTATCGCGCGCGGCGCCTATGGGCACCTTACGGATGGCGGGTGGCTGCTCGTGGAGCACGGCTGGAACCAGGCTGCCGCGGTTCGCGACATCTTCATCGGCGAGGGATTGGTCGACGCGTTTACCGTGCAGGATCTGGAAGCCCGCGACCGGGTCACCGGCGCGCGGGCAGGCTGACCGCGATCAGCTTGCGCTGGCCACCGGCGTGGCGCAGAACTGCGGGAAGCGCTTCCGGACGGCATGGCGGACCTGCGGCAGGTCGAGCCCCGCCATGGTGAGCACTTCCTCGCGGCTGCCATGCTCGAGGTATACGTCGGGCAGGCCGAGATGCAGGATCGGCAGGGTGATGCCGTGTGCCGCGAGGCACTCGGCCACGCCCGCACCGGCGCCGCCGGCGATGGCGTTGTCCTCGATGGTGACGAAAGCCTTGTGCGTGCGCGCCAGTTCGAGGATCAGCTCCTCGTCCAGCGGTTTCACGAAACGCATGTTTACAAGGGTGGCGTCCACTTCGGCCGCGATGACGGCGGCAGGCGCGAGCATCGTGCCGAAGGAAAGGATGGCGAGGCCATGGCGGCCACGGCGGCGGACTTCGGCCTTGCCGATGGGGTAGGTCTCCAACTCGGCCGACAGGGGCGTGCCGGGGCCGGTGCCGCGCGGATAGCGCACAGCGGCCGGACCGTCGTAGCGGAATCCGGTGCTGAGCATGGTGCGGCATTCATTCTCGTCGGCCGGCGCCATGATCACCATGTTCGGCAGGCAACGCATGAACGAGAGGTCGAAGCTGCCCGAGTGCGTGGCACCGTCCGGACCGACCACGCCCGCGCGATCGATGGCGAAGGTGACGTCGAGGTTCTGCAGGGCCACGTCGTGGATGGCCTGGTCGTAGGCGCGTTGCAGGAAGGTGGAATAGATCGCCACCACCGGCTTCGCGCCTTCCACGGCCATGCCGGCGGCGAGCGTCACCGCGTGCTGCTCGGCGATCGCCACGTCGAAGTAGCGCTGCGGATATTCCTTCGAGAAGCGGACGAGGCCCGAGCCCTCGCGCATGGCAGGCGTGATGCCGAGCAGACGCTCGTCTGCCGCGGCCATGTCGCAGAGCCAGTCGCTGAACACGTCGGTATACGTCGGTTTGGCCGGCGCGCCCTTCTTCACGAGACCGGCCACCGGGTCGAACGGGCCGACCGCGTGATATTCGATCTGCGCCTTCTCGGCGGGCTCGTAACCCTTGCCCTTGGTGGTCATCACATGGAGCAGTTGCGGGCCGGGAAGGGCCTTCACCGTCTCCAGCGCATTCACCAGCTGGGCCATGTTGTGGCCGTCGATGGGCCCGGTGTAGTGGAAGCCCAGTTCCTCGAATAGCGTGGAGGGTACGAACATGCCCTTTGCGTGTTCCTCCCAGCGCTTGAAGAAGCGGCCGAAGAGGGACTCGCGCGGCATCGCCTTCTTCGCGCGCTCGCGCCAGGCGTTGAGCGTGCGACTGGACATGGCGCGCGCCATCATTTTCGTCATCGCGCCCACGTTCTCGCTGATCGACATGCCGTTGTCGTTGAGGATCACCAGCATGTTGGGCTCGATGTCGCCGCCGTGGTTCAGGGCTTCGAAGGCCATGCCGGCGGTCATCGCGCCGTCACCGATCACGGCCACCACCTTGCGCGGGTCGCCGCGGCGCTGGAGCGCCACGGCCATGCCGAGCGCGGCGGAGATCGACGTGGAGGAATGGCCCACGCCGAAGGTGTCGTACTCGCTTTCCTCGCGACGCGGGAAGGGCGCGAGGCCGTCCTTCTTCTTGATCGTCGTGATGCGGTCGCGCCGCCCGGTGAGAATCTTGTGCGGGTAGCACTGGTGGCCGACGTCCCACACCAGGCGGTCGGTCGGGGTCTCGAACACGTGGTGCAGGGCCACGGTGAGTTCCACCACGCCCAGGCCCGCCCCGAAGTGGCCGCCGGACGAGGCCACGGCCTCGATCAGGTAACGGCGCAGTTCGTCGGCGATGGCCGGAAGCTCGTCCACCGGAAAGCGCCGGAGGTCCGCCGGCGAATCGATCTGCGCCAGATAAGGGTAGCGGGAAAGGTCGTTCATCTCCGTATTGTTCGCCTACGGAGGTGTCGGGGCAAGGGACAGGGCGTGAACAAACGCGGGCGGTGGGTTCAGGCCGGCCGCCGGTCCCGTGGCAGGTGGCTGACGAGAAACTCCATCTGATCCGCCAGGATATTGCGGTTGGACAGGATCAGGTGCTCCACCCAACTCGGGCGGTAGGGGACCGCCAGAAGCGGCATGTTGGCCTGCTGCGGCGTACGGTTGCTCTTGCGCAGGTTGCAGGCCAGACAGGCGCTGACCACGTTCTCCCACTCGTCGGCGCCCTTCTTGGACAAGGGAACCACATGGTCGCGGGTGAGTTCGTGGCGGGTGTACTGGTGGCCGCAGTACAGGCAGATGTGCCGGTCGCGGGCGAAGAGGGCGGTATTCGTGAGGGCCGGCGCCGGGTCTATGGCGTGCTCGCGGCAGTGGCCCGTGCTGGCCACGATCGGGTGCAGTTCGAGGCTGCTGCGCAGGCCGCTGGCCCGGCTGATGCCACCGCGAACGGTGACGCAGGGCTCGCCCAGGGTCCAGGCCACCACGCCCCTGACATAAAGGCAGACGGCGTCCTGCCAACTTATCCAGTCCAGGATGCGGCCCGCCGCATCGAGGGACAGCACCCGCGTGGCATGCAGCGCGGTCACCCTCGGCAGGTCTTCTTGGAGCACTTCCATCGTCATCGTGTCTCGTCCTTCACATAAGCGAAAGAGCGTTCCAGCAAGTCGAACTCCGTGCGGATCGGGGGGCCGACCCCAGGCCCTCGGGGGCCCTTCGCCCGAGCATAGCCGATAATCGCGTGGAAAAAGCGTTCGGCAGGTACGGTTCTTGCGGGGCTTCTACTGTCACCCGCCACTGCTATAGTGGGGGTTCGCATTCGAGCCCGGCGGGTTTGGAAGGGGGGCCGGGGTGGCTTCCCAGGTCTGACGGGTCCATGAGGGTTACACAGTGGCAGAAGTGCTTTTCTACGAGCGTCCGGTTCCCCTGAACCGCACCGCCCACCGCGACCTGCGTCTCAAGGCCGTGAACAACATCCGTTTCGCCGCCGCGGCGCACTCCGTGCCGCTCACGGGTGTGGAGTTCGCGCCCGCCGCGCGCGACTTCCCGATCCTCTTCGCCGGCAACTCCATCGAGGAAGCCGGTCCGATGGCACTCCTGGGCCTGCGTCAGGGCGAAAACCTGCTCGTCGGCGACAACGGTTTCTGGGAGCAGGGCATCTACATCCCCGCCTTCGTGCGCCGCTATCCGTTCGTGCTGGCCGAGAAGCCGGCGGACGCCGAAGGCGACGACTTCACCGTGTTCCTCGACGAGGCCTATGAAGGCTTCAACAACGAGGAAGGCGAGCGTCTGTTCAACGAGGACGGCACCGATGCGCCGGCCCTCACGAACGCCGTGAACTTCCTGGGCGAATTCCAGGACCACGTGGCCCGCACGCAGTGGTTCATGGGCAAGCTGCGCGAGCACGACCTGCTCGAGCCGCGCACCATCACGCTGCAGAAGGAAGGCAAGGGCATCAACCTCAACGGCCTCTTCGTCATCAACGAGGAAAAGCTGCGCGCCCTGGACGAGAAGACCGCACAGGAATTCCTGCGCGAAGGCGCCCTCGGCTGGATCTACGCGCACCTCGTGTCGCTGGCCAATATCGACCGCATGGCCGCGCGCCTCGACGCCCGCGAGCAGCAGGAAGCGGCGACGGCGAAGTCCTGAGTTTCCGCGATTCGCACAAGAAAACCGCCCCTCCCGGGGCGGTTTTTTTTTGGGGCTTTGTGCGTTTTCGGGGGACTGCGGCTTCGCTACTTGGCGCTTGCTGCGTTCGCTTCGTAGGGTGGGCTCGCCTTTGGCCGCAGGCACGACGATAGTTGGGAGTCTCTCGCGTGTTATGTAGGAGCGCGCCCTGCGCGTTCCTACCATGCCCCGTCAGCACAAGAGACGAATCGCGACGCTCTCTGTGGGAGCCGGCTACGCCGGCGATCCCGCGGCAGCGGGCCATCTCGCCGCGAGCACCCATCGCCGCTGAAGCGGCTCCCACACAAAGCGAAGCGGCTCCCACAGGAGCGCGATGCGACGGCATCACAGTGTCCCCACCGACCGTCGTGCCTGCGAAAGCAGGCACCCAGCGCCCCGGTCGGCAAGATGCGAAAGCACACCATCGGCTCGCGCCTTGCTCTCCCAACAACAACCCGCACCGTCGGTACTGGCTCTCAAGCCACGGCACAGGCGCCGATGCGAGGCCGAACAGGCGAGCCCACCCTACGAAGCGAACCCCACACTGATTCCACGAAACGACGTCACACCACGCACCCCGCAAATACGCGATGAACCTTTTTTTGGGCTCCCCGCCATGGGGGGCGGCCACCTTACCTTACGGGTTTGGCCAGCCTCATGAGGTCGGTATCGAAGCCGTGCTTCGTGTACATGTCGCGGGCGCGTTCGTTGCCTGGGAATACGGCCAGCGTGACGAACTGGCAGCGGTGTTCCTTGGCCCAGGCATACGCATGGTCGAGAAGGAACTTGCCCGCGCCGGTGCCTTCGTAGGCTTCGGCGACCGCGATGTCCGAGATGTGGCAGTTGTCCCGGTGGGTGAAGAAGTCTTTCGTCCTCTGCAGGTGCACGAATCCCACCGGCTCGCCGTCTTCGTTCTCCGCGACGAAGATGTAGCTGTTGGACGGCTGCTCGTCGAGGTGCTTCACGAGGTCGGCCTCGATGCCTTTCAGGCAATCGGTGCGCGTGCGCCCGTTGGGAAGCGGGAAGTCGACGAAGCGGTGGAGCAGACCCAGGATGAATTCGTCGTCGTCGCTCTCGGCGAGACGGATCAGAAATGGGGAATCGCTCATCGTATGGGGCACCGTCTCGGTCGAAGGTCCGGGCAGAGCCTTTTTCTACACCTTCGCGCGGGCGGGCGAAAGCCCCGCGCGCATGGTGTGGGAGCCGTTATAGCGGCGAAAAGCCGACAGGGCCCTTGAAGCGGCGAGGTATGTTCCCCTCGCCGCCATGGCGGCTCCTACGGGTGCAGGCCCTCAGAGCAGTTCCGGCAAGGTCGCCACGCCTGCCTCTATCGCCGCCTTGTGCACGTGGATGCGCGGCAGGATGCGGGCGAAGTAGAAGGCGGCGGTGTCCCGCTTGGCTTGACGGCGCTCGCTGGAGAGCCGGGAGCCTTCGGCCGTGAGCACGCTCCTGGCCCAGAAGTACGCCAGCGTGACGTAGCCCGAAAAATAGAGGTAGTCGACCGCGGCGGCACCGAGTTCTTCCGGATTTGCCTGGGCCGATTGCGCGATGGCCTGGGTCAGGTCGCCCCATGCCTTCGCGGCCACGGCCAGAGGGCCCACGAATGCCTTGACCGCATCGTTGGCCTGGTTTGCCTGGCAGAAGGCGGATATCTCGCCCAGGAAATGCTTCAGGCCGGCGCCCTGCAACTGCATGATCTTGCGCCCGAGCAGGTCCAGCGCCTGGATCTGCGTGGTGCCCTCGTACAGCGTGATGATGCGGGCGTCGCGCACGAATTGTTCCATGCCGTGCTCGGCGATGTAACCGTGCCCGCCGAAAATCTGCAGGGCTTCCTTCGTGCATTCCTGCGCCGCCTCGGTAAGCAGGCCTTTGGCGATGGGAATGAGGAACGACAGCAGTTCACCAGCCGTCTTGCGCTCCTGCGCGTCCGCCGCGCGGGCCTCGATGTCGCCCTGCAGGGCCGCGTAGGCGGCCAGCACGCGGCCGCCTTCCACGAACGCGCGCTGAGTCAGGAGCATGCGGCGCACGTCGGGATGGACCGTGAGCGGATCGGCCGGCTTGTCGGGGAGCTTCGGACCGGAGAGCGCGCGCATCTGCAAGCGCTCGCGGGCGTAATGCAGGCTGTTCTGTAGCGCACGCTCCGAAACCGCGAGCCCCTGGATGCCCACGGCGAGGCGTGCCGCGTTCATCATCGTGAACATCGCCATCAGGCCCTTGTGCGGCGGACCGACAAGCCAGCCCTCGGCCTCGTCGAAGTTCATGACGCACGTGGCCGAGCCCTTGATGCCCATCTTGTGTTCGATGGCGCCCGCGGCGACGGCGTTGCGCTCGCCCATGGCACCGTCCTTGCCCACCTTGAACTTGGGCACCACCAGCATGGAAATGCCGCGGCTGCCGGCGGGTGCGTCCGGGAGGCGGGCCAGCACGAGGTGCACGATGTTCTCGGCGAAGTCGTGTTCGCCCGCGCTGATGAAGATCTTGGTGCCGGTGACGCGGTAGCTGCCATCGCCGTTCGGTTCCGCGCGTGTCTTCAGCAGGCCCAGGTCGGAACCGGCCTGCGGTTCGGTAAGGCACATGGTGCCGGTCCAGCGGCCTTCCACCAGCGGCTTCAGGAAGACTTCCTTCTGCCAGTCGTCGCCGTGGTGTTCGAGCGCGTCGGTGGCTCCGTGCGAGAGCAGGGGATAGATGCCCCAGGCCAGATTGGCCGAGTCGATCATTTCCTTCGTGAGCGCCCCGACGACCGCGGGTAGCGCCTGCCCGCCGAAGGCCTCGCGCGCGGTGAGGCCCGCCCAGCCGCCTTCCGCGTACTGACGGTACGCCTCCTTGAAACCCGCCGGCGTGGTGACCGTGGCGGTGTCCTTGTCGTAATGGCAACCCTCGGCATCGCCGGAGGCGTTCAATGGGGCCAGCACCTGCTCGTTGAAGCGGGCGGCCTCGTCGAGCACGGCATCGATGAGGTCGCGCGTGTGTGCCTCGCCGCCCTCGAGGCGGCCGAGTACGGCTTCGGCGCCGAGCACGTCGTAGAGCGCGAAACGCATGTCATCGAGCGGGGCTTTGTAAAGCGTCATGGAGAATCCTGTGCGGCGGTCGGTGGCGGGTCAGGGCGAACGGTAGGTGTCGGGGATGCCGGGCACCGGGGAGAGCCAGCTCTTGCCGCGCACGGGATAGGAATGCGATTCCTTCTCTTTCTCCGGCGTGGCGGTGATGCGTCCGTCGATGCTGTAGGGAAGGGCACCCGAGCTGCCCTTCGCGGCTAACTCGGCAAGCGCCTTGGACATCTCCGCCGTCGGCAGCAGGTCGATCGTGGCGACGTCGGCGGCGAACGAGGGAATGTCCTGGTCGATCTTCGCGTCCAGCAGCACGCCGCCGAGATCGCCCACGCGCAGCGTGCCCTGGAACGTGTCGAAGGACATGCCCCCATAGCTGTTGTTGCGGATGCGCAGGGTGACGTGCCACGGGCCGCCGGGCTTGGCGGCCACTTCCTGCAGGGTGACCGCAGGCGGAAACACGCTTTTCCTGGCGGGGCCGCAAGCGGCGAGGAGGGCGGTGGCCGCGAGCAGCGCGGCACGGAGGAACGGTTGGCGGACGATCGGAGTCATTCCCATGGCTTCCGGTTGAAGTGCCCTTGGAGGTCGAACGGTCGTTCGATGGTAGCGCCCGTCGAGGCGTGCGCGCGAGCCGGGCGTTTCAAACGCGGTTCCCAAGCGGCGAGCGAGCAGGCATCATCCGGGATTATTCCTCCGTATCGATTTCACAATGACCCGACGCATCGCCGCACGACGTTCGCCCATCCATGGAAATGGCGTTTTTGCCACCGCACCGATCAAGGCCGGTGAAGAGATCATCGAATACAAGGGCGACCGCATCACCCATGCGCAGGCGGACAAGCGCTACGGCGACGGCGGTGAGACCGGGCACACGTTCCTCTTCACGCTCAACGAACGCTACATCGTCGACGGCAACAGCCACGGCAACGTGGCCCGCTGGATCAACCACGGGTGCGATCCCAATTGCCAGGCCCTGATCGAGGAAGCCGTGGAAGGAAAGCCGTCCAAGCACGATCGCGTGCTGATCGAGGCCATCCGTGACATCGCCCCCGGCGAGGAACTGGTCTACGACTACGGCATCACGCTCGACATGCCGCATACGGCCCGTCTCAAGAAGATCTGGGCCTGCCGCTGCGGCTCGCCGAAGTGCATCGGCACCATGCTGAAGCCGAAGCGCAAGAAGGCGGACTGATCCCGCCTTCACCTTTGCCCACGGGATGCCGACGGCATCACGACATCCCCCTGATGGGCCGTTCGCCACACTGCGCGGAACATTCCCCCGAAGGAGTTCCCCCATGGCGAACAAACGAATCGATGGCCGCCGCGTGGCGGTCGTCGCCACCGACGGATTCGAACAGTCCGAACTCACCGAGCCGAAGCGGCTGCTTGAGGAAGCCGGTGCCACGGTCGACGTTATCGCGCCCGGTGACGCCTCCAGCATCAAGGGCTGGGACAAGAAGGACTGGGGCAAGGACGTCGCGGTCGACGTGCCGCTCGACAAGGCCGACGCCGGTCGTTACGACGCCATCGTGCTGCCCGGCGGCGTCATCAATCCCGACAAGCTGCGCACGGACGAAAAGGTGCTTGGCCTGGTGAAGCAGTTCGCCGAGGCCGGCAAGCCGGTGGCGGCAATCTGCCACGGGCCCTGGACCCTGATCAACGCGGGTCTGGTGAAGGACCGCAAGGTCACTTCGTGGCCCTCGGTGCGGAAGGATCTCGAGAACGCCGGTGCGAAGTGGGAGGACAGCGAAGTGGTGAAGGATGCGAACTTCATCACGAGCCGCAAGCCCGATGACATTCCCGCTTTCGCCAACGCGGTGATCGAGGCCCTGGCGGCCGCCTGATCGCGCCGCACGCTGTAGGAGCCGCCATGGCGGCGAGGCAAGTACCAGCGGTGCGGCACGTGCCTCGTCGCCATGGCGGCTCCCACAGTCAATCTTCGTCCGCCTTCGGCTTCCACGCCTCGGCCAATCGCTTCTGCACGCCGGGCGGCACCGGGTCGTAGTGGCTGAACTGCATTGCATAGCGCCCCAGGCCGCCCGTCATCGCCTTGAGCTGCGTGGGATAGTCGACGAGTTCCGCCAGCGGAACGCGGGCCTTGATCAATGTTTCCCCGCCACGTAGCGAGTCCGTACCCATGATCTGCGCGCGTTTCGACGCCAGGCCACCGGTGACGTCGCCCACGTAGTGGTCGGGAATCGACACCTCCAGGTCCACTACAGGCTCCAGTACCTGCGGGCGGGCGCGCGACACGGCGTCGAGGAAGGCCTTGCGCCCGGCACTGATGAAGGCCACTTCCTTGGAATCCACAGGATGGTGCTTGCCGTCGTAAACGATCACGCGTACATCCTGGATGGGATACCCCGCGATCGCGCCCGCGTCGAGCGCCTGACGCACGCCCTTCTCGATGGCCGGCATGAACTGCCCGGGGATCACGCCCCCTTTCGTTTCGTCGTCGAATACGAAGCCGCTGCCACGATCCAGCGGTTCCACGCGAAGGAACACTTCACCGAACTGACCTGCGCCGCCCGTCTGCTTCTTGTGCCGGTGGTGGCCTTCCGCGCCCGCGGCGATCGTCTCGCGATAGGCGATGCGCGGGGGACGCGTGACGACATCGACGTCGTAGCGCGACTTCATGCGCTCGAGCATCAGCTTCAGGTGCAGGTCCGACAGGCCGCGCACCACGGTCTCGTTCAGTTCCTTGTGGTGCTCGACGCGGAAGCAGGGGTCTTCCTCCGCCAGCTTCGCCAGGGCCTGCGACAGCTTCTGTTCCTGGCCCTTGTGCGCCGGTTCCACGGCGAGGCCATACATCGGCATCGGAAAGGAGGCCGATTCCAGGTGGATGCGGCCCTCATCCGCCGCATCATGCAGCACGGCGTCGAAATGGATGTCCTCGATCTTCGCCACGGCAGCGATGTCGCCCGGCAGCGCTTCGTCCACTTCCACATGGTCGCGTCCCTTCAGGCGGAACAGGTGCGCGACCTTGAACGGCTTGCGTCCGTCGTCGACCAGGAGTTGCGAGTCCTTGCGCACGGTGCCCTGCCATACGCGGAACACGCCGAGCTTGCCGACGAAAGGGTCGTTGACGATCTTGAAGACGTCCGCGACCACGTGCATTTCCGGGTCGGCGGTAACCGCGAACGGCGCGTCGTCGGCATCGCGGAACGGCGGCGGATTCGTTTCGCTCGGGCAGGGGAGGATGCGTTCCACCAGGTCGAGCAATTCGGCGACGCCGACGCCTTCGCGCGCACTGGCGAACGCGATGGGTATCAAGTGGCCGTCGCGCAGGGAATGTTCGAGGGCGTCGCGCATTTCCGCAGCGGTAAGAGAGGATTCCCCCGCTTCCAGATAGTGCTCCATGACCTCGTCGTCGATCTCCACGACCTGATCGACGATTCGCTGGTGGGCTTCGCCAGGGGAGGAGAAGTCGGTGTCCCCGGCTGTCTGGAAGAAGGCGTCACGAACCGAACGGCCTTTCGACGCGGGCAGGTTGAGCGGCATGCATTCGTTGCCGAATTCCTCGCGCAACGCGTCCACGAGTGCCGGCAGGTCCACGCCGTCGGCGTCGATGCGGTTGACGATGACGATGCGCGCGAGGCCTCGCTCTTTGGCGTGCGCCATCATGCTGCGGGTGCCGTGTTCGATGCCGTTGGCGGCGTTGACCACGATGGCCACCGTATCCGCGGCATCCATCGCGGCCAGGGCGGGGCCGCGAAAGTCGGCATAGCCGGGTGTGTCGATGAGATGGATGCGAAAGCCGTTGCGCTCGATGGATGCTACCGATGCGTCGATGGAGTGGCCTCGGGCCTTTTCCATGGGATCGGTATCTGAAACGGTGGTGCCGCGTTCGACGCTGCCCATGCCGGTGAGTGCGCCGCCGGCGTGGAGCATGGCTTCGAACAACGTGGTCTTGCCTGCGCCGGCGTGGCCGGCGAGGGCCAGGCTGCGGATACGTTCCGTGGATGGCGACACGATGCGACCCTCCTCTTGTGGAAGGGGCGGCGCGGGGGAACGCGGCGTCATGATCGGCGTCGCCTTCTCGCACACCTCCCCGGCGTGACGATGGCGGGCCGTCACGGTCGTCCGGGCTTCGGACGGTCATGGCGGTGGTTGGGGCGTGTGCCCGGGCCCAAGCGTTCTCCTTCCCGCCTCGGGAATCAAGTGGGTCGGGAATCTTCTGCGGCTGCCATGGTCTGAGCCCGGGGGCTTACGCTGGGTTTAGCGGACCGCCGCTATGCTGTTCGACTTTCCAATGCGGGCTACAGGATCACCGCAGCGTGCAATATCCCGGCAAGGCGCCACCGCCGTTCGTCGAACCCCACCGGCTGCAGCCGGAGGATTCGCCGCGCGCGCCCGGTCTTGCGCCGATCGACGCCGCCACGCTTGCCGCGCTGCACGACATCGGCCGGCGACCGCCGCCGCGCGAGCGCGCGCTGCGGATACTGGCGATGGTGGCCGCCATCGTCCTGCACATCGGTCTCGTGCTGGTGGTGCGCTATGAGATGGAGCCGAGGCCCCCGATCGGCTATGCGCCGGTGTTCGATCGCGAGGACGTGCTCGAGGTGCGTTTCATCGAACCGGCACGCCGTCCTCCGCCGGCGGTAGCGCCACCGCCACCGGCCCCGGAACCGCCGCCGAAGGTTCGTTCGCCGGAGGCGACCCGTCCCGAGCCGCCGCGCCCACGCGCCTCCACCGAGGCCGCACCGCAGCCCCCCGCGCCGGCCCCCGACGCGCAGGCCAGGCGCCCCGTGTTGTTCGGGGCCGACGGAAGCATCGTCATGCCGAAGAAGGGTGCGGAAGGAACGACCCAGGCCGATTTCGTCGCGCGCAAGCCGACGGACGACAGCGGCATCATGTCCCACAAGACCACGGTGACTTACACACAGACGCGGTTCGAGAAAGATTGGGCGCCGCGGGACGAAAACGCGCTCAACAAGGGGCTTCGCCGGGCGATGGAAACCACGACGGTGAAGAAGACGATCGACCTCGGGCACGGCGTGCGCGTGAAGTGCGCCACGGTCTTCTTCGTGCTGCCCGTGGGTTGCGGTGGGGAAGACCCCTCGAAGGCCGCCGCGAAGGACGGCGACGTTCGCCTCAATATGGCGCCGGCGAATCCGCCGGTGAAGGACCTGCCCGGTCAGCCGACGCCCCCCACGGAGGCGGAGTGCATCGCCGCCTTCCGGGCCGACAAGCCCTTGCCGCAGGGTTGCGCCTCCGACACTCCGCTGAAGGCGATGGACCAGGAGAACGCCGAACGCGAGCGGCGCACGGGCAAGTAGCTTCGCGTTCGCGACGCGCGTGACGATTGTGCGCGCCGGCCGCAGCGTGGACACTAACCGCCCATGCCCAAGACCTACCAACCGGACAGCGACCGCCCGATCGCCGCGAATTCGCTGCCGGTGTCGCCGCGCGAAGCGGCCATGCGTGCGCTGGTGTACCGCCGTCGCTTGCGCGAGAGGCCGCGCGACCGCCTGCTGCGCGTGTTCGGCTGGGTGGGCACCATCGTCGTCCACCTGCTTTTCCTGTTCGGCATGATCCTGGGCCCCGCGTACGAGGTATTGCCGCCGCCCCCCGAGCAGCCGGACGAAAACGCATTGCTGGTGCGCCTCATCGACAAGCCGCCGCCGCCCGTGCCGCCGGTACGCGGCACGCCGTCGAGGGCGCCGGTCGCGAAGACGCGCTGGAATACCGCGCATTCGAAGGCCAGCCGCGCATCGAGCGGTTCCCGCGCCGCCGCCGTGGCGTCCGCCGCCAAGCCCCTTCCCGCCATTGCCGTGCCCGCCGCGCAACCGCCCCAGGTGAAGCCGGACGTGAAGCTGAGCGCGCCTCCGCCGAGCGTCGTTGCCGTCGCGGAGCGGCCGCTGAGCCAGCCGAAGGCGCCGCCGCCCCAGCCGGAACTCGAGAAGGTGCCGGTGCCGACGCCCGCGCCGCCCGATCTGGCGGTGGATACGCCGAAGCCGACGGTAGTGCCGCCCCGCTTTCAGCCCGAGCCGGTGCGCCGGGCGCAGGCCGAAGGCACGGCCCCCATGCCTCCGCCCGCCTCGCTGGCCCTGCCCGAGACGCCCGCCGCGCAGATGGCCGTCACGCCCACGCCGCCGACGATCACGGCCGAGCGCACCGCGCCGGTGCCTACCACCGCGATGACGTTGGCGACGGTGCCGCGTCCCGAGGTGGAAACATCGTCCGCTCCCCCGACGCCGCAGGACGCCCCGTTGCCGGCGATCGCGCCCGAGCCGACGGCGCCAAAGCCCGACCTCGCCATCGATGCCCGGCCGGTACCTCCGAAGGTGTCGGTCGAACCCATCCACGCACCCGCCGTCGAGGCCACCGCGGATCTCGAAGCGGTGCCCCTTCCTGACGCCACGGCGAAACCCACGGTGTCCGCGCCTGTCACGGACGAAGTACGCCCCGTCGTCCAGGCGCCGGCCGTCACGCCTGGCGACATGCAGCGGCCCGTGGCCGGCGTCGACACCGCGCCGCAACCGCCGGGGCAGGCACCCGGCGATGTGGCTGCGGGTGAATCCAAGGCGCAGACCGTGGCGGAGCAGGGCAAGGCGGATGCGGCACGTGCCGCCGGCGAAGCGAAGGGGCCCCCGGCCCAGCCCCTCGTTCCGGGGCAGACCACGGCGGAAGCCTCGGGCTCGAACACACCGGGCGCCACCGCCGCCACCGGCACGCCGGGCGCGGTCAACGGCGTGGACGAGGGCCAGCGCCTCACCGGCGCGAATGGCACATCGCAGCGCGACGACGGCGTCGTGGGCGGGCAGGGCGACAAGACCGGCCAGGTGGCCGGTGCCTATGTGGAGCTGAAACCGCGCGGCAACCTCGTGCCGCAATCCGGCGCGCGCGTGCATATCGACTACAAGGCCACGCGTTTCGAGGGCGCCTGGACACCGAAGGGGGAATCCTCCGTCGACACGGCCGTCCGTCACGGCGTAGAGGCGACGACGGTGCGCAGCACGATCTCGCTGCCGCGTGGCGTCAGGCTCAACTGCACGGCGGGCCCGGGCAACGCGGGCGGCGCGATGAAGGAAGCCATTTCCCTCCTGACCTTCGGCTGCTCGGAAGACGTGCAGGCGAAACCCGCCAGCCAGGAAGCGCTGGCGAAGGTGCAGACCATGGCCCCCGCCAAGCCGCTGGCCGAGAACCTTCCGCCCGCCAACAGCACGACGGTCGCCGCCGCTCCGGTCGCGCTGGACAACACGGCGCTGTGCGCGACGGCACGAGTCACCGGCGGCCCGCTGCCGCCGGGGTGCGAGGCGTCGATCAAGATCAACGTGCCGGCGCCTTCCGTGAACTCCGGCTCATGGGTTCCGGCAAGCGACCAGTTCTCGCACTAGCCTCAGGGTAGGCGGCGGATCTCGGTACCGGCCGCCATGTCGTGGAGTCCACGGCGGCGGCGGTCGATGAACGCGGGAAGGAGCAGCACGGCCCAGCCTGCGGCAGGCGCCCAGAGCGCGATCTTCAGCGACACGAACGGGTAGAGCGTCAGCAGCCCGAGCGGCAGCGCCCCGACCGCGAGGCGGATGGCGCCGCGTGCCCACGTCACCGGCGTGCCGTCGGCAGTCGTCACCCTGATCCGCCATGGGCGCATGCCGAGTGTCTGTCCGCCGCGCACCCAGGAAACGAGGAAGTAGGCGCCCACGACCGCACCCTGCAGCGGCTGGTACCACCACGCTAGCAGGTGGCCCTGCGTGTCGAACAATGTGCCGCCCGTGGCGAACTGGGCCAGGAGCCCGACCACCATGACGATGGCGACCACGGCGAGAGCGTCGTAGACGACGGCGGCCAGGCGGCGCCACGCCGGCGCGGGCGAATCGGGGAGGTTCATGCGGGCAGTCGCGTCATGGCCATCGGGCCATTATGTCCTGCGCACGGCGAATCTTCTTCCCGACGCCGCTTTGAGGGTGACCGTGCGGACGTGAGACGATCGCCTCATGTCCGACATCGAATCCGACGACGCCCGCCTCATCGAGCGTTTCATCGAGCGCATCTGGGCCGAGGACGGTCTTGCCGATCGCACGCTCGAAGCCTATCGCCGCGACTTGCAGCAGCTCGCGCGCTGGCTGTCCACGCGAGGGCGCACGCTGGCCACGGCCGGCCGCGACGATCTTTCCGCGTACCACGGTAGCCAGCCCGTGTCCGTGCGGAGCATGGCCCGGCGCCAGTCGGCGTTCCGGCGCTTCTATGCGCAACTCGCGCGCGACGAAGGCAAGCGCGAGGATCCCACCCTGCTGATGCAGCGTCCGCGCATGCCTCGCAGCCTTCCCAAGGCGCTGGCCGAACGGGAGGTGGAAGCGCTGATCGTCGCGCCCGATGTCGGCACGCCGCTGGGCATGCGCGACCGCGCGATGCTTGAATTGATGTACTCGTCCGGCTTGCGCGTTTCGGAACTGGTCGACCTTCCGCTCGCCGGCCTGAACACTCGGCAAGGGGTCCTTCGCATCACCGGCAAGGGCGGCAAGGATCGTCTGGTGCCAGTGGGCGAGGAGGCCCTGGCGCACGTGGAAACCTACCTGCGCGACGCGCGTCCGCAACTGGCCGCGGGGCACGGGCAACCGTTGGCCCTGTTCCTGTCGCGGCGCGGCGACGCCATGAGCCGGCAGATGTTCTGGACCCTGGTGAAGCGCTACGCCGTGCAGGTGGGCATACCGGCGAGCCGGGTTTCGCCGCATGTCTTGAGACATTCCTTCGCCACGCACCTGCTCAACCACGGAGCCGACCTGCGCGCCTTGCAGATGCTCCTCGGGCACAGCGCCCTCAGTACCACCCAGATCTACACGCTCGTGGCCAAGGAGGGGCTGAAGCGCCTTCACGCCCAGCACCACCCGCGGGGCTGAGGCGTGCCACAATCGGGGGAACCGAACGCGGCGATCGTGATCCAATCGATGCCGTGTTTCCCCCGGTGGCATATGGAGTGGTACCGATGTTGAAGAAAATCCTGCCGGCGCTCTTCGCTGGCGCGTTCGCCATGACGGCCTGCGCGGCCGACAACGAAAAAACCGTGCGCGACGCCGTCGAAGCCCTTGGGCCCGGCATCAAGGTCGACAGCATTGCGCCCGCGCCCATGGAGGGCTTCTACCAGGTGGTGGCCTCGGGTCGCATGGTCTACGTCAGCGCCGACGGGCGCTACATGCTCAACGGCAACCTGATCGACCTCAAGGCGAAAACCGACCTCAGCGCGGCCAGCTGGGCTGCCACACGCAAGGCGGCCCTGGCGAAGGTGCCGGCGTCGCAGCGCCTCATCTACGCGCCGGCCAACCCGAAGCACACCGTCACGGTCTTCACGGACGTCGACTGCGGCTTCTGCCGCCAGCTGCACGCGCACATCGACGAATTCAACAAGCAGGGCATCGCGGTCGAATATGTGTTCTGGCCGCGGGAAGGCATCAAGACCACGGCGGGCAACGACACCCCGTCCTACACCAAGGCCGTGTCGGTCTGGTGCAGTGCCGACCGCAAGAACGCCTTCAACGAGGCCATGAAGGGCGCCACGCCCAAGGCGGCCACCTGCGCCAACCCGGTGAAGGACGATTTCGAACTGGGTGAGCGCCTGGGCGTGAACGGCACCCCCACCATCGTCACCGAGAACGGCGAC
Source organism: Luteibacter sp. SG786 (assembly GCF_011759605.1). Lineage (GTDB taxonomy): Bacteria > Pseudomonadota > Gammaproteobacteria > Xanthomonadales > Rhodanobacteraceae > Luteibacter. Next base: position 231,819 of record NZ_JAAOYX010000001.1, read on the forward strand.
GTCGTGGGCGGCTACGTCACCCCGGCCCAGCTGCTGAAGGCACTGGAGGCCCCGGCGGGCACGGTGGGCCGCGGCGGCTGATCCTGCCAATGGAGCCGGCCCCTGTGGGAGCCGGCTATGCCGGCGATCCCGCGGCAGCGGGCATCCTGGCCGCGAGCACCCATCGCCGCTGAAGCGGCTCCCACAGGCGTCCCGGGGCCTTCCGTCCCTCGCCCGGATGCTGCCGCGCAACATCATGTAGAATAGGCGTTTTCCTTCTGCGCCTTTCCCCCCGCATGATCGCACTCGACGGGCAGAGCGCCCTCTCGCCTTTTCGCCTCGAACGACTGAACGCCCACCTGGATGCCTTGCATCACGGTACGCGCGTGCAGGCCGCCTGGTTCACCTACTTCGTCGACGCCGACCACGTGCCCGAAGGTGACGCGCGTGCGCGCCTCCTTGCGGTGCTGGAAGCGAAAGGGGGCACCCCCGAGGACGCCACGTTCTGGATCGTGCCGCGCCTGGGCACCATCTCGCCGTGGTCCAGCAAGGCCACCGACATCCTTCACGGCGCGGGTTTCGACGTGCGCCGCGTGGAACGCGGCACGGCGTGGCGGGTCACCGGCATGCCCGCCGACGACCATCCGGCGTACGCCGCCGTCATGACCGCTTTCTGCGATCCGATGGTGCAGTCGCCGCTTCACGCGCTGGAACAGGCCGCCGGACTTTTCCTCGCCGGTGAACCCGGTCCGCTCGGGCGCATCGAACTGGGCGCGGATCCTCGTGCGGCATTGTCCGCCGCCAACGCCGAGCTCGGCCTCGCGCTGGCAGACGACGAGATCGACTACCTCGCCGCGCGCTACGCCGAGATGGGCCGCGCGCCTACCGATGCCGAACTCATGATGTTCGCGCAGGCGAATTCCGAGCACTGCCGGCACAAGGTGTTCAACGCCACCTGGACGCTCGACGGCGCCGAACAGGACTCGTCGCTGTTCGGCATGATCAAGAACACGCACCAGAAGTCGCCGGCACACACGTTGTCGGCCTATCACGACAACGCGGCGGTCATCGAAGGCTACGAGGGCAACCGCCTGTTCGTGGATCCGGAAGACGGCGTGTTCCGCACCGTGGCCGAAGCGGCGCCGTACGCCATCAAGGTGGAAACGCACAACCATCCGACGGCGATCGCTCCGTGGCCCGGTGCCGCCACCGGCGCGGGCGGCGAAATCCGCGACGAGGGCGCGACGGGTCGCGGCGGCAAGCCAAAGGCCGGCCTTACCGGTTTCTCCGTGTCCCATCTGCGCATTCCCGGGCTGCCGCGTCCGTGGGAAAAGGAGCGCCCGCTTCCGCCGCGCATGGCCTCCGCGTTCGAGATCATGCGCGATGGCCCGCTCGGTGCCGCGGCATTCAACAATGAATTCGGCCGTCCGGCCCTGGGCGGCTATTTCCGCACTTTCGAGCAGGAAACGGGCGACAAGGGCGTGCGGCGCGGTTACGACAAGCCGATCATGATCGCTGGTGGCCTGGCCGCCATTCGTCCGGGGCACGTGCAGAAGCGTAAGGTTCGTCCGGGCGACAAGGTGATCGTGCTCGGCGGTCCCGCCATGCTCATCGGGCTGGGCGGCGGCGCGGCGTCCTCCGTGGCGTCCGGCACGTCCAGCGCGGAACTCGACTTCGCCTCGGTGCAGCGCGACAACCCGGAAATGGAACGCCGCTGCCAGCAGGTGATCGACGCATGCTGGGCACGTGGCGACCGCAATCCCATCGTCAGCATCCACGACGTGGGCGCGGGCGGTGTATCCAACGCCATTCCCGAGATCCTCAACGACGCGGGCGTCGGCGGTGTCATCGACCTGTCGAAGCTCCCCTCGGACGACCCGAACCTCTCGCCCATGCAGGTGTGGAGCAACGAGTCGCAGGAACGCTACGTGCTCGCCATCGGCGGCGAAGACCTCGAGCTCTTCGAATCCTTCTGCGTGCGCGAGCGCTGCCCCTTCGCCGTGGTCGGCGAAGCCACCGGGGAGCCACGCCTCATCGTGCGCGATCCGCGCCGCGATCTCACCGTGATCGATCTGAGCATGGACGTGCTGTTCGGCAAGCCGCCGCGCATGCACCGCGATGCAAAGCGTGTGAAGCCGCGCGTCGACCTCGTCGCCGACCTTACCGGCATCGGCATGGACGAAGCGCTGATGCGCGTGCTGCGCCTGCCCGCGGTCGGCAGCAAGAACTTCCTCATCACCATCGGCGACCGTACGGTCGGCGGGCTCAATGCACGCGATCCGATGGTGGGCCCGTGGCAGGTGCCCGTGGCCGACGTTGCGGTCACCATGACCGATTTCGACGGCTACACCGGGGAAGCCATGGCCATGGCGGAGCGCGCCCCCGTCGCGCTGCTCTCCAGTGCCGATGCCGCGCGCATGGCGGTGGGCGAAGCCATCACCAACCTCGCCGCCGCGTCCATGAAGCTCGACGAGGTACGCCTGTCCGCGAACTGGATGGCCGCGGTGAATCATGCGGGCGAAGACGCCGCGCTGTTCGATGCCGTCAAGGCCGTCGGCATGGAACTATGCCCGTCGCTCGATATCTCCATTCCCGTCGGCAAGGACTCGCTGTCCATGCAGACGGTGTGGACCGACGAGAACGGCAAGGCGCAGAAGACGGTATCGCCGGTATCGCTGGTGATTACCGGCTTCGCGCGTGTCGACGACGTGCGCCGCACGCTCACGCCGCAGTTGAAGCTCGATCGCGGCGACACCGACCTGTGGCTGATCGACCTCGGCGCCGGCCGCGACCGTCTCGGCGGATCCGCGCTCACGCAGGTCTTCAACCGCGGCGGCGGCGTGCCGCCCGACCTCGACGATCCCAAGCGCCTGCGCGCGATGTTCGAACTGATCCAGGAAGCCAATCGCGCCGGGCTGCTCCTCGCGTACCACGACCGCTCCGACGGCGGCGTCATCGTTACGCTGCTGGAAATGGCGTTCGCGGGCCACTGCGGGCTGGAACTGCGCCTCGACGGCTGGGCCGACGCGACGCTGCGCGCCTTGTTCAACGAGGAACTGGGCGCCGTCGTGCAGGTGGCCTCGGCGAATCGCGAAGCCTTCGAGCAGCTGCTCGTCAAGCACAACCTTGCCGGTCTCACGCACAACGTGGGCCGTCCGAAGGAAAAGCTCGGCATCAAGCTGTACCTCGCCGGCGAACCCGCGTTCAAGTGGAACTGGACGGAACTGTTCCGCGCCTGGAACGAAACCAGCTATGCCATGCAGCGCCTGCGCGACAACCCGCACAGCGCCGACCAGGAAAACGAGTGGCGCCTCGACGATGCCGACCCCGGCATCTCGCCGAAGCTCGTCTTCGATCCGGCGGAGGACATCGCCGCACCGTATATCGCTACCGGCGTGCGTCCCCGTGTGGCGATCCTGCGCGAGCAGGGCGTCAACGGTCAGGTCGAAATGGCGGCCGCCTTCCATCGTGCCGGTTTCGATGCCGTCGATGTGCACATGACCGACCTGGCCACCGGCCGGCACCACCTCAAGGACTTCATCGGCCTGGCCGCCTGCGGCGGGTTCTCGTATGGCGACGTGCTCGGCGCGGGACGCGGATGGGCCACGTCCATCCTGTACAACGACGCGCTGCGCGAACAGTTCGCCCGCTTCTTCGAGGACGGCACGCGCTTCGCCCTCGGCGTGTGCAACGGTTGCCAGATGATGTCCGGCTTGAAGGACATCATCCCCGACGCGAAGCATTGGCCGCAGTTCCTGCGCAACCAGTCGGAGCAATACGAGGCGCGTGTGGCCACGCTCGAGATCCTGGACTCGGGCAGCATCTTCTTCCGCGGCATGGGCGGCTCGCGCATTCCCGTCGCGGTGGCGCACGGCGAGGGCCGGGTGCATTTCCCGATGGCGTGCAGCCCGTCGAAGAGCCACGCCGCGGCGCGCTTCGTCGACAACCGCGGCAAGCCCACGGAAAGCTATCCGTTGAACCCGAATGGTTCCCCGGGTGGCCTGGCTGCCTTCACCGCCGCCGACGGCCGCGTCACGATCATGATGCCGCACCCCGAGCGCGTGTTCCGCACTGCGCAGTTGAGCTGGCATCCGGAGCAGTGGGGCGAAGACTCCCCGTGGATGCGCATGTTCCGCAATGCGCGCGTGTGGGTCGGCTGATGCGCTCCGCCAGGGTCTATGCCGCCTGAGGCCATGGAAGCCACGCCTCTCACCAGCGTCGTCATCGTGCTCGCGGACAGCGGGCCCTTCACGCGCGAATGCGTGGAACACGTGCTCGCGAGCGATGTACCGGTCGAGGTGATCGTCGTCGACAACGGTTCCACCGACGGCGTGCCCGAAGCGATCGACCGCGCCTGCGCGGACGACGATCGCGTGCGCGTGGTGTACAACCGCGCCAACCTCGGTTTCGGTCCCGCCGTGAACCGCGGCGCGGCCCAGGCGCGTGGGGAACGGCTGCTGGTGCTCAATCCGGATTGCCTCGTGGCGCCGGACACGATTCGCCGCATGGCGGCGCATATCGATGCACATACCGGCATCGTCGGCGCCGTGGTCTGCGACGCCGAAGGCAACCCCGATCCGGCGTCGCGCCGACGCGACCCCCTGCTGCGCCGCTCGCTCGCGACCAAGCTCGGGCATGGCGGCGACGCCGGCATCGACATTCGCGGCCCGATGCCGGAGGGTGCGGAAGCCGTGGAGATCGTTTCCGGTGCCATCGTGCTCATGCCGCGCAGCGTCTTCGAGCGCCTGCACGGTTTCGACGAAACCTTCTTCCTGCACTGCGAAGACATGGATCTGTGCCGCCGCGCGCGCGACGCGGGCTACAAGGTGCTGTTGGCCGGCGACGTGCGCGTGCTCCACGGAAAGGGCGGTTCGAGCCGGCATCGGCCCGTGTTCGTCAGCCGACACAAGCACCGCAGCATGTACCTCTGGTTTCGCAGGCACGATCCGGCCGCACGCCATCCTCTGGTGCGCATCGCGGTGTGGCTCGGCATCTGGGCGCACTTCCTCGTGAAGATCCCGGGTCAGCTTCTGCGTAAACGCCGATGAGCGGGACAGCGCGCGGGAGTGGCCTCGCCACGCTAGGCCTGCTTGCCGTCACCGCCATCTGGGGTTCCACCTTCGCCCTCATCAAGGACGTGGTGGGCCGGATGCCGGTTGCCGACTTCCTCGCCGTGCGCTTCGTCATCGCCGCGGTAGCGATGCTCGTCCTCTTCGCGCTCCCGCTGCTGCGGCTGCCGCGCTCGCAGTTGCTGCGAGGCCTGGGGCTGGGCGTGCTCTACGGCTTGGCGCAGTGGTTGCAGACGGAAGGCCTGGCCCGCACGTCCCCCAGCGTCAGCGGCTTCGTCACCGGCATGTATGTGGTGATCACGCCGATCCTCTCCCTGCTGCTGTTCCGCCAGCGCATGCCGTGGACTACCTGGCTCGCCGTGCTCGTCGCCACGCTCGGCCTCGGCGTGCTCGCCTTGAACGGATTCGAGGTCGACGCCGGTGTGTTGCTGACACTGGCATCGGCCGCGTTGTACGCGCTGCACATCGTCGGGCTCGGGCACTGGTCGAAATCCGGCGACGCCTTCGGCATGTCCGCCATCCAGATGCTTGGCATCGCAGCGGTATTCCTGGCGATCACGCTGCCGCACGGCGGTCCGGCGTTGCCGCCCGACGGGAAAGCGTGGGTGGCGGTGCTTTACATGGCCCTTGTCGCCGGTGCGCTCGCCATGCTGGTGCAGACCTGGGCGCAGGCGCACATGCCCGCCACGCGCGCGGCCATCGTGATGACCGCCGAGCCGGTGTTCGCGGCGGGTTTCGCCGTGCTGCTCGGTGTCGACGTGCTCACCGGACGCATGCTGGCCGGTGGCGGGCTCGTACTCGCCGCCATGTACATGGTGGAACTGGCGCCGCGCTTCCGCCGCGGAAAGCCGACGGAAGCGCTGCACCACGAGGTATGAAGGCCGGGCGCGCTCCTACCGTTCCTTGGTGGTCGTGAACTTGTAGACCATGACGTTCCGGTAGGTCTGCCCCGGTGCGAGTCGTGCCGAACCGAAGGCCGGCTGATTGGGCGTATCGGGGAACAACTGCGGTTCCAGCGCGAACGCATCGCCCTGACGATAGATGCCGCCGGACTTGCCCGAGGTGGTGCCGTCGAGGAAGTTGCCGGAGTAGAACTGCAGGCCGGGTTGCGCCGACCACAGGGAAAGCACGCGGCCGCTCTTCGGATCGCTCACGCGTGCCACTTCGCGCGGCTGCGCCGCTTCTTTCCGCGAAATGACCCAGTTATGGTCGTACCCGCGACCGAACACGAGCTGCTGCTCCTTCGCGTCGCGGATGTCGCGGCCGATGGGCTTGGCCTTGCGAAAGTCGAAGACGGTGCCGGCCACGTTACGGATTTCTCCGGTGGGGATGGCCGTGGCGTCGGTGGGCAGATAGGCATCGCCTGCGATCATGAGCCGCTGGTCCATCACGCTGCCCGAGCCTTCGCCCGCGAGGTTCCAGTACGTATGGTTGGTGATGTTGACGATGGTCGGTGCATCCGTCGTGGCGGTGTACTCGATCGTCAGTTCGTTCTTGTCGTCGATGGTGTAGGTGGCGGTGGCGGTAAGCTTGCCGGGGTAACCCTGGTCGCCATCCGGGCTCACATAAGTGAGGGTGACGCTGGGGCGCGCACCGGATTCCACCTTGTCCACCGTCCACACGACCTTGTCGAACCCGACCTTGCCGCCGTGCAGCGAGTTCGGACCGTCGTTCACCGGAACCGAATACGCCTTGCCGTCGAGGGTGAAGCGGCCCTTGGCGATGCGGTTGGCATAGCGCCCTACCGTATCGCCGAAATACTGCGGCTTGGCGAATGTGCCTTTCAGGTCGGGGTACCCGAGCACGATGTCGCCGGGCTTGCCGTTGCGGTCGGGAACGTCGAGCGCATACAGGGCGGCGCCGAGGGAAAGGACTTTCGCCGTCATCCCGTGGCCGTTCGTCAGCGTGACCACGGTCACTTCCTTGCCGTCGGGCGTCTGGCCGAACGAGGCTTTGCTGGCCTCCCCGGCATGCACGCCCGTGCCGGCGGCCAGCAGCATGGCGGCCGCGAGGCTCGTCCCGATCTTCGTCATGGGTATCTCCCTTCAAATGGACTTGGGGACCAGATCATATTTGTTGGACAATTGACAAGCTGCGCCGCGTCAATGCCCGTCCCCGCGCTCCGGTAGGATGGGTTGGGAAGTCTCTGGGGGAGGATGAGATGACATCGAGGAAAGGGAGTAGCCGGAACCTGCACACGCAGGTGGTGGAGAACCTGGGCGAGTCGATCGTGGGTGGCGTGTTCCAGCCGGGCGATCCGCTGCCGGGCGAGGCGCAACTCGCGAACGAGTTGGCGGTGAGCCGCACCGTGCTGCGCGAGGCCTTGAAGGTGCTGGCGGCGAAGGGGCTGATCGAAACGCGCCAGAAGACCGGCATGCGCGTGCGCGACTCGCGCTATTGGAATCACCTGGATGCAGACGTGCTGGGCTGGCGTTGCGCCTCGCTTCCCACGGACGACTTCGTGGAGAAGCTGGTGGAAATGCGCGAGATCGTGGAACCGGCGGCGGTGATGACCGCGGCGCGGCGTCGGGAGCCGGCGCAGTTGGAAGCGATTCGCGAGGCTCTGGCAGCGATGGAGGATGCGCAGACGCTGGACGAGTGGGCGGAGGCCGACCTCCATTTCCACCAGGCGGTGCTGCTGGCAACGAACAACGAACTGCTCAGTTCGCTGTTTTCGGTGATCGAAACGGCCCTGGGCACGTTCTTCGTGATGTCGGCGCGCACGGCGAAGAACTTCAAGTATTCGCTTCCGCACCATCGTGCGGTGTACGAAGCGATCCGCCGCCGCCGCCCGAACGAAGCCGCGGCTGCGATGCACACGATGATCGAGGATTCCCGCGCCAACATGCGCAAGTCGCGCCGTCGGAAGTAGCGGCATAGGGGAATCGGATAACTCACTGACGCGAGTTCATGCTTTTAGCGGCTTCTCCGCCGCGGTCGTGGTGCGTGGCCGCTTCGTAGGGCTGGCTCGCCTTCGGCCTCGCTGTTGGCGCCCGTTCCGTGGCCTGGAAGCCGGCAGCCGTCGCCCTCGCCGCGAAGACTTACGTCGTTCCTTGCGACAGGAGAGCCGCTGCGCGGCTAGTGTCTTATGGCTTCGCCGCGGCGGACCCGGGCGTCCGGGCGGGGGTTTCCGACTCGGCTTCCTGCCTCGGCGGAAACGGCGGGCCGTCCAGGCCCGCCCCCTGACGGGCCTTTTCCATCCGCACGCCCTCGACTCCAGACATCGCGGCGAGGGCGACGGCTGCCGGCATCGGACGGTGCGGTGGTGTGTTGTGTAGTGCGTGGCGCGGCGTCGTTTGTTCGGTCTGTGGCGACCGTCCGCGCTCAAGTCGCTGGGTGCCTGCCTTCGCAGGCACGACGGTGGTTGAGAGTCTCTCGCGTGTTGTGTAGGAGCGCGTTGCTCTCTGTGGGAGCCGGCTATGCCGGCGATCCTGCGGCAGCGGGCAAGCTTGCCGCGAGCACCCATCGCCGCTGAAGCGGCTCCCACATGAGCGCGACGCGACGGTATCGCAGCGTCACCACCTACCGTCGTGCCTGCGAAAGCAGGCACCCAGCGCCCCGGTCGGCAAGGGACGAAAGCAAACCATCGGCTCGTGCTCCGGCTCTCCCAATACCAACCCGCACCGTCCGCTGCCAGTACCCGTTCCCCGCGCCGCGATGTCTGGAGTCGAGGGTGGCCGGGCGGAAGAGGCCCGAAGGGGGCCGGCCTGGACGGCCCGCCGTTTCCGCCGAGGCAGGAAGCCGAGTCGGAAACCCCCGCCCGGACGCCCGGGTCCGCCGCGGCGAAGCCATAAGACATTGAGCCGCGCAGCGGCTCTCCTTTCGCAAGGAACGACGTAAGTCTTCGCGGCGAGGGGAACGGGTACTGGCTCCCAAGCCACGGCACAGGCCCCGCGAGCGAGGCCGAAGGCGAGCCAGCCCTACGAAGCGACCACATAACACAATCAACGGCGGCACCCACATACGCAGGCGCCGCCTCGGGACCTCAGCAGCAGCGCCCGCCGGTGCCGCGATACCTGGCTTCCTGCCGCTCGCGGAAGAACTCCCCGTAACTCGGTACGGGACGTTCCGGATGGTGCTCGCGCAGGTGCTTCACATAGACGTCGTAGTCCGGCACGCCGCAGCAGAGGCGGGCGGTTTGCACCGCCCGTTGCCAGAACGACCGGGGTGCCGATGCGTTCGTGTTCATATGGCCTCCTTACTGCGCCACGCTCGACAGCGCGACGTAGGGTTCCTCGTGCGCGGTCGGGTGCGTGGCGCGCCATGCGCGGACGATGGAGCGAAGCGAGAAGAACAGCATGGTCAGGACCAGCAGCATGAACAGCGCCGTGAGGGCCATGTCCACGCGGTTGTTGGTGATGATCCGCTGCATTTCGTCCATCGACTTCGCCGGTGCGAGCAGCTTGCCGGATGCCATTGCGTCCGCGTATTTCTGCGCCGCCGCGGTGAAGCTGATCTTCGCGTCGAAGATCTTTTGCCAGCCTGCTGTAAGCGTGCACACCACCAGCCAGACGGCCGGAACGGCCGGCACGAGCACATAGCGCTGGCGCTTCAGTTTTACGGTAACCACCGTCGCCAGCATCAGCGCGATGGCCGCCAGCATCTGGTTGGCGATGCCGAACAGAGGCCACAAGGTGTTGATGCCGCCCAGCGGATCGACTGCCCCCTGGTACAGGAAGTAGCCCCACAAGCCAACGCAGATCACGGTGGCCACGATGTTGCCCACCCAGGATTCCGTTTGCTTCAACGGGGCCCAGGCCATGCCCGCCAGTTCCTGGATCATGAAGCGGCCCACGCGCGTACCGGCGTCGACCGTGGTCAGGATGAACAGGGCTTCGAACAGGATGGCGTAGTGGTACCACAGCGCCATCATGCCCTCGCCCGGCATGATGCCGTGGAGCAGTTGGGCCATGCCCACCGCCAGGGTGGGAGCGCCGCCGGCGCGACCGAGGATGGTGCCTTCGCCGATATTGCGCGCGGTGTCGGTCAGCTCCGCCGGAGTGACGAGGAAGCCCCAGCTGCTGATCGTCTGTGCGGCCTGTTCGGCCGTGGTGCCGACCAGTGCACCCGGCGAGTTCATCGCGAAGTACACGCCCGGGTGCAGCGAGGCCGCGGCGATCAGGGCCATGATCGCCACGAAGGCCTCCATCAGCATGCCGCCGTAACCGACCAGCCGCGCTTCGCCTTCGTTGGCGAGCAGCTTCGGTGTGGTGCCCGAGGCGATGATGGAATGCCACCCGGAGACCGCGCCGCAGGCGATGGTGATGAAGAGGAACGGGAACAGGTTGCCGGCGAACACCGGGCCGGTGCCGTCGATGAACTTCGTGATCGCGGGCATCTGCAGGGTCGGGGCGGCGAGGAAGATCGCCAGGGCGAGCAGGGCGATGGTGCCGATCTTGAGGAAGGTGGACAGGTAATCGCGCGGCGCAAGCAGCAGCCACACGGGAAGCACGGAGGCGAAGAAGCCGTAGCCGATCAGCAGCCAGGCGAGGGCCTTGGCGTCGAAGTCGAAGAGGGCGGCGAGGGCCGGCGTGTCGTTGACCGTCTTCCCGTACCAGATGGAGGCCAGCAGCAGGATGAGGCCGATGATCGACACTTCGAGGATGCGCCCGGGGCGGACGAAGCGCAGGTACACGCCCATCAGCAAGGCGATGGGAATCGTGGCGGCGACGGTGAAGGTGCCCCAGGGGCTATGGGTGAGCGCCTTGACGACGACCAGTGCCAGCACGGCCAGCACGATCATCATGAGGACGAGGACGCCCACCATGGCGATGACGCCGGGTACCTCGCCCAGTTCCTCGCGCAGCATGTGCCCGAGGGAGCGTCCGTCGCGGCGCAGCGAGAGACCGAGAATCATGAAATCCTGTACCGCGCCGGCGAATACCACGCCGACGAGGATCCAGAGGGTGCCGGGGAGGTAGCCCATCTGCGCGGCCAGCACGGGGCCGACGAGCGGGCCGGCGCCGGCGATGGCCGCGAAATGATGGCCGAACACCACCCAGCGGTCGGTGGGCACGTAGTCCAGGCCGTCGTTGCGAAGGACCGACGGCGTGGCGCGCGAGGGGTCGAGCTGCAACACCCGTGTGGCGATCATGCGGCTGTAGAAGCGGTAGCCGATGAGGAAAACCGCAATGGATGCGGTGACCAGCCAGATGGCATTGATCGGCTCGCCTCGTCGCAGGGCGACGACGCCGAGGCACCAGGCTCCGACGATGGCGATGGCGGCCCAGAGGATCTTGCCGGCCGGGCTGGGTTTGGGAATGGCGCTTTGCATGGTTGGAGCTCCCCTTGCGGATGCTCCAAGGGTCGTCCCCGTCGCCCTGGGGGTCAATGACCGCGAGGGTTCAGGGGCATTAGCCATTGGTCGAATGGCGAAACGCACCGACCGCGCTTCTGACGCCGGCCGAGGGTTGAGCCCGAGGCCGTCCGGCGCCATGCTGGGGGTATCCCCACTCCCCGGAAAACGCATGATTCGCGAGATTCTGAAGATGGGCGACGAGCGCCTTTTGCGCATCGCCCAGCCCGTGCCCGATGCGATGTTCGGCTCGGCCGAACTCGACGAGCTGATCGCGGACATGTTCGACACCATGGTCGACGCCGGCGGCGTCGGTCTGGCCGCGCCGCAGATCGGGGTGGACCTGCAACTGGTGATCTTCGGCTTCGACAGCAGCGAGCGGTATCCGGATGCACCGCCCGTACCGCGTACGATCCTGCTCAATCCCGACATCACACCCCTCTCCCAGGACATGGAGGAAGGATGGGAGGGGTGCCTCTCCGTGCCGGGCCTGCGGGGCGTGGTGAACCGCTATTCGCTGATCCGCTACCGCGGCTTCGACCCGGAAGGCAACCTCATCGACCGGGAGGCCGAGGGCTTCCACGCACGCGTGGTGCAGCACGAGTGCGACCACCTGATCGGGCGCCTGTATCCCTCGCGCATTACCGACTTCAGCCGGTTCGGCTTCACCGATGTGTTGTTCCCGGGGGAAGACATCGGCGACGACTGACCCGGGCCGGGGCGGTTATTCGGCGTCGGCCAGGGCTTCGATGATCACCAGGAGGGCCTTGCGGCGCTCCTTCGGCATGCGGCTCACGAGACCGACAAGACGCAGCTGCTCGCGGGAATCGGCACGGTAGAGGGCGGGGCTTTCGCGTACGCCGGTGGCGCCGCTAGGTGCGCCGCGGCCGGTGGCCAGCCATTCGAAATTGACGCCGAAACGGACCGCCATGTCGATCTGGCGTTCCAGTTCCGGAAGGCCGAGATCGCTTAGCCACTTCCTTGCGGTTTCCCTGCTGACGTCGAAAAGGTCGGCCAGCTGCGTAATGCGGCCGCGGCCTTTCTTCACGCCGGCCATGTCCAGCGCGACATGAAGACGTTGGGAAAAACCTCGGTTGGTAGGGGACATGACAACTCCGATGGAACGCTTAGGCGCTACGGTCCGGGTATTGTTCATAGCGCGGAGCGGGAGCGTGACGCTTTTCCAGTTGCCAACTCGTCCAATTTGCGACTGCCTTTGATTTTGCTCATTAAAGGCGGAAGGAGTTGACGAATTTTCTCATTTCTTCTGCCGCGCGATGGGCGTGTTCGGCAAAGTTCACGCCCGAATCAGCGTAAAGGATCGCGCGCGAGGAGGAAATCATGAGGCCGGTGCCGTCGCGAGTGCGGCCGTTCGCCATGACCGCGGCGACGTCGCCGCCCTGGGCGCCGATCCCGGGAACCAGAAGCGGCATGTCGCCGACCACCCCGCGCACGCGGCCGAGTTCTTCCGGCCAGGTGGCGCCGGTGACCAGGGCGCAGTTTCCGTGGCCGTTCCACTCGCGCGCGATGGTTTCCGCCACACGCAGATAGAGTGGCTGCCCCCCGCAGTCGAGTGCTTGGAAATCCTTGCCGCCCGGGTTGGAGGTACGGCACAGGAGGATCGCACCCTTGTCGGCGCGCTCGAGGAAGGGGGCGATGGAATCGTGCCCGAGGTAAGGATTCAGGGTGACGGCGTCGGCATCGTAGCGATCGAAGGCTTCGGCAGCGTAATGCTTCGCCGTGGAACCGATGTCGCCGCGTTTCGCGTCGAGGATGACGGGAATGCCCGGGTGCGTCTCGTGGATGTATGCGATCAGCCGTTCCAGAACGTCTTCGGCGCGCTGCGCGGCGAAGTGGGCGATCTGTGGCTTGTAGGCGCAGACCTGGCCTGCCGTGGCGTCGACGATGTCGCGGCAGAAAGTGAAGATGCCCTCGGTGCCGGAGAGGCCCGCGGGCAACCGGCCGGGTTCCGGATCCAGGCCGACGCATACGAGCGAGTCATTGCGGCGCCAGGCGTCCTTGAGGGCGGTCATGAAGTTCATGGGGAGCATTCCTCTGCCGCGACGTGGAGCGGATCTGTGGGAGCCGCTTCAGCGGCGATCCCGCGGCAGCGGGCCAGGACGCCATACTGCCGCGAGCACCCTTCGACGCTGAAGCGGCTCCCACAGGGGGGTGTTTCATGCCTCTGCGGTCTTGTCAGACCAGCTTCTTGTATTTCACACGCTTCGGGCCGGCGTCGTCGCCGAGGCGGCGCTTCTTGTCGGCTTCGTACTCGTTGTAGTTGCCGGGGAAGAACTCGACGTGCGAGTCGCCTTCGAACGCGATGATGTGCGTGGCGATGCGGTCGAGGAACCAGCGGTCATGCGAAATGACCACGGCGCAGCCGGGGAATTCCAGCAGGGCGTCTTCGAGGGCGCGCAGCGTTTCCACGTCGAGGTCGTTGGACGGCTCGTCGAGCAGGAGCACGTTGCCGCCCTGCAGCAGGGTTTTTGCCATGTGCAGGCGGCCGCGTTCGCCGCCGGAGAGCTGGCCGACGATCTTCTGCTGGTCGGTGCCCTTGAAGTTGAAGCGGCCGATGTAGGCGCGCGACTGGATCTCGAAGTTGCCGATGGTGAGGATGTCCGAACCGCCGGAGACCTCCTGCCAGACGTTGTTTTTTGCATCCAGCGCGTCGCGCGACTGGTCGACGTAGGCGAGCTTGACCGTATGGCCGAGCTTCACCTCGCCGGTGTCCGGCTGTTCCTTGCCCATGATCATCTTCATGAGCGTGGACTTGCCGGCGCCGTTCGGGCCGATGACGCCGACGATCGCACCCGGCGGAATCTTGAACGAGAGGTCTTCGATGAGCATGCGGTCGCCGAACGACTTCGTGACGTTCTTGAACTCGATGACTTCCTGGCCCAGGCGCTCGCCCGGCGGAATGAAGATCTCGTTCGTTTCGTTGCGGCGCTGGTACTCGACCGAGTTCAGTTCCTCGAAGCGGTTGAGACGGGCCTTACCCTTCGACTGGCGCCCCTTGGAGGCCGAGCGCACCCATTCCAGTTCCTTCTGGATGGCCTTCTGGCGCGACTTCTCCTGCTGGGCTTCCTGCTTGAGGCGCTCGTCCTTCTGCACGAGCCACTCGGTGTAGTTGCCCTTCCAGGGAATGCCGCGGCCGCGGTCGAGTTCGAGAATCCACTCGGCGGCGTTGTCGAGGAAGTAGCGGTCATGGGTGACGGCCACCACGGTGCCGGGGTAGTCGTGCAGGAAGGTTTCCAGCCAGTCGACCGATTCGGCGTCGAGATGGTTGGTGGGCTCATCGAGCAGGAGCATGTCGGGCTTGGACAGCAGCAGGCGGCACAGCGCCACGCGGCGCTTCTCGCCACCGGACAGCGGGCCGATCTTCGCGTCCCAGGGCGGCAGGCGCAGGGCGTCGGCGGCCACTTCCAGCTGGCGCTCCAGGGCGTGGGCGTCGTTGGCGGCCAGGATGCCTTCAAGGCGCTCCTGCTCCTTGGCAAGGGCGTCGAAGTCGGCGCCTTCCTCGGCGTAGGCCGCGTAGACCTCTTCGAGCTTCTTCTGGGCCTCGAGCACTTCCGAGACGCCCTCCTCGACGGCTTCGCGAACGGTCTTCTCCGGATCGAGCTCCGGCTCCTGCGCGAGGTAGCCGACCTTGATGCCGGGCTGCGGGCGGGCTTCGCCCTGGAAGTCCTTGTCGACGCCGGCCATGATCCGCAGCACCGTCGACTTGCCGGCGCCGTTCAGGCCGAGCAGGCCGATCTTGGCGCCGGGAAAGAACGACAGCGAGATGTCCTTGATGATCTGGCGCTTCGGGGGGACGATCTTGCTCACCCCGTTCATGGTGTAGATGTATTGCATGGAGGCTCCGTCAGGCGATGCCGCGCCCCGTGCGGACGCGCCGGGGGCAAACCCCAATTATAGCGGGTTAACGGGGCGGGCACCCGCTCCCGCCGCCCTCCGGGCGGCCTCCAGGGCGCCCGGAGGGGAGGCTCAGGAGCGGGCGCGGGCGCGCACGTAGCGTCGAATGTTGTCGTCGTTGGCTTTCGAGTAGTACTTGCAGGAACCCAGGCCCCAGATGTTGTCCTTCATGTTGGTGAGGCAAAGGAAGCGGAATTCGGCATCCTCGTGGCGAGCCCCGAGGAGATGCCCCACCTCGTGGGCGAAGATGTGCCGGTGCCCGCGGGTGCTGGCGATGGCGGCGCCATAGGGCTCGACGGAGGCGCCGAGCGTGCCGAAGTCCCAGTTCCTGGCCGGTTCGTTCACGAAGAGCACGAATTTCGTGAGGGGCGTGATGCGGGCTCCGCGCGAACGCGCGTATGCCGCTCCGCGCACCCTGAAGTCCTGTATGCGCTCCACGTCCGTCCCGGTGTGATAGTCGATGTCGGTGACGCCCGGCACCTTGTCATGGACCGACAGACGCACCGGTACCCCGGGATTCACGGCGTCCTCCATGTCCTTCGCCCACCAGGTGAGATACCAGTTCACGAACTTGGCGCGGTCGTTCTCGCCGGAGGTGTCGTGCAGGAAGATCCATATGTCGAGGGCGTCCGACTCCGGCTCCGGCTCCGGCGCAGCGTCAGGCGCGGAGCGCGCCAGTCCGAAGGTTTTTTCCTGGGACAGGGGAGGGAGGTAATCGTCGTCGATGACACGGTCGAGGGGGCCGTCCGTCGCGTGACCCGGCGTATCGTCGTCGTCCAGTGCGATGTCGAGCTCGTCTCCGACGCGGGCGATGGTGCCGGGCTGGCCGTCGATCCGTGCCAGGTAGACGGACGCCGGCACGTCGTCGACCTCGATGTCGGCGCGAAGCTTGCCGATGAGCACCACCTGCCTCGTGCCGCCGGCGGGGTCGGGCAGGCTGAATTCGCGGGGCAGGCCGGCGCTCGCGTGGGCGTCGAAGACCTCGACCTGCCGGTCGAGCGCGTGTGCGGGTAGGCAGGCGGCCGCCGACCAGGCGAGAAGTGCGGCCAGGGAAGTGGTTTTCACGAGAGAGTCCTTTCTAGTGCTGCGGGGAGGGGGCGGGGGGCTGGGACGCCCGCCATTAACCTAGCCCAGGGCGGATGGGGCGCCCGTAGGCGCTTTCCTGCAGTGGCTGTAAGCGGGGTTGCCCGCGACTTTTTGCGAGTGCCAGCCGCCGAGCTCGGACGGCGGTCGCATGGGAGTGGGCTAGGTGGCGCCCGCGGCTCGGTGGCCGCAAGCCCTGCTGGGCGCTACACTTTCCGTCTTCTTACCACCCCCGAACGAGGTCGAGATGTTTCCGAAGGACGCAACGATCGCCGGCTATGACGACGAACTCGCCAAGGCCATCGCCGACGAGTCCCGTCGCCAGGAAGATCACGTCGAGCTGATCGCCTCGGAGAACTACGCCAGCCCCCGCGTCATGGAGGCCCAGGGCTCCTCGCTCACGAACAAGTACGCCGAAGGCTATCCCGGCAAGCGCTACTACGGCGGCTGCGAGTTCGTCGACGTGGCCGAGCGGCTGGCGATCTCGCGGCTGAAGCAGCTGTTCGGCGCGGACTATGCCAACGTGCAGCCGCATTCGGGATCGCAGGCGAACCAGGCGGTGTACTTCGCCCTGCTGCAGCCGGGCGACACCATTCTCGGCATGAGCCTGGCCCACGGCGGCCACCTCACGCACGGCGCGAAGGTGAACCTGTCGGGCAAGATCTTCAACGCCGTGCAGTACGGCATCGATCCCGACACCGGCCTCGTGAACTACGACGAGATCGAGAAGCTGGCGCTGGAGCACAAGCCGAAGATGATCGTGGCCGGTTTCTCGGCCTATTCGCAGGTGCTGGACTGGGCCCGCTTCCGCGCCATCGCCGACAAGGTCGGTGCCTATCTCTTCGTCGACATGGCCCACGTCGCCGGTCTCGTCGCGGCGGGTGTCTACCCGAACCCCATCGATCACGCCCATGTCGTCACGTCCACCACGCACAAGACCCTGCGCGGTCCGCGCGGCGGCATCATCGTCGCGAAGGGCCTGGGCGAGGAACTGGAAAAGAAGCTCCAGTCGATCGTGTTCCCCGGCATCCAGGGCGGCCCCCTGATGCACGTCATCGCCGCCAAGGCGGTGGCCTTCAAGGAAGCCCTGGAGCCCGCATTCACCGACTACCAGAAGCAGGTGGTGAAGAACGCCAAGGCGATGGCGAAGACCTTCATCGAGCGCGGCTACAAGATCGTTTCCGGCGGCACCGAGAACCACCTCATGCTCATCGATCTGATCGGGCGCGACGTCACCGGCAAGGACGCGGAAGCTGCGCTCGGCAAGGCGCACATCACGGTGAACAAGAACGCCGTTCCGAACGATCCGCGCTCGCCGTTCGTCACGTCCGGCCTGCGCGTCGGCACGCCCGCCATCACCACGCGTGGCTACACGGAGAAGGAAACGGTGGAGCTCACGCAATGGATCTGCGACGTGTTGGACGCGCCGGCCGACGAAGCGGTCATCGCGGCCGTGCGCGAAAAGGTCACGGTGCAGTGCGCGAAGTTCCCGGTCTACGGTTGAGGGCCGGCATCTAGATGCATTGCCCGTTCTGCCAGCACGAAGACACGCGCGTCATCGACTCCCGTCTCACCGAGGACGGGAGCACGGTGCGCCGCCGTCGCGAATGCCCGCAGTGCGGCGAGCGTTTCAACACCTTCGAAACGGCGGAGCTCAAGCTGCCTTCGATCGTGAAGTCCGGCGACCGCCGCGAGCCTTTCGACGAGCACAAGCTGCGCGTGAGCTTCGAGCGCGCGCTGCAGAAGCGTCCTGTGGCCAGCGACGCCGTGGACACGGCTGTCCGCGCCGTCATCAACGACCTGCGCCGCAGCGGCGAGCGCGAGGTCCCCTCGCGCCAGGTCGGCGAACTGGTGATGCGCGAACTGAAGAAGCTCGACCAGGTGGCCTACGTGCGCTTCGCGTCCGTATACCGTCGCTTCGAGGACGTGCACGCGTTCCGCGAGGAAATCGAGAAGCTGGAGCGCGACCTTCCCTCGCTGGAAGGCCTGCAACTCCCCTTGCTCGAAGCGGCAAGGCGCGGCCGCAAGCCCTGATGTCGCGACCGTTCTTCCCGGCCATCGACCATGTCCACATGGCGCACGCCCTGCGCCTTGCGGAGAAGGGCCTTTACACCACGCAGCCGAATCCGCGCGTGGGCTGCGTCATCGCGCGCGGCGAGACGGTGCTCGGCACGGGCTGGCACCAGCGGGCCGGTGAGCCGCATGCCGAAGTGTTCGCGCTGCGCGAGGCGGGCGAGTCGGCACGTGGGGCAACCGCCTATGTCACGCTGGAGCCCTGCGCCCACTTCGGACGCACGCCGCCGTGCGCCGACGCGTTGATCGCCGCCGGGGTAGGGCGTGTCGTCATCGCGCACGAAGATCCTTTCGACAAGGTGTCCGGCGCGGGCATCGAGAAGCTGCGCGCCGCCGGCATCGGCGTGCAGCTGGGTTTGCTGCGCGATGCCGCGCACGACCTCAACGTTGGCTTCTTCAGCCGGATCCAGCGCGGCCGGCCGTGGGTGCGGGCGAAGCTCGCCATGAGCCTCGACGGCCGTACGGCGCTGGCAGACGGTTCATCGAAGTGGATCACGGGCGACGCCGCGCGCGCCGACGTGCAGCGCTGGCGCGCACGCGCGTCGGCCATCCTGTCGGCGAGCGGCACGGTCCTCGCCGACGATCCGCGCCTCACCGTCCGCCTGCCGGAGCACGAGCGCTTCGTGCCGCCCCTGCGTGCGATCGTCGACACCGCGCTGCGCACTCCCGCCGGCGCCCATGTGCTCGACGCCGCGGCACCCACCGTCTTCTTCCATGCCCCCGATGCCCAGGTTCCCGGCCACCTGGAGAGCACGACCCGTGCCGCCATCCGCCGCGAAGACGGCGGCGGCATCGACCTGCACGCCGTGCTGCACTGGCTGGCCTTGCATGACGTGAACGAAGTGCACGTCGAAGCCGGGCCGGTGCTCTGTGGCGCCCTGCTCGCGGCCGGGCTGGTCGACGAACTGCTGGTGTACATCGCGCCGGTGCTGCTGGGCGACAGCGCGCGCCCCATGCTGCACCTGCCGCCGCTGGACGATATGGCCGCGCGCTGGAAACTCCGCACCGTCGATCGCCGCCAGGTCGGCGACGACACCCGTTTGCAACTGCGTCCGCTTCCGTTCGCCCCGTGAAACCGTTTGCCCATGTTCGCTGGGGCATCGTCGGCTGCGGCGCGGTGACCGAAGTGAAGAGTGGCCCCGCGTTTGCGAAGGTGGAGCATTCGTCGCTCGTGGCGGTGATGCGTCGCGATGGGGAGAAAGCCCGCGATTACGCGCGACGCCATGGCGTACCCCGCTGGTACGACGATGCCGCCGCGCTGATTGCCGACCCCGGCGTCGATGCCGTCTACGTCGCCACGCCACCCGCCAGTCACCGCGAGTACGCGTTGATGGCCATCGCTGCCGGCAAGCCCGTTTATGTCGAGAAGCCCATGGCCCTCGACCACGACGAATGCCGCGACATCGTCGCCGCGGGGGAGGCGGCGAATGTGCCGGTATTCGTGGCGTATTACCGGCGCATGCTGCCGCGCTTCCGCCGGATCGCGACGCTTCTTGCCGAGGGAGCCATCGGTACGCCGCGTATCGTGAACGTGCTGCTGCACCATCCGTTGGAGGACCGCTATCGCGATCCCGCCAACCTTCCCTGGACCGTGCGTCCGGAGTTGTCCGGTGGCGGCATCTTCGTCGATATCGGCTGCCACACCCTCGACATCCTGGACTTCCTGCTCGGCCCCATCGCCGATGCGCGCGGCATGGCGGCGAACCAGATGGGTGCCTATCCGGCCGAGGACACCGTGGCGATGGCCTTCCGTTTCGAAAGCGGCGTGCTCGGCACGGGCCTCTGGAACTTCGGCGCGGACCGGCGCGAGGATCGCGTGGAGATCGTCGGCGACCGCGGCCGCCTCGTGTTCGCTACCTTCGGCGACGGCCCGATCGTGCTCGAAGCCGGCGAACGCCGCGAGAGCATCCGCATCGCCAACCCGGAACACATCCAGCAACCCCTGATCGACACCATCGTGGCCGAGTTGACGGGCAGGGGTACGTGTCCATCCACGGCCCGCACCGGCGCCCGCACGAGCTGGGTGATGGATCGGGTGCTCAAGCCGTCGTAAGGGGCGCGTTGCAAACTGCCATTGGGGCCCCGTGGTATCCTGCGTCGGCCTGCTCCCCTGGGAGCGGGCCTTCCAAAGCGTCTTCAGGGCGGGGCGAAACTCCCCACCGGCGGTAGGTTTCCATGAGGAAACGAGCCCGCGAGCGCTCCCGGCCACGCCGGGAGGTCAGCAGATCCGGTCCGATGCCGGAGCCGACGGTCACAGTCCGGATGAAAGAAGACGGCATTCGTTCGCTCCCCCAATGGGGCGCGGCGATGCCATGCCTTGGGGCGTTTTTCGCTCACCATTGCGGGAAACGACCATGAACCACACATTCCGGACGGCACCGGGCCAGGGAGGCCACTGACATGTTCACCGGCATCATCCAGTCGGTTGGCCGCATTGCGCGGCTCGAGCCGCGTGGCGGCGACGTCCGCCTCACCGTCGACACCGCCGGCCTGGACATGGCCGACGTGGCGCTCGGCGACAGCATCGCGGTGTCCGGTGTCTGCCTCACCGTGATCGCGTTCGACAGTGCCAGCTTCGCCGCCGACGTTTCCAATGAAACGCTTTCCCACACCACGCTCGGCAAGCACAAGCCCGGCGACCCGGTGAACCTGGAGAAGGCACTTCGCCTTGCCGACCGCCTGGGCGGTCACCTTGTCTCCGGCCACGTCGACGGCACCGGCAAGGTGGTTTCCGTCGTGCCCGACGGCCGCTCGCTTCGCTGGACCTTCGAGGTTCCCGCTGGCCTGTCGCGGTACATCGCGCACAAAGGCTCCGTCTGCATCGACGGCACCAGCCTCACGGTGAACGAGGTGGACGGCTATCGTTTCGGCGTGAACCTTATCCCCCATACGGTGGAACACACAGCGTTCTCGGCACGCCGCCCCGGCGACGCCGTGAACATCGAGGTGGACGTCGTGGCCCGCTACGTCGAACGCCTGCTCGCCAGCGGCGACGCCCCGCGCCTCGACGAGGCGTTCCTGAAGCAGCACGGTTTCGCCTGAGAGGACGAGGCAACATGGCATTCAATACGATCCCCGAGATCCTCGAGGACCTGCGCAACGGCCGGATGGTCGTGATCCTCGACGACGAGGACCGCGAGAACGAAGGCGACATCGTCATGGCCGCCGAGAAGGTGCGCCCGGAAGATGTGAACTTCATGGTTCGCGAAGCGCGCGGACTGCTCTGCCTCACGCTGACGGAACAGCGCACGCGGCAACTCGGCCTCAAGCCGATGGTCAGCGACAACAATTCGCCTTTCCATACCAATTTCACGGTGTCCATCGAGGCAGCCGAAGGCGTCACCACCGGTATTTCCGCGCACGACCGCGCGCGCACCGTGCAGGTTGCGGTGGCGAAGAACGCGGCGCCGGTCGACATCACCATGCCAGGCCACGTCTTCCCGCTCACGGCCCAGCCGGGCGGCGTGCTTACCCGCGCCGGACATACGGAGGCCGGCTGCGACCTCGCCGCGCTGGCTGGCCTCGAGCCCGCTTCGGTACTCATCGAGATCCTGCACGACGACGGCTCCATGGCACGCCGGCCGGAACTCGAAGCCTTCGCCGCGAAACACGGGCTGAAGATCGGCACCATCGCCGACCTGATCCGCTATCGCCTGGAGACGGAAAAAACCGTCGAACGCGTGCACGAGGAAGACGTCGACACCGAATTCGGACGCTTTCGCCTGGTGGCCTTCCGCGACGCGATCCGGCAGGGGTTGCATTTCGCGCTGGTGCGCGGCGACGTCGCCAACGGCGAGCCCGTGCTGACGCGCGTGCACGTGCGCAATACGCTTTCCGATGTGCTGCACCTGCGGCGCGACGACCTCGGACAGACCGTGACCGACGCCTTGCGCCGCATCGATGCGGAGGGGAGGGGCGTCTTCGTGGCACTCTCCGGTGGCGACACGCCCGAAGCGCTGTTGGCCCGGCTCAAGCGCGACGCGGCCCCGGTACCGGCACCCAAGGACGACCAGGAGTGGCGCCAGTTGGGACTGGGCGCGCAGATCCTGGCCGATCTTGGCGTCACCCGGTTGCGCGTGATGGGCACGCCGCGCAAATTTGTCGGCATCGCAGGCTTCGGCCTCGAGGTGGTGGAACAGGCGAGCTAGTCGATCGATGCCCATACACGACATTCCCCCGAACACCGTCATGCCCACCGGCTACGACATCCGCCTGATCGCCCCGTCCGGATACCCACACGCTCCCGAAGCCATGCAGCGCGGCATCGCGCGGCTGGAGGCGGCGGGACATCGCGTGGATGGCAAGGAGGTCCTCGACCGCCGCGTGCTCCGCTTCGCCGGCACCGACGAGCAGCGCGCGGCCGACATCAACGGGCTGGCCGACCCGGCGCGTCCGTTGCCTGGCATCGCGCTCGCCGTGCGTGGGGGATACGGCGCGCATCCGCTCCTTCCGTTGCTCGACTACGAGCGGCTGGGAACGCGTTTGCGCGATGGCACGGTGGCCCTCGTCGGGCACAGCGATTTCACGGCCGTGCAGTGCGCCTTGTTCGCGAAAGCGGGCATCGTCACGTACGGCGGCCCCATGCTCGGTGCCGACTTCGGTGCGCAGGAACTCGACTCCCTGACCTGGGATCACTTCTGGCGCACGATGGCCAATGAGGAAGGCGAAGCGGACTGGGCAGCGGACACCGCGGCGGATGTCGCTCTCGACGGCCCGCTCTGGGGCGGCAACCTGGCCATGCTCGCCAGCCTCGTCGGATCGCCGTATTTCCCCCGCATCGAAGGCGGGCTGCTTTTCGTCGAGGACGTGGCCGAGTCGCCCTACCGCGTCGAACGCATGCTCTACCACCTGCTCCATGCCGGCGTGCTGGGCACCCAGCAGGCCCTCCTGGTCGGCGACTTCACCGGTTATCGCACGGCGGCCTACGACAACGGTTACGACCTGGACGCGGCACTCGACCGTATCGCCGCGGCTGCCGGCATCCCGGTGATCCGCGGTCTGCCGTTCGGACATGGGCCGGCCAAGTTCACCCTGCCGTTTGGCGTGCCGGCCCGCCTCGCGGTCGCCGGCGGCAAGGCCACCCTTCGTTTCAGCGGCCACCCCCGGCCCAAAACCCCGTAAAATGTCCGGCCGCGCGGCGGCCGACCGCCACAGGACTTTCCGAGCATGAAGATCATCGAAGGCGATTTCGCCACTCCCAAGGGCCGCTTCGCCATCGTCGCGGGCCGTTTCAACGCGTTCGTCGTCGAGCCGCTGGTCGAGGGCGCCCGCGACACGCTGCGCCGCCACGGCGTCGCGGACGACGCGATCGACCTCATCCGGGTGCCTGGCGCATGGGAAATCGGGCAGGCTGCCCACAAGGTCGCGGGCTCCGGCGCCTATGCCGCCGTCATCGGCCTGGGTGCGGTCATCCGTGGCTCCACGCCGCACTTCGACTACGTCGCCGGCGAAGCCGCCAAGGGCCTTGGTCAGGCCGCCTACGCGTCCGGCGTGCCGGTGTGCTTCGGCGTGCTGACCACCGACAGCATCGAGCAGGCTATCGAGCGTGCGGGCACCAAGGCCGGCAACAAGGGTGCCGATGCCGCCATGGTCGCCATCGAGATGGTCAACCTCTACGCGAAGCTCGACCGATGAACACCCCTCCGCACGGCATCGATCTGGCCGCGCGCTCGCGCGCTCGCCGCCGCGCCCTGCAGGCGTTGTACGCATGGCAGGTGGGCGGCAGCAAGATGGCCAGCGTCATCGACCAGTTCCGCCACGAGCAGGACATGGAAGTGGCCGACCTCGAGTATTTCGAGGACATCCTGCGAGGCGTAGAGCAGCACGTGAAGGAACTCGACGACGGCATCAAGCCGTTCGTCGATCGCGAAGTGGGACAGATCGACCCCATCGAACGCGCGGCCCTGCGCATGGGCGCGTACGAACTGAAATACCGTCCCGACGTTCCCTATCGCGTGGTGATCAACGAAGCCGTGGAAGCCACGAAGCGCTTCGGTGCCGATCACGGGCACAGCTATGTGAATGGCGTTCTCGACAAACTCGCGACGCATTGGCGTACCGCCGAGAAGCGATCCTGACGACAGCGCCACCCATGGCTCTCCGTTGAAGGGAAACGCATGGAATTCGATCTGATCGAACGGATCCGCCGGCATACCGAAGTGAATCGCGACGATGTCGTGGAAGGTATCGGCGACGATGCCGCCGTCGTCGCCGTACCGGCCGGCAGGGAGCTGGCCATCGCCGTGGACACGCTGGTGGAAGGCGTGCATTTCCCGGTAGGAACCGCACCCGCCGACATCGGCTGGAAGGCGCTGGCGGTCAATCTTTCCGATCTTGCCGCCATGGGCGCCACCCCCGCGTGGGCGCTGCTCGCGCTTACCACGCCCGATGGCGACGAAACCTTCTTCGACGGGCTCGCGCGCGGTTTCGCCGAGCTTGCCACGCCGTACCGTCTCGCGTTGATCGGTGGCGACACCACGCGCGGCCCGCTCACGGTCACCGTGGCGGTGCACGGATTCTGCGCACCGGGAGAAGCGCTGCTCCGTTCCGGTGCGAGGGTGGGCGATGTGGTGATGGTCACGGGCACGCTCGGCGATGCCGCGGCGGGCCTTCGCTGCCTGGCCGAGCCCGACCCGTCGCTTTACGGTGCGCTGGTGGAACGCCTCAACCGGCCGACTCCGCGCGTTTCCGCCGGACAGGCGCTACGCGGCATGGCCACCGCTTGCATCGACGTGTCCGATGGCCTCGTCGCCGACCTTGGCCACATCTGTGCCGCGAGCGGCGTGGGTGCGGATATCGAGGCCGCCATGTTGCCGCGTTCGTCCGCGTTGCTTACGCATTTCTCGGAGGCCGATACGCTCGACTTCGCGCTTGGCGGCGGCGACGACTACGAGCTGTGCTTCACCGTGCCTGCCGACCGCGCGGGCGAGGTTGGCGCCACGCTGTCGCGCCTCGGCTGCGGTGCCACCCGCATCGGCCGTATCGTCGAAGGCGCGGGCGTGCGCGTGCTCGACGAGCATGGCCATGTGCATGAGCCGGCACGATCCGGCTGGAACCATTTCGCCGCATGAGCACGAAGTACGTTCTCGATCCCGCGGACCGTCGTCGCCTGCTTGCTTCGCCTGCGGGCTGGCTGGCATGCGGTTTCGGGTCCGGGCTGACGCCGAAGGCACAGGGCACGTTCGGGTCGCTCGCGGCCCTGTTGCCCTGGTTGTTGCTGCGCGAGCTGCCGCTGCTCGCATGGCTCGCCATCATCGTCGTGGCCTTCGCCATCGGCGTGTGGGCTTGCGAGGTGTCCGGCCGCATCCTCGGCGTTGCCGACCACCGCAGCATCGTATGGGACGAGTTCGTGGGCCAGTGGATCGCCTTGCTGCCGGCGCTGGTCGCCCCGTGGTGGGCTGTCGTCCTAGGTTTCCTTCTGTTCCGCCTGTTCGACGTCTGGAAGCCATGGCCGATCGGCTGGTTCGACCGTCGCGTGAAAGGCGGTCTTGGCGTGATGCTCGACGATGTGATCGCCGGTCTCTTCGCCGCCGTCGCACTTTTTCTGGTTCTCCGTATCGCACTCGCTGCATAGGCTCCGTTACGCCCAGCCGGCCCACTCACACGTCGCCGTACAACGCCTGCAACGCCGCGATCGCAGCGAGCCCCGCCGTTTCGGTACGCAAAATGCGCGGCCCGAGCTTCAACCCGGTAAACCCGGAAGCCGCCAACGCCGCGCGGTCGCGTTCGCCGAAGCCGCCTTCGGGGCCGATGGCAAGGATGGCGGCGTCGCGGAGCGCGAGTTCGCCTGGGCGCTTCGTACCTTCGGGCAACAGCGCGAGGCGCATCGGACCGCTTTCGCCCAGCGACGCCAGCCACGTGGTAAGCGGCACGGCCGGGTCGATGCGTGGCACGAGTGCACGCCCGGATTGCTCGCACGCGCTTGCAGCCACCGCGCGCCAATGCGCCAGGCGCTTCTCCGCACGCGCGGCGTCGAGCTTTACCTCGGACCGCTCCGTGGTGATCGGCACGATGCGTGCGATGCCCAGTTCGGTGGCCTTCTGCACGATCAGGTCCATCTTTTCCCCACGCGCCACGCCCTGGGCGAGGGTGAGCGACAGCGGCGACTCATTGCCCGGCGCGCGGCCCGCACCCACCGAGGCCACGACCTCCCGCTTGCCCACGCCGATCAGCGTGGCGTCGTATTCCAGTCCGTCGTCGCCGGAAAACAGCACCACGGGGGCCCCGACGTCGAGCCGCAACACGCGCGCCACGTGTTCGCTCGCCTGGGCCGGCAGCACGATGTCGCTGCCGCTGGCGAGGGGAGTGTCGACGTGGATGCGGATGGTGCGCATGGATGTGCCTCGTGTCACTTAAAGTCGCATTGTAGCCGGGGGCAGGGAACGCTATCGTCGTCGGACCGAGCGCAGGAGCCCCGTGCATGCCGATCGTCTGGTACTTCGATTTCGTTTCGATGTTCTCGTGGTTGCAATGGCCCGCGGTCCGCGAACTGGCCACGCAGCGTGATGTCTCGCTGCGACCCATCCTCTTCGGGGCGTTGCTGACGGAGATGAATCACCGTGGGCCGGCCGAGATCCCGCGGAAGAGGGAATTCTCGTATCGCTATGCGCTGTGGCGCGCACGCAAGCAGGGCATACCGCTGCGCTTTCCCGCCGCGCATCCGTTCAATCCATTGCCCGCGCTGCGTCTCTGCGTGGCGGCGGGCACCACGGTGGAAGCCGTGGGCGCGATCTTCGAATGGATCTGGGCGCATGGTCGCGCCGCCGACACGCCGGAGGCGCTGGAGCCGCTGGCCGCCGCGCTCGGCATTTCCGACGTCCGCTCCGCGCTGAGCACGCCGGCGGTGAAGGCCGGGCTGCAGGCCAATTTCGAACAAGCGATGCGCCAGCAGGTGTTCGGCGTGCCGACCCTCGCGATCGGCGACGAACTGTTCTGGGGCGCCGACGCGCACGCATTCGCCATGGACTACCTGGCCGATCCCGGCCTGTTCGCGGAAGGCGAGATGGCCCGGCTGGGCGATCTGCCCGTGGGCATATCGCGTTTCCGATCCTAGGCCACGGCCTTTTCGATACCGGCGATCGCGGTGTCGACCATGAAGTCGATCTCCGTCTCCGTCACCACGTAGGGCGGCATGAAATACACGATGTTGCCCAGCGGCCGCAGCAGCGCGCCATGTTCGAGCCCATGTCGATAGACCCGCAGGCCGCGGCGGTCGGCGGCGGGGAAGGGCGCGCGGCTGGACTTGTCGGCCACCAGTTCGATGGCGGCGATCATTCCTGTCTGGCGCACGTCGGCGACATGCGGATGGTCCACGAGCGGCGCGATCCGTGCTGCCATGTGGGCCGACAGCGCGCGGTTGCGCTCGAGCACGGGGTCGTCGCGGAAGATCTTCAGCGTCGCGGTGGCTGCGCGGCAGGCGAGCGGATTGCCGGTATAGCTGTGCGAGTGCAGGAACGCCTTGCCGGAGGCGTATTCGGCGTAGAACGCGGCATAGACGTCCTGCGTGGTGAGCACGGCCGAAAGCGGAAGGAAGCCGCCGGTCAGTCCCTTGGACAGACACATGAAGTCCGGCGCGATGCCTGCCTGCTCGCAGGCGAACAACGTGCCGGTGCGGCCGAAGCCCACGGCGATCTCATCGGCGATGAGGTGTACGTCGAACTCGTCGCACAGTGCGCGCAGGCCCGTGAGGTACGAGGGGTGGTACATGCGCATGCCCCCGGCGCACTGCACCAGCGGCTCGACGATCACGGCGCAGGTTTCGTGCGCGTGCCGCTCGAGGATGGTGCGCATCTCGACGAGGCGGCGCGCCGCAAGATCCTGCGGCGATTCGCCGGGCTCGCCCTCGTAGGTGTCGGGGGACGGCGCGAGCTCGGGCGTGAGCAGCAGGGGCGCATAGGTCTTGCGATAGAGCGCCACGTCGCTGACCGAGAGCGCGCCCAGCGTCTCGCCGTGGTAGCTGCCGGTGAGGGCGATGAAGCGGGTTTTCTCACCATGGCCCCGGTTGAGCCAGTAGTGGAAGCTCATCTTCAGCGCCACCTCGATGGCCGCGGACCCGTTGTCGGCGAGGAACACCCGCTCGAGGCCGGGTGGCGTGATGCGGACCAGTTCTTCCGCCAGTTCGAGGGCCGGGGCATGGGTGAACCCGGCGAATATGACGTGTTCGAGCGTGTCGAGCTGGTCTTTCAGGGCCGCCCCGATACGGGGTTCCGCATGGCCGAAGAGGTTGGTCCACCAGGAGCTGACGGCGTCGAGGTAGCGCCTGCCGTCGGCCCCCACCAGCCATGCCCCTTCGCCGCGGACGACGGGTACCATGGGCAAGGTCTCGTGGTCGTGCATCTGCGTGCACGGGTGCCAGAGGACGGAGAGGTCGCGGGCGACCAGCGTGTCGACTGCCGTCGAGGCAAAAAGGGCATCGGTCATCCGCCCATGATAATCCCCCCAGGAACGAGGTGATGGTTTGAAGTGGTTCCGCTGGATCGTCCTGGCCGTGGCCTTGCTGGCCGCCGCCGGCGGCCTGTTCTACTGGTTCCTTCCCGCGTCCGTGGCGGTGCCGCTGCTGGCCCGACGTACGCATGGGCTGGGCTTCGAGGGGCTGTCCGGAACGCTGTGGAACGGCCGCGCCGACCGTGTGTTGCTGGCCGACGGCCGCGATCTCGGCACCGCCACGTGGCGGTTGGGCCGGCAGGCGATCCTTGGCCGGACCGACCTGGACATGCACCTCGAAGGCCGTGCCGGGCGTTTCGACGGCCACATGGACAAGAGCGAGGCCGACCGCATGACCCTGACGGGCGTGTCGTTCCGCCTCGACGCCGCGGCCCTCGCCGGCATGGGGTCCGCCGACGACCTCGTGCCGTCGGGCACCGTGGAGGGGCGCATCCCGCACGCGGAACTGCAAGGCAACTGGCCGATGACGCTGGACGCGGCCATCGTCTGGAAGAAGGCCGCATTGCGCACGCCCGAGGGCTACATTTCGCTCGGCGGCCTCGCCCTGGACGCCGCCAGCACGGGTGGCGTGCTGCGCGCCACCTTGCGCGACGACGGCGAGGGTTCCCTCGCGGCGAACGCGGTGCTCGCCGCCTCGCCACTCGGCTGGCGTATCGACGGAGCGCTAGCGCCTCGCCTTTCCGACAGCGCCGTGTCGCACCTCATCGCACGTTTCGGCCCCGTCGGCCGCGACGGTTCCGTCAACCTGCAACGAAAGGTGGGGCTCGCGCCCCGGACAGGCCCATGACCGACATCCTCGACAAGGCGCTGGGCGCCGCGCGCGACGCCGCGGGCGCGGCGGCGGAGATCATCCTGCATTACTGGCGCGCGGGTGTGGACGTGATCGTGAAAGGCGACGACACACCGGTGACCGTGGCGGACCGCGAAGCGGAGCTGGCGATTCGCGGCATCCTCGCGCAGGCGCTGCCGGCAGCGGGCATCTATGGCGAGGAATACGGCGCCGACGACACGTCGCGCGAATACCTCTGGCTGGTGGACCCGCTGGACGGCACCAAGAGCTTCGTGCGGCGCACGCCGTTCTTCTCCACGCAGATCGCCCTCATGCACCGCGGCGAACTCGTGCTCGGCGTTTCGTCCGCGCCCGTGTACGGCGAAAGGATGTGGGCGGTCCGCGGCCGTGGCGCGTTCCTCGACGGCGAACCCGTGCGCATCGCGGCCACCACGGCGATGCGCGAGGCGTCCATCTCCACGGGCAATGTGAAAAGCCTGACGATGGATGGGCGCTGGGATGCGCTGGGCGGCATGATCCGCGACAGCAACCGCATTCGCGGCTACGGCGACTTCTGCCATTACCACCTGCTGGCGCGGGGCGGCATCGACCTCGTGGTCGAGTCGGACGTGAACATCCTGGACGTGGCCGCGCTCGCGGTCATCGTGCGCGAGGCGGGCGGCGTGTTCACCGATCTGGACGGCCGGGAACCCGGTCTGGATTTGCGCAGCGTGCTGGCCGGAACCCCCGCCATTCACGCGGAGGCGCTGGCCCGGCTGGCCCCTGGCGCTACAATCGGGCGATGAACAAACGTCCCACGATCCTCGCGACGCGCGATGCGCCCGACAGCCCCCTCCGCCGCGCGGAGGAAGTGGACCTCGAATTCTCGAACGGCGAACGGCGCACCTACCAGCGCCTGAAGGGCAGCGGCTTCGGTGCCGTGCTCATCGTGGCCATGCGCGATCCGGACACCGTGCTGCTCGTGCGGGAATACGGTGTGGGCGTCGATCGCTATGAGCTGGGCGTGCCCAAGGGCCGCCTCGACCGCGACGAAACCACGGAGCAGGGCGCGAACCGCGAGCTGAAGGAAGAGGTGGGGTACGGCGCCCGCAAGTTGAAGATCCTCGGCACGCTGTCGCTTTCGCCGTCGTACATGACCCATCTTGCGCACGTGGTGCTGGCCGAGGACCTCTATCCGGAACGCCTCCAGGGCGACGAACCCGAGGAACTGGAAGTGGTGCCCTGGCGCATGGACAAGCTGCACGAACTGCTGGCCCGCGACGACGTCACCGAGGGGCGTTCGATCGCGGCGCTCTTCATGGCCCGCGAGTACCTCGCCGGCCGTTACCAGCCGGCGTGACGATGTCGCCCGTGCACTGGCTCGACCCCGTCTGCGCCATCGCGCGGCGCGCGGCCGACGCCATCCTGGCGATCTACGCGCGGGATTTCGAGGTGGTCTGCAAGGACGACGACTCCCCGGTCACCGCAGCGGACCTCGCGGCCGAACGCGTGATCCAGGAAGGCCTGCACGCGCTTGCGCCAGGCATTCCCATCCTCTCGGAGGAAGCCGCGGCGGCACCGTGGTCCGAACGGCGCACGTGGCGCCGCTACTGGCTGGTCGACCCGCTGGACGGCACGCGCGAATTCGTGAAGCGCAACGGCGAGTTCACGGTGAACATCTCGCTCGTGGAGGATCACCGCAGCGTACTCGGCGTGGTGCTGGCCCCGGTCACCGGCGACCTTTACGCCGCCACCTCCGGCTCGGGCGCGTGGCGCCAACGGGCGCCGGAGGCCGCACGGGAGCGTCTTTCCACCCGCCGGGCCAACGGACTCCTGAGGGTCACGGGCAGCCGCTCCCACGGCACGGGGCGCAGCATGACATTGCTCGACCGGCTGGGCGAGCACGAGACGTTCGCCCTCGGCTCGTCGCTCAAGTTCTGCGTCATAGCGCGTGGCGACGCCGATATCTACCTTCGCCTCGGCGCCACGTCGGAGTGGGATACGGCAGCGGCGCAGTGCGTACTGGAAGAGGCCGGTGGCGCCGTGCTCGATCTTGCCGGCCGCCCGTTCCGTTACAACACGCGCGATTCGCTGATCAATCCCGAATTCATCGCCTGCGGCGACCCCGGCATCGACTGGGCCGCGCGGCTCATCGATCCCGAGGAAAATTCATGACGCGGCACGTGGAGGAGCTGATCGCCATCATGGCTCGGCTCCGCGATCCGGAAAACGGATGCCCTTGGGATGTGAGGCAGAACTTCACCACCATCGCGCCCTATACGATCGAGGAAGCCTACGAGGTCGCCGACGCCATCGATCGCGGGGACATGCACGACCTTCGCGACGAGCTGGGCGATCTGCTCCTGCAGGTGGTGTTCCATGCGCGCATGGCCGAAGAAGACGGGCACTTCGCATTCGGCGATGTGGTGGCCTCCATCTGCGACAAGATGCTGCGCCGGCATCCGCATGTGTTCGCGGATGCCACGCACGCGAACGATGCGGAACGATCGCGCGACTGGGACCGCCTGAAGGCGGACGAACGCGCTGCGAAAGGCTCGGCCGACGACAGCGCGCTCGCGGGTATCTCGCGGGGGCTGCCCGAATGGCAGCGGGCGGTGAAGCTGCAGAAGCGCGCCGCAAACGTCGGGTTCGACTGGCCCGACCACCGGCCGGTGCTGGACAAGCTGGCCGAAGAGCTCGAGGAAGTGCGACACGAGTTCGAACACGGTGCCGACGAGGAACGCCTAGCCGACGAGATCGGCGACGTGCTGTTCGTTGCCGCCAACCTGGCGCGGCATGCGAAGGTAGACGTGTCGCGCGCGCTGCGCGGCGCGAACGCGAAATTCGAGCGGCGCTTCCGCGCGATGGAAGCGATAGCGGCCAGCGAAGGACGCGACCTGTCGTCGTATCCGCTGGAAGAACAGGAAGCGTTGTGGACACGCGTGAAGCGCGAGGGCTCCTGAACGTCCCAAGCGCACAACCGCTTGATGTGGGAACAACTGTCTTTTTCAGAAGCCCTCCCAAGCAAAGAGGTTCCCCCGCAAGCATGCGAGCTTTGTGTGGGAGCCGCTTCAGCGGCGATGGATGCTTGCGACAAGCCTGCCCGCTGCCGCGGGATCGCCGGCAAAGCCGGCTCCCACATAAAACACAGGCAGTTCACAGCTAAAAAAAGCGGGGCCTTGCGGCCCCGCTTCGGTGCTCAGTTCTTCGTCGCCGCGCGCTGCTGCATGCGCTGCTTGAAGGCTTCCATTTCCTGGTGGCGCTTCTGGTCCTGCGCCAGGCTCTCGTCGAGGCTCTTGCGCATGGTGGCGATGGCGGCGTCCACGTTCTGCGGCTGCATCTGCGCACGTGCGAGGTGGCGATACGCATAGTCGCGCACCATCGGGTTCTGCGACTTGGCCAGCACGTCGTTGTACAGCGCCGGCAGTTCCTTCGCGCGGCCGCTCATCACGTAGAGGCGCTCCAGGGCGCGCAGATCGCCGATCACGCCGGCATCCTTGTGCATGCCGTCACGGCCATGGTGGCCCCAGCCGCCATGCTCGCCGCGTTCGCCGCGGTTCCACTTCATGCCCTGGTGGTCCGGGGCCTGAGCCGACTGGGCCGGGGCGGAGGGGGCTTTGGGTGCGGCATCCTGCGCGAACGCGAAGGCGGCCGAGCCGGCAAGGAGGAGGGAGGCGGCACTGGCGAGGAGGGTCTTGCGTTGCATAGGGTAGGCTCCGGTTGGGTGTTGCAGGGGGAAAAACGTGCTGCCTTCGCCGCGGTTGACGGACCCGTTGCCGTGCGCTCAGTTTCGCGTGAAGGCGCCGCTGCAACCTTTTGCCGCCGGCGCGCATCCATGGCCGGTCTACAGCTGACACACGAAGGGACATCCCATGCGCAAACTGATCCTCGCCTCGCTGCTCCTGCTGCCCGCCGTGGCCATGGCCGACGACGCCCAATGCAAGTTCCACGCGGACCGCAACCTCGACCTCGACTTCAAGGGCGTGCGCGACATTCGCTTCATCACGAATTCGTACGACCTGCTCGTTTCCGGAGGCGCTTCCGCCGGCAAGGGCACGGTGCGCGGCAAGGCGTGTGCTTCCGACCAGGAAACCCTGGACAACCTCGTGGTCACCCAGACGCGCGTGGGCGACACCATCCTCGTGGAACTGAAGGACGCCCGTTCGCATGGCTTCTTCGGCGGGTGGGGCAACCGTTACGCCGACCTGAAGGTGGAGGCGAACATTCCCTCGGACATTCCGGTGAAGCTGAGCGTAGGCTCCGGCGATGCCAAGGCACGCAACCTCGCCTCGCTCGACGCCCAGGTCGGCTCGGGCGACCTGGAAGCCCACGACATCAAGGGCAAGGTGCGCGGCACGGTCGGGTCCGGCGACCTGAAGCTCGAGGACACGGGTGAGGTGGACATCGACTCCATCGGTTCCGGCGACTTCGGCGCGAAGCGCGCTGCCAATGTCCGCATCGGTACCATCGGCTCGGGCGACGCCAAGATCGAAGGCACCCAGGGCAACGTACAGGTGGGCACCATCGGGTCCGGCGACCTCGACGTCAGCGACGTTCACGGCGACCTGACCGTACGCTCGATCGGTAGTGGCGATATCGATCACCGCGGCGTCACGGGCAAGGTGGACATCCCGCACGACAAGGATTGATACCGCGCCAACAGGGCAGCCCGTACCGGTATGATCCCGCCTTCGCCTGCGGGATTTCCCTGATGACGTGGTTGCCCGACTCGCTGCGCCAGCTGCGCCGCGACATTCTTTTCCTCGTGCTGCTCGTGGTGGCGATCGCCTTCGCGGTCGCCAACCCGTCCCGTCTGCCGCAGTGGCCTGGCCTGGTCGACTGGCCCACCATCGCCGCGCTTGCGGGGTTGCTCCTGCTCACCAAGGCCGTGGAGTCCAGCGGCGCGCTCGATGTCGCGGGGCGCTGGCTCATCGATCGCACCTCCACGCGCCGCGTGGCCGCAATCGGCCTCGTGGCCGCGGCGGCCGTGCTTTCGATGCTGCTCACCAACGATGTGGCGTTGTTCGTGGTGGTGCCGCTGACCTTGCGCATGTGTCGCATCGCGCGCATGCCGGCGACGCGCATCGTGGTGTTCGAGGCGCTGGCGGTGAACGCCGGGTCGATGCTCACGCCGATCGGCAACCCGCAGAACCTGTTCCTCTGGCAGCAGTGGAACAACGGTTTCGGCGGCTTCGTGTGGGCCATGCTGCCGCTGTCGGGTGCCGCACTGGCGTTGCTGTTGGTGCTTGCCGCACTTGCCTTTCCCGCCGACCCGCTGGAAGTGCACGAGCAGGCCGAAGAGCACGTCGACCGCACGATGCTCGTCGCCGCCGCGGTGCTCTATATTCCGTTCATCTTCGCTGCCGACCTGGGCCATGCGGCGTGGGGTCTCGTCGGCGTGGCCGCGGTGTTCCTCGTGCTCCGTCGCCGCGTGGTGGCGAGCATCGATTGGGGGCTGCTGCTCACCTTCGTGCTGATGTTCGTGGACCTGCGGCTGCTCGCCGGCACGGGCATGGTGAAGACGTTCATCGCCGGGTTGGGCCTGAACGAGCCGTCGCACCTGTACGCCACCGGCGCGCTCGCGTCGCAGGCGGTGAGCAACGTGCCTGCGGCGATCCTCCTTGCGGAGTATTCACACGACTGGCGCACCATCGCCTATGGCGTGAACGTGGGCGGGTTCGGCTTCGTGCTGGGCTCGCTCGCCAACCTCATCGCGCTGCGGCTGTTGGGCGAGCGCAAGGCGTGGGGCACGTTCCACCTGTGGTCGGTGCCGTTCTTTGTGGCGGTTGGCCTGATCGGCTGGCTGCTGCTCTGAACGACGGTGCTCCAGGCATGGCGGCAGCATTGTGGGAGCCGCTTCAGCGGCGATAAGGGCGCGGCAATATGGCCCGCTGCCGCGGGATCGCCGGCATAGCCGGCTCCCACAGGACGCGCTAAGCCTTGCGGTTACCGGTGGCGCCCGTGTTGCTGTTGCCCTTGTCGAACGCCTTGATGAAGTCGCGTACCTCGGGATAGACGGTGTCGCGCCAGCGGCGGCCGCTGAAGATGCCGTAGTGGCCGGCGCCCTCCACCGTGATGTGCTTGCGGCGTTTCTTTGCGATGCCCGTGCACAGGCCATGCGCGGCTTCGGTCTGGCCGGCGCCGGAGATGTCGTCCAGTTCGCCTTCGATGGTGAGCAGGGCCGTGGACTTGATCTTCGCCGGGCGCACGAGTTCGCCGTGCACTTCCCAGGTGCCCTTGGGCAGGCGATGTTCCTGGAACACCGTTTCGATGGTGTCGAGGTAGTACTCCGCGGGCATGTCGAGCACCGCGTTGTATTCGTCGTAGAACTTGCGGTGCGCCTCGGCGTCATCGAGGTCGCCCTTGCGCAGGTTCTCATAGAAGTCCCAGTGCGACATGACATGGCGGCTGGGGTTCATGGCGATGAACCCCGCGTGCTGCAGGAAGCCCGGATACACGTCTCGACCGGCGCCGGGGTACTGGTAGGGCACCTTGTGGATCAGCTGGTTGCGGAACCACGACAGTGGCCGCGTGGTGGCGAGGTTGTCCACGCTGGTCGGGCTTTTCCGGGTGTCGATCGGCCCGCCCATCAGCGTGAGCGTGGCGGGCGTGGCTTCGCCGCGCGCCGCCATGAGCGATACCGCCGCCAGCACCGGCACGGTGGGCTGGCACACGGACACCACGTGCGCGCGGTGCACGCCGACGTGGCGGATGAATTCCTCGATGTAGGACACGTAATCCGCCAGCGAGAAGGTGCCTTCCTCCAGCGGGATCATGCGCGCATCAACCCAGTCGGTGATGTACACCTTGTGGTCGCGCAGCAGGGTGCGCACGGTATCGCGGAGCAGGGTGGAATGATGCCCGGACAGGGGCGCGACCACGAGCACAGCGGGATCGTGCTTCATGCGGTCCACGGTGGCCTGGTCGTCGGAGAAGCGCTTGAAGCGCTTCAGCGTGCAGAACGGCTTGGCCATGGACACCTGCTCGACGATCGCCACGTCGTGCCCATGGGCGTGCACGCTATGGATGTCGAACTCGGGTTTCTCGTAGGCCTTGCCCAGGCGGTACATCAGTTCG
Organism: Luteibacter sp. SG786; assembly: GCF_011759605.1. GTDB lineage: Bacteria > Pseudomonadota > Gammaproteobacteria > Xanthomonadales > Rhodanobacteraceae > Luteibacter. Next base: position 268,522 of record NZ_JAAOYX010000001.1, read on the forward strand.
CAACCCGCGGCCGCGCGGTCGGCGCCGGGCATGCGGGCGAACGGACTGGCGATGTCGCCGAACATCTTCGCCCCCGCCTCGGCCCAATACGAAAGCGGGCTGAGCATCGAGCGTTGCCATTCGTGCATGAGGTAGAGCATGCCGCTGCGTCCGGGCCAAAAGGTGGCGCATCATAACCAGTTGCGCCGCGCCATATGTAAAGCCCCTGTTTTTACTCGATTTAGAGAGGGGCTTTGCGGCAGACCAGCAGGACCTCGTCCACGCCCGGCGCCGGTTGGAAGCCTTCCGTGAACACCAGCGGCTTCTGGAAACGCACGCCCAGGGGCATGAAAACCCGGTTGTACCACCACATGGCGCGTGCCCTGTGGTGGGTGAGGAAATACTGGCCCAGGTCGAGCAGCTTCGACGATTTGGGCTGCATGCCATAGACGGCGCTGCGCTCGATGGCGAAGCCGTGGCGGGACAGCAGGTCGCGGATGGCCTCTGGCTCGTACCGGCGGTAATGCCCCACGAAGTCGTCGAAAGGGGTCCAGGCCTCGGGATGCAGGGGCACCGAGAGCAGCAGGCGAGCGCCCGGCTCCGCCACGCGGGCCAACTCCCCCAGGGCACCCTCGTCGTCCACCACGTGTTCCAGGATGTCGAAGGCGCACACGAAGTCGAAACTGGCATCGCGGAACGGCAGCGCGCCGATCATCGCGTTCGCGACGCGGGCGCCGCTGCGGCCCAGTTCGGCGAGCGCCGGGCGGCTGAGGTCGACGAACTGGGTATCCGCCAACGGCAGCCGGGGCCGCAGGCCCGGGGCCACCTCGAGGCGGCGGGAGGTCTGGGCGGCCAGTTCCGACACCAGGGGCCAGGTGTTGAAGCGCTCCGGCGCGAAAAGCTTGGCCTCTGACCACAAGGCGTCGTAGAAGCGCTTGTTGCTGCCGATCAGTTCGGCGTCCGTGCGCGCCGCCGATGGGCCCGAGGTGAACGATGCGGTGGTCATGCGGTACCTCGGGAGTAGGGGTTGGATCAGCGCAATCGCGCCAGTTCGCGCAGCAGCGGCAGGCGCCGCACGCGAACCGCCGTGGCGCGGAATACGGCGTTGGCGAGCGCAGGCGCCGCGGACGGCACGGCGACCACGCTCGCGCCCGTGGGCTCGGCGGTGGAGGGCACGATCACCGTTTCCACTTCGTAGGGCATGGGCTGGGTCGCGGCGATTGGATAGTCGCGGAAGCCGGTCTGCTGCACCTTACCGTCTTTCACCGTGATGGCAAGGTTGAGTGCGGTGGAAAGCGCGTCGAGCGTGGCGCCCTGCAACTGTGCCTCGAGCCCCAGGGGATTCACTGCGCGGCCGACGTCGGCGACGCAGACCACGCGGTGGATGTCGATACCGTCTTTTGTGGGCGCCACTTCGACCGCATGCGCCACGTAGGCGCCGAATACGTAGGCGCAGGCGATGCCGAGGCCGTTCTCGCTGCGCAGCCAGCGGCTCCAGTCGAGCTTCTCCGCGGCGAGCTTCAGTACGTTCGCCATGCGTTCGGTGTCGATGGGGCCACCGCGCCCGCTGTAGGGCAACTGGCGGGCATTGCCGAGCAATGCCAGGCGGAAGTCGAGCGGGTTGGTGTTCGTGGCGTGCGCCAGTTCGTCGATAAAGCTTTCGCTGGCGAACGTCGGCGTGACGTGCGGCGAACCGCGCCACTCGCCGCGGGCGAGCCGCGACGGCAGCGGATACCAGTCGCTGCGGAAGTTCGGCACGAGGCCCGCCGGCAGGGCGTCGGGCACGAGCTCCGACTGCCACAGGCGGTTGTCGGGGACGCCGCGCCCGGCGAGCGCGGACGGGCTGGCCATGCGCTGGTGCCAGCCGACGATTTTCTTCTTGCGGTCCAGCGACGCGTTGAGCCGGTGCACGGCCAGCGGGCGGTAGAAGTCGCGGGAGAGGTCGTCGTCGCGCGTCCAGAGCACCTTCACCGGCCGGTTGCGGATCTCGTCCGGCTTCTTGGCCAGCGCGATGGCCATGGCCTCGGCGATGTAGTCCGATTCGAGGCGGCGCCCAAAACCGCCGCCGCCGCGCGGCACCTGGATGTCGATCTGGTCGGGACGGAAACCGGTCATGCGCTGCACCACCGCGTACACCTGGCGCGGCGACTGCGTGGCCGCGATGACGGTCACGCTGGTGTCCGGATCCAGGCGAACCACGCAGTTGGGCGTTTCGGCCGTGGCGTGCGCCACCCACGGCTGGAAATAGGTGGCCTCGAGCGCGCGCGCCGCCTTCTTGCGCGCAGCGGCGGTGTCGCCGTCGTTGCGCACGGTGGACGGCGCGATCGTCTCGTCGTCGAACGCCTGCAGCGCCTGCTGCTCGAGCGCGGAGACCGCCGGCTCGGGAGAGCCGTCGGCTTTCCACGCGGCCTTGAGCGCGGCCCGTCCGCGCAGTGCGGACCAGGTGTCGCGGGCAAGCACGGCAAGGGCTGGCGCCTGTGCGGTCATGCCCGGCGGCTGGTTCGCTTCCGGGGCGATGTCGAGGACGGCGTAGACACCGTCGACCTTCTGCGCGGCTTCGCGGTCTGCGTTGTCCAGTGTGCCGCCGGGATAAGGGCAGCGCGCGAGAACGGCGATGACCGGATCGCCGATGTTTTCGTCGAAGGCGTAGCGAAGCGTGCCGGTGACGACGGCGCGTGCGTCCACATCGCCGGCAGGCTGGCCGATGAGGCGGTAGCGATCCGGCGACTTGAGCGGCGGAGGGCTGGCCGGCGCGTCGATGCCGGCGGCCGTGGACGCGAGATCGGCGTAGGACACGCGCCGGTTGTCGCTGGCCAGAACCATGCCGTTCTCGGTACGCAGGCGCTCCGCGGGCACGCCGAGGCGGCGCGCCGCCGCCTGCAGGAGCAGCCAGCGCCCGAGCGCACCGGCCTGGCGCAGATCGGCCCATGCCGCGGGGATGCTGGTGGCGTCGCCGCTGCGCTGGCGCCCATAGGTGAATTTCGCCTCGCCGTTGCCCATGGTCACGCCAAGGCCGAGCGGCTCCACGACGACCCGTGTCCAGTCGGCGTCCAGCTCCTCGGCGATGATGCGGGCCAGCGAGGTGGAGGTGCCTTCGCCGTTGTCGGGATCGCGCACGCCGATGAAGATGCGACCGTCCGCCGCGATGCGGAGGTACGGGCCCACCTGTGTCCATGTGTCGCCGAGCAGGCCGAGCGGTGGCGGACGATCGACCGCGCCGACGGTACCGATGCCGATGACAAGGCCGCCCGCGGTGCCGGCGGCAAACTTGAGGAAGCGGCGGCGGGAAAGGCGGACCTCGCCGCTCATGCGTTGCCGTCCTTCATGGCGTCCGCGGCGCGCTTGATCGCCTTGCGAATGCGGCCGTAGCTGCCGCAGCGGCAGAGGTTGCCGATCTTGTCGATATCGGCGTCGGAGGGATTCTTCTGCCGGGAGAGCAGGTCGACCGCGGCCATGATCTGGCCGGGCTGGCAGTAGCCACACATGATGGCGTCCTCGTCGATCCATGCCTGCTGCACCGGATGCAGCTTGCCGTCGGCCGCGGCGAGGCCCTCCACCGTGGTGACGCGCTTGCCGCGCATCTTTTCCATCTTCGTTTCGCACGAGGCCACGGCCTTGCCGTCGACGATCACGGTGCAGAAGCCGCAATCGCCCTGGTCGCACCCGTACTTGGCGCCCGTGAGGCGCAGCACGTCGCGCAGGTACCACAGTAACGGCATCGCGGGATCGCCCGTATGCTTGTAGCGCTTGCCATTGACGATGACGTCGATGCCTTCACGCACCGGCTTGGACGCGGTCTGGCCGGCCTCTTGCCGGGGAGGTACGGGAACGGGCGACGTCGGGCCTTGCTGTGCCATCTGCTTTCTCAGAGTGTCCCTAGATAACCGGGCCATTGTGGCATCCGGGCCGGGGATCAGCGAGCGTCAGAGTGTCCCTCGCCTGAACAGCCGTCGCCACACGGCGTAGACGGGCAGGCCGGCAAGCACCACGAGGCACACCACGCCGGCGCTGAGCGGCTTGTCCCATGCATAGGCCACGACCACGGCGATCACGGTGAGAAGGAATGCCAGCGGCAGCAGCGGATACGCGGGCGTGACGAAGGCCGGGCGGCCCGTGGCATGGCGGCGATACCAGAAGAGCGTGGCGATGGTGACGGCGTAAGCAGCCCAGTCGCCGAAGGTGGCGAAATCGAGCAACTGGCCGTAGTTCGCCGCGAGCACGAGCACGATGGCCCAGCCCGAGAGCGCCATGAGGGCGATGTTCGGCGTGCGGTAGCGCGGGTGCAGCCTGGCCACGCTGGCGAAGAACAGGCCGTCCTCGCCCATGACCTGGAGCACGCGCGCCCCCGCGACGAGGGTGATGTTGCAGAAGCCGAGCGTGGACACAGCGATGCCGATGGCGATGATCTTCGCGCCGGTGTCGCCGAACACCCGGCTCATGACGTCGGCAGCCGGCGCCTGGCTGGATGCGAGCCCATCGTGTCCGAGTACGGCAAGGTAGGCATAGTTGGTGAGCACGTAGGCGGCGATGACCACGAGCATGCCCAGCACGAGCGCGCGCGGCAGCGTGCGCTGGGGATCGCGCACCTCGCCGGCGAGGTTGTTGAGGTAGCTGAAGCCGGAGAAGGCGAACAGCACGGGCAGCAGGGCACCGGCGAGGCCGCCGGCGACATGGGTCGGGCTGGGCGTGAGCGCCTGTGTGGTGCCGGCGCCGGCGAAAGCGAGGCCGGTGACCACGAGCACGGCGATGGCGGCGAGCTTCAGGATGGCGAAGACGTTCTGCACCTGCGCGCCGAAGCGGATGCCGAAGAGGTTGAGCCCGGTGACGAACACGATGGCGCCCGCGGCGAGGGGCTTCACCAGGGTGGGCGAAAGGCCGAACACCGAGGTGGCGTAGCTGCCGAAGATGGTGGCGACGGCGGCGCTGCTGCCGCTGTAGATCACGAGCAGCATGGTCCATCCGAAAAGGAAGCCCGCGAGCCGGCCGAAGGCTTCGCGCAGGTAGACGTAGCTGCCGCCGGCCTCGGGCCGCCGCGCGCCGAGTTCGGCGTAGCAGAGACACCCGATGAGGGTGAGCAGGCCGCCGCCGACCCAGAGGGCGAGCAGCACCAGGCTGGAGTCGGTGCGCTGCGCGGCGATGCCGGGGTTCAGGAAGATGCCGCCGCCGATGATGCCGCCGACCACGATGAGCGCGGCGTCCATGAGGGTGAGGCGTCGGGCGTAGCCGGGGTTTTCCATGGCGATAGCGTTGACGAGGAGGCGTGCAGGATGGCGTGTGTCACATGGGGGCGCAAGCTGACTGGCTTGGCGTCGCCATCGCAATGGCGCTGGGGCGTGGCGGCAGGAGCCCTCGGCCGCCCCCTCGTCGCTACGCTGCGGTGTCGCTTGGGAAAGGAGGGCCGCTGCGCGGCCAGTTTTCGATGGCTTGCGCCCCGGCGCGCACGGACGGTCGGCGGGGTTTTCCGACTCGACATCCTTGTCTCGGCGGAAAAGGCCGGCCATCCTGGCCGGCCCCCTTCGGGCCTTCTCCGCCGACCGTCCTCACCTCCGCTACCCGCGCCGAGGGGGCGACCAAGGGCTCTACCGATTACTGAGGTACATGCGGGGAACCCACGCGCGGTAACCGCACGTTTGGTATGAGGCGACGCTTTGGCTCACTTCCGCCGCGAACGTACGAAGTACGGCGCGGCCAGATGGAGTAGACCAACCAGAACGGCGCACCCGATATATTCGACAAAGCCATCGGAAGCGGGACGCTCGCCATGCTGCGCCGATCTGAGGGCTTCTGCGATGAGCAGAATCGCCAGCGGGGACACCAGTAACCAACTGATCCAGCCCGCTACGGGAAAGACCCGCCGTCGCCAAGGGGCCCAGAACTCCCTACGGCTTCTGGATGCGGGTTTCAGCCAAGGTATGACCAGCCACGCAATGACATGCAGGGCTACGGTCCCCACTATCGCCGTTGACCACGTAGCGACGCTGTAGGTCGACTCAAGCGAGGTTGCTCCGAAAAAACTATCCAGCCAGTCGTACGCAACCGTAGGAAGAAAGAAATAAGAGGTGTCGTCAACAGCAAGCCACGCGATGCCGTAAACATGCGTCGCCACAATCAGCCACGACACCCAGCCGATCACGTACTTGAATCTGCTCACGATACCTGGACCGTACCGTAGGACATGATTTTCGTTCCGGGGATTTCCTCTGTCACCGTGGTTCGAAGCAAGCGGTGAAGCACATAGAAATCTGACTTGCGTTCTAGAGTGATACAGCCCTCACTGATTCCTCGTGGGCCTTTCGGGTGCAGTCGAAACTGCCCACGAAGCACTCCGTCACACCATCGCTCATCATCAATGAACCGGTCTTTTGCGTACAGCGCGAACCAGTCACCCTTCACGGCATTCTCGAAAACATTGAACCTTCCCTGCGGTCTGTCGACGATGTAATACCTGCCTACAGGAATGGGACCCTTGTTTGGTACACACATGTGCGTGCGCCGATTCCGAAATTCTTCGTTTCCTGAAAACGCCCGGAACGACATGCCGCCGATCACCAGCGCCGTCTCCGGCTTCAACTCGAAAATGCCATGTAGCATGTCTTACTCCTTGGGTATGCGCGGCAGGCGCCATCGAATGCGCGCAGCGTTGTACTCCGTTCCCACTTAAATATGTTTGAGAAAACCGGCCATCGAAGTGATGCATGCGGTTGTCGTTCATGCATGCGATGCGTTAAAGGCGCCCCGGTCGCGCTACTGCAAGCTTTGGTACCCCTTTCCGACGTCAACCTGGTTGCTTGCTTTCACTCTGTGGTACTCGCAAGAACGTTTTCAGAGAGCCCTTGAGCATCGAAGGACGCGGGTGTCCCTGTAGGACGCCATGAGAAGTGCCTCAGCGGATGCTGCTGTTCAGGAATCCAAAAATTCATTCCTGGGCAACCCCGGCGCGGCGGCGAAGGCCGAGGCGGGCGAGGGAGCCCGGAATTGGCAACGGAACAACCCGAGGAATGACCGCTTGAAGGTCGGCCGCCCCCCGTTTGCCTTTTTCCCATTGCGGCGCAACACTTTCGGGAATCTATTCCCCCCCACCAGCCCAAAGAGTCCCGTGAGCGAAATCGCAAACGCGCCGTTGCCCGTCAACGCGCCCTGGATCGTCATGAAGTTCGGCGGCACCTCCGTGGCCACCGCCGCACGCTGGCGCAATATCCTCGAGCTGGCCGCCAGCCGCCGCGCCGAAGGCGCACGCGTGCTGATCGTGGTCTCGGCCCTGTCCGGCATCACCGACGGCCTGAAACAGCTTTGCACGCACACGGAATCGAAACGCCGCTCGGAAGCGGCCTCCGCACTGGCCGATCGCCACCATGCCCTGCTCGCCGAGATGTCGTTGGCGATGCCGGACACCTTGGGTGCCCGTCTGGCCGACATGGCGGCGCTGGCCGAGGCCGGCGCGGCGGAACTGGGCGAATTGGCCTGGCAGGCGCGCGTGCAGGCGCACGGCGAGCTGATGTCGAGCGCGCTGGGCGCGGCGTTCCTGTCGGCCAACGGCCTTGCCACGACCTGGGTCGACGCGCGCGAGTGCCTGCGCTCCATCGCACTGCCGAACCAGAACGAGCGCACGCGCCTGCTCTCGGCGATGGTGGAACCTCGCCACGACGCGGCGCTTTCCGCAGCCCTGGCGGAACGTGGTGAGGTCTTCATCACGCAAGGCTTCATCGCGCAAGACGATGCGGGACGCACCGTACTGCTCGGCCGTGGCGGATCGGATACGTCGGCGGCGTATTTCGGCGCCTTGCTCGCCGCGTCGCGCGTGGAGATCTGGACCGACGTGGCCGGCATGTTCAGCGCCAACCCCCGGCAAGTGGCGGGTGCGCGGCTGCTCCAGCGGCTCGATTACGAAGAAGCCCAGGAAATTGCTTCCACGGGCGCGAAAGTGCTGCACCCGCGCTGTCTTTCGCCGTTGCGCGAGCCGCGGGTGCCCTTGCTGATCAAGGACACGAACCGGCCGGAACTGGAAGGCACCGCCATCGGTCCGGAAGTGCGCGAGCATGCGCCGAGTATCAAGGCGATCAGCGCGCGCAAGGGCATCACCCTCGTTTCCATGGAATCGGTGGGCATGTGGCAGCAGGTGGGCTTTCTGGCCGACGTGTTCGATGCGTTCAAGCGGCACGGCCTGTCGGTGGACCTGATCGGCTCGGCGGAAACGAACGTCACGGTGTCGCTGGATCCGACGGAAAACCTGCTCGATTCCGATGCCATCGCCGCGCTTGCCGCGGATCTGGCGCGCGTATGCCGGGTAAAGGTGATCGCGCCGTGCGCGGCCATCACGCTCGTCGGGCGCGGCATGCGTTCGATGCTGCACAAGCTGTCGGGCGTGCTGGCGGAATTCGGCCAGCTGCGCGTGCACCTGATCTCGCAATCGTCGAACAACCTCAACCTGACCTTCGTGGTCGACGAAGACGTGGTGGACGATATGTTGCCTCGGCTGCATGAACTGCTGATCGGCGCCGGTGCCCTGCGCACCGACGACAGCATGGTGTTCGGGCCGTCCTGGCAATCGCTCTACGGCAGTGGCGAGCAGGCCGCGTCGGCGGCCGCCTGGTGGCACGGCGAGCGCCCGACGCTGCTGCGCCTCGCGGAAGAACGCACGCCGCGCTACGTGTACCACCTGCCCACCGTGCGTGCGCAGGCGCGCCGGGTGAAGTCGCTGAAGGCGGTGGATCGCGCGCATTACGCGGTAAAGGCGAACACGCATCCGGGCATCCTCAAGGTGCTGGCGGAAGAAGGGTTCGCTTTCGAATGCGTCTCGCCGGGCGAGCTGGCCGCCGTTTCCGCGGCGGTTCCGGCCGACGTGCCGCTGCTGTTCACGCCCAATTTCGCCTCTCGTCGCGACTTCGCCGACGCCTTGCAGACCCGCGCCACGATCACGATCGACGCCTTGCATCCCATCGAACATTGGGGCGAGATGTTCGCGGGGCGCGATATCGTGCTCCGGGTGGACCTCGGCCGCGGCCTGGGCCACCACGAGAAAGTGAAAACGGGCGGCACGGACAGCAAGTTCGGCGTGCCGATCGAGCACATCGACCGCTTCCTGCGCCTTGCCGATGCGGCCGGCGCCCGGGTGATCGGTCTGCATGCGCACCTTGGCTCGGGCATCCTGGATGCCGCGCATTGGGGCGAGGTCTATTCGCAACTGGCCGCCCTGGCGGAACGTATCGGCACCATCACGGTGCTGAACATCGGCGGCGGGCTGGGCGTGCCGTCGCATCCCGGCGAGACGGCGCTCGACATGGCTGCGCTCGATCGCGTGCTGACCTCGGTGCGCCAGGCGTATCCGCAGTTCCAGCTGTGGATGGAGCCCGGCCGCTACCTCGTCGCGGACTGCGGCGTGCTGCTGGCGAAAGTCACGCAGGAGAAGGAAAAAGGTGCGAACACGCGTTACCTCGGCCTCGACACGGGCATGAACAGCCTCATCCGGCCTGCGTTGTACGACGCATGGCACGAGATCGCCAACCTTTCGCGCATGGACGAGCCGGCCACCACGATGTACCAGGTGGTGGGCCCCATCTGCGAATCGGGCGACATCCTGGGCTCGGACCGCCGGCTGCCGGAATCGAAAGAAGGCGATGTGATCCTCGTGGCGCAAGGTGGCGCGTACGGCGCGGTCATGTCGTCGCGCTACAACCTGCGCGACGAAGCCGACGAGGTGCTGCTGCCGTGACGGACACATTCATCGATCCGCGCAACAGCCAGCGGTTCCGCTTCGTTCGCAATACCTTCGCCGACGGCGTCGCCGAACTGGTCTACGCCTTCGACGACGGCCCGGAGCTGGTGGAACGCGTGACCTTTCCCGGCGCGCCGGCCGTGCCACCGGAGCGCGAGGCCGCCCTCGCGGCGGCCCTGCGCCTGCTGCACCTCGTTGCCGGCGTCAGCTATTACAAGGCAGGCATTCCGGCACGCATCGTGGTCGAGGGGCAGCCTCTGGACGAGGCCACGGCATACCTGCTGGATGCGCTGTACCTGCATGGGCTGGCCGAGTTCGCGTACCGCAACCGGCTGGACCTGCGCGGGCGCATCGCGTTTCCTTTCGAGCGACATGCCACGGTGCCGGCGACGGCGGCGGGACTTCCGCCGCGTTCGCTGCTGCCGATCGGCGGCGGCAAGGATTCCGTCGTGGCTGTCGAAGCGGTGAAGTCCATCGGCGCCGACGCCACGGCCACCTGGGTTGGCAACTCGCCGCTCATCGCGGAATGCGCGGCGCGCACCGGCCTGCCCACGCTGAACATCTCGCGCGAACTCGCGCCAGGGCTCTTCGAGCTCAACCGGCTGGGCGCATGGAACGGGCATATTCCAGTGACCGCCATCAACTCGGTCATCCTCGCGGTCGCTGCCATCCTCTACGGTTACGATTCCATCGTGTTCGCGAACGAGCGCTCAGCGTCCGTCGCCACGCTGGAATACGACGGGCAGGAAGTGAACCACCAGTGGAGCAAGGGCTTCGGGTTCGAGAAAAGCCTGCACGACTACCTGCATACGCATGTGGCCGCCGATCTCGACTATTGCTCGCTGTTGCGGCCCTGGTCGGAACTGGCGGTGACCAGCGCGTTCGCCCGTCTGGGCGGCGAGTATTTCAACGTGTTCTCCAGCTGCAACCGCAATTTCCGCATCCTGGGCCCCAAGCCCGCGGACCGGTGGTGCGGGCAATGCCCGAAGTGCCACTTCGTCTTCCTGGCGCTGGCACCGTTCATGGCCAAGCCGCGCCTGCTCTCCATCTTCGGGCGCAACCTGCTGGATGACGATGCGCTCGCGGGCGCGTTCGACGCGCTGCTCGAATACAAAGACCACAAGCCGTTCGAGTGCGTGGGGGAGGGCGCCGAGGCACGCGCGGCGATGGCCGTGCTGGCCGATCGTCCGGAGTGGCGAGAAGATGCGCTCGTCGCACGCTTCCGCACCGAGATCCTTCCGCAGTTGCAGCGCGAAGACCTTACGCTGGAGCCATGGTTGAAACCCGGCGCATCGCACCTCGTTCCGCGGCGGCTGCTTGGAGCGCTGGATGCGCTGCGCTGACCTGCGCGACAAGCGCGTCGCGGTGTGGGGATTTGGCCGCGAGGGCCGCGCCGCCCTCGCCGCGCTGGCCCGGCACCTGCCCGGCCAGCCGGTGACGCTGTTCTGCAGCGCTAGCGAAGCCGAGGCTGCGCGGGCCGCTTTCCCCTCGGTGGACGTTCGCGACGCGGCACCCGATGCGCACGCGCTGGCCGCCTACCACGTGGTGGTGAAGTCGCCCGGCATCTCGGCATACAAGCCTGAGCTGCTCGATGCGCAACGGCGAGGCACGCGGTTCACGTCGGGTAGCGCGCTGTGGTTCGGCGAACACGTCGATGCGCGCACGATTGCCGTGACCGGCACCAAGGGCAAGAGCACCACGTCGGCCCTCATCGCCCATCTTGCGCGGTTCCTCGGCGTGCGCACCGCGCTGGCCGGCAACATCGGCATGCCGATGCTGGAACTCGACGACGCCAGCGCGGACCTCTGGGTCATCGAACTGTCGAGCTTCCAGACGGGCGAGGCCATGGGTGTCGATCTCGGCGTGGTCACCAGTCTGTACGAGGAGCACCTCGACTGGCACGGCACGCGCGAGCGCTACGTGGACGACAAGCTCAAGCTTCTCTCGGCGTCGGCGCAGGTGCTGGTCAATGCAACGCAGCCGCTGCTGCTGACGCGTGCCCTGGATCATCCCGGCCTGCACACGTTCGGCGATGCGTCGGGATGGCACGTGGCCGACGGCTGGATACGTCGCGGCGACGAGCCGGTCATCGAGGCCTCCCGGGTGGCCGCGCCGGGGTTGCACAACGCACTCAACGCTTGCGCGGCGCTGGCGGCCCTGGAGATCATGGGGCTGGACGCCCGCGCGGCCGCGCCTGCGCTGTCCACCTTCGTCCCCCTGCCGCACCGGCTGCAGCCGCTGGGGGTGCACGACGGTCTCGACTGGGTGAACGACTCGATCAGCACGACGCCCTTGGCCAGTCTGGCGGCACTCGAAACGATGCGCGGGAAACGCACCGCGCTCATCGTCGGCGGACACGACCGCGGCCTCGACTGGGTGCCGTTCGTGGAGGCGATGCGCATGGCAGCACCGGAGGCCATCGTGTGCCAGGGCGCGAACGGCCCGCGCATCGCGGACGCCCTCGAAGCGGCGGGCGTGTCGGGCGTCTATCGCGCCACCGACCTTCCGGCCGCTGTGGCGGCGGCGCGTGCGGCGCTCGCCGGGCAGGGATGCGTTCTCCTCTCTCCCGGCGCACCGAGCTTCGACCAGTTCCACGACTACACCGAGCGCGGAAAGCGCTTCGCCGAACTGGCGGGTTTCCAGGCGAGCACGGCAAGCATCCAGGGCCTCGGCATCGCCTGATCGGCGTATCGAGGTCGTCCATCTGCTTCAACGCGCAGTTGGCGAAGCTGTTCTTGTGGTTTTCGCTTCGTAGGTTTGGCTCGCCTGTTCGGCCTCGCATCGGCGCCTGTGCCGTTTTCTGAAGGCCGGCAGCCGTCGCCCTCGCCGCGAAGACTTACGTCGTTCCTTGCGACAGGAGAGCCGCTGCGCGGCTAGTGTCTTATGGCTTACGCCGCGGCGGACCCGGGCGTCCGGGCGGGGGTCTTCGACTCGGCCTCCGTGCCTCGGCGAAGACGGCGGGCCGTCCTGGCCCGCCCCCTGACGGGCCTTCTCCGCCCGGCCGCCCTCGACTCCAGACATCGCGGCGAGGGCGACGGCTGCCGGCATCGGACGGTGCGGTGGTGTGTTGTGTAGTGCGTGGCGCGGCGTCGTTTGTTCGGTCTGTGGCGACCGTCCGCGCTTGAGTCGCTGGGTGCCTGCCTTCGCAGGCACGACGGTTGGGCAGGCACGACGGTAGGGAAGGGTGAGGTATTGGGATTCGCGGGGTTGCTGTAGGAGCCGCCATGGCGGCGAGGAAACCTGGCCTCGGTTCCCAAGAAATACAATTGCCCAATGCTCTCTGTGGGAGCCGGCTCTGCCGGCGATCCCGCGGCAGCGGGCAAGCTTGCCGCGAGCACCCATCGCCGCTGAAGCGGCTCCCACACAAAGCGAAGCGGCTCCCACATGAGCGCGATGCGGCGGCATCGCAGCGTCACCACCTACCGTCGTGCCTGCGAAGGCAGGCACCCAGCGCCCCGGTCACAAGAGACGGAAGCACGCCATTGGCTCGCGCTTCACTCTCCCCACACCAACCCACACCGTCGGTGGCCAGTACCCGTTCCCCTCGCCGCGATGTCTGGAGTCGAGGGCGTGCGGGCGGAAGAGGCCCGCAGGGGGCGGGCCAGGACGGCCCGCCGTTTCCGCCGAGGCAGGAGGCCGAGTCGGAAACCCCCGCCCGGACGCCCGGGTCCGCCGCGGCGAAGCCATAAGACATGAGCCGCGAAGCGGCTCTCCTTTCGCAAGGAACGACGTAAGTCTTCGCGGCGAGGGGAACGGGTACTGGCTCCCAAGAAACGGCACTGGCGCCGATGCGAGGCCGCAAGGCGAGCCCACCCAACGAAGCAAAGAAAAAAATCCGTGCCGCGACCTGACCGCCCAGGATTCCGCAAGCGAATGGCGTTTCCCCAAGAATCAATTCGCCATGCAATGTGAATTTCTCGTTGCAGTGCAGCATCGAACGCGAATGGCCTGCTGCATGCACCCGCGATTTCTGCATCGAGGAAAAAGCCTGCACACATAGTCGTTTACGTCGCGATACGGGTGGCGATCGAACGCATGGATCGATCCAAATGCGGCCTGAGAATTTGCGCAGCGCACTATTTTTCTCGAGATTAAATATCAAACAAAATCATGCCCTTAAGTGAATTTTGGAAACTTTAGATCGAGTTAAAAAATTGGTTGACAACGTTGTCAGCGCCCTCGGAGAATCAAGCACGTCATACCACTGCAACGACGACGGAACGCGCGCGGTGGGGCCATGCCCGCGCAGATCGCGGTCGCCGGGGTACGCAGGGCCAGAACGAATCAACGGAAGCGAAAGACGCCAACGCGGGCCCAGGCCGGCGCGGTGCCGTTCGCTTCGAGAAAAGCGAAATCCCCCTGTGCGGGAGCGAACGCGCGAGCGGTCGTTCCCGCGCTGTTTCCTCTTCCCCAGGAGCAAAGAAGTGAATCACCGGATCAGCGCACTTTCCATGGCCATCATGGCCGGCCTGCTCGCCACGGGCAGCGCGATGGCACAGGATGCGGCTTCCCCCGCGCCCGCCACGAACACCCCCGCGAAGCCTGCCGCCGCAGCGCCTGCCCAGACCGATGCGCAGAACGCCGCGAGCCTCGAAGGCATCACCGTCACCGGCATCCGCGCGAGCTTGCAGAAGTCGCTCGACCTGAAGCGGAACTCCGACTCCATCGTCGACGCCATCTCGGCCGAGGACGTGGGCAAGTTCCCGGATACCAACGTTGCCGAATCGCTGTCGCACCTTCCGGGCATCAGCGTGGACCGCAACTTCGGCGAAGGCGACAAGGTCAGCATCCTCGGCACGGACCCGGCGCTGAACCGCCTGCTGCTGAACGGCCAGACGCTCGCCTCCACCAACTGGACCTCCGATCCGAACAATCCGGACAGCCGCTCGTTCGACTACAGCCTGCTGACCTCCGAGATCATCGGCAACGCGCAGGTGTACAAGACCCCGCAGGCGAACATCGACGAAGGTTCGATCGGCGGTACCGTCATCGTGAATACGCGCCGTCCGTTGGACCTCAAGGCCAACACGCTGACCGGCACGGTGAGCTACGGCTACAACGACCGCGCGGACACCGGCAAGCCGAACGCGTCGGTGCTCTACAGCTGGAAGAACAACGACAACACCTTCGGTGTGCTCGGTTCGCTGATGCACTCCGACCGCATCATCGACCGCCAGGGCACCGAGATCTTCGGCTACCAGCGTGCCAACGATCCGACCGACACGAACCCCAACCACCAGTTCGCCCCGGGCGTGGTGCCGGCGGACCAGCAGCCGGTGTACCCGACCGCGATCAACACTGCCTGGTTCCAGCAGCGCCGCAAGCGCGATGGCGTGTCCACCGGTGTGCAGTGGAAGCCGAACGACAGCTTCGAGCTGAACTTCACCGGCCTCTACGTGACCGAGAAGTTCGACAACTACAACCAGAGCCGCTACGGCGACTGGTCGAGCTCCGCGCCGTACGCCACTTCCGCCAGCGTGAACAATGGCGTGATCACCAGCGCGTCGTACGGTCCGAACGCGCCGACCTATCTCGACGGCTATGAGCGCGAGTCCAAGGTCAATACCGGCACGGCGCAGCTGCGCGCCGATTGGCACGGCGACGGCTGGAACGCGTCCAGCCAGATCGGCTACACCGGTTCCACCGGCGGCTCCGAAGGCATCTGGAACGCCCAGGTGAAAAGCCTCGGCGGTTACGACTGGAACCTGGCCGGCGAGCATCCGCAGATCAACTATCACTTCGCGGACGACCCGTCGCAGGCCGTGCTCAACGGCGTGGGCTTCAGCCGTGCGCCTACCTATGACCGCGAACGCTACTTCCAGGCCGACTTCTCGCACGACGTCGCCTGGGGCCCGCTCAACCAGATCGAAGTGGGCGTGAAGGCCACCAACCATTACAACGGCCAGGACGCCTATGCGGCGCGCTTCCCGTCGCTCGCCGACATGGGCATCGCCGGCAACACGCTTGCCGACTTCGCCGGCGGCCAGACCCCGGACGGCTTCCTCGGTGGCCTGAACGCCACGCCGGGCATGGCCAACTGGACCACCATCAGCAGGGGCGGCCTCAAGGACGGCGTGAACGCGCTCGTCGACCAGTACGGCGCGCCGGTCGATCCGAAGGCCACCTACGCCATCCAGGAACAGAACCGCGCGTTCTATATCCAGGGCGACTTCTCCGGCGACGACTACCGCGGCAACCTGGGTGTGCGCTACTTCCGCACGCGCGACACCGTGGACGGTTTCAACTCGGTGGGCACCGACGCGTATGCGCCGGTGAACAAGCGCAGCGCGTACCACAACTGGCTGCCGTCGCTGAACATCGCCTACGACGTGGCGCCGGACCTCACGCTGCGTTTCGCATACGCGCAGACCATCGCCCGCCCGCGCTACCAGCAGATGACCCCGTACGTGGCGCTCGACGACCGCACCCTCACCGGTTCGCGCGGCAACACCGACCTGGGTCCGTACAAGTCGACCAACTACGACTTCTCGGCCGAGTGGTACTTCTCCGAGAACAGCGTGCTGGCCGCGGAACTGTTCTTCCGCCGCATCTCCGGCTACATCCTCAACACGCAGGTGCTGGAAACCCAGTACAACCTGACCAACCAGCGCGACGACGTGTACCAGATGCAGGTGCCGATCAATGCCGGCGTAGCCAAGGTCAAGGGCGCGTCGATCAGCTACCAGCAGAACTTCGGGCTGGGCTTCGGCATGCTGGCGAACTACACCTACTCGGATGCGGACACCAGCAACGACTTCCCGCTGCCGTACAACTCGAAGAACTCGTTCAACCTGTCGCCGTTCTTCGAGCAGGGCCCGTGGAGCGCGCGCGTGACCTACAGCTGGCGCTCGTCGTACTTCACCTCGATCGCCGCGCTGCAGTCGCAGCAGATCACGGGTATCTTCAGGGAACTCGACGCTTCCGTCGGCTACCAGATCAACGACCATATGCGCATCTCGCTTGACGGCACCAACCTGCTCGACGAGACCTACCAGGTCTACGACGACCGCCCGAGCCAGCCGCTCTACTCGTACAAGAACGGCCGTACGTACACGCTGTCGCTGGGCTTCAAGCTGTGATGCGCCGCGCGTCGCTGGCACTGGTGTTCTGGCTTGCCGCCGGAGCGGCCAGCGCCAGCCCGCCGGAGGAGAAAGACCTTTCCTCCGGCTGGCGCTTCCGTCTGGCGCAAGGGACGGAAGCGGACGCGCACGCTGAACTGAAGGACTGGCTCCCGGCACAGGTGCCGGGAGCCGTCCAGACCGACCTCCTGGCGCTGAAACGGATCGAGGATCCGTTCTGGCGCGACAACGAGGCCGGCCTGCAATGGATCGGTCTTTCCGACTGGGATTACCGCCTGGACTTCGACGTGGATGCGGCCACCCTGGCACGCGGCCACGTCGATCTCGTTTTCGACGGCCTCGACACGTTCGCCGAGGTCGCAATCAACGGCAAGAAGGTGCTGGTGGCGGACAACATGTTCCGCCAGTGGCGCGTGCCGGTGAAAGGCAACCTGCGCAAGGGCGCCAACACGCTGGATGTGCATCTGCAGTCGCCCATCGCGCGCCTGCTGCCCTGGCTCATGAAGCAGCCGTACTCGCTGCCGGGCGAATTCGATTCCGCCTTCGGCGACGAACCCAAGGGCAAGCAAACCTCCAATTACGTGCGCAAGGCCAATTATCAGTACGGTTGGGATTGGGGCCCTCGCTACGTCACCCTCGGCATCTGGCGGCCGGTGCGGCTGGAAAGCTGGGACAACACCCGGCTTGCCGACTTCCACGTTGCCCAGAGCCATGTGGATGCCGACAACGCCAGACTCGACGCGCAGTTCGACCTCCGCGCGGACAAGGGCGGCCCGGTTACGCTCAAGATCGACTGGACAGCCCCCGACGGCACTCGCGGCCACGAGGAGCGCGGCGTAACCCTCGCCAAGGGCGAGAACCACGTGTCCCTGCCCGTGTCGATCGCGCACCCGCAACGCTGGTGGCCGGTCGGTTACGGTGAGCCGAACCTCTACCGCTTCCACGCCGAAGTCGCCGCCGACGGTGCCACCGTCGCCAGCGCGGACCGCGAGACGGGCCTGCGCACGGTGGAATTGCGCCGCGAGAAGGACCAGTGGGGCAGGGGCTTCGCCTTCGTCGTGAATGGCGTGCCCATCTTCGCCAAGGGCGCCAACCTCATTCCGTTCGACAGTTTCCCGACGCGCGTGACGCCGCAGCGCATGGAGGCGATCCTCCATTCCGCGAAAGACGCCAACATGAACATGCTGCGCATGTGGGGCGGCGGCACCTACCAGGACGACGCCTTTTACGCGGCCGCCGATCGCCTCGGCATCATGATCTGGCAGGACTTCATGTACGGCGGCGCCATCACGCCGTACGACCCGGCTTTCCGCGAAAACGCGCGCATCGAGGCGGTAGAGCAGGTCACGCGCCTGCGCGATCATCCGTCCATCGTACTGTGGGCCGGCAACAACGAAGTGCAGACCGGCTGGGACGACTGGCCGGACCGGCAGGACTTCCGCAAGTTCGTCAACGCGGACGAAGTGAAGCGCATCGACGACGGCATGCGCGAACTCTTCGGCACGACCCTGCGCAAGGTCGTGAATGACCTCTCGCCGGAGGTGCCGTACTGGGCCAGTTCGCCCAGTACCGACTACGAAGGGCCCGCCAACGTCGAGAACGACGGCGACTTCCACTACTGGAAAGTGTGGTCGGGTTCCGAGCCGATCTCGCACTACCTGGACGTGACGCCGCGCTTCCAGTCGGAATACGGCCTGCAGTCGTTCCCCGTGATGGCGACCATCAAGGCGTTCGCGTCCGAGGGCGACATGCAGCCCGAATCGAAGGTGATGCGCGCGCACCAGAAGTTCGCCAACGGCGACGGCAACCAGCGCCTGTTGTTGTACATCCGTCAGGAGTACGGCGAACCGAAGGACTTCCCGTCCTTCGTGTACCTGAGCCAGGTGATGCAGGCCGAAGGCATCGAGCTTGCCGCCGAACACCTTCGCAGCGCGCGGCCACGCAGCATGGGCTCGCTCTACTGGCAGTTGAACGACGTATGGCCCGGTGCCTCATGGGCCAGCGTCGATTATTTCAATCGCTGGAAGGCGCTGCAGTTCCATGCGAAGCGCTTCTACGCCCCCGTGGATGTGGTGCCCCTGCGTCGCGACGGCACGACCGAGGTCTTCGCCGTATCCGATCGCACCACCGACTTCGCCGCCACGCTCCGTACCCGTGTGTACGACATGGGCGGCAAGCTGCTGCGCGAGTCCAGCCAGCCGGTGAATGCGAAGGCGCTTTCCAGCATCAAGGCGACGACGGTAGGCGACGCAGTGCTTCTGAAGGGTGCCGATCCCCGCAAGACCGTGGTGTCGTTCGACCTGCTGGAGCAAGGCAACGTCGTGGCGCACCACCTGCTCTACTTCGGCGCGGCCCGCACGCTGGCCCTGCCGAAACCCGAGCTTTCCAGCACCCTTCGCAAGAGCGCGAACGGATACGTCCTCACCGTATCGGCGAAGCGCCTTGCGCGCGCCGTATGGGTGGATACCGGCGACCTCGACGTGCGCCTCGACAGGAATGCATTCGACCTGTTGCCGGGCGAGAAGGTCGACATCGCGATCGATGGCAAGGTGGACATCGATGCGCTTCGCCATGCTTTGACGTTACGCTCGCTTGTCGACGCCCTGAAGGAGACCACGCCGTGAATCCCAATCGCCGCAACCTCGTGAAGTGGCTGTCCCTCGTGCCGACCGCGGCCGTGCTCGGCGGTGGCGGCATGGCCGCCGTGGCGGCCCCCCGCTTTCCGAGCAAGCGACCGCCGGTGGGCAAGCGCAAGTTCACCAGCGAAGCGGTGGAAGCGCTGATCGCGAAGACGAAGAAGAAGATCAAGGACCCGGAACTCGCCTGGTTGTTCGAGAACTGCTTCCCGAACACGCTCGACACCACCGTGGAAGTGGGCCGTCTGGACGGTTACGAAGACACGTTCGTCGTGACCGGCGACATCGATGCGATGTGGCTGCGCGACTCTTCGGCCCAGGTGTGGCCGTACCTGCCGCTCGTGACGAAAGACGAGGCACTGCGCAAGCTCTTCCGCGGCCTCATCCGCCGGCAGGCGCGCTGCATTTCCATCGATCCTTACGCCAACGCGTTCCTCCCCGATCCGAAGGGCAAGAGCAAGCTCGACTGGGCGCAATCCGATTTGCCCATGCTGCCCGGCGTGGGGGAGCGGAAATGGGAGATCGACTCGCTCTGCTATCCGGTGCGGTTGGCGCACGGTTATTGGCAGGCGACGGGCGACCGCGAACCGTTCGACGAATCCTGGCGCGCGGCCACGCGACGCATCCTCGAGACCTTCCGCGAGCAGCAGCGCAAGGACGGCCACGGGCCGTACCACTTCCTGCGCACCTCGCCGAAACCCACCGAAAGCCAGTTCCTGGACGGCTACGGCCAGCCCACGCGGCCGGTGGGCATGATCCACGCGATGTTCCGTCCGTCGGACGACGCGACGGTGTACGCGTTCAACATTCCGGGCAACCTCTTCGCCGTGGTGACGCTGCGCCGCCTGGCGCAGATGCACGCCACGCTGTACGGCGACCAGGTCTTCGCCGGGGAGTGCAATGCCATGGCCGACGAGGTGGCTGCCGCGGTGGAGAAATACGGCACCATCGCCGACAACTCCGGCGACTACTGGGCCTACGAAGTCGACGGCTACGGCAACAGCCTGTTCATGGACGATGCCAACGTGCCGAGCCTGCTCTCCCTGCCGTATCTGGAGTGCACGCCGCACGACGCACGCTACGCGCGTACCCGCGCGAAGGTGTGGAGCATGGACAACCCGTATTTCTTCAAGGGTAGCGCGGGCGAAGGCATCGGTGGCCCCCATGAGGGCCTGCGCATGATCTGGCCCATGTCCATCATGATGAAGGCATTCACCACGGACGACACCGCGGAAATCCGCCAGTGCCTGCACTGGCTGAAAACCACCCACGCGGGCACCGGCTTCATGCACGAGGCCTTCGACCAGGACGACCCGAAGCAGTTCACGCGTTCGTGGTTCGCCTGGGCCAACACGTTGTTCGGCGAGCTGGTGGTTCACCTCGCCGACAAGCACCCCGATACCCTGTAACTGGAGCGAATGCATGGTTACCCGTCGACGTTTTCTGCAAGGGATGGCCGCCGTCACGGCCATTGGTCAGCTCGGCTCCCTCTCCGCGCTGGCCGATGGTGTGCAGGAAGGCCTCAAGACACCCGCACCCGGCGGCGGCACCGCCGGGGCGGGTGTGCTGCGTTACGTCGACGTTTTCGTCGGCACGGGCGGCCACGGTCACACCTATCCCGGTGCGACGCGGCCGTTCGGCATGGTGCAGCTCAGCCCCGACACGTACAACGCGCAGTGGGACGGCTCCTCGGGGTACCACCAGGGCGATGGCTCGATCATGGGCTTCTCGCACACCCACCTGTCGGGCACCGGCGCGTCCGACATGCTCGACTTCCTGGTCATGCCATCGATGGGCCCGGTGCTGCTGCAGCCGGGCGATCGCGACTATGACGGCGTGAACTACGTGTCGCGCTTCGACGCGCAGAAGATGAGCGGCGACAAGGCGCCGAAGGGCTACAAGACCGGCGTGAAGGGCTACCGCTCGCACTACACCGGCGAGCAGGCCCATCCCGGGTATTACCGCGCCAAGCTCACCCGCTTTGACATCCTCGCCGAGCTGACGGCCACGCTCCGCGCCGGCATGCATCGCTACACCTTCGGCAAGGACGGCGACGCGCACCTGCTCATCGACCTCACGCACGGCTTCGCCGACGCGATGGACAAGCCGGCGAAGGTGACCGACGCCGAACTTACCCTGGTCGGCAACGACACGCTCGTGGGCGGCCGTCGCGTGTGGCAGTGGGCCAGCGGGCGCGTCATCTACTTCGCCATGAAGGTATCCCGGCCGATAGCGAGCGCCACCTTCTACTCGGAGGACAAGGCGCTGCCCAAGGGAAGCACCACCGCCAAGGGCGACCACCTGAAGGCCGCGCTGCATTTCGACAAGGCCTCGTCGGAACCCCTGCTCGTGAAGGTGGGCATCTCCGGCGTGGATATCGACGGCGCCATGCGCAATCTCGACGGCGAAATGCCGGCTTGGGACTTCGACGGCATTCGCGCCTCGGCCGAGGCGGAGTGGGAGCGCGAGCTCTCGAAGATCCGCATCGACTCCACGTCCGACAAGATCAAGCGCACGTTCTACAGTTCGCTGTACCACACCATGCTGGCGCCCACCGTCTTCAGCGACATCGACGGGCGTTACCGCGGCATGGACAAGGCGGTGCACACGCTGCCGCAAGGGCGGCACAACTACAGCACCTATTCGCTGTGGGACACCTATCGCGCCGAGCACCCGTTGCTCACGCTCTACCAGTCCGACCGTGTGCCCGACCTCGTGGACGGCATCGTGCGCAATGCGGTGGAAAGCCCCAGCGGTGCGCCCGTGTGGCCCCTGCAAGGTATCGAGACGGTCTGCATGATCGGCTACCACTCCGCTGTCGTGGTGGCCGAGGCGCAGGCGAAGGGCTTTGCCGGCATCGATTACGCGAAAGCCTGGCCTGTCTTCCGCCGCCGCGCCATGCAGGACGATTATTTCGGGCTCACCTACTACCGCAAGCTGGGCTTCATTCCCAGCGACAAGGAAGGCGAGGCCGTGAGCAAGACGCTCGAATACGCGTACGACGACTGGGCGGTGGCGCACATGGCCGATGCGCTGGGCCATGCCGACGATGCCGCGGCACTGCGCAAGCAGTCGAAAAACTACGCCAACGTGTTCGACAAGAACACGCAATTCGTTCGTCCCCGTGCGGAAGACGGCACGTGGATCGAACCGTTCGATCCGGTCTCCATCGGCCATTCGGACCGGTGGCGCGATTTCACCGAATCCAACGCCTGGCAGGCGACGTTCCTGAACCAGCACGACCTCTACAACTACATGGCGCTCTTCGGTGGGGAAGAGGCCTTCGAGAAGAAACTCGACGGTCTGTTCAACGCCGAGCCCATCCTGCCGGACAACGCGCCGCCGGACATCGCGGGCCTGATCGGCCAGTACGCGTTCGGCAACGAGCCGGGCCACCACGTGCCCTATCTCTATGCGTACACCGGCTCGCACCACAAGACGCAGGCGCGCGTGCGCATGCTCCTGGAGACCATGTACCTGCCCGAGCCCGACGGCCTTGCCGGCAACGAGGACTGCGGCCAGATGAGCGCCTGGTACGTCCTGAGCGCCATGGGCCTTTATTCTGTCGATCCGGTGAGCACGAACTATGTGTTCGGCAGCCCGATCCTGGATCGCGCGGAAGTACAGGTGGGCAACGGCCGCACCCTGGTCGTCGAGACGAAGGACAACGGCCCCGGTCGCGCCTATATCCAGTCGGTGACCTGGAACGGCAAGCCATGGACGAAGAGCTGGATACCGCACAAGGAACTCGCCGCCGGCGGCACGCTCAGCTTCGTGATGGGCGATACGCCCAACCCGAATTTCGGCAAGGCGCCGGCGGACCGCCCGCCGTCGTTCGGGGAGCAGGCCAAGGCGTAAGCCGGAATCGGCACGTTCACGAGCGATAGACCCCGATGGCGACACTCTGCCCCGGCCGGGAGGACCCGGCAGGGATGGGGGGTGGTGACATGTCGTACGTGGGGCGTATGTATTTTCGGCTGTATCTGCCTGCGGGGCTGGCACTGGCCGGCGGTGCCATCGGCGCCGCCGCCCTCAAGGCCGTGCAGCCGGCGCCGGGCGGCCTGGGCACGCTGTCGCTCTATTCGAACCTGCCCGCGTGGGCTTTTGCCGCGGGGATCGCGCTCG
This sequence comes from Luteibacter sp. SG786, assembly GCF_011759605.1. Taxonomy (GTDB): domain Bacteria; phylum Pseudomonadota; class Gammaproteobacteria; order Xanthomonadales; family Rhodanobacteraceae; genus Luteibacter. The sequence goes on from NZ_JAAOYX010000001.1 coordinate 292,053, forward strand.
CACTGGCCATCGCCGGCGTCCAGACGGTCAGGCTACGGCTGTGGGATCGCGGCGCGATCCCGGGCTGCTATGTGTGCGGCTGTCTGTTGGCCCCGCCACGCGCGGCGAGGCATGGGCTTGGCATGGCACGCCGGTGTCTGGGTTGCGGGAAACTCCATGGCGTGAACCATTACCGGCTCATGCCACGCTTGGTGCCCCTGCCGGTGGCCGTGAAGGGCGCGGCCGATGCGGTCAGGAGCGTACGTTCGTCACCGTGATGCGGTGAGCCACGCGCTCGAGCAGCGCACGCAGCGCCTCGGCGTCTTCCAGGGAGGTGTTTTCCTCCAGGGACAGCCACAGGGTGTCGCCCGAGAGGCCGTGAACCTTCTCGTTGAACTCGATTTCGATGGCGACCTTGCCGCCGGGCTGGACCACCGACACGGCGAAATTACGTTGCTGCACGCCTTCAATTCCCTGGTGAATGTTCGAGTGACTGGAGCCGCATTTTAGCCGGCCACGGAGGAAAGTGCTGTCCCCAGCCAGGAATCTCCGCGGAGGGCGCTTTCATGCGTCCCCAGGATCGCCGGCGTGGGCCTGGACGGGTGAGCAGGTTCCGGCAACGCCGTGAAAGCGCCCCGGCAGTCAGCGCGGTACGCGGTACCCGCCCGGCACGCCCTCGGGGGAAAGGGTGAGCTGCCAGAGCTGGTCGCGCCGGCTGCGGAAGACGCCCGCCGAGCAGCCGAGGTAGAAGTGCCACATGCGGCGGAACCGTTCGTCATAGCGGGCCGAGAGGCGCGGCCACGCGGCGTCGAAGTTGTCGCGCCATGCCATCAGCGTACGGTCGTAGTCCGCGCCGAAGTTGTGCCAGTCCTCGACCACGAAAAGGCCTTCCAGCGCAGCGGCTACCTGGCTCATGGCCGGAATGACCGAGTTAGGGAAGATGTACTTCTCGATCCAGGGGTCGGGCCTGCCGGGAGTGGCGTTGCTGCCGATGCTGTGGAGCACCACCAGGCCGCCCGGTTGCAGGCAGCGCCGCGCCACCTCGAACCAGCTGCGGTAGTTCTTTCCCCCCACGTGTTCGAACATGCCCACGGAAAGGATGGCGTCGAATCGCTCGTCGAGTTCTCGGTAGTCCTGAAGGCGAATCTCGATGGGCAGGTCCTTGCACAGATCCTGCGCGAAGGCCGCCTGTTCTCGCGAAATGGTGACGCCCACACCGCTGACCCCATAGCGTTCCGCGGCGAATTTCAGCGCCTCGCCCCACCCGCAACCGATGTCGAGGATGCGCTGGCCGGGTTTCAACCGGAGCTTGCGACAGATGAGGTCGAGCTTGGCTTCCTGGGCATCGTCGAGGTTCTGCGCCTGCGCCCAATAGCCGCACGAATACACGAGGCGCTTGCCGAGCATGGCCTCGAACAGGTCGTTGCCCAGGTCGTAATGCTGGCGGCCCACCTCCCAGGCGTGCTCGCCGCGCTGCATGTTGAGAAAACGGGCCTTGAGGTGTGCGATCAACGTGTCGAGCGTGCGCAGCGATTCGTCCAGGTGCGACGACAGAACCTTCGTGAAAAAGCCGGGCATGTCGACCACGTCCCACCAGCCGTCCATGTAGGACTCGCCGAGTCCCAGCGAGCCATGCGCGAAAACACGCGCGTAGGTGCGTTCGTCGTGGATGACGAGGTCGGTGGGGCGGCTGCCGCCGATGGTGACGCCGGCATGTTCCAGCAGTTCCTGCGCGCGGGCCTTGAGGGAAGAAGAATCGTGGCTCATCGAGTAAAGATTCCTTGTGATCCTCAGAAGTGCCGCAGTACCCCACGCGTGATCGCCAGGCCAGCGATCGTCATGGCGATGGACCCGGCCAGGTTGACCGACACGTGCGCCGCGAACCAGGCGTACTGCTGACGCAGCAGCAATGCGGAGGCTTCGGCCGAAAAGGTGGAGAACGTGGTGAGGCCGCCGAGGAACCCGGTGGCGACGAGCAGGCGCACTTCGACCGGCAGCGTCTGGAAATGGTCGAACACCCCGAGGGTCACGCCCATCAGCAGACCGCCCGTCAGGTTGGCCGCAAGGGTGCCGAGGGGAAGCGTCGGGAACAGAGGATTGAAGGCGACCGCCAGCCACCAGCGAAGCCAGCAACCCAGCATGCCACCGAGGCCGACGGCCAGGAAACCGGTGTAGCCCACGTTACCCCCACGAACGATCGATGGAGCGATTATGCCCCGCAGGCCGTCCGACGGCGAGCGCCATACCCTGCGGCTATACTGCCTGACCCTCCTCCCCACGGCCCAGCCGCGCCATGTCGTTCGCGACCCGCGACCCGCGTCGCCATCTCCCCCTGTTGCTCGCGGCCCTGTCGATGATCGGGCCGTTCTCCATCGACGCCATCTTCCCGGGCTTTCCCGACATTGGCCGCGACTTCGCGGTGGGCGACGTGGCCCTGCAGCAGTTGCTCAGCGTGTACCTGCTGGCCTATGCAGCCATGAGCCTCTTTCATGGCGCGCTGTCGGACGCTTACGGGCGCAAGCCTGTCATCGTCATCGCGATGGCCATCTACACGGTGGCGTCGGTGGGTGCCGCGCTGGCGCCGAGCTTCGCCTTCCTGCTGGGCTGCCGCGTGCTGCAGGGGGTGTGCGGCGGCGCGGGCATTGTGGTGGGGCGCGCCGTGGTCCGAGACACGATGCATGGGGAGGAAGCCCAGCGCATGATGTCGAAGGTGATGATGATTTTCGGCGTCGCTCCCGCCATGGCGCCCATTGTGGGCGCATGGCTTCTGGGCATCGACGGCTGGCGCGGCATCTTCTGGGCGCTGTCCGGCTTCACGCTGGTGCTCACGCTGGGCGTGTCGTTCTTCCTGACGGAGTCGCATCCGGCCACGAGGCGCACAGTGTTCAGGCCGCGCCCGTTGCTCGCCGGTTACATGCGCATCGGCCGCGACCTACCGTTCTGGCCGCTCGCCATTTCCAGTTCGGTCAATTTTTCCGGCCTGTTCCTCTATATCGCCTCAGCGCCGCAGGTGATCCGCCATCATCTGCACCTTGGCGTCGACGGCTTCCCATGGCTGTTCGTTCCGGTCGTGACGGGCATGGTCTCGGGCGCGTTCATCTCGGGCCGTGCGGCGGGCAGGGTGAGCGCGGCGCGCACGGTGAGCTGGGGCTACGCAGCCATGCTCTCGTCGTGCGCGATCAGTCTGGTTCTTTCGCTGACGCTGGATACGCCGCACGTGCCCTGGTCCACGCTGCCGCTGGCGCTCTACGGCTGTGGCGTGCAGTTGGCCTTCCCGACGCTGACCCTGCTGCTGCTCGACCGCTTTCCGGAACAACGCGGCGGCGTGTCATCGGTGCAGGCCTTCTTCAGTCTGCTCATGACCGCGCTTGTGGCCGGCGTGCTGTCGCCGGCGCTGTCCGGCAGCATGCTTACCCTGGCCCTCGGCGCTACCGCCATGTGCTCGCTCGGATTATGCGGGTGGGTATGGTATGCGCGCCTGGAGCGCCGGCGCCTGGCCGCCGAGAAGGCTGGCGCCGCGACGAGCGTCGTATCGCAGGTCGAGCGCAACGAGCCGGGCTGATCGCGGGCTAAAGCAACCCGCGATCGATCAGGAATGCCCGCGCCTCGGTGGCATCCTGCTCGAACCAGGCACGCGTGGAGCCGAGCCGATAGGTGTAGCCCCAGCGGTCCATGTCCTCCATCAGCCTCGTGGAACCCACTCCCGGCAAGGCATCCGCGAGGACGATCTGCAGGTAGCAGGTGGCGTCCTCTTCCTCGATGGAATCGGTGGCATCCGTGTGCACGAGTGCACGCTTGTCCTCGGGAAGGACGATGAGGTGGCAGGCTTCGTGCAACAGCGAATGCACGGGCGTGTCGGCGCGGGCATACACCGTCGTGCCGATGATGCCGGCTTCGGTGTCGCCCCAGAAACTTCCGGGAATGGCTTCGCCGTCGGCGACGGTCACGAGGGTCAGGCCGTGCCGGGCGAGAAGGGCGCGCGGCGCATCGAAGCCGATCTCGCCCACGCGCAGCACCGCGTCGGCGGGATCGCTGGAAGCCGTCGCCGTCCCTGCGAAGGCAGGGACCGAGTGACTCACGCTCCCGCCCATGGATTCAGCTCGCCGAGGTGGCCGGCTTGCCGTCCGGCAGTGCCACGGAGAGTTCCAGCACCTCGTGGCCGCTGTCGCGTTCGAGGTTGATGTTCACGGCCTCGACGTCAACGTTGACGTACTTGCGGATGACTTCGAGCAGCTCGTTGCGCAGCAGCGGCAGGTAGTCGGGCCCGCCGCGCGTCGAGCGCTCCTGGGCGACGATGATGCGCAGGCGTTCCTTGGCGACGCCTGCGCTCGGCTCGGGTTTGCGCTTCAGGAAATCGAGGATACCCATGCTCAACCTCCGAAGACGCGCTTGAGGAAGCCCTTCTTGACCGGCTCGAGGAAACGGAGGGGACGCTCTTCGCCGAGAATGCGGGCCACGGTGTCCTTGTAGGCTGCGCCGGCGTTCGAGTCGTCGTCGAGGATCACCGGCACGCCGGCGTTGGACGCGGCGAGCACGTTCTCCGATTCCGGAATGACGCCGACGACGGAAATGCCGAGGATTTCCTCGACGTCCTTCACGCTCAGCATCTCGCCCGCTTCGACGCGATTGGGGTTGTAGCGGGTGAGCAGCAGATGCTGCTTGATCGGTGACTCGCCCTTTTCGGCACGGCGCGTCTTGCTTGCCAGAAGGCCGAGGATGCGGTCGGAGTCGCGCACCGAAGAGACCTCCGGGTTGACGACGACCACGGCGTGGTCGGCGAAGTACATCGCCAGGTGAGCGCCCTTCTCGATGCCGGCAGGGGAGTCGCAGACGACGTAGTCGAATTCTTCCTTCGCCAGTTCGTCGAGTACCTTCTCGACGCCTTCCTGGGTGAGGGCGTCCTTGTCGCGGGTCTGGGAGGCGGCCAGCACGAACAGTTTCTCGTGCCGTTTGTCCTTGATCAGCGCCTGCTTGAGCGTGGCTTCGCCGTGCACGACGTTGACGAAGTCGTACACCACGCGCCGCTCGCATCCCATGATCAGGTCGAGGTTGCGCAGGCCGACGTCGAAGTCGATGACGGCGACCTTCTTGCCCTGCAAGGCGAGGCCGGTCGCGAGGGAGGCGCTGGTGGTGGTCTTGCCGACTCCGCCTTTGCCGGAGGTGACGACGATAATTTCAGTCAAGTGATGTCTCCGAGTGCTGCAATGCGCTGGTTAGAGTCGCGCGATCATGAGTTTTCCATTGTCGAGCCAGCACTGCACGGGCTGGCCTTCGAATTCCCTGGGCATGTCTTCGAACACGCGATAGTGCCCGGCGATCGCCACCAGTTCGGCGCGGAAGTCGGAGCAGAAGATGCGTGCGGATTCGTCACCCTGCGCGCCGGCCATGGCGCGGCCGCGCAGGCTGCCGTAAATGTGGATGGAGCCGTCGGCGATCACCTCGGCGCCATTGGCGACACCCGCCGTGACCACGAGGTCGCGGTCGCGTGCGTACACCTGCTGGCCCGAGCGCACAGTGCTGCCCGAATGGTGTTGCGCCGTGACGGTGCCGCTCGATTCGGCCGGCTCGTCCGGAACGGCGGCGGCGCGCACGGGCTCCTGCCGCGGCGGTGCCGGTGCCGTTGTCGCCTCGCCCTGGGCGGGTTCGTACTGGGCGCGGAACTTGGCGATGAGGGGAAGACCCATGCGTTCGGCCAGGGCTTCCGTTTCGCTGGTGCCGTAGGCGATGCCGACGGGCAGCATGCCGGCGCTGCGAATGGCCTCGAGCAGGGCATCGACCATGCCGTCGTCGGGCAGCTTGGGCAGGTGCGAAAGGTCGAGCACCACCGCCGCCCGCGAGAACATCTGGGGCGCGGAGCGCACGCGGCGTTCCAGTTCCTCCACCAGCGCGGCGGCGTCGACACGGCGCACGCGCACGCACGCGATGCCAACCTGGCCGAAGCGCAGGTCGCACGCGGCTTCGAGGGATTCGGCGCGAGCGTTCATGCGCGGGCTCCCATGCCGTTCACGGGGCGGTGCCGTTCTGCGAGCCACGCAACGTCGGGCAGGCCGCCGTGTTCGAGGTAGCGCTCGAGCACGAACGGGAAGCTGGGAAGTTCGCGGGCCAGGAGGCTCACTTTCGGGCCTTCGTCCATCTTCTGCTGTCCCACTTCCTGGAAGCCCATGGTGCCGTGGAAAAGCACGGTCTGGTCGTTGCGGGGTTCGAGGAACACCTCGCAGGTCAAGAGTGGCACGCGTACCTCGGCATAGCTTTGCACGTCGCAATAGAAGATCCGCCCCAGGCCATGGCCGCGCGATTGCGATGCGATGACGATGCGGTCGATGTACACGAAGCTTTCGTAATGGTCGCGGAACCAGCGGAAATTCTGGCTGCCGTACTGGGCGTCCGGACGCATGGCGATAAGGAAACCGAGGATCTGGCCGTCCTGCTCCGCCACGCGGAAGTAGTGCGCGATGTCGTAAAGGTGGCGCAGGCGGTCGAGATCCGTGGCGAGGATGCCCGTGCCTGCCTCATTGTTGAGTGCCAGCACGGCATCCAGGTCGTGCTCGCGCACGTCGCGGATGGCAAGGGCCATTCAATGCTCCGCTTGTGGTTCGTGGGAAGACGACCCCCGGGCCGTCGCAATGCCCGGCATTATGGCATGCCCCGGTCGCGCGGTGGAGCGATCCTTACATATAAAACCGTTGTAAAAGCCGACGTTTGCCGCTTGCGCGCACGTGACTTCAGTCAGGTGGTGCGGGCCGCGCGAAGGCCTATGATGCGAGCATGTACAAAGCCGAGTTCATCCACGTCCGTCTTGTCCGCCTGCTGCGCTACGCCACGTACTTCGTGTTCCTGTGCGCGGGCCTGCCGCTGTCCATGCAGCGGGCCGGTAGCGGCCCGGGCGCGATCGGCGACATGCCGCTGCTGGCCTGGACCGCCTGCTACCTGGTCTTCGGGCTGGTGTACTGGCTGCTGACCAACCAGATGGGGGCCCGGCTGAATGGCGCCACGCGCGTGGCCGTGCTGGTGATCCTCACCGGTACTGCGCTGGCCATAGGCGTTCTGAGCAAGAGCGGCGTGGGCGCCCTGCTGCTGATCATCGTGGCCACGGCCGTGCCCTGGCTGGTCAGCCTGCCGCTCGGCATCGCCTGGATGGCCGTGGCCCACGTGGCCCTGGTGCCGGTGTTCGCCGAGGTGCCGGGCTGGGGGTTGATCAACGCCCTGATGCAGGCCTGCCTTTATTTCGGCTTCTCCGCCCTCGTCTTCGTGGCCTCGATGGTCGCAAGCCAGCAGGCCGAAGAGCGGGAGGAACTGCGCCGTCTGAACTCGGAACTGCGCGCCACCCGTGCGCTGCTGGCGGAATCCACGCGCATCGCCGAACGCATGCGCATCGCCCGCGACCTGCACGACCTGGTGGGGCACCACCTCACCGCGCTGAGCCTGAACCTCGAAGTGGCCAGCCACCTCACCAACGACGTCGCGCGCGAGCACGTGCTGAAGGCCCAAAGCACGGCGAAACAGCTGCTTTCCGACGTGCGCGAGGTCGTCAGCGAACTGCGCCAGGACGACGCCATCGACCTCACCCAGGCCCTGCGCAGCCTCACCGAGGGCGTGCCGGGCCTGGAGGTGCGGCTGACGGTGCCGCCGCGCTTCGGCGTGGAGGACCCGCGCCGGGCCCAGATGCTCCTGCGCTGCGTGCAGGAAATCCTGACCAACACCGTGCGCCACGCCAATGCCCGCCACCTCTGGCTCACCTTCCGCCACACCGGCCCGGACGAGTTGTGCCTGGACGCCCGCGACGACGGGCGCGGTGGCGGCAGCGGCGAATTCCGGCCTGGCAACGGCCTGAACGGCATGCGCGAGCGCCTGGCCGAATTCGGAGGCACGGTGTCCTTCCGGACCGACCCCGCAGGCGGATTCGCGCTGACCGCCCGCCTGCCGCTGGGCGAGGAGCCTTCGCTCGCCCACGCGCCCCCTCGTCAGGTATTCGATCCGGCCCTCGGCGACGAGCCTGAAGCCGCTTCGCGTGCCAAACTCTCCGTTCCTTCCGAGGATCTTCCATGATCTCCGTCTGCCTCGTTGACGATCAGAACCTGGTTCGCCAGGGCATCCGCTCCCTGCTCGACCTGGCCGGCGACATCCGCGTCGTGGCCGAATGCGCCGATGGCGCCCAGGCGGTACAGACCATTCCCCAGGTCCGGCCCGACGTGGTGCTGCTCGATCTGCGCATGCCCAACATGAGCGGCCTGGAAGTGCTCCAGGCGCTCGGCGGCCGCAACGAGCTACCCCCAACGATCATCCTGACCACCTTCGACGACGACCAGCTCGTGCTGTCGGGGCTCAAGGCCGGCGCGCGTGGCTACCTGCTGAAGGACGTGTCGCTCGACCAACTGGTCGAGGCCGTGCGTACCGTCGCGGCGGGCGGCTCCCTGGTGGCCCCCATGGTCACCCAGCGGCTACTGGCAGGGGTGGGGCGCATCCAGAACCAGTTCTCGAGCCTGGAGCAACCGGACCCGCTCACCGAGCGTGAGACGGAAATCCTGCGTCTGCTGTCGGGGGGCTACAGCAACAAGGAGATCGCCAATTCCCTGCGCGTGGCGGAGGGCACGGTGAAGAATCACGTCTCCAACATCCTCTCCAAGCTCGGCGTCCGCGATCGTACCCGTGCGGTGCTCAAGGCCCTTGAATTGGGCATTGTCTGAGGGAATAGGCCCTTTGAGGCTAACCCCTGGCTGACCGGACGGCGAGACGCCGTCGACTCTGGCCGAAAATCCGCTTGTGCACCCGTGAAAAAAAGGGCAGGCGACCCAATGGCGTTCCCCGCCGCGAGCAAGTACCATCGGCTCTTTCGGCGCGGGCGAACCCCTGCCACGGGCCGATTCTTCAGGGGTGACCGCCCGGCATCCATGGCCGGGCGTGGAGCCTGTTCGTAAGACGTTCGGAGATCCGTGGAATGACGCGTCTGTTAGAATTTATTGTCGCCATCGTCATCGTTGCCGTACTCGGCGTCGTGGTCGGCGTGGCCATGCCCTCGACCGGACACGTCGAGCGCGAAATGCTCATCAGCAAGAATCTGCGCCAGGTTTACGACGTTTTCAGCAACTTCCGTCGGTTCCCGGACTACACCGTTCTGCGCTCGTTCGACCCGAAGGTGCAGTTCGAACTCTCGGGCAAGGCGTATGGCCCGGGCGCGAAGATCGCCTGGAAGGCCTCCGATCCGAAGGTGGGCGACGGCTCGCTGGAGATCGCCTCCATCGATCCCGGCTTTGCCCAGATCTCCGACGCCGGCAAGGGCACCATCGTCTGGAACCTGGACAACAGCTGGCGTGGCGAAGACAAGAAGTTCACGATCAGGCTCGAGCGCGCTGGCCGTAGTCAGAAGCTCGTGAAGGTGAACTGGTCGTACGACGTCAACTACGGCTTCAACCTCATCAGCCGCTTCTCGAACCTCTACATCCACGGCGATCCGGACTCGCTGATCCAGTTTAGCCTGTCGAACCTCCAGAACCTGATGGCGTCGATCCCCAACATCGATTACAGCAATATGGTTCCGTCGATCGTCGATCAGCCCGCCAAGCCGGTGCTGTTCGTCTCCACCACCGCACCGCGTACCCTTGACGACGTCGATACCGCGTCCGACAAGGCCATGGCGGAGATCCAGGCGGCGGCGAAGAAGCTGGGCGTGAACATCGTCAGCCCGCGCATCACCTTCACCACCAACTGGGGCGACCAGAACTACACGTTCGACGTAGCCGCAGAAATCGACAGCACCACGCTGAAGATCAACGGCCAGGACGTGGAAATCACCCCGGCCCAGCGTCCGTCGCTGGATGCCGCTCCGGCGTCGTCCTCGACCGCCGCCGCTCCCGCCGACACCGCCGCCGCTACCCCGGGCAGCAAGGACAAGCTCGGCCGCGTGATCGTCGACGGCAACGTCAAGGCCGTGCTCGCCTTCGGCGGCAAGGCCCTCAAGGCCGAGTGGAACGGCACCGGCGCGGGCCTGCCGCAGACGCGCCAGATGCTGGCCGCGTATTCGCAGACGCACGGTTACAAGTTCGACGACGTGACCTACCGCGCCTACGACATCCAGGTGAAGGCCCCGGTCAACAACAAGGGCACCATCGAGGGTTACGACGAGCAGAAGTTCGAGATCTACCTGCCGCTGCAGGGCGACAACATTCCGGACCAGACCCCGGAACAGGAAGCCGGCATGAAGCAGCCGGGTCTCGAGGAAGGCGCCCCGGCGGGTTCGTCGTCGGCCCCGGCCCCGGCAGGCACCGCGCCCGCTCCGGCCGGCACCGCCCCGACCCCGGCGAGCACCACCGCGCAGTAAGTCGCGCGCGTACCGCCTTGAAGAGGCCTCGCCGGAAACGGCGGGGCCTTTTCTTTTGGTTCATCGCGTATTTCCGGGGGGCGTGGTGTGACGCGTATATGGAGTCGGTATGGGGTTCGCTTCGTAGGGTGGGCTCGCCTGTTCGGCCTCGCATCGGCGCCTGTGCCGTTTTCTGGAAGCCGGCAGCCGTCGCCCTCGCCGCGAAGACTTACGTCGTTCCTTGCGAAAGGAGAGCCGCTACGCGGCTCGTGTCTTATGGCTTCGCCGCGGCGGACCCGGGCGTCCGGGCGGGGGTCTTCGACTCGGCTTCCTGCCTCGGCGAAGACGGCGGGCCGTCCGGGCCCGCCCCCTGACGGGCCTTTTCCACCCGCACGCCCTCGACTCCAGACATCGCGGCGAGGGCGACGGCTGCCGGCGTCGGACGGTGCGGTGGTGTGGTGGGAAGTCAGAGCAAGAGCCGATGGTGCGATCTTGCATGGTTGCTGACCGGGGCGCTGGGTGCCTGCCTTCGCAGGCACGACGGTAGGTGGAGTTGTGGCGGCTGTAAGTCGCGCGCGTTGCTGTAGGAGCCGCCATGGCGGCGAGAAAACCTGGCCCCAATCCCCACGAAATACGAAAGCCCAAGCTCTGTGTGGGAGCCGGCTCCGCCGGCGATCCCGCGGCAGCGGGCACGCTCGCGAGCACCCATCGCCGCGGAAGCGGCTCTCCTTTCGCAACGAACGACGTAAGTCTTCGCGGCGAGGGGAACGGGTACTGGCTCCCAAGAACGGCACTGGCGCCGATGCGAGGCCGCAAGGCGAGCCCACACTACGAAGCAAACCCTCGAGCGAACCTCGCAGCGAGGCAACGGTCCCTATCTCCGCCCCCGCAACCAATCCCGCTACACTCCATCGAGATGATCGAAACCGACCGCCTTACCCGTTGCTACGGACCGCTGACCGCGGTCGATGCGCTGAGCCTGCGCGCCGAGCCCGGCCAGGTGCTGGGTCTGCTGGGGCCCAACGGCGCCGGCAAGTCCACCGCGATGCGCATGATCGCGGGATTCCTCACGCCTACCTCCGGCACGGCATGGGTGTGCGGCCACGACGTGCGCAAGGAGCCGCTGGCGGCGAAGCGCGCCCTTGGCTACCTGCCGGAAGGCGCTCCCAGTTACGGCGAGATGACCATTCGCGAGTTCCTCGTGTTCATGGTCCGCGTGCGCGGGCTGGAACGCGACGTGGCCTTCCGCCGCTTCGACGAAGTGGTGATGCGGCTCGAACTGGACGAAGTGCTCGACCAGACCATCGGCACGCTCTCGAAGGGCCTGCGCCGCCGCGTCGGCCTGGCGCAGGCGATCCTGCACGACCCACCGGTGCTCATGCTCGACGAGCCCACCGACGGCCTCGATCCCAACCAGAAGCATTCCGTGCGCATGCTGATAGACGCCATGGCCAGGGAGCGCACGATCCTCATCTCCACGCATCTGCTCGAAGAAGTGCACGCGTTGTGCAACCGGGTGGCCATCATCGCGAATGGCCGTTTGCTCGCCGACGCGACCCCTGCAGAGCTGGAAGCGCGTTCGCGCTACCACGGCGCGGTATCGTTCAGCGCGCCGGGCAGTGGGGTGTCGCGGGAGATGCTGGCGCGCATACCTAACGTGTCGATGGTGGAAGTGGATCCCCTCGACGGACGGGTGACGGTGTTCCCCCGGGCCGGCCAGCCCATCCTTGACGACGTGCAGGCGCTGCTGCGCACGCAGAACCTCGAGGTCTCGGAAATCCAGCTGGAACGCGGCCGCCTCGACGAGGTGTTCCGGCAGATCACGACGCAGCGGGGAGGGCAGGCATGACTCCGGTGCTGGCCATCGCGCGCCGCGAACTGCGCGGTTACTTCGTGACGCCGGTGGCGTACGTCTTCATGGTGATCTTCCTGGTCCTGGCCGGTCTGCTCACGTTCTACACGGGCGATTTCTACGACCGCGGCCTTGCCGACCTGCAGCCGTTCTTCGACATGCATCCCTGGCTCTACCTCGTGCTGGTGCCCGCGGTGACGATGTCCACGTGGGCCGAGGAGCGCGCCTCGGGCACGCTGGAGTTGCTGTTCTCCCTGCCGGTAACGATCTCCCAGGCAGTCCTCGGCAAGTTCCTCGCGGCGTGGGGTTTCATCGGTATCTGCCTCGTGCTCACCTTTCCCATCTGGATCACGGTGAACTACCTGGGGGATCCGGACAACGGCGTGGTACTGGCGGGGTACGTTGGCAGCTGGCTGATGGCCGGCGCGTTCATAGCGATCGGCACCTGCATGTCCACCAGCACGCGCAGCCAGATCATCGCCTTCATCCTCACCGCGGCGGTCTGCTTCCTGTTGTTGCTGGTGGGCCAGCCGCAGGTGCTCGATTTCTTCCAGGACGCGGTGCCGCCCAAGCTCCTCGGTGCGATGGGCCAGCTCAGTATCACGCGCCATGCCAATGCCATTGCCCGCGGCGTGCTCGACCTGCGTGATCTCGTGTACTTCTTCGCCACGATCGTTGCCTGGCTCGCCGCCAGCGTCGTGATGCTCGACCTCAAGCGGACGCGTTGACGATGCGGCACCTGCAGGTTTCCCGCTCGTTCCTGCTGCGCCTTGCCCTTGCGGGCATCGCGCTGCTCTTCCTCGCCGCGATCGCCGTCAGCTCCATGTCGCTGCGCACCGCGCGCATGGACCTCACCGCCGACCGCATCTACACGCTGACCCCCGGTACCCAGCAGATCGTGGACGGGTTGCGCAAACCGCTCACGCTCACGCTGTACTTCTCCGAGCACGCTACCCGCGACCTGCCGCAGCTGCGCAGCTACGAGCAGCGCGTGCACGAGATGCTGCGCGAGATCGCCGTGCGGGCGCACGGGCGGATCCGCTTCAGGGTCATCGATCCCGTGCCTTATTCCGACGACGAGGACGCGGCGGAGAGCTACGGCCTTTCGCCGGCCAGCGGCGGCAGCAACGGCGAGCGCGTGTTTTTCGGGCTGGTGGGCATGAGTGCTTCCGGCGACGTGCCGCCCCAGGCCATCCCGTTCTTCGACCCGGCGCGCGAGTCGTTCGTCGAATACGACATCGCGAAGCTGCTCTACGAACTCGGCATGCCGACGAAGCCGCGTCTGGGCGTCGTCAGTTCGCTGCCGGTGGAAGGAAACCTCGTGATCGGCGAGCCCGCCTGGACCGTCCTGCGCCAGCTGGACCAGCTCGCCGACGTGACCAACATCGATCCGGACGGCCTCACGCACATCGATCCGGCCATCAAGGTGCTGCTGCTGATCCACCCCAAACACCTGTCCGACGATGCGCTCTACGCCATCGACCAGTACGTGCTTCATGGCGGACACCTGGTGGTGTATGTGGACCCGGATGCCGAAATGGACAACGCGCCGTTGGTGGATTCCCACGGCGTGGTGGACGATCACGACTCGGACCTTCGCCGTCTGTTCGAGGCATGGGGCGTGGTCTACGACCCTACCAAGGTGGTGCTCGACAGATCGCAGGCGCTCACCATCGAATTGAACGGCAACAGCATCGCGCACCCGGCCATGCTCGGCCTGGGGGCGCAGGACCTGAATCACGACGATGTGGTCACGGCCAGCCTGCAGCGCGTGAATTTCTCCACGGCCGGTTTCTTCGAACTCGCGCCCGATACGAAGGCGCGGCTCATTCCGCTCGTGCAGACCTCGGACGAGGCCACGGTCGTGCCCTCCCAGCGTGTGCGCGATGCGGCGTCCGATCCGTCTGTGCTGCTGGACAACTACGAACCCACGCACGAGCGTTACGTGCTCGCCGCACGGCTGCGTGACACGTTCCGCACGGCCTTCCCGGAACGCCACGACAAGGGGCACCTGGCCCAGGCTGCGGGGCCTGGGGAAGTGGTGCTCGTGGCCGATACCGATCTGCTCTCCGACCGTCTGTGGATCGACGTGCAGCCGCTGCTCGGGCAGCAGCAGTTCACGCCCTTCGCGAACAACGGCGATTTCGTGGCGAACATCGTCGACAACCTTGGTGGCGCCACCGCGCTGTTGTCGATTCGCGGCCGGGTGAACTCGCAGCGCCCGTTCACCAAGGTGCGTGCCTTGCAGGCTGCCGCCGACCGGAAGTTCCTGGTGAAGAAGAAGGAACTGGAAAACGAACTGTACGAGACGCAGCGCCGCCTCGCCGAGCTGCAGCCGGCCAAGAACGCCGCGACGCCCGCCACGGCGACGGGCGAGCAGCGTCGCGAGGTGGAGCAGTACCTGCAACGCAAGCTCGCCATCGGCAAGGAGCTTCGAGAGGTGCAGCACCAGCTCAACGCGGAGATCGACGCCCTCGGGCTGCGTCTGAAGTTCATCAATATCGTGCTGGTGCCCGGCCTGGTGGCCTTGTTTGGCCTGATCTACGGCTGGCGCCGCACGCGGCGCAGCCGGCGCGTGGTCTGAGGCGATGCTCGACGGCGTATGGAAGTGGATCGTGCCCTGGGAATTCTCCTGGGTGTTCCTGCTTACCTTCGCCGGCACCGCGTGGCTCTATGCAAGGGGGGCGCGGCGGCTCCGTGTTTCCGTGCCGCGGCAGGTGGCGTTCTGGACGGGCATGGCGCTGGTGTATGTGTCCCTGCACACCTACTTCGATTATTTCGCCGAGCATGAATTCTTCATGCATCGCATCCAGCAGGTGCTGCTGCACCACCTCGCGCCATTGCTGCTGATCGCGGCATACCCGGGCACCGCGCTGCGCGCCGGTCTGCCGCTGGGCTGGCGTGTGCGTGTACGCAGGGCGGGGCAGTCGATGGCGTGGCGCGTCTTCGCTTCGGCGGCCTTCAACCCCGCCTTCGTCACGCTGTTCTTCGTGGCGCTGATCCTCGTCTGGCTGATACCGGACATGCAGACGCTGGCGATGCTCGACTGGCGCATCTACCGGGCGATGAACTGGTCGATGGTGCTTTCCGGCCTTTCCTACTGGTGGCTGGTACTGGACCATCGCCCCAAGCCGCCGGGCCGCATGTCGCCCGGCTGGCGCGTCCTGTCTCCGGCGATCACGATGACGCCTCAGATCGTGGCGGGCGCCATCGTCACCTTCTCGAAGACCGACCTCTACCCGATCTTCGAAATCTGCGGCCGCGCCTTCACCATGAATGTGCTCACCGGCCAGCTCATCGGCGGCGTGATCATGTGGGTGCCGGCGGCGATGATCGAATCGATCGGCGGGTTGCTCGCGTTACGCCAGTGGCTACGCCTTTCGCGCCGCCGCCCTGCAAGAACGGCCATGGCGGCGAGAAACCAACAGCGCCGTGAGGCCGTGAGGCGGGTGTCCTCGCCGCTTTAGCGGCCCCTGCGGGCCAGCCGTGTGCCTCGCCTCAGTAGATATCCGGCACCCGCTGCGCCTTGGCGGTGACCTTGTCCTTCTTGGGTTTTCCCTTCAGCGGCGGCAGGTCGAATTCGGTTTCCGGGCACAACTTGTCCGGAATCTGGTCGAGCAGGTGACGGATGAGGTTGAGCCGGCCTTTCCTCTGGTCGTCGAAATCCGCTACGAACCACGGTGCATCGTCCGTGTGCGTCTTCTGGATCATCGCATCGCGCAGGTCGCCCATTTCGGCGTATTTCTCGCGTGCCTTGAGGTCCACGGGCGATAGTTTCCAGCGCTTCAGCGGATCGGCCGCGCGTTCGGCGAAGCGTTGCTCCTGTTCTTCCTGATCGACCGAGAGCCAGTACTTCAGGAGGATGATGCCGTCATCGACGAGCATCTTCTCGAACACCGGACAGGCCTTCATGAAGTGCTCGTACTGGTCGTCGGTGCAGAAGCCCATGGCAGGCTCGACCACAGCGCGGTTGTACCAGCTGCGATCGAACAGCACGAGTTCGCCGGCCGATGGCAGGTGCGCCACGTAGCGCTGGAAGTACCACTGCGATTCCTCGGTGGCGCTGGGTTTCCCCAGCGCCACCACGCGGGCGGCCCGGGTGTCGAGCTTGTCGGTGATGGCCTTGATCGTGCCGCCCTTGCCGGCGGCGTCGCGGCCCTCGAAGATCACCAGCATGCGCTTGCCGGTGAGCCGCAGCCAGCGGGTGAGGCCGACCAGCTCGATCTGCAGGTCTTCCAGTGCCTTTTCGTATTCTTTTTTCTTGCCCATGAGACAGTTCCTCGCGGCGAAGGCCTGAGTTTGCCTCATCGGCGTATAGGGAGCGTGCTTGCGGGCGACCGGGCTCTTTGTGGGAGCCGCTTCAGCGGCGATGGGTGCTTGCCGCAAGCTTGCCCGCTGCCGCGGGATCGCCGGCGAAGCCGGCTCCCACAGGGATCAGCCGGCGGCCGTCAGGGTCTGCAATTCGTCCGCCTGGTGTTCGCGGGTGAGGGTGTCGACCAACTCGTCGAGGTCGCCCTGCATCACCTCGGTGAGCCGGTAGAGGGTGAGGTTGATGCGGTGGTCGGTAATGCGGCCCTGCGGGAAGTTGTACGTGCGGATGCGCTGGCTGCGGTCGCCCGAACCCACCTGGAGACGGCGCGATTCGGCCTGCGCCGCGCTCTGCTTGCTCCGCTCGGCATCGAGCAGGCGCGCCTTCAGCAGGCTCATGGCGCGAGCCCGGTTCTTGTGCTGGCTGCGTTCGTCCTGGCATTCCACCACCGTGCCCGTGGGCAGGTGGGTGATGCGGATGGCGGAGTCGGTCTTGTTGACGTGCTGGCCGCCCGCGCCGGACGCGCGGAAGGTATCCACCTTGAGGTCGGCGTCGCGCAACTCGATGTCACCCACTTCGTCCTGTTCGGGCAGGATGGCCACCGTGGCAGCGGAGGTATGGATGCGGCCCTGCGATTCGGTTTCCGGAACGCGCTGCACGCGGTGCGTGCCGGATTCGAACTTCAGTTTCGAATAGGCGCCACGGCCCTCGATGCGCGCGACGATCTCCTTGTAGCCGCCATGCTCGCCTTCGCTGGCGCTCAATATCTCGAGGTTCCAGCGCTGGCGCTCGGCGTAACGCGCGTACATGCGAAAGAGGTCGCCCGCGAAGATGGCAGCCTCGTCGCCGCCGGTGCCTGCGCGCACTTCGAGGAACAGGTTGCCCTCGTCGCGCGGGTCCTTCGGCAGGAGCAGCACCTGCAATTCGCTGTCGAGCTTGGCGAGGTGCGCCTCGATGCGCTCGACGTCGTCCGCGGCCATGTCACGCATTTCCGGGTCGTCGAGCATGGCGCGGGTGTCGGCCAGCTCGCGTTCGGCCTGGTCGTGTTCCTTCAGCGAGGCCGCCACGGGCTCCAGTTGAGCGTATTCGCGCGAGAGGTCGCGAAAGCGCTGGCTGTCTGCAAGCACGTCCGGCTGCGCGAGTAGCAGCCCGATTTCCTCATGGCGTTCGGCGAGGGCTTCGAGTTTGCGGCGGATCGAAGGGGTCATTCAGTCAACACTGTGCGGCTTGCTTGTGGGGAGCCGATTCATTGGCGATAGGCGTCGCGGTATCCCCGCTGCGTTGGCTTTCGCCGCTGAAAGCGGCTCCCACACAAGCAGGCTTCTGGGTCCGGCGACGGCGTGTCGCCCGGGGTCATCCGCACATCATGCGGAAACGTCGTCGTCCGGGTCCAGCCCGTACAGACGGCCGGCGGCGTGGAGGAGGTCGAGATCGCCCGCCATGGCCGCATCGCGCAGGCGCGCGCTGGGCGTGTGCAACAACTTGTTGGTGAGCGTGTTCGCCAGGAAGGCGAGGGTTTCCTCCGCCGGCCGGCCCTTCGCCAGCATGGCCTGGGCCTTGGCCAGAACCTCGTCGCGCTGTGCCTCGGCGGCCTGCCTGAGGTCGACGGCGGGGTTGCGCAGGTTGAGGGCGCGGCGCCAGGACATGTACCGCTCGACCTGGAGATCGATGATGGCGTCGGCCTCGCGCGCAGCCAGTTCGCGCGAGCGGCGGTTTTCGTCGATGACCTGCTTCAGGTCGTCGATGCCATAGAGGTAGACGTCGTCGAGCGCGGCGACCTCGGGCTCGATGTCGCGCGGAACGGCGATGTCCACCATGAACATCGGCCGGCGACGGCGCGCGGCGATCGCATCGGCCACCATCGTACGCGTCACCACCGGCTGCCGCGACGCGGTGGAGGTGATGACGATGTCGGCCTCGGCGAGGTGACGGGGCAGGTCGGCCAGCGAAATGGCATAGCCGGCGTAGCGGCCGGCCAGTTCCTGCGCGTTCTCGAGCGTGCGGTTCGCGACGATCAGACGGCGTACGTTCTTGTCGGCGAGGTGGCGGGCAGCGAGTTCGATCGTCTCGCCGGCGCCGATCAGCAGCACGCAGGCCTGACGCAGATCGGTGAAGACCTGCTCCGCCAGCCGGACCGCCGTGTACGCGACCGAGACGGTATGCGCGCCGATACGGGTGTCCGTGCGTACGCGCTTCGCCACCGCGAAGGTGTGTTGCAGGAGGCGTTCCATGGGGGCACGCAGGCTCTGCGCCGAGCGGGCCTGCTGATAGGCCTCCTTCACCTGGCCCAGGATCTGCGGTTCGCCCAGCACCATGGAATCCAGCCCCGTGGCTACGCGGAACATGTGGCGCACCGCGTCCTGCTCGTCGTGCCGGTACAGGAACTCGTCGAGGCGTTGTGGGGTCAATCGGTGCTGACGCGTCAGCCACTGTCCCGGCACCGTCTCGAAACCCTCCGCCACGCTGCAGTACAGCTCGGTGCGGTTGCAGGTGGAGAGGATCATGGCTTCCTCGACGCCCGGCTGACGGGTGAGGTCGCCCAGCGCCTCGGGTGCCACCGCGGCGTCGAACGCCACCTGCTCGCGCAGGCTGACCGGCGCGGTGAGGTGATTGAGCCCGAGGGCGATGAGTGGCATGACGGGTCGGCTTGGGTGGCGTCGGCTAAGCTAAGGGCGCATTGTGCCCCTACCAAGGCGCCGGCGCTTGCAGGTGCCTAACGGGAAAGACGGAGAGTAGTGTGCTGAGCGGTCGGTTCAAGTTCAAGCAAGTGCGTCAATTTGCGGTGCTGCTGGCGCTGGCGGCACTGGCCGGCTGCGCCACCACGCGCCCGGCGGAGGCGCCCAAGGCCACGCGCACGGGCGTCCAGCCGCTCGACCGGCTGACCGTAGCGATCGTTCCGCCCGAGCGCGACCTCGAGGCCCAGCTGATGGCGGGCGACTTCGCCCTGGCCGCCAACGACCTCAAGGCGGCGTCCGAGGCCTATGGCCATGCGGCTGCCATCAGTGACGATCCCAAGGTGGCCGCCCGCGCCGCGGAACTGGCGCTGGCCGTGCACGACCAGGCGGCCACGGCGAAGGCGGTCGAGCGCTGGGCGGCCCTTGGCGCGAAACCGGCCGAGCTGGCCTCGGCCCGCGCCCGCATGGCGCTCGACCGCGGCGACACGGCGGAGGCGCAGCGCCAGCTGGACGCCCTGATCGCCACCGGCGATCCCGACGCCTGGCGCGAATTCGGCCGCATCCTGGCCAGCGGCCGCGACGCCGCCCAGGCAGGCGTGCTGCTGGAACGGATTGCCACGCCGCAGCGGCTTCCGAACGATTCCACGGCGTGGCTTGCCATGAGCGAGCTTGGCGAGAGCCTGGGCCGGCACGATTACGCCACGTCCATCGGCGATGCCGCGCTCGCCCGTTTCCATAACGGGACCACCTACGCCTGGGCGGGGCAGCGCGCCTTCCAGGCTGGCGACAAGGCCGGTGCGAAGAAGCTGTTCGCCAAGGCGGTGGAGCGCGACCCGAAGAATCCGCGCTTGCGGATGGCCTACGCCAGCCTGCTGGTGCAGTTGGGCGACACCAAGGCCGCGACGAAGCTTCTCGCCACCGGTGCGCAGAATGCCGACACCTACACCATGCGCCTCAGCCTGGCGGCCAAGGCCGAAGACAAGGCCGCCATCGTGCGCCTGTACGGCGAAATTCGCCGCCAGTCCGACGACGTGCAGGCCGAGAACGCCTTCATCCTGGGCCAGATGGCGGAACTGCTGGGCAAGCAGGAAGACGCACTCGACTGGTATGCCGCCGTCGGCGACGACGATCCGCGCATCTTCGACGCATCCGTGCGCAGTGCGGTGATCCTCCACCAGCAGGGCAAGGACGACGATGCGCACGAGATCGTCGCGGAACTCCAGACCAACTTCGCGGAGCACCCGGAGCAACTCCTCAAGGCCTTCGCGGTGGACGGCGAACTCTACATGGATGCAGGGCGCTTCAATGAGGCAGCCGACGCCTTCGGCAAGGCGTTGCAAGTGAAGGCCGACGACACCGATATGCTGTACGGCCGCGGCCTGGCCTATGCGGAAGCCGGTCGGATCGACGACGCCGTGGCCGATTTCCGCAAGGTGCTGTCGCTGAAACCCGGCGATATCGAGGCGAGCAACGCCCTCGGCTACACGCTGGCCGACAGCGGCCGCGACCTGGGCGAAGCGCAAAGCCTTATCCAGACCGCGCGCGAGGCGCGTCCGAACGATCCGTCCGTCGCCGACTCCTGGGGCTGGCTGAAGTACCGCCAGGGCGAGCTCGACCAGGCGGAGAGCACCTTGCGCGGCGCATGGGCGCAGCGCAAGGACGCGGAGATCGGCGTGCACCTCGCGGAAGTGCTGTGGACCCGTGGCCGGCATGACGAGGCGCGCAAGCTGCTGAACGAGGTGCGCCGCATCGACCCGAAGAGCGCCGCGCTGGAAAAAACCGAGCAGAAGCTGCGTCCTTGATACCCTCCGGTGTGAGGTGCTTTTTGTGGGAGCCGCTTCAGCGGCGATCCCGCGACAGCGGGCAAGCTCGCTGCAGGCGCCATGGCTCCTGATGCGGCCCCTCACACTAGCCTCCCGCACCGTGCGCCCGGAATCCGCATGCACTCTTTTCGTTTTGTCCGAATCGCTCCTGTATTCATCTTGTGCCTGCTCGCCGCCTGCGCCACGACCCGCGCGCCCGTCCGCCAGCCCGGCGACGCCCTCACGCTCGGCCTGCAGGAGCAGCGTGAGAAGGCCCTCGGCGATACCGACCACTGGACGCTCGAAGGTCGGCTGTCCGTGTCCAACGGCAAGGATTCCGGTTCCGGCAGCCTCACCTGGCGCCAGGACGGGGCGCGTTATGAATTCACGGTACGCGCCCCCGTCACCGGGCGCAGCTTCCGCCTCACCGGCGGTCCGGAAGGGGCGGAGCTGGACGGGCTGGACGGTGGCCCCCGGCGGGGCCCGGATGCCGAATCGCTGATGGCGAGCACAGTCGGCTGGCAGATTCCGATGGTCGAGCTGAAGCGCTGGGTGCTCGGCCTCCGTGCCGAGGGCGGCGCGGCGGACATCGCCTTCGGCGCGGATCGTCTGCCCTCCCGTATCGTCCAGGATGGCTGGACAGTGGACTACAAGCAGTGGGACGCCGCGCGGCAGCCGCCGATGCCCTCGCGCGTATTTGCGGAAAAGGCACCGTACAAGGTTCGCCTGTCCATCGAAGACTGGACCTTCGGCCGGTAGGAGCGCGCGCCGTATACTTCCGCGCTTCGGTACCCATGGCTTGCTCGATGAACTTCACCATCTCCCGCGCACGGGACGACGATGCCGCGCGCCTGTGCGCCATCGAGCGCGCCGCAGTGGAACTCTTTCGCGGCCATGAGGCTTGGCCGTCGTATTCCGGTCTGGCCCTGCCGGTGGAGACCGTTCGCGAGCTGATCGCCCGTGGCTTCGTATGGGTTGCCGTGGTCGACGGCGAGGTGGTCGGCTTCGTTTGCCTGGCGCCCGAAGGCGACGACACGATCGGTATCGCCGAAATCGACGTACTCCCCGCCTTCGGCGGCAGGGGCATCGGGGCGGCGCTGCTGGAACACGCCTGCACCTGGGCCCGCGAGGCCGGCTATGCCGGGGTGGCGCTGGGCACACTGGCAGATGTGCCATGGAACGCGCCGTTCTATGCGAAGCACGGTTTCGCGGCTGTCGACAAGCACGCGCCCGAATTTACCGAGGCGCTGGAACGCGACCGGGCCAACGGCTTTCCCGACCACCTGCGGGTGTTCATGCGGCGCGAGCTGGCGCCGCTCTCGCGCGAGGACTGGACCGTCTGGCCGGCACCGGCCAAGCTCAATCTGTTCCTGCGCATCCTGGGCCGCCGCGACGACGGTTACCACGACCTGCAGACGGTCTTCCGCCTGCTCGACTGGGGCGACGAGGTCCGCCTGCGGGTAAGGACGGACGGCGCGATCGTGCGGCCCACCCCCGTGCCGGGCGTTCCCGAGGACGCCGATCTGGCGGTGCGCGCTGCCCGGCTGCTCGCCGCGGAGACAGGAACGGCGCTGGGCGCGGAGATCGCGGTGGCGAAGCGCATTCCCATGGGCGGCGGGCTGGGGGGCGGCAGTTCCGACGCCGCCAGCGTCCTGGTTGGCCTGAACACGCTGTGGGGAACCGGCCTGGACGAGGATGCGCTGGCCGCGTTGGGCGCCAGGCTCGGTGCCGACGTGGCCGTGTTCGTTCGGGGCCGTTCCGCCTGGGCGGAGGGTGTGGGCGAGCGGCTCACCGCCCTGCGCCTTCCCCGTCGCTGGTACGTGGTGGTCGATCCGCACGAACACGTGCCCACTGCGGCCCTTTTCGCGGCTCCCGAATTGACACGTCGTGCCCCTCCGGCGACAATTTCATCCTTTGTTTCCGGGGATTCGGCGGAAAACGCCTTCGAACCGGTGGTCCGTGCGCGCCACCCGCGGGTGGCCGCGGCGCTGGACTGGCTGGCGGGCTTCGGCCACGCCCGCCTCTCCGGCAGCGGCGGTTGCGTGTTCCTGGAAACGAGAACCCACGAGGCGGCGCTTGGCGTCGCCTCGCGCTGTCCCGGGGGCTTCACGGCCCACGTGGCGGCGGGTGTCGATCCATCGCCGCTGCTGTTGGCGCGGAGCCGGATCGAGGCAAGGGGCATCGTGTCGTAAGAACGGGTAGGGCCGCGGGCTGCGGCAAAGCCATGGCGGGCCGTTGGTTCGCCGGAACGAATTGTTGGGGCGTCGCCAAGCTGGTTAAGGCACGGGATTTTGATTCCCGCATGCGCAGGTTCGAATCCTGCCGCCCCAGCCACCGCTCGCGGTGGCATAGCCGAACCAACCCACTCACGCCAGGAGTTCCTTCGTGGATACGTCCACCCCGATGCTGTTCAGCGGCAACGCGCACCGCGCGCTCGCCGACGATGTCGCCGCCCGCCTCGGCATTCCCCTGGGCAAGGCCCTCATCGGCCGGTTCAGCGATGGCGAGGCGCAGATCGAGATCGAGGAGAACGTACGCAAGCAGGAAGTGTTCGTCATCCAGCCGACGGGCGCACCCAGCGCGGAAAACCTGTTCGACCTGCTGGTGCTGATCGATGCGCTCAAGCGCGCCTCGGCCGGCTCGGTGACGGCGGTGATGCCGTATTTCGGCTATGCGCGGCAGGATCGCCGCCCGCGCTCGGCCCGCGTGCCGATCACGGCCAAGCTGGCCGCGAAGATGATCGCCACGGCCGGTGCGGACCGCGTGCTCACGATCGACCTGCATGCCGACCAGATCCAGGGCTTCTTCGACATTCCGGTGGACAACGTGTACGCCTCGCCGGTGCTTCTGGCCGACATCTGGCGTCACCACAGCATGGACGACCTGATCGTGGTCAGCCCCGACGTCGGCGGCGTGGTGCGTGCGCGTGCGCTCGCCAAGCGCCTGGACGACGCGGACCTGGCCATCATCGACAAGCGCCGCCCGAAGGCGAACGTGGCCACGGTCATGAACATCATCGGCGACGTGGAAGGCAAGACCTGCGTGCTGGTGGACGACATCGTCGACACGGCCGGCACGCTTTGCGCCGCGGCCGCGGCGCTGAAGGAAAAGGGCGCCCGCAAGGTGGTCGCCTACTGCGTCCACCCAGTGCTTTCGGGGGCCGCGATCGACAACCTGGAGCACTCCCAGCTCGACCAGCTGGTGGTGACCAATACGCTGCCGTTGCGCGACAACGCCCGTAACTGTGCGAAAATCCGCCAGTTGTCGGTCGCGGAACTGCTCGCGGAGACGATCCGCCGCATCGCCTTCGGCGAATCGGTGAGCTCGCTCTACATCGACTGATCCACCGTTTTTTTCGGACTCTCCTGGTCGCGGGGGAGTCCTTTACCCACCGCCGCGAGGCGGTTTACTTGAGGCAACACCAATGGCTACCAATCATCAGCTCACGGCCACGAGCCGCAGTGTGGAAGGGAAGGGTGCGAGCCGCCGCCTCCGCACCGCGGGCTACGTGCCGGCGATCGTGTACGGCGCGGGCGAAGCCCCGCAGGCGATCCAGGTCCTCCACAACGACGTGCTGCTCGGCTCGCGCTACGAGTCGTTCTATTCGTCGGTGATCGACCTGACCGTCGACGGCAAGCTCCAGAAGGTCCTCATCAAGGACTGGCAGAAGCACCCGTTCAAGCAGCTCATGCTGCACATGGACTTCCAGCGCGTGAACGAGAACGAAGCCGTGCGCGTGGCCGTTCCGGTGCACTTCCTGAACCAGGAGAAGTCCCCGGCCGGCAAGACCGCGGGCCTCGTGATCTCGCACAACCTGACGGAAGTGACGGTCTCCTGCCTGCCGAAGAACCTGCCGGAGTTCATCGAACTCGACCTCGCCAACCTGAAGTCGGGCGACATCATCCACCTGTCCGACCTCAAGCTGCCGGCTGGCGTGGAAATCCCGGAACTGGGCCTTGGCAAGGAGCACGACGTGGCCGTGGTCACCGTGGCTTCCATCCAGGAAGAAGTCGACCCGACGGCCGCCGAGGGCGGTGAAGCCCCGACCGAAGAGAAGAAGTAAGGACCCTGTAGTAGCCGCCATGGCGGCGAGGAAATCCCGCGAAGCATCGCAGGTTTCCCTCGCCGCTATGGCGGCTCCTACATGATGTTATGGCGACACTTCGTCTCATCGTCGGCCTCGGTAACCCCGGGGCCGAATACGTCAGGACCCGGCATAACGCCGGGTTCTGGTGTGTGGACGCGCTGGCCATGGAGCATGGCGAGCGCTGGGCCTTCGACGGCAAGCTGCATGGCGAGACGTGCAAGCTGCGCATCGGGGGCGAAACGGTCTGGCTGCTCAAGCCGGCCACCTTCATGAACAAGAGCGGCATCGCCGTTGCCTCGGCGCTGCGCTACTACAAGATTGCGCCGGAGGAATGCCTCGTCGCCCACGACGAACTGGATCTCCCGCCCGGCACCGTCCGCATGAAGTTCGATGGCGGCCACGGCGGCCAGAACGGATTGCGCGACATCATGGCCCACCTGGGCCACGGCAAATTCCATCGCCTGCGGGTCGGCATCGGCCACCCCGGGCACAAGGACAAGGTCACCCCGTGGGTGCTCGGCCGGCCGAGCGCGGCCGACGAGGACGCCATCATGCACGGCCTGGGACGTGCCTTCGACGTGCTGCCTCTGGCGCTGTCAGGCAAGTTCGAGGAAGCCATGAAGCGGCTGCATACTGCCGCGTAAAGAGTGAACCGTGAACCGTAAGGAGTGGCGCAGAGGCGACTTGCGACGCTTACGGTTCACAGGCCGCGCAGCGGCCGACTTACAGGGCCGAAAGGCCCGACTTACGAGGCGATGCCCCGTAATTCCACCTTATTGCGACAAAGCTGAGAGCATCGCCTACATGGGTATCAAATGCGGCATCGTCGGCCTGCCTAACGTCGGCAAGTCCACCCTCTTCAATGCGCTGACCAAGGCAGGCATCGCCGCCGCGAACTTCCCGTTCTGCACGATCGAGCCGAACACCGGCATCGTGCCGGTGCCGGATCCGCGCCTGGACGAACTCGCGGCCATCGTGAAGCCGCAGCGCATCATTCCCACCACCATGGAATTCGTCGATATCGCGGGCCTCGTGGCCGGCGCATCGAAGGGCGAGGGCCTGGGCAACAAGTTCCTCGCGCACATCCGCGAGACCGACGCCATCGCGCATGTGGTGCGCTGCTTCGAGGACGGCAACGTCATCCACGTGGCGAACAAGGTCGACCCGATCGCCGATATCGAAACCATCGACACCGAGCTGGCGCTGGCCGACCTGGAGTCCGTGCTGAAGGCGCTCGACCGCGTCACGCGCTCGGCGAAGGCGAACGACAAGGACGCGCTGGCGCGCAAGCCGGTGCTGGAGAAGCTCGCCAAGGCGCTCGACCAGGGCAAGTCGGCGCGGGCCGCCGGCCTCGACGCCGAAGAGAAGGCGCTGGTCCGCGACATGTTCCTCATCACCATGAAGCCGCTGATGTACATCGCGAACGTCGCGGAAGACGGCTTCGAGAACAATCCGCACCTCGACGCCGTGCGCGCCCGTGCGGTGGAAGAGGGCGCCGAGGTGGTGCCGGTGTGCGCCGCCATCGAGGAAGAACTCTCGCAGCTCGAAGACGCCGACCGCGACGAATTCCTCAAAGACCTCGGCCTCGAAGAGCCCGGCCTCAACCGCGTCATCCGCGCCGGTTACAAGCTGCTCGGGCTGCAAACCTATTTCACCGCCGGCGTGCAGGAAGTGCGCGCATGGCAGGTTCGCGCCGGATCGACGGCACCGCAGGCCGCGGGCGTCATCCACACCGACTTCGAGCGCGGTTTCATCCGCGCCGAAACGGTCGCCTACGACGACTACATCAAGTTCAAGGGCGAGCAGGGCGCGAAGGAAGCCGGCCGCCTGCGTCTGGAAGGCAAGGACTACCTCGTCAAGGAAGGCGACGTGCTGCACTTCCGCTTCAACGTCTGACGAAAAGCCCCGGTCCTCCGGGGCTTTTTTTTAGAGCCCTTCACTCATTCCTGGGGGCGACGTTCCCGATGCGTGGCTTCAACCGCCCGGCGCGGTCATCTGCCGCTGCATGTGATCCAGATACTGGTCCAGTTCGCCCACGCTCGCGAACACTTCCGCCACCGGCACGGCCTTCACGATGTCGAACACCTTCTTCACCTGCGGCTGCGGGTTGACCAACAGCGTGCGGCCGTCGCGGTCGTGCACTTGCTTGCGCAACTGGGCGAGGCTGCGCAGTCCGGCGCTACTGATGTATTCCAGGGCCGAAAGGTCGATCACCAGCGTACCGCCGTTGTCCAGCAGCGGGGTGACGTCGCGCAGGGCCTCATCGAACGCTGCGTAGGTCGCTGCGTCGAGACGGCCTTCGAGCCACACGGTGCTGCGGTCGGGGCTGGGGCTTTCGCTGCGGACGATGAGAGTCATAGGGCAGGCTCGTCGGAGGGATCGAAACGGATGACGACACGGTTGCCGTGTGCGTCGCGTGCATAGTGGAATTCGCTGGCGATGCTCCGGGCCAGGTGCAGGCCCAATCCGCCGATGTCGCGTCGTGCGATGTCGCCCGGCAGGTCGGGCGGTTCGCGTTGCAGCGGATCGAATGGCATGGCGTCGTCACGCAGTTCGAGGTGCACCACGTCCGCCTCGACTTCCAGGCGGATATCGATATTGCCGTCGCGGCCGTCCGGGTAACCATGGCGAACGGTGTTCACGAGCAGCTCCTCGAGAACCAGGCGCACGTCGGCGCGGCAGGACGCGTCCACCTCGGCGCGATCCAGCGCGCCTTCGGCCCGGTCCAGCGCGAGGAAGACGTCCTCCAGCCGGTTAGGAATGCGCAACCGCATCGAGGCGGGCTCCCACGGCGCCGCTGTCGTGCCAGGTCAGCGCGAGCAGTGCGATATCGTCGTAAGCCGGCGCGCCGTCGACATAGGCATCGACGTCGCCCAGCACCTGTTGCACGTAAGCTTCCGGCGTGGCGCCGTCCTCGACGCGAGCGATGCTGTCCAGGATGGCGTGCGTGCCATACAGGCGCTGATTGGCCGCATGCGCCTCGCTGACGCCGTCGGTGTACATGAGCAAGGTATCGCCCCCAAGCAACGTGAGTACGCGTACAGGGTAGCGCGCTTCGGTGTCCAGGCCGAGCGCGGGGCCGGTTTCCACGTCGACGAAGGCGGCGCTGCCGCCGGCGTGCAGCACTGGCTGCTCGTGCCCGGCGCTGGCGAGCGAGAGCAGGCCGGTTTCGGTTTCCACCACGCCGCAGAGCAGGGTGACGAACATGCAGGTGTCGTTGCCCTTGCACAGTTCGCGATTGAGCGCGCCGAGTATTTCGCTGGGCGAGCGGGCATGCGTCGCGAGGGTGCGCGCGAGCGTAATGGTGCGCGCCATGAAAAGCGCGGCGGGAATGCCCTTGTCCGAGACGTCTCCCACCATCACGCAGATATGGCGCGCCCCGAGGGTGAAATAGGTATAGAGGTCTCCGCCCACGGCACTCGCCGGACGCAGTGCGGCATGGACCTCGACGCGGCCGTCGGCGGCGAGCCAGTGCGGTTCGGGAATCAGGGCCAGCTGGATCTGGCGCGCGATTTCCAGTTCGCTCGCCATGCGTTCCTGTTCGCGAGCGATCTGCTTCGCGCTGTCTATGTGGCCCGCCAGTTGCCGGCGCATCTGGTCGAAGGCCCGGGTCAGGCGCCCGACCTCGTCCTTGCGGCGAATGTGGGGCAGGGGGAAATCGAGCTGGCCGCGCGCGACGTCGTCCGCACGATCCGAGAGAATCACCAGCGGTGCCATCAGGCGCCGGGTGATCACCAGCGCGATGAGCGATACCCCGGCCAACGCCAGGAGGCCCAGGAGGATGTCGACGTAGTAGGTGCGGCGAAGATCGGCCAGCACCTCCCGTTCCGGCATGGTCAGGCCGAAAGTCCAGCTCGTACCCGGGATCGCGACGAAATACACCCAGACCGGCTCGCTGACGCGGCTACCCATCTCCGGGGTGAGTCGCACCGGGTTCTCCCCCGCGGCAAGGGCCGCGCGGAAGGGTTTGCTGCCCCGGGTGCCGACGTAGGAGGTCCAGTCGTGGGCAAGGAACTCACCGTTCGCATCCACCACGAAGGCCGAGGCGTGCTCGGGTTTGCTCAACTCGCCCAACAGCCGTTGCAACCAGCCCAGGCTGATGGTGGCGTCCGCGACGCCGGCGACGGGCACCTTCTGCCCGGGAATAGCTACCGAATAGCCGATAAGGGTGTCGGGCCGGCCCACCGCGTGGAAGGGCGCTTGCCAGCACCCGTCGTCGCAATTGAGGCCGCGGATGAACCACGACGACGTCCAGTAGAGCCCCGGATCGTCCAGCCGGCTGCCCATGCTGAGCGTGCCGTCGGTGGCGCGCCGCGCGATCGGCGCGTCGGTGGGGTGGGGCGCGGCAGTGTCGCGCGGGATGAACGCGGCGGTGATGTCTACCAGTTCGGGATTGACGGCGAGCGTGTCGCGGATGATTCCGGGAGCTTCGTCACGACGGGTGGCCAGGACGCCGGCCATCACCCGTGCTACTCGGGATACGTTGCCGAGGCGCCCCTGGATGCGCGTCGCAGCCCACCCTGAGACGGCCGAGGCCTCCTGTTCCGTCTGCTTGAGAATCTGGTCGCGGGTATGCGACAGCAGCAGTCCGCCTGTGACGACGAGCACGATCGCCGAGCCCAGCAGGACACCCAGGGCGAGTCGCGTGGCGACGCTGCGAAAGACCATCGGGGCGCTCCCGGGGGATATGGTCGGAATCTATGCTGCGGGGAGCGGCCCGGCAAGCTGCCGCTCCGGTCATAATCCGGTTTTTCCAAACAAGGTCACGCCATGCCCGGCATCCAGCGCGAAGTCGAATTCCGTTTCCTGGCCCAGCCCACCGATGTGAACTTCGGCGGCAAGGTGCATGGCGGCATGGCCATGAAATGGCTGGACCAGGCAGGCTACGCCTGCGCGGTGGGCTGGAGCGGCGCGTACTGCGTCACGGCTTCGGTCAGCGGTATCCAGTTCCTCGCGCCCATCCTGATCGGCGACCTGGTGACCGTGCGGGCTCGTCTCATCCACACGGGCACCTCGAGCATGCACCTTGCGGTGGACGTGCTGGCCCGGGATCTGCGAAGCGGCGAGGAGCGCCTGGCCACGAGCTGCGTCATGGTGTTCGTGGCCCTGGACAAACCCGATGGCGGCAAGCCCACGCCCGTTCCCCCATGGAGGCCGGTGGAAGAGAAAGACCTGCGCCTGCAGGAGTACGCGATGAAGCTGATGGAGATGTCCCGCGCGATGGAGCCGCTGGTTCTGGCAACCCGCGAGGCCTGATCGCGCTTCCCATTCGAACGGCCCGTCGCTACACTTCGCGGCCCGCTCGTCGAGCACCCGTATCGGCGGGCCGTCGCACCGTTTCGGAGCCGTCGCCGCGCGTGATTTTCCCGTGCGGAAGTTGTTGACAGTTTCCCGGACGCTCGCGACAATAGGCGTTCTTTGTTGGAGGAATACCCAAGCGGCCAACGGGGGCAGACTGTAAATCTGCTGGCTTACGCCTTCGGTGGTTCGAATCCACCTTCCTCCACCAGACGAGTTCCGCGCAGTGCGGGAGTAGTTCAATGGTAGAACTTCAGCCTTCCAAGCTGATTGTGCGGGTTCGATTCCCGTCTCCCGCTCCATTGTTCATACGCGCATTGCGTCATGTGCTCATGTAGCTCAGTCGGTAGAGCACTTCCTTGGTAAGGAAGAGGTCGCTGGTTCGATTCCAGTCATGAGCACCATCTTCGTCGTCCGCGGCGGTTCCTTTTTTACTATCTCATTGGCTCCAGCGGAGTTTAACGCTCATGGCAAAGGGTAAGTTCGAACGCACCAAGCCGCACGTCAACGTCGGCACCATCGGTCACGTCGATCACGGCAAGACCACGCTGACGGCCGCGCTGACGAAGGTCGGTGCCGAGCGCTTCGGTGGCGAATTCAAGGACTACGGTTCGATCGACGCGGCGCCGGAAGAGAAGGCGCGCGGCATCACGATCTCCACGGCCCACGTGGAATATGAATCGCCGACCCGTCACTACGGCCACGTCGACTGCCCGGGGCACGCCGACTACGTCAAGAACATGATCACCGGTGCCGCCCAGATGGACGGCGCGATCCTGGTGTGCTCGGCCGCTGACGGCCCGATGCCGCAGACCCGCGAGCACATCCTGCTCTCGCGTCAGGTCGGCGTGCCGTACATCGTGGTGTTCCTGAACAAGGCCGACATGGTCGACGACGCCGAGCTCCTCGAGCTCGTCGAGATGGAAGTCCGCGAGCTGCTGTCGAAGTACGAGTTCCCGGGCGACGACACCCCGATCATCTCGGGCTCGGCCCGTCTCGCCCTCGACGGCGACCAGTCCGACATCGGCGTGCCGTCCATCATCAAGCTCGTCGATGCGCTTGACACCTGGATCCCGGAGCCGCAGCGCGAAATCGACAAGCCGTTCCTGCTGCCGGTGGAAGACGTGTTCTCCATCTCGGGCCGCGGCACGGTGGTCACGGGTCGCGTCGAGCGCGGCGTCATCAAGGTGGGCGATGCGGCGGAAGTCGTGGGCCTGCGCGACACCCAGACCACCACGGTCACGGGCGTCGAGATGTTCCGCAAGCTGCTCGACCAGGGTCAGGCGGGCGACAACGTCGGCGTGCTGGTCCGCGGCCTGAAGCGTGAAGACGTCGAGCGCGGTCAGGTGCTGGCCAAGCCGGGTTCGGTCACCCCGCACACGCACTTCGAGGGCGAAATCTACGTCCTGTCGAAGGACGAGGGCGGTCGTCACACCCCGTTCTTCAGCAACTACCGTCCGCAGTTCTACTTCCGCACCACGGACGTCACGGGCTCCATCAAGCTGCCGGAAGGCACCGAGATGGTGATGCCGGGCGACAACGTGAAGATCACCGTCGAGCTCGGTTTCCCGATCGCGATGGACGAAGGTCTCCGCTTCGCTATCCGTGAAGGCGGTCGCACCGTCGGCGCGGGCGTGGTCTCGAAGATCATCAAGTAAGAACGATGCCGGCCCCTTGGGGCCGGCAGCCAGTCGCGGGGCGGGTGGGTCGTCGACCGCCCGCCTTCGCGGTTCCACTGTTTCACCTGTACGCCAGTAGCTCAATTGGCAGAGCAGCGGTCTCCAAAACCGCAGGTTGGGGGTTCGAGTCCCTCCTGGCGTGCCACTCCCGAGTCCGCATGAATACGAAGGCACAAGAAGCCAAGGGTATGGGCCCGGCCGATCTCGGCAAGCTGGCGCTTGCGCTGGTCGTGCTCGTCGCCGGCATCGTCGGTTTCTACTATTTCAGCGATAACCCGAACGTGCCGTCCTTCGCGCGCGTCGCGGGCGTTATCGTCGCCGTGGTGGCCGCCATGGCCATTGCCGCCTTCACGGTTCCGGGTCGCAAGCTGCGTGGCTTCGTTGCCGAATCGCAGTTCGAAATGCGCAAGGTCGTCTGGCCGACGCGCGACGAAACGCTGAAGACCACCGGCGTCATCCTGGTGGTCGTGGTCATTCTTTCGCTGCTGATGGGGCTCATCGACTGGTTGCTGAAGTCGGTCGTGCTCGATTGGCTGCTTAAGCTCGGACATTGAGGTAAGGCATGAGCAAGCGCTGGTACGTGGTTCACGCCTATTCGGGGTTCGAGCAGCAGGTTCGCAAGGCCCTGGAAGAGCGCGTCAAGCGCGAGGGCATGGAAGAAAAGTTCGGTGAGATCCTGGTTCCGACCGAGGAAGTCATCGAGATGCGCGGCGGCCAGAAGCGTCGCAGCGAGCGCAAGTTCTTCCCCGGTTATGTCCTGGTCCAGATCGAAACCGACACGAGCGGCAAGACGCCCCGTATCGACGACGAGTGCTGGCACCTGGTCAAGGAAACCCCGAAGGTCATGGGTTTCATCGGCGGCACCGCCGACCGTCCGCACCCGATTCGCGATACCGAGGCCGACGCCATCCTGAGCCGCGTGCGCGAGGGTGTCGAGAAGCCCCGTCCGAAGGTTCTCTTCGAGCCGGGCGAGATGGTCCGCGTCACCGACGGCCCGTTCAACGACTTCAACGGCGTGGTCGAGGAAGTCAACTACGAAAAGAGCCGCCTGCGCGTCGCAGTGCTCATTTTCGGTCGTTCTACCCCGGTCGAGCTCGAGTTCGGCCAGGTGGAGAAGGCCTGACGGCCCTCTGATCGGCGCTGCCGGTCCTCCTCGGCACAGGGTTTGCATAGCCCGTGTGAGGAGCCTATAATGCCCGGTTCACGCTGGAGACTTGTGCTCCGGCGTGTCCGTGTTTCAGGGGTTCGCAGGCGCGAGCCCACCACACTCCAGGGACGGTCTACAGCGAGGAGCCGCAAGGCGTCCGCACTCGCGAGGAACTAAAATGGCAAAGAAAGTCATTGGTTACATCAAGTTGCAGGTGAAGGCCGGTCAGGCCAACCCGTCGCCGCCGGTCGGTCCGGCGCTCGGTCAGCGCGGCCTGAACATCATGGAGTTCTGCAAGGCGTTCAATGCCGCCACGCAGAAGCTCGAGCCGGGTCTTCCGATCCCGGTCGTGATCACGGCCTACTCGGACCGTACGTTCACCTTCATCACGAAGACCCCGCCGGCCTCGATCCTCCTCAAGAAGATCACGGGCGTGGCCAAGGGCTCGCAGAAGCCGAACACCGACAAGGTGGGCAAGGTCACCCGCGCCCAGCTCGAGGAAATCGCGAAGCAGAAGGAGCCGGATCTCACGGCTGCCGATCTCGATGCCGCCGTGCGCACCATCGCCGGTAGCGCGCGTTCCATGGGTCTGGTGGTGGAGGGTTAAGACATGGCAAAGCTCACCAAGCGTATGAAGGCCGCCACGGCCGCCGTGCAGCCCGGCAAGACCTACGGTCTCGACGAGGCGCTGAAGATCGTCAAGGACAACGCCAAGGCGAAGTTCGCCGAATCCGTGGACGTCGCCGTCCGCCTCGGTATCGACGCCAAGAAGTCCGACCAGGGCGTTCGCGGTTCCTCGCTGCTGCCGCACGGCACCGGCAAGACCGTTCGCGTTGCCGTGTTCGTTCCGCCGGGTGAAAAGGCAGACGCCGCTCTCGCGGCCGGCGCCGACGCCGTCGGTATGGACGACCTCGCCGAGAAGATGCAGGCGGGCGACCTGAACTACGGCCGCGTCATCGCCACGCCGGACGCCATGCGCGTCGTCGGTAAGCTCGGCCAGGTGCTCGGTCCCCGCGGCCTCATGCCGAACCCGAAGGACGGCTCGGTCACCGCCGACGTCGCCACGGCCGTCAAGAACGCCAAGGCCGGCCAGGTCAAGTTCCGCAACGACAAGGGTGGCATCATCCACGCCACCATCGGCAAGGCGAGCTTCGATGCCGCCCAGCTGGCCGACAACCTCAATGCGCTGATCGCCGATCTGCTGAAGGCCAAGCCGGCCGCGGCGAAGGGTCAGTACATCCAGAAGGTGTCGCTGTCGAGCACGATGGGCGTGGGCGTCCCGGTCGATACCTCGACCGTGAACACCTCGACCAAGTAAGTGTTACGACCCTTCGCCGGCCATGCCGGCGGAGGGCACGTTTTTGAGGGCAGCCCCGGTTGCAATGCCGGGGCAGCCGTCAAAGACCGTAGGCGCGGACAGCGCGCGACGACGACGAGCAGGGAGCTCGTGTTGGCAAGGAATCGCCGTCGTCGGAAGCGGGTTCGCTTAATCGGAGGCCTTGAAGGCTCCGGCCTGCGTAGATGGTGCAGCCCCTTCTGGCATTCGTTTCGAATCTGGAAAGGCCACCACCCGGGATGCGTGCATCCCCGATGTCAGGACGATGTCGCCCAGGACCGCAAGCGGCAGGAGTCGTGAGCGGAGTTCACATGAGGAGTGCAACGTGGCTTTAAATCTCTCCCAGAAGCAAGAAGTAGTCGCCGAGCTGGCAGAAGTCGCTGCGAAGGCTCACTCCTTGGTCGCCGCCGAATACGCGGGCACCACGGTCTCTCAGATGACCGAGATGCGCAAGAAGGCCCGCCAGTCGGGTGTGTTCCTGAAAGTCGTCAAGAACACGCTCGCTGCCCGCGCCGTGGCCGGTACCGAATTCGAGGTCGTCAAGGACGCCCTGGTCGGTCCGCTGCTCTATGCGTTCTCGACCGAGGAACCGGGCGCCGCTGGCCGCCTGATCAAGGAATTCGCGAAGACCAACGACAAGCTCAAGCCGAAGGTCGTCTCCATCGAGGGCAAGCTGTTCGATGCCGCGCACGTTGACGTGCTGGCTTCGCTGCCGACCCGCGAAGAGGCCCTGGCCATGCTGGCCCGCGTGCTGGCCGAGCCGGTCACGATGTTCGCCCGCGCCGTCAAGGCCGTTGCGGACAAGCAGGGTGGTGGCGAAGTCGCCGCCGAAGCCCCGGCCGAAGCCTGATCTCGACTTTTCCCATTCGAAACCCCATTTCAGAAGGTAAGAAACAATGTCCACCCTGACCACCGAACAGATCGTTGAAGCCATCAAGGCCAAGTCCCTGACGGAAATCATGGAGCTGGTGAAGTCGATCGAAGACACCTTCGGCGTCTCCGCTGCCGCTCCGGTCGCCGTCGCTGGCCCGGCTGCTGCCGCTGGCCCGGCTGCCGAAGCGCAGACCGAGTTCGACGTGATCCTGAAGTCCGCCGGCGACAAGAAGGTCGACGTGATCAAGGCCGTCCGCGCCATCACCGGCCTGGGCCTGAAGGAAGCCAAGGACCTCACCGAGGCCGGTGGCGTCGTGAAGGAAGCGGCCTCGAAGGAAGATGCCGAGAAGTTCAAGAAGGACCTCGAAGCTGCCGGCGCCACGGTCGAACTCAAGTAATCGGCGCCTTGCGCGCCAGTTGTTCGACATAGCGTCAAGCGAGCCTGGGGGCGTAAGCCCCCGGGCTTTGCCCGTTGAACGGGCGGTGAAGAGTGAACCGTAAACAGTAAGTTCTCACGGTTCACGGTTCACGGTTCACGGTTCACGGTTCACGGTTCACGGTTCACTGATTCACTGTTTCACGTGTCCCGTCGGAAATGGGACATCGCGATTCGAGAGCGCCGGCACGGGCTCCGCGGTTCGAATCCCGATCTCCGATTTTCGATTCATTAACTGTTAGCCGGCGCTCCCTGGCCGGCATCATGAAACCGAGGCGGTACCCACCATGACCTACTCGTTTACCGAGAAGAAGCGCATCCGTAAGGACTTCGGCAAGCGGCCCCCCGTGCTGGGCGTGCCCAACCTGCTGACGATCCAGACCGACTCGTACAAGGAATTCCTGCAGGAGCAGGTGAACCCCAAGGCGCGCGAGGACAAGGGCCTGCACGCCGCCCTGAAGTCGGTGTTCCCGATTTCCAGCTATTCCGGCAATGCCGCCCTCGAATACGTCGACTATCGCCTCGGCGAGCCGGCGTTCGACGAGCGCGAGTGCCGCAACCGCGGCATGACCTTCGGCGCGCCGCTGCGCACTACCGTCCGCCTGGTCATCTACGACAAGGACAGCCCGGCCTCGAAGAAGGCCGTGAAGTACGTGAAGGAGCAGGAGGTCTACATGGGCGAGATTCCGCTCATGACCGAGACCGGCACCTTCATCATCAACGGCACCGAGCGCGTCATCGTCTCGCAGCTGCACCGTTCGCCGGGCGTGTTCTTCGACCACGACCGCGGCAAGACGCACAGCTCGGGCAAGCTGCTGTTCTCGGCCCGTGTCATTCCTTACCGTGGCTCGTGGCTCGACTTCGAGTTCGACCCGAAGGACGCGCTGTTCACCCGTATCGATCGTCGCCGCAAGCTGCCGGTGACGGTGCTGCTGCGCGCGCTCGGCTACACCAACGAGGAGATGCTGAGCATCTTCTTCGAGCACAACGTGTTCCACCTGGGCAAGAAGGGCGGGGTCACCCTCGACCTCGTCGCCGAGCGCCTGCGCGGTGAAACGCTCTCGTTCGACCTCGTGGTCGACGGCAAGGTGCTGGTCGAGGCCGGCAAGCGCATCACCGCGCGCCACGTTCGCCAGCTCGCCAACGAGAAGATCGCCACGCTCGAAGTGCCGGACGACTACCCGGTGGGCCGTATCGTGGCCATCGACATGGTGGACAAGGACACGGGCGAAATCATCGCCGCGGCCAACGACGAACTGACTCTCGAGCACCTCGAGCGCTTCCGCAAGGCGGGCATCGAAACGGTGCCGACCCTCTACGTGAACGACCTCGACCGCGGCGCGTACATCTCGAACACGCTGCGCATCGACAACACGCGCACGCAGCTCGAGGCCCTGGTCGAAATCTACCGGATGATGCGTCCGGGCGAGCCGCCGACCAAGGACGCCGCGCAGAACCTGTTCTTCAACCTGTTCTTCACCTTCGACCGCTACGACCTCTCGGCTGTCGGCCGTATGAAGTTCAACCGTCGCGTCGGCCGCAAGGACGTAATCGGTCCGGGCGTGCTGTACGACCACAAGTACTTCGCCGAGCGCAAGGAAGAAGAATCCCAGCGTCTGGTGGCCGAGCAGGGCGAGACGTCGGACATCCTCGACGTGCTGCGCGTGCTCATCGACATCCGCAACGGTACCGGCACGGTGGACGACATCGACCACCTGGGCAACCGTCGCGTGCGCTCGGTCGGCGAAATGGCGGAGAACACCTTCCGCATCGGTCTCGTCCGCGTCGAGCGCGCGGTTCGCGAGCGCCTGTCGCTGGCCGAATCCGAGGGCCTGACCCCGCAGGAACTGATCAACGCCAAGCCCGTCGCGGCGGCGGTGAAGGAGTTCTTCGGTTCGTCGCAGCTCTCGCAGTTCATGGACCAGAACAACCCGCTGTCCGAAGTGACCCACAAGCGCCGCGTGTCGGCGCTCGGACCGGGCGGACTGACCCGTGAGCGCGCCGGCTTCGAAGTGCGCGACGTGCATCCCACGCATTACGGCCGCGTCTGCACCATCGAGACCCCGGAAGGCCCGAACATCGGCCTGATCAACTCGCTGGCCGTGTACGCCCGCACCAACGCCTACGGCTTCCTCGAGACGCCGTACCGCAAGGTCGAGAACGGCAAGGTCACCGACAAGGTCGACTACCTCTCCGCGATCGAAGAGGGCGACCACGTCATCGCGCAGGCGAACTCGCCGCTCACGAAGGACGGCAAGTTCATCGAAGACTTCGTGTCCTGCCGTTTCCGTGGCGAGTCGGAGCTGCGTCCGTCGGCCGAGATCAACTACATGGACGTCTCGCCGATGCAGACCGTGTCGGTCGCGGCGGCGCTCGTGCCGTTCCTCGAGCACGACGACGCGAACCGCGCGCTCATGGGCGCGAACATGCAGCGCCAGGCCGTTCCGACCCTGCGCAGCCAGAAGCCGCTCGTCGGCACCGGCATCGAGCGCGCCGTGGCGCGCGACTCGGGCGTGACCGTGTCGGCCCGTCGTGGCGGCGTGATCGACCAGGTGGACGCGGCGCGTATCGTCGTGCGCGTGAACGAGAACGAGGTCGGCGACGATGACGCCGGCGTCGACATCTACACGCTCACGAAGTACACCCGTTCCAACCAGAACACCAACCTCAACCAGCGTCCGCTGGTGAACGTGGGCGA
Source organism: Luteibacter sp. SG786 (assembly GCF_011759605.1). Lineage (GTDB taxonomy): Bacteria > Pseudomonadota > Gammaproteobacteria > Xanthomonadales > Rhodanobacteraceae > Luteibacter. The sequence goes on from NZ_JAAOYX010000001.1 coordinate 330,518, forward strand.
CGTGGTGGCGGTGGGCGACACGCTGGCGGACGGTTCCTCGACCGACCTCGGCGAGCTCGCGCTCGGCCAGAACATGCTCGTCGCGTTCATGCCGTGGAACGGCTACAACTTCGAAGACTCGATCCTGATCTCCGAACGCGTGGTGCAGGAAGACCGCTACACCTCGATCCACATCGAGGAACTGACCTGCATCGCCCGCGACACCAAGCTCGGTGCCGAGGAAATCACGGCCGACATCCCGAACGTGGGCGAGCAGGCGCTCGCGCGCCTCGACGAGTCCGGCATCGTGTACATCGGTGCGGAAGTGAAGGCTGGCGACATCCTCGTGGGCAAGGTCACGCCGAAGGGCGAGAGCCAGCTCACGCCGGAAGAGAAGCTGCTCCGCGCGATCTTCGGCGAGAAGGCCTCCGACGTGAAGGACAGTTCGCTGCGCGTGCCCCCGGGCATGGACGGCAACGTCATCGACGTGCAGGTCTTCACCCGCGACGGCATCGAGAAGGACAAGCGTGCCAAGCAGATCGAAGAGACCGAACTGAAGCGCATCCGCAAGGATCTCGACGACCAGTTCCGCATCCTCGAGGGCGCGATCTACGCCCGTATGCGTGCGCAGCTCGTCGGCAAGACCGCCATGAGCGGCCCGGCCGGCCTGAAGCGTGGCGCCACGATCGACGACGCCTACCTCGACGGCCTGAAGAAGGACGACTGGTTCAAGATCAACGTCAAGGAAGAGGAAGTCTCCGAGTTCCTGGAGCGTGCGGCCGAGCAGGTCAAGCGCCACAGGGAGAACTTCGACAAGCGCTTCAAGGAGAAGCAGGGCAAGATCACCCAGGGCGACGACCTCGCGCCGGGCGTGCTCAAGATGGTCAAGGTCTACCTGGCCGTCAAGCGCCGCATCCAGCCGGGCGACAAGATGGCCGGCCGCCACGGCAACAAGGGTGTCGTGTCGATGATCGTGCCGGTCGAGGACATGCCGTTCTCCGCCGACGGTCGTCCGGTCGACATCGTGCTGAACCCGCTGGGCGTGCCTTCGCGTATGAACATCGGCCAGATCCTCGAGGTTCACCTCGGCTGGGCGGCGAAGGGCCTTGGCCACAAGATCGAAGCCATGATCGAGGCCAACGAGAAGCCGGCGAAGCTGCGCGAGTTCCTCGACGAGGTCTACAACCACGGCAACGCCGGTGCGGAAGGCGCGGTGCGTCACGTCGACCTCAAGTCGATGTCCGACCAGGAGATCGTCGCGCTTGCGGACAACCTCCGCGACGGCGTGCCGATGGCCACGCCGGTGTTCGACGGTGCCGAGGAGTCCGAGATCAAGCACATGCTGAAGCTCGCGGGCCTGCCGGAATCCGGCCAGACCGTGCTCTTCGACGGCCGTACCGGCGAGGCGTTCGATCGCCCCGTCACCGTCGGCTACATGCACATGCTGAAGCTGAACCACCTCGTCGACGACAAGATGCACGCGCGTTCGACGGGTCCGTACTCGCTCGTCACCCAGCAGCCGCTGGGCGGCAAGGCGCAGTTCGGCGGCCAGCGCTTCGGCGAAATGGAAGTCTGGGCGCTCGAGGCCTACGGCGCGGCGTACACCCTGCAGGAAATGCTGACCGTCAAGTCGGACGACGTGCAGGGCCGCAACCAGATGTACAAGAACATTGTGGACGGCAACCACGAGATGGCCGCGGGCATGCCGGAATCCTTCAACGTGCTCGTGAAGGAAATCCGCTCGCTCGGCATCGACATCGAGCTCGAAGAGATCAAGTGATCGTCGCGGCTACCGGAGATTACGCATGAAAGACCTGCTCAATCTGTTCAACCAGCAGCGACAGACGCTGGACTTCGACGCGATCAAGATCGCTCTGGCTTCGCCGGAGCTGATCCGTTCGTGGTCGTACGGCGAAGTGAAGAAGCCGGAAACGATCAACTACCGCACGTTCAAGCCTGAGCGTGACGGCCTGTTCTGCGCAGCCATTTTCGGTCCCATCAAGGACTACGAATGCCTGTGCGGCAAGTACAAGCGCATGAAGCATCGCGGCGTGGTGTGCGAGAAGTGCGGTACCGAGGTCACCCTGGCCAAGGTCCGTCGCGAGCGCATGGGCCACATCGAGCTGGCCAGCCCGACCGCGCACATCTGGTTCCTGAAGTCGCTGCCGTCGCGCATCGGCCTCATGCTGGACATGACGTTGCGCGACATCGAGCGCATCCTGTACTTCGAGGCCTTTGTGGTGATCGATCCGGGCCTGACCGCGCTCGAGCGCGGCCAGCTGCTCAGCGAAGATCAGTACCTGGAAGCCACCGAGGAGCACGGTGACGAGTTCGACGCCCGCATGGGTGCCGAGGCCGTCTACGAGCTGCTGAAGAGCCTCGACCTCCCGGGCGAAGTCATTCGCCTGAAGGAAGAGATCGCGTCCACCAACTCCGAGACCAAGCTGAAGCGCCTCACCAAGCGCGTGAAGCTGATCGAGGCGTTCCTGGAGTCGGGCAACAAGCCGGAATGGATGGTCATGACCGTCCTGCCGGTGCTGCCGCCCGACCTGCGTCCGCTCGTTCCGCTGGACGGCGGCCGCTTCGCGACCTCCGACCTCAACGACCTGTACCGCCGCGTCATCAACCGCAACAACCGCCTGAAGCGTCTGCTCGAACTCGCCGCGCCCGACATCATCGTGCGCAACGAGAAGCGCATGCTCCAGGAGTCGGTCGACGCGCTGCTCGACAACGGCCGCCGTGGCCGTGCCATCACCGGCACGAACAAGCGCGCGCTGAAGTCGCTCGCGGACATGATCAAGGGCAAGCAGGGCCGCTTCCGCCAGAACCTGCTCGGCAAGCGCGTCGACTACTCGGGCCGTTCGGTCATCGTGGTCGGCCCGACGCTGCGCTTGCACCAGTGCGGCCTGCCGAAGAAGATGGCGCTCGAACTGTTCAAGCCCTTCATCTTCGCCAAGCTGCAGGCCCGTGGCGAAGCCACGACCATCAAGGCCGCGAAGAAGCTCGTCGAGCGCGAGGAAGCGCAGGTCTGGGACATCCTCGAGGACGTGATCCGCGAGCACCCGGTCATGCTCAACCGTGCGCCGACGCTGCACCGTCTGGGCATCCAGGCGTTCGAGCCGGTGCTGATCGAAGGCAAGGCGATCCAGCTGCATCCGCTCGTGTGTACGGCGTTCAACGCCGACTTCGACGGTGACCAGATGGCCGTGCACGTGCCGCTGTCGATCGAGGCGCAGCTCGAAGCCCGCGCCCTGATGATGTCGTCGAACAACATCCTGTCGCCGGCGAACGGCGAGCCGATCATCGTGCCGTCGCAGGACGTCGTGCTCGGTCTGTACTACATGACCCGCGAGCTGATCAACGCGAAGGGCGCCGGCATGGTGTTCGCGAACATCGGCGAAGTGCGTCGTGCGTACGACAACCGTGCCGTCGAACTGCACGCCAAGGTGAAGGTGCGCGTGCGCAGCGTGGAAACGGTGGACGGCGAGCGCGTGGAGCGCCAGTCGCTCGTCGACACCACGGTGGGTCGCGCCCTGCTGGCCGAGATCATTCCGGAAGGCCTGCCGTTCGCGCTGGTCAACACGGAACTGACCAAGAAGAACATCTCGCGCCTGATCAACCAGAGCTATCGTCTGCTCGGCCTGAAGGAATCGGTCGTGTTCGCCGACAAGCTGATGTACACCGGCTTCCGTTTCGCGACGCGCGCCGGTATCTCCATCGGCATCGACGACATGAAGATCCCGGCGGAGAAGAAGGGCATCCTCGAAGAGGCCGAGAAGGAAGTCGTCGAGATCCAGGAGCAGTACCAGTCGGGTCTTGTCACCGCCGGCGAGCGCTACAACAAGGTGGTCGACATCTGGTCGCGCACCAATGAACTGGTCGCGAAGGCGATGATCGACGGCATCGGTACCGAGAAGGTCACCGACGCCGACGGCAACGTGGTCAACCAGAAGTCCATGAACTCGCTGTACATCATGGCCGACTCCGGCGCCCGCGGTAGCGCGGCCCAGATTCGCCAGCTGGCGGGTATGCGCGGTCTGATGGCCCGTCCGGACGGCTCGATCATCGAGACGCCCATCAAGGCGAACTTCCGCGAAGGCCTGAACGTCCTGCAGTACTTCAACTCGACCCACGGCGCCCGCAAGGGTCTCGCGGATACCGCGTTGAAGACCGCGAACTCCGGCTACCTGACCCGTCGTCTCGTCGACGTGGCGCAGGACGTCGTCATCACCGAGCACGATTGCGGCACGGAAGACGGCGTGCTGATGTCCCCGATCGTGGAAGGCGGCGACGTGGTCGAGCCGCTGCGCGAGCGCGTGCTCGGTCGCGTGGTGGTGGAAGACGTCTACGCCCCGGGCGACGACGACCAGCCGATCGTCACGCGCGACACGCTGCTCGACGAATACCTGGTCGACAAGCTCGACAAGGCCGGCGTGCAGCTGATCAAGGTGCGTTCGCCCATCACCTGCCGTGCCAGCCACGGTGTGTGCGCCCTCTGCTACGGTCGCGATCTGGCCCGTGGCCACCTCGTCAACATGGGCGAGGCCGTGGGCGTGGTGGCGGCTCAGTCGATCGGCGAGCCGGGTACCCAGCTGACAATGCGTACGTTCCACATCGGCGGCGCGGCATCCCGTGCGGCCGCCGTGGACAACGTCACGGTTCGTACCACCGGTGCGCTGAAGTTCAACAACCTGAAGTCGGTCGAGCACGCGCAGGGTCACCTGGTGGCGGTCTCGCGTTCGGGTGAAGTGAGCGTCATCGACGCCAACGGTCGCGAGCGCGAGCGTTACAAGGTGCCTTACGGTGCGACCATCACGGTGAAGGACGGCGACCCGGTGAAGGCCGGCCAGACCGTCGCGAACTGGGATCCGCATACCCACCCGATCGTTACCGAAGTGGCGGGCGTGGTGCGCTTCATCGACTTCATCGATGGCGTGACCGTGCAGTCGCAGACGGACGAACTCACCGGCCTCGAGTCGGCGGTGGTCACCGATCCGAAGCGTCGCGGCACCCAGGCCAAGGACCTGCGCCCGATCGTCCGCCTGGAAGACAGCAAGGGCCGTGAGCTCAAGCTGCCGGGTACCGACATCGCGGCCCAGTACTTCCTGCCGGCCGGCGCCATCGTGTCGATCCAGAACGGGGCCGAAGTGGGCGTGGGCGACGTGGTTGCCCGTATCCCGCAGGAAACCTCGAAGACCCGCGACATCACCGGTGGTCTGCCGCGCGTGGCCGACCTGTTCGAGGCCCGCAAGCCGAAGGAACCGGCGATCCTCGCGGAGCGTTCGGGCATCGTCAGCTTCGGCAAGGACACCAAGGGCAAGCAGCGCCTGATCATCAAGGACGCGGACGGCAACGAGCACGAGGAGCTGATTCCGAAGTGGCGTCAGGTCATCGTGTTCGAGGGCGAGCACGTGGAGAAGGGCGAAACCGTCGTGGACGGCGAGCCGAATCCGCACGACATCCTGCGCCTGCTGGGTGTCGAGCCGCTGGCCTCGTACCTGGTGAAGGAAATCCAGGACGTGTACCGCCTGCAGGGCGTGAAGATCAACGACAAGCACATCGAGGCGATCATTCGTCAGATGCTCCGCAAGGTCGAGATCACCGAGCCCGGCGACAGCACGTACCTCCGCGGCGAGCAGGTCGAGCGCGTCCGGATCAACGAGGAGAACGATCGCGCCGAGGCCCGGGGCGAGCGTCGTGCCGAGTTCGAATCGGTCCTGCTGGGCATCACCAAGGCGTCGCTGGCCACGGAGTCGTTCATCTCGGCGGCCTCGTTCCAGGAGACCACCCGCGTCCTCACCGAGGCGGCGGTCAGGGGCACCCGCGACACGTTGCGGGGCCTGAAGGAAAATGTTATTGTTGGGCGGCTAATCCCTGCGGGTACGGGCCTGGCATACCACGCTTCGCGTCGTAGCCAGGGCGGCCTGACGGCCTCGGAGCTCGAAACCCTCTCGGGTTCGGCACCGGCCGTCACGTTCGAAGAGGCTCCCGCCGGGTCCAACGATAGCGCCGAGTAAGGCCCGTACGCGGGTTTTGCTCGTACATACGAAATGAGGCGCAGGGAAGCGCCTCGTGTTCGGATTCAGGGACGATGGGCGCAGCCCGCTTTCGCGGGCCACGCACGTCAACAACGCTTCTCTGGCGGGCCGATCTATCGGTCTGCCTTTATGTTTCTCAGGAATAGCTTCGCATGACGACAGTCAACCAGTTGGTGCGCAAATCCCGCAGCCCGAAGGCGTACAAGAGCGCCTCGCCGGCCCTGCAGAGCAGCCCGCAGCGCCGCGGGGTGTGCACGCGCGTTTATACGACCACCCCGAAGAAGCCGAACTCGGCCCTGCGTAAGGTTGCCAAGGTGCGCCTGACCAACGGTTTCGAAGTCATCAGCTACATCGGTGGCGAAGGTCACAATCTTCAGGAGCACTCGGTGGTCCTGATCCGCGGCGGTCGCGTCAAGGATCTCCCGGGTGTGCGTTACCACACGGTTCGCGGCAGTCTCGACTGCGCCGGCGTGACCAAGCGTCGCAAGTCGCGCTCGAAGTACGGCGCCAAGCGCCCGAAGAGCTGAGTAAAGGACAAGAATTATGTCGCGTAAAGGTTCCCATCCCGCCCGTGTCGTCCTCCCGGACCCGAAGCACGGAAGCCAGCTGATCGCCCGCTTCATCAACATGGTGATGAAGTCCGGCAAGAAGTCCGTCGCCGAGTCGATCGTCTACGGCGCCCTGCAGCACATCGGTGAAAAGCACGCCGAGCCGGTGCAGCTCGTCGAGAAGGCCCTGGGCAATATCGCTCCGGCCGTCGAGGTGAAGTCCCGCCGCGTCGGCGGTGCCACGTACCAGGTGCCGGTCGAAGTTCGTCCGGGTCGCCGCATGGCCCTCGCCATGCGCTGGGTGATCGACGCAGCGCGCAAGCGCGGCGAGACGTCCATGCCGCGCAAGCTGGCCGCCGAACTCCTGGAAGCCTCGGAATCCCGTGGCGGCGCCGTCAAGAAGCGCGAAGAAACGCACCGCATGGCAGAGGCCAACAAGGCCTTCTCGCATTACCGCTGGTAAATACAGCTTCAGATTGAGGAAAGACCGTGGCACGCACCACTCCCATCGAGCGCTACCGCAACTTCGGCATCATGGCTCACATCGATGCCGGCAAGACCACGACCACGGAGCGCATCCTGTTCTACACCGGTGTCAGTCATAAGATTGGCGAGGTGCACGACGGTGCGGCGACGATGGACTGGATGGAGCAGGAGCAGGAGCGCGGCATCACCATCACTTCCGCCGCCACCACGGCGTTCTGGAAGGGCATGGACCGTTCGCTGCCCGAGCACCGCTTCAACATCATCGATACCCCGGGACACGTCGACTTCACCATCGAAGTGGAGCGTTCGCTCCGCGTGCTCGACGGTGCGGTGTTCGTGCTCTGCGCCGTGGGTGGCGTGCAGCCGCAGTCGGAAACCGTGTGGCGCCAGGCCAACCGGTACAAGGTTCCGCGCCTTGCGTTCGTCAACAAGATGGACCGCACCGGTGCGAACTTCTACAAGGTCGTCGACCAGCTGAAGGCCCGCCTCGCCGCCAATCCGGTGCCGATGCAGGTGCCGATCGGTGCCGAAGACAACTTCGAAGGCGTCGTCGACCTCCTCAAGATGAAGGCCATCAAGTGGGACATGGAGTCCCAGGGCATGAAGTTCGAATACGTCGACATCCCGGCCGAGCTCCAGGCGAAGGCCGAGGAAGGTCGTACGGCCATGATCGAAGCCGCGGCGGAAGCCACGGAAGAGATGATGGACAAGTACCTGGGTGGCGAAGAGCTGACCGAGGCCGAGATCATCGAAGGCCTGCGCCTGCGCACGCTGAAGAGCGAGATCATTCCGGTCTACTGCGGCACCGCGTTCAAGAACAAGGGCGTGCAGGCCATGCTCGACGCGGTCGTGAATCTGCTCCCGTCGCCGATCGACCGTCCGCCGGTCGAGGGCGTGAACGAAGACGAGCAGCCGGATACCCGTCCGGCCAAGGACGACGCTCCGTTCTCGGCGCTCGCGTTCAAGATCATGACCGACCCCTTCGTCGGCGCGCTGACGTTCTTCCGTGTCTACTCGGGCACGCTGAACGCCGGTGACCAGGTGTACAACCCGGTCAAGTCGAAGAAGGAGCGCATCGGCCGCATCCTGCAGATGCACGCCAACGAGCGTCACGAGCTGAAGGAAGTCCGCGCCGGCGATATCGCCGCGGCGGTTGGCCTGAAGGACGTCACGACCGGTGACACGCTGTGCGCGCAGGACCACATCATCACGCTCGAGCGCATGTCGTTCCCCGAGCCGGTGATCTCGATGGCGGTCGAGCCGAAGACCAAGTCGGACCAGGAAAAGATGGGTATCGCCCTCGGCCGTCTGGCCGCGGAAGATCCGTCGTTCCGCGTTCGCACGGACGAAGAGTCGGGCCAGACGATCATCTCGGGCATGGGCGAGCTTCACCTGGACATCCTGGTGGACCGCATGAAGCGCGAGTTCAACGTCGAGGCCAACGTGGGCAAGCCGCAGGTGGCTTACCGCGAAACGATCCAGGCTTCGGACGTCAAGTCGGATTACAAGCACGCCAAGCAGTCGGGCGGTAAGGGTCAGTACGGTCACGTCGTGATCGAAATGTCCCCGATTTCCGATGCCGACCGTGCCGACGAGAAGATCGCAGCGTCCATCAAGGACGACTTCCTCTTCATCAACGACATCACGGGCGGCGTGATTCCGAAGGAATTCATCCCGTCGGTCGAAAAGGGCCTGCGCGAGACGATCACCGCCGGTCCGCTGGCCGGGTTCCCGGTCGTGGGCGTGAAGGTCAAGCTCGTCTTCGGTTCGTACCACGACGTCGACTCGTCGGAAATGGCGTTCAAGCTGGCCGCCTCGATGGCGTTCAAGCAGGGCTTTGCGAAGGCGAACCCGGTGCTGCTCGAGCCGATCATGAAGGTCGAGGTCGTCACGCCGGAAGACTATGTTGGTGACGTCATGGGCGACATCAGCCGTCGTCGCGGCATGCTCACCGGCCAGGAAGAAACGCCGTCGGGCAAGACCGTCAACGCGATGATTCCGCTGGGCGAAATGTTCGGTTACGCGACCTCGCTGCGTTCGCAGACCCAGGGCCGCGCCACGTTCACGATGGAATTCGACCATTACGAGCCGGCACCGAAGAACATCGCCGACGAGGTCATGAAGAAGTCCTGATAAGGGCTTCTTCTTCAACACATAACGTTCTTTTAGAGGTTCAGAGTCATGGCAAAGGGTAAGTTCGAGCGTAACAAGCCGCACGTCAACGTCGGCACCATCGGTCACGTCGATCACGGTAAGACCACGCTGACGGCCGCGCTGACGAAGGTCGGTGCCGAGCGCTTCGGTGGCGAATTCAAGGACTACGGTTCGATCGACGCGGCGCCGGAAGAAAAGGCGCGCGGCATCACGATCTCCACGGCCCACGTGGAATACGAATCGGCCACCCGCCACTACGCCCACGTCGACTGCCCGGGGCACGCCGACTACGTCAAGAACATGATCACCGGTGCCGCCCAAATGGACGGCGCGATCCTGGTGTGCTCGGCCGCTGACGGCCCGATGCCGCAGACCCGCGAGCACATCCTGCTCTCGCGTCAGGTGGGCGTGCCGTACATCGTGGTGTTCCTGAACAAGGCCGACATGGTCGACGACGCCGAGCTCATGGAGCTCGTCGAGATGGAAGTCCGCGAACTGCTGTCGAAGTACGACTTCCCGGGCGACGACACCCCGATCATCAAGGGCTCGGCCCGCCTGGCGCTGGAAGGCGACCAGTCGGAGATCGGCGTGCCGGCGATCATCAACCTCGTCGACGCTCTGGACACCTACATCCCGACGCCGGAACGCGACGTGGACAAGACCTTCCTGATGCCGGTGGAAGACGTGTTCTCGATCTCGGGCCGCGGCACCGTCGTCACGGGCCGTATCGAGCGTGGCGTCATCAAGGTGGGTGACGAAATCGAAGTCGTCGGCATCCGCGACACCCAGAAGACCACGGTCACGGGCGTCGAGATGTTCCGCAAGCTTCTCGACCAGGGTCAGGCGGGCGACAACGCCGGTCTGCTGCTCCGCGGTCTGAAGCGCGACGACGTCCAGCGCGGCCAGGTGCTGGCCAAGCCGGGTTCGATCAAGCCGCACACCCAGTTCGAAGCCGAAGTGTACGTGCTGTCGAAGGACGAGGGCGGCCGTCACACCCCGTTCTTCAACAACTACCGTCCGCAGTTCTACTTCCGCACCACGGACGTCACCGGCGCCGTGAAGCTGCCGGAAGGCGTCGAGATGGTGATGCCGGGCGACAACGTGAAGATGTCGGTCACGCTGATCCACCCGATCGCCATGGACGACGGCCTGCGCTTCGCCATCCGCGAAGGCGGCCGTACCGTCGGCGCCGGCGTGGTGTCGAAGGTCATCGCGTAAGCAACATTCCCTTCGGGGAAATGAAAAGGCGAGGGCGCAAGCCCTCGCCTTTTTTATTTCGCCGCGCAATTGCGAGGACTGCCGCGCCCCGTCAGTCGGCGCCGGCCTTGCGCACCAACGTGTCGAACGCCGCGGCCGTCTGGCCGTCGGTGAAGTCGCAATGACCATCGCCGACAGGGGCAAGCACGGTAAGCCACTTCGCGGCGCCCGCCGCTTTCACCTGAGCAGGGTAGACCCCGTGGAATCGGGATGGGATGGTGGGGTCGAATGCATTCCACTGCATCACGAGCGGGATCTCGATGCGGCCTGTCAAGGTGACGTTGTTCCTGGCGTACTCCGCGGCTTTCGGCGCGGCACCGTAGCGGCGCACATGGCGATTGAATGCCACGTCGTCGCCGAAACCCTTGTAGAACTCCTTGCGATTGTCGACAGGCATCCCGCCTGCACGCGTTTCGATTTCGCGAAATGCCATGTAATACAGTGCCAATGTCGGTAGCGTTTCCGGTTTCTCTTCCAGGCGCCTCGCCAGCACGGCGGTCTCCTTCGGATGCGCTTCCACTGCCTTGGCGATGGCGTCGGGCGAAATCGCCGGCGGGGAATCGGGTGCCGCCACGTCGGGAATGACGCCCGGTATCAGGGCGTCAAATGCCACGAGTGGCGTCACGACGCCGCGAGCCAGGAAGTCCGGGGTGGACACCGTCAGCCCGCAGGTGATCATTGCGCCGCTATAGGCATGCGGATAGCGTTCGATGCTGGCGGCGGCGCTCAATCCTCCCAGCGAAAAGCCGTAGATGTAGGTATGCGGAGGCTGTCCATACGTGCGGACGAAGTGCTGGCGGAGTCTCTCTGTGTCGGCAATGGCGTCGCTTACCGCCCAGCCTTGCGATGCGTACTGGCTCTGTGCGACCGCAAACCCTTTCTTGAGGAACACGGGCGTCGGATCGGCGGCCGTCATCGGCGTAGTAATGGGTGCACCCACGGGCTGGTAGCCATGCATCAGCATGACGAGATCGCCGTTCCAGTTGGCAGGAACATCGATGCGATAGAGGGCGTCCTGCAGCTTCCCGGTATAGGCCCCAGGCTCGGGCTTCGCGGCATGGGTGGGCCAGGCAGTGGCGCTGGCCACGATCGCGGCGAGACAGAGTCCGGTAACGTGGCGCAATGCTTTGAACGTCATTTCACTACTCCAGTGGTCGAAAGGGCGCAGCACCGCCTGCACGGCCACGACGTGGCCGCCGGCGGACACATGCGCAGTCTGGTCGAGGATCAGCTGTCGGGCGGGGAGGCCATGGGCGAGTATCGAACGGCGTTCGCCAGGGTGCCGTCTTCGTCGACGACCAGCATGATCGTCTCGTCGCCGTTCTGGCGATGCACGAGGTAGGTATCCGAGCCGAATTCGTTGACGCCGGTGAACGCGTAGGACCGCACCGGGCCGATGCGGGATAGATATCGTTCGCGCGCCGCCTTTTGCTCCCGACGTTCGCGAGCGAGTTCCGGACTCATTCCGACACTGTTATCGGGATCGCCAAGGAGCAGGCGCAACGCTTTTTCGCTGCCAGGAAATGGCTTCTGTGCCTTGATGCGGGTGGCGAGTGCATCGTCGATCCGCAGGGCGGTTGCGTCATCGATGCGGGGCCGATCGAGTACGACGCGTCCGGCCTGGGTAGCGATCAACCGCACCGCGCGTCCCGACGTATCCGTTACGAAGCGTACGGCTAGTGCGTCGTTTCCTCGCACCGCAAACCGGTCATCGTGGACATGTACCAGTGGGAAGGGGCGCGGCGCGGCCATCTGCCCCGTGATACGGACCGAAAGGGTGCCGTCGGCCTGCGTCACATGGACGAGCGAAATGGGGCTGATCTGGTAGAAGCCGACGTAGCGGTCGAGCAGTCCCCGGTTTGGCGTCGCCATGGATAGCGCGTGCAGGGGGAGGGTGTTCGGCGGCGTCACCTGTGCCGCGAAGACGGCCATCCCGAGCGAAAGACACAGCAATGCCACGGTGGATCCCCGCACCCATTTACCCGGCCTGCGCAGCATCTGGCGAATGCGCAGCTCGAGAAACGAGACCGAGTCGCTCATCGCGGGGAGCCATGGGATGTGTTTCGATCTCTGCTGGCCCACGTGGAGCAGTGTTTCACAGTACGCGGAAACGTCGCATCCGCTGCGAATGACCCGCGCGTCGCAATCCATCTCGATGGCGCGACGCAGTCGGTGAAACTGCCACCAGAGCAACCCGTTCCACGGCATGAGCGTCAGCACAGCCAGTGCGACGGCGATGACGAGAGGGTCGCGGGCTTCCAGGTGCGAGCGTTCGTGCGCCAGTGCGTGGCCCTGTTGCACGGGGCTCATCCCGAGTAGCCACTCGGGCACGACGATGTGCGGGCGAAAGAACCCGATGACCGCCGGCCCTGTATCGCGTGCGACGCACACGCGCTCGCCGTATACCGTAGCGCTGCGCCAGCCCCGTCGGCGCTGCGACGTGACGAGCATGCCCATGGAGAGCGTTACTACCATGAGCGTCGATGCCGCTATCCACAGATCCGCGGCGACGCCGTCGGCGTTGACGGACAGTCCGTACACCGGCACGTCGTCGAGGTGGATTTGCGTAAGCGGCGTCCGGATCGACGTTGCCTCACGCAGCGCCAGCGATGGCCCCGGTCCGGTGCCCGCGAGACCGTCGGGAAGCCGTATCGATGCGCCGGCAACGAGGACCGGCAGTGCCAGCGAGCCGAGCATGGACACAAGCCACGCCCACCTCGTTGGCGCGCCGCGGCCTTTGGCGGCCCGTTCGGCCATGAACGCGGCGGCAGCCAGCGCAAGCCCTACCAACAGGGCGTAGAGCATCCAGGCGATCACGCGATTTCATCCTTGCCGGAACGCGGACCAGGTGTCGCCGGCCGAGGCGAACCTGCTTCGGGAAAGGCCTCGGGGTTTATGCACGACACGTGTGCGACGTTCGCTTTTCGATCGGTCGGTGAGATCGTCATGCCCGGGCCTCTTACTACTACTATGAGTATAGTAGTTACCCGGCTGGCGGCCGTAAGTCAACTATGCAAATAGTAGATGGATCTGTTCGCTCAGAGACTTCCATTCTCTCGCCGCCGCCGCTATACTCCGCTGGCTAAGACTCCCGGGTGCCGCAAAAACGCCCCGGACCACGCGAAATGAGGCGCAAGGAATGTGCTTCGAGTTCGCAGGCAAGAATGCCGAATAGGGTACCGACGGGCCGCGGGGCGCAAGCTCTGTTGACCCATGTTGTTGCGTATTCTATACTTTTCTGTCTAGGCAGGCCGTTTTTGCGGCCTGCCTGACTTTTTCGGGTCGTTCCGGGTGGCGTCTTGCCGCTCCAGAGCGGCCCGTTGCAGTACCCGTAGTTAGCAATCTGGGTTGTGCGGGGTGGCGAGAAGCCCCTCCGAATCACAAGAACGTTCTTTCGATAACAGGACACGGTTTTATGGCGAACCAAAAGATTCGCATCCGGCTCAAGGCGTTCGATCATCGTCTGATCGACCGTTCGGCCAGCGAAATCGTCGAGACGGCCAAGCGCACCGGCGCTACGGTCCTCGGCCCGATCCCGCTGCCGACCAAGATCGAGCGCTACACCATTCTGGTGTCGCCGCACGTCGACAAAGATGCCCGCGACCAGTACGAGACCCGTACCCACAAGCGCGTTCTGGACATCGTCGACCCCAACGACAAGACCGTGGACGCGCTCATGAAGCTCGATCTCGCCGCCGGCGTCGACGTGCAGATCAAGCTCGGTTGAGCGGACTAAAGGATACGAAGATGAGTATCGGACTGGTTGGCCGCAAGTGCGGCATGAGCCGGCTCTTCACCGAAGACGGCCGCTCGATTCCGGTGACGCTGATTGAAGCGACCCCGAATCGCGTGACGCAGGTGAAGACCGAAGAAAACGACGGCTACAGCGCGGTGCAGGTCACGGCTGGCGCGAAGCGCGCCTCGCTGCTGACGGCCCCCGCGAAGGGCCACTACGCGAAGGCCAAGGTTGAGCCGGGTCGCGGCCTGTGGGAGTTCCGCCTCAACGCGGACGACGCAGGCAAGTACGAAGTTGGCGCCGAGATCACCGCCGAAGCCGTGTTCACCGTCGGTCAGACGGTCGACGTCGCCGGCGTGTCGAAGGGCAAGGGCTTCCAGGGCACCATCAAGCGTCACCATTTCAAGATGGGCGACGCCACGCACGGTAACTCGCTGTCGCATCGCGCCCCGGGCTCGATCGGCCAGCGCCAGACGCCGGGCCGCGTGTTCCCTGGCAAGAAGATGGCGGGCCACATGGGTGCGGTCAATCGCACCGTGCAGGGCCTGGAAGTGGTCAAGGTCGACGCCGAGCGTCATCTGATCGCGGTCAAGGGCGCAGTCCCTGGCGCGACCGGTGGCGACGTCGTGATCCGTCCGACGACCAAAGGTTGAGGAGAGACGCCATGGAACTTAACGTTATTGGCGCCAAGTCGCTCACCGTGTCGGACGACGTGTTCGGCGGCGAGTACAAGAAGGCCCTCGTGCACCAGGTTGTTACCGCCTACCAGGCGGGCGGCCGTGCAGGCACCAAGGCGCAGCTGTCGCGCGGTGAACTGTCGGGTACCACGAAGAAGTTCAAGAAGCAGAAGGGCGGCGGCGCCCGTCACGGCGACTACCGTGCCCCGATCTTCGTCGGCGGCGGTGTGACGTTCGCGGCCAAGCCGCGCAGCTTCGAGCAGAAGGTCAACCGCAAGGCCTACCGCGTTGCGATCCGTTCGATCATCGCCGAGCTGAACCGTCAGGATCGCCTGAAGGTCGTCTCCGAGCTGTCGATCGACAAGCCCAGCACCAAGGGCATGATCGCCAAGCTGGCCGAGCTCGAAGTCAAGGGTCGTGTGCTGCTGGTGTCGGAAGACTCCACCGAGGCGCTCTACCTGTCCGCACGCAACATTCCGTACATCCACGTCGTCGACGTGCTGGCCCTCAATCCGGTCAGCCTGGTCGGCAGCGACTACGTCGTCATGACGGTGGACGCGGTCAAGAAGGTCGAGGAGTGGCTCGCATGAGCACCGAACGCACGCTCAACACGCTTCGCGCGCCGCACATCTCCGAGAAGTCGGCTCGCCTTGCTGAGAACAACCAGTACGTTTTCGTCGTGGCGCCCGAGGCGACCAAGGCCGATGTCCGCGCTGCGGTGGAACACCTCTTCGACGTCAAGGTCGTGGACGTGAACCTCGTGAACACGAAGGGCAAGGTCAAGTCGTTCCGCTTCCGCACTGGCAACCGCCAGGGCAAGCGTAAGGCCTACGTGCGCCTCGCCGACGGTCACACGATCGACGTGTCGGCCAAGGCCTGAGCCAGGAGTTGAATTGAGATGGCACTGATCACTCACAAGCCGACCTCCCCGGGCCGCCGCGACGCAGTCAGCGTGCGGACCGAAGGTCTGCACAAGGGCGCACCGTACGCGCCCCTGACCGAATCGCAGGCGAAGACCGGCGGCCGTAACCACTTCGGTCGCATCACCACG
Source organism: Luteibacter sp. SG786 (assembly GCF_011759605.1). GTDB lineage: Bacteria > Pseudomonadota > Gammaproteobacteria > Xanthomonadales > Rhodanobacteraceae > Luteibacter. Next base: position 346,444 of record NZ_JAAOYX010000001.1, read on the forward strand.
CGTCATCGCGGCGGCGGTCACAAGCAGGCTTACCGCATCATCGATTTCAAGCGCGACAAGGAAGGCATCGCCGCCGTTGTCGAGCGTCTGGAATACGATCCGAACCGCACCGCGCACATCGCGCTGCTGTGCTACGCCGACGGCGAGCGCCGCTACATCATCGCGCCGAAGGGCGTGGCGGTGGGCGACCGTCTCGTGTCGGGTTCCGACTCCCCGATCAAGCCGGGCAACTGCCTGCCGCTTCGTTCGATCCCGGTCGGTTCCACCATCCACTGCATCGAGATGAAGCCGGGCAAGGGTGCGCAGATCGCGCGTTCCGCCGGTGCCTCGGTCCAACTGGTGGCCCGCGAGCAGGGCTACGCCACGCTGCGTCTCCGCTCCGGCGAAATGCGCCGCGTGCCGGTCGAGTGCCGCGCCACCATCGGTGAAGTGGGCAACTCCGAGCACAGCCTGCGCAAGCTCGGCAAGGCCGGCGCCAAGCGTTGGAAGGGCATCCGCCCGACCGTCCGCGGCGTGGTCATGAACCCGGTCGACCATCCGCATGGCGGTGGTGAAGGCCGTACCTCCGGCGGCCGTCATCCGGTCAGCCCGTGGGGCACGCCGACCAAGGGTTACAAGACGCGCAACAACAAGCGCACCCAGCAGTTCATCGTGCGTCGTCGCAAGTAATAGGAAACGATCATGCCGCGCTCTCTAAAGAAAGGTCCGTTCGTTGACCTGCACCTCGTAAAGAAGGTGGAAGCCGCCGTTTCCGCCAACAACAAGCGTCCGATCAAGACCTGGTCGCGTCGCTCGATGATCCTGCCGGAGATGGTCGGTCTGACCATCGCCATCCACAACGGCCGCCAGCACGTGCCTGTGTTGATCAACGAGAACATGGTCGGGCACAAGCTCGGCGAGTTCGCGGTGACCCGCACGTACAAGGGCCACGCCGGCGACAAGAAGGGCAAGTGATGAGCACCGAAGCCAAAGCGATCCTGCGCAGCGCCCGCATCTCGGCGCAGAAGGCACGCCTGGTGGCTGACCTGGTCCGCGGCATGCCCGTGGGCCGAGCCAGCGACGTGCTCGCCTTTACCAACAAGAAGGCCGCGCACCTTGTCCGCAAGGTGCTGCTCTCCGCCGTCGCCAACGCCGAGAACAACCTCGGCGCCGACGTCGACGAGCTCAAGGTGGCCCGCATCTTCGTCGACGAAGGTCCGGCGATGAAGCGCATGTACGCCCGCGCCAAAGGCCGCGGCTCGCGCATCCTGAAGCGCACCAGCCACATCACTGTGGTTGTCGGCAACTGACTGGGGTAAGAAACGATGGGTCATAAAGTTCATCCCACCGGTATCCGCCTCGGCATTGCCAAGGACTGGAACTCGAAGTGGTACGCCAACAAGGGTGAGTACGCCCAGTACCTCGCTGCCGACCTCAAGGTCCGCGAGATGCTGCGCAAGAAGCTCGCCGCCGCCGGTATCTCGAAGATCCAGATCGAGCGCCCGGCCAAGACCGCCCGTGTCACGATCCACACCGCCCGTCCGGGCGTGGTGATCGGCAAGAAGGGTGAGGACATCGAGAAGCTGCGCAAGGAAGTCACCGACATGATGGGCGTTCCGACGCACATCAACGTCAGCGAAGTCCGCAAGCCGGAACTCGACGCCCAGCTCGTCGCCGAATCGATCGCCCAGCAGCTCGAGCGTCGCATCATGTTCCGCCGCGCCATGAAGCGCTCGGTCGGCAACGCGATGCGCCTCGGTGCCCTCGGCATCAAGATCAACGTCTCCGGCCGTCTGAACGGTGCCGAGATCGCGCGCTCCGAGTGGGCTCGCGAAGGTCGCGTTCCGCTGCACACGCTGCGTGCGGACATCGACTACGGCACCGCCGAGGCCAAGACCCAGTACGGCATCATCGGTGTCAAGGTGTGGGTCTACAAGGGCGAGATCTTCGATCTGGCGGCCGCCACGGCCGAGTCGAAGGAAGAACAGCAGCCTCAGCAGTCGTCGCGTCGCGAAGGTGGTGAAAACCGCCGTGAGCGCGGCGAGCGCTCTGCCAAGTAAGGAGCGTTGCCATGTTGCAACCGAAGCGTACCAAGTTCCGTAAGATGCATAAGGGCCGTAACGACGGTCTGGCATTCAACTCCAATCTCGTGAGCTTTGGCGAGTACGGCCTCAAGGCGACGACGCACGGTCAGCTGACCGCGCGTCAGATCGAAGCGGCCCGTCGTTGCATCACGCGCTACGTGAAGCGTGGCGGCAAGCTCTGGATCCGCGTGTTCCCGGACAAGCCGATCACCCGCAAGCCCATCGAAGTCCGCATGGGTGCCGGTAAGGGTGGCGTCGAGTTCTGGGTGGCTCTGATCCAGCCGGGCCGCATGCTTTATGAAATCGAAGGTGTCGACGAGGCAACCGCACGCGAGGCCATGCGCCTGGCCGCGGCCAAGCTCTCGGTCCAGACCCAGTTCGTGTCCAGGGCGGTGATGTAATGGCCATCAAAGAAATCAAAGACAAGTCGGCGGAAGAGCTGAATCAGCATCTGCTGGACCTTCGCAAGGAGCAGTTCAATCTGCGCATGCAGAAGGGCTCCGGCCAGCTCACCCAGCCGCACCAGCTGCGCCGCGTTCGGCGCGACATCGCCCGCACGAAGTTCGTGCTCGGCGCGAAGAAGTAAGGGACGGCTGATATGAGCGATAACCAGAAAACGGCGCGTACCCTCGAAGGCCGCGTCATCAGCAACAAGATGGCCAACACGGTCACGGTGCTGATCGAGCGCCAGGTGCAGCACCCGCTGCTCGGCAAGATCATCCGCCGCTCCACGAAGCTCCACGCACACGACGAAACCGGTGCGAACGAGGGTGACGTGGTCCGCATCGCGGAGTGCCGCCCGCTGTCGAAGACCAAGCATCACCGCGTGGTCGAAATCGTCACGCGCGCTGAAGTTTAAGGAGAGCTGCGATGATTCAGATGCAAAGCACGCTTTCCGCGGCGGACAACAGCGGCGCGAAGGAACTGATGTGCATCAAGGTGCTGGGCGGCTCGAAGCGCCGTTATGCCAGCGTCGGCGATGTCATCAAGGTGACCGTCAAGGACGCCATTCCCCGCGGCAAGGTCAAGAAGGGTGAGGTGTACAACGCCGTGGTGGTCCGTACCGCCAAGGGTGTGCGCCGCGCCGACGGTTCGCTGATCCGTTTCGACGGAAACGCGGCCGTGCTCCTCAACAACAAGCTCGAGCCGATCGGCACCCGTATCTTCGGGCCGGTTACCCGCGAGCTGCGCAGCGAGAAGTTCATGAAGATCGTCTCGCTCGCGCCCGAAGTGCTCTGAGCGGAGGCCAGACCATGAACCGTATCCGCAAGGGTGATAACGTCGTCGTCATCACCGGCAAGAACAAGGGCCAGCGCGGCGACGTGCTGCGCGTCGATGGCGACCGCGTGGTCGTCTCGAACGTGAACCTGGTCAAGCGCCACACCAAGCCGAACCCCCAGGCCAACCAGCCGGGCGGGATCGTCGAGCGTGAGGCCTCGATCCATATCTCCAATGTCCAGCTCTTCAACTCCGCCTCGAACAAGGGCGAGCGCGTGGGCACCAAGACGCTCGAGGACGGGCGCAAGGTGCGCGTGTTCCGTTCGGGCGAAGTGGTCGACGCGTAAGGAACCGAAGTCATGACCCGCCTTGAAACGTTTTACAAAGAGTCGGTAATGAAGAAGCTCACTGAGCGCTTCGGTTACCAGAACGTCATGGAAGTTCCGCGCATCACGAAGATCACGCTCAACATGGGCGTCGGCGAAGCCGCCGGTAACAAGAAGATCCTCGAGAACGCGGTCGCCGACATGACCAAGATCGCCGGCCAGAAGCCGATCACGACGAAGGCCCGCGTGTCGGTCGCTTCGTTCAAGATCCGCGACGGTTGGCCGATCGGTTGCAAGGTCACGCTTCGTCGTGCCCAGATGTGGGAATTCCTGGACCGCCTGATCAACATCTCGCTGCCGCGTACGCGCGACTTCCGTGGTGTCTCGGGCCGTGCCTTCGATGGCCGTGGTAATTACAACTTCGGCATCAAGGAACAGATCATCTTCCCGGAAATCGACTTCGATCAGGTCGACGCGCTGCGTGGCATGGATATCTCCATCACCACCACCGCCAAGACCGACGAAGAAGCCAAGGCGCTGCTGGAAGCCTTCAGCTTCCCGTTCCGCAACTGATAGGTAGAACATGGCCAAGACCTCGATGATCGAGCGCGACCTCAAGCGCTCCAAGCTCGTCAAGAAGTACGCCGCCAAGCGCGCCGAACTGAAGGCGATCGTCCTGAGCGCCACCGCCTCGTACGACGAGAAGATGGAAGCCCAGACCAAGCTGCAGAAGCTTCCGCGCGATGCCAGCCCGGCCCGCCAGCGTAACCGCTGCGCCCTGACTGGCCGCCCGCGTGGCGTCTACAGCAAGTTCGGCCTGGGTCGCAACAAGCTCCGCGAAGCCACCATGCGTGGCGACGTGCCGGGCCTGCGCAAGGCTAGCTGGTAAAAAACTCGCCAACGGCGGGTCAAGCTGTTATAGTCGTCGGTCTGCGCAATGCAGACCGACGATTGTCGGCTTTACAATTCAAGATTTCCGGTAATTCGGATATCGGTGCACTCTCAAGGGTTTTCTTATGAGCATGACTGATCCCATCGCCGATCTGTTTACGCGCATCCGCAATGGCCAGGCGTCTGGCAAGCCGGTTGTCCGTATGCCGTCGTCGAAGATGAAGCTGGCAGTTGCCAAGCTTCTGCAGAACGAAGGCTATATCCTCGACGCCCGTACCGCTGACGAAGCGGGTAAGCCGGTCCTCGAGATCAAGCTGAAGTATTTCGAAGGCCGTCCGGCCATCGAGACCATCTCCCGTGTCAGCCGTTCCGGTCTCCGCGTTTACCGCGGCAAGGACGAGCTGCCGAAGGTCCTTGGCGGCCTGGGTATTTCGATCATCTCGACTTCCGCCGGTCTCCTGACCGACGCGCAGGCCCGTGCGAAGGGTCTGGGCGGCGAAGTCATCGGCCAGGTGGCGTAAGGAGTCCCGACATGTCACGTGTAGCCAAGAAGCCCATCACCCTCGCCAAGGGCGTCGAACTCTCGGTCGCCAACGGCACCGTCACCGTCAAGGGCCCGAAGGGCACCCTGACCACCCATGAACTGCCGGGCGTTTCGTTCCAGCAGGAAAACGGTGTGGTGAACATCGTCCTGGCCGACGGCGCCGACGACAAGTTCGGCGGTACCGCCCGCGCCATCGTCGCCAACATGGTTCATGGCGTTGCCAACGGCTTCGAGAAGAAGCTCGAGCTCGTCGGCGTGGGTTACCGCGCCCAGCTCACCGGCAAGTCCGTCAACCTGTCGCTGGGTTATTCGCACCCGGTCGTCTTCGACGCGCCGGAAGGCATCACCATCGAAGTTCCGACGCAGACGGAAGTCCTGATCAAGGGCGCCGACAAGCAGCTCGTGGGCCAGGTGGCAGCCAAGATCCGCGCGTTCCGTTCACCGGAGCCCTACAAGGGCAAGGGTGTCCGCTACGCCGGCGAGACGATCATCCTGAAGGAAGCCAAGAAGGCCTAATCGGCCTATCCGCTTCCTGGAGACGAGACGATGAACAAGAACCAATCCCGCCTGCGCCGCGCCAAGTCGACCCGCGCCCACATCCGTGAGCTCGCCGTCGCCCGCCTGAGCGTGCATCGCACCGGTCAGCACATCTACGCCCAGGTCTTCGCGCCGAACGGCACCGTCGTGGCAGCTGCCTCGACCGTGCAGAAGTCGGTGGCCGAAGGCCTCAAGAGCAAGAAGAACGTCGAGGCCGCCACCACCGTGGGCCGTATCGTCGCCGAGCGCGCCAAGGCCGCCGGCATCGAGGCCGTCGCGTTCGATCGCTCGGGTTTCCGTTATCACGGTCGCATCAAGGCTCTTGCCGACGCGGCGCGTGAGGCCGGCCTCAAGTTCTAAGAGGCGTCAGGCCACGGCATCGGCCTTTCGGGGCCGGTGCCGCCCGATGTAACTACAACTCCAAGCGGCGACCGAGCCGTAAACAGAAGTCCCGGATCATCCGGGCCGACAGAGAAAAGAGATGTCCTCGACAGATCGCGAAAATTCGGACGGCATGCTTGAAAAGCTTATCGCCGTCAACCGCGTGGCCAAGACCGTCAAGGGTGGCCGCCAGATGAGCTTCACCGCGCTGACCGTGGTCGGCGACGGCGAGGGTCGCGTCGGTTTCGGTTATGGCAAGGCCCGTGAAGTGCCGGTCGCCATTTCCAAGGCCATGGAACGCGCCCGTCGCAACATGGTGAGCATCGAACTGAACAACGGCACGCTGTGGTACGCCATCAAGGCCAACCACGGTGCGGCCCGTGTCTTCATGCAGCCCGCTTCCGAGGGTACCGGCGTCATCGCCGGCGGTGCCATGCGCGCCGTGCTCGAAGTGGTCGGCGTGAAGAACGTCCTTGCGAAGGCCGTCGGCTCGCGCAACCCGATCAACCTCGTCCGCGCGACGATCAAGGGTCTGCAGGCCGTCGCCTCGCCGAAGCGCATCGCCGCCAAGCGTGGCAAGACGATCGAAGAGGTGCTGGGCAATGGCTAAGAAGAACGAAACCGCTGCCGCCGGCACCGTGCGCGTGCGCCTGGTGAAGGGTCTGCGCGGCGTACAGGGTCGTCATCGTCTGAGCGTCAAGGCCCTTGGCCTGAACAAGCTCAACGATGTGCGCGAACTGAAGGATAGCCCCCAGGTCCGTGGCCTCATCAACACGGTCTATTACCTGGTCCGGGTCGAGGAGTAAGCATCATGCGTCTTAACGACATCAAGCCCGGCAAGGGCGCCCGCAAGACCCGTACCCGCGTCGCTCGCGGTATCGGCTCCGGTCTCGGCAAGACGGCCGGCCGTGGTCACAAGGGTCAGCACGCCCGCGCCGGCAACACGCATCGCGTCGGTTTCGAAGGCGGCCAGATGCCGCTGCAGCGTCGCCTGCCGAAGGTCGGCTTCCGCTCGCTGAAGAAGGCCGACACGGAGCAGGTCATGCTCTACCAGCTGGCCTCGGTCCAGGCCGACACGATCGACCTGATCGCCCTGCACGCTGCTGGCCTCGTGTCCAGCCGCGCCAAGAAGGTCAAGGTGGTGCTGAAGGGCGAGATCACTCGCGCCGTGAAGCTCCAGGGCGTGCTTGCGACGGCCGGCGCCAAGGCGGCTATCGAAGCCGCCGGCGGCAGCGTGGAGTAATCAGGTGGCTGCAGCGCAGGGCACAACGCTCGGCTCGCTGGGCAAACTGACGGAACTGCGTCAGCGCATCTTTTTCCTTATTGGTGCGCTGATCGTCTTCCGCCTCGGTTCGTTCATTCCCGTTCCGGGCGTGAACCCCGAGGCGATGACGAGCCTGGTCGAGGGCGGTGGCGGTCTGCTGAACATGGTCAACATGTTCTCGGGCGGCTCGCTGTCCCGCTTCTCGGTATTCGCTCTCGGTGTGGTGCCGTACATTTCGGCGTCGATCGTGGTGCAGATGATGGGCTCGGTCATTCCGTCGCTCCAGGCTCTGCGCAAGGAAGGCGAGGCGGGTCGTCGCAAGATGACCACGTACACGCGCTTCGGAACGGTCGGGCTCGCGGCATTCCAGGCTTTCGGCATCGCCGTGGCCCTGCAGAAGCAGGTTGCCGCTGGCGGCGCGCCGGTGGTTTACATGCCGGGTGCCGGCTTCGTCCTGGCATCGGTCGTCGGCCTCACCGCCGGCACCATGTTCCTGATGTGGCTGGGCGAGCAGATCACCGAACGCGGTATCGGCAACGGTATCTCGATGCTGATCTTCGCGGGCATCGTCGCAGGCCTGCCGGCCGCCATCGTTCACACGCTGAGCATGGCGAACAACGGTGAGCTGTCGGTCCTGAAGCTGCTGATGGTGCTGGTGGTGATCCTGGCGGTGACGGCGTTCGTGGTGTTCATGGAGCGCGCCCAGCGGCGCATTACCGTGAACTACGCGAAGCAGGGCAGCCAGCGTCAGTTCCAGCGCCAGACCTCGCACCTGCCGCTGAAGATCAACATGGCGGGCGTCATTCCGCCGATCTTCGCGACCAGTCTGCTGCTCTTCCCCGCGACCGCGGCGACCTGGTTCGGCTCCGCCCACCAGTCCCGCTGGCTGCAATGGCTGACCACGGCGCTGAGCCCGGGTGAGCCGGTCCACGACATCGTGTTCGCGGTGCTGGTGATCGGGTTCGCCTTCTTCTATACGGCGATCGTGTTCAACTCGCAGGAAACGGCCGATAACCTCAAGCGTTCGGGCGCGCTGATTCCGGGCATCCGCCCGGGGCGGGCCACGGCGGACTACATCGATGGCGTCATGACCCGGCTTACCGGCGTTGGCGCGATTTACATCGTCCTGGTCTGCCTGGTGCCCACGTTCATGCAGAACGCCTGGCACGTTCCGTTCTATTTCGGCGGCACGTCGCTGCTGATCGTGGTGGTGGTGGTGATGGACTTCACGGCTCAGGTCCAGGCCCATCTCGTCAGCCACCAGTACGAGAGTCTGCTCAAGAAGTCGAATCTCCGCCGCAGCTGAGACGCGGTGGAGGCCCCACACGGGGAGGCCGCGGGGTGTCAAGCCCCGCAGGACTTCCAGTTTAGGTTAATAACGGTTAGAATTGCGCGTTTACCGCGCACGAAACGCATCGGAGACAGTACATCATGGCGCGCATCGCGGGTGTCAATTTGCCGGTCCAGAAGCATGTCTGGGTTGGTTTGCAGAGCATTTACGGAATCGGCCGGTCGCGGGCCAAGAAGGTCTGCGTCGACGCGGGCGTGGTCGCAACCACCCCGATCAAGTCGCTGAGCGAAGGCGAGGTCGAGAAGATTCGCGCCGAAGTCGCCAAGTACACGGTCGAGGGCGACCTCCGCCGCGAAATCGGCATGGCGGTCAAGCGTCTCATGGACCTCGGCTGCTACCGTGGCCTGCGCCATCGTCGCGGCCTGCCGGTGCGCGGCCAGCGCACGCGTACCAACGCCCGTACCCGCAAGGGTCCGCGTCGTCCGATCAAGAAGTAACGGATACCGATTATGGCTAAGCCGGTTAAGACCAAGAAGAAGATCAAGCGCGTCGTCACGGATGCCGTGGCCCACGTGCAGGCTTCTTTCAACAACACCATCGTCACGATCACCGACCGCCAGGGCAATGCCCTGTCGTGGGCGACGGCTGGCGGCGCGGGTTTCCGCGGTTCCCGCAAGTCCACCCCGTTCGCTGCCCAGGTTGCCGCCGAAAAGGCCGGCCGCGCTGCCGGCGACTACGGTGTGAAGACCGTGGAAGTGCGCATCAAGGGCCCCGGCCCGGGCCGCGAGTCGGCCGTGCGCTCTCTGAACGCGTTGGGCTACAAGGTGCTCAACATTATCGACGTCACGCCGATTCCGCATAACGGCTGCCGTCCCCCCAAGAAGCGTCGCGTCTAAGGAGCATAACCATGGCCCGTTATCGTGGAGCTACCTGCAAGCTGGCGCGTCGTGAGGGTGCCGACCTCGGTCTGAAGAGCCCGGCTCGCGCGCTTGATTCCAAGTGCAAGCTCGAAAACAAGCCCGGTCAGCATGGCGCCAACAAGCGCGCCCGTCTGTCGGACTACGCCGTTCAGCTGCGTGAGAAGCAGAAGGTCAAGCGCATCTACGGCGTGCTTGAGCGTCAGTTCAGCAACTACTACACCAAGGCTTCGACCCAGAAGGGCAACACGGGTGAAAACCTGCTGCGCCTGCTGGAAAGCCGTCTCGACAATGTTGTCTACCGCATGGGTTTCGCGGTCACCCGCGCCCAGGCTCGCCAGCTCGTGGCCCACAAGTCCGTCACGGTCAATGGTAAGAAGGTCAACGTGCCTTCCTATCACGTCCGTCCGGGCGACGAGGTCTCGCTGACCGAGAAGGCCCGCACGCAGCTGCGCGTGCAGGAAGCGGCGACCATCTACGACACGATGGACCTGCGTCCGTCGTGGGTCGAGGTCGACAGCAAGAAGTTCGCGGGTACGTTCAAGGCCGTCCCGGATCGTGGCGATCTCCCGGCCGATATCAACGAAGCCCTGATCGTCGAGCTTTACTCGAAGTAATCCACCGGAGCCTTGCATGGCAGTTTCGTCAACTAGTGTGCTGCGGCCTCGTGGCCTCAGCGTCGAGCAGCTTGGAGCGAACCGCGCGAAGGTGGTAGTCGAGCCGCTCGAGCGTGGCTTTGGCCACACCCTGGGCAACGCGCTGCGTCGCGTGCTGCTCTCTTCGATCCCGGGCAGCGCCATCGTCGAGGTCGAAATCGACGGCGTGCTGCACGAGTACACCACCCTCGAAGGTCTGCAGGAGGACGTGATCGAAGTCCTGCTGAACCTGAAAGACGTCGCCATCCGCCAGCACACCGGTGACGAAGTCACCCTGACGCTGTCGAAGAAGGGCAAGGGCGTGGTTACCGCGGGCGACATCGCGGTCGACCACTCCGTCGAAATCGTCAACCCGGAACATGTGATCTGCCACCTCACCAAGGATGTGGCCCTCAACATGCGTCTGAAGGTGCGTCGCGGCGTCGGCTACCAGCCGGCCAGCGCGCGTCAGCATCCGGACGACGAGACCCGGCCGATCGGCCGTCTGCAGCTCGACGCCTCGTTTGCGCCGGTCCTGCGCGTGGCTTACGAAGTGGACGCGGCTCGTGTCGAGCAGCGCACCAACCTCGACAAGCTCGTGCTCGACATCGAGACGAACGGCACCATCGGCGCTGAAGACGCGGTCCGCAAGGCTGCCGAGATCATCAATGACCAGCTGTCGGTCTTCGGTGATTTCTCGCGTCGCGAGAGCGATTCGACCAAGGCGGAGAAGGGCGGTTTCGATCCGCTGCTGCTCCGTCCGATCGATGACCTCGAACTGACGGTCCGTTCGGCGAACTGCCTCAAGGCGGAAAGCATCTACTACATCGGCGACCTGGTCCAGAAGACCGAGGTCGAGCTGCTGAAGACGCCGAACCTGGGCAAGAAGTCGCTCACGGAAATCAAGGACGTTCTTGGTGGGCGTGGTCTTGCGCTCGGCATGAAGCTCGAAAACTGGCCGCCGCCGGGCCTGTCCCACGGCATGCAGTTGGGCTGATGTTTCACGGGGCGATCGTTCTTCGATCGCCCCGCTCCTTTGTTCCAACCGGCGGATACCACGGGTATTTCCTCCGGAGCACCAGAACGGTCCGCAGAGGCCGTGCTCTTATAACGGGGCGTTCTTACAGCCTCGAAAAGCGGGTAACCGCGGGAAACCGGATCATCCTGGCCGGTTTTTCATAACAACAGACCTTAGAGAGTAAACGCCATGCGCCACCAGAAATCCGGTCGCAAGCTCAACCGCACGAGCAGCCACCGCGAAGCGATGTTCAAGAACATGGCTTCGTCGCTGATCAAGCACGAGCTGATTCGCACCACCCTTCCCAAGGCGAAGGAACTTCGTCGCGTCGCCGAGCCGCTCATCACGCTCGCCAAGACCGACGGCGTCGCCAACCGCCGCCTCGCTTTCTCGCGCCTGCGCGACAAGGAAGCCGTGGGCAAGCTGTTCGAGCTCGGCTCGCGTTACCGTGAGCGTCCCGGCGGCTACCTGCGCATCCTGAAGTGCGGCTTCCGCCCGGGCGACAACGCTCCGATGGCGTACGTCGAGCTGGTCGACCGTCCGGCCAAGGCCGAGGCCGTCGACGCCGAGTAAGCGTCGGTCATTCGATCGAATAGAACCCGGCAGGGCGACCTGCCGGGTTTTTTCGTTCTTGGGATGGCCCGGGCTCCACCCATGTCTTTCGTCCCGCGTCCGCAGGCCGTCCCCAACAGTTGCAAACGTAACTGCGCCCAAGGACTTACAACTCCCTCGACAAAGCGTTAACGTGGGTGTCCCGCATCGCAGCATCGTTCGCATGAGCCCTCGCACCTGGTCGTTCCGCACGCGTTACCTCGCCGGCTTTGTCGTCTGCGTAGGCCTCATGGCGTTCGCACTCTACGCGCAGTACGTCATGCACCTCGATCCGTGCCCGCTTTGCATCTTCCAGCGCATCGCCGTGTGCGTCATGGGTTTGTTCTTCCTTATCGGCGGGTTGCACGCTCCCCGGGGCACGGCTACACGCGTCGTCTACGCTGCGCTGGTGGCGCTTGGCGGACTATGGGGTATCGCCACGGCGGGCCGCCATCTGTGGCTCCAGTCGCTCCCGTCCGATCAGGTGCCGGCGTGCGGCCCGGGCCTCGGATACCTCTTCGACGCCTTCCCGTTTACGAAGATGCTGAAGCTCGCTTTCACCGGCTCCGGCGAGTGCGCGAAGGTCGAGCCGATTCTCGGCGTGCCCATGCCCGGCTGGACCTTGCTCTGGTTCGTCGTGCTCATCGTCTGGGCGTTTCTCGCCGTTCGCCGTTCCGTTCGTTGAATTCCCGCGCCGTGCAGGCGCATCCACGCAGGCAGTACCGACATGCAACACTCCCTCAAAGCCGTAACTCCGCCGTCGCTCGACTGGACGCCGGGATCGTGGCGGTCGAGGACCGCCCTGCAGCAGCCCACGTACGAGGACGCCGCGGAGCTCTCCCGCTCCCTCGAACAACTTGGCGAGCTACCGCCGCTGGTCACCTCCTGGGAGATCCTGGCGCTGAAGCAGCGTATCGCCGAGGCCCAGGAGGGTGAGCGGTTCCTGCTTCAGGGCGGCGACTGCGCGGAGAGCTTCGCCGATTGCAGCAGTCCGATCATCTCGAACCGGTTGAAGGTTCTACTGCAGATGAGCCTGGTGCTCGTGCACGGCCTGAAGAAGCCGGTACTGCGCGTGGGGCGCTTCGCCGGTCAGTATGCCAAGCCGCGTTCGGCCGACACGGAAACGCGCGACGGCGTGACCCTCCCCGCGTTCCGCGGCGACCTGGTAAACAGTCCGGAGTTCACGGCACAGGCGCGCCGCGCCGATCCGCAGCGCCTCATCAAGGCGCACGCCCGCTCGGCCATGACGATGAACTTCGTCCGTGCGCTGATCGATGGCGGCTTTGCCGACCTGCACCATCCCGAATACTGGGATCTGGCATGGGTGGAGCATTCGCCGCTCGCGGCCGAATACAGGCGCATGGTGGCCAGCATCGGCGATTCGCTGCGCTTCATGGAAACGCTGGCGGGCCAGTCCATCTCCAGCTACTCGCGGGTGGACTTCTACACCTCGCACGAAGCCCTGCTGCTGCATTACGAGGAAGCGCTCACGCGCCAGGTGCCGCGTCAGGACGGCTGGTTCAACCTGTCCACGCATTTCCCGTGGATCGGCATGCGCACGGCTGCGCTCGACGGCGCGCACACGGAATACTTCCGCGGCATCCGCAATCCGATCGCCGTGAAAGTGGGCCCGACGGTCCAGGCGGACGATCTGCTGCGTCTCATCGACGTGCTCAATCCGAACGAGGAACCGGGCCGTCTGACGCTGATCCACCGCATGGGCAACGACAAGATCGCCACGCAGCTGCAACCGCTCCTGGAAGCGGTGAAGCGGGAAGGCCGTCGCGTGTTGTGGGTGGCCGATCCGATGCACGGCAACACCGAGAGCACGAGCAACGGATACAAGACCCGCCGGTTCGCGAACATCGCGGGCGAACTCGACCAGGCGTTCGACATCCACGCCGCCGCCGGCACGCGCCTTGGCGGCGTGCACCTGGAACTTACGGGCGAGAACGTCACGGAATGCCTCGGCGGTGCCCGCGGACTCGTGGAGCAGGACCTCGACCGGGCGTACAAGTCGATGGTCGATCCTCGCCTTAACTACGAGCAGTCGCTCGAACTGGCAATGCTGATCGTGCGGAAGTCGGGCGGTATGGTCTGACCTGGAGAGCCCGCCGTTGAGGCGGGCTCCTCATGCTCCACGCGGTCCGCCGCGCTGGGCTTGGACGGCCCTCGATGCGAGCCGGCGCCATGCCGCTCAGAGAATCAAGAGCGTCGATGGTCCGCTGGCGTTGGTTACACCGGTCGCCGAACTGCATTGCGCATTCAAGGTAGCGCCGAGGTTGAGCAAGGTGAAGGTAGCGGTGGCGCTTCGACCGGCATAGCGGCCGGCCGTGATCGTGCCCGGCGCCGTTATCACGAGGTTGCCGCTGACCGGCAAGGCTGTCGCGCTAAAGGTGAATGCGCTGGTCGCTGCGCCACCATTGTCGCTCCAGTGAATGGTCCACGTTATGGGCGTGGTCGAGAACAGATTGTTGCAGTTGAACGGCGCCTCGAAATGCTCCTGCGACGATGCGCTGGTGAGCAGGGGCGCTGCAATCAACTGTGTGCAACTCCAACCCGTTTCCGTGTCGACGGCATGGAGTGCCGTGGTGTTGGTGACGCCAGGGGACCAGGTTGCCGCGTGGCTCCCGGTGCAAGTGACGACGGGAAGGATGCTCTGTGCCGCGGTTGACGATGGCGCCACGGCGGCGACCAGAACCAGCATCGCCGCGAGAACGAGCGACACGTGCGATCTGAACATGGTTCGTAGGACGCGTTGTGCGGACATGATAGCCTCCAAGACAGGTGGGTGATCGCTCGAACGATGCGGCATCCGTGCGCACTTGCGCCTTACCGTTTCGCTTGAGAATTGCGGAAGCTTTTTTTGCTGTCGGGGCTACGGTATTGACTTGAGTTTAGGCTCTTGATTGTCAGCGTTGATACGTATTCGGCAGAAGTATGGCGTCGACGGGAACGAGACTCCGACAAGATGAACTATGCCCCGTTGCTATTCGGATTTCTCCACGGTCCGGGGCGCAGGCTGCCTGGCCCTGGAACTCATCGTATTTGCCGAGAATGCTCAGGCAGGGGTGTCGTTCGCGCGAAACGCCCTGCGGAGGCGTTTCGTCGGATACATGCTTTGCGCTCCACCGGAATGCTCCCCGCGGCGAAGAACTGAGCTTTTAGCGTGTCCGACACAGTTGCTTTTCCTTAGCCCACGCAACATGTTCGCCGACCATTGGCGACGGATGATCAGCCTGCGCATTGAGCGCAGCAATGATTTCATCGCTTGCCGACGGGCTCACGCTCCAGCGCGGTCTGCTATGCCCGTCGCGATGGGCTCAGCTATCGCCATCGAAGTGGTGTTCGCAGGTGGTGGCGGGAGTCGGCGGCTGCCGTTTTTCTCGCTAAGTCCTCCTCCGGCCTTCGCCTCCGTGCGGAATCGCTCTAAAAACGACATCCGCCGACTCCTACCGCCGTTGCGGCGGCGTGCGGAGAAAGCCGAAGCAATCGCGCTCGTCCTCTGGTCGCTGGCATGAGCGGATCACGAAGGGATCCGGCAGGCTCTCGCCTCCGATAGTACTTTTAATCTTCCATTTGCGGGCACGGGCCAACTCGGCATCCCCGTAGGAGCGCGCCCTGCGCGCGACAGCTAGTCGGGCCAGTCCCCAAGCTTGGGGTCACTGCCTCAAAACATGTCGCGCGCAGGGCGCGCTCCTACGAGGGCATCGTTAGCCGTGGCCGGATACGGGAGCCGGCGCTTTGCTTTCCTTCGACCCACGTCACGTTCGGGAGGAGCCGCCGGGCGTCGTTTTTGGAGCGATTCCGCAGGGAGGCGAAGGCCGGACGAGGACTTAGCGACAAAAATGGCGCCCGGCGGCTCCCTTCCGCCACGCATAGCCCAACGCGATGGCGTAAGCCGAGCCTGCTATTCGCACGATATGTCAGCGCAAAGCGCCGTGCCGAGCCAGCGCCCACAAAACATGCTCCCTCACCATCGCCGACGGATGATCCACCCGAGCACGCAGCGCGGCGAGCACTTCTTCGCTCGCCGGCGCATTGCCTAGCCCGACGGCGAGATTGCGCAGCCACCCCTCGTAGCCCGTACGCCGGATGGCCATGCCCTCGGTGCGGGAAAGGAACTCCTCTTCGCTCCATGCGAACAGTTCGACGAGCTTCGGGCCATCGAGGCTGTGGCGCGGAGCGAAGTCGGGCTCCGTCGCTTCCTGCGCGAACTTGTTCCACGGGCAGATCAGCTGGCAGTCGTCGCAGCCGAACACGCGGTTGCCCATCGGCTCGCGCAGTTCCACCGGGATGCTGCCTTTCAGTTCGATGGTGAGGTAAGAGATGCAGCGGCGCGCGTCGAGGCGATAGGGCGCGACGATGGCCTGGGTGGGGCAGATGTCGATGCAGCGTCGGCAACTGCCGCAATGGGCGCTTGCGGGCGCGTCGACGGGTAGGGGGAGGTCGGTGTACAGCTCGCCGAGGAAGAAGTAGGAACCCGCGCGCTTGTTGATGAGTACGGTGTGCTTGCCGATCCAGCCGAGTCCCGCATTGCGCGCGATGGCTTTTTCGAGCACGGGGGCCGAATCGACATAGGCGCGATAGCTGAAGTCGCCGATGCGCTCCTGGATGCGCGCCGCGAGTTTTTGCAGACGATTGCGCATGACCTTGTGGTAATCGCGGCCCAATGCGTAGCGCGCCACGTACGCTTTTTCGCCGTCGTTGATGACGTCCCACGCGTTCGGCATGCCGGGCGGCACGTAGTCCATACGCACGGAGATGACGCGAAGTGTGCCGGGTTCGAGTTCGGCCGGGCGACTGCGGCGGGTGCCGTGGCGCGCCATGTAATCCATCTCGCCGTGATGGCCTTCCGCGAGCCAGCTTTCCAGGTGCGCCTCGTCGTTGCCGAGGTCGGTGTCGGCGATGCCGGTGTCGGCGAAGCCGAGTTCGCTCGCCCAGCGCTTGATGTCGACGGCGAGGGCGGCATAGTCGATGGCGGTGGAAACTGGCATGCCGCCATTCTACCGGGCCTCCTATAATCGGCCGATGACCGACTTCGATCTGGACATCGCCCTCTTCACATCCGCCCAGGCGCGCGCGATCGACCGGCGCGCCATCGACGGGCTCGGTATTCCGGGCTTCGAGCTGATGACGCGCGCCGCCGCGGCGGCCTTCGCCATGCTGCGTCGGCGCTGGCCTGAGGCGCGCCACCTGCGCGTCGTGTGTGGCACGGGAAACAATGGCGGCGACGGCTACCTCGTGGCTCGCGACGCCTTGGCCAACGGCCTGGCGGTGGACGCGGTGGCGCTGGGCCCACCGCGCGGCGCGGACGCCGTCAGCGCCCGTGCCGCCTTCGAGGCGCTGGGCGGCACGGTGCATCCGTTGTCGGCCTGGCCGGGGCTGTCGCCGGCGGACGTGGTGGTCGATGCCCTGTTCGGCACCGGCTTCGATCGTGCCCCCGAGGGGGAAGCGCGGGAGGCCATCGAAGCGATCAACGCCAGCGGCGTTCCCGTGCTCGCTCTCGACGTGCCTTCCGGCTTGTCCGCCGACACGGGTGCCTGTCCCGGCGTGGCGGTGCGCGCGTCGGCCACTGCCACCTTCATCGTGCACAAGCGTGGCCTGCATACCCATCGCGCCGAACTGGCGGGCGAGGTGGAACTGCAGTCGCTGGATCTTCCGCGAGAGGTGCTGGAAGCGCCGGATGCATGGCTGATGGTGGCTTCCAGCCTGCCGCCGCGGCCGAGGGATTCGCACAAGGGGGCGAACGGCCACGTGCTCGCCATCGGCGGCGACCACGGCACGGGCGGGGCCATACGCATGGCGGCGGAAGCGGCACTGCGTTCGGGCGCGGGCCTCGTGAGCGTGGCCACGCACGAGCAGAACGTGCTGGCCATGAATGCGGCGCGCCCCGAATTGATGGCGCGCGCGGTGAACGGCCCGCAGGCGCTGCAACCGATGCTGGACAAGGCCTCCGTCGTCGCGCTGGGCCCCGGACTTGGGCAGGGCGCCTGGGGCCATGCACTGTGGACGACGGCGCTGGACATGGACCTGCCGACGGTGCTCGACGCCGACGGCCTCAACCTCTTGCATGCGGAACCCCGGCGCCTCCCGGCGAAGGCGGTGCTCACGCCGCACCCAGGGGAGGCAGGCCGGCTCCTCGGAATCGAAACCGCCGCCGTGCAGGCCGACCGTTTCGCCGCGGCACGTGAGCTGGCGCGGCGCCATCGCGCAGTGGTGGTACTGAAGGGCAACGGCAGTCTCGTGGCGTCGCCCGACGGCGAAGTGTCCGTCTGTCCCTGGGGAAATCCGGGCATGGCCAGTGGCGGCATGGGCGACACGCTCACGGGCATCATTGCCGGCTTGCTGGGGCAGGGATGCGATCCCTACCGCGGGGCGTGCCTCGGCGTGGCCCTGCATGCCCGCGCGGCCGACGTCGCGGCGAGAGCGGGCGAGCGCGGCTTGCTGGCAGGCGACCTGCTCGAGCCGTTGCGGCGGCTCGTGAACGGGCTGGACGCATGAGTCGCGAGCGGACCCTCCCCGACGAAGCGGCCACCATAACACTGGGCCAGCAGCTGGCCTCACTGTTGCAGGGTGGTCTGGTCGTCTACCTCCATGGCGATCTGGGCGCCGGCAAGACCACCTTCGCGCGCGCCTTCCTGCGCGCCCTGGGCGTCGGCGAACGGGTGAAAAGCCCCACCTACAGCCTGATCGAGGGCTACGACCTCGAAGGCCGGCGGGCCTTCCACCTCGACCTCTATCGCATCGCCGATCCGGGCGAGTTGGAATGGCTGGGGCTGGACAGCCTGGCCGAGCCCGGCGCCATCGTGCTGGTGGAGTGGCCGGAGCGCGGGACGGGGGCCTTGCCCCCGGTGGACCTGGAGATCCGCTTCCGGCACGACGGCAGTGGCCGGATCGTAAGCTTTGAGCCGCGTTCTTCGGCGGGCCAGCACCTCATAAACCAGTTGTAGGGACAGGCGGATACGGTGGGCAGCTCCGGCCTACAGCACCGCCGCGGCTTCTGACGATTTGCAGGCGATTCCTGTACGGTTGTTGACGAAGTGTTCGCAGGTTATGGATTAACAAGGCAAATATCTTGCATTAAGCGGGCACTTGCAGTTCAATCCGGGCCGTATGAGGGGAATCACTATCAAATTCTGCCTTCTTGCGTGCGTGACCGCCGTCGCGACGCTGACGCCTGGCCGCTCGACGGCCGCGGACGTCAATGCGGCCCGTGTCTGGGCGGGCCCCGAATACACGCGCGTGGTGTTCGATCTTTCCGGACCCGCCAGCTACAAGATGTCGGCCGGCGACACACCGGGCAGCGTGGTGCTGGACATCGCCGGCAGTTCCGTCGCCGGCAATTTCTCGGCACCGGGCGGCCAGGGCCTCTATAAATCGCTGACGACCGCGAAGCAGGGCTCGACGGCGCGCGTGGTGGCGAAGGTCGATCCCGCCGCCAAGCCGAAGAGCTTCCTCCTGAAGCCGGCCGGCGATTACGGCTACCGCCTCGTGCTGGACCTCTACCCCGGCGGGCAGAGCGACCCGGGCGACAACCCGGTCATCGACGACACGCCCAGCGTCGCCAAGGTGGCGGCGGCTGCCGCGCGTGACACCCGGACGAAGACGGTTCCCCCTGGCAAGCCCCCCATGCTCGCCACCGAGCGCAAGGTGGTGGTGGCGATCGACGCCGGCCACGGCGGCGAAGATCCGGGCGCGCGCGGCGCGACCGGGCTGCGCGAGAAGGACGTCACCCTGCAGGTGGCGCGCGAACTGGCCGACCAGATCAACCGGCAGCCCGGCATGCAGGCCGTGCTGACCCGCAACGGCGACTACTTCATTCCGCTGAAGCGCCGCTACCAGATCGCGCGCGAGCACAACGCGGACATGTTCGTGTCCATCCACGCCGATGCGTTCAAGAACAGCGATGCCAAGGGCTCTTCGGTCTGGGTGCTTTCGCCGCGCGGCAAGACGTCGGAGGCGGCGCGCTGGCTGGCTGACCGGGAAAACCGTGCCGACCTCGTCGGCGGTGTGTCGCTCGACGACAAGGACGACACGCTGGCGGCCGTGCTGCTCGACCTCCAGCAGGGCTATGCCATGCAGGCCAGTGAGTCCATCGCCGGCAACGTGCTGAAGGCGTTGGGCCGTCTTGGGCCCACGCACCGCGGTTACGTGGAGCGGGCCAACTTCGTCGTGCTGCGGTCGCCGGATGTGCCGTCGATCCTGGTGGAGACGGCTTTCATCACGAATCCGCTGGAAGAAAAGCGGCTCCGCGACGAAGACCATCGCCGCCAGCTCGCCACCGCGGTGCTCGGCGGCGTACGCAATTACTTCGAGTCGATGCCGCCGCCGGGAACCTGGTTCGCCGCGCAGGCGGCCCGTCGCAACGGTACCCTCGTGGCGGCCGCGCGTTCGTCCGACGACAGCAACGATGCCGCGCCGTCGAAGTCCTCCGGCAACGCCGCCGCGCCCGCGAAGGCCGGGGCTTCCAAGCCCGCCGCCCCGACAGCCGTCGCCAAGGCGGACGTGTCCGCCACGGGCAAGAAAGCCGGGGGCCGTGCCGACGACAACGTTCGCGACGTGCACCGCGTCAACCGTGGCGAAACCCTCACCGGCATCGCACAGCAGTACGGCGTGTCGGTCGGCGCACTGAAACTCGCCAACAAGATGACCGACAACACCGTGCGTGTCGGCACGGTCATGCTCATTCCTTCCGGCTGATGTCCCCTGGGGCGGCAAGCGCCGCCATCGGCTATCCTTCGGGGCTTGCAAGCCCGTCAGGTCAAGCCGTCATGCCCATTCGTCCCCTGCCGCCGGAACTGATCAACCAGATCGCCGCCGGCGAAGTCATCGAGCGGCCCGCTTCGGTGGTGAAGGAACTGGTCGAGAACAGCATCGACGCCGGTGCGCGCCGCATCGAGGTCGACATCGAGCAGGGCGGCGTCCGGCTCATCCGCGTGCGCGACGACGGGGGCGGCATTCCCCGCGACGAACTTCCGCTGGCGGTGGCCTCGCATGCCACCAGCAAGATCGGCAGCTTCGACGATCTCGAGCGTGTATCGAGCATGGGTTTCCGTGGCGAGGCGCTCGCATCCGTGTCTTCCGTGGCGCGCTTCTCGCTCACGTCGCGCCAGGCGGGCGACGATTCCGCGTGGCGCATCGAGGTGGACGGCGGCCGCATGCAGGACGTGCGGCCCGCCCAGCATCCGCAGGGAACCACGATCGAGGTTCGCGACCTTTTCTACAACGTGCCTGCACGGCGCAAGTTCCTGCGCGCGGAACGCACGGAGTTCGCGCATATCGACGACCTGCTGAAGTCGCTGGCGCTGGCACGCGAGGGCGTGGACATCCGCCTCAGCCACAATGGCAAGCCTGTGCGCCTGCTCAAGCCTGCGCGGGACGAGAACGCCGCGTTGGCCCGCGTCGCGGAGGTGCTCGGTCCGGAATTTCCCGGACAGGCGCTGCGCGTGGAGCACGATGCGGCCGGCATGCGTCTCTCCGGGTGGGTGGGGCTGCCCACCGCGTCGCGTTCGCAGGCCGATCAGCAGTATTTCTACGTCAACGGTCGCCTGGTGCGCGATCGCATCGTCGCCCATGCGGTGCGCCAGGCCTACGCGGACGTACTGTTCCACGGGCGCCATCCGGTATTCGTCCTGTTCCTGGAACTCGATCCGGCAGGTGTCGATGTCAATGTGCATCCGGCGAAGAACGAGGTGCGCTTCCGCGAGCAACGCCTGATCCACGATTTCCTCTTCCGCACCTTGCACGAGGCGCTGGCGCAGACGCGCGCGGGCGCCGCCTTGCCATCGGCCGAGATCGACGTGCCGGTGGGCACCGGTGCAGTAGGGGCTTTCATCGATCACCGTCCGCTCGCATCGCCGTCGCCTTCGTCTTCGGCGATGCCCGCATGGCCGCAGCAGGCCAGTCAGTCGCGGCTGAACCTCGGCGTGCGCGACCAGCCGCTGGCCGACTACGCCACGCTGTTCGGTGCGTCGACGGCCTCGCGGCCGGCGCCCTTGCCAGCGGGCAACGAGGCGAACGAAGACGTGCCGCCGCTCGGCTACGCCATCGCGCAACTGAAGAACATCTACGTGCTGGCGGAGAACGCGCATGGCCTCGTGCTCGTCGACATGCACGCCGCGCACGAGCGCATCACTTACGAAAAGCTGAAGAACGGACGTGTCACTGCCAATCTGCGCTCGCAGATGCTGCTGGTGCCGTTGTCCATCGCGGTGAGCGCGAAGGAGGCCGCCGCAGCCGAAGAGCATGCCGACGCCCTGGGCGAGTGGGGTCTCGAACTTTCCCGCAGCGGGCCGGGTGCCGTGGTGGTGCGTCGCATTCCGTCGTTGCTTGAGGGGGCCGATGTGGCGCAACTCACGCGCGACGTGCTCGGCGAACTGGCGCAGCATGGAAGTTCGCGCCGGCTCGAGGAACTGGAAAACGAACTGCTTTCGACGATGGCGTGTCACGGGTCCGTGCGAGCCGGCCGGCGCCTGGGCATTCCCGAGATGAACGCGCTGCTGCGAGAGATGGAAGCCACGGAACGTTCGGGGCAATGCAACCACGGGCGACCAACCTGGGTGCAACTGTCGCTGGGCGAACTCGACAAGCTCTTCCTGCGCGGGCGTTGATGCGAATGGATGCGCCACACGATGCGGACACGGCGTTCGTTGGATATCTTGTCGCGGGTTGCCTCGCCGCCATGGCGGCTCCTACAGAATCGGTTACCTTGAGATGGCGATGAATTCTCATGAACACGACGTCGCTGCCGCGCGTGCGCGGCGTCTGGAACTGCTCACGGCGCCGGGCGGCTGGCTCAGCCTGGTCGGATTCGAATGGTTGCAGGAAGGCGCAAACCGTATCGGCAGCGCGAGCGACAACGACGTCGTGCTGCAAGTCGGGCCGGCTCACCTCGGCACGATCGTGCTCGCGGCGGACGGCACGAGCACGATCGAACTGGTTCCCGGCAGCGGAGCTGTCGTCGACGGTCAGGCGGTCGAGCGCGCGTCGTTGCGCGACGACGCGCGAGGGGGTACGCCGAGCGAGGTCCGCTTCGGTTCCGCGACCCTCATCGTCATTGAACGCGACGGGCGCAAGGCGGTACGCGTGAAGGACGAGCAAGCCGAAACGCGCGTCGGTTTCGAGGGGCTGGAGTACTTTCCGATCGATCCCACGTGGCGCGTGGTCGCGGACTGGGTGCCGTTCGATCCGCCGTACGAACTGGAACTTGGCACCGTCATCGGTACCATCGAGAAAGAGAACGTGCCGGGCAAGGCCGTGTTCACGCGCGACGGACGGGTGTTCGAGCTGTACCCGATCCAGGAGGTGCCCGAGGCGCTTTTCTTCGTCTTCGGGGACCTTACGTCCGGCAAGGAGACGTATGGCGCGGGGCGCTTCCTCGACACGGGGCTTCCGGTGGACGGCAAGCTGGTCATCGACTTCAACGAAGCGCGCAACCCGCCGTGCGCATTTACCCCTTACGCCACCTGCCAACTCGCGCCGCCGGAAAACCGGCTGGACGTGCGAGTGGAGGCAGGTGAACTGAAATACCGCGGCGGGCACTGACTCGAGGCAAGCCTGCCCGCTGCCGCGGGATCGCCGGCGTAGCCGGCTCCCACAAGAAACGGATTTGTGGGGAGCCCCACAAGTCAGGCGAGCTCTGTGTGGGAGCCGCTTCAGCGGCGATGGGTGCTTGCGGCAAGCCTGCCCGCTGCCGCGGGATCGCCGGCGTAGCCGGCTCCCACAGGAGTTGAGCTCTGTCTCTTGTGTGTTCAGACGCCCTTGAAGCTCGCCTTGCGTCGTTCGAGGAATGCGCCCGTGCCTTCGCGCATGTCTTCGGTCGAGAACGCGATGGCGAAGCCTTGCGTCTCGAAGGCCAAGCCCTGGTCGATGGCGCATTCGCCGCCCTCGATCACCGTGTCCAGGATGCCCTTCAGGGCCAGCGGCGCGGCAGCGGCAAGCTGGTCGGCCATCGCGTCCACCGCGGTGTCGAGTTCGTCGGGGGCCACGACACGCGTGACCAGCCCGAGCCGTTCGGCACGCGCCGCGTCCACCTGTTGCCCAAGCAGGCACAGTTCGAGCGCCGCACCGCGGCCGGTGAGGCGCGTGAGGCGCTGCGTGCCGCCGAAGCCGGGGATCAGGCCCAGGCCGATTTCCGGCTGACCGAAGCGGGCCTTCTCGCTGGCGACACGCAGGTGGCACGCCATCGCCAGTTCCATTCCGCCGCCCAGCGCATAGCCCTGGATCTTCGCGATCACCGGCTTCCCCAGGCGCTCGATGGTGAGCATGAGGTCCTGCCCCGCGCGCGAGGCAGACTGGGCCTGCACGGGCGACCATGCGGTCATCTCGGAGATGTCGGCGCCCGCCACGAAGGCCTTTTCGCCCGCGCCCGCCAGCACCACCACGCGCACGGCATCGTCTTGGGCCGCCTGCCGGAACGCCAGGGTCAACTCGCCGATCGTCTCGCGGTTCAGCGCGTTGAGCTTGTCGGGACGGTTGACGGTGATCGTGCGAACGGCGCCGCGATCGGCGGTGGCGAGGGTGCGAAAGGCCATGACGGCTCCTGGTCGGTGGGGCGGACGTGCCGAAAAACGGGATGGTAGCGCAGGGAAGGGAACCTTTACCCCCAATACGGCGTCTCAGGAAGCAATGGGCGGGCCGCGTGCCGATGGACTATCCTCCACGCACGCCAACGGTTCCGGGTTCACGGAGAACGGGATGTCACCCTTGCGTTTCCTGGTCGTGTTCGTCGCGCTGGCGCTGGCAAGCGGTTTCGCGAGCGCACAGTCGGCGCCCACGCTGCCCGCCTCGGGTGCGCCGGCCATCGACAAGACGAAGCTTTCCTACGCCATCGGCTACCAGATCGGCACGCAGTTCGCGAACAGTGTGCAGCCCGACGTGGACATCGCCGTACTCGTGAAGGCCTTGCAGGACGGCTACGCCAAGCGCGCCCCCGGCGTGCCCATCGACGTGATGCAGCAGCAGCTCGTGAATTTCGATGCCAAGGTGCAGCGGGATTCCATGGTGGCGTTCCGGCGTGTCGCCGCGGCCAACGCGAAACGCAGCGCCGACTTCCTCGCCAGCAACAAGACGCGCCCCGGCGTCATCACGCTTCCGTCGGGCATCCAGTACGCGGTGCTCGCGAAAGGCAATGGTCCGCAGGCGAAGGTCACCAGCACCGTGGTGGTCAACTATCGCGGGGCGCTCATCGACGGCACCGAATTCGACAGTTCCTACGCGCACGGCAAGCCGGTCACGTTTACGGTGAATCGGGTCATCCCCGGCTGGCAGGACGTGATCCCGCGCATGCGTGTCGGCGACCGCTGGAAGGTGGTGATCCCGCCCGCGCTGGCCTACGGCGAACGCGGCGAACTGCCGCGCATCGGTCCGAATGAGGCACTGGTGTTCGAGATCGAGCTGATGGACGTCCGGTAGGAGCGCGCCCTGCGCGCGACATGTTTTGGGGCCGTGCCCCGGAGCTGGCGCGCCAGCTTGTAGACCGGGGGCGAGAAACTGTCGCGCGCAGGGCGCGCTCCTACACCCATCCCGCTACAATGGGAGGCGGTATGAGCATCGCTTCCTCCACGCTACCCCTCAGCCCCTGCACGGGCGTGTGTCGCCTCGATACGCGCGGTTTCTGCATGGGATGCCTGCGCACGGGCGACGAGATCGCCCGATGGACGAGGATGACCGACGCCGAAAAGATCCGGCTCATGGACGACGTGCTTCCCTTCAGGGAAGGCAGCTGATGGACGACATGCTCGCCCGGCTGCGCGGTGCGCTGATTCCGCTGGAAGCGCCTCCGGGGCCGCGCGGCTGGAACCACGGCGACATGGCCGAATTGATCGGCGCCGGCCCGCGCAGGCCGGCCGCCGTGCTCATCGGCATTCGCGACGACCGCGAGCAGAACCTGCTGCTCACGCTGCGCACGGACACCCTGCAGCAGCACGCGGGGCAGGTGGCGTTCCCCGGCGGACGGGTGGAGCCCACCGACGCCGATGTCGTGGCCGCAGCACTACGCGAAAGCCATGAAGAGATCGGACTCGACGCAGGCATGGTCACGCCGCTTGGCTTCCTGGAGACGTTCGAGACGATCAGTGGTTACTCGGTCACGCCCGTGGTCGCACGCGTCGCGGCCGATGCCATGCTGAAGCCAGACCCGGGCGAGGTTGCGGAAGTGTTCGAGGTGCCATTCGGATTCTTCCTCGATCCCGCGAACCTTCGCCGCTACACCATGGATTTCCGGGGACACCGGCGGGAGATGGTCGAGTTCCTCCATGCGGGCTACCGCATCTGGGGCGTCACGGCCGCCATCCTGCTCAACCTGCTCAAGCGGATGGGACACCCATGCTGATCTCGCGCACGCTCATCGATGCGGCCACGGCCGCCCAGCTGCCGGCGAACGACGTGCTGTTCGTCGACGCCCGGTTCGACCTCAACCAGCCGGGCGGCCGCGATCCCGGCAAGGGCGACCAGGACTACGCGCTGTCGCACGTCGTCGGCGCGGTGCGCGCCGACCTCGACCGCGACCTGGCGGACATGGGCTCTCCGTCTAACGGCCGCGGGCGACACCCGCTGCCGTCGGCGGAACGTTTCTCGGCGTGGCTCTCGGCCGCCGGCTGGCGGCCGGACCTCCAGGTGGTCGTCTACGACGCCGCGGGCGGCTCGTTGGCGGCGGCGCGCTTCTGGTGGCTTGCGCGGCTGGCGGGCATCGACAACGTGGCGGTGCTCGACGGCGGGTGGCCGGCGTGGGTGGAGGCCGGGCTGCCTGTGGACAACGTGCTGCCGGTGCGCGAGCCCACGGCCGTCCATGTCAATTTCCATGCCGCCATCGGCGCGGACGAACTGGCCGAAGGTCTTGCCAGCGGACGGCTGCTGTTGCTGGACGCACGCGCCGCGCCCCGGTTCCGCGGCGACGTAGAGCCTCTCGATCCCGTGGCGGGGCACGTTCCCGGCGCGCGCAACCGGCCCTTCGCAGACAACCTCGACGCCCAGGGATACTTCCGCGCGCCCGAGGAACTCCGCCTCGCCTTCGCGGCGATCATCGGGCCGCATCCGCCGGAAGACGTCGTGCACATGTGCGGCTCGGGCGTCACCGCATGCCACAACCTCCTGGCGATGGAGTACGCCGGCCTGTGCGGTTCGCGCCTCTACGCGCCGTCGTGGAGTGGGTGGGTGAGCGATCCGTCGCGTCCCGTTGCCGCCGGCGACCACTGAGCGCCGCACGGCATCCGCATTCCTGTGGGAGCCGCTTCAGCGGCGATCCCGCGGCAGCGGGCCAGCTTGCGGCGAGCACCCATCGCCGCTGAAGCGGCTCCCACAATGGATCGAAACACTTACAGAACGATCGTGCGCCGCTCTCGCGCACTGATCTGCGCCGCCTCGATGATGCGAATGACGTCGCGCGCCTCACGCGCTTCGACCGGCAGGGGTGCGCCGTCGCTGATCGATGCGGCGATACCGTCGTAGTAGGCCGTGTAACGGCCCGGCAGCGAGTCGATCGTTGCGGCCGTGCCGTCGGCGTCGGTGAAGCGCCCGAACAGGGCCGGGTCGTCCTCTCCCCAGCCTTCGCCGCCCGGACGGCGGCCTTCGCGTAACGCGGCTTCCTGACTGTCGATGCCGTATTTCACGAAGCTGCCCCCGTCGCCGTGCACGAGGTAGCGCGGCCCCGGATCGCGCACGAGCACCGAGGCATGCAGCACGGCGCGGCGCCGGCCATAGTCGAGCACCACATGGAAATAGTCGTCGGCCCTGGCGGCGGCGCGCTGCCGGGCTACGTCGGCGGTAACGGCGTGCGGCAGGCCGAACAGCACCAGGGCCTGATCGATGAGGTGCGCGCCCAGGTCGTAGAGCAGTCCGGCACCCGGCGCCTCCGTCTCCCGCCACCCCTGCTTGATTTCCGGGCGGAAGCGGTCGAAATGCGCCTCGTAGTAGGCGATCTCGCCCAGCCGACCGTCGTCGACGAGGCGGCGCACCGTCAGGAAGTCGCTGTCCCAGCGGCGATTGTGGAAAACCGACAGCTTCCGCCCGGCGGCATCCGCCAGCGCGATCAGCGCCTCGGCTTCGCGGGCATCGAGCGTGAACGGCTTGTCCACCACCACGTGCTTGCCCGCTTCCAGCGCGGCGCGGGCGAGGGCGGCGTGGGTCTCGTTGGGCGTGGCGACCACGACGAGCTCGATGTCCGGATCGTCGATGAGGGATTGAGGATTTTCGTAAGCCTTGGCTTCGGGAAAGTCGCGGGCGATCTCGTCCGCGCGACGGCTGGCGATGGCGGTAAGGCGCAGTCCGGACGCTGCCGCGATGAGCGGCGCGTGGAAGACCGCGCCCGCCGTGCCATAGCCGATGAGGCCGGTGCGAATGGGCTGCATGGTGGGCTCCGAGGGAGGGGAATCGGAGCAAGCGTAGCGCGGCTGCCCTGAGCGTTTCGTTTAGGATCCTGCGGTTGCTCACTCCCCCGGAAACGCCATGACCGCCCTCGACGTCGACACTGCGCGTAGCGCGCGCCTGCCGCGCCAGATCCCCTACATCGTGGGCAACGAGGGCTGCGAGCGCTTCAGCTTCTACGGCATGCGGAACATCCTCACGCCGTTTCTCGTCACGTCACTGCTGATGTACCTGCCCGAAGCGGAGCGACCTGGCGCGGCGAAGGACGTGTTCCATACCTTCGTCATCGGCGTGTACTTCTTCCCGCTGCTGGGCGGCTGGCTGGCCGACCGGTGGTTCGGCAAATACCGCACCGTGCTGTGGCTGAGCCTCCTGTATTGCGTGGGCCACCTGTGCCTGGCCTTGTTCGAGCACAGCGTGCCCGGGTTCTACACGGGACTGGCGTTGATCGCGCTCGGCGCGGGCGGCATCAAGCCTTGTGTGGCCGCCTTCGTCGGCGACCAGTTCGACGAGAGCAACCGGCGGCTCGCGAAGGTGGTGTTCGACGCCTTCTACTGGATGATCAATGTGGGCTCGTTCCTGGCCTCGCTGACGATGCCGTATTTCCTTCGCCATTACGGCGCGGCCGTGGCGTTCGGCATTCCTGGCGCCTTGATGTTCGTCGCCACGGTGGTGTTCTGGAGCGGACGCAAGCACTACGTGATGCTGCCCCCGGCTGGCAGCGATCCGCACGGCTTCGCGCGGGTGGTGCGCACCGCCTTGCTCTCCCATGCCCCGGGAGAAGGGCGGCCGGGTCTTGCCGTGACCGTCGCGGCCTTCGCCATGGCTGCCGGCTCGCTTGCCCTCATGCCCGTGCTAGGCATCGTGGCGGCCCTCTGCCTCGCCTTCGTGCTTGGCCTCGGCGGCATCGGCCTCGGAACACGCCTGCAACTCGAGCGTGCGCGGGGAAGGCACCCCGACGAGGCGGTGGACGCCGTGGCGGCCGTACTGCGTGTGCTGCTGGTGTTCGCGCTGGTCACACCGTTCTGGTCGCTGTTCGACCAGAAGGCCTCCACCTGGGTGTTGCAGGCGAATGCCATGAGCATGCCGGAGTGGCTGCACCCCGCGCAGATGCAGGCGGTGAACCCGGCCTTGGTGCTGTTGCTGATTCCCTTCAACAACCTTGTGCTGTTTCCGTTCCTGCGCCGGCTGGGTATCGAGCCGACGGCGCTGCGCCGCATGACCTCGGGCATCGCGTTTTCCGCGGTTGCCTGGGTGATCGTGGGTTTCATCCAGCTCGCGATCGACGGCGGCGACGCCGTCTCCATCGCGTGGCAGCTGCTGCCGTACGTGTTCCTCACGATGGGCGAGGTGCTGGTCTCGGCGACGGGACTGGAGTTCGCATATAGCCAGGCGCCGCCGTCGATGAAGGGCACCCTGATGAGCTTCTGGACACTCAGTGTCACCGTGGGCAACCTCTGGGTGCTGCTTGCGAACGCGGGCGTGCGCAACGATGCGGTGCTGGCGGGTATCGCCGGCACCGGCATCGGCGCGACGGCGTTCCAGATGTTCTTCTTCGCGGCCTTCGCCGCCGTGGCGGCGCTGGCGTTCGGTCTGTATGCCCGCAGGTATCGCGAGATGGACTACTACCGCCACGCATGACATTTCCTCCACGGCATGGCGCGGAGGATCCCGCTGTTGCCGTAAGGAGCGAAGCCATGCCTGCCCCGAAACACGTGTCCCCGTTGCCGGTCCCCGCCGCCGCCGAGTGGCCGGGCAAGGTCGTGCTCGTGACCGGGGGCGCGCAGGGCATAGGCAAAGGCATCGCCCAAGCGGTGCTCGAGGCGGGCGGCAGCGTGGTGATCGGCGACCTCGACGCCGAAGCCGGCAAGGCCTGCCTCGACGAATGGAAGGTCGGCGACCGCGCCGCCTTCCTCGTGCTCGATGTCGCGAAGGAAGCCAGCGTCAAGCGTTTCGTCGACAGCGCATTGCGTCGCTTCGGCAGGATCGACGGCCTTGTGAACAACGCGGGCATCGCCGATCCCGAAACGGGGCCGTTGGAGCGACTCGAGTGGAGCGAGTGGAAGCGCCGCATCGATACCAACCTCGGCGGCACCTTCCTTTGCAGCAAGCATGCGCTTCCTGCGTTGAAGAAAAGCAACGGCGCCATCGTGAACATCGCTTCGTCGCGCGCCCACCAGTCGGAGCCGGATACCGAGGCCTATGCCGCAAGCAAGGGGGGTATCGTGGCCTTCACGCACGCGCTGGCGATCAGCGCCGGGCCGGTGCGGGTGAATGCGATCGATCCGGGATGGATCGTCGTGGACGAATGGAAAAAACCCTCCGCGCGCCGAAAGCCGAAGTTGTCCGCCGCGGACCACGCGCAACATCCCGTCGGCCGGGTGGGTTTGCCGCCGGACATCGGCGCGCTGGCCGTGTTCCTGCTGTCATCGCAGGCAGGCTTCATCACGGGGGAGGACTTCACCGTGGACGGCGGGATGCGTCGGAAGATGCAGTATGTATGAGTGCTCTGTGCGGGAGCCGCTTCA
Organism: Luteibacter sp. SG786; assembly: GCF_011759605.1. Classification (GTDB taxonomy): domain Bacteria; phylum Pseudomonadota; class Gammaproteobacteria; order Xanthomonadales; family Rhodanobacteraceae; genus Luteibacter. Next base: position 377,013 of record NZ_JAAOYX010000001.1, read on the forward strand.
GCGGCGGTGGGTACTCGCAGCCAGCTTGCCCGCTGCCGCGGGATCGCCGGCATAGCCGGCTCCCACAAGGCTCACTCACTGCTATAGCGGCTCCTAAAGTTTGAGCTAGGGCGCTGCGGCGGAGACTCGCCATACCGTGTTGCCGACGTCGTCGGCGATGAGCAGCGCACCTTCCTTGTCGAACACCACGCCTACCGGCGCACCGTAGAGTTCCTTTTCGTCCTTGGAATAGAAGCCGCTCACCAGGGTTTCCGGCTTGCCGACGGGTCGTCCGTTCTGGAACGGGACGAAAACCACGGCATAACCGCTCAGCGGCGACCGATCCCAGCTGCCGTGCTCGCTGACGAACGCGCCATTCTGGTACTGCGCCGGCAACGCGTTCCGCTGGCTCAGGAGGAAGCCGAGGGCGGCCACGTGCGAGCCGAGTGCGTAGTCGGGGCTGATCGCTTTCTGCACCATGTCGGGCCGCTGCGGTTTCACGCGCGTGTCCACATGCTGGCCGTAATAGCTGTACGGCCAGCCGTAGAAGGCGCCTTCCTTCACCGAGGTCATGTAGTCGGGGACCAGATCGTTGCCGATCTCGTCGCGCTCGTTCGCGATGGCCCACAGCGTGTTTGTCGTTGAGTCCCATTGCAGTCCGGTCGGATTGCGGATGCCCGAGGCGTAGATGCGGCTGCCACGGCTGGCAACATCCACTTCCAGCACGTTGGCCCGGCGATATTCCACCTCCATGCCGTTCTCGGTGATGTTGCTGTTTGAACCCACACCCACGTAGAGCTTGCTGCCGTCTCCGTTCGCCTGCAGCGCCTTCGTCCAATGGTGGTTCACCGTCGAGGGAAGGTCGGTGAATTCCGTGCCCGGGGCGTCGATGCGCGTGGCTCCCTCCGTGTAGGGGAAGGTGACGATCGCATCGGTATTGGCGACATACAGCGTGTTGCCGATCAACTGCACGCCGAACGGCGAATGCAGGTGCTCGATGTAGGTGTGCTTTTCCCATTCGCCGGTGCCGGTCTTGCGCAGCAGCGTGATCCGGTCGCCGCCTTTCGCGCCCTTGCCCGACGTGTTCTTGACCATGCCGGCAATCAGTTGCTTCGGAGTCGTCACGGCTTCCTCGCCGGGCCCGTTGGCCTCGACGACCAGCACGTCGCCGTTGGGAAGTGTCAGCAGCTGCCGCGGGTGCTTCAGGTCGCCGGCGATCTTTTCGATCTTCAGCCCCGGCGCGACAGTCGGCGTGGCACCTTCTTTCCAACCGGTGAAGCGCGGCACCTGCATGGGCGGAAGAAGGAAATTCCGCGCCTTGGGCAGCGACGGGGCGCCGCCCACCTGGTCGGCCGCGTTCTGCTCGCTCTTGCCTGCGCAGCCGGCCAGCGCCAGCACGCAGGCAAGGGCGAGCGCGGCGCGCGGGAATGCCTTAGTCATGGGCGATCTCCCGAACCGTCGAATAATGCACCGCGATCACCACGTGGCCGATGGATATCAGCAGCACGGTAACGATGGAAAGCCACAGTCCCGCAGGCATGATCCCGTAGGCGTCGCGTGTGTGGACGAAGGCGTTGAGGATGGCGGCGACAATGGCTACCACGTTCAACCAGAAGTCGACATGGTCCGCGGAACGAACGAATCGTCGTGAGGTGATCCACACCTGGATGAGGTTCACCAGACGCGGGACGATCGCAAGCAGCAGGCCGAAGGTGATCAGCCACGCCGCGCCCTTCGCCCAGAGGATGGTGCCCGTGTTCGCATACACGCCGTCGAAGATCAGAGCGGCGACGAAGAAACCGAACGGGATGGGATTCAGGAGCGCATAAACGGCATTGGCCACGGCGGAACGGCGCGGTGCTGGGTAGTTCATGACGGGGCCCCTTGGATGGACTGTCCGATAGTAGACCCGCGACACGTCGACGGTGTGTATGGACACGCCGGGGCGGGCGCAGCGGCCTCAGTGCCGCAGCGAGATGGACGTGCGGCTGCCGGCTTTGAAGCGCCTTGCCGCTTCGTCATAGTCCCATTGCTCCACGGTGCATTCGTCCGCACGCTCGCGCCGGATGGCGTGGAACGAATTGCTGATGCCCTCGCGGATGCGCCGGGACACCGCCGTGCCTGCCTGCACGGACCAGAGGGGGCGCGCAAGATCTTGCCCCTTGGCACCCAGGGGGCGGACGTAAGGCAAGTGGATATGACCGCCGAGCACGAGGTGGGCGCCGGCTTCGGCCCATGCGGCGATGGCGCGCTCGCGGTTGATCAGCAGGTTGGCGATGTCCTTCTCGCGTATGACGTGCACCGGCTGGTGCGTGACCACGATGCGAAGCCGGTGGTCGCGCGCCCGCTGTAACTGCGTCGAAACCCGCTCGATCTGCGCGTCCGATACCTCGCCGTTCTTGTGCCGGGAAGGTCGTACGGTGTTCACTCCGATCGCCAGCACCTCGCCGTCTTCGAACACCGGTTCCAGGTCGCGGCCGAACGCCCGCGCGTAGTTCCCGAACGGGTCCAACACGCGCGCAAAGACGTTGAAAAGCGGCACGTCGTGATTGCCCGGTATCACGAGGGTCGGGCGCGCATAAGCGTCGACGAATCGCCTGGCCGCGTCGAACTGCGAGCGGCGGGCGCGCTGCGTCAGGTCGCCGGACAGGATGACCAGGCGCGGCGAAAGCGAAACGATCGCCTCGTGCAGGGCCGCCACCACGTCGGGGCGCTCGGTTCCGAAATGCGGGTCGGAGATCTGTACGATCAGGCTCAACCCGGGTCCTCCCCGGGCTGGCGCTCGCCATCGGTCAGCAGGCGCAAGGGACGCGGCGCGGCGCGGAAGACGATGGGTGGCTTCAGCCAGACAATTTCTCCATCGACCGCCACCTTGATGGCGTGACGATGGTGCTTCGGCACGACCGTGATCTCCCGGAAGGGGAAGCTCACGGCCTGCTCCGCTTCGCCTAGCTTGCCGAGGGCGCCCCTGAGCATGATGCCGAGCATGGTCAGCTTGCCGATCGGCTTGAGGACGAGCCCCGCGAGCGTGCCGTCGTTGCGCCGTACGTCTTCCGCTTCGGGCAGGCCGATCTTTTCCAACTGCAGGGCATTGTTGCCCACGAACAGCGTGGGCGTGCGCAGCGTGCGGGTCTGCGTGCCGTCGCTTACCTCGATGCGCAACGGCCGGTACCCGCGCAGCATTGTGGCAAGCCCGGCCCACAGGGCCACGATGCGATGCCGGCCGAAGCGCTGTTTCCAGGCTTCGCGGTCTTCGAGCACCTGCGGATAGAGGCCCAGGCTACCGTTGACCAGGAACAGGTGGTCGTTGACCATGCCGACCTGGATCTCTCGTGGCGTGGCGCGTAACAGTGCCTCGGTGGACGCCTTCGTGTCGGCCGGGATGCCGTGGGTCCGGCCGACGAAGTTGAAGGTGCCCTGGGGAAGCACGCCCATCACGAGGTCTTCCTTCCACGCGGTGCCCGCCACGCAGTTGATCGTGCCGTCGCCACCCGCCGCCGCCAGCGCGCCGCCGTTGGACTTCGCGTAGTCGGCGGCCTCCCTGACCACCTCCTTGATGTCGCGCTCGCCGTCGATCGGAAAGAATCGATGGGGGCGGCCGGCGGCATCCAGGATGCGCGCGATCTCGTCGCGGGCGGCGCCGGCCTCTCCGTGGCCGGATCCGGTGTTCATCACGATGGCGAGGGGCAAGGCTTGGGATGGCGTCGGCATCGCTACAAGGAAGCATTCGTGCCGTCACGACCGCATGAAATCACGAGGCTGCCCGGCGTCCCTCGCGCAGGCGCACGTACTCGGCGCTGCCCGCGCACAGGGTCACCCAGGCCAGGCCGGTCGCGTAACCCGCGAGCACGTCGCTGAAATAATGCACCTGGAGCAGGATGCGGCTGATGCCCACCAGGGTGATCATCGCGACAGCCGCCACCACAATCGTGCGGTGCCAGCGTGGCGGGCACAGCACGAGCAGCACGTAGGCCAGCATGCCGTAGAAGACCATCGAACCGGATGCGTGACCGCTCGGGAAGCTGTAGCTGTGTTCCACGATGAAGCCGTGGTCGTGCAGCGGCCGCTCGCGCCGGAACCATCCCTTCAATGCAGCGTTGATCAGCGCCGTGCCCAGGAGGGCGGCGATCCACGCCCCGGCCAGACGCCGATGCCGTCGCCACAGCAGCACGATGAAAACGGCGGCGGCCGCCACGCCGAGCACGAGCGCGTCGCCGGCATGGGTGAGCAGGGCGATCGCCCGTAATGCCGCCTCCGGCATGTTCGTGCGCAACTGGCCGGCCAGGGCGGCATCGAATGCCGCGAGGCCGGTGGCGTCGCGAATCTCCACGGCGATTGCGGCGGCGAGCGCCAACATGGCGACGACCACCGCGATCGTGGTGGCCGGCCGCAGCAGGGCGCGCGCCGCGGCATCCTGGCCGTTACGCCTGCGCACGGCCCGCCGCCAGGCCAGGTCGGCGGCGCCCAGGGCGGTTGCGAGCAGCACGGCCCAGATCGACAGGGCATGGCGGCTGATCCACTCCGCGTCCATTCCGTTTGCTCCTCGTGTCGTGGCAGGATCGGCCATGTTGCCACGCCGCGCGTCCGCGGCCAGAGGGGGCCTACCCGATGAAGAACCTGACCCGTGTGCTTGCCACGCTAGCGCTCCTTACCACCACGGCTGCCGCATGGGCCGACGACGCGCCGCTCGCGCATCGCATCGTCCGCGTTTCCCTCCCCGGTACCGTCGGCGAGGGCACCTCCGGCCGCCTCATCGTGTTCGCGGCACCGGCGTCGGGGAACGAAAAGCCGGAAGCGGTCGACACGAATCCGTTCCAGCCGAAGGCGGTATCCGTGGCGGCGCGCGAGGTCAGCTGGATCGCGCCGGGCCAGTCGGTGGACCTGGACGCCGACGGGGAGGCCTTCCCGGCCGGGTTCTCGTCGCTGCCGCCGGGCGACTACTACGTCCAGGCCGTGCTCGACGTCGGCCACGATTACAACTACTCCGGCCGGCACGCTGGCGACCTCCTCAGCGAGGTCACGAAGGTGAAGCTCACGCCCGGCGGTGCACTGCCGCCGCTGACGCTGAGCAAGACCGTGCCGCCAACCGATCCGTGGGCGCTTTCGCCGAAAGCCCCCCAGGCCGTGCGCGACGCGCTGCCGGAAGCACGCCGGCATGCCCATGCCGAAGTCATGGAAAGCCGGCTCCTCACCGACTTCACCGGGCGTGCCCAGGTCATCCGCGCCTGGGTGGTCACGCCGCCGGGTTACGACCCGAACGGCATCGCGCGCTATCCCACCGTGTACCTGACGCATGGCTTCACCGGCGGCTTCGACCGCTACGCCGGCACCATTGCGGCGCTGTGGCTGGCCATGTCGAAGAAAGAGATGCCGCCGATGATATGGGTGCTCCTCGACGAGTCAGGCCCGACCGGCACGCACGAGTTCGCCGATTCCGTGAACAACGGCCCTTGGGGCCAGGCGCTGACCACGGAATACATTCCCTGGCTGGAAGGACGTTACCGCATGGATGGGAAGGCGAGCGGCCGCTTCCTCAACGGCCACTCTTCCGGAGGCTGGGCCACGCTCTGGTTGCAGACACGTTATCCGAAGATCTTCGGCGGCACGTGGTCCACCTCGCCCGACCCGAGCGACTTCCGCGACTTCACGGGCATCGACCTTTCCGCGCCGGGCGCCAACGCCTACCGCAAGCCGGACGGCAGCGAGAATCCGCTGGTGCGCGACAAGGGAAAGGTGATTGCCACCTTCGAGACGTTCGCGAAGCTGGAACGCGTGCTAGGCGCCTACGGCGGGCAACTCGCGTCCTTCGAATGGGTGTTCTCGCCGCGCGGCAAGGACGGCCGGCCGCAGCCGATGTTCAATCGCGACACGGGTGCCGTGGATCCGGCCGTGGCGGCCTACTGGCGCGCGCACTACGACATCGCGCAGCGCCTGCGCACGCAGTGGCCCACGCTGAAACCTGATCTGGACGGCAAGATCCACCTGATCGTGGGCACGGCGGATACCTTCTATCTGGACGGCTCCGCGAAGCTGCTCAAGGAGACGCTCGACGGCCTGCATGCCCGGAACGATATCCGCTTCCTGCCGGGCAAGACGCATTTCGACCTCTACAAGGAGGGCGACGATCCGCAGGCGCTGCTGAAGAAGATCGCCTGGGAGATGTATGGTGTGGCCAGGCCGGGCCAGGAGCGCTAGGGCGTGTTCGACCAACGTCCAGAGGCGCCCCGTGGGCGCCCGATCTAATCTCATAGGCCCGTTCTCCCGGATGCGAGCATGGATTACGACACCGCCTGGCGACGCTCGGTCGACGAACCCGAAGCCTTCTGGGCCGAGCAGGCGCGGCTGATCCATTGGGAGACGCCCCCGCAGCGCATACTCGATGCATCGAACCCGCCGTTCCGACGCTGGTTCGCCGGGGGCACGACGAACCTCTGCCACAACGCCGTCGACCGCCACCTCGATGCGCGTCCCGACCAACTGGCCATCGTCGCCGTCTCGACCGAGACAGGCGTCGTCCGTGAGATCACCTATCGCGAACTCCATCGGGAGGTGAATACATTCGCCGCGGCGCTCGTGGAGCTCGGCGTCGGCCGGGGCGACCGCGTCGTCATCTACATGCCGAACGTGGCCGAGGCCGTTTTCGCGATGCTTGCCTGCGCGCGCGTGGGAGCCATCCACTCGGTCGTTTTCGGCGGCTTCGCCGCGCACAACCTGGCGCTGCGCATCGACGACGCGGAACCGGTGCTGCTCATATGCGCGGATGCCGGCATGCGCGGCGGCAAGGTCATCCCGTACAAGCCGCTGGTGGATGCCGCGTTGCGCGAGGCGAAGGCGGCGCCTCCGCATGTGCTCGTGGTGAGCCGCGGGCTCGACACCGACATGGCGTGGAACGAAGGGCGGGACGTCGACTACGCCACGCTGCGCGCGAAGCACGACGGGGCAGAGGTACCGGTGACCTGGCTGGAGTCGAACGAGGCGAGCTACCTGCTCTACACCTCCGGTACCACCGGCAGGCCGAAGGGTGTGCAGCGCGACGTGGGCGGTTACGCGGTGGCGCTCGCTGTGTCCATGACGGCGATCTTCGACCTGCATCCGGGCCAGACGATCTTGTGCACCTCGGACGTGGGGTGGGCCGTGGGGCATTCGTACAATGTTTACGGCCCGCTGATCGGCGGCTGCACGGCCATTCTCTATGAAGGCCTCCCCACGGGCCCGGACCCGGGCGTGTGGTGGCGTCTGTGCGAGGCCTACGGTGCCCGCACCATGTTCTCGTCGCCCACCGCGGTTCGCATGTTGAAAAAGCAGGATGCGTCCTGGCTGCGGAAATACGACTTGTCGGCGTTGAAGTGGATCTTCCTGGCGGGCGAACCGCTCGACCGCCCCACGTACGACTGGCTCACGGAAGGCACCGGCAAGACGGTGATCGACAATTACTGGCAGACCGAAACGGGCTGGCCGGCGCTGTCGCTGATGCCCGGTCTCGACCTCAAGCCGGTGAAACCCGGCTCGCCCGGCTTCCCCACTTTCGGCTATCGCATGCGCGTGATCGACGAGGGCACGGGCGAGGAAAAGGCCCCCGGCGAAAAGGGCGTGCTGGTGATCGAACCGCCGCTGCCGCCCGGTTGCCTCACGACCATCTGGCGCGACGACGAGCGTTATCGCCGTAGCTACTTCGGGCATTTCAAGGAAATGCTGTACAGCTCGCTGGACTGGGCGGTGCGCGACGAGGAAGGTTATTTCTTCATCCTCGGACGCACCGACGACGTCATCAACGTCGCGGGGCATCGCTTGGGCACGCGCGAGGTGGAGGAATCCGTGGCTACGCTCGGAGCCGTGGCCGAAGTGGCGGTGGTCGGCATCGTCGACGAACTGAAAGGGCAGGTGCCCGCGGTATTCGCGACGTTGAAGCAGGGCGTCACCGACGATCCGCGCGACGTTGCCCAGGCCATGGAACGCCGTGTGGTGGAGTTGCTCGGCGGCCTCGCGCGCCCCGCATGCGTCTACGTGGTCGGAGCCTTGCCCAAGACGCGTTCGGGCAAGCTGCTGCGCCGTTCCTTGCAGGCGCTCATGCAGGGCACCGATCCCGGCGATCTCTCCACACTGGACGATCCGAACTCCCTCGAGGAGATCCGCAAGGCCATCGCGCATGGGCCGCATTGCGGTCAGCGGCCGACCGGATAGCGGCGCCCTCGTACCTTCAGATCGCAACCCCAACGTGGTAAAGTCGGATGGCTAAACGATGAGCCAGCCGCTCGGCAAGCCCCAGTCGTCTCACCGACCTTTCCTCCAGGGGCTACAACATGTCTCATTGCCGTCGAGCGTTCCCGCGACTCTCCCTGCTTTTCCTTGGCCTTTCCGTTGCCTTTTCCACTGCGCATGCACAGGATGCCGCGCACGGGAAAGACGATGGCGACACGGATACGACCACGCTGGATGCGGTGAAGGTCCAGGGCCAGGCCGCACCGACCTATACCGCGGAATCGTCCGCCGCCGCCACGCGCCTGCCGCTGTCGCTGCAGGACACGCCGCAGTCCATCAGCGTCATCACCCGCCAGCGCATCGAAGACCAGCACCTCACCAATGTGCGTTCGGTGCTGGACAACACCGTCGGCGTTTCTTCCAGCCAGTACGACACCGAGCGCGTCGTGTTCTGGTCGCGCGGCTTTCAGATCGAGAACGTCGCCAACGACGGTGTGCCGGTCGCTCCGGGCCTCAACGCGAGTTCCGCCGATGCCACGCTGGACACGGCCCTTTACGACCGCATCGAAGTGGTGCGTGGCGCATCGGGCCTGCTGAGCGGCGCGGGCAGCCCCGCCGCGCTGATCAACTTCGTGCGCAAGCATGCCGACAGCCGCACAGCGCAGGCCGAGGCCACCGTCAGCTACGGCTCGTGGAACACGAAGCGCGCCGAGTTCGATATCTCCTCTCCGTTGAACGCGTCGGGCAGCGTGCGCGGCCGTGTGGTAGGAGTGCACGAAGATGGCGACTCCTACCTCGACCGCTACAGCAATTCCAAGAACGTGTTCTACGGCGTGGTCGATGCCGACCTGGGCGACCGTACCGTTCTGAGCGTGGGCTACGATTACCAGAAGACCAAGCCGAAGGGCGTCACCTGGGGCACGTACCCTGTGTTCTACGACGACGGCAGTTTCCTCTCGTGGCCGCGCTCGTTCAGCAGCGCAGCGGACTGGACCTTCTGGAACCAGAAGACCCAAACCGCCTTCGTCGACCTCAAACACAGCTTCGAGAACGGCTGGCAACTGCATGCAATGGCAAGCCACCGCCAGACCGACGGCGACGACGCGCTGTTCTACGTCTACGGCTGGCCCAACAGGGACACCGGCGAGGGCGTCGAGCCCTATGCGTACCGCAGCCGTCAGCACGGCAGGCAGAACATGCTGGACGTGTATGCGTCCGGGCCGTTCCAGGCGTTCGGTCGCGAGCATGAACTCGTCGTGGGCGCCAGCGGTTCGCACTACTCGAACGATGCCTATGAGTACCCGCACGGTGACCTCCCAGGCACGGGTAACTTCCTCGACTGGATCGGCCGGTATCCGTATCCGGATTTCGCCGCCGCCGCCAATCGCGCTTCGCTTATTACGACCGAGCAGAAGGGCCTGTACGCCGCCGCACGCATTTCGCTGGCCGATCCGCTGAAGCTCATCGTCGGCGCCCGCCGCACCAGCTGGAAAAACGACACGAACGACGCTTCCGCAGGTGTGTATCACCAGAAACAGGACAAGACCATTCCCTACGCGGGCCTGATCTACGACATCACCCCGGTCTATTCGGCGTTCGCGAGCTACACGCAGATCTTCGATCCGCAGGACAACCGTCGTGCCGACGGCAGCTTCCTCGATCCGATGCTGGGCAGCAGCCGCGAGGTCGGCATCAAGGGCCGCCACTTCGACGGCGCGCTCAACACGTCACTCACCTTCTTCGACACGCGCTTGTCCAGCGTAGCGGAGACCGACATCGGTCGCTTCCTTCCCGACGGCGTTACCCAGGCGTACTACGGTGTCGACGGCACGCGCTCACGCGGCTACGAGTTCGAAGCGTCGGGTGCGTTCTCCGATGCATGGAACGGCACGGTGGGTTGGTCGCACTTCAACGTGAAAGGCCCCGGCCACACCGGCGAACTTCGCCCGGCCTTGCCACGCACGCTCGTACGCACGTTCACCACGTATCGGCTGCCCGGCCAACTCGCCGGCCTGACCCTCGGCGGCGGCGTCAACTGGCAGGGCGCGAGCCATACACTGGTCGATGGCCCGAACGGCCCGCAACGCGTCGATCAGTCATCGGTATTCCTGGTGACGGCGATGGCCCGCTACGCGTTCGACGATCGCGCCTCGCTGCAGCTCAATGGCGACAATCTACTGAACCGCAAGTACTTCGTCCTCGATAACTACAGCAACCTGTATTACGCACCCGGCGCGACGTATACGGTTTCGTTCAATTACAAGTTCTTCTGACGCTTTCAGGGTGGCGAAGATACTCATGGCGGACGTCGGGCGATGAGAACTTGATTGGAATCGAACGCGCCGTGGCTTTACGCCACGGCGATCAGCGAATGCCCTTGTCGTAGAAAGTCGGTGGCTATGCGAAGGCCCGACGCCAAATCCTGACATTCCCGGTATAGCCGAAGGTTTTCAGGCCTGTACTTGTCAGCAGGGCGGTGCAATTCGAACTCGGACGCCGAACGCAGAATTTCCAATGCGTCAAATTCAACATCCTCTGGCTGGTCGTGTCCCAAACTGAACAGCATGCTTGCCGCTTCCCTGCTTATCTGACCGTCCCAGTACAGGTCCGAGGCAACGTCGCGGAGCCGTTGGGGAGTTACCTTGCCAAGATCCAGATGTCTTATGGTCTCGACAGTCGCTGCAGAAAGCTGCCGAACAACGCCTTCCACTCGTTGCTCTTTCCTTTGTAGGTAAGTGGTGTTGGAAGCCGTCCTGTATGAGACCCCGCCAGAATGATCGTTAGCTGTGGCAAGTGATCCGAGGTTCATACTGATTCTCCGGCCAGGTGGTGGACTCATGTTGGGGAGTGCAGGACCTTTGAGTTGTCAGGTCTGGAAGAAAAAACCAAGCGCAATCCGCCACGCTGTTCTGTCAGCGACAGTGTCTTTGTCAGCGAATTGCATGTCTGCGAGACGGCGTAATGCGCGCGAACTGTAAGGTCGTCGAAAGAGCTCGCTATTCACCCATAACCTGGGTTTGCGCACGTTGCGCGAAACGAGGTCTTTCGATGAAGAAAAATGAAGTGAGGCCCCCGACAAGGGCGATGGCTGTCATCTGTATCGGAGCGTTGATATTGGCGGGGCTATGGCCGTCCGGCGCCATGGCTCGAAACTGCGCGATGTTCCTTCCGTGGACGAGCTACGAGCAGCAGGTTGCGCCCAAAGCCGAAGCGCTCGTCCATCAATGGCATGCCAACTGCACCGGTGTGATGATGATGTCGGGAGGCGGATTTTTCATTTTGGAGAGGCTTGTGGGCGGACAATGGGCGCGGGTCTCCCGAGGACTGTCGGTCAATGCGAACCTGGACCCCGGAACGTACCGAATCTGGGTGGAAAACATCGGTCATACGCCTGCCAGCTACAGAATCCGCTGGCGAATGTCAGCTGGATAATTTACGTAGCTCGCGAAGTCGATCACTCCTGGCCCCGCTCTCCAGCCGAGGTACTTCAGTGATCGGGAAGGTGTCGGGCTGTACCCCTCCGGGCGAGTTCGGTCGCTTCTGCGACCGCATGTTTGAGCCCGGAGGGGTACAGCCCGGCGACTCTCTGGACAACGCGACGGTGTTCGAGCAAAACACGATGGCGTAGCCGAGCCTGCAACGCGGCCAAGCGACCGTTCGAGACAACACGTCTAATCGGCTTATTGACGCCGTTTTGACGGTGCGCTATACCTTGCCGAAGCGCCGCATCGCCATCGCATGCGGTGTCTACTTCGGGGGTGTCATGCCGCACCGCAGCCACAATCCAGCACATCCGGGTTGCGCCATGGCGGAGCCGTCCTTCCCCTTCGTGCAGGCCGACGGCCAGCGGATACTCTCCCGCGCCAAGCTCAGTGCCCTGCGCTCGCGTGGCAAATCCCTCGCCGGCTATTCGCCCCCGCGCCACACCCGCTGATCCGTTTCTCCTGATCGGCCTCCCTTCCTGATGAGCCCGCGTTCGCAAGCGGGCGTGACATGACGTTCGCCTGATCGCGGCTCGCGCCGTAGGCAGGCCGCGTGCGCATGTCGAAGGTCGCTGGTCAGCCAATCCGCAGCACGGGCGGAGGGGTTCGTGCTGCCTGCAGCGACACTTTCGGGGTGGGGTGACATATGCGTAACAACCATGATCTGACGAAGAAGGCGCTTGTGCTGGCCATCTGTATGGCCTGCGGCTTCCTGAGCGCGCCGGCGCTCGCGCAGCAGTCGGCACCGGCCGCCGACAACGCGGAAAAAAGCAAGAACGAGAAGGACAAGCCCGTACAGTTGAAGGCGCTGAGCGTTGTCGCCAATCGCTACGAGGCCACGAACATTCGCATGGACTCGGTCAATACCGTGGACGTGCTCTCGGCGAACGATCTGCAGCACACCGCGGTGCACAACGTGGCCGAGGCGCTCGGCCTGATGTCCGGTGTGAATGTGACCACGACGGGTACCGGTTATTTTGGCGGCGTCGACGGCGCGGCGCGCGGCGAGGGCATGTTCGCTTCCGTGCGCGGACTGCCTTCGGAGTACAACGTGAACCTGGTGAACGGCAGCAACGTCGCCCAGGGCATGCCGTACAGCCGCAGCGTTCAGCTCAGCCTGTTGCCGCCATCGGGCTTGCAGACCATTGTGCTCAACAAGACCTCCACGGCCGATATGGACGGCGACGCCATCGGCGGCACCATCGATTTCCGCACGCCCAGCGCGTTCGATTTCAAGAAGGATTTCAGCGGCAGCGTTACCGCGAGCGGCCGCAGCGAAAGCCGCGCGCGCGACTACGGCGGCAGCGGTCTGGGTGGCGGGCTGGCCGGCGAGTTGCAGAGCAAGTTCGGTGAAGAGAAGCAGTTCGGCTTCTACGTCAGCGCGTATTACGATTACCGCAACATCGCCAACAGCGAGGTCGGCGCGGCCGAAAGCGCCAGCAACGACGGGTCGTGGGCTTTCCTGCATGCCACCGCCGAAGGCGACAACGCGCCGGGTTACGACCCGCAGCACAACCTGACCAGCATCGGCACCAACGTCGGTATCGCCTCGGGCTTCGAGCGCCGTTACGGCGGCAACATGTCGTTCGACTGGAACATCGATCCCACTCTCCACGCCTACGCCAAGATGTCCTACGCGTACGCGCTTACCGAACAGAACACCACGTACAACCAATTGCTCCCGCAGGACGTGACCTACGTGCCCACGGCCACACCGGGAGTGTATACGCCGAACATCGGCCGCATCGCCAATCGCTTCTGGTTCGAAACCAATCCCGAGCGCGCCGACCTCGGCACCATCCAGTTCGGTGCGGACAAGACGGCGGGGGGCTGGACGATCTCGCCGAACGTGTTCTGGAGTATCGGTCGCAACGACCGTCCGGAGCATGTCGAGATCGACGGGCGCGAGGACAAGTACTCGCAGGACAACTTTGCCTATGACAGGAGCTCGCTGCTCTCCTATGGCGGCAACCACTTCCCGTATCCGGTACTGACACCGGCGCTCCTGGGCTCGGTGAACAACATCCAGAACATGTGGGCCAACGATTACGGCGAAGTCACCCGTATTCGTTCCGGCCAGAAGCGGGGCGGCGCGAAACTCGACCTGCGCTACGACTTCGAGGACGGTCCGGTGCAGTCGGTGAAGTTCGGCGTGAAGTACAGCGACAGCTCGCGTACCTTCACCAACCGCGACTGGAGCACCGGCGGTATCAATGACGGCACCACCACGCTGGACGACCTGGGCATCTTCAAGGGGTATTACAACCAGATCTTCCCAGGCAAGTATCCGTGGAGGACGCCGGACGTGAGTCGCGCTGCGGTCGCGGCCCTGATCGATGCGCATGTTCAGCCCTCCGACCTGGATACGTGCAGTCAGCTCGACTTCAACAATTTCAACTGCGACACCATGCGCGGTACCGAGGCGGTTTCCGCCGCCTACGCCATGGCCACCATCGAGCAAGGGCCACTGGAGATCATCCCTGGCGTGCGCTTCGAGCACACGTCCATCCACAACACCTTCTGGACCACGCCGCAGGACCCCGACGGCAACGAGTTGCCGGGCCACTTCTCCAACAATCGCACCATCTACAACGAACCGCTCGGCAGTCTGTTCATCAACTATCGCCCCGGTGGCAATGTGGTGTTCCGCGGATCGATCTGGCAGAGCTATACGCGGCCGGCGTTCGTCCAGCTTGGCGGCGGCGAGCAGATCAGCGTGTCCAACGGCGTGACCACGATCACCCGCGGCAACCCCGATCTCGACCCGATCAAGGCCACCAATGTGGACCTGGGTGCGGAATGGACCACCGCCAGCGGCGGGTTCTTCTCGCTCACCAGCTACTACAAGAGGCTGAGCGATTACATCTACGACAGCGGTGGCGGCCAGGCCAATCCGAACACCTCGGGTGTGGGCACGGTGCTGACGAAAACGCCGACGAATGGCGGCGATGGCCGCGTGTACGGCATCGAAGCCACGGTGCGCCAGAAGTTCGAAAACCTGCCGGGTGCCTGGAACGGCCTCGGCTTCAGCGTCAACGCCACCAAGCAAAACTCCCGCGTGGACCTGGGCCGGGAGGGCTTCGAGCACGAGCGTCTGCAGCAGGCCCCGCGCACGATGGCCAATGCGGAAGTGTTCTACGAGAAATACGGCTTCTCGTTGAACCTGAGCTACCACTACACGGGCTCGTACATCTCCACGTACGACTTCCTCAACCAGGGCGCTCCGTGGGACGACCTCTGGCTGCGGCCGATCCGGCGCGTCGATCTGCACGCCGGTTATGCCCTGGCCAACGGCCTGCAATTCGACCTGCAGATCAGCAACCTGACGAAGCAGTACCAGTACTGGTCGCATATCGGCCGCTACAGCCTGGCCAATTCGGATATCGTCGATGCGGGCCGCACGGCGCTGGTTACCGTGAAGTACTCGTTCTGAGCGGGAGCGTACGCATGACGGGATGGCGCGAAGGCGACACGCGGGTATTGGCGAACGCCGTGCCGCCGCGGGCGATCGGGTTCTGGGGCGGCCTTTCGGCCAATGTGCTGAACATGATCGGCATCGGGCCGTTCGTTACCATCCCGCTGGCGCTTTCCGCACTGGCCGGGCCGGCGGTGTTGCTGGGCTGGATCGCCGGCGCCTTGCTCTGCCTGTGCGACGGGCTGGTGTGGGCAGAGCTGGGTTCGACGATCCCCGAATCCGGCGGGCCTTACCACTACTTGCGCGAGGCCTATGGCCGGGAACGGGCAGGGCGGCTCTTTGGTTTCCTCTACCTCTGGCAAACGCTGCTGACGGCGCCGCTGTCGATCGGCTCCGCGGCAGTGGGCTTTGCGCAATACGCGGGATACCTCGTGCCTTCCCTGGGCGATGGCGGCCGCGTCGTCGTTGCCGCCACGCTTTGTTTGCTGAACACGGCGATCCTTTATCGCAAGGTGGGCGATATCCAGAAGCTGTCGCTGGTGGTCACCGTGGCCGTGGTGGTTGCCGCGGTATGGATCGTCCTCACCGGCATCATGCACTTCGACATGGCGACGGCGCGGCATTTCATGGATGCGCCGATGGCCTCCGGCAAGGGTTTCTGGCTGGGGCTCGGTGCGGTGTCGCTGATCGCCGTGTACGACTACGGCGGCTACAACAACGTGTGCATGCTCGGCGGTGAGGTGAAGCAGCCACGGCGCACCATTCCGATGGCCGTGCTGGTGTCGATTCCGGTGGTGGCCGTGCTCTACCTTGGCCTCAACGTCAGCATCCTCGGCGTGCTGCCCTGGGAACAGGCGGCGCATTCCACTGCGGTGGTGGCCGACATGATGCAGGCTGTGCACGGCGCCTGGGGCGGCACATTGGCCGTGGTGCTGATCCTCGTCGCCAGTTGGGGTTCAGCGCTGGTCGTTCTGCTCGGCTATTCGCGCGTGCCCTATGCCGCCGCCGCGGCCGGACAGTTCTTCCGTGCCTTCGCCCGGCTGCATCCGCGCGACGGCTTCCCCACGTTGTCGCTGCTGTTCGTCGGGATCACCTCCGCGCTTGCGTGTTTCCTTTCTCTGGAGAGGCTGATCGGCCTGCTGATGGTGGTGCAGATCTTGTTTCAGTACATCGCGCAGTGCTTTGCGGTGGTGGCCTTGCGGCGGCGCCCGCGTGTCGAGGGCACATTTCACATGCCGTTGTATCCGCTGCCGATCGCCGTCAGCGTGGCCGGCTGGCTTTACCTTGTCGCAACCAGCGGCGTTCCTACCATGCTGACCGCCGTCGTCGCCATCGCGGCGGGCAGCCTTCTTTTCCTCTGGCAAGCACGGAGAACCCGCACGTGGCCATTCCCCCTTTGAAGCCCCGGGATGTCGCTGTCGTCGGGGAGATCTTCGCCGACCACATCTTCACCGGCTTTCCCCATTGGCCGCGCCCCGGCGAGGAGGTGATCGCCAGGAACTACGTGCGTGAACTGGGTGGCGGCAGCGTGAACACCGCGTGCGGGCTCTCGCGCCTCGGCCGTCGCGTGCGCCTCGTCGGGCTGATCGGCGATGCCGACTTCGACTGGTTCGAGGGCCGTCTCGCCGCGTTCGGTGTCGGCATGGACGGCATACGCCTGGAGCAGGAGGGCACCGGCATCACCGTCAGTGTCTCCATGCGCGACGACCGCACGTTCTTTACCTACCCCGGCGCCAACCGGGGTTTGCCGGATCTGCTGGCGATGCCATCCGTCATCGCCGACCTCGCCGCGGCGCGCCACGTGCATTTCGCGATGCCGCTGTCGCGCGAATTGGCTTCGTCCACGCTGCCGCTGCTGCGTGCCGCCGGCTGCACGTTGTCGCTGGATGTCGGCCACTCGCCCGACTGGCTGCGCGACCCCGCGAACGTTGCGACGTGCCGCGAGGTGGACCTGTTCCTGCCCAATGCCACCGAGGCCGAACTGCTCTGCGGTCAGGCCGGCGCCGAGGCCTACGTGGCATGGGCGCTGGACAACGGCCTGCCCCGCGTCGTGCTGAAGCGCGGCGAACAGGGCGCCGTCGCGGTGGCCGGTGGCGTATCCAGCCATGTGCTGCCGCCGGCGGTCGAGGTGGTGGACACCACCGGTGCCGGCGACGCGTTCAACGCCGGCCTGATCGACGCGTGGCTCGACGACGAACTCCTTGGCTCTGCGCTGGAGCGCGCCTGCATCTGCGGCGCCCTGTGCAGCACGGCCGCCGGTGCCCTCGCGGCGCTACCCCATTCCCCCCCATTGAGGACCCTTCGTGAACAGACGTACCGATCGTAAGATCGCCCTGGTGGGAGGCGGCAGCGTCCGCTCGCCCCTGGTCGTGTTTGGTGTGAACGAGGCAGCCGAAGCACTCGGTGCCGCCGAGATGGTGCTTTACGATCCGGACCCGGAACGCCTGCGGGTCATGGTGGATCTGGGCAAGGCGATCGTCCGGCGCGGTGGCGGCCAACTCCGCCTGCGCGGTGCCACCTCGATCGAGGACACGATCGAGGGCGCGGATTTCGTCCTCAACAGCATCCGCATCGGCGGCATTGCCGGCCGTGCCGCCGACGAACGCGTCGCGATCGAGCATGGTTATTCGGGCCAGGAAACCACGGGCCCCGCCGGTGTGGCGATGGGCCTGCGCACCATCCCCATCGCGATCGAACAGGCCCGGCTGGTCGAGCGCCTTTCGCCGGATGCGTGGCTGGTGAACTTCACCAACCCCGCGGGCCTGATCACCCAGGCGGTGAGCGATCACAGCAAGGCGCGCATCGTCGGCATCTGCGATACGCCCACAGAGCTCTTCCACAATATCGCCCGCGCGCTCGGCGAGCCGTTCGAATCGGTGGAATGCGATTACGTCGGTCTCAACCATCTGGGCTGGGTGCGCAGCGTTCGCGTGCGCGGGGAAGAGAAGATCGACACGCTGATCGACAGCGACGAGCTGTTGCGCAGCCTGTACCTCGCGCCGCTGTTCGATACCGACATGATCCGCACGCTGCGGCTCATCCCCACGGAATACCTGTTCTTCTATTACGAACGCCAGCGCGCGCTGGCCAACCAGCGCCGCCAGGGTGGCAGCCGTGGTGCCGAGATCGCGACGCTGAACGACGAGCTGTTCGCCGCGTTGAGTTCGCGTCTGGCGGCCGGGCAGGGCGACGAGGCCGTGGATATCTATGCGGCTTACCTCAACCAGCGTTCCGGTTCGTATATGAAGCTCGAGGCGGAAGGCGGCTCGGCGTTCGACGATGGCGTGAGCCTGGACGTCGATCCGTTCCGCGTCGCGACCGGTTACCACCGCATCGCCATCGACGTGATGAGCGCGCTGACCGGCGCGAAGCCCGCTCCTATCGTGGTCAATACACGTAACCGTGGCGCCGTTCCGGACCTGCCGGATGCCGATGTGGTGGAGACGTTGTGCGATATCTCGCTCGACGGCATCGAGCCGCGCAGGCTCGCACCGCTGCCGGACGCCGTGGCGGGTCTGGTGCGCTCGGTGAAGGCGTATGAGCGGGCGGCCATCGCCTCGGTATTGGAGGACAGCCGTCTGGTCGCTCGCAAGGCCATGCTGATCCACCCCGCCATCGGCGAATGGACACCGACTGCCAGCCTTCTTGACGCGTTACTTGGCCACGCGAACGAAGACGGCGAATGCCTGTGCCAGGGGCCGATGCACCGCTAGGGAGGCGGCCCACCCGCGTGGGAACGCCGCGGCTACGCCGCGGCGCAGCAAGGCCTTTGGGCGCCCCGTGCGCTAAAATGCCTCCCTTTACGCGGAGAGTTCCATGGCACAGCAACCCTCGCCCGGCGCCCGCTTCCGGGCTGCGCTCGCAGCCGAACAGCCGCTGCAGGTGATCGGGGCGATCAACGCCAACCACGCCCTGCTGGCCAAGCGGGCGGGGTTCCGTGCCATCTACCTGTCCGGCGGCGGCGTGGCCGCGGGTTCCCTGGGCCTTCCCGACCTCGGCATCAACACGCTCGACGACGTGCTTACCGACGTGCGCCGCATCACCGACGTGTGCGACCTGCCGCTCATGGTGGATATCGACACGGGCTTCGGCCCCAGCGCGTTCAATATCGCGCGCACAGTGAAAAGCCTCATCAAGTTCGGCGCGGCGGCCTGTCATATCGAGGACCAGGTGGGCGCCAAGCGCTGCGGTCATCGTCCCGGCAAGGAGATCGTCAGCGCGGGCGAGATGGCCGATCGCGTCAAGGCCGCGGCCGATGCGAAGACCGACGCCGACTTCTTCCTTATCGCACGCACCGATGCCATCGCCGTGGACGGCGTGGACGCCGCCATCGAGCGCGCCATCGCCTGCGTCGAAGCGGGTGCCGATGCGATCTTCGCCGAAGCGGCGTACGACCTGCCGACCTACAAGCGCTTCGTCGATGCCGTGAAGGTGCCTATCCTCGCCAACATCACCGAGTTCGGCCAGACGCCGCTGTTCAGCACCCAGGAGCTGGGCAGCGTGGGCGTCGGCATCGTGCTCTACCCGCTGTCTGCCTTCCGGGCGATGAACAAGGCCGCGGAGAACGTCTACACCTCGATCCGCCGCGACGGCCACCAGCGCAACGTGATCGACACGATGCAGACGCGCGAAGAACTCTACGACCGCATCGGCTACCACGCCTACGAACGTCACCTCGACGAACTGTTCTCCAAGAAAGGTTAAGGAGTCACGCAATGAGCGACACCACAACCACCACGACGCCGAAGGCGAAGAAGTCCGTCGCCCTGTCCGGCGTCGCCGCCGGCAACACCGCACTGTGCACGGTCGGCCGCAGCGGCAACGACCTGCATTACCGCGGCTACGACATTCACGACCTCGCTGCCAAGGGCTCGTTCGAGGAAGTGGCCTACCTCCTCGTGCACGGCGTGCTCCCGAACTGGATGGAGCTGAACGCCTACCGTGCCAAGCTGAAGCGCATGCGTGGCCTGCCGGCCCCGGTGAAGAACGCGCTCGAGCTGCTGCCCGCGGCCACGCACCCCATGGACGTGATGCGCACCGGCGCTTCGGTGCTCGGCACCGTGCTGCCGGAAAAGGACGACCACAACCTCACGGGCGCACGGGACATCGCCGACCGCCTGATGGCCAGCTTCGGCTCCATGCTGCTGTACTGGTACCACTTCAGCCACAACGGCAAGCGCATCGAAACGGAAACGGACGACGAATCCATCGCCGGACATTTCCTGCACCTCCTGCATGGCCGCAAGCCCAGCGAACTGCACTCGCACGCGCTGGACCGCTCGCTGGTGCTGTACGCAGAGCACGAATTCAATGCCAGTACCTTCACGGCCCGCGTCATCGCAGGCACGGGTTCCGACATGTATTCGGCCATCACCGGTGCCATCGGTGCGCTTCGCGGGCCGAAGCACGGCGGGGCGAATGAGGTGGCGATGGAGATCATCGCGCGCTACCGCGATGCGGCCGAGGCGGAAGCCGACATTCGCGCGCGCGTCGATCGCAAGGAGATCATCATCGGCTTCGGCCACCCGGTGTACACCGTGTCCGATCCCCGCAACGAGATCATCAAGGAAATCTCGCGCAAGCTCTGCACCGAGGGCGGCAATCCGCGCCTGTTCGAGGTGTCGGAGAAGATCGAGAAACTGATGTGGGAACTGAAGAAGATGTTCCCGAACCTTGACTGGTACTCGGCCTCGGCCTATCACATGATGGGCGTGCCCACGGCCATGTTCACGCCGCTCTTCGTCATCGCACGCACCTCGGGCTGGAGCGCCCACGTGATCGAACAGCGCCAGGACGGCAAGATCATCCGCCCGAGCGCGAACTACACCGGCCCGGAAGACCAGGCGTACACGCCGATCGAGAAGCGCTGAGGCGCTTCAGCTGCGATGGGTGCTCGCGATAGGGTGCCCGCCGCCGCGGGATCGCCGGCATAGCCGGCTCCCACACAGGCAGCCGAGCTTTGTGTGGGAGCCGCTTCAGCGGCGATGGGTGCTCGCGATAGGGCGTGCCGCTGCTGCGGGATCGCCGGCATAGCCCGCTCCCACAGGCGCACTGCACATGGCGTCGATCAGAGGGCAGCCGCCAGCCGCGTCGCCTGATCGATCGCCCGCTTCGCGTCCAGTTCCGCGGCGACGTCGGCGCCGCCGATCAGGCGCACATCCATGCCGCGCGCCAGCAACGCGTCGTGCAATTCGCGGTTCGGCTCCTGTCCCGCGCATACCACGACGTGATCGACGTCGAGCACCTGCGCCTTGCCGTCGACGACGACGTGCAACCCCGCATCGTCGACCCGTTCGTACGCCACGCCGCCGATCATCTGCACGCGCTTGTTCTTCAGCGTTGCACGGTGCACCCAGCCCGACGTCTTGTTGAGACGGCCACCCGGCCGGCCCGCGGTCCGCTGTAGCAACCAGACCTGCCGCTCGGGTTTTTCCGGCTGTGCGGTGGTCAGGCCGCCGGGCGTGGTCATGGCCATGTCCACGCCCCATTCCTTCGTCCAGCGCGCGATGTCGGTGGTGGGGGAGGGCGTGGCTTCGGTAAGGAACTCCGCGACGTCGAAACCGATGCCGCCGGCCCCGACGATGGCGACCTTGCGTCCCACGGCGGCGTCGTTCTGCAACACGTCGAGGTAGCTCAGCACCTTCGGATGATCCGCGCCGGGTATGTCGAGCATCCGTGGGCGCACGCCGGTAGCGAGCACCACGGTGTCGAAGCTGCCGGAGGCGAGCGTCTCGGGTGTGGCGTCGGTACCGAGGCGGCGCTGCACGCCGGTCGCGTCGAGGCGATGGTCGAAGTAGCGCAGCGCCTCGTGGAACTCCTCCTTGCCCGGAATGCGTTTCGCCATGTTGAACTGGCCGCCGATGACCGGCGCGCGATCGAACAGGGTGACGGCATGGCCACGTTCCGCAAGCGTGGTCGCCGCCGCGAGGCCGGCCGGGCCGGCGCCCACGACAGCGACGCGCTTCCGGGCCGATGCCGGCGCGACGATCAGTTCGGTCTCATGGCAGGCGCGAGGGTTCACGAGACACGATGCACGCCGGTTCGCGAACACGTGGTCGAGGCAGGCCTGGTTGCACGCGATGCACGTGTTGATGGCCTCGGGCTGTGCCTTGCGTGCCTTGTTCACCCACTCCGGGTCGGCAAGGAAAGGACGCGCCATGGACACCATGTCGGCATCGCCCCGGGCCAGGATCTCCTCGGCCACATCGGGCATGTTGATGCGGTTGGTGGTGACCAGCGGTATGGACACCTCGCCCTTCATCCGCCGTGTGACCCAGGTAAAGGCGCCTCGCGGCACACTGGTGACGATGGTGGGGATGCGCGCCTCGTGCCAGCCGATGCCCGTGTTGATGATGGTGGCGCCCGCCGCTTCGATGCCCTTGGCCAGCTTGACGATGTCCGTCCACGACTGCGACTCGTCCACCAGGTCGAGCATCGACAGGCGGTACACGATGATGAAATCGCGCCCGACCGCCTCGCGCATGCGTCGCACGATCTCGATCGGAAAGCGCATGCGGTTCTCCGCCGAGCCACCCCAGCGATCGGTACGACGATTCGTACGCGCCGTGAGGAACTGGTTGATGAGGTAGCCTTCCGATCCCATGACTTCCACGCCGTCGTAACCGGCGTCGCGGGCCAGTCGCGCGCTGCGCACGAAGGCATCAATGCTGCGTTCCACGCCACGCGCCGACAGGGCTCGCGGGGTGAACGGCGTGATCGGGGATTTGATCCGCGAAGGCGCGACAGAGAAGGGTTGGTAGCCGTACCGCCCGGCATGGAGGATCTGCATGCAGATCTTGCCGCCTTCCGCATGCACGGCCCGGGCAACCTTGCGGTGCCTCGCCACGTGCCAGGGCATCGACATCGTTCCGGACATCGGCTTCAGCCAGCCCTGGATGTTGGGCGCCATGCCGCCCGTGACGATGAGCCCGACGCCGCCCCGGGCCCGCTCGGCATAGAAGGCCGCGAGTTTGTCGAAGTCGGAAGCCTTGTCCTCGAGGCCGACGTGCATCGAGCCCATGAGCACGCGGTTGGGCAGGCTCGTGAATCCGAGATCGAGCGGGGAAAGCAGATGCGGGTAGGCCACGGAACGCTCCGTTCAAACGATCGTTCGAATGATGGTCGGAACCGTCGCGGACGGCAAGTGGCGCGGCGCGCGTTCACGAATTCATCCGCCGCAGGCGCGTTACGGCGTGTATCGGCGTCGTTACAACGCGGGCCGCCCGAAAGCGAACGGTTGCGCCGTAAATCCGCATGGGATCACGTCTCGCAGCGCACGCGACGGAAGGCACGCAATTTGCTCCCTTGATGGAACCCGGCGCGTTGGCAGGACGTCCGGTCATCCCGAAAAAACAGGGGTTTCGCGTCGTTCACAGGAGACTCTCCCATGCGTAAGACTCTTATTGCCACGGCGATCTGCCTCGCCACCGGATTGGCACTGCCGGCCATGGCCGACGACACCCAGACCGGAGGTGCGGGCCCCAGCGCGCAGCGCCGGTCGATGGCCATCCAGTATTCCGACAGCTCCACTACCAACAACACGGCAACCAGTTCGTTCAACACCATCTCGACCACCGCGGTGGCCGAAAGCACCCTCAACGGCACCGTGACGGGGAATAACGTCCTGAGCCTCGGCAACGTCGCCGTGAACCTCGGCAACGCCAACGGCGCGCGGGGCGGATCGGGCGGTGACGGCTATGGCGCGGTCGGCCGTGGCGGCTCCGGCGGAGACGGCGGAGACAGCGGCAACGCGCGTGCCCGCGGCGCGGTGGGTGGAGACGCCAGCACCAGCAGCGGCGGAGCCTGGGGCGCGAGCATGGCCTACGGCGGCGACACCAGCGGAGACGGCGGCAACTCCAACGGCGACGGCGGCAACGCGAATGGCCGTGGTGCGGGCAACGACACGGCGACCGGCGGATCCACGGCCGGCACGGGCGGCGCATCGGCGAGCACGGGCGCGACCTCAACGTCAGGCGATTCCTCGCCCACCTCCACGGGCGGAAGCTCGACGGGTGGTGCGGGCGGCACCGCGACGGCGATGTCGGGCGACGGCGGTGCCGGCGCGGCCGGCGGTTCGGGCTCCGGCGGCTCCGGTACCGGCGGCAGCGGCGGTTCCGGCGGCAACGGCGGTTCCAACTCTGTGGGAACCGGCAGCTACAGCATGGCCAACAACATGGGTAGCGCGGGTTCCACGCTGGCGGGTATCGGCAGCTTCGCGGCCAACTCGGGTGCGTCGTCGCTGATCCAGCAGAGCGTCAACGTCCAGGCCAACCTGAGCGTCGGCGGCGCCCCGTAACACGCGGCAACGGTAGCGAGAAAGGGAGCCACGGGGCGCGTCCGCGCCCCGTGGCATCCGAAGGGGATCCCCAGCTCCAGGAGAACACTCATGCCGATGTTCCGACCCCACACCGCGTTAGTGGCGCTTGCCTTGCTGGCCGCCCCGTGCGTGGCCGGCGCGCAGTCGACGCCAACCGGCGAAGCACCTCCGCCATCGTTCGGTGCGCCCGCGTCGGCCGCCCGGCTGCAGGGCATGACCGGCGGTACCGACACCCATGTCACCAACAACCTCAACACGCAGGAATCGAACGGCACGGTGAGCGAGAACACCGCCAAGGGTACCTACAGCGGTGCGAACTTCGTCGGCGATTCCGCCTTCGGCAATTCGGCGGGCCTGCCCACCGTCATCCAGAACTCGGGCAACAACGTGCTCATCCAGAACAGCACCATCGTCAACCTGCGGATGAACCCGTGAAAGCACGCCTCGTCCTCGCCATCGGACTGCTTGCAACGCTTGCGAGCCCGTTCGCTGTCGCGGGCAGGGCAGAGATACAGACGAGCCCGGGTACGTCGTACCCGATGAAGATGACGAGCCTGAAAGAGGCGCGTTTCCGTAATACGGTGCGGCAGCGGTACGACTTCAGCTGCGGCTCCGCGGCCGTGGCGACATTGCTCACCTACCAGTACGGCTATCCCGTGGACGAGCAGTCGGCGTTCGACGTCATGTACACCCACGGCGATCGCGAGAAGATCGGGAAAGAAGGATTCTCGCTGCTCGACATCAAGCGTTTCCTCGCTTCGCGCGGTTTCCAGGCCGACGGCTTCGAGGTGCCGCTTGAGCGGCTGGACGCGGAAGGCATTCCGGCCATCGTGCTCATCAACGAACGGGGCTACCACCACTTCGTGGTGGTGAAAGGCTACAAGAACGGCCGCGTGCTGGTCGGCGATCCGGCCCGCGGCACGCGCGCGATGTCGAAGCGGCGCTTTGACGCCATGTGGACCAATCGCGTCGTGTTCGTCATTCACAACCGGCGCGACAGCGCCATCTTCAACAGTCCGCGGGACTGGGCGGTCGCTCCGGCGGCCCCCATCGGCGAAGGTATCGAGCGCAACGGTCTCGGTCCCCTCGTCATGCCGAAACGCGGACCGGGGGACATATGAAAACCCGAATCCTCTTCGCCGCCGCGCTGCTTGGGAGTGGACTTTGCGCCACCGCCGCCGCAGCGGAACTGCCGGCGGATCGCGCGATTTCCGACGCGCGCCTGGACCGCATCCGCGGCGGCTTCGACTTCGGCGACGACCTGCGCGCATCCTTCGCGCTGCAACGCACCGTGCTGATCAACGGCATGGAAGCGATGCGCACCACCATCAGCGTCCCGGACATCGCCAAGATAACCACGGAACAGGCGGCGGCTCTGCGCGACGCGCTGCGCACCACGGTGATCACGAACGGTGCCGGCGGCGTGGCCGATGCGGTGCCTTCGATGCCGACGGTAACGCAGGCGCCTTCGACGGGCGCGGCGCTTCTGCCGGTCGCCTCCGCCACACCGCCACCCTCCACGGCGGCGGTGACGCCTGCCCCGATGCAGGCGTTGCCGGCGGCCGTCACGGCCACGCTTCCCTCGTCGGGGTTGCCGGGCCTCGTCGTGCAGAACTCGCTCGACAACCAGGCCATCTCGGCCACCACCACGATCGACGCCTCGGTGAACACCGCGAATACGCTGCAAGGCATGCGGCTTGCCGAATCGCTCCATGACGCGGTGATCCAATTCCGGGGGAACTGAGGCATGTATCGCAATGGCAGGGTGATGCAGGCAAGGACATGCGCGGGCGCACTGGCGCTCGCCACGCTTCCGCTGTGGGTGGGCGCATGCCTCGCGCAGGAATCGCAGGTCGATCCGGCGCTGCGGGAGAAGATCGAGGCGCAGGGAAAACGCATCGACGCCATGCGCAGCCGCATGGCGGAGCAGCTCGCGGAACTGGAACAGATGAAACGCGAGTTGGCCGCGCAGGAGGTGCAGTACAACGACCTTCGCCGCGCCATCGGACTCAACGCGCTTGAAGAGGCGCGGGGCGGGTCCGCCGCGCTTGCCGACCCGCGCGCCCAGGCGAGCCCGGGGCAGGAACCGCCACCCGCACCGCCGCCGGGAGCGCCATCCGCACCGGGCTCGGCACCCGTGGTGGCCACCCAGCCCGTGGGACGCCGTCCGGAGCAGGACGAACGCCCGCCGGAAGTGGCGCCCATCTTCGACCAACCCGGCGTGCTTACGCCGCGCGGGAAGCTGATACTCGAACCGTCGTACCAGTACGGCTATTCGTCCAGCGATCGCGTGGCGCTCGTCGGCTATACCGTGATCCCCGCGATCCTCATCGGCCTCGTGGACGTGCGCCAGGTGAAGACCACGACGCAGACTGGCGCGGTGGCGTTCCGTTACGGCCTGACCAACCGCATGGAACTCGAAGTGCGCGTTCCCTACGTGGACACGCACACCGACACCATCAGCCGCGAGATATTCACGGGCACCGCCCAGGATCGCCTGTTCACCACAAGCGGCAAGGGCATTGGCGACGTCGAGGCGACGTTGCGCTACCAGCTCAACGACGGCGGCGCGGACAAGCCGTATTACATCGGTTGGTTCCGCGCCAAGTCGCGCACGGGTCGCGACCCCTTCGAAGTCACCAGCGATTGCGTCACGCGTTGCGTGGAGAATTTCACCGGCACCGGCCTGCCGTTGCGAAGCCCTACGGGGACGGGGTTCTATTCCGCGCAACTCGGCGTGACCTGGCTGTTTCCGTCCGATCCCGTGGTGTTCTTCGGCAACTTGAGTTACCTGCACAATTTCGAGCGAAAGAACGTCAGCCGCAATGTGCTCGGCGCGGGCAAGCAGTTCCTCGGCGACGTGAAGGCCGGCGACATCGCGGACATCAGCATCGGCATGGGCCTGTCACTTAACGAGAAGGCGTCCATCAGCATCGGTTACGACCAGGCCTTCGTGGGGCGCACCACGCAGAACGACCATCCGCTGCCCGGTTCCGCGCGAGCGACGCTTGGCTCGCTGCTGATCGGCGGCTCGTATCGCTTCAACGACAAGGAGACGCTGAACGTGACGCTGGGAGTCGGCATCACTCGCGACACGCCGGACACGACGATCACGGTGCGTGTTCCGATCACTCTCTAAACGACTTCACAAGTGCTTCACAGTGTGTTGCCTGAACGCGTTCAAAACACGCGAAGGTTCCCGTGCACGGAATGCACACGCAGGGATTCGTTAACCTTTCGTCCGGGGGTTACGAACAAAAAACTTGCAGGGAGTTTTCAGAATGCACACACGTCCACCTCGTCACGCCAAGGTCGCCGCGGGCCTTGCCATCGCTTCGCTCGCCGCCTTCGGCGCGGCCGCGCACGCGCAGGACAGCAACAAGAAGTCGCAGTCGCGCGCGCTGGACAACATCAGCCTCTGGGTTGGTGGCTATTACACCAATAACGACACGACGATCGGTGCGAAGACGGGCGTCCTCAACACCAGTGGTGACGTGAACCTCGAAGACGACCTCGACTTCAAGAAGAAAAAGGTCGAACCGCGTGTTCGTCTCGACTTCCTGATCGGCGAGCACCAGGGCTTCACCTTCGATTACTACCAGGTGGACCGCTCGCATTCGAAGAACCTTTCCGAACAGATCAACTTTCTCGGCCAGCCCATCGATGCCACGGCTCGCGTGAAGGGCGACCTGAAGTTCACCTTTGGCAGCGCCGCCTACAAGTGGTGGTTCGGCACCGGCGACGACGTGTTCGGCCTGGGGCTCGGTGCGGCTTACTACAAGGTCGACGCCAGCATCTTCGGTACCGCCAACGTCAATGGCGAGACCTTCAGCGAAGGCTCCAGCACCGACGCCAACGCGTGGGCCCCGAACCTGCAGCTGGGCTGGCGCCACGCCTTCAACGACGAATGGCGCATGTACGTGAACGCCAACGGCGTGAAGAAGAACGGCGGCAAGCTCAACGGCCACATCTGGGATGCTGCCGTCGGCGTGGAATGGTTCCCGTGGCAGAACGTGGGCTTCGGTGCCGAGTACGCCTACACCCGCATCAAGCTGAACCAGGACAAGCGCAACTACGACCTGAACCTCGACATGAAGGTGCACGGTCCGACGGCCTACGTCCGCTTCCGTTTCTGATCCACCCCGTTCCGGGGGATCCAGGGGCCGCCGCAAGGCGGCCTTTTTTTATCGGGCGTGGGCTGCCGTAGGAGCGCGCCGCCCTTTCAGGCCGCGGGGCGACGGGTTGCCAGCGCCTTGCGCCGCATCCGGCGCGCCCACAGCCAGCCGCCGCCGCATACGCCGATGACCAGCAGCGCGTCGAGCAGCCAGGGGGCCCACGGCCGCGCGTCGAACCAGGGGGCCACCAGTTGGTCGTGCGCGATCATCCGGGCAGCGGTCCACGCGATGGCGGCGGCGCCGATGTAGATGATGACGGGGAAGCGGTGGATCAGCTTCAGGATCAGCGTCGAGCCCCAGACCACCAGCGGCACGCTGATGGCGAGGCCGAGCACGACCAGGCCCATGTGCCCCTTGGCGGCGCCGGCGATCGCCAGAACGTTGTCCAGGCCCATGAGCGCGTCGGCTACCACAATGGTGCGGATGGCGGACCAGAAGCCGGAAGCGGCGGCCACCTCGGGATCGTGCTCGCCAGGCTTCAGCAGCTTCCACGCGATCGGCAGGAGCAGGATGCCGCCCGCCAGCATCAGTCCCGGTAGCTTGAGCAGCCAGATCACCGCGAAGGTGAGGGCGATGCGCACGGCCACGGCGCCGAAGGTTCCCCAGAACACGGCTTTCTTCTGGAGGTGTGGGGGCAGGTTGCGTGCCGCCAGCGCGATGACGATGGCGTTGTCGCCCGCGAGGACCAGGTCGAGCAGGATGATGGCGGCGAGGCCGGAGAAGAACTCGGGAGTGAGGAAATCCATGGATGGGAGACCTTGCGCGCGGGTGGACCCATGCGGCGGCGACGGGTACGCGCGCCCGTCGTCGCCACAAAAGTCTCGTTCCCGGCGCGAGCCGCCGCCACGACCGGGACGCTGTGGCGTCCGTATTGACGATCGTGGCGCGCGGGCCGGGACGGCCCGCGGAACTACTCCCCTTCGGGCGGTAGTGGCGCCATTGTCGCTGCTGGGGTGCAGCGCGGCAAGACATCCCCCCGCGGTCACCGGTTAAAATCGCCGGCTTTCCCAACCCCTCGCGAGTGAAGTCCATGAGCGCACACGACATC
The DNA here is from genome assembly GCF_011759605.1 of Luteibacter sp. SG786. Classification (GTDB taxonomy): domain Bacteria; phylum Pseudomonadota; class Gammaproteobacteria; order Xanthomonadales; family Rhodanobacteraceae; genus Luteibacter. The sequence continues at coordinate 406,627 of NZ_JAAOYX010000001.1, forward strand.
CGTTCCGCCACGCGTCCCGAACCGGACCAGCCGCTGGTGGACATCGCCAACTACGTGGCCGATTACACCATCGACTCGCAGGAGGCCTATGACACCGCGCGCTACATGCTGCTGGACTCGCTGGCCTGCTCGGCGCTGGCCATGAAGTTCCCGGACTGCGTGAAGCACCTCGGCCCCGTGGTTCCGGGGGCCACGCTCGCCGGCGGCTCCCGCGTGCCGTTCACCTCGCACGAGCTCGATCCGGTGCAGGCCGCCTTCGCCATTGGCACGCAGATCCGCTACCTCGACTTCAACGACACCTGGCTTGCGGCCGAGTGGGGCCATCCTTCCGACAACCTCGGCGCCATCCTCTCGGTGGCCGACTACCTTTCCCGCAAGGCGGTGAAAGAGGGCGGCAAGCCGCTGACGGTGCGCGACGTGCTCGGTTATGCCATCAAGGCCCACGAGATCCAGGGTTGCTACGCCCTCAAGAACAGCTTCAACCGCGTGGGCCAGGACCACGTGATCCTCGTCCGTCTCGCTTCCACGGCTGTCACCACGGCCATGCTGGGCGGCGACAAGGAGCAGATCACCACGGCCGTCTCGCACAGCTGGATCGACAACGGTGCGCTGCGCACCTACCGCCATGCCCCGAACACGGGCCCGCGCAAGAGCTGGGCCGCCGGTGACGCCTGCCGCCGCGCCGTCACCCACGCGATCAACGCCGTCTACCGCAACGTGGTGGGTTATCCGTCGGCCCTGTCGGCGAAGACCTGGGGCTATTACGACGTGGCCTTCAAGGGCAACGCGTTCGAGTTCGAGCGCCCCTTCGGCAGCTACGTCATGGAAAACGTGCTGTTCAAGATCAGCTTCCCGGCCGAATTCCACGCCCAGACGGCCGTGGAATGCGCCATGGCGCTGCACGCCCAGGTGGGCAACCGCCTCGACGACGTGGAAAAGGTGGTGATCGAGACCCAGGAAGCGGGTTGCCGCATCATCGACAAGACGGGCCCGCTGGCCAACTATGCCGATCGCGACCACTGCATCCAGTACATGGTTGCCGTGCCGCTGATTTTCGGGCGTCTTACCGCCGACGATTACAACGACTCGGTGGCTGCCGATCCGCGTATCGACGCGCTGCGCGACAAAATGACGGTGGTGGAGAATCCGCAATTCACCAAGGACTATTTCGATCCCGAAAAGCGCTATATCGGCAATTCGGTCCAGGTGTTTTTCAAGGACGGCTCGTCCACGGAGAAGGTGTCCATCGACTTCCCCATCGGCCACCGCAAGCGCCGCGCCGAAGGCATCCCCGTGCTGCTCAGGAAGTTCGAATCGGCGCTGCGTGCCGAGTGGTCCGCGGACCGCGTCGAGAAGGTGCTGGCCGTCACCTCGTCGCCCGAGAAACTGGATGCCATGCCCATTCACGAGTTCATGACGCTCTTCACGGCTTGATAATGGCCGTGACTCAAGTATGAACGGCGGTTTTTGGCATGTGCCCAATTGTTTGATTTTTGCTAAACTGCCGCCGCCCGTTGAAGGGGTATCAAAGCGAGGGACGGCTGAAGTCCCCGGATTCGACAAGAGTTCTACGCGCGATTTCCGTCTGGGGTGGAGCGCGGACGCGAATACCAATAATGAGGAGACACCGATGAAACGTAAGGGCTTGTTTTTGCTGATCGGCTTGGCCCTGGGCGGCGTGGGTGCCGTTCACGCGCAGGAATCCGCCGACACCGCGGGTAACGGCTATGACGGCCGCTGGTACATCGCCCCGACGGTTGGCGGTTACTACAACGACACCGACCGCAACACGAACAGCCGCCAGGTTTACTACGGCCTGGGCTTCGGCAAGTTCATCTCCAACAACGCGTCGATCGACATCTTTGCCGACCGCACCAAGCGCGACAACGATGGCGTTGGCCACTGGTCGAACAACAGCTACGGCGTTGCCGCCCGCTTCTACGCTGGTGCGTGGGACAGCTGGCGTCCGTACCTGCTCGCCGGTGTGATGGGCTCGTACCACCACAACCCGTCGGACAACGGTTGGTCCCCGGCCGCCGAGCTCGGCGTCGGCGTGTCCAAGACCATCACCGACAGCTCCGACTTCCGCGTGGAAGCCGGCTACCGCTACGACTGGGACGACAAGACCAACGATAGCGAGAACGGCTACGGCGACTGGTTCCTCGGCTTCTCGATCGTGTCGCGCTTCGGCGAGCCGCCGGCTGCTCCGGCTCCGGCCGCTGCTCCGGCCCCGGCTGCTCCGGACTGCTCCACGCTCGACACCGACGGCGACGGCGTGAACGATTGCGACGACAAGTGCCCGGCCACCCCGGCTGGCACCATCGTCGGCCCGGATGGTTGCCCGCAGAAGGTCGTCATCGACCTGCGCGGCGTCAACTTCAAGTTCGACCGCCCGAAGAAGGGCGAGACGAACATCGGCCCGACCCTGCAGGAGCCGACCAGCGAGTCGCTGGGCGTCCTCGACCAGGCTGTCGACACCCTGCAGCGTTACCCGCAGGTCAAGGTCACGGTTGCCGGTTACACGGATAGCGTCGGTAAGGACGCTTACAACCAGGGTCTGTCCGAGCGTCGCGCGAAGATCGTGTACGACTACCTGACCTCGCACGGCATCGGTGCGGATCGTCTGGAAGGCCCGATCGGCCACGGCGAGAACAACCCGATCGACACGAACGACACGGCCGAAGGCCGCGCTCGCAACCGTCGTACCGAGCTCCAGGTTCAGCAGTAATCTGCCACGAACCGCTCGCAAGATCGGTAGCAACACGAAGGAGCCCGGCGAAAGCCGGGCTCTTTTTTTGTTCTTCGCGCATTACAGGGCGAGTACAGGCTTCGAGTCGACGCCACTGGCTTCGACAGGCTCGTCGTGGGGTTCGCTTGCCCGATCTTGCCAAAGCGCTGTACAGCCGAGCGTTTCGCAGGAGACCTTGGTGCCCACCCTCGCTGCTCAGACAGGTCCTCCGCGTTCGAAAAGGAAGGCCGCGGCCGCGGCCCATGTGCTCAATCGGCCTTCGGCCGCTCACTTGTGCGGAACTCGCCTCGAGGGTGGACACCAAGTTCTCTTCCGGACGGTGAGGTAGCGTGGGGGGAGAGCCGCAGGCGTTCGATGCGGTGGCCTGCGCGAGCGATCCTTGAGATGTGACACGGTGCCCCGACAGGGGGCTGTCCGGAGTCACCCAAAGGCCTGACCAGCGCTCGCGAGGTGATGCTGCCCCGCTCGCAGCGGCTGCTGTTCGTGCCGGGCCAGCTCTCCGAACACGCCGCCTCAGTCATGGGGAGAGTCTTCGGTGTCCACCCTCGAGGCGAGTTCCGCACAAGAGAGCGGCCGAAGGCCAGATTGGTACACGGGCCGCGTAAGCGGCCCCACCTTTCCGAACGCGGAGGACCTGTCTGAGCAGCGAGGGTGGACACCGAAGGCTCTGGCCCTACCGTCCGAGCAACGGCGGCGCCAGCCGCTGGCCACATGCATTCGCCTGGCGAATGAACCGTGGCATCCGGCAGCGTCCAAGGACTTCGGTGAAGCACCGAAGTTTCTTGCTCTGCGCGGAAGTCGGGGAAGTACTGCTACCCTTCGGACGCATAGCCGTACGGACGTCCACAGGGGACCCATGAAACTTGCGCCAGCCCTTCTGCTATTGACCTCGCTCGCCTGCGCGGGCTGTGCAACGCGTCCGCCGGTGCCCGCGCTGGTGCTTGCCGGCGATGCCGCGCATCCTGCTACGGCGGCAGGATGGGTGCGCACGGAACTGTATTTCGGACTGGGCACCGCCGATGGAAAGGGCGGGGTGGACGAGGCCGGATGGCGGGCCTTCCTCGACCAGGAGGTGACGCCTCGCTTTCCGAGCGGGCTGACGGTGGTCGATGCCTATGGGCAGTGGCAGGGCAAGGGGCAATCCGCGCCGGAGCGGTTGCGCTCCAAGGTAGTGGTGCTGCTGCATCCGGATACGCCGGCCCAGCGGATGGCGATCGATGCGATTCGCGCGGCATGGAAGGCCAGGACCGGCGACCAGTCGGTGCTGCGCGTGAGCCAGCCGGCGGAGGTGTCCTTCTGATGGCCGTCGATTCCGTTCCGCGCCGCCGTTTCGGAGGCGGCGATCTCAACGGCGTGCTCGGACTCGTCGTGGACAATCTTTCGCTGCTGGCTTTCATGGCGAGCGCACTGGTGGGCATCTTCGGCATGCCCGCCGATCTGGTCTTTCGCAGGATGTTCCCCGGCACCGCGCTTGGCGTCCTGCTGGGGAACCTCGCATACACCTGGATGGCCCGCCGGCTCGCCGCGCGCACGGGACGGTCGGACGTTACCGCGATGCCGCTGGGGATCGACGCGCCGACGAGCATCGGCATGGCCTTGCTGGTGCTCGGGCCGGCCTTCGCAGCGTATCGCCACGCGGGAATGGACGACATCGCCGCCGGCGAAGCCACGTGGCACCTCGGCATGGCCTCACTGGTGGTCATGGGCTTGCTGAAGTTCGTGCTTTCCTTCTTCGGTGCCTGGGTGCAGCGGTCGGTGCCGCGCGCGGGCCTGCTCGGGTCGATTGCGGGCATCGCGCTGGTGCTGATGGGTTTCCTGCCGCTGGTGGAGATCATGCGCGTGCCTGTCGTGGGCTTTGCGGGGCTCGGCATCGTGCTGTATGGCCTGGTGGCGAAGCGGCGATTGCCCTTCGGGATTCCGGGCGTGCTCGGTGCCTTCCTCGTGGGCGTGCTGCTTTACTACGGCCTGGGCCCGATGGGCCTGTTGGGCACGGGCTACCATCCGCCCGGCACATGGCAATGGCGGCTCGGCTTTCCCTGGCCCAATCTCGGGTTCCTGCAGGGCCTGCCCGCCACGGTGCCCTACCTTCCCCTCATTCTGCCGTTCGGCCTGCTCATGGTAGTGGGCGGCATCAACGTGACCGAAAGCGCCCGCGCGGCGGGCGACGACTATTCCACGCGCGACATCCTGTTGGTGGAGGCGCTTGCGACCCTGGTAGCCGGTTTCTGCGGCGGTGTGGCCCAGACCACGCCTTACATTGGGCAGCCGGCCTACAAGGCGATGGGTGCGCGCACGGGCTACACGTTCGTGACCGGCCTCGTGATCGGCCTGGGCGGAGTGCTGGGTTATCTGTCGAATCTGGTGGAACTGCTGCCGGTGGCCGTGCTGGCGCCTATCCTCGTTTTCGTCTCAATAGGTATCACCACGCAGGCGTTCGAAGCCACGCCGCTGCGTTACGCGGGAGCGGTGGTCTTCAGCTTCTTCCCGGCGATCGCGCGGATGCTGGCAATCAAGCTGGGCGACCCGACCATCGTGGATCCGACTCGCTTCGCCGCGTTGTACGCCGACACCAGCCACGGTGTTCCGGCCATGGCCGTGATCGTGATCCTCGGTAACGGCTTCATCATCACCTCCATGGTGTGGGCCAGCTTCGTGGTCGCCATGATCGACGGGCACGTGCGCAAAGCTGCGGGCATCGTGGCGCTGGGTGCTGTGCTGACGGCGTTCGGCCTGATCCATTCGGTGGAGCCGATAGGCGCGGTGTACCTGCCGTGGACCCTGGACGCCGCCGCGCAGGCGATGGTCTTGCCGTTCGTGGCGGCGTATGGCGCGTTGGCCGTCGTCTTGCTGCTTCTGTCGCTGGGCGGCGGGGGAGCCCAGGAACGGGCGGTGGCCAAGGGTTGATTTGCACGGACCGCGCGATCACCCTTGAGAATTGCCCAGCCGGATAACCAAGACGATGCCGACGAACCTGCCGCCGGTCACCCGGAACCTGCTGATCGCCAATATTCTGGTGTTCGCGCTGCAGTACCTCTTGCGCGACCAGGACACGCTGGCGCTGACGCGCTGGTTCGCCCTTTGGCCATACGGCCACGATATCGCCGTGGACCTCGGTGGCGGCGACGTGGCGGGCATCGGATTCCGTGTCTGGCAGCTGGTGACCTACGGCTTCATGCATGGCAGCGTCATGCACATCGTGTTGAACATGTACGCCCTGTACATGTTCGGCGGCCTCATCGAACGCGTGATGGGCGCGCGTCGTTTCACCATCTACTACTTCACCTGCCTGGTCGCGGCGGCCGTGGCGCAGCTGGCTGTCGTTTATCTGTTCGAATCGGGACGCATGTATCCGACGGTGGGCGCCTCCGGCGCGGTGTTCGGTCTGCTGGGTGCGTTCGCCATGCTGTTCCCGCGCGAAAAGCTGATGCTGATCCCCATTCCGATCGGCATTCCCGCGTGGTTGTTTGTCATTCTGTACGGCACGGCCGAGCTCATCTTCGGCGTCACCGGTACGCTCGCGGGCATTGCACATTTCGCCCACCTCGGTGGCCTGGTGGCCGGGCTGTGCCTGCTATGGGCGTGGGGTGTCAGGCCGGGGCGGACCATGTAACGCCCGTGGATCCGCCCCCTCCGTTGCCGACAGGCCTTCGGGCGTATGCCTGCCGCTTCGTGGCGAATATCCGTCGGTGTCCGACGTCTCGCGAAGGCCTGCGCTGACCCGCATTTCGCCCCGCAGTGGCAGTTACATGCAGATGCGGGTCCTACAGTCGTCGACCCCTGATTCCACACAAGAGGTCGACGATGACAATGCCCCCCGCACCCGCACGCTTGCGGGTGCTGAGTACCCTGCTGGCCTCCGCGACGATGTCGTACCTGGCCGGCATGCCCGTCGCCGCGGCGCAACCGATGGGCTCATTCGGCGGCGAACGCCAACCGGTCGGCGCCGCCGGTTCTTTCGTCGCTGTTGGTAACGGCGTCGAACAGGCCGGGCCATCCGTTGCGTCGCCGGCGCGCAACGGCTGGCACGCATCCCTCACGTTCGCCACCGTGGCCGATGCCAAGGCTTTCGAGGACATGTGCGCCAGGGTTGCCGCGGTGTCGCCGCCGGATCCGCGCGAGGTGGCCCGCGCCTTCATCCGTGAACACCTGAAGATCGACGGCGACGACTACGTGGTTGCGCATTTCCGCGGCCCTGGTGGGCGCCGCCGCGGCAAGCCAGACCACACCGTTCCGCTGGTGGATGCGGTCATGGAGGCGTTCCCCGAGCAGGCCGGCTACAGCACGTTCGCCGCAGCCGCGGATACCGTTGGTGGATTGGGCGGCGGCGGACACAGCCCGAGCATCGTCGAAACCGGCGAGCACCTGATCCACGCGAGCAGCGTAAAGGGTGTGTTCGGCGACCTGTGGCATTTCCTCTGGAGCCGTACGGCCCCCGGGTACCTGTACAACACCTTTTTCGCCAAGGGCAACGTGATCGAGACGGCGAAGGAGGAATCGCGCGATGTGGACGAGGCGTTCGGCATCTTCAGGGAAGGGGGCTTCACCGCGGAGTATGAGAGCCCGCATCGCCTGTCGGATGTACTCAATCATGCCAAGGCGCCAAGCGCATTCTCCGAACTGCCGTACATCCTCCGCCTGAAAGGCGAGCTGGACACGTATTGGCGCGAGCACAGGGCGAACTGGGCCGTCGTCGCCCGTTACCAGTTCGTGCTCCGGGCACGCGCCGCGCATGCGTCCGGCTTGCTGGACGACAAGCAGTTCAAACTCGTGATGCACGGCGGCGCCCCGCATGTTCCGCTTTCCGGCCCCGTCACCCTCAACCACCTGCGCACGTCGTCGCGGGACGCGTCGGTGCAGATCCGTCGCTTTGACATCAACGGCTACACGGCGAGCAACCTTGTCCGCTTCATCGCCGACGACGGGAGCGAGGTGATGTACGTGCCCGGCTTCGATCCGTCGTTCGTGGTGGCTGGTAGCGAGCAGGCACTTCGACAGTGGGTGTATGGGCAGGCACAAGACCCGCATGCGCTGGACGCACTGCTTTCGCATTTTTCCATCCAGGACAGCCAGGACGGCGTGTTCTGGACAGGCGTCAGGCACGGTCTGGAAAAGATCGGCAAGGGTCAGTGGCAGCACGACGGGCGCGCGATCGATCACACCAATGCCGCCATCGCGGGCGATGTCTTCGACGACATGCGGGACGCGACGGAACGCCGGACCCGCACCGACGCCCTCGTGCAAACTCGCAACGCATGGGAAACATGGCGTGTCACCGTCAACCGCACGGCGGCGTTGCTGTCTCCCCTGGGGTTCGTCCGCCCCCTCGTCATTCCTGTGCAGGTGGCGCTCGCCGTCGTCGACACGGGTACGGGTATCGAACAGGGAGTGGACGGCAAAACCCTGGAAGAAAGGAAACGGGGATTCGAGCAGGCCGGCATGACACTGGTGTCGACGACGCTCACCGGGGTGGGACTTGGCGGCAAGCGCCCCGCCGAGTCCGGTGCCGATGTAGAGCCGGTGGCCGGACGCCAGCCAACGTTCAAGCCGCCGCAGCGGATCAATGGCCGGGTCGGCTATCTGGCCAGCCCCGTGCGCGCACCGAGATTTCCCGGCCTGGGCAGCCGCATCTACCTCAGCCCGGAAGGCCGTCTCGTGCGCTGGTCCGCCGCGGACTACGTCGAGCAGACATGGAAGCACTTACCTCACGGCGCCACGGAACTGTCGCCCGGTGTCTTCCGTGCCGGAGATAGGCGAATGGTGAAACTGGAAAACGGAAGGGCGGTGCAGATCGTCCCTGACGGTACCGGTTACCGCGCTCTGCTGCGCAATCGCACGTTAGGCCCGCGAGTCGCGCAGAAACGCGGTGCCGTGTGGGAGTTCGACTTCACCGACGGCAACCACATGCCCGGCAGTTACCTCTCGAACGTCGTGGCGAACGAATATTCCGCGGACCCGCGCGCACTCAACCGGGCAGCGCAGGCGCTGGACCAGTTCGGATCGTCGGAAGCGAGTGTGCGCGATGCGGATGAGCACGTGCCCGGTCCGCTGGCGCGGCTCGCGCTCGCGCATGGCATCCTCGAAACGCTTGCCGCGAGGTTGCGCGATCGCCATGCGGTCGGCTGGACACCCAGGGAAGTGGAATTGCTGCTTCCGTCCATCACGGAGCAGGTGAATCACCCCATCGCTCTCTTTGAAGGAGACGACTTCCAGTTTGGCAGGCGGCCGGACGGCACGGAATTCGATGCGCAGAGCATTCCGGACGGCACCATTCGCCTTCGCCATGCCAACGGACATTACGTCCTCTTCGGCGACCCCATGGCGGCGCCGTCGGCGTGGAATTCCATCTTCAAGCTGGTGGGCAGGGCGCTCGGCGATCTCGCTCATAGCGGCTGGGAAGAGCATTTCCGCCAGACGCTCGCCGAGAACATCGAGGCGCGGTCGACCCTGCCGGAACTCCAGATCATCCACCGCCGGTGGATCGATCCGCTGGACCTTCCCAAAGGGAGAAAACAGGCACTGAAGGCGCTGTCCAGCCTGCGCCAGGCACTCGTCGATCCGCACACCTGGGTATCTGCGGACAAGGTGGCGAAGCTTCGTGCGGCGGACCAGTCGCGGCGTTCGGAACTGTTCCTGGGTGAACGCGATCCATGGCCCGCGCTCGACGATGTGCTGGCGAGGAAGCACGACCCGCGAGTGCCGCACGAAGGGGCGGGTTCGCCATTCCTTATGCAGCTCCTCACGAGGATCGCCGAGGAACAGGATGGGCTGCTTCCGCGAGGCCTCGATCACCTGGTCGTGAAGACACCTTCGGTCCTTTCCGCGGCGGGCGCCGCAACGGCCGACCAGTGGAGCGTCGCCGGGCGCCACTACGTGCGGCTGCGTCACTTGGATGGCCGTACGCAAGTGGTCGAGACGGAAACGCCCGAGGCGGGCGACTACCTTCAGATACTGGCTCCGGGCGACGGTCCAAGCCGTGGCACGGGCCGCTATGTCGTCGATCTCAACGGCGAATGGTTTCCGGAGGAAGGCGTGCGCAACGGCCTCAATCTTATGCCCCCCGTGACCGACCTGCAGGCATTCGTGAATGTCGATGTGCGGCCGCCACCGGCGGTGGATACCGATTTCACCGTTATCGAACGCATGGTCAACAGCATTCCGCAACCGATCCTTCGTCTCGTGGGAACATCGTTGCCGGAGGCAAGCTCCACGCCACAAGGTGCAGTGGAGTTCACCATCCGCAATCCGATTACCGGTGTGCCTGTGCGTTTCCCCACGCACCTCGACCTGGCAGGCAATCCGACCCCCCGTCCGTGGCGTGCCCCGTTGCCGCCGGACGCACTGGCGATCTCGCCGCCGGATCGTCAGCTCGTGATGCCCGTGCCGGAAAGCGGCGCGCCCAGCGCCGGCGCACCCGATGCGACCGCGTACCTGGCGATGCTCAGGGACGAACGGCCGATCAGTGCCTTCGTCGAAGCCGGTTTCGGCGATCGCCACATCAAGGTGCTGGTCCAGACGAGGCGTTTGCGAGGCCTTCTGCGGGAAGACGGACATGTCGCCGTCGTCGGCGCGACGCCGGAGCACGCCTTCACCCTGGTAATGCCGGCCGACGCGGATTCGCTTGGCTTCGTATCGGCGGGCGTAGCGGGTAGCCGTGCCTTCGCGAACTTGCCGCCCGACACCTATATCGTGGACCCGATGTATGGCGTCAGCACGACGGCGCGGGACTATCCCTCCGCCATACGGGCAGTGGCCCGCGGCTGGGAGGCCGATGGCGTGTCGATGAAGCGGATCGAACGGAACGGCAGCGAGACCCGGGAATCGCCCGTGGCGTTTACCGAACGGCTCCTGGCGTCACCGATGAAGGCCAACCTCTGGAATCCAGAGGGCGATCCCATCTCGGAAACCGGATACGTCCGCTATATGCGCCGCCTTTATGAAAGGTACGGCACGCTGCGCCATGCCGGTCTCGACTGGCTGGGTAGCCGCGCCGCGAGACGCGACTACATGAGCTATTTCGCCAAGCCCTTCGACGTGATGCCGACATGGAACGCACCGCCGGCCACCGAGGCGGCTGCCAAGACCCTGCATGAACTCGCGCGCACGGCGGTGCAGGTTCTGGCGCCGCCCGGCTCGCCACCCGTGATGTAAGTTCTCGGCCCGGTTCAGCGCAAGGCGAGGAAGTCCGGGCTCACCACGAAGCGCACTGCGTCCAGGCGCAGTCGCGCTTCGGGGATGGCGGCAAGGAGCGCGTCCCTCTCGGCGGCGATCGCATCCACTTCTTCGTCGGTGATCGACGGATTGACCGAATGCAGCGCGACCAGTCGCGCGTGCTCGGCGTCCAGCTCCGTGCGTGCCGCCGCCATGGCCTCGGCCTTCAACGCGTCGCCACGCGCGGCCGCGATGTCCTGCGCACGCTCCAGCATCGGCGGCACGAGCTTGGAAAGGAACTTGCGGTAGCGAGGTACCTCGATATTGCGATCCGCCGCACGGCGGATCGCCACGTCGCTGGGCCGGAACTGTGGACGCTCGCTCAGCTTCGTGTCCACCGTGAGCATGAGCGGCGTGGCCGGCAGGAAGCGGCCGGCATCGAGCGCGCGGTCGGCGATCACTTCCAGCACAAACACGGCCTGCAACAGCGCCGTGCGCACGGGCAGGGCATCGTCCACGAGGAAAGCGGCATTGCCATCCTCGCCGGAAACGAGCAGGTCGACCGCCGCGGCGACCATCGGATGGTCGAGGCGAAGCAGGGGCAGGTCTTCGCGCGACAGTGCGACATCGCGCGAGAACGTGATCGAAACAGGGCCGTCGGCGAAACCCGGCAGGCCATCGGTGGACAGGTATTGCGGATCGAGCAACACGATGCCGGGCGCCAGTTCTTCCGCGTGCACACCGTAGGTTTCGAACAACCGCTGTACGAAGAGGTCGCGCAGCGCGTCGTCGTCTTCCGCGGCGAAGCTGCCTGCCAAGTCGCCGGCATGCGGATCGCGGCTGGCCGCCAGTTCGAGCAGGTGGTCGCGCCCGGCATGGATCAGCGCCGACAGCTCCTCGTGCGCGCCACGCGTTTCGGCAATGAGCGCGTCGAGTTCCTGGTCGCGGTCGTCGTCTTCGCGCGCGTGTGCGTCGGCAAGCGTGGAAAGCAGGCTGCCGAAACGGCGCAGCAGTTCGCGCCCGTCTGCGGGGCTGGTGCGGAACGCATCCAGGCCTTCGTCGTACCAGCGTGCCAGCACATGCTGCGCGCTCTGTCGCAGTACCGGCACGTGGACGACGATGTCGTGCTTCTGGCCGATGCGGTCGAGGCGCCCGATACGCTGTTCGAGCAGGTCGGGGTCCAGCGGCAGGTCCCACATCACCAGGCGATGGGCGAACTGGAAATTGCGCCCCTCGGAACCGATCTCCGAGCACAGCAACAGGCGTGCGCCATCGGGCTGCGCGAAGAAGGCCGCATTGCGGTCGCGCTGCACGATGCCCAGGCCCTCATGGAAGCGGGCCACGCCGACGCCGCTGCGAGTGCGCAGGGCGTCTTCGATCGCCGTCACCTTGGCTTGGCTGCGGCAGATGAGGAGGAACTTGTCGTCGGGATGCGCGTCCAGGAGGCCGATCAACGCGGTGAGACGCGGATCGTTCGCGTAGTCGAACTCGAGTGCGACGGGCGGTTGCTGGATGTCCGAACGGAATTCGGCAAGCAGCGCCTCGCGGCGTCCGGCGTCGAGGGTGGACGGATCGAGCGCCAGGATGTCCGGCGTGCGCCGCGGAAAGCCGCCGATGCCGGCGCGGCGATTGCGGAACATGGCACGTCCCGTGCCGTGCCGGTCGATGAGCGCCGCCAGCAGTTCGTCGTTGGCGTCGTCGCGCGAGAGCAGCGCGGCCAGCTCACGGTCGCCCTTGAAGCGGTCGGCCAGCATGCCGCGTTGCGCAGTGTCCAGCGGCTTGCCTGCCGCCAGTATGCTGGCGATGTCGGAGAGCGCGGTGAAACCCGCCGACTCGGCAAGATAGGTGTCCAGATCGGCGTATCGCTGCGGATCGAGCAGGCGCAGGCGTGCGAAGTGGCCCGCGCGGCCCAGCTGTTCCGGCGTGGCGGTGAGCAGGATCACGCCCGGGGTGACCGACGCCAGTTCCTCCACGAGCCGGTAGCGGGGGCTGGCGCCTTCCGGCGTCCATTCGAGGTGATGCGCCTCGTCGACCACGATCAGGTCCCAGCCGGCTTCGACGAGCTGTGCGGCGCGCTTCGGCGAGCTTTCCAGGAACGCGAAATCGGCAATGACGAGCTGCTCGTCCTCGAAGGGATTGCGGCCGTCGTTCGCCTGCTCGATGGCCTCGCAGCGTTCCTCGTCGAAGATGGAGAAGGAGAGGTTGAACCGGCGCAGCAGTTCCACGAACCACTGGTAGACCAGGGTTTCCGGCAGCAGCACGAGCACGCGGCCGGCGCGTCCTGTGGCCAGCTGCCGGGCGAGGATCATGCCGGCCTCGATGGTCTTGCCCAGGCCCACCTCGTCGGCGAGCAGCACGCGGGGCGGACGGCGCGCGGCGGCGATACCCGCCACTCGCAACTGGTGCGGCACGAGGCCGATGCGGGCGGACTCGAGCCCCCAGGCAGCGGAGCGGCGCGCGGCGGCGCGGCGGCGCAGTGCCTCGAAGCGCAGGTCGAAGCGGTCGTTAGGATCGGTGCGGCCGCCGATCAGGCGATCGTCGGCCTGCGAAAGTGCCTGTTCGTCGTCGAGCTGGCCTTCTTCCAGCTCCCGGCCTTCGCCCCGGTAGACGTACAGGCCGTCGCGTTCCTCGATGCGTTCGACAAGGAAGGCGATGCCCTTGCCCGACACGCGCTGGCCGGCGCGGAACTCCGCACGGATCAGCGGGGCGCTGTCGGCGGCATAGGGGCGAAGGACGCCGGATTTGGCAAACAGCACCTGTACGCTGCGTCCTTCCACGCGAAGAATGGTGCCGAGGCCGAGCTCGGGCTCGGCGGTGGAAATCCAGCGTTGACCGGGTTGAAACATGCTTGGGGAGCCGGGACATCAAGGGGGCGCCAATTATCCGCTCCCGGGGCCCGGTCCCGCTACCTCAGGTTTCCGCCCAGCGCCGCAGCAGGTTGTGGTAGACACCCGTCAATTGCAGGATCGAAGCCTGGTCGGCACCGCTGGCGGAGAGCGTGCGTATCGCGGTGTCCAGTTCCAGCAGCAGGCGACGGGCGCCATCGTCGCGCACCATGCTCTGTATCCAGAAGAACGAAGCGATGCGGGCGCCCCGCGTGACCGGGGTAACCCGGTGCAGGCTGGACGATGGATAGACGATGGCATCGCCCGCGGGCAGCTTCACTTCGTGTTCGCCATACGTGTCGCTGACGATGAGTTCGCCGCCGTCGTAGTCCTCCGGTTCGCTGAGAAAGAGCGTGCAGGAAATATCGCTGCGAACGTGCGTGTCGGCGTCGCCGGTGGCCATCACCGCGCCGTCGATGTGGAAGCCGTACTCGCCCCCGCCTTCGTAGCGATTGAAGCGGGGCGACAGCGTGCGCAGCGGCAGTACCGCCGCGTGGTAGAGCGGATGGCGGGCGAGGGCCGCCACGACCATCGCGCCCAACTCGCGGCGCAGCGTGGACGCCTCGGGCAGCTGCAGGTTGCGCTTCACCCGTGCGCCTTGCGGACCGACGGTCTGGCGGCCGTCGGTCCACTCGGCGCCCTCCATGGCGACACGCAACCCGGCCACCTGTTCCTTGCTCAGGACTTCCGGGATGTGCATCAGCATGGCGGTTTCCTCGGATCGATCAGAAACGGACGTTTGCGGTAAGCATGGCCGAACGCGGCGTGCCCGGAGTGTAGCGGTAGCCGCTCTTGTTGATGGCCGCGACGTAGCGCTTGTCGAACAGGTTGTACACGTTCAGCTGGATGTCCACATGCCGGTTGACCGGGTAGCTGGCCATGGCGTCGAACACCCAGTAGGCCTTCGTGTAGGCCGGCGTGCCCACGGCGCCATCGGTGCCGCGCTGCAGTTCGCCCGAGTAGCGCGCGCCGCCGCCGACGGTGAGATCGAAGGGCAGGTGATACGTGGTCCACGCCGTGAAGGCCCGCTTCGGCGTGTAGGCGAGGTCGTCGGAACCGTTGGCCGTGACGCCCGCGCCCTTTTCCACCGTGGCGTCCATCGTCGTGAAGCCGGCGCTCACGGCCCAGTTGTCGGTGAGCTTGCCGAGGGCCGAGATTTCCACACCCTGCACGCGCTTCTTGCCGATCTGGTAGTACAGCAGGTCGGTCGGATCCTGCACGAGCTCGTTGGTAACCGTGGTGCGATAGAGCGCCGCGGTGAGCAGGAGCTTTTCACCGAGGAGATCCCACTTCGTGCCGATCTCGGCGGTGCGCGCCTTCTGCGGGTCGAAGTTGGGGTTGTCGGCGCTGTTCGCCGAGGCCGACAGGGTGAGGGTGTTGCCGCCCGGCGGCTCCTGCGACTGCGCGAAGTTCACGTAGATGCTGCCGTTCGATACCGGCTTGTAGAGCACGCCCACCTTGTAATTGACGAGGTTGTCGCTCTTCTTCGCATCCACGCCGGGAACGATGCTGCCCGCGGGCAGGGGACCGCAGACCGGAGCGCCGCGACCGCCACACACCACCGTGCTGTTGAAGTCGGTCTTGTAATGGTCGAGACGTACGCCGGCGTTTACCTGCCAGTGCTCGCCGAACTTCACGGTGTCGAAGATATAGGCCGCCGCGGTGTTCGTCTTGCCTTGGCTTGCAGCACCCGTCTCGTGATAGCGCAGCCCGCCGACGTCAGAGTAGGGCCGATACAGGTTTGCCGCGGGCCAGGTGCTGCCGTTCAACGCGGCCATGCCGATCGTGCGGGCACGCTCCTGGGTGAGCTCGATACCGGTGCTGATGTCCTGCGTCACGGCGCCCGTAACGATCGAGGCCGTCAGGTTGGTCTGGTTGGTGGCGATGCGGTTGGACTGGTGCTTAAAGGTCGGAAGGCTGCGCGCGATCGTCCATGTGGAGGGATCGGTGGGATCCGGCGTCAGCAGGTTGGCCGTCGAGCCCATGAACGCGGTGAGCAGGTAGTCCTGCGCGGTGCGTCCGAAGCGGGTCGTGTTATGCAGGGCCACCTTGTCGCTGAAGTCGTGCTCCACGATCACCGTGAACATGTCCTGGGTGACATGGTCGTGGTCCTGGTTGGTGCCGTAGAAGTTGTCCGGATCGACCTTGCGTGCATCGGCGAGGAAGGCGCGCCTGTCAGGACTGCTGTAGCCCGGCAGGCCGATGGTGGGCACGCCACCGTCGGGCACGTTGTTCTGCTTGATGTGGAGGTAATCGAGGTAGACGCGCGTGGGCGTACCGAGGCCGAACGCCAGCGACGGCGCGATGCCCCAGCGGTTGGTCTCCACCTGGTCGCGGCCATAGACGCCGCTTTCCTGGCCCATCACGTTGAGGCGGAACGCCGCGTCGCTGCCCATCGACTGGTTCCAGTCGGCGGTGGCGCGACGGCGCTGGCCACTGCCCACCTGCACCGAGCCGGACATGCCGTTGCCCAGCACCGGCTGCTTGGTCACGAGGTTCACGGCACCCGTGGGCGCGGTGCGGCCGTATTCGGTGCCGTCAGGACCCTTGGTGACCTCCACCTGTTCGATATTGAACACGTCGCGGGACACCGTGCCGAGGTCGCGCGCCCCGTCCACGAAGATGCTGCCGGAGGTGTCGAATCCGCGCATGTAGATGGAGTCGCCGGTGTTCGTCGAACCGTTCTCGCCTACGTAGAACGTGCCCACGCCAGGGCTGTTGCGCAGGGCTTCGGTAAGGGTGGTGGCGCCTTGCTGCTGGATCAGTTCCTTGCCGATCACCTGGATGGTCTGCGTCGTGTCGAGCAGGGACTGGGTGAATTTCGGCGATGAGACCTTGTCCACGCGGTAATCGCTGGAGCGGTCGGCTTCCACTTTCAGGCCGGGCAGCGCCTGCGCATCGTTGACCTTGGCCTGCTGCGGCGGCACGGCGACGTCGGCGGGAACGTCGGCTGCGGCGGCACCGTGAGCGAGGGTGAGGAGAACGGCGGCACCGACGGTGCGCGCGGCGGGAGCGGCATGCTTGCGGCTCTTGATGAAAGCCATGGATGAATTCCTTGTGCTGTCTGGACGAATGAAGGAAACGGCCTTCGTTCGCGCATGCGGCTCCCGTCGCGCATCACGAGGTGACGCGCGGGCGGGCGGAGAGTTTGTGTCCCTGATGGGGCCGTGCGCGGGTACGGGACCCGTCTGGACGCATATCGTAAGGTTAATGAGAACGATTTGCAATTATACCGTGATGCGTTCTGCCCGTGGGATCCGCTTCAGCGGCGATGGATGCTTGCCGCAAGCTGGCCTCGCGCTTGGCGCTCGCGCGTGGCGTCAGACGGTGCGGTGGTGTGTAGTGCGTGGCGTGGCATTGTTTTGGCGAATCGCGACGCTCTTTGTGGGAGCCGGCTACGCCGGCGATCCCGCGGCAGCGGGCACGCTTGCCGCGAGCACCCATCGCCGCTGAAGCGGCTCCCACACAAAGCGAAGCGAACCCCACACCGACCCACCATTCGACGTCACGCCAAGCGCCCCGAGGTGCGCGAAGAGCCAAAAAAAACGCCGCACAAGTGCGGCGTTTTTCGTGGTCACTGACAGCGCAGGGCGCTTACCAGATCTTCACCTGCTTGTCGGTCGCGCGGACCATCTTCGCGTCCGGCTTGCACTGGAACGCCGAAGCGAACGCTTCCATGTTCGACGGTGCGCCGATGGCGCGCAGCGAGGCCGGGGCGTGCGGGTCGACGTTGAGATACAGCATGGCCTGCTTCTCGCGCACGCTGCCGCGCCACACGCGGGCCCAGTTGAGGAAGAAGCGCTGGTCCTGGGTGTAGCCGTCAATCTTCTCCTGCGCTTCCTGCGGGTTCTTCTTCAGGGCCTCCTGCAGCGCGTCGTAAGCCACGTTGAGGCCGCCCAGGTCGGCGATGTTCTCGCCCAGGGTGAGCTTGCCGTTCACGTGCAGGTCCGGGTGATCCTTGATCGGCGCGTATTCGTTGAACTGCGCCACCAGCTTGCCGGCGCGTTCGTCGAACTTGGCGCGGTCTTCCTTGGTCCACCAGTTCTTGTTGTTGCCGTCGCCGTCGAACTGGCTGCCCTCGTCGTCGAAACCGTGGCTGGCCTCGTGGCCGATCACGGCGCCGATGCCGCCGTAGTTGATGGCGTCGTCGCCGTTGGCGTCGAAGAACGGCGGCTGGAGGATCGCGGCCGGGAAGTTGATGGTGTTGTCGGTCGGGTTGTAATAGGCGTTCACCGTCTGCGGCGTCATGCCCCACTCGAGGCGGTCGGTCGGCTTGCCGATCTTCGCGATGTCGTAGTGGTAGTTGAACTTGCTGGCCGCCTCGACGTTGCCGAAATAGTTCTCGCCGTTGACCTCAAGGCCCGACCAGTCGCGCCACTTGTCCGGGTAGCCGATCTTCGGCAGGAAGGTGTTCCATTTCTGGATGGCCTTCTGCTTGGTCTCGTCGCTCATCCAGTCGAGCTTCTCGATACGCGCCTTGAGGGCGTTGCGCACGTTGTCGACCAGTTCGTTCGCACGCTGCTTGGCTTCCGGCTTGAACACCTTGGCCACGTACAGCTGGCCAAGGGCCTCGCCCATGGAGCTGTTCACCGTGCCGAGCACGCGCTTCCAGCGCGGCTTCTGCTGCGGCTGCCCGGCGAGCGTCTTGCCGTAGAAGTCGAACTTGTTGTCCTGGAACGCCTTGGACAGGTACGGCGAAGCACTGTCGATCGCATGGAAGCGCAGGTAGGCCTGCCAGGTGGACACCGGCGTGGACGCCAGCATCTTGTCGAATTCCTTGAAGAACTTCGGCTGCGACAGCGAGAAACCCTTGTCGACGGTCACGCCCTGGGCGGCGAAGAACTTTTCCCAGTTGAAGTGCGGCGTGACCTTGTCGGCTTCGGCCACGGACACGAAGTGGTACTGGTTTTCAGGCGAACGCAGTTCCACCGGAGCGAGGGACGCGGCGGCGAGCTGGGTTTCGAACTTCATCACTTCGTCGGCCTGCTTCTTCGCGTCGGCTTCGGGCACGCCGGCGAGGGTCAGGGTCTTGGCGATGTAGGCAAGGTAGGCCTTGCGGTTGTCGGCCTGCTTCGGATCGGTGTAGTAGTCCCTGGTCGGAAGGCCCAGGCCGTCCTGCTGCGCGTAGCCGATCTGGATCTTGGCGTTCTGGAAATCGGCACCGGAGCCGAATCCGAACACATAACCGTTGCCTTCGTTGAAGCTGGTGTCGAGGAAGTCGACGATGTCCTGCGACGTCTTGAGCGCGTCGATCTTGGCCAGTTCCGGCTTCAACGGCTCGACGCCCGCCTTCTCGATGGCGTCTTCGTTCATGCCCGAACGGTAGAGCAGGCCGATCTTCTGCTCGATAGAACCCGCCTTCGCATTCGCCGCGCCCTTGTCCATCGCATCGACGATGTCGTGCTGCGTGTTCAGGCTGTTCTCGGCGAGCTGGTCGAAGGCGCCCCAACGGGTGCGGTCCTCGGGGATCGGGTTGGCGGCCACCCACTTGGCGTTGACGAAGCCGTTGAAGTCGTTGCAGGCGTCGATGCCGGTATCGAGGTCGGCGATGTTGAACGACGGGCCGGCGTGCGCGGCGGCGGTGCTGCCGCTGGGAGCCGGGGCCGCGGTGGACGCCGGCGACGGCTGGTTGCCGCCCGGTACCGCGGTGTCGGCGTCGTTGTGCTTGCTGCACGCCGTGCCGGCCAGCGCAACGCCGAGTGCGAGCGCGAGCGGCTTCAGATACTGCTTGGTCATGGGTGTCCCTCGTTCTGGTGACTGAACGGCGCCCCCGGCGCCGCAGGGGTCCGAGCATAGCGGCTGCGGCCGCCGCGCAGGGCGGAGTGTGACGAAAGTCATGGTTGGCGACATTTCGCAATAACTCGCGAGCGATGTCCCGGCGCTGTCATATGGGGTTCGTACGCTGAAATGACCGCATGACAGGGGATGCGGCCCCGGACAAGCCATCGATCCACCACGAGGAGCATCCGTCATGCGCAAGCTACTGGCCGCGGGCATCGCCTGTGTGCTGACCTTATCCGCCGCGTCCATCGTGGGCGCGCACCAGGCCGTTCCGGACACCGCGGTCGAGGCATTCGGCCCCGGCCAGCCCGGGCATGGACATGGCGATCCGCGCACCGCCACGCCCATCAAGCACCTGGTCGTGATCTTCCAGGAAAACGTGTCGTTCGATCATTACTTCGGCACCTATCCCTATGCCGCGAACCCGAAGGGCGAGCCGGCGTTCTATGCGCGGCCCTTCACGCCGCCGGTGAACGGCCTCTCGCACCGTCTGCTTACGAAGAATCCGAACGCCGGCAACGCGGACAATGGCGACGGGGCGATCAACCCGTTCCGGCTTACCCGCGCCCAGGCCGCCACGGCAGACCAGGACCATGGCTACACGTCCGAGCAGCGGGCTTTCAACGGCGGAAAGATGGACCTTTTCCCGCTGTACACCGGCCGCGGCGAAAGCCTGCCCGGGGGCGATCCGGCCGAGGAGGGCAAGGGCCAGGTCATGGGCTACTACGACGGCAACACCGTCACCGCGCTCTGGAACTATGCGCAGAGCTTCGCCATGAGCGATAGCAGCTACGGCACCACCTTCGGTCCGTCGTCGCCGGGCGCCGTGAACCTCATTGCCGGCCAGACCGCCGGCGTCTCCGCGACCTTGAACGGCACCGGCGCCACGACCGACGACGGCCATGGCGGGCTGACGATGATTGGCGATCCGGACCCCATCGGCGACGTCTGCTCGTCGCCCACGGCCAGTCAGGTGACCATGGGCGGCCGGAATATCGGCGACCTGCTCAACGAGCGCGGCGTTACCTGGGGCTGGTTCCAGGGCGGCTTCGACCTCACCCGGACGAATCCCGACGGCAGCACGGGTTGCTCGCGGCGCACGCTGTCAAAGGTGACGAACGCTACCTCGAACGACTACAGCCCGCACCACGCGCCGTTCCAGTACTACCCGTCCACGGCCAATCCCACACATGCGCGCCCGGCATCGGTCGCGGCCATCGGGCATAGCGGGGACGCGGCAAACCACCAGTACGACATCCAGGACTTCTACGATGCCCTGGACGCGGGAAATCTTCCGGCGGTGAGCTTCCTGAAAGCACCGGCCTACCAGGACGGTCATGCGGGCTATTCCGATCCGCTCGACGAGCAGGCGTTCATCGTGCACGTGATCAACACGCTGCAGCAGAGCGACGAGTGGCGGAGCACCGCGGTGGTCATCGCGTACGACGATTCCGACGGCTGGTACGACCATCAGGAACCGCCGCACGTGAATGCATCGCGTGGCAGCACCGACGCGCTCGACGGCGACGGCGTCTGCAAGGGCCGCGGCACGCTGCCCGGCCTGGACGGCAAGACCCCGGCGCAGGGCCGCTGCGGCTTCGGTCCGCGCCTTCCGCTGCTGGTCGTGTCGCCCTGGGCCCGCGAGAACATGGTCGACCACTCGGTGACCGACCAGAGTTCCGTCACGCGCTTCATCGAGGACAACTGGCTGGACGGCATGCGTATCGGCGGCGGATCGAGCGATGCGCAGGCGGGGCGCCTGGATCGCATGTTCGATTTCTTCCTGCCGCGTCTGTTCGAACGCAAGTTGATCCTCGACGAATCGACGGGGCAACCGAAACAGGGCGGCGGATGGCCCTTCTGGCCGCTCGGGAACGCAGGGCATGGTTGATCGCCGCCGCTTCCTGGCGACGATGGGCTGGACGGCCGCGGCGGGATGGATCCCGTCGCGGCTGTTCGCGCACGACATGCATGCCATGAAGGCACCGCCCGCAGGGCAGGTGGGCAATGCGCTCTGCATGCACCCGATGGGCGACGTGTCGCACCTCCCGGGCCTCGTCGATCCCGCAAGGCTGGTGCCGTTCGTGGACAGCCTGCCGTTACCGCCGGTACTGCACGCCAGAAAGGGATACCCGCTGCACGTGCGCATGGCGGAAAGTGCGCAGAAGCTGCATCGCGATCTGCCACCGACCACGCTGTGGACCTACGGCGGACATTGTCCGGGCCCCACCATCGAGGCGCGCAGCGGCGAGCCCGTCGAGGTCGTATGGGAAAACGCGCTGCCGTCGAGGCACTTTCTTCCGGTGGACCATGCCATCTGCGGCGCCGAGACCGACAAGCCCGAGGTGCGTGCGATCGTGCACCTGCATGGTGCGAAGGTGCCCCGCAAGGACGACGGATTTCCCGAAGACTGGTATGTGCCCGGCAAGTCGCGCCGGCATCGTTATCCGAATGCGCAGGACGCCGCGACGCTCTGGTACCACGACCATGCGATGGGCATAAACCGCCTCAACATGTATGCGGGTCTGATGGGGCTCTACCTCCTTCGCGACGAACACGAGCTGTCGCTTGGTCTGCCTTCGGGAGAGCAGGAGTTGCCGCTGGTGCTGGCCGACCGCCTGCTGCGCGAGGACGGCCGTCTGTACTACCCGGACTCGGGCGATGCGAAGGCACCCTGGGTGCCGGAGGTGTTCGGCAACGTCACGCTGGTCAATGGAGCCATCCTGCCACGCGCCGACGTGCAGGCGCGGCGATACCGCCTGCGCGTGCTCAACGCGGCCAACGGCCGCTTCTACCACCTTCGCTTCCGTGATGGCCGCGTGTTGCAGGTCATCGGCTCCGACCAGGGCCTTCTCGCGGCACCGGTATCCATGACATCGCTTTTTCTCGCACCCGGCGAGCGCGCCGACGTGGTGGTCGATTTTGCGGACCTGCGTGGTGGCCATGCCGAGCTGATGAACGATGCCTTGCCACTTATGCGTTTCTCGGTGGGCGGTGGCATGGTTCGGGACGAAAGCCGCGTTCCGCAGGTGTTGCGCGACGTGCCCCGAATGACGGAAAGCAGTGCGTCGTCCACGCGCGAACTCACCCTGGACGAATACAGCGACTGCATCGCCACGCCCATGCTGATGCTGCTGAACGGAAAGCGCTGGCACGATCCGGTGACGGAAAAGGTGAAGCTGGGCAGTACGGAAACGTGGAGTCTCGTGAACCTCACGGAGGACACGCATCCCATCCACCTGCACCTCGTCCGCTTCCAGATTCTCGATCGCCGCCCTTACGACGTCGACGAGTACATGGCGAAGAAAACCCTCCGCTACGTCGGTCCTGCCCAGGAACCGCCACCGCACGAGAAGGGCTGGAAAGACGTGGTCCAGGCGTATCCCGGCATGGTCACCCGCATCATCGCCACGTTCGACGGCCACGTGGGGCGGTACGCGTGGCACTGCCACCTGGCGGAGCACGAGGCGAACGAGATGATGCGCCCCTTCGAGGTGTTCTAGGGGGCGTGCTCCTGCAACGGCAGGCTGCGCAGCGCGGCGGTGTCCAGCCTCATGACTGGATATGCCCCGACCTTCTGCACCGTGTACCAGGGGCTGCGCTCGAAGAAGAACATCAACCGTGCCCGCGCGTTCCCCGCGAAGGCGGGGTCGTCTTTCAGCCGGCGCTCGAATTCGGCCTTCAATGCTGGGTCCTTCGCCATCATCGTGCGCGCCAGGGCTTCGAGCACGCGGGGTTCGCCATATTCCTTCGCTTCGAATATCGCGTCGAGGTAACCCCAGCGCAGCAGGGAATCCGGCGCCCGGGCGTCGAGCAGGTTCAGCGCGAGCACGGCATCGACATTGTCGGTGCGCACGATCACCGTTCCCGTCGGGAGTTCCACCTCTTCCTGCGTGGGCGCGATGGCCACGTCCTTGAGCATATGGTGGCCTTCGAACGGCTTGTCGGCCCACTTCGGCTGCGTGAGTTCGTCGCGCGTGACCGTCACCCTGCTGGCGGCAGCGAGGCGTGTGTAGGGAATGCCGTGAGCATCCAGGCGATCGATCAGGAGCGTCCATTGCGGCGGGATCGCCCAGGCCGCCGGAAGAGGGGCAGAGACGTCCGGGAGAAGATCGTTCCAGCTCTGGATCTCGTAGGTCTTCTTTTTCGAGGTGTCGTAGCGCACCCAGATGTCGTTCGAAACGTCGCTATGGGTCTGCGTGAACGCATAGCCCTTCAACGTGAACGGTTTCGGGGTGGGATCCTGCTTGAATGTCACGGGCAGCGTCGCCTCCCTCGTCGCGGAGAGGGAAGCGGCCCAGGCATCCGCCTTGCGGGAGGCGTCGAGTAGCGCCGCGGGGTCGCGATTCACGACCTCGAGCACGCTCCGCACTATGTCGTAACTGGCCCGCACGCGCACTTCGTAGGACTTCAGCATATGCGTTTCGATCAGCAGGCCGGCCCGGTTCCGAATGGCGGCGTATCCGGTCGAGAAGCGCGGCCCGGAACCGAAGTTCTCGATGCCCTTGGTGATGTCGCGGCCATCGCGAAATTCCAGGTAAGGCGACGCGATGTGCCCTAGCTTCTCGAACCGCGGCATGGCTTCGCGCGCGTAGGCCCGCTCCTGCCATGCGGCGATCGATGGCGGCAGCTTGTGCGGGTCCTCGGCATACCAGGTGAGATCGGGCTGGTAGTCCGCGCCATCGGTGGTGTGGATGTCCATGAGCAGGTCGGGACGCCATGTGTTCCATAGCTTCAGCCAGGCACGGGTTTCCGGAGCTTCGGCCTTGACGTAGTCGCGGTTGAGATTGAGGTACTGCGACTGGCCGCGGAAGCCCATCGTTTCGGGGCCGTTCTGGTTGATGCGGAAGTACGGCCCCGAGTTCTCGTGACCGTCCACGCTGTACACGGGGATGTACACGAGCACGACATGGTCGAGCAGGTGCGGCAACGTTCCGGTGACGGCGATATCGCGCAAGAGCATCAACCCCGCGTCCTTGCCTTCGATTTCGCCGGGGTGGATGCCTGCCTGCACGAGGACGATCGGCTTGCCCGCCGCGCGGGCGCGTTCGGGTGTGAGGTCGCCGTCCTTCGCCGCGATCACCACCGTCATCGGGCGCCCCTCCGGCGTGCTGCCGAACGTCACCATGCGCAAGGTGCCCGGTGCGGCATCGACCAGCCGCCGAAGGAAAGCCTGTGTTTCCGCGTACGAAGGCGTGGTGCGGAAGGCCGAGGCCTCGGCTGGCGTAGTCCAGGTGTCCCTGGCGTGGATCGCCAACGGTGCCGCGGCGGCGAGGGCGAACAGGATACGTGTGGCAAGAATCCGAGGCATGGCGGGTTCCATCGGGAGAAAGACGCTGCGGATAAAACGTTCATTGTAGGCAACTGACAGAACATTCAGCCATTGCGGCAGATTCGCCGGGTTTGCGGCCGGCATCGATGCCCGGACGAAGCACCTATCGTCGAAGGCTTGATCCCCGCTCGACAGGTGCTCACGATGCCTCCCTCCCATGTGTTCGCGCACATCGCTTGTTTCGCGCTCGCGGCGGTTCTTCCCGTTGCGACGGCTGGTGCGGCTATCGCCGGTGACGACCGCACCGGCATGCATTACGCGGTCGACGACATGCATTCCGGCGAGGCATCGCCGGTAGCCGTGCAGTTTGTAACCGCCGCGGATGTGAGCGCGTTCCAGACGTTGTCCGACCTGGTGGCGGAGGCGCCGATGCCCGATGTGCGGCACCTGGCGAAAACGCTGATCGAGGCCAAGCTGCACGTCGATGGCGACGCCTATACGGTCGCGCACTTCGCCACACAGGCGCAGCGCGAGAAAGGCATGCCGGACCAGGCAATGTCGCTGACCGATGCGGTCATGCAGGCGTTCCCCGATCATTCCCGCCACAGTTTCCTCGCCGTGTCTTCCGATCTGATCGGCGGCTTGTTCGGCGGCGGCAAACAGAGCCCCGATGTGGTTGGCTTTTCCGAGCGGCTCTGGCACGCGCAGAGCGTGAAGGACTTCTTCGAGACGGTAGGGCAGTTCCTGTGGAGCCGAACCGGCCCGGGGTACGTGTACAACGCGTTCTTCGCAGAGGGCAACGTGGTGGAGACGGTCAGTGAGGACGCCCGCCGGATTGACGAAGCCTTCGGCGTGTTTCGCCTCGGCGGTTTCACCCAGGCCCACGACAGCGGCCTGCGCCTGTCGCAGATCGTTGCGATGTTCGACGCTCCCGAGCTGTTTGGGCAATTGCCGTACGTGATACAGCTCGACGAGGCTCTGGACCGTTATTGGGAGCGGGTGCGTGGCGATTGGCCCGTGCTGGCCCGCTACGAGTTCGTGCAGCAGGCACGAAATGCACGTGCAGCGGGCCGGTTGAGCGAGGCGCAATACCGGCAAGCTATGGCGGGAGGTGCGCCTGGGGTGCCATTGTCGGGCCCCATCGCACTGGCACAACTGCGTGATCGCACGCCCGGGACGGGCGTGAAAGTGCTGCGGTTCGACATCAACGGCTATACGGCCAGCGACCTGGTGCGCTTTATCGCGCCCGACGGCAGCGAGGTCATGTACGTGCCGGGCGGTGCTCCGGCGTTCGTGGTAGCCGGCAGCGAACGCGAACTTCGCCAGTGGGTGCTCGACCAGGCGAAGGAACCGGCGCGGATGGAAGCGTTGCTGGGACATTTTTCGACCTATCGCGCGCAGGACGGGGTGTTCTGGACGGGGGTGAAGCAAGGCCTCCAGAACCTCGGCAGCGGCCGTTGGCAGGCGGACACCGGCAGCATCGATCACGCGAACGAGCCCATCACGGACGACGTGTTCCAGGACATGCGCGCACAACTGGAAGCGCGCCTGCGCGAGGACGCGCACATGCAGGTGAAAACGGCCTGGGAAGGGTGGCGCACGACCATCGGGCGGTGGTCCGCCTTGATGCTGCCGCTGTCGTTCTTCCCGCCCGTGTCGTTGGAAGTGCAGATCCTGACGACGGCCACGGGGCTGGGCACCGGCATCGAACAGGGCATCGACGGCAAGACGGCGGAGGAACGCCGGGCGGGTGTGGAAGGTGCAGCGTCCGCGGTCGTCGACAACGTGCTGATCGGTGCGTCCATGGCCGGAAAGGGCGCCAAGGGCGGGGCGGATTCTTCGGGCATTGCGCATGAGGCTCCCACCTTCGTGGCGCCGCGCCGGGTGAACGGCAGGCTCGGCTACCCGTTGTCCCCCACCGTGCCGCCTGGCTGGCGGACGGACGCCGTCAACCGGCTCTACCGCCTGCGCGACGGAACCCTCGGCATCTGGTTCGCCGAGGAGACCGAACGCCACATGGTGAGGCTGCCCGCCGACGCCGCGCTGCGGAGCGACGGTGTGTTCGTGCACGGCAACGGCCGCTTCGTGCAGTTGATCCTGCGCGGCGGTCTGCGTACCGCGCGCGTGGTTCCGGACGTGGGTGGTTACCGGTTGCTTCTCGAAGACGGCAGTGAAGGCCCGCGCGTCGAACGGCAACCGTCGGGAACGTGGAAGCTGGCGTTCGACGGCGCGAATTTCATGGCGGGCAGCATGCTGGCCGAAATCGTCAGACGCGATTTCACCGCCGATGCGCGAACCCTGCACCGGGCGGCGGGCGTCCTGGAACAATTTGGCGTGAGCGAGATCGCGCTGGCGGAAGGATGGTCCGCGGAAGGCGGTGCGGCGCGCGAGCCGATGCTCATCCTCGCACTCGGTCATGGCTTCCTCGAAACCGTTTCCGCACGCTTGCGCGACCCTCGCGCTGTCGTGTGGAGCGCCCGGGAAATAGCGTTGCTCGCTCAGGCCATGTCCCGGCAGGCCGGCCGGCCTCTGGCTTTCTATCGCCAGGACGGAACGTTCCGGTTCGGCGTGTCTCCGGACGGTCTCGATTTCCAGGTCGGCAGCGTGCCCGCCGACGCACTTCACCTGCGGCGTTTCGGCAACCGCTACGCCGTGCTCGGTCAGCGCGGGCGAACGCTGGCCGAATATCCCTCGGTGTTTGCGGCGGTGGCCGAACATGGCATCGATCCCGCTGGCATGGCGGCGGCGGAGGGGCGCGAAATCCGTTTCCGCAAGGCGCTGGCTGCTGCGATCGAGGCCGGTCCGCTGCGCGCGGAACTGCGCCGCATGCATCGCCTGTGGCTGGAGCCCGTCGTGCGCACACCAAGGGAGGCTCAACTGTTCCGTCGGATCTCACGCCTGCGCCACGCACTGACCGACCCGCGGGAGGGCCTGACGGACGATCAACAACGCTGGCTGCGCGACGCCCGGAAGAATGCCCGCGCGGGCACCGCCATCGACGAACAGACGCCGGGCGAAGCCATCGCCCTCTTGCCGGAGGTCCTCGAAGCAGAGAGCGCCCTGTTGCCAGAAGGACTGGATCACCTGCTGGTCGAGGACGAGGCCGTGCTGACCGATGCGCGCGTGCGGAAGAAGGATCGCTGGGTGCGGGGCGGCAGGCACTATGTGCGGCTCCGGCACCCGGATGGCCGCTGGCAGATCGTCGAGACGGGGCCGGAACTCGCGGGCGCCCGCCGCGAGCTGCTGGCACCCGGCGACGGGGAGGCCGAACGCCGAGGCACCGGACGCCACGTGGTGGACGTCCAGGGCAGTTGGTTCCCAGAAACGAATCTGCGCGACGGATTCGCGCCGGCGGATCCGCGCGAATACGCCGCGTCCCTGTCCCTTGTCGCCGACCGGCTGCCGGGAGCGGTGGACGAGGATCTCGCGAATGTCGGGCGTCTCGTCGACAGCATGCCGCAGCCGCTGTTGCGGTTCCTTCGCACGTCGCTTGCGCGCATCGACGTGACGCCCGGTGGCAATGTCGCCTTCGTCGCGACACATCCCGGTTCGCAGCGAACGCTCGGTTTCGACACCGGCCTCGACGTGAGGGGCAGGCCGGTTCCGGTCCAGGCTCCCGGTGCGAGGCCGACGCCCGACTGGCAGGCCATTCCCTTGACCCAGGAATGGACGGCCGTGGCGGTGCCCGAGGGCGTCGAAGGCATGCGTGCCGGCCCGCCGCCCGATCCGCGCGTCTACCTCCGGTTGCACGATGCGGGAAACCCGGTCAGTTCGTTCATTGCGCACGGCGTGGAAGACCGCTACCTGAGGATACTGGCGAACACGCGGCGGCTTCGCGCCATGCTCCGTGAAGACCGGCACATCGCGGTGGTGGCGGGCACGAACGAGCATGCGGTGACGCTGGTCATGCCTCTTCGCGCGGAATCCCTGAAGCTCCTGGCGTCTGCTGGCCGGCTGAGCACCCGGCTGCCCGAGGGAACGTTCGTGATCGACGACACGTTCGGCATCCGTGCCACGGCGGCGGACTATCCGGCTCGCCTGCGCGAGGTGGCCACCCGCTGGGAAGCCGGGGGTGGGAGGATGCTGCGCATCGGCCCGGGCGGGTCGGAGGAGCGCGTGCCGCCGACGGCGTTCGCCGAACAGGTCCTGGCGACGCCGTTGCGAGTCAAACTATGGAATCCCGCGCACGATCCCATTTCCGAGCTTCGTTATGCCGAGTACATGCGCCGCCGCCATGTAAGCGGCGCACCGGTCCGGCACGCCGGACTCGACTGGCTGGAAACACGTACCGCGCGGCGCGATTTCATGACCTATTTCGCCCCGCCGTACGATGCGATGCCCGACGGGGTGGCTCCGCCCGGGACCGAGGTCGCCACGATGGATCTGCACGAGTTGGCCACGGTCGCCATCGAGGCCGGCTTCAGGCCGGCGGCGGCCACGGCGGAGGCGGTCGCGCCGCCGTCGCTGGACGGACTGCTGCTCGAACGGTCGAAGGAACCGGTCCGGTCGGCGGGGGGATGAACCTGCCGCGGAACGATCACCCCGGCATAAGCAGGCGCTAAGCTGCGCGAAAGGATAATGGCACCCACACGACCCAGGGACCGCGGCCTTGCACATCATCCTCGTTGAAGACGACGTCCAGCTCGGCGAGGCCATACGCCGGGCGCTGGAACGGCTTGCTTATACGATCAGCTGGTTCCGCAACGGCAACGAAGCGCTGCTGGCCCTGCGCGACCACGATGCCGACCTGGTCCTGCTCGATCTCGGCCTGCCCGGGAAGGATGGTCTGGACGTACTGACGGAGGCCCGGCGCCTGCGGGTGTCCACTCCGGTGATCGTGATGTCGGCGCGGGACGCCGTGGATTCGCGCATCAGCGTGCTCGACGCGGGTGCCGACGATTACCTGGTCAAGCCCTTCCACCTTGACGAACTGGCGGCACGCATCCGCTCGTTGGCGCGACGGGTGCGCGGGGTGGCGGTGAATCGCCTGGAAGCGGGCGCCTTGAGCCTCGACCTCGGCACCTTCGAGGTCACGTGGCACGGGCAGCGAGTGGACCTGACGCGTCGCGAGTTCGCCTTGCTTCAAGCGCTGATGGAGCGCGCCGGGCGCATCGTGCGGCGCGAGTCGCTGGAAACCTCGCTTTACGGCCCGGACAATGTCGTGAGCACCAGTGCGCTGGAAGTGCTGGTGCACTCGTTGCGGCGCAAGCTGAGCCACGGGGCGATCCAGACGGTGCGCGGCTTCGGATACATGCTGCCGCGTGAGCCGCAATGAAGCTCGCCAGCCTTCGATCGCGCCTCCTCGTGCTGATCGTGATGGTGCTGGCGATCGTCCTGATTCCACTCGGTTTCCTCAGTGCGAAGCACACCCTGGAGGAAGTTGACGAACTGTCCGACGCCCGCCTTGCCCAGGCGGCCCGCACGCTGGAAGTCATCGTCGGTCGCGTCGGCGTCGAGCACCTGCGCGAGCACCGCTCTGCGCGCTTGCTGGTGCCAAGCGTCTCCAACCATCCGCACGAGCTGACAGTGCAGGGGCGTACCTTCGAATCGGAGGTGGGCTTTCAGGTGTTCGACAGCGACGGCAGTCTCTTGCTCGCAACGGAAAATCTGGCAGGGGTGCCGCACACGCACGCGGTGGACGGCGCCTTCGAGGACGTGCACAAGGGTAAGTACCGGTGGCGCGTGTTCACGCTCGTGAAGGAAGACGAGAACATCACGATCCGCGCCGGCGAGCGCTACGACAGCCGCAACGAGATCACGCGCGCGCTGTGGATCGAACATACCCTGCCGCTGCTTTTGGGCCTGCCGCTGATGGCCTTCCTCGTGGGGTGGGCGATACGCCGGGGCCTCATGCCGCTGGACCAGCTGGCCGGGGCGCTTGCGCGGCGCAAGCCGGGGAGCCGGGCGCCCGTGCACCTTTCCGACGAGCCGGTGGAACTGCGGCCCGTGCTGGGCGCGCTGAACGACCAGATCGAGCGCCTGGAGGAAGCGCTCGATCGCGAACGCCGGTTCAGCGCCGACGTTGCGCATGAGCTGCGTACGCCGCTGGCCTCCACGATGATCAATCTCGAGAACGCCATGGCTTCGGCCCAGCCGGACGAGGCGCAGACCGCGCTGGAGGCCGCGCGCGAATGCCTCGTGTCGCTGGCGCGCCGAACCGAGCAGTTGCTGTCGCTGGCACGCCTGGAAGCAGGAGCCGCCGCGGGGCCGCGTGGCACGGTGGATCTGGCGGCGCTCGCCCTCGACGTGGTGGAGGAGTTGTCCCCGCTGATCGAGGCGGGCGGCGTCGAACTGGGCGTGAACCTGCCCGACAGCCTGGCCGTGCAAGGCTACACGGCGGCCTTGCGCTCGCTCCTGCGCAACCTGCTCGACAACGCCTTTCGTCACGTTCCCCACGGCGGTCACGTCGATCTCTCCATTCGGCGAGAGGGGGACCACGCGCTCATCGAGGTCGTCGACGACGGCCCCGGCATCCCGCCCGAACGCCGCGAGGCCATGTTCACCCGATTCCAGCGAGGCCTGGACACGCAGGGGAGCGGCTATGGCCTCGGCCTTTCGATCGTGCAACGCGCGGTCGAACTGCATGGCGCGAGCATCCGGCTGCTGGACGGGGAACGCGGCCCGGGGCTGCGGGTGGTGGTGACCCTTCCGCTCGCGTGATGGGCGAGCGTGTTTCGTCCAATCCCCTGTCACACGGGTGGCGCATCCTCGGGGGCTCAAACACCCAAGGAGCGCAGCGCAATGAAGAATCCCCAAGCCACGAAGAACCTGCGCAAGGCCGCGCTGAAGACGCCGACGGGCCTCGGCGCGGATGCCACCCGCGATATCTCCGGTGCCCTGACCGTGCTTCTCGCGGACACCTTCGCGCTATACCTGAAGACGAAGAACTTCCACTGGCACATGTCCGGCCCGCGCTTCCGCGACTTGCACCTGTTGCTCGACGAGCAGGCGACGGAACTCTTCGCCATCACCGACGACATCGCGGAGCGGGCCCGCAAGGTCGGCGGCACCACGCTTCGTTCGCTCGGCCACGCCGCGCGTTCACAGCGCCTGTCCGACAACGATGCCGATTTCGTCACGCCGCAGGACATGCTTGCCGAGCTGCGCGACGACAACGAGCGCTTCGTCGGCTTCCTGCGTGAAGTACACGGTGTCTGCGACGAGTATGGCGACGTCGCGACGGCCAGCCTGGTCGAAAACTGGATCGACCAGGCCGAACGCCGCGTGTGGTTCCTGTTCGAGAGCGCGCGCGAGAATCCCTGAATTACTTCCTCGGCGTGGCGATGGCGCCGATCAGGTCCTTGCCGTCGCCACGCACGAGGTGCGGATACTTCAGGCCGCCGTGGTAATCCACCTTCACGGTCGCGTATTCCTCGATGTCCTTGATGAGGAACTCGATCGGCGTGCTGCTCGATTTCGCTGCCGTCACTGCATCCTTTAGGACCTGCGCGGAGTAATCCTTGCCGTTCACGGCGACGATGGTCACGCCTGGCACGAGGCCCGCCTTCGCGGCAACGCCGTCCCATTGCGAATCGGTGACTTCACCCTTGTCCGATACCTGGATGCCGAGCGAATAGGCGAAATTGACCGTCTTGCGAATCTTCTCGGCGGTCTTTGCGAAGGGGGTGGGGGTGTCGTCGTACACCAGCTTCCAGCCGCCGCCTTCGATACCGTGCTCGGGCAGCGTGTCGCCGGTGTAATCGAGCCGCTGGCGCAGGAACGCTGCCCAGTCATAGGGCTGTATGCCGTTCAGCGTGGAAATCACGTCCTCGAAGGTATAGGTCTTCGGCGTGTAGCTGCCGTTGTCCATGCCGTAGAAGGCGCGCGCGAATTCGTCGAGCGTATGCTTGCCGCCGGAAAGGTCGCGGATCTTCGTGTCGACGTCGAGCCAGAGCAGCTGGCCCTCGGGGTAGTAATCCGAACTGCGGCGCAGGTTCGTCCAGCCGCGACCGCGGCCCGCCGACAACGGGATGCCGTCCGCGGTGTCCTGGAGCGAACGCCATGAGCGCCCGGTGCGCGCCGACATGTCGGCGGCGATGCCGGCCAGCGAATCGCGCCATTGCGCCGTGGTCCAGATGCCGGAGCGCGCGGTAAGCACGCCGGCCCAGTAGTCCGTGAGGCCTTCGTACACCCACAACAGGTCGTCCTGCATGGGTTCGGTGAAGGTGGGCGTCCACAGATCGGCGGGGCGGCGGAACTTGCCGTTCCACGAGTGGATGTACTCGTGCGGTAGGAGGGTGCCCGCGGCGAGGTTCACGTCCGGATCGGTGAAGAAGTTCGCGTAGAGACGGTCGTCGCTGGACTGGTGGTGCTCCAGTCCGAAGTGCCCCGTATGGTCGGACACCACCAGCAGGAAATCGTAGTGCCCGTAATGGTGGGCACCGAACAGCTTGTTGGCCTGAACCACGAGCGAGCGCTGTTTGGCGATCTGCTCGTCGGTGGCCTTCACGCCCGCGGCCGTGTCGCCCGTGATGTCGAGGTGCACCGCCGTGTCCTGGCCCGGTGCGAGGTCGATGCGGTTGAAATACTTGCCCGTCATCAACGGCGAATCGACCAGGTTCTCGAAGCTCACCGGCTTGAAGCGCACCTCGTTCCCCGACTGCGAGGCGGTTTCGAGGGCGGAGGCGTACTTCCAGCCGGCCGGCAGCGTGACGCTCGGTTCGATCGTGATGCGGCTGGTGTAGTGGCCCGCGGGATAGAAGGCCACTTCATTGAACGACAGGGGCACGTAGTTCGGCGTGGCCGGCGCAAGGTACTCGAAGGCGAGATCGAGTTTGTCCACGCCGTCGGGAACGTCCACGTGGAAGGCATACATCTCTTTCAGGTCGCGGCGCCAGGGAATGCGTTTGCCGTTCGCGGTGACGACGAAGCCGGCCACGTTGGCCAGCGGCCCCGAGGGCGCGTGCACGCCGGGAATCCACTTGGGGTAGTAGAGGATCGCGTGCCCCGCGCTGACCGGAATGGTTTCGCGCACGTGGTAGAGGTGTTTCGACGCATCCGACAAGTCCACGTGCAGCGCGAGGGTGCCAGGGTAGGGCTGGTCGGCGGCGACCGGGAGCTCGGCGGCCGCAGCGTGGACGGTGGAAAAGGCCATCGCGGAAGCGACGGCGGCGGCGAGGGTGGCGCGGCGAAGCGGACGGCGCATGGCTTGGTTCCCTGACGATGGTCGACCCTGGATAGTCGGTGCCGGTTGGCGGCGGGAACCTGTGCCATAGGTCATGCACCGATAAGTTGCGTTTGAAACGGGGTACTTCCACCCCTGTCCGGCGCGTCGCTAGCATGGCGGCCATGAAAGCTCGCACGATGCGCCGCATCCTCAACGCCTGGCCGCCCTTCCTGTTCACCGGGATTCGCGTGGTCGCGCTCGACGACTATCGCTATGCGAAGGTCCGGCTGAAGCTCACCTGGTACAACCGGAACTACGTACGCACGCACTTCGGTGGCAGCCTTTTCGCCATGACCGATCCGTTCTGGATGATCATGACGCTGAAGAGCCTGGGCAACGAATACATCGTGTGGGACCAGGCCGGCGAGATCCGCTTCGTGGCGCCGGGCAGGGAAGACGTATACGCGGAATTCCGCATCGAGGAATCCGTGCTCGACGAATTGCGCTCGGCTACCGCCAACGGCGAGAAGTGCCTGCGCTGGTTCGACACCGACATTCGCACCGCTTCCGGCGAACTCGTTGCGACGGTTCGCAAGCAGCTTTACGTGCGCCGCAAGAAGCCGAAGGCATAACTCGCTTCGGCCGGAGTTGTCAGAACAGCAGCGATGCCATCTTGCGGCGGTACGTGCCGACGAGCTGCGCGTCGTCGATCGTGGCGAAGGCGGCGAGCAGGCGCTTCTTCGCTTGCCCGTCCTGCCAGTCGCGCTGGCGCTTCAGGATGTCGATGAACTGATCCAGGCCGGCGGCGGCCTCGCCCTCGATGAGCAGGCGCACGCCGAGCAGATCCCGCGCCTCCCAGTCGGCGTCGTCGGCCTGCACGCGCGAGCGCAACTCTTCCAGCGACGGCGCACCGGCGAGGGCACGCGCCAGCTCGAGCTGGCTGCGCAGCCGGACGGCCCGGGCATCCGTGGCGAGGTTGGCGGGCAGGGCGTCGAGTTCTGCCTGGGCGGGTTCGACCTGACCGGCGCGCATGAGTGCAAGGGCGAGGTCCAACTTCAGTTCGGCGCGATCGGGTTCGGCGGCGATCGCCTGCTGGAGACGGTTGATGGCTTCCTCCGGCGTTTCCGCCGGCTTGTCCCCGGCGCTGGCCGCGGGCTCTCCGCCCTCCGCGGGCTGGATGCCGTGGCGGGTGAGGAACTCGCGGATCTGTCCCTCGGGAAGCGCCCCCGCGAAACCGTCGACGACCTGGCCGCCGCTGATGAGGACGACCGTGGGAATGCTGCGCACGCCGAACATGGCCGCCAGCTGCTGTTCCGCATCGACGTCGATCTTCGCCAGGCGGAACGCGCCCTTGTACTCGCCGGCAAGCTTTTCCAGGATGGGGCCGAGCGACTTGCAGGGGCCGCACCATTCGGCCCAGAGGTCGACCAGGATCGGGGTCTGGAGGGAGGCCTCGATGACGTCCTTCTCGAACGCCTCCGTGGTCGCGTCGAAGACGTGTTCGCTACGGGTCTGGGCGCCGGTCACTGCATGCTCCTGGGGCAAAGTTCTATGCCCCGAAGGTCGGGGAAGGCGGGCAGGATATCAAGCCCCGGCCGCCTGGCTGGCGGGCATGCGCCCCGTCCGTCATGCGCCGTTTACGCCGATTTGCGATCATAGGGAACGGCCCATTGCGGCCTTCGACCGCTTGGACGGCATGCAAAGAGCCCGGAACCTCATCGTCTGCGAACACTGCGACTCCGTCTATCGGAGGCGCAGCCTCGCCCGCGGCGAGGTGGCCGATTGCGTGGTCTGCGGCGCCGTGCTCGAGCGACACCAGTGGCTCGGGGTGGACGCCCAGTTCGCCCTGATCTTCGCCGCCCTCATCGTCTTCGTCATCGCCAACGTGTCGCCCATCGTCACCCTCGGCCTGTCGGGGATGAAGGCGGCCACCACGCTGTGGGGTGCCGTGATCGCCATGTGGAACGACGGGGCGCAGATCGTCGCCTTCCTCAGCGCCATGACCCTGTTCTTCTTTCCGCTGGGCCAGATCCTCATCTTCGGCTGGGTGCTCTGGTTTGCCCGCAAGGGCATTCGTGCACCGGGCTTCCCGCTTGCCATGTCCGCCCTCGTCAGGGTGAAGCCCTGGAGCATGATCGAGGTGTTCATGCTCGGCACGCTCGTGGCGGTGGTGAAGGCGCACACGTATTTCGACGTGGTGCCCGGCGCGGGCATATGGGCCTTCGGATTCCTGACCTTGCTGATCACGGTGTTCTCCAGCCTCGACCCCAGGGAACTGTGGGACCTGACCGTGGAAACGAAGGCATGAGCACGCCGCCGCGCGCCATCGACCTGGGCATGATGGCCTGTCACGTGTGCCGGCAGGTCACGGCGTACACCGAAGACCGCCATGCGCATTGCCCGCGCTGCGGAAACACCTTGCACGCCCGCAAGCACGCCAGCGTGTCGCGCGCCTGGGCGCTGCTGGTCGCCGCCGCGATCTTCTACATCCCGGCCAACGTGTTTCCCATCATGCGCACGCAGAGCATCTCGTCGAAGGACGACAACACGATCTTGAGCGGCATCATGGAACTCTGGCGGGCCGGCTCACCGGGACTGGCCGTCATCGTCTTCACGGCAAGCATCATCGTGCCCGTGCTGAAGTTCCTCATCATGGGCTTCCTGCTGGTGACGGTGCAGCGGTCGAGCGGCATGGTCGCGCGGCAAAGGGCCCGGCTTTACCGCTTCGTGGAGCTGGTGGGGTACTGGTCGATGCTCGACGTGTTCGTCGTGGCGATCCTTTCCGCGCTGGTCCACTTCAAGATATTGAGCCGCGTCGAGCCGTTGCCCGGCGTGGTCTATTTCGGCATCGTCGTGGTGCTCACGATGCTGTCGGCCATGAGTTTCGATCCCAGGCTGATCTGGGACAACAGGAAATCGCAATGAGCGACACCAACGTAGGAAGCACGCCACCCGACGACGACCTGCCGCAGCCGGTCGTGCGCAAGTCGAAACTGGGGTTCTCCCTGATCTGGGTGGTGCCGATCGTGGCGGCCCTGGTGGGTATCTCGCTCCTGGTCAGCCACTTCATGTCGGCAGGCCCCCAGATCACGGTGTCCTTCCTGACCGCGGAAGGCATCGAGGCGGGCAAGACCCAGGTGAAATACAAGAACGTGGTGATCGGCAAGGTCACCACGATGCGCCTGTCCAGGGACCGCACCCATATCTCGGTGATGATCGACCTGGACAAGGATGCTCGCGCCTTCGCCACGAAGGGCACACGCTATTGGGTGGTGCGGCCGCGCATCGGTGCCAGCGGCGTTTCCGGCATCGACACGCTGCTTTCCGGCGCGTTCATCGGTGCCGACGCCGGCGACTCCGACCAGGAGCAGAACGACTTCACCGGCCTGGAAACCCCGCCGGCCGTTACCCACGGCGCTCCGGGCAGGCGCTTCGTGCTCCATGCCGGCGACCTCGGCTCGCTGGATATCGGTTCGCCGGTGTACTACCGCCGCATCCAGGTCGGCCGCATCGTGTCCTATGAATTGGACAAGGACGGGAAGGGCGTTTCCCTGCAACTCTTCATCGACGGTCCGAACGACCGCTTCGTATCGAAGGACTCTCGCTTCTGGAACGCCAGTGGCGTGGACGTGTCGCTCGGTGCCGACGGCCTGAAGATGAACACCCAATCGCTCGCCACGGTCATCGCCGGCGGCGTGGCGTTCCAGGATCCGCCGGGGCCGCACGAGACCGAGGTGGCGCCGGAGATGTCCGAATACACCTTGTTCAACGATCAGGCGACCGCGCTCGCGCCACCCGACGGCAAGCCGCGCTACATCCGCATGCGCTTCGAGCATTCGCTGCGCGGGCTGGCCGTGGACGCGCCCGTCGAATTCCTGGGTGTGAAGGTGGGCCGGGTCGTATCGGTCAACCTCGACTACGACCCCGAGACGCACTCCTTCCCCGTCGTGGTGGGCGCGCTGGTCTATCCGCAGCGCCTCGGGCAGGCGCAGGAGAAACTGGCCAAGGCGGTCGGCGGCGACGACGACACGCTGTTCCCGCGCATCATGGCCGGGCTCGTCGCGCACGGTCTTCGCGCGCAGGCCCGCAGCGGCAACCTGCTCACCGGGCAGCTCTATATCGCGCTCGACTTCGATCCTAAGGCGAAAAAGGTGTCGTTCGACCCGAATGCGAAGCCGGTGGAGATCCCCACGACGCCGGGCGACTTCGACCATCTGCAGGAGCAGATTTCCAGCATCGTGGACAAGGTGGAGAAGATCCCCTTCGATTCGATCGGCCGCAACCTGGACGGCAGCCTGAAGGAGCTGCACGGCACGCTGAAACAGGTGAACGGCGATCTCCTGCCCGAGGCGAAGAAGACCCTGCAAGGCGTGAACCGCACGGTGGGTACGGCCAACGACGCGCTCTCCGAGAACTCGCCCTTGCAGCAGAACATCGCCAACACGCTGGAAGAACTGCAGCGCACGGTCCGCTCCGTGCGCGCGTTCACCGACTACCTCGGCCGGCATCCGGAAGCGCTGCTACGCGGCCGGGGCGCGGACGCGCCGCCGAAGATCGCCACTCCGTCCACCAAGCAGGGCAAGGAAGAACAGCCATGATCCATTCCCTCCGCCTCGCCGGTGTCGTACTCCTCGTGGCCGGTCTGGGTGCCTGTGCCTCGGCGCCCACGCACTTCCACACGCTGGTGCCGCCCTCGACACCCCTGCCGGCGGCGACCGCGCCTTTCGCCATCGACGTGCTGCCCGTGGCCGTGCCGCCGCAGGTCGATCAGCCGGCCCTGGTGTTGCGCCAGGGCGCCACCGGCATCGCCGTGCTGGACGGAGAGCGCTGGGCCTCCCCGTTGGGCGACGAAATCCGTGGCGCGCTCTCGGCCGACCTTGCCGCCCGCCTGGGTACCCACGACGTGCATGGCCTGCCGCGCGGCAAGGAAGCGAAGGTCGTGCGCGTGCAACTCGACGTGCGCCGCTTCGATTCGGAAGTGGGTGGGAACGCCACGCTGGAAGCCTCCTGGTCCGTGCGTGGCGCGGACGGCGTGTCGGCGAATTGCGCCTCGCGCGTCACGGAGCCGGCGGGATCGAGCTACGACAGCCTCGTGGAGGCCCACCAGCGCGCGCTGGGCAAGGTAGCCGACCAGGTGGCGGCGGCAGTGCGGCCGGTGGCCGCCGGCCAGCCCGCGACCTGCGCCGCGATCTAGGTGTGCTCTCTGTGGGAGCCGGCTTCGCCGGCGATCCCGCGGCAGCGGGCAGGCTCGGCGCAAGCACTCATCGCCGCTGAAGCGGCTCCCACATAACGCTTGTATGGCCCCACTGCAGCCCTCAAGGCTTGGCCTTCCCGCCCCCGTGGGATAGTCTCCCGCGACTGACCGCCGCGTTTTCCGCGCGGCCACCCGAGCATCCCCACCGGTACCGAACACCATGCAGGACACCCACGATCAGGGCACGCGCGAGCAGGGCGGTTACGCCCCGGACGTCGTCGAGGCCGCCGCCCAGCGCTTCTGGAATGAAACGCGCGCCTTCGAAGTGAGCGAAGACGCAGGCAAGCCGAAGTACTACTGCCTCTCGATGCTTCCGTATCCCTCGGGTGCCCTGCACATGGGCCATGTGCGGAACTACACCATCGGCGACGTGATCAGCCGCTTCCAGCGCCAGCAGGGCCGCAACGTCCTGCAGCCCATGGGTTGGGACGCCTTCGGCCTGCCTGCCGAGAACGCCGCGATCAAGAACCGCACGGCGCCCGCCAAGTGGACGTACAAGAACATCGAACACATGCGCGAGCAGTTGAAGCGCATGGGCTTCGCGTACGACTGGACCCGCGAGGTCACCACCTGCAAGCCCGAGTACTACCGCTGGGAACAGCTGATGTTCACGCGGTTGATGAAGAAGGGCCTGGTGTACCGCAAGAACAGCGTCGTGAACTGGGACCCGGTCGACCAGACCGTGCTGGCGAACGAACAGGTGATCGACGGGCGCGGCT
This sequence comes from Luteibacter sp. SG786, assembly GCF_011759605.1. Taxonomy (GTDB): domain Bacteria; phylum Pseudomonadota; class Gammaproteobacteria; order Xanthomonadales; family Rhodanobacteraceae; genus Luteibacter. Next base: position 446,541 of record NZ_JAAOYX010000001.1, read on the forward strand.
GGCGCTCGGGCGCGCTGGTGGAAAAGCGCGAGATCCCGCAGTGGTTCCTCAAGATCACCGCGTACGCGCAGGAACTGCTCGACGGCCTGGACACGCTGTCCGGCTGGCCGGATGCGGTGAAGACCATGCAGCGCAACTGGCTTGGCCGTTCCGAGGGCCTGGAGATTTCCTTCGACGTGGACGGTTGGAGCGAACCGCTCACCGTATTCACGACGCGTCCCGACACCTTGATGGGTGCGTCCTATCTGGCCGTGGCCGCCGAGCATCCGATCGCCGCGCGTGCCGCCGAAGGCAACCAGGGCCTTGCCGAGTTCATCGAAAGCTGCAAGGCCGGCGGCGTGTCCGAAGCCGAACTGGAGACGCAGGAAAAGCGTGGCTATTACACGGGCGTGGACGCCACCCACCCGATCACGGGCCAGAAGCTGCCCATCTGGGTCGCGAACTTCGTGCTCATGGGCTACGGCACGGGCGCCGTGATGGCCGTGCCGGCCCACGACCAGCGTGACTGGGAATTCGCGCAGAAGTATTCGCTGCCGATCAGGATGGTGGTCGTCGACCGCGGCGTCGTCGACGCCGTGGCCGAACTGAAGCGCGACCTGGCCGCGCAGGGTACCGATACCGTCCAGAACGCCCTCGATGGTGGCGCTTCCGACGCGTACCAGTCGTCCGCCGCGGTGGAAACCGTGAAGGCGTTCGAGAACCGCATCCAGACGATCGAGGCCTATACGGAGTACGGCACGCTCATCCATTCGGGCGAGTTCGACGGGCTGGAATTCAAGGAAGCGTTCGAGGCCATCGCGGCGAAACTGGCAGCGCTCGGCCGCGGCGAACGCAGGGTGAACTGGCGCATTCGCGACTGGGGCGTGAGCCGTCAGCGCTATTGGGGCTGCCCGATTCCGGCGATCTACTGCCCCACGTGCGACGTGGTGCCGGTGCCGGAAGACCAACTGCCCGTGGTGTTGCCCGAGGACGTCGAGTTCTCCGGCGTGCAGTCGCCGATCAAGGCGGACCCGGAATGGCGCAAGACCACCTGCCCGAACTGCGGTGGCCCGGCGGAACGCGAAACCGACACCTTCGACACCTTCATGGAGTCCAGTTGGTACTACGCGCGCTACACGAGCCCGGGTGCGAACGCGATGGTGGACGAGCGCGCGAACTACTGGGCGCCGGTCGACCAGTACATCGGCGGCATCGAGCACGCGATCCTGCACCTGCTGTATTTCCGCTTCTACCACAAGCTCATGCGTGACGAGGGCATGGTGCACGGCGACGAGCCGGCCACGAACCTGTTGTGCCAGGGCATGGTGATCGCCGAAACCTACTTCCGGAAGGAAGCCGACGGGTCTGCCACCTGGTTCAACCCCGCCGACGTGGACGTGCAGCGCGACGAGCGCGCGCGCATCGTGGGCGCCGTGCTGCGCGCGGACGGCAAGCCCGTGGAAATCGGCGGCGTGGAAAAGATGTCCAAGTCGAAGAACAACGGCGTGGACCCCCAGTCGATGGTCGAGAAGTACGGCGCCGATACCGTGCGCCTGTTCTCGATGTTCGCCGCCCCGCCGGACCAGTCCCTGGAATGGAACGAAGCGGGCGTGGAAGGCATGGCGCGCTTCCTTCGCCGGTTGTGGCGCGATGTGTCCGCACATGCCGAATCCGTCGCCGCGGCCGGTGTCCCCGGTGACGAACGCGCCCGTAAGGCGCTGCGCCGCCAGTTGCACGAGACGATACAGAAGGTCGGCGACGACATTGGCCGCCGCCAGTCCTTCAACACGGCGATCGCGGCCCTCATGGAGCTGCTGAACGCGCTGGGCAAGTTCGACGACGCCAGCGCCGAGGGCGCTGCGCTGCGCCAGGAAGCGTTCACCGCCATGGTGCAGCTCATCAACCCCTTCACTCCGCACGTGGCGCACGCGCTGTGGCAGGTGCTGGGCCATGGGGAAACCCTGGTCGAGGACGCCGGCTGGCCCCAGGTGGACCCGGCGGCCCTGGTTCGCGACTCCCTGACCTACGCGGTGCAGGTGAACGGCAAGCTTCGCGCTACCATCGAGGTGCCGGCATCGGCCTCGAAGGACGAGGCGGAAGCCATGGCGCGGGCCGAGCCGAACGTGGCCCGTCTGCTCGAAGGCCAGACCGTGCGCAAGGTGATCGTCGTGCCCGGCAAGATCGTCAACATCGTCGCAGGATAACCATGAGCCCGAACCTCCTCCGTTCGTTCAGCATCGCCGCGCTCCTGTCGGCTGCGGCCCTGCTCGCCGGCTGCGGCTTCCACCTCCGGCAGACCGCCTCGTTGCCGCCGGGCATGAAGAAGATTCACCTCACGGTGTCCGGTGGCGGCAAGCTCGACCGCGATCTACGGCGCGCGCTGGAGAACTCCGACGCTACCGTCGTCGACGAACCGGCACCGGATGCGGCGGAGCTGACGATCACCTCGAATAACTTCCGTACCGATTCGCTCACCGTGAGCGGCACGGCACGCGTCACCGAATACGCGGTGCGCTACCACGTCGACTTCAACGTCAAGGCAGCCGACGGTACGGTCATCGTTCCTTCGCAGGGCGTCGATATGTCACGCGAGTTCAGCTACGACGCGACCAATACCATCGGCACCGCCAGCCAGACCGAGGAACTGCAGCGCAGCCTCATCGGCGACATGGTCCAGGCGATCCTGTTCCGCCTGCAGGCGGTCGCGGACCACCCCGCCGTGGCGGCACCCCCGCAGGCGCCGGCGCCTTCCCGCTGAGCAGGCCACGCTCGTGCCCTTGAATGCCATGCAGTGGCAGAAGCACCTCGCGGGCGACCGCATGGCGCCGGTGTACCTGCTGGCGGGCGAGGAGTTGCTGGTGCTCGAGGCCGCGGACGCCGTCCGTGCGATGGCGCGGCGGCTGGGCTACAGCGAGCGCGACGTGCTCGAAGCGGACAGCCGGTTCGACTGGGACGACCTCGCGCGCGCCTCGGCGGGCCTGTCGCTGTTCGCCACGCAGCGCCTGCTCGACCTGCGCCTGGCCGGCGGCCGCGCAGGAAAGGACGGCGGCGCGGCGATCACGGCCTTCGCGAGCGACCCGCCACCGGACACCACGCTGCTGATCACCGCCACCGAGTGGAGCAGCAAGCATGAGGCTGCCTGGACGAAGACCGTCGACCAGCATGGCGTGCAAGTGGTGTTCAATGCGCCGCGGCCGCACGAATGGACACAGTGGATCGGAGCGCGCCTCGCGTCGCGCGGGCTGAAGGCCACACCCGATGCGGTCGCCATGCTCGCCGAGCGGGTGGAGGGCAACCTGCTCGCCGCGGCTCAGGAGGTCGACAAGCTCGTCGTGCTCGCCGGCGACCGCCCGCTCGATGCCGCCACACTGGAAAGCCTGGTCGCCGACAGCGCCCGCTTCGATGCCTTCAAGCTCACCGATGCCGCGTTCGCGGGGGAGGGCGGCCGCGCGCTCCGCATTCTTGCCGGCCTTCGTGCGGAGGGCGATGAGCTCATCGCGCTCATGGGCTGGCTGGTGAACCAGTTGCAGCTCGCCATGCGCCTCGCGAACGCGCGGGATTTCGGCGCCCAGGCCAAGGCCGAACGGTTGTGGCCGGCCCGGGAGCAGCTTTTCCGCAAAGCCCTGCGCCGCGCCCCGCGCGAACACTGGATGGCCTGCCTGGCCCGCGCCGCGCGTATCGACCGCATGGCCAAGGGGCGCGAGCAGGGCGATCCGTGGCTGGAGGCGGAGCGCCTCGTCGCGGCGATCGCCGAGCCCCGGGCCGCGGCCGCCTTCGCATGACCGCCATGCGACCGCTCGCGATCCTCGGCGGCACCTTCGATCCCGTTCATCACGGGCACCTGCGCGCCGCCTGGGAGGCGGCCGAGGCCTTGGACGCCGAGGTGCGCCTCGTGCCGGCGCGAACGCCGCCGCACCGACCGCCCCCCGTGGCCGATGCGGCCGGGCGCGTGGCCCTGCTGCGCGCGGCACTGGCCGGCCAGGACCGTTTGACCCTCGACACCCGCGAACTGGACCGCGACGGGCCGTCCTATACCGTGGACACGTTGGCGTCGCTGCGCGCCGACATCGGCCCCGACCGGCCCCTGGTGCTGCTGGTTGGGGCCGATGCCTTCGCCGGCCTGGCCTCCTGGCATCTGTGGCAGGACCTCTTCACGTTCGCGCACGTGGGCGTGCTGACCCGGCCCGGCGGCGGCAGCCACGAGCCGACGGGCCCGCTGGCGGACTTCGTTGCTGGGCGCGGCGCGGAGCGGGTGCACGGCCCGGCCGGCGCGGTGGTGCCCATCGCCATCACTCCGCTGGATATCGCTGCCACGGCGATCCGGGAATCCTTCGCGGCGGGCGGCGAGCCACGCTTCCTGCTGCCGACGGCATGTTTCGAGGACGAGGCGCTGCTGGCGCCCTACCGGGCCCTCGGCCAGCCGTCGTAGCTTGCGACGAGCGGGCATACCCTGTTCGTCCACATTACCTGCCGGGGCATTTGACGCGGCCGGAACGCTCGGGCGTTATACTGCGCCCAACCCCGGCATCCCGCCGTACGAGGTTCCCGCATCTTGAGTTCGACCGCATCCCGCAAGGCCAAATCCGCCGCCAGCAACGAGCACCTCCGCCAGCGCGTGGTCGCCGCCCTCGAAGACCTCAAGGCCAAGGACGTTCGAGAAATCGATGTCCGCGGCAAAACCTCCATCGCAGACATCCTGTTCATCGCGTCGGGCACTTCCGCCCGTCACGTGAAGTCCATCGCCGACGAAGTCATCAAGTTCGCCAAGGAAGCGGGCGTGATGCCACTCGGCGTCGAAGGCCAGACCGAAGCCGAATGGGTGCTGGTCGACCTGGGCGACATCATCGTGCACGTGATGATGCCGCGCATCCGCGAGTTCTACGGCCTGGAACGCCTGTGGACCGTGGGCGACGACGGCGTCGAAGCCGCGAACGACTGAGCCCGCCGTGCGGGCTCGCCTCATCGCCGTCGGCGAACGCATGCCGAGCTGGGTGGCCGAGGGCTTCGCCGAGTACCGCAAGCGGCTGTCGCACGAACTTCCCCTCGAACTGGTCGAGATCAAACCCGGCGCGCGTGGCAAGGGCCGCGACGACGCCCGGGCGATCCTGGACGAAGGCGCCGCCATCCTCGCCGCCTTGCCGCGCGATATCCACGTCGTGGCGCTGGACGGGCGCGGAAAGCCCTGGAGCAGCGAAGACCTGGGCCAGCAGCTTCAGCAATGGCGCATGGGCGGACGCGACCTCGCCTTCCTTATCGGCGGCCCGGACGGCCATGCGCCTGACGTACTGGCCCGCGCCGACCAGCGCTGGTCCCTGGGCCCGCTGACGTTGCCGCACATGCTGGTGCGGCTGGTGCTCGCGGAGCAGCTCTACCGCGCCACGACCCTCGTAGCCGGACATCCCTACCATCGCGCCTGACGAAGACCCCAAGGAACCGCCGTGCTGTACCTGGCCTCGCAATCGCCGCGCCGCCGCGACCTTCTCGACCAGTTGGGCGAGCCGCATCGCACGCTCCACGTGGACGTTGAGGAATTGCGCGGGACAGGCGAATCGCCCGACGACTATGTGGCGCGCGTAGCGCTGGACAAGGCGCGCGCCGGGTTCGCGCTGGTGACGGGGGAACCGGACGCCCGGGTGCTGGGCGCCGACACCGAGGTGGTGCTCGGCGACGAGGTGTTCGGCAAGCCGCGTGATGCGGCCGACGCCTCCGCCATGCTGCGCCGGCTCGCGGGGCGCGAGCATCGGGTGATTTCGGCCGTGTGGCTGGTGCAGGCAGGCGGCGAACGCCGCGCGCTGTCCGTTTCCACCGTGCGCTTCGCCCCGCTCTCGGACGCGGACATCGCCGCCTACGTGGGCACGGGCGAATGCATGGGCAAGGCGGGTGCCTATGCCATCCAGGGCCGCGCCGCCGCCTTCATCGAACATCTCTCCGGCAGTTATTCAGGTGTCATGGGCCTGCCGCTCCACGAAACCTCCCGCCTGCTGCGCGGTCAGTGACAGGCCCTCGCAGGGCGGGCTATAAAGCATGACGACCGAAGGAAAAGGCAGCGCGGTGAGTGAGGAAATCCTGATCAATGTCACGCCGCGTGAGACGCGTGTGGCCATCGTCGAAAACGGCATGCTCCAGGAAGTGCACGTGGAGCGCGCCCAGAAGCGCGGCTACGTGGGCAACGTCTACAAGGGGCGTGTGCAGCGTGTCATGCCGGGCATGCAGGCCGTCTTCGTCGAGATCGGTCTGGAGCGGGCCGCGTTCCTGCATGCGTCCGATATCGTGCGTCCGCCGCTGCCGCCCACCGATGCGCCGGCCGAGGGCAAGGGCAACGGGCATGGCCCGGTGCCGCCCATCTCCGAGCTGGTGCACGAGGGCCAGGAAATCGTGGTGCAGGTGGTGAAGGATCCCATCGGCAGCAAGGGAGCCCGCCTGTCCACGCACCTGTCGATCCCTTCGCGCTACCTCGTCCTGCTGCCACATTCGCGCACGTTGGGCGTGTCGGTTCGCATCGAAGACGAAGCCGAGCGGCAACGCCTGAAGGACATCATCCTTCCGCTGATCGGCGAGAACCATCTCGGCTACATCGTGCGCACGAACGCGGAAGGCCAGTCCGAGGAATCCCTGGCCTTCGACGTGACCTACCTCGGCAAGGTATGGCGCGTGGTCCAGGAGAACATCCAGAAGGCGAAGGTGGGCGAACGCGTCTACGAGGAACTGTCGCTCCCGCTGCGTTCATTGCGCGATTCGCTCAACGACGGCATCGAGAAGGTGCGCGTGGATTCGCGCGAAACCTACGAGAAAACCGTGAAGTTCGTGCACAAGTTCATGCCGGTGCTCTCCGACCGCATCGAGCATTACGCCGGAGAGCGGCCGATCTTCGACCTCTACGGCGTGGAAGACGAGATCCAGCGCGCGTTGCGGAAGGAAGTGCCGCTGAAGTCGGGCGGCTACCTCATCGTCGATCAGACCGAGGCGATGACCACCATCGATGTGAACACCGGTGGCTACCTCGGCAGCCGCAACCTCGAGGAAACCGTATACCGCACGAACCTCGAAGCCGCGCAATCGGCGGCGCGCCAGCTTCGCCTGCGCAACCTCGGCGGCATCGTCATCATCGATTTCATCGACATGACCGACGACGAGCACAAACGACAGGTGCTGCGCATGCTGGAGAAAGGCCTGGCAAAAGACCACGCGAAGACCACCGTCTATCCCATGTCGGCGCTCGGCCTCGTTGAAATGACGCGCAAGCGCACCACGGAAAGCCTGGAGCGACAGCTCTGCGAACCGTGCCCCGCGTGCAGCGGCAGGGGTACGCTGAAGACGGCCGAAACCGTCATCTACGAGATATTCCGCGAGATCACCCGCGCGGTGCGTCAGTTCAACGCGCAGAAGCTGTTGGTGATGGCCAGCCCGAAGGTGGTCGGCCGCATCCTGGAGGAAGAATCGGCAGCCGTCGCCGAACTCGAGGAATTCATCGCCAAGAGCATCCGCTTCCAGGCGGAAGAACATTATTCGCAGGAACAGTTCGATGTCGTCCTGCTGTAAGAAGCCCTGCCTGTGAGTGCGATCTGGCGCCATCGCGCACGACGCCTGCGGTTCGTCTTGCTGGGGTTGGTCGGAAGCGTACTGATCGCGCTGGCGATCCTGATGGCGCTCGGCCAATTGTTGCTTCCCCTGGCGGCGCGTTATCCGGAGCGCGTGGCGGCCATGCTCAGCGAGCAGTTGCACCGGCCCGTGCGCTTCGCGTCCCTGGAAGGTTTCTGGCGGCCGTCGGGCCCGCTCTTCGTGATGCGCGACGTGACCGTCGCGCCGGAAGGCGGTGGCGAACCGCTCCGTTTGCCCCAGGCCGCGGTGAAACTCGATTTCGGCGCCTTCGTGCTTCCGTCGCGACACCTGATCAACCTGCGCCTCCAGGACCTGCGCCTCGGCCTGCGCCGCGCCGCCGACGGACGCTGGAGCATCGACGGCCTCGGCGCCGGCGGCGGCACGCAGAAGGTGTCGCTGGGGAATCTCTCGGCCGACCTGTGGCTGTCCAACCTGCGCCTCGACATCGCCGACGAAACCACGAACCGCAACTACGGACTCGTCGCCGACCGCCTGCAGATCAGCCTGCGCGGCCAAGCCATCCGCTTCGGCGGCACGTTGCGGCGCGAACACACGGCAGGCTTGCTCACCGCATCCGGCACGTTCGCCGAGGACGGTTCCAGCGGGCGCATCTACGTGAAGGGTGCCGACGTCGATTTCGCCGGCCTGACCAGCGACTTCGCCGTCAACGGCTACGCCCTCGCAGGTGGCAAGGGCAGCTTCGAGACCTGGCTGGACTGGCGCGATGCGCGCGTCGTGCGCGCCACCTGGCGTGTCGATCTCGACAACCTCGCCGTGCGCGGTCCGGCGCGTACGGTGCGTACCGCCGGCCTGCACGGCATCGTCGACCTGCACCGCACCGAAGGCGGCCAGCGGATCGACTGGGCGGGAAGCGACGGCAGCGACCTCGCGCTGGTGCTCCGGGAGAACGCCGGCCGTACCGACGGCATCCTTGTTGGAAGAAAGCTCGAGCTTGCGCCCTTGCTTCCCTGGGCCGGCATATTTCCCCAGGTGACGCCGGCGCTGGCGCGCTGGTTTGGCGAGGGGCGTCCGCGTGGCCGTTTCGATCAGGCACGGGTGGAGTGGAACTCCGAATCCGGCATGTCATTCGCGCACGCGTCGTTCTCCGGTCTCGGCATCGATGCCAGTGGCAGCCTGCCCGGCGTGTCCGCGTTGAGCGGCGAACTGTTCGGCGACGGCGAAGCACTTGCGCTCAGCCTTCCGGCGCAGGCGACCACGATCGACGCGACCGGCATATTCCGCAAGCCCTTCCAGATGTCCTCGCTGGGCGGCGAGATCGCCGCGTATCGCGACGACGACGGCTGGCACGTGGGCGTGGATCCTCTGGATTTCCGCGGTGAGGGCTATGGCGGCCAGGCCCGCGGGGAGCTGCTGCTGCCCAGCGCGGACACCGGCCCCTTCATGGACATGTACGTGGCGCTGGGCGAAGGCGAGGTTCCCGCGGCGAAGCTGTTCTGGCCGATTCACTCGATGTCCGAAGGCGCGCAGAACTGGCTCAACAACGGCCTCGTAGCCGGTCGCATCGCCGGTGGCGCCGCGGTGCTGCGTGGCAACCTGCGCGAGTTTCCCTTCAAGAATCAGGAAGGCCGCTTCGAGGCCCGCGCCGTCATCGAAGACACGGTGCTCAACTACGGCACGGGCTGGCCCCGCGCCGAAGGTATCTCGGCGGTAGCGAACTTCATCGGCAACGGTATGTACGTGGAAGCGTCCGCCGGCCATTCCCTCGGCAACGCGGTGAGTGCCGCTTCTGCCGCCATTCCCGATTTCGGCGACGGCATTCTCGACCTGAAGGTGAGCGGCGCCGGTACGGGCAGCAGCTATCTCGACTTCATCAAGAACAGCCCCGTCGCCAGCCGCAGCCGCGAGACCCTCGACAAGATGAAGCTCGGCGGTACCGGCGAGTTCGGCTTCAACCTGCTCATGCCGCTGAAGAGCGCCAAGGACTTCACCCTGCAGGGCAAGGCCACCATCAAGGACGCCGACCTCGTTGCGGACGAGTGGAAACTTCGCCTGGACAAGATCACCGGCCCCATGACGTTCGACGGCACCGGTTTCAGCGCGAAAGGGCTGCGAACCTCGTTCCACGGCCAGCCGGCGCAGCTCGACCTGGCGATCGCCGGCGCCACCGGCGACCCGGCGAAGATCCTTGACGCCTCGCTCGGCGGTGCGTTCACCGTGGGCGAGATGGTCGGCGATTTCGAAAACCTGAAATGGTTGTCCGATGTGGCGAAGGGGCGCGGCAATTTCCGCATCGGTTTCGACCTGCGCAAGACGGGCGAGGGCGATGCCACGGCGCAGACGCTTCGGGTGGAATCCGACCTCACCGGCGTCGAACTGACCATGCCTACCCCGGTGAAAAAGCCCGCGAACGTGGCGACGCCGCTTTCCGTGAGCGTCGGTTTGCCCGTGGACGGCGCGAGGCTCGACCTCGCCCTGGGCGACGTGGTGCGAGGCAGGTTGCGCCTGCCGACGAACACCACGCCGATCGCAGCCGCTTTCAACCTGGGCACTGCCGTGCCGACGACGCTGCCTGCGCAGGGTTACTTGATCGGCGGCCACGCGGCGAAGCTGGATGCGTCGGGTTGGGTGCAGTACGTGGTCGGTCTTTCTACCGGGGAGGCCGGACCCGGTCTCTCGGCGCTGGACGTGACGGCCGACGACACCGAGGTGTTCGGCCAGCACTTCGCCAACATGCATATCGTCGCGAAGCCCGGCCCGCGCGAACTGTCGCTGCGCATGGACAGCGAGGCCATGGCCGGCCAGATGACGGTACCGAACGACGAACTCCGCCGGCGCGGCATCACCGCACGCATGGACCGGTTGTGGTGGCCCGCGGCGGACGATGCCTCCGCTGCCGCGAAGAAGGGCAAGGCAGCGGCCGGTGCGGCGGCCACTACCGCGGCGACAGTCGCGAAGGCCGAAGAGGCGAAAGAGGCCGCGGCCGCCGCGAAGAAGCCGATCGATACGAACGAAGCCGGCGTGGCGCCTTCCAGCCTGCCTCCGATGCATCTGCAGGTGACCGACATGCGCCTGGGCAAGGCGCGCCTGGGCGAGGCCCGTCTCGAAACCTGGCCCACCGACGAGGGCATGCACATCGACCAATTGCGCGCGCAGTCGAAGAACGTGCAGATCACAGGGTCCGGCGACTGGAACGGCGACGAGAAGCACAGCCGCACCCACCTGGCGATGGATTTCGCGTCGGAGGACGTGGCCCGCATGTTCGACGCCCTGGGCTTCGCGGGCATCCTGCAGGGCGGCCGTACCTCCGCACGGCTCGACGCCACGTGGCCCGGCGGCCCGTCGGCATTGGCGCTCGCCAACATGGACGGCACGCTCTCCGTGGATCTGGCCAATGGCCGCATCCTCGAGGTGCAGCCCGGCGTTGGCCGCCTGTTCGGCCTGGTGTCCGTTACCGAACTGCCACGCCGCCTGGCCTTGGATTTCGGCGACGTGCTGGGCAAGGGCTTCGGCTTCGATTCGATCACGGGCGATTTCCGCTTCGCCGATGGCAACGCCACCACGCAGAACCTCAAGATTCGCGCGCCCGCGGCAGAGATCACCATCACGGGAAGGGCGGGCCTGAAGGCGCGCGATTACGACCAGGAAGTGTTGATCGTGCCGCACGTGGGGAACAGCCTTCCCGTGGTAGGGGCCCTTGCGGGAGGGCCGGTCGGCGCCGCCGCGGGCCTGGCGGTGCAGGGCATTCTCGGCAAGGGCCTGAACCAGGCCGCCCGCAAGCGGTACCACGTGACGGGCAGCTGGGACAAACCGGTATTCACCCCGATCGACAAGGGGCAGCCGTCGACCGGTTCGGCCGTGCCCCCCGCCAAGTGAAAGGGGCGTTCCCCTATGAAGGGTTTAAGCTAGCGTGTCCCGGCCCCAAATCAGGGGCCACACCGTCCCCCCAACCGGCAGACTCATGGATTCCTTGATTTCCCTCGCCGAACGTCGCCTCCTTACGCCTGGCGGCCTCAGTGCCTCCGACCTGGATCGCGTGTTTTCCCAACTGATGGGACCCTCGATCGACGCGGCCGACCTCTACTTCCAGCATTCGCGCAGCGAATCCTGGGTACTGGAGGAGGGCATCGTGAAGGACGGAAGCCACTCGATCGAACAGGGCGTCGGCGTGCGGGCCATTTCCGGAGAGAAAACAGGTTTCTCCTATTCCGACGAAATCGTGCTGCCGCAATTGCTTGAGGCCTCGCGTGCCGCGCGCGCCATCGCGCAGGGCGGCGCGGGTGCCGGCAAGCCGCTGTCGCTGGCGACGGGGCGCGGGCTGTACCCGGCCATCGATCCCGTGGAGAGTCTGCCGAACGAGGACAAGATCGCGCTGCTGCGCGAGGTGGACGCCTATGCCCGTTCGCGCGATCCGCGCGTGACGCAGGTGGTGGTGAGCCTTGCCGCGACCATGGACACGATCCTCGTCGCCGGTTCCGACGGCACGCTCGCTGCCGACGTGCGCCCGCTCGTGCGCCTGAACGTGCAGGTGATCGCCGAGCAGAACGGCCGCCGCGAACAGGGCCATGCCGGCGGCGGTGGCCGTTACGGCTATCGCGAACTCATCGAAAACGGCCGCGCGCACGCGTTCGCGGCGGAAGCCGTGCGCCAGGCGCTGGTGAACCTGGACGCGGTGGATGCGCCCGCCGGCAGCATGAGTGTGGTGCTAGGCCCGGGCTGGCCGGGCATCCTCCTGCACGAGGCGATTGGCCACGGTCTCGAAGGCGACTTCAACCGCAAGGGCAGCTCGGCGTTCGCGGGTCGCATCGGCCAACGCGTGGCTGCCGAGGGCGTCACGGTTGTCGACGACGGCACCCTGCCGGGCCGCCGCGGCTCCTTGAGCATCGACGACGAAGGCACGCCGACGGAGTGCACCACACTGATCGAGAACGGCATCCTCAAGGGCTACATGCAGGACAAGCTCAACGCGCGCCTCATGGGCGTGAAGTCCACCGGCAACGGCCGCCGCGAGTCGTTTGCGCAGTTGCCGATGCCGCGCATGACGAACACTTACATGCTGGCGGGCGATCGCGAGCCCGAAGAGATCCTGCGCTCGGTGAAGCGTGGCCTTTACGCCGTAAACTTCGGCGGCGGCCAGGTCGACATCACGAACGGCAAATTCGTGTTCTCGGCAAGCGAGGCCTATCTCATCGAGGACGGCAAGATCACCCGCCCCGTGAAGGGCGCCACGCTCGTGGGCTCCGGCCCCGACGTGCTCACGCGCGTGTCCATGATCGGCAACGACCTCGCTCTCGACGAAGGCGTGGGCGTCTGCGGCAAGGACGGGCAGAGCGTGCCGGTGGGCGTGGGCCAGCCCACGCTGCGCGTCGACGGCATGACGGTGGGCGGTACCGCCGCGTAATCTCCGCGAGCGCCGCGTAGGTAAAAAGGATAACCCGCTTACGCGGGTTCATGCTCTGAGCGGCTTCGCCGCCGCATTGGTGTTGCGCATTCGCTTCGTAGGGTGGGCTCGCCTGTTCGGCCTCGCATCGGCGCCTGTGCCGTTTTCTGGAAGCCGGCATCGGACGGTGCGGCGGGGTGTGGTGTTTGGTGTGTGGCTTGCGTTGTTGTGTTGGTCTGTGGCGACCTTCCACGTTTGAGTCGCTGGGTGCCTGCCTTCGCAGGCACGACGGTTGGGCAGGCACGACGGTTGGGAAGGGTGAGGTATCGGGATTCGCGGGGTTGCTGTAGGAGCCGCCATGGCGGCGAGGAAACCTGGCCTCGGTTCCCAAGAAATACAATTGCCCAATGCTCTGTGTGGGAGCCGGCTATGCCGGCGATCCCGCGGCAGCGGGCACTCTCGCGAGCACCCATCGCCGCTGAAGCGGCTCCCACACAAAGCGAAGCGGTTCCCACCAGAGCGCGATGCGACGGCATCGCAGCGTCCCCACCTATCGTCGTGCCTGCGAAAGCAGGCACCCAGCGCCTTGGTCGACAAGATGCGGGAGCAACCATCGGCTCCTGCTCCGGCTCTCCCACCAACACCCCGCACCGTCCGCTGCCAGTACCCGTTCCCCTCGCCGCGATGTCTGGAGTCGAGGGCGTGCGGGCGGAGAAGGCCCGAAGGGGGCCGGCCTGGACGGCCGGCCGTCTTCGCCGAGGCAGGGATGCCGAGTCGAAGACCCCCGCCCGCACGCCCGGGTCCGCCGCGGCGAAGCCATAAGACACGAGCCGCGTAGCGGCTCTCCTTTCGCAAGGAACGACGTAAGCCTTCGCGGCGAGGGGAACGGGTACTGGCTCTCAAGCCACGGCACAGGCGCCGAGCGCGAGGCCGAACAGGCGAGCCCACCCTACGAAGCGAACCCACACCCAGATGCAGCAGGCCGAACGATTGCGATCAAGTGAGCAGAGGCGAAATTCTTGACGCGTGACGTGCTGCGCACACGGAGCCCCCTTCTGTGAGTCCTCGAAACCCGCTCGCTTGCGCGTCTTGACCAAACCTATCCACGCGCCGCCGTGGCACAACAAAACGGAAGCACATCACGGAACGCGAAAGTGCATCGTCATTTTCGGGCGTATCCCTCTATTTAGTATTGTGAGTGTCATCCCGCAAGTGGATGATCCACCGCGACGGCGTATGGACGGCTGAACCCGGTAAGCCTGCAGGGGCTCGCACAGACCGGCACCTGGGCGGAGCGTCCACTCATCGCGAAACGTCCTAGAGCCGGCGCCATGTGCGCCGGCCGTGCGTTCGTGCGCGTTGCGACATCGTCGTCTCCCAACGTGGCCCAAACAGGGGGACCGGATTCAATGAAGCGACATTCCGCAACACGGCGGAACGCGCCAGGGTTGCGCAGGCTATCCAGCCTGCTGGCCCTCGCGTTCCTCGGCGTGACCGCCACGGCGCAGGCCGTGACGCTCGCGCCTTCGGACCGCCAGGACATCAACCTCGGCGCGCAGCCGTGGAAATACACGAAGCAGGCCATCGTCAATCCGAACGACCCGGTGGTCTATGCGTCGGTGCCGAACGGAGACGACGGCGCCGCCGTCAATTTCGACGACAGCAAGTGGCTGACCGTCGGGTTGCCACACGCGGCGAATGACTTCACTACCTTCATCAACCAGGAATCCGGCGGCGGCCAGGGCAGCCTGGACGGCGAAATCAGCTGGTATCGCACGAAGCTTGCCGATTCCGCGTCGTATCGCGGCAAGAAGGTGATGGTGGAGTTCGAAGGTGCGCACACGGGCGACCGCGTGTACGTCAACGGCCGCTTCATTCCCGGCACGGGCGTGCTCAACCAGCCCGGCCAGCCCAACGCGCAGGCCACGCACGTCATCGGCTTCCTGCCGCATATCGTGGACCTCACGCCTTACCTGAAATTCGACGGCACGGACGTGCTGGCGGTGAAGGTGAGCCGCAGCGGCGGCGGATTCTTCGAAGATCCCGGTTTCTCCGGTTCCTTCCGCTTCGGCCAGGCGGAAGCCGGCATCTTCCGTCCGGTAAAGCTGCACGTAACGAACCTCGTGCACATCCCGGAGAACGTCTACGCCGGTCAGAACACCTGGGGCACCTACGTGGGTACACAGGCGATCAGCGCCGACCACACGCAGGCCACCGTCCGTGTGCAGACCAATGTGGTCAACGAGACGGACGCGCCGCAGACGGTGACGCTGACCACGCAGATCGTGGACGCCGACGGCAACCTCGTCGCCAGCGACCAGCGGCAGGGAACGCTCGCGCCGCACGTGATTCCCTCCGACCAGACGCCCGTGTTCGACGAGACGCTGACGGTCAACCATCCCACGCTCTGGTATCCGAACAACAGCCTGGACGGCAAGCCGTACCTCTACAGGGTGCTGCACACCGTCAGCATCGACGGCACGGTGGTAGACGCCAAGCAGAGCACGCTGGGTATCCGCACGATCACCTGGGACAAGGACTTCCCGTACATCAACGGCAAGAAGCAGTACATGTGGGGCGGTTCGGGCCGTTACGACTATCCCGGCCTCGGCTCGTCCGTGCCCGAGGAACAGCAGTGGCGCGACCTCAAGCAGATGGCGGCGGCCGGCGGCAACCTGTGGCGCCCGGGCCATTCGCCGTCCAGCCCCGAATTCGTCGAGGCGGCCGACGCACTCGGCGTGTT
This sequence comes from Luteibacter sp. SG786, assembly GCF_011759605.1. Lineage (GTDB taxonomy): Bacteria > Pseudomonadota > Gammaproteobacteria > Xanthomonadales > Rhodanobacteraceae > Luteibacter. Next base: position 462,200 of record NZ_JAAOYX010000001.1, read on the forward strand.
CATCGTGCAGCCCAGCGGTGACGGCGAGAACGGCTTCGCGAATGCCTGCACGACCGGCGACCAGGCATGCAAGGACATGTGGACGATCAAGCGCGAGGTCCATCGCGACATCGTGATCCGGGATCGCAGCCATCCGTCCATCCTGGCGTGGGAACACGACAACGGCGCGATGAACACCGCCTTCGCGCAGGAACTGCGCGCCATGGCACGCAGCTGGGACGACATTGCTCCCCGCGCGGCAGCCGACCGCACGCCCAATGCCGCCAACGGCGACATCCTGAGCTGCTCGAAGGCCGGTTGCGAGACCTACCTGCACTCCACCGAGTACCCGAACAAGCCCGCCTGGGGCGCGGAGTACTGGGGCCCGGGCACGCTGCGCCATTCGTACGACTACGAACTGGCCTTTGCGCTCAATTACCTCGTGCCGTACTCGCAGGCGCGCAAGGTCGGCACGTTCGGCATGGCGCAGTGGTACTTCGCCGATACGCCGGGCGAGACCATCGAGCTGGTGGAAGGCCTGGAAGACGCCACGCACTGGGTCTACCAGCGCAATCCGGACGGGAGCATCGCCACGCGGGCCGACGGCACGCCGATCAAGGGCTTCCGCCACAATGCGCGCGGCAACAACGCGTCGATGACCGACGCGAACCGTTTCCCGCGCATGCTCTATTACATCTACGAATCGGTGTGGGTGCCATATGACCTCCGCCCGGTGGTGAAGCTGGCGCACACCTGGAATCGCTCGGGCGACATCCAGGTGAATGCCTTCAGCAACTGCCCGAAGGTTCGGCTGCTCGTCAACGGCGTGCAGCAGGGCACCGACCAGGTGCCGAACACGTGGGACACGATCGACGAGGCTTCGTACAACCTCGAAAACGGCGACACGGACCACCTCACCGGCAAGATCGTGGGCGCCGACAAGGCGCAGAAGACCACGAAGCTTCCCGGCCAGGTGCACTGGAACGTCACGTGGCAGGCGGGCCAGGCCGTGGCCCAGTGCATCGACAACCTCGGCAACGTGCGCACCGACGCCAATGGCGCGAATGTCGAAGACACGCTGACGACGGCCGGCGCCGCGCACCACATCGAGCTCGAAGTGGTGAACACGGCCGATCCGATCGTGAAGCCTGACGGTACCCGCTTCCAGATTACGGCGAACGGCTCCGATGCCGCCTTCATCGTCGCCAGGGTCGTTGACGCCAACGGCGTGGTCGTACCGGACGCCGCCCAGAAGGTCGACTTCGAAGTCGACAGCGGTGCTTCGCTGGTCAGCTTCAACGGCGGTACACAGCAGTACGTCGATTACAGCGATGGCGAAACGCCGGATCCGAACGGCGGCATTGCGGAACCGCACCACTATTACCACTCGCCCGGTTCGCACGAGCTCCAATTCGAGGGTGGCCTGCAGAAGATTGCGCTGCGCACGAAGTTCGAGACCGGCACGGTCACCGTGAGCGCGTCGGCTCCGGGATTGCTCACGGGACATACCTCGTTCACGATCTCGGCCGTCCCGCAGGCGCCCACGCCTTCCGGCCCGCCCTCGGTCATCGCCAATCCCGTCGACGACAGCGTCACGGCCGGCGACGCGGGCCACTTCTCCGTGACGGCGTCCGGCGCGCAGCCACTCAGCTTCACCTGGAAGAAGAATGGCGTGGAGATTCCGGGCGCCACCGGTGCGAGCTACACCACGCCCGCCACGAGCCTTGCCGACGACGGCGCGAAGTTCAGCGTGGTGGTGCACGGCCAGGGGCCCGACCAGGAGTCGGCACCCGCGGTGCTGCACGTGTTCGCGTTCAAGCCGGTGGCGATTTCCACCCAGCCGCAGGCGCAGAACGTCGACGAAGGGCAGACGGCGCACTTCGCGGTCGTCGCATCCGGTTCGCCGAAGGTGCAGTACAAGTGGATGAAGGATGGCGTGGCCATCCCCAATGCCACCGGCCCTGTCTACGACACGCCGGTGCTGACCCAGGCCGATAGCGGCAAGAAGTACTCGGTGTTCATCAGCAACTCGGGCAGCCAGCAGCTCTCCAGCGAGGTGCTGCTCACCGTGAACGCGGCGCGTCCGCCGGTCTTCACCGGTGCCATGGGCGACGTCCGCGCGAATCCGGGCCAGCCCGCGACGTTCGATGTGTCGACGCTGGTGGCGGGTACCTCGCCGTTCCATTACAAGTGGTCGCACAACGGGCAGCCGGTGGGCGACGACCAGCCCACCTTCACCATCTCCTCGGTACAGCAGGCGGATGTGGGAACCTACAGCGTCACGGTGACGAACATCACCGGCGATGCGCTGGGCGTCACCGCCTCCGCGAAACTGACGCTCGCTCCGCCGGGTGCGAACCTGGCCCGTCAAAAGGGCACGCTCGCCAGCGAGGTGGAGAACCCGCAGGGCACCGCCGCCTGGCAGGCCGTGGACGGCGACGAGACCACGCGCTGGGGTTCCAAGATCGGCGACGACAATGCGTTCATCACGGTCGATCTCGGTTCGTCGCGCGTCTTCAACCGCGTCGTGCTCAAGTGGGAGAATGCCCATGCCGCCGAGTACAAGATCCAGTACTCGGACAGCCCGGATTCCGGGTTCCAGGACGCGTACCACGCGGAAACCAGCAACGGCGGTACCGAAGACTTTACCTTCGATCATCCGGTGAAGGGCCGCTACGTGCGCATGCAAGGCGTGAAGCGCGCGACCGATTACGGCTATTCGCTGTACGAGTTCGAGGTGTACGACTCGGCCGGATGCTGCTCGGCGACCGATCGTTACACGACCTCCAGCGGTTCCAACCGGGTGACCGACACACTGAGTGGCCTGCAATGGGATCGCACCCAGCGCGGTTTCACCGACCAGGGCGCGCAGTTCACCCAGTCGGTGGCGATTCGCGAGTGCGCGAAGGACGGCATGCGCCTGCCCACCGTGGACGAAGCCCTGGCCATCAGCGGCCAGAACTATTCGACCGCGGCATTCCCGGGCGCATGGACGACATGGACCGAAGGCCAGGATCCGAGCGATCCGCAGTTCGCGTTCCAGGTGAATTCGCTTGGCGTGAAGAGCCGCGAAGTGGCTGAGAACAACCCGGGCCACGTACTGTGCGTGCTCGGCACCAAGGCGATCGCGCCGGCGATCACGGCCCAGCCCACCAGCCAGAAGGCCGGCGTGGGACGTTCCGCGCACTTCGCCGTGACGGCGACGGGCGTGGGTCCGCTCAGCTACGACTGGTATACCGTCGGCAAGAACGCCGATAACGCCGACGTCGAGTCGTTCCTCTCCAGCACGGCGGATGGCGCCTATGCCACGCCGGCCCTGGTGGCGGCGGACAACGGCACGCGTCTCCGTGTGAAGGTGGTGAGCGCCCAGGGGCTTTCGACGACCAGCAACGATTTCATGCTGGCGGTCGACAACTCCACGGACGGTTTCGATCCCGTGTTCGGCACGGTGCCGGTGCAGCAGCCCGGTAATGGCGACAACGGTGGCGACAATGGCAGTGGGAACCCGCCCAGCCCGGGCACGCCGGGTGACGGCAACGGCGGCGTGAACATCGCCATCGGTGCCATCGCGTCGTCGTCCGTGGATCCGGAGCGAGGCGATCTGAGCGCATCCGCGGCGATCGACGGCAACTTCGACACCCGCTGGAGTTCGAAGCCGGGCGTCGACCCTGCCGATCTCGTGGTCAATTTCGGTTCGCCGAAGACGTTCGACCACGTGATCATGCGCTGGGAGAATGCCTATTCCGCCGAGTACACGATCGACGTCTCGGACGATGGCACGCACTGGAACACGGTAAAGGGTCCGATCGCCGGCAAGGGTGGCGTGGACGCGCAGAGCTTCCCGGTTCAGACCGCACAGTACGTGCGCATGAACAGCACGAAGCGCAGCACCGGTTACGGCAACTCGATGTTCGAGTTCGAGGTGTACGCGGCGGCCGGAACGCAGCCGCAGCAGCCGGTGACCGATCAGCCACAGGAAACCCAGCCGCAGCAGCCGGACCAGACCGTGCCCGCCACGGGCAACCTGGCCCTGCATCGCACCGTGCTCGCGTCGGACAGCGAGAATCCGGTGGCCTTCAAGCCGGAGAACGTGAACGACGGCGACGCCGGTACGCGTTGGTCCTCGGGCTTCACGGACGATCAGTGGATCCAGGTGGATCTGGGCTCCGTGCAGACCATCGGCAAGGTGGTGCTGTCCTGGGAGAACGCACACGCGCTCGCCTATCGGATCGACGTGTCCATCGACGGCAAGTCCTGGAACGTCGCGTACGACAACGAGAACGGGCAGGGCGGCGTGGAAACCGTCTCGTTCCCGGCGATCTCGGCGCAGTACGTGCGGATGGCGGGCCTCAAGCGCTCCACCCCCTATGGCTATTCGCTATGGGAAATGGGCGTGTACGCTGCCGGTACGGACGACGGCACGCCGCCGCCGGAAAACCCGCAGGCCAACGATCCGTCGCAGGGCTTCAACTACGTCACGTATCCGGGTTTCATCGGCACGCAGCTGCGCAACACCACCAACGGCAAGTGGCGCGACGACCAGATCTTCGTTGCCGTCATCGGTCGCGACCCGGCGACACAGGTGTTCTCGTGGGTGAAGCCGGACGGCACGCTGACAGCCGCCTCGGAAGCGGACAACGACGGCCCTGGCCACCTGAGCAAGAATGGCCAGAACTATCCGAACTACTTCTTCACGCTGGCGCAGGCGAAGCTGCTCAAGCTGCCGAAGATGGATTCGGGCCGGATCTTCGTCTCGGTCGGCGAGCCGATGTACATCAAGATACTGAAGGCCGCCGACGGCTCGATCGGTTTCGCGGGTCCCAATCCGCTGAACGCGACCGATCCGAACATCGATGTGCACTACGACTGGTACGAGTTCACCTGGAACGACAACGCCATCTTCATCAACACGACGCAGGTCGACCAGTTCTCGATCCCGCTGTCGCTCGATGTGTATGGCGGCGACAAGACCAGGCACGAGTCGTCCGGCATCACGCAGACGCGTGCGCAGATCTTCGCCCAGTACAACCAGGAGGTTCCGGCCGAGTTCCAGCTCACCGAGGCCGATCCGATTCGCATCCTGGCGCCGGGCAAGGCCGCGTTCGATACCGGCAAGCCGCAGGAGCACTACTTCGACGATTACATCGACCAGTCGTGGGCTTACTATGAAAACCACGTGCTGGAGATGACGATCGGCAACAAGCAGTTCGAAGGCACCGTGATCGATGGCGTGCTGACCTTCACCCATACCAACTGGGCCGATACGCACGAACCGGACGAGCCGCAGGGCATGCTGTTCAAGGTAGGCAAGCCCAGCACGCAGGACGTGCTCGAAGGCAAGGGCACGCTGGCCCGGTCGAACGACCCGTGGGGTGTGGAGGGGCAGCTTGAAGCCCAGATCTGCGCGGCGTTCAATCGCCACGTGATGGAAGACACCTCGCTGTGGAAGGATCCCGGTTCGTTCTACACGCAGTCGCCGGCGAACTACTATTCGCGCTTCTGGCACCTGCACGGCGTGAACGGCAAGGCATACGGTTTCGCGTACGACGATGTATCCGACCAGAGCTCGACCTTGATCGAGACGCAGCCGGAACATCTCGAACTCGGCATCGGCTGGTAAGCCTCACGTAGCAAGGAAAACGAAGAAGGGCGGTGGAGCGATCCACCGCCCTTCTTCGTGGGCCATACACATTGCCGGACCCCTGTGGGAGCCGCTTCAGCGGCGATGGCTGCTTGCGACAGCCTTGCCCGCTGCGCGGGATCGCCGGCATAGCCGGCTCCCACAAGGGAGCGACAGCTATTCGGCGCTAGAGGACGCGTCCAGTTCCTTCAATATGCGGTAGAGCTCCCGGAACGCATGCAATGGCTTGTTCGCCTCGCGTTCCGCCTTCGCCTGGCGAACCAGCGAACGCAGGTGCTGGCGGTCGAGGTCCGGATGGCGGTCGAACAGCTCGCCCAGCGCGGTGTCGCCGCCTTCCAGCAGTTTCTCGCGCGCCGCTTCCAGGCGGTGCATGTGCGCCGCTTCCTGACGCTGCCGGTCGCGGTCCTCGCCGAGCGCGGCCCGGGCATCCACGAAGGCCTCGTCGCCGTGCCGGCGCATCTGTTTCGCGAGGAACGCCAGCTGGCGCTTGCGGGCGATGTGCGACGTGACCTTCCGCGTGCGGCCGATCTCGTCGACGATGTCCTCGGGCAGGTTGAGCTTGGGAATGCGGCTCGGCGGCAATTCCACCAGCTGGCCGGCCAGCTTCAGGATGTCGAGCGCGTTGCGGCGCTTTTCGCTGCGGCTGGGGCCGAAGTCCTCTTCGTCGTCGTGCGGGCGGTCGTCGAAAGGCTTCATGGCATGGCATCCGTGATGGACTGGAAATCGTCGGCTTCGCGTTCGAAGGCGAAGCGGGGCACGGTCTTGCCGTCGCGCTCGACCGTTTCGGCGAACATGGCGGCGGGGCGAACCCAGAGCCGGCGCTGGTCGTAGAGATCCTGGTAGATCACCAGTTCTTCCATCGTCTCGCTGTGCAGGGCGCTTCCCAGCACACGGTAGGGCATGCCCTTGAAGTGGCGGTAATAGCCGACACGGACGCTCATAAGGGTTTCCATGGCACCATGGGCGGTGCCCTTTGCTTTTTATCGGGCGACGCGGCCCCCATTAAAGGGGATCGGCCGCGTACGGCCCGATATTCTAACCGCCCAAGCCCCAGGACGCCCACGTGAGCCAAGTTGCGACCCCCGACACCAGCCACCAGGACCTCGACCGCCTCGCCGAACTGGCCGAGGAAACGATCCGGCGGGCCCGCGCCGCCGGGGCCAGTCAGGCAGAGGTCTCGGCCAGCATCGACGTGGGCCTCAACGTGAACGTGCGCCTGGGCGAGGTGGAGACGGTAGAGCGCACGCGCGACCGCGGCTTCTCCCTTACCGTGTATTTCGGCGGGCGCAAGGGATCCGCGAGCACGGCCGACCTGAATCCGGATTCGATCCAGGCCACCATCGACCAGGCCTGCGCGATCGCCAGGTTCACCGAGGAAGACCCGGCCTCCGGGCTGGCCGACGCCGACCGCATGGCCACGTCGTTTCCGGACCTCGATCTGTGGCATCCCTGGGATCTGGACGTGGACGATGCCATCGCGTTGGGGCGCGACATCGAGGACGCCGGTCGCGCGGTCGCAGGCATCACGAATTCCGACGGCGCGAGCGTGAATGCCGGCCAGAGCGTGTCCGTCTACGCCAACTCCCACGGTTTCGTGGGGCGGGAACGCGGCACGCGGCACTCCCTGTCGGTGGCGCTGATCGCCGGCGACGACGACGGCATGCAGCGCGACTACTGGTACGACAGCGTGCGCCGTGCGGGTGACTTCATGAACCCTGGCGACATCGGCCGCAAGGCGGCGGAGCGCACGCTTTCCCGCCTGGGCGCGCGTCGGCTCGGCACGCGCCAGGCGCCGGTGCTGTTCGCGCCGGAAGTGGCCCGCTCGCTGCTCGGCCACCTGCTCGGGGCCGTGAGTGGCGGTTCGCTGTATCGGCGTTCCAGCTTCCTTGTCGACCACGTCGGGAAGCAGATCCTGCCTTCCTGGTTCCGCATCGACGAGAAACCGCTGATTCCGCGGGGCCATGGCTCCTCGGTCTTCGATGCCGAAGGCGTGGCGACCCTGGACGCGCCGCTGGTCGTCGACGGCGTGCTGCAGCGCTACATCCTGGGCAGCTACTCCGCACGCAAACTCGGCCTCTCGTCCACCGGCAACGCCGGTGGCGTGCACAACCTGTTCGTGAAGACCGGCAGCGACGATTTTGCCGGCATGCTGCGCAAACTCGGCACAGGCCTGCTGGTGACTGAGGTGATGGGGCAGGGCGTGTCCATCGTCACCGGCGACTATTCGCGCGGGGCGTCGGGTTTCTGGGTGGAGAACGGCCAGATCGCCTACCCGGTCGAGGAAATCACCATCGCCGCCAACCTGCGCGACATGTACGCGAACCTCGTGGCGGTCGGATCGGACGTGGACCGCCGTTCGCATGTGCTCACGGGATCATGGCTGGTTGAGAAAATGACCATCGCCGGCGAATAAGCGGGATCGCCGGCACAGCCGGCTCCCACAGCCAGGTCTTCCCTGTGCCAAACGTCGGCTTGACACCAGCTCGGACGCACGGGACAGTTGAGCCCGACATCGTCCACGGAGTTCCACCATGAGTACGCCGTCCGACCAGATCCCGCCGTCGCCGCCGCCCTACGAGCCCACCGGCCCCGTCGCGACAAACAACGACGACAAGAACATCGCGATGCTCACCCATCTCTCGGGCATCATCTTCAGCATCATCGTCCCGCTCATCGTCTGGCTGGTGCACAAGGACCGCGCCGACAAGTCCTACCTGGTCGGCGAGGCGAAGGAAGCCCTGAACTTCCAGATCACCGTGCTCATCGGCTACGTGATCTGCTGGGTTCTCGCCTTCGTCATCATCGGTGCGTTCCTCACGCCGCTGCTGTGGCTGTTCAACCTGATCTTCTGCATCATCGCGGCGGTTCGCGTCAGCTCGGACGGCAGCTATCGTTATCCGTTCACGCTGCGCCTGATTTCCTGAGCCAACCGGTTCCGGCGCCGTACGCAGAGGCCCGCTTCGGCGGGCCTCTTTCTTTATCTCCGCCCGTCCGGCAGGCGCTCAGAGCGAGCGCCCCATGCTCACCTGTGCCTGCTGCGTCCGTACCTCCTCCATGATCTGCGCCTGCCGCTGGTCGTGCTGCTGAATCTGCTCGATGGCCTGTTCGGGGTGAGGCGGCTCGCTATCCAGATCGATCTTCGCCGGCGTGGTCCGGACTCCCGTTCCCACGAATTCGATGGTCGACTTCTCCTCGTCCAGGCGGACTTCCGAGAGATTGTCGGCAGTGATCCGGTTTGCATGGCAGGCCACGGTGAATTGCATCAGGCGCTCTTCGGACGCCTGTGGCACGCAGCGTTCCAGTTCCTTATAGAGCCGGTGATCGGGGTTCTCCGGATGGCGGGGGTCGTGTGGGCCGAGAATCGCTGTCGTGGGAAGGTGTCCCGGTAGGGCGCGGGCTGACGGAGAGTCGAGGGACGCCTCCTGCGCCACGTCGTGCGCACGCGCCTGGTGTTGCTCGAAGTCATGCATGGCGGTCGACCATTGGTCGGCGCTGCGTGCCATGGTCGTATGCATCGATGCGACCACCGGCACCTCGCTGCGTTTCTCCCCTCCACCGAAGGACGCTTCGATGGCCGCGAGCGTTTCGGCTTTCTCGCTCAGTTCGACGCGGTCGATACGGCGAAGGCCGTCCGCGCGAGCGGCGACAACGAGGGCGGCGCTGAGGTTGTCGCTGCGCTGGTCGGGCGTCCGGTTGACCTGCCGGTCGAGGTCGTACACATGCGCCTGTGCGTCTAGATACATGCGGTGGTCGGGGTGGCTCGGGTCGTCGAGCCGGATGACGGGCACCACGGCCGGTGGTGGCGCCGGCGGTGTCGGTGCGGGAAGGGGCATCGCCGGCGCTTCGACGGTTCGCGTCACCTCGGCGGTATTCGACAGTTGGGGCGGCGCCTCGGGGGTCTGCGGGGTGACGCGCTGCCAGTCGAACCGGTTTGCCAGAGTGGGATCCACCGGCTCGGCATCGCGGCAGATATCGACGATCTTGCAGTTTGCCAACTCGTCGCGAAGGTTGCGCTGGCCGTCCTTGTCCATGCGTAACCCGAAGGCGGCGGTGACGCCGCCCGCCTGGAAGATGGTGAACTGCGCCGGATCGTCCGGTACCTTGCGATGCGTGAACAGCGGCCGGTCGGTCAGCGCGTTGAGGTAATCGGCCATGCCGTTGAAGGCCATCGCTTCGAGCCCCGTGTCGTCATTGCCGCCGCCGACGTTGGAATGACCGCCGGGGAGGGTGGCACTTAAGAAGCGGCCGTCGTCGGACCAGTCCGGATCGAGGATGGTCTGGTGCGGAAAGAGTTCGCGCTGCTCGTCGCGGGCGATCTGCGAGAAGCCCGACAGCACGGACTTCGGCAGGCGTGCATCGTAGTTCTTTGGAAGATTGGTGCCGACCGGATCGAACAGCCCGACGGCCTGGGCCACTTCGCCCGGCGGGACGAGCGTGGTCGGCGATTTCACGGTGAGGTTGCCGTGGGCGTCACGCCCGAACTTCAAACCTTCCGGATGGACAATGCCGAACTGATCGATGAGACGCGCCAACCCAGGTACCAGGACGGCGCCCCGGCTGTAGCCGACTCCGACGACGCGAATCTGCGCCTCCGGGTCCTGATCCTTCCATTGCTCCGCCGCCCTGGCGAGGTCCCGATAGACTTTCCGAATCTTGTCGTCCCAGGTGTAAGGGATGGCGCCGTCGATGGCGCGGGCGAGCGGATTCTTCTGCGTGCCGATGCCTTCGGCATAGCTAACGTCGATTCGATTGGTTGGCTTGAACGCCATTTTCTCCGCTTGCTTCTTCAACTCACCGACGTTCGTCAATACTTGATCGTGGTAGGCACTTTGCCCGGTGCCGTCGAACAGGGCGATGAACAGATATTCGTGCGGCCGGTCTCGATGTTGCAGCACCGGCACAGTCTGTTTCGCCTGCTGTTCGCGCATCCGATCGTACGCGTCCAGATCGCGCGCGCTGGCGGGGCGAGTCGTGCCGCCGGTAAGAAGTTGTCCCATGGGGTCACGCTCCGTGTGTTTCAGTACTTGTAGGTCTTGGCGAGGATCAGTTCATCGCGTGAATTGCTATAGGGATTGCCCGGGATCTGGAAATGCTTCGTCGGGATATAGGTGCGCATGTAGACCCGAATCGTCCGGTCGTTGATTTCCAGTAGGATCTGTGGGTCGACAGTGAGTTCGCCATCGGGAAGGTCGAGTACCTCTTCCCTGGGGACATTGTGCCTGGCAATTTCGTCGCGAAAGATGGCGCCAATATCGATATGAGCTTGATGCTCGGTGCCGTCCATGGAACGCCAGGTCACTTCCGCCGGTTCGGGGAAATTGGCGATACCGACGTGTCCGCCAAGCATGTGATCGAGATACTTCGGACCGTACTCGGAAGACGGAGCCATTGGTTCGTCGAAGCCTGCCCACGCACCGGCATACCAGACTTTACACGTCTGCGTGCTGTAACAGGCCACCCTGAAGGAATGGTCCTTGAACTTCAACGGCCATTTGGGCGGTAGAAGGTTGAGTTCGGCACGCACCGCAGGATCGATATGGCGCTCTTCTCGTAGCGTCGGCGCAGACGACGCACAAGCGGTGACGCTGGAAGAGCCTACGGCGACCAGCGCCGCCATGACAAATTCGCGAGGTTTCATGTCTTCCCGTTCCTTCTCGGGTTTCTGTTGAGATGCAGGGCGTGGCGGTGGTCCCAACTCGCGCCGCACCTGCTCGTTGATGATCGCCACGTCGTGCAATAGCTGCATGTCGTGCAGCGGGTCGCTTATCGCGGGCTTGTGGACAGGGATGAGCGATGAAGGGCGCGCGCCTTCCTCGCCAAAATCGTCTTCCGTTGGCATGGTTTCTCCATTGAGTGGATCGGATCAGCAAGTCGCGAGTGAGCGCGGGCGTCTCTTCAGCTTCGCGATGCATCCTGACGCTGCGATTGCCACCTTGACTTCGGTTTGCGCCAGATGGGTAGCCCTCGCTGCGCATGGCACCTCCACCGCCGGCAGACCGGCCAATGCCTTGAACCTCTTGTCCTTGAAGAACCAGTTCTTCCGCGCGCGGATCGGCTTGCAACCCTCGTAGAAGACCAGTTCCTCGTCGGCGGGCAGTTCCTTGATTTCCTGCGGCAGCAGCAGTGCGCGACGTTCCTCGACATGGCTGGTAGAGATCTGCCGACCACTACCGCCGTGGCTGGTGCTGCGTTGCTTCTTCCGTACGGTGCGGTAGCCAAGCATCTCGCTGTAGGCGTTCGCATCGGTCTGTTCGCGCGGCGCGAACACGATCTGCGCACCGTGGTTGGTGATGAAGTTCTGTGCGTCGTTCTCCCCGTACGTGCCGCTCAGCTGGGCGCGGCTCTGCACGATGCACAGGTCGCGCACGCCGTAGCTGGCCGCGATGGAGATGCGCTTGGCCCAGACGTCCACCCGGCCCATCGCCGTGAACTCGTCCATGAGCATCAGCATCTGGTACTTCAGATCGGGCTCTTCACCCAGTTGCTTGTCCAGGTTGTTGCCGATCACCGTGCTGAAGAAGATGTTCAGCAGCTTGCTGCTTTCGTCCAGCTTGTTCGTGGGGATGTTCACGTAAAGCGTGGTGGGTGCCTTGCGCAGGCTGCGGATGTCGAAGTCCGTGGCATTGGTCGCCGCCGCGAGGATCGGGCTGAGAAACTGCTGCAGGGGCGCCTGCATCGCGGCGATCACCGAGGAGAAGGTTTCCTCCGCAAGGCCGGCGAGGTTGGCGAATACCGTGCGGGTCTGGGGGCTGAGGTGACGCGATGTGCTGTCCCTCAGAAGGTTGTTCAACATGTCCCGGCCCGTTTCGCCGTCGCTGCCGCTGGAGAAGCGCAGGATGCGCTCGAAGCTGGGGAAGTCGTCCAGGATGTTCACCAGGGATGGATGAGCGCCGGCGCCGCCCAGGTGCTTGCCATCCCAGGCCTCGAACATGCACGAGGCGAAAGCGGTGAAGGCCGCCCGGGCTTGCGTGATCCAGAAGGGATCGGTCCCGGGCTGGTCCGGATAGAGGATGGCCGCGATGGTCTGCAATTCGCCGATCCGCTTTGCCGGGGCCATGCCGGCCAGCAAGGTCATGGGATTGAAGCGATGCGTATGGCCGTGCTCGTCGTACGGCGCCCAGACCAGGACATCCTGGCCCATGGCCCTGCGTTGTCCGCTGGTGGCCTTGTGCAGCTCGCCCTTCAGATCGAGCACAACGATCGAATGTTGGTAAGTCAGCAGCACCGGGATCGCGAGGCTGGTGGTTTTGCCGGAACGGGTGGGGCTGATGGTGATGACGTGCTGGGCGCCGCCGAGCCAGAGGTACCGGCCTTTGTATTTGCCGATCAGGATGCTCTCCGGTTTGCGCTTCAGAAGCCCTGCTTTCCGCACGTCGGCCAGTGTGGCGAAGCGAGCGTCACCATGTGTCGGTTCCGCGCTGGACCTGTGTTTGATCAATTTGGCCCATGCCGCGAAGCAGGCAAGGAAAGGCGGCACGCTACCCGCGGCGATCCCGAGTTTGATGCGCCATGCGTAGGGCGCTACGCGCGGCTGGTCGAGCGCGCGGTAATACCGCCATGCGTTGTCCCAGCGAAGGGCCTGATCGTCGAGTCCGAGGAACAGGTTGATGGCATAGGCCGAGCCGTATGCCGCAGCGGCGGTGGCGGCGAGCGGAGCAATGACGGCGGCGATCGCCTTCCATGAGCGCATGAGCAGGTTCCTTGCGTTGTACGCAGGGGATGCTCAAATAAGTGGGACGTCGTGGCAATAATCGGTTGCTGACATACGCTGTAGGCCGCGCTATGCCTGGCTTTCGTCGATCGCCTGCGACCAGTGCGGTTCGTCCGGCGCTTCAGATGTTTCGAAAGCTGCGCCTTTCCTCAGTGCCCGCGTCGCGCGGAATACCGCGCCAGTTCGGCGAGCCACTCGCCTCGTTCGCCGAGCGGCCCGATGGCATCCAGGGCTTCGTCGACCAGCGTGGCCAGACGTTCGCGCGATGCATCCAGACCGAGGATGGAAGGAAAGGTGGGTTTGTCGGCGGCGGCATCCTTGCCGGCGGTCTTGCCGATCACCGCGGATTCGCCCTCGACATCGAGGATGTCGTCGCGAACCTGGAACGCGAGGCCCACGGCATGTGCGTAGCGGTCGAGTCGATCGAGCATCGTTTCGTCACGGCAGCCCGCGGCCAGCGCGCCAAGACGGACGGACGCGCGAATGAGCGCGCCTGTCTTGTAGGCGTGCATGCGCTCCAGTTCGTCCAGCGAAAGTTTCCGGCCGACACCGGCGAGGTCGAAGGCCTGGCCGCCGGCCATGCCTTCGGCGCCGCAGGCAGCGCCCAACGCGCGCAGCATGGCGATGCGCTGGCGCGGATCGTCGTCGCCGGGCGCGCTGGCCAGGATCTCGAAGGCGAGCGCCTGCAGCGCGTCGCCGGCGAGGATCGCCATGGCTTCGCCGAACACGATGTGGCAGGTGGGCCTGCCACGACGCAGCGCATCGTCGTCCATCGCGGGCAGATCGTCGTGCACCAGCGAGTAGGCATGGATGATTTCCACGGCACATGCGGGCGCATCGAGGATGGGCCCGTCGCAGCCGAGCGCGTGGCCGGCGGCGTAGACGAACAGCGGGCGCAGGCGTTTGCCGCCACCCAGCACGGCGTAACGCATGGCGCGGTGCAGGTCCGCGGGCGGCAGCTGTTCGCCGGGGAGGACACGCGCAAGCGCGTCGTCCGCCCGGCCGACCAGCGCCTTGAGCGGCGCCGGCAGGTCAGTCGATGCGGGAGTCAAAGGGTTCGGCGGTATCGGGGGCTTCGGGGTCGAGCAGCAGGCGCACGCGTAATTCCGCTTGCTCCAGTGCCGTTTGGCAATGCCGGTAGAGGCCGATGCCGCGTTCGAACGATTTCAAGGACTCGTCGAGACTGAGATCCCCGCCTTCCATCCGCGTGACCAGTTGTTCGAGTTCGTCCAGCGAATGCTCGAATTCGGCGATCGACGACGCGGGCGCGGGGGTGTCTGGGGCTTTCGGCATGGCCGCAAAACTAGCTCAGGCGGGCGTTTCAATCAATCGTCAAGGTGCCACACCGGTGCGCCGCCGACGGCATCGAACAGGATTTTTCCTTCCTCGCTCAGCCATTTGTCGGCCACGGCGACGAGGCGGCCGCCGGCTTCGACGAGGGGGATGCGCGGGCGTTCCCAGGGCGGCACCGCAGCTTGCTGGAACAGGTCGCGCAGTTCCCGGGTGTGACGGTCGCCATGCGGACGCAGGGCTTCGCCGCCCTGGCGGTAGCGCACGGTCACGGGGGCTTGCAGGCGCCCGCCGGAGAGGGCGAGCGTGCCACCGCCGGGAAGCGCCAGCGGCTCCCCCGACCATGGCGCCGACCAGCCTTCGTCGAAGCCGCCGCGTCGCCGCATGGCCCACATGCGACCCCGCCACACGCGGACCTCGGTGTCCGCCCATCCGACGAGCGGCAGGCGTTCCGCCGCGGCCTCGCGGACCTGGCGCTCGAGCGCTTCACGCTGTGCGGTGGTCGGGGCGGACAGGCCCGCGGCATGCAGCCAGTGGTCGAGGAGCGGGGAGCGCCATGCAGGCGGCAGCGCCAGCCAGCCGGTGGCATCCAGTGTGCCGCGGTCGTCGCCAAGCCGGTCGAGGGCGCCCAGCCAACCGTCGCGCAGGGTTTCCGCGGCCTCGCCGCAGAGCCGGGCGCTGTGCGCGATGCTGGTGGCCGCCTGCGGCCACTGTTCCAGGAGCGCAGGCAGTATCGTTCCACGCAGATAAGCGCGCGCGATGCGCGGGTCGTCGTTGGAGGGATCGTGCACCGTGTCGAGAGCGAAACCGGCGACATGGTCGAGCAGCGCAGTGCGAGGCAGTTCGAGCAGGGGGCGCCACAACAGGCCCGCGCCGAACGGGCGGCAGGGACGCATGCCGGCAAGCCCTTCGGGGCCGGCACCACGCAGCAGTTTCAGCAGAACGGTTTCCACCTGATCGTCGCGATGATGCGCGAGGACCAGTCGCTCCCCGGGTTTCAACGCAGCGGCGAAGGCCGCGAGGCGGGCGCGACGTGCCGCGGCCTCGACACCTTCGCCGCGGGTGAGATCGACCGTGACGCGAATCGCTTCGAAAGGCACGTCCAGCGATTCGCAGAAGCGACGGCAATGCAGCGCCCAGACGCCGCTCTCGGCGTGCAGGCCGTGATCCACGTGCAGGGCACGCAGCGCGGGACGCGGCGTGCGCATGGCGAGGGCGTGCAGGAGTGCCGTGGAATCGGGGCCGCCGCTGTAGGCAACAAGCAGCGAAGTCTCGCCGACCTCTTCCAGCGCACGGCCGAGGTGTGCGGAAAGATCCGGCGTCATTTGTTCCGCGGCTTGTTGCGCACGTACGGGTGCTTTGCATTGCCGATCTGGCGCTCCTCGATATCGAAGAGACCGATGGCGTTGACGAGCCCGCTGAACTTCGAATACCCATAATCGCGGGCATCGAAATCGGGCGAGCGCTTGTTGACGATGCTGCCCACGGCTCCGAGCGACGCCCAGCCGTTTTCGTCGGACGCGGCATCGACAGCGTTGCGCAGAAGGTTCGTGAGCTTCGTGTCGCTGCGCAATTCGTTCGGAGACTTCTTCGCCTTCGGCTCTGCAGGTTCGCTTTCGACGGTGCCGACCAGGCGGTCGGTGTAGATGAACTTGTCGCAGGCCGAAACGAAAGGCAGCGGCGTCTTGCGTTCGCCGAAGCCGTAAACGATGAGGCCCGCTTCGCGGATGCGCGAGGCGAGCCGGGTGAAGTCGCTGTCGCTGGACACGATGCAGAAGCCGTCGAACCGGTTGGCGTAAAGCAGATCCATCGCGTCGATGATCATCGCCGAGTCGGTGGCGTTCTTGCCGCTGGTATAGGCGAACTGTTGGATCGGCTGGATGGAGTGGTCGAGTAACGCCGTTTTCCAGCCCCCGAGATTGGGGCCGGTCCAGTCGCCGTAGATCCGCTTCACGTGCGCGGTGCCGTACTTCGCGACTTCCGCGAGAAGACCGTCGACGATGGCGGGCCGGGCGTTGTCGGCATCGATCAGCACGGCGAGCTTGGCGGTGTTGTCGTTGGCCATCGTGGAACTCCGGAGGCGGCGGATGTCCGATGGTACGCGCTTCGCCTCGGGTTGTACGAAGCCGATGTTATGGTGAGGGTTTGCAGGTAGAGCGAGGCGCTGGGTTCCTGCCTGCGCAGGAACGACGTCAGGGAGTGTTGAAATTCAGCTCGATCGCGATGCCGGCGGGGTCCCTCGTGAACAACTGGGTCTCGCCTGAGCCGGGCACGTGTTCGACCTGGTAGGGGACGCCGTGGGCGTCGAGCCGCGCCATGGTGTCTTTGAGGTCGGTGGCGGCGAAGGCGAAGTGATCCAGCCAGCCCGTGCGCGCGGGTGTGTCGTCGTCCATCGACGGATCGATGGTGAGGTGCATCACGTCGAGGGGGCCGGCATAGAGCCAATAGCCGCGCGAGCGGAACGGTGGGCGCCGGCCCTCCACGAGGCCCAGGATACCCGCATGGAAATGGCGCACGCGCTCGATCATGGCCTCCGACGCGCGTACGTTGACATGCGCAAGACCCGTGATCGGCATGGTTCAGCCCTCGCTGAAGGCGCCGTAGCCGCGCAGGCGGTGATAGCGCTTCTCGAGCAGTTCGTCGATCGGCAACGCCTGGAGTTCGTCCAACTGGTTCAGCAGCACGGCCTTGAGGCGGACGGCCATGGACTGCGGATTGCGGTGCGCGCCGCCCAGTGGTTCGCGCACGATCTTGTCGATCAGGCCGTTTTCCAGCAGGCGCGGCGCGGTGAGGCCCATGACCTCGGCGGCGTCCTTCGCCTTGTCGGCGCTCTTCCAGAGGATGGAGGCACAGCCTTCGGGCGTGATCACAGAGTAGGTGGAGTACTGGAGCATCAGCGTGCGGTCGCCCACGCCGATGGCCAGCGCACCGCCGGAGCCGCCTTCGCCGGTGACCGTGCACACGATGGGCACGCGCAGTTCGGCCATTTCGAGCAGGTTGCGCGCGATGGCCTCCGACTGGCCGCGTTCCTCGGCGTTGATGCCCGGCCATGCGCCGGCGGTGTCGATGAAGGTGAACACCGGAATGCCGAAACGCTCGGCCATCTTGAACAGGCGCAGCGCCTTGCGATAACCCTCAGGACGGGGCATGCCGAAGTTGCGCTTGACCTTGGACTTGGTGTCGCGGCCCTTCTGGTGGCCGACCACCATGACCGAACGGCCATTGATGCGCGCGAGGCCGCCCACGATGGCCTGGTCGTCCGCGAACATGCGGTCGCCCTTCAGTTCGTGGAATTCCTCGCACATGCCCTGGATGTAATCCAGCGTGTAAGGACGGGCGGGATGGCGGGACACCTGGCTGATCTGCCAGGGCGTGAGATTGCGGAAGATCTCGGCGGTCTTGACCTTCAGCTTCTCGCGCAGCCGGCCCACTTCCTCGTCGATGTTGAACGCCTGCCCGCTGCTGGCATGGCGCAGTTCTTCGATCTTGGCTTCCAGTTCGGCGATGGGTTGTTCGAAATCGAGGAAGTTGGGATTCATGAAGTCGCGTGATCCGGGCAAGACCGCTGATTATACCGAGTGGCGGGCCGGTGGGTGTGCGTGGGGGTATGGACGCCGTGGGGCGCCTGCTGCGCCATGTCTTGACACCGGTGTCAGTCCCGTTACACCCTGATGACCAATCCGGTGCGGGGGCACCTGGACGGGGTGGTTCACCCATGGGTCCAAAGGGGTGGGGGAAATCGGGGATGCACTTTCTCGCGGGCGATATCGGCGGCACGAACGGCCACGTCGCGCTCATGCGCACCGCTGCCGACGGGCGCCCGGGCGGCGTGGAGACGCTCGCGTATCGCGTGTACCCCTGCGCCGCGTTTCCTTCGCTCGCCGCGTTGCTGCAGGCATTCGTCGCAGCCGAGGTCCGCATCCCGGTTTCCCACTGCGTGCTGGCATGCGCCGGCCAGCCGATGGGCGACGAGGTGGTGAACGACAACCTTGCCTGGCCCGTCCGTTCCGACGTCTTGCGCGCCGCGCTAGGCCTGGAAGAGGTCGCGCTGCTCAATGATTTCGAAGCCCTGGCCTATGCCATTGAGGGGCCGCTGGCCGCCAGCGGCAGGCATTTGTGCGGCCCGCTCGTCCGTGGCCAGGGGCCGTCGCTGGTGGTCGGTCCGGGCACGGGACTGGGCGCGGCCTTGCATGTGCCCGGGTCGCCCCGCGCAGCAGTCTTCGCGACGGAAGCCGGCCAGATGGATTTCGCGCCCCACTCGCTGCGCGAGCGCGAGGTGCTGGCATGGCTGGCGCCGGACGGCGGTTACGTACCGGTCGAGCGCATCGTGTCGGGGCCGGGCCTGCTGACGGTCTACGAGGCGCTGTGCGCACTCGACGGCAAGGCGCCCGCGCTGGCGACACCCCGGGCCGTCACGGCCGCGGCCACGGCGCAGGCCGATTCGCACGCGGTTGAGGCGGTGGAGCTGTTCTGCGCGGCCCTCGGTGGTTTCACGGGCAACCTCGCCATGACGACCATGCCCACCGGCGGCATTTTCCTGGCCGGCGGTTTTCTGTCCTCCATGTTCGACCTGCTCGCGCGCAGCGCTTTCGAAGAGCGCTTCCTGCATGGTCGCAGCGTGCGGGCCTTGTTGGCCCAGGTGCCGGTATGGGTCACCGAGCACGGTTGCCATGGCGTGCAGGGCGCCGCCCGCTGGTACGTGCACCACCGGGCGCCCTCCGAAGCCATGGAGGGCGCGCACGCATGAAGCCGGGTATGTCCGCGAGACGCCACCGCCGCTTCGCTTTGGCGTGCGCGGCCATGGGCACGGTCCTGCTCACGGCGGGCGCTTCGGCCGGGTCCGCACCGGTCTGGTCGCTGCTGCCCATGCCCGCCGTGGTGAAGCCAGCCGGCGCCGGGATGGTCGACATCCGCGCCGGCGCAGGCGTCGCCGTGCGCGGAACCTCCGACGCCGCCACGGCGGCCGTCGTGGACAACTTCGTGCGGCGCGTTGCCAGCGTGCGCGGCCTCGGGTTGCGCAGGGTCGCGAAGGGCGAGCCGGCAGCGGTGACATTCGACGTTCGTCCGGACGCCGCGGTCGTGGGCGAGGAAGGCTATGCGATCGCCGTGGACGGGCAGGGCATCGTCGTCACGGCGCGCACGGCGCGCGGTGCGTTCTACGGAAGCGTGACGGCATGGCAGCTGCTGACGCAGCCGGGTTGGACGCGTGGCGCCGTGGCGCATGTTCCCTACGGCACGATCGAGGACCATCCTCGCTTCGCGTGGCGCGCCCTGCTGCTCGATTCCAGCCGGCACTACCAGAGCGCCGACGAGATCAAACGGCTGATCGACTGGATGTCGCTCGACAAGCTCAACGTGCTGGTTTGGCACATCACCGACGACCAGGGCTGGCGCCTGCCGGTGCCGGCATACCCGGAGCTGTCGACGAAAGGCGCGTGCCGCGCCGCCGTGGGCAACGACAGCGAGGTGTCGGGAGCCCGGTCGAAGCCCTATTGCAAGGTTTACACGGCCGCGGAAATCGGCGACATCGTGCGCTATGCCGCCGAGCGCTACGTCGAGATCGTGCCGGAGATCGATCTTCCGGGGCACTCCCAGGCCGCCATCGCCGCCTATCCATGGCTGGGCGTGACGGGGAGGCGCCCACCCGTATGGACCGATTGGGGCGTTAGCCCCTGGCTGCTCAATCCGAACGCGAAGACCCTGCGCTTCGTCGACGACGTCATGGACGAGGCGATGCGCCTGTTTCCCTCGCGCCACATCTCCATCGGTGGCGACGAGGCGGACAAGCAACAGTGGAACGCCTCGCCCGAAATCAACGCGCAGATGAAGGCGCTGAAGCTGGCCGACATGGACGAGTTGCAGGGCTGGTTCATGCAGCAGGTCGCCTCGTACCTCGTCGAGCACGGTCGTACGCCGGTGGGTTGGGACGACGAAGTGGCCGCCGGCGGCGCGCTCCCGAAGAGCCAGGTGGTGATGTCGTGGCATGGCGATCACGACGAGCGCGTGGCGCTTGCCGCGCTGCGCCAGGGCCACGACGTGGTCATGACACCGCAGGAATCCCTTTACTTCGACCATTTGCAATCCGGGAATCCGGACGAATGGGCCGGACCGCCGCCGGAAGTCACGCTGCGCCAGGCCTATGACACGCGGGTGGTGCCCCCAGGGGCCATTGCGGAGGAGGCGAAACATATCGTCGGCGTACAGGCGGGCCTCTGGTCCGAGCAGATGCTGACGTTCGCTCATATGCAGCACGCCGCGTTCCCGCGCATCGCCGCGCTGGCGGAGCTGGGCTGGTCGTCGCCGGACACCCACGACTGGAACGGTTTCCTGGCGCGCCTTCCCGCCGACATCGGACGTTACCGCGCCTTGGGCATCGCCGCCGCGGACAGCGCGTTCGCACCGACGTTCGAGGTGTCGCAGGAGCCTGGCGGGGCCTTCCGCGCCGCGCTCGCGAACCAGGTGCGTGCCGGCGATATCCGTTACACCACCGACGGCACCGAGCCTGGCGCGACGTCCACGGTATATACGCAGCCGCTCACGCTGCCGGCAGGCAGCATCGTGCGTGCCGCCACCTTCGCGCCGGACGGTGGTGCATTGTCCGCGGTGCGCTCCATGGCGCTGGACGAAGCCACATTGTGGAGCCGCGACGGCGCCACGCTGGAAACCTGCTCGGGCGAGCCGCCCTCGCGTCTGCAGGGCGCCGCCCCGGCGCATGGCCCGAGCCCCGTATACGCCGTCGAGATTGGCAACGCGTGCTGGATGTGGCCCGCGGCAACCATGCAAGGCGCCCAACGCGTGGTCGTCGCAGCCGAAAAGCTGCCATGGCGTTACGGCGACGAAGCCCGTGGCGCGGTGGTGCGCGCCAGCGATGGTGTGGATGACGCCGTCGAGATCCATGCCAACCGTTGCGACGGTCCAAGGGTCGCAACGCTGCCGCTCGGTCACGCCTCGTCGGCGGCCGGGCCGGTGCGGCGGCAGGCAAGGCTCGCCACACCTGTCGCCGCGGATGTGCGCGCGCTGTGTGTTTTCGCAACGGGCGACCCGCGCCAGGGGCAGTGGGCGATCGGAAAACTTTCGTTCTTGAAGTAAG
Organism: Luteibacter sp. SG786; assembly: GCF_011759605.1. Classification (GTDB taxonomy): domain Bacteria; phylum Pseudomonadota; class Gammaproteobacteria; order Xanthomonadales; family Rhodanobacteraceae; genus Luteibacter. The sequence goes on from NZ_JAAOYX010000001.1 coordinate 483,911, forward strand.
GCGGTGCGCCTCATGGGCGGCCGGGCAGTACGCGTTCCCGACAGGCAACAGTCACGAGGTCACGGCTCATGTCCACAGCACTTCGCAAGCATCCCTTGTCGTTCGCCATCGCGGTAACCCTGCTGGCCGTCGCTGCGACGCCGGCGGGCGCGCAGGATGCGCCATCCGCCCAGCCGGTTGCCACGCAAGCCACGCCACCCCCACCCGTCGCGAAGAAGGGAAGCGGCAAGAACGGGCAGGGCGATGCCGCGCAAGGCGCCGTCGACCTGTCCGGCGTCACGGTCACCGGTGTTCGCGCTTCGCAGATGAAGGCGATCGACGTGAAGCGCGACGCCGACAAGATCCAGGACAGCATCACCGCCGAAAACATCGGTGCACTGCCCGATACGACGATCACCGACTCGCTCCAGCGCATCACCGGCGTGCAGATCAATCGCGACGCGGGCGTGGGCACCTCGGTGGACGTTCGCGGCCTGCCGCAGGTGGGCACGATGCTCAACGGCGAGGTGTTCATCACCGCCGACCAGATCGACTCGCAACAGCCAGACTTCAGCATGTTGCCGTCGACGCTTTTCCATGGCGCGGACGTGGTGAAATCGGCGACCGCCAGCGAAACCGATTCGGGCATCAGCGGCGCGATCGACCTGCATACCTACCGCCCGTGGGACCTGCCTTCCGGTTTCACATACAGCTACTCCGCCAACGGCGAGCGTGGCTCCACCACGAAGCACACGGGGCCCGAGGCCAATGGCCTCTTTGCCTATAACGACGGCCGCTGGGGCTTCCTGGTGTCGGGCGACTACTCCGATACCCGGCGCATGAACTCCAGCGAGGGCCTGGACCAGTACGGCGCGGTGCTCAACGGCGAGAACGCCACGAGCGCCGGCGGCTACAACGGCTTCCTCACGCCGTGGAACGGTGCGCCCATTCCGTCGCAGATCGTGCAGAACGCCGATGGCAGCGTGGACGTGAACGGCGACGGCAAGTCGAACGGCGTGTTCCTGGGTAGCCAGAACTTCGGCATCAACCAGATCATTACCCAGCGCCAGCGGAAGTCCGGCAATGCGTCCTTCCAGTTCGATATCGGCAACGGCTTCACCCTCACGAGCGATTACTTCTACTCGCAGCAGCACCAGTTCGACCGGAACGTCGGTGTCCAGTTCAACTCCACCAACTGGCAGGGCGCCACATACGTGCCGCTGCAGTCGCGCGACACCGGCCGCCCGGCGCTCGGTTCGTACGGCACGCCCGAGCCGGGCTGGGAAGGGTCGAACATCTACACCACGCAGGTCTACAAGAAATGGCCGGGCGATGTGGAGTCGTATTCGTCGATGATCCGCAAGTTCTCCGTGGCGAAGAACCTGAACCTGCAACTCGACTACGACGATGGCGGCCCCTTCACCGGCTCGCTTCGCGGTATCCACGACACGGCCTCGCAATCGTTGCAGGAAACCGACGTCAACATTTCCGATTCGGACGGCGCCCTCTGGCCCAACGTGCTGAAGGACGGCGTGCCCGACGACGCGGTGCCGCCCGGGACGATGGTGTATCCCGAGGAGCTGGGCGGCAACCGCGTGTTCAATCCCACCGGCATTCCGCAGAACACGATTCCCATCGTGGCCGACTTCCGCGGGCGGTACCTCAAGATCAGCACCCCCGCCGAGCTGGCGGCGGCGTTTGCCAATCCCGCCGCCTGGACCATGAAGACGCTCGAGTCGTCCGGCAATTACGACCGCAAGGTGGCCCTCAATGCCTTGCGGTTCGACGGCAAATTCGACTTCAACGATGGATTCAAGCTCGAGTTCGGCGTGCGCAACAGCATCCGCAATGCGGGCAACAAGGGCTGGACGTTCGAGACGCCGGTCTACGCCGGTATGGGGGCGAGCGACCCGAACGGGTGCCTCGTGCGCTACGTCGGCGCCGACGTGGTGCTGAACAGCGGTTCTTGCACGGCCGGCAACGACCTGGGCTACTTCCGCGCCGGACCGTTGTCGGCCATCTCCATGCCGAACACCGCCGGCCCCTTGGCGAACAACTTCAAGGCTTATCACAACCTGCTGGGCTCCGGCATCGACTTCTGGGCGATCGACCCCGACGCCATGAAGAATCCGGAGGCGTACTGGAAATCGCTGTATCCCGACACCGTGCGCGTGGCCGAACCCGGTACCACCTGGGGCGTGCGGCTCAAGGAGCTCTCGAGTTACCTGCAGGGCGACTTCAACGGCACGATCGGCGACATGCCGTACAGCGGCAACGTGGGCGTGCGCCTCATCCGCAGCAACCTCGACGTGACGCAGCACCTCAGCGGCGACCCGGGCGCCTACGGCGACGAGCCGGCGGACGTGGGCACGGATATCACGAAGCGCTCGTACCAGGACGTGTTGCCCTCGGCCAACTTCGCCCTGGACGTGACCGACAGCCTGAAATTCCGGCTGGCGTATTCGAAGAACATGATGCCGCTGGACCTCAGCACCTGGGGCGGCGGCCTGCAGTTGAACTACTCGTTGGCCGAGACGCCCGATGGCCCCGTGTTCCGCGTGGCCAACGGCACGTCCTCCGGCAACCCGAAACTCGATCCCTGGCGCTCGACCAACTTCGGCGCCTCGGCGGAGTGGTACATCAACCCCACCAGCATGATCAGCCTCGCGCTGTTCCGCATCAACGTGGACAGCTTCATCAAGAACGGCAGCGTCACCAATTGCACGTTGCCCGACGAGGACGGCGTGGTGCGCAACCACTGCATCGTGATCACCGAGCCCGTGCAGGGCACGGGCAATAGCATCAAGGGTGCCGAGTTCGACTATCGCCAGGGCTTCACCTTCCTGCCGGGCTTCCTCTCGAAGACCGGCATGGAACTCAATGCCACGTACGCGCCCAGCAACTCCGGCGAGAAGGACCTCGCCGGCAAGAAGATTCCGTTCCAGGACAATTCGACGAAATCGGGCAACGTCATCCTGTGGTACCAGGACGACCGCTTCCAGGCACGCGTGGCGTACAACTATCGCTCGCGGCGCGCGGTATCCGACAGCGTCGGCGGCATCACCGGCCTGGAACTGTACGAGGCGCCGCAGGAATACATCGACGCATCCATCTCGTACAAGTTCGCCAAACAGTTGGAGGTGTTCCTGAACGGCACGAACCTCACCAACGAGTACCAGCACTATTACCTCACCTGGAAGGACCAGCCCGCGCACTCGACATTCTCCGAGCGCATGTTCATGTTCGGCATCCGTGGCCAGTGGTAGGGGAGCCCATGAGCGAGCGTCACTTCCACCGGTCGATCGGTGTCTTCTCGGGCACTGCCATCAACATGACGCAGATGTGCGGGATCGGTCCTTTCATCACCATCCCGCTGATGGTGGCGGCCATGGGCGGCCCCCAGGCCATCGTCGGATGGATCGTGGGTGCGCTGCTCGCCATGGCCGATGGACTGGTGTGGGCGGAACTGGGTGCGGCCATGCCCGGTTCCGGCGGCACGTATGTGTACCTTCGCAGGGCATTCCAGAATCGCACAGGCAAGCTCATGCCGTTCCTCTTCATCTGGACGATGCTCCTCGCCATACCGTTGCTGATGTCCACGGGCATCATCGGCATGGTGGAGTACTTGCAGTTCTTTTTCCCGGACATGGGCTGGTGGACGGCACGCCTCGTCGGGGTGGCGGCGACGGCGCTCGTGACGTGGCTGCTCTACCGCCGGATCGAATCGGTGCGTGTCATCACCATCGCCTTGTGGGTGATCATGCTCGTATCGATCGTTGGCGTGGCGGCCGCCGGGTTCTCGCACTTCGACGCCAGGCTGGCGTTCGACTTTCCGCCCGGTGCGTTCGGCTCCCATTTCTTCGTCGGGCTCGGGGCCGGCCTCATCATCGGCGTGTACGACTACCTGGGCTACAATACCACGGCGTACATCGGCGACGAGCTGCGCGACCCCGGCCGCACCATGCCGCGCACCATCATCATCTCGATCGCCGCAATGATGGTGGTCTACCTCCTCCTCAACATCAGCGTGCTGGGTGTGGCGCCGTGGCGGGAGATCGCCGCCTCCAAATCCGTTGCGTCGCTGGTGGTGGAGCGCAGCTGGGGCCACGCGGCCGCCGAAGTGATGACCGCCCTCATCATCGTCACGGCGTTGGCCTCGGTGTTCACCGGCCTGCTCGGGGGCTCGCGCGTGCCATTCGAAGCGGCGCGCGACAAGGTCTTCCTGTCGACGTTCGGCCGGCTCCATGCGAAGCACGGGTTTCCGCACGTTGCGTTGCTGACCATGGGCACGGTCACGGCCATCGGAACCTTTTTCGACCTGACCGAAGTCATCAACATGCTGCTGACGGCGACCATCCTGGTGCAGTCCATCGCACAGATCGTCGCCCTCGTCGTCCTGCGCCGCCGTGAACCGCAACTTCATAGGCCCTACAGGCAATGGCTCTATCCGGTGCCTTGCATCGTCGCCCTCGTGGGCTGGGTGTACGTCTACCTGTCGGCATCGCCTTTGTCGCTGTTGCTTTCGGGCGCGTGGATCGTCGCCGGCCTGGTCGTTTTCGCACTCTGGGCACGCGTGAACGACGCGTGGCCTTTCGCACCGATCGAGATCCAGCGCCCGGCCGCCGGGGAGCATTGACGCCATGCAGAGAATCATCGTTGCCGTAGCCATCGTGGCGGGCCTGGTCGCCGCTCCGGCGGCGGTGGCAGGCACCACCTACACCGATACGCGTGTCGCCGCGGAAGCGGGCACCGTCAATTCCATCGGCCGCTGGCAGATCCAGGACACCGCGAAAGCACAGCAGGACGGCGCGGCGATCTCCATGAGCGGCTTTGTCACAAAGGATTGGTACCCCGTCACCGGCCGTGCCACCGTGATGGCCGGACTCCTGGAGAACGAGGTCTTCAAGTTCGACGTGTTCCATGGCGACAACCTTCGCGCCGTGCAGGTGCCCGACGCCAGCGGCAACCTGTTCGTGACGCCATGGTGGTACCGCGCGGGCTTCGTACTGCCGAAGGCTGCCGGGACACGACGCACCTTGCTGCGCACCCACGGGATCATCGCCGCCGCCGACGCGTGGGTGAACGGACAGAAGGTTGCCGATCGTGCGGATCTCGCGGGGGCCTATCCCGAGCACGACATCGATATCACACGATGGGTGCATGCCGGTGCGAATGCCGTGGCCTTGAAGGTCTACCCGGGCGACCCGCGCATGAGCCTGTCCATCGGCTGGGTCGACTGGAACCCCACGCCGCCGGACAACAACATGGGCCCCTGGCGTGGCGTGGACATCGTCCAGACCGGACCCGTGGCGTTGAGTGCGCCGCACGTCGCTCCGACCTTGTCGGCGGACCTCGCGCAGGCGACCCTGGCCGTGACTGTCACGGCGACGAATCTGGACATGGTGGCCCATGACGTCACGGTCGCGGGTATCGTTGCCGACATGCCGGTGCGGCAGGCGGTCCGCCTCGCCCCCGGGGAAGTGAAGGTCGTGCCGCTCGCCTCGGGCTCCGCACCGGCCGTGACGCTGGACCATCCCAAGGTGTGGTGGCCCATCGGCATGGGCGAGCACCCCCTGTACCGGATGGCCGTAACGGCGACGGTCGATGGCGCGCCGTCGGATCGGGCGACGACGAGCTTCGGCGTGCGTCGTGTCGAGTCCACGCTCACCCGCCAGGGCTATCGCCAGTTCATCGTCAACGGCCAGCCCTTGCTGATCCGTGGCGGTGGCTGGGCGCCCGACATGTTCCTGCGCGACGATCCCGCGCGCATGGAAGCGGAATTCCGTTATGTGGTGAACCTCGGCATCAATACCATCCGCAGTGAAGGCAAGCTGGAAAACGACCGCTTCTACGACCTTGCCGACCGCAACGGCATCCTCGTGCTGCCCGGCTGGGAATGCTGCGACAAATGGGAAGCCGCGGCGAAGACGGGCGGCGAGCCATGGACCGATGCCGATATGCGCACGGCGCAGGCCTCGATGGCCAGCGAGGCCCGCCTGCTGCGCAACCATCCCTCCGTGATCGGCTTCTTCATCGGCAGCGACCACGCGCCACCGCCCGCGCTTGCGAAGATGTACACGGATACGCTTCACGCCGAAGGCTGGTCGTTGCCCATCATCTCGGCGGCCGTGGACGAAAAGACGGCGGAAGCCGGCCCCTCCGGCATGAAGATGGCCGGCCCCTACGACTGGATTCCGCCGTCGTACTGGTACGCGGACAAGCTCGGTGCGGCGTTCGGCTTCGATTCGGAAGTCAGCGCGGGGGCCGTGATTCCGCGCCTCGAGGATGTGCAGCGCATGCTGTCGGCACAGGAACAGGAAGCCTTGTGGAAGTACCCGGAGGCCCGGCAATACCACGCCTCGGCCGACTGGTCGACGTTCGCGGTGCTCACGCCGTTCGATACGGCGCTGGCAAAACGCTACGGCGCACCTACGGGCCTCGCCGATTACGTGGCGAAGGCCCAACTGGACAACTACGACGGCGTGCGCGCGCAGTTCGAAGCCTTCAATGCGCGCATGGGCGCCGAGAATCCCGCCACCGGCGTCATCTACTGGATGCTCAACAACGCATGGCCGTCGCTGCACTGGCACCTGTACGACTACTACCTGAACCCGGCCGGTGCGTACTACGGCGCCAAGAAGGCGAACGAGCCGGTGCACATCCAGTATTCGTACGATTCGCGTTCCATCGTGGCGGTGAATCACACGCGGGAAGAACGCCACGGGTTGCAAGCATCGGTCAAGGTTCGCAACCTTGACGGGGGAGTGCGCTACGAAAAGCAGGTGCAGCACATCGACCTGGCGGGCAACCGCGCACAAGCGGTGCTCGGCCTGCCGTCGATCGCGGGATTGTCTCCGGTGTATTTCGTCGAGCTGGAGCTGGTCGGGGCCGATGGGAAAACCGTGAGCCGGAATGTCTACTGGCTGTCCACGCGCGAGGACAAGCTCGACTGGCCGAAGTCGAACTGGTACCTCACGCCGGTAACCCAGTACGGCGATTTCACTGCCCTGGCGTCGTTGCCGAAGGCAACCCGCGAGGTTCATGCCTCGACCGTGCGCGAGGGCGACGAGGAAGTCACCACGGTGAGGCTTTCCATTCCCGCATCGTCACCGGCGGTCGCCATGCAGGAGCACCTGGCGATACGCCGCGGCGCAAAGGGCGAGCTTGCGCTGCCCGTGACGTGGTCTGACAATGACCTCACGCTCTGGCCCGGCGAATCGGTGCTGCTCACGGCGCGCTATCCGGCGCAGGGCACGGCCGGGACGGTGGTCGAGGTGTCCGGTTGGAACACCCCCGCGGAGCAGATCGTCGCGAAAGTCACCCAGGGAACGAAGCATTGAAGAGGCCTTCATGTCGCGCGTGACCATCAACGATGTGGCCCGTGCGTCGGATACGTCGAAGAAGACCGTCTCACGCGTGCTCAACCAGGAACCGGGCGTGCGCAAGGAAGTGCGCGAACGCGTGCTGGCCGCCGTCGCCGAACTGAACTACCGGCCGCTCACCTCCGCGCGAAGCCTGGCCACCAATCGCTCCTTCATGATCGGGCTGCTCTACGACAACCTGTCGCCCAGCTACGTCATGGAAGTGCAGGCCGGCGTGCAGGAAGCCTGCGAGGCGCAGCAGTACAGCATGATGGTGCAGCCCCTTGACTCCAAGGCGCGGGATTTCATGGAACGCGTCGAGGGCATCCTTTGGCGGCACCGCCCCGACGGCCTGATCCTCACCCCGCCCATCACGGACCATCCGGCGCTGCTCGCGCATCTGCGTGACACCGGATTGCCGTTCGCCTCCATCGCGCCGCGCAAGTCCAAGGGTATCGCCGGCGTCATCCTGCAGGAGCGCGAGGCCGCGGCGGCGATGGTCGATCACCTCGTCGCGCTGGGCCACCGCCACATCGCGCACATCATCGGCGACCCGAAGCATGGCGCGGGCGTGTGGCGCCTGGCGGGCTACCGCGATGGCCTGAAGCGGGCCGGTCTCGAAGAACGCGCCGAGTACATGGTCCAGGGCCAGTTCTCGTTCGAATCGGGAGTGAAGGCCGCGCGCCAGCTGCTGCGCCTGAAGGAACGGCCCACGGCCATTTTCGCCGCCGACGACGACATGGCCGTCGGCGCCATATGGGCGGCTGCCGAAGCAGGCGTCTCGGTGCCCGCCGAGATATCCATCTGCGGTTTCGACGACACCACGATCGCCACGCAGGTGTGGCCCTTGCTCACCACCGTTCACCAGCCGGTACGCGACATGGGCAGGCGGGCCACGGAGGAACTCCTGCTCGGCCTGCTTGGCAAGGGCGAGCCCCGCATGGTCGAAGTCGACTACCAAATGCGCCTGCGTGCATCCACGGCGCCCGCACCCCGTTAGGGAGGAAGCACCGCATGTCCGATCGCCGGTTCCATTTCATCTCCGGCCTGCCGCGCGCGGGCACCACGCTGCTTGCCGCCATCCTTAACCAGAATCCGCGCTTCCGCGCTGGCATGACCAGCCCGGTGGCCGACATCATGGGCGTCGTGGTGGCCGAGGCCAGCAGCAAGAACGACTTCGCCTTCGACGTCACGGACGAGCAGCGGGTGGCCGTGCTGCGCGGCCTGGTGGAGAACTTCTATTCCGTCGATACCCGCGCCGAGGCGGTATTCGACATGAGCCGTCTGTGGTGCAGCCGCATGGGCCTGCTCGCCACGCTGTTCCCGGGGGTGAAAGTCATCGCCTGCGTTCGCCAGCTGGCGTGGGTGCTCGACAGCATGGAGCGGCTGGTCCTCAAGCAGCCCGTGAGCGTCAGCAAGGTGTTTCGCTTCGACACCAACACCACGGTGTACTCGCGGGTCGAGGCGCTGACCGATCCCCGCGGCATGGTCGGTTTCGCATACCAGGCCACGAAGGAAGCGTTCTACGGCGAACAGGCCCGCGATCACCTGTTGCTGCTGACCTACGAGAGCCTGGTGCGCGATCCCGAAGCGGCCATGCGCGCGGTATACCGTTTCCTGGGCGAGCCCTGGTTCGAGCACGACTTCAACGACATTGCGTACAGCGCCGACGAATTCGATGCGCGCGTGGGCATGCCGGGACTGCACGTCGTCCGCGCAAAGGTCGAGGCCGTCGAACGCGCGCCCGTCCTGCCACGCGAGGTTTTCGGCCGTTTCGCCAACGAGGCCTTCTGGGCCGATCCGAAGAACAATGTGAACCAGGTGCCCATCGTCTGACCATGATCGAGCCGCATGGTGGTGTGCTGAAAGATCTGTACCTGCCCGATGCAGAGGCCCTCGACGCGAGGCGCGCATCCGGTGCGCTGCCGGGCATCGTGCTCGGTCACCGGCACCTTTGCGATCTGGAGCTGCTCCTCGATGGCGCGTTCTCGCCGCTCGAAGGGTTCATGGGGGAGGCGGATTACGCGGCCGTCGTGGAGGGGCTCCGCTTGTCCGACGGCACCCTCTGGCCGATGCCGATCGTGCTCGATGTTTCCGAGGACACCGCGGCATCGCTGGCAACAGGGGACGATGTCGTGCTGCGGGACATCCAGGGCACCGCGTATGCGGTGCTGAGCGTGTCCGACATCTTTCGCCCGGAGACGGCTCACGAAGCCCTCCGCATCTACGGTACGCAAGACCCTCTTCATCCCGGCGTCGCCGATCTGCTGCGCCGGGGCAGGGTCTGCCTTGGCGGTCGCGTGCGTGGCGTGCAGCGGCCCGCCCACTACGATTTCGCCGACTTGCGTGCGTCCCCGCGCGAGATGCGAGCGTGGCTCGCCGATCGGGGCTGGGAGCGCGTCGTGGCCTTCCAGACACGCAATCCGCTGCACCGTGCGCACGTGGAACTCACACGGCGAGCCATGGAGGCGGTGGGTGGAAACCTTCTGCTGCACCCCGCCGTCGGACGTACACGGGACGGCGATGTCGACACGTACACACGCGTTCGCTGCTACCGCGCATTGTTGGCGCATTACCCACCGGATACGGTGAAGCTGTCGGTGCTGCCGCTGGCCATGCGCATGGCCGGCCCGCGCGAAGCGCTCTGGCACGCCATCATCAGGAAGAACTACGGCGCGAATTTCTTCATCGTCGGGCGCGATCATGCCGGGCCTGGAGCGGACGCGTCCGGTCGGCCGTACTACGAGCCGCTGGCCGCGCAGGCCCTGGTCCAGGCGCATGCCGACGAACTGGGCATGGCGGTCGTCTCCTTTGCGTCCATGGTCTATTCGCCGGGCCGACGGGCGTATGTCTCCAGCGAGGAACTGCACATCGGCGAGGCCGTGCGCGACCTTTCGGGCACCGAGCTGCGCAAGCGTCTTCGCGATGGCAGCCCCATCCCGGAGTGGTTCACCTATCCCGAGGTGGAAGCGATCCTCCGGCAGCGCTTCCCGCGCCCGCAGAACCGGGGGTGCGCCATCTTCTTCACTGGCCTTTCCGGCGCGGGCAAGTCGACCATCGCCCGGGCGCTGATGGCCGCCATCCTCGAAAAGACGGGGCGGCAGGTCAGCATGCTCGACGGTGACGAGGTGCGTAAAACCTTGTCGGCGGGCCTGGGATTTTCGCGCGCGGACCGCTCCGCGAACATCCAGAGGATCGCCTACGTCGCATCGGAAATCGTTCGCCATGGCGGCATCGCCATCTGCGCGCCGATCGCCCCCTACGCCGACGACCGGGCAGCCGCACGCGCGCTGGTGGAAGCGCACGGCGATTTCATCGAAGTGCATGTCAGCACCGCGCTCGACGTCTGCGAAGCGCGCGATACCAAGGGGCTGTACGCGCAGGCGCGTTCCGGCGCGCTCAAGCACTTCACGGGTATCAGCGATCCTTATGAAGTGCCCGAGGCGCCCGAACTTCGCCTGGACGGCGCGGAGCAGGTGCCGGCATCTCTCGCGGCGCGGATCGTCGCTGTGCTTCGGGAGCGTCAACTGCTCGCTTAGCGAGGCGGCGGTTCGCCGTCTGGCAGGCGACAGCGTGCAGAGGTCCGGGAGACGCGAACGATCCCTGGCCTAGGCTCGTCGGTGTCGCCGTGCGGGTCAATGCCGTCAAGGCATGTCGGATGTCGTCCCGTCCCATGTGGGGCGCGCCCTGGGCGCGGCCGGACTAGGGTGTAATCCCTTCGCGGAATCGGACTCCGCCTATGTCCATGACCCACAATCGCCAAGGAGCACCATGAATACTCGTTACCCATCCAGCCTCGCGATGCGCGCGGCTGCGGTCTGCGCTTGCCTTTTCGCCGGCCAGGCGCTGGGCGGCAATATGCCGTCGCCATCCCATCTGCCCGCATGCCACTCCTACATCGATGCGGATACCACCTGCCGTCTTCCCGTGAAGAACGGCGACTTCGCCAGTCTGGCCGGCTGGGAAGCCCTTGGACATGCCGCTCTCGGCGGCGAAGGTGGCAAGGCCTACGCTTCGCTCTCGCGCGGAGCCTCGATCCAGCAGCCCGTATACGCCATGTTCTACAAATGGGACGGTGCCGCGTATGCGCTGCGTTTCCGTGTGCGCGCCGAATCGTCCGACGCGGAAGTGGACGCGTCGCTCTACATGAGCGACAGCGTAGGCCGTAACACCACGTACATCGGCAGCGTGAAGACGGTTGCGACCACGGGTGCATGGCGCGTCGTCGAACTGGTGGCCAACGGAGTGCAGGTTCCGGCCCCGGCGCACGTGCTCGTAAGCATCTCGCACGGCGGCGGCGATTCCGCGGTCCAGGTAACCGACGTCACGCTGGTCGAGTCGTCGCAGGCGGAAGCGGTGAACCTGCGCTGATGCCATGCCGCTGCCCTTGCCCGGGCGGCGGCAACTCAATCGGAGGGACGGACGATACGCAGTTCCGTGCCCAGCACGCCGGGCAGGGTACGCAAGGTGCGCACGAGGTCGGGCAGGGCACGCACCCGCCAGGCGTCGCCCAGTTCGAGGCTGGCCTGACCGACGTCGTTGCGATACCCGGCCAGCAGAAGCGGCGTGCGGCCGCCGCGATATCCCATCAGCGTCTGGCGCAGATGCTGCGGGAAGTCCGAACCCACACCGTTGAGCTTCACCGTGAGCAGCCGGCCGAAGTGTTCCATGGCATCCGACAACGAATACGCCTTGCGTGCGCGCAGCTGGTAACCGCCGGCGAAGTCGTCGATGCGCAGCCCGCCTTCCACCACGATGAGGTTGCCCCGCGTGAGCAGCGGCGCCGCATCGGTGAACACCTCACGGAAGAAACTGGTTTCCAACAGGCCCGTGGCGTCCTCGATCTGCACGAAGGCATCGCTGTCGCCGCGCTTGCGCATGCCCACGACCATGCCGGCCACGGTCCAGGGCGTTTCCGGGCCGCGACGGAAGCGGCTCGCGTTGTCGTCGTCGTCGCCGCGACGCGGCTTGGGCGGCTGGTAACGCTGCGGAATCTCGCCGATGGGGCAGCTGGACAGCTGCGCCAGTTCCGCCTTCCACGGGTCGGTGGGATGGCCCGACAGGTAATGGCCCAGCGTGTCGTGCTCGCCTTGCAGCAGTTGCTCCAGCGGCCATTCCGGCACCGAGCCCGAAAGCTCGATGATGCTGGGCGCCTCGGCGGCGCCGAAGGCGTTGCCGAAGATGTCCACCTGGCCGGACGCGCGGTTTTTCGCTTCCTGGTCGGCGGCCCGCATCGCTTCGGGAATGTGCATGAGCAGCGTGGCGCGATTCTCGCCGAGCGCGTCCAGCGCGCCCGACTGCACCAGCGCTTCCATGGTGCGCTTGTTGAGCTTGTTCGAACCGACGCGCTGGCAGAAATCGACCAGCCCGCGGTAGGGCCCGCGCGCGTTGCGCTCCGCCACGATCTCTTCGCAGATGCCCTGGCCCACGCCCTTGATGGCGCCGAGACCGTAGCGCACCACCTTCGGCTCCACGGCCTCGAACATCCAGGCGGACGCATTCACGTCGGGCGGCAGCACCTTGATGCCGATGGCGCGCGTCTCGTCGAGGAAGGTGACTACCTTCTCCGTGTTGTCCATGTCCGACGAGATCGTCGCGGCCATGAATTCCGCCGGGTAATGCGCCTTCAGCCAGGCGGTCTGGTAGGAAACCAGCGCGTAGGCCGCCGCATGCGACTTGTTGAAACCGTATCCCGCGAACTTTTCCATGAGGTCGAAGATCGCGTCGGCCTTGTCGCCGTCGATACCGTCCTTGGCCGCGCCCTCGCGGAAGGTGGCACGGTGCTTGATCATCTCCTCGGGCTTCTTCTTGCCCATGGCACGGCGCAGCAGGTCGGCGCCGCCGAGCGTGTAGCCGCCGACGATCTGCGCCATCTGCATCACCTGCTCCTGGTAGACCATGATGCCGTAGGTCTCTTTCAGGATGGGCTCGACGCGCGGATCGGGATATTCCACCGCTTCCTTGCCGTGTTTGCGCGCGCAGAAGCTGGGGATGAGGTCCATCGGGCCGGGACGGTACAGGGCGACGAGGGCGATGATGTCCTCGAAGCGGTCCGCCTGTGCTTCCTTCAGCATGCCCTGCATGCCGCGGGATTCGAGCTGGAAGACGGCCACGGTCTGCGCTTTCTTCAGCAGCTCGTAGACCTTGGGATCGTCCAGCGGCAGCGATTCGATCACCAGCGGTTCGATGCCTTCGCGTTCGCGCCGCTTGTTGATCGCCTTCACCGCCCAATCGATGATGGTGAGCGTACGCAGTCCGAGGAAGTCGAACTTCACGAGGCCCACGGCCTCGACGTCGTCCTTGTCGTATTGGGTAACCACGCCTTCGCCGCTGGGTTCGCAGTACAGCGGCGCGAAATCGGTCAGCGGGGTGGGTGCGATGACGACGCCGCCGGCGTGCTTGCCTGCGTTGCGGGTGAGGCCTTCCAGACTCAGCGCGAGGTCGATGAGCGTGCGCGGCTCTTCCTCGGTTTCGTAGATGTCGCAGAAATCCTTGACGATGCGATCCGGCTCTTTCTTCGCCTTCTCGGAGCGGCCGAGTGCATCGGACAGCGTGAGGTCCAGCGGGCGGTTCGGAATCAGCTTCGCGATGCGGTCGACCTGGCCGTAACCCATGCCGAGCACGCGTCCGGAGTCGCGCAGCACGGCCTTCGCAGCCATGGAACCGTAGGTGATGATCTGGCTGACGTGGTCGCGGCCGTACTTGCGCGCCACGTAGTCGATCACCTCGTCGCGGCGGTCCATGCAGAAGTCGATGTCGAAGTCGGGCATCGACACGCGTTCCGGATTCAGGAATCGCTCGAACAGCAGCTCGAACTGGAGCGGATCCAGGTCGGTGATCTTGAGTACCCAGGCCACCAGCGAGCCTGCGCCCGAACCGCGCCCGGGGCCCACAGGAATGCCGTTCTGCTTACCCCAGTTGATGAAGTCGGCCACGATGAGGAAGTAGCCGGGGAAGCCCATGCGGATGATGACGTCGACCTCGCGGTCGAGCCTCGCCTGGTAATCCTCCAGGGTCTTGCCCGGCGCCAGCGGATTCGTCGCAAGGCGTTCCTCCAGGCCCTTCTGTGCCTGTTCCCGGATGTAGGTATCGAGCGTGTGGCCCTCGGGAACCGGGAAGTTCGGCAGGTAGTAGGTGCCGAACGAAAGTTCGAGGTTGCAGCGGCGTGCCAGTTCGACCGTGTTCTCCAGCGCCTCGGGAATGTCGGCGAACAACGCTTCCATTTCCGCGGGCGACTTGAAGTACTGCTCTTCGCTGTAGTCGCGCGGACGCTTGGGGTCCGCGAGCACGCGGCCCTGGTTGATGCAGGTGCGCGCCTCGTGGGCCTCGAAACCTTCCCGCTCGAGGAAGCGGACGTCGTTGCTGGCGATGACCGGGAGTGTGTACTCGCCGGCCAGCGCCATTGCGGCACGCACCCAGTGTTCCTCGTTCTCGCGGCCGGTGCGGGTAAGCTCGAGGTATAGGCGGTCGGGGAACAGGCGGCGCAAGCCTTCCAGCCGCTGGCCTGCGGCGGGCAGTCCGGCGCCGAGCGCCACACGGGCTATCTCGCTTTCGCGCCCGGCGATGGCGATGAGGCCTCGCACGCTTTCCGGGTGCATCCAGGCAGCCTCGACCAGCGCCCGGCCGGTGCCCTGGCCTTCGCGCCACGCGCGCGAGACCAGGCGCGAGAGGTTCAGGTAGCCATCGCGATCCTGGCAGAGCAGGGTAAGACGCCACGGGCGCGGATCGTCCGGGCTGGACACCCAGATGTCGCATCCCGCGATGGGCTTGACGCCGGCCGCCGTGCACTGCTTGTAGAACTTCACCAGGCCGAACAGGTTGTTCTCGTCGGTCAATGCGACGGCGGGCATGCCCATGCGCGCGCAGGCGGCGACCAGCTGCTTGATGCGGATGGTCGAGTCGACCAGCGAATACTCGCTGTGCAGGTGGAGGTGGGCGAAACGGACGGACATGGACGGCGCCTGATCAGGCCATCGGGAAGGCTAACCGGGGGCGGGTAAAGGGGCAAGAATTGACTTTCGCCGAAGCCTCAACGCATGTGCGCGTCCGGATGGTCGATGAACCACAAGCCGGCGAACAGCTTGGCGTCGATCGAGAAACCCTCCTTGGCGCGCTCGAACAGCCAGCGGCCCGCTTCGGCGCGCGGCACTTCGTGCACGACGATGTTCTCGGTCTCGTCGCCGCCGCCCTTGCCGACCTTCACGAGATCCCAGGCGCGTGCGAAGGCGATCATCTCGGTGCTCATGCCCGCGGAGGAGGGCCCCTCGTGCACGAATTCGATACGGCCGCAGGCGTAGCCGGTTTCTTCCTCCAGTTCGCGGCGCGCGGCAAGCAATACGTCCTCGTCCTCCGAACCGGCGATGTCGCCCACCAGGCCGGCCGGCATCTCGATGGTGTTGGCGAGGACGGAAACGCGGTATTGCTCCACGAAAACGACCTTGTCCTCGGGCGTGACCGCCAGGATGATCACCGCGCCGCGCGGATTGTTGCGTACGGCATATTCCCAGCGCCCGCGCTTCTTCAACGTCAGCCATTTGCCGGTGTACAGCGTTTCCTCCGGTGCGGAAGCGTCGTCGGGAATGGGCGAGGCATGCGGCAGCGGGCTGTTCTTCATGGGCGGCTCCTTGGCGGGACGACGAAGTATCCGGTCAAGGGTATCGCGCCTGTGTGACGTTGCGCGCTCCCGCATACAACCAGGGCGGTCAGATCAGCGCCTTGAGCCGCGTGCGCGTCAACGGGCCGAAGCGGATGCGTTCGCAGAGTTCGTCGATGGAGGCGGCGTCGCCGGCGCGCCGGGTCAGTGCATCCGCGGTTTCGGCCACGGCGATGTCCAGGGCGATGCGGGTGAGGCGGCGGCACAGTAGGGCCTGCTCCGCGTGCTCGCGCAGACGGGCGGCGCAGGCGGCCGCGCCGCGGATGCGCAGGTACGGCACTTCGTCCACGCGCTCGAGGATGTTGTCCAGGCTGCCGAAGTGCGCGAGCAGGGCCGCGGCCGTCTTGGCACCGATGCCCGGTACGCCGGGGATGTTGTCCACGGCATCGCCGCACAGGGCCAGATAATCGGCCACTTGATGCGGATGCACGCCCATCCGCTCGAAGACGCCGGCGGCGCCCCAGCGCACGTTTTTCGCGAAGTCCCATTGCTCGTCGGATTCGCCGAGCAATTGGCCGAAGTCCTTGTCCGCGGAAACGATCACGCCTCGGAAACCGTGCGAGCGCAAGCCCCACAGCGCGCTGCCGATGAGGTCGTCGGCCTCGTACTGGTGGTCGTTGAGCACGGTGAGCCCCAGCGCCGCCGCGATCTCCCGGCACAGTGCGAACTGCCGCACCAGCTGCGGGGGCGGCAACTCGCGATTGGCCTTGTAGGCGGGATAGATCGTGTTGCGGAACGAGGTGGTGAGCGACGCGTCGAACGCCACCGCGATGTGCTCGGCGCGGCTGCGCTCCAGCAATTCGCAGAGGAAGCGGGTGAAGCCGTGCACGGCATTGACCGGCTCGCCCTCGTGGTCATGGAACTCGTCGGGCATGGAATGCCAGGCGCGAAACACGTACAGGCTGCCGTCCACGAGGTGGACGAGGGAGTCGCCGCTCACGGATGCCACACGCTGGCGACGTCGTCGTACGAAGGGCGATCGCGCTCGGGCGCTTCCATCGCGGGGGTGCCGATATGGATGAAGCCGACGATGTGCTCGCGCTTCTTCATGCCCAGCAGCTTCGCCACGTCGCGATCGTAGGCTGCCCAGCCCGTGAGCCACTGCGCGCCGTAGCCGAGTGCCTGCGCGCCCAGCAGCAGGTTGTAGGCGACGCAGCCGGCCGTGAGGGTCTGTTCCATCTCCGGAACCTTGCTCTCGTCGTCGATTTTCGCCGACACCACGAGCACCAGCGGTGCATGCTCGTAGCGGTGCCGTTCCTTCTCCCGCTTCGCTTCGGAAAGATCGGGGTTCGCCTCTTCGGCAATCTTCGCGAGCTTGCGGCCGAAGGCGAGTTTCGCCTCGCCACGCAGGATGCGGATGCGGAAGGGAACGAGCTTGCCGTGGTCGGGCACGCGCAGCGCGGCCTCGATCAGGCGGCGCAGGGTGGCGTCGTCGGGAGCAGGCTCGCCGAGCTGGCGCGAAGGCACGGAGCGGCGGGCATCGAGGAAGGCGAGATCGGTCATTGGCGCAGTTTACCGGACCCCGTCAGGCCTTGCGGGAGCCTACGGATGGTCGGGCGGCCGGCGATCGTCGGGCGGCGGCGGCAGCGCGTCGTTCGGGCCCAGGTGGTCGACCGCGTCGCGGCGCTGTTCGGGCGACTGGCTCTGCCACCGGTCCATGAGCGCCTGCCGTTGGGCGGGGGGAAGGTTGCGGAAACGCTCGAAGGCGTCGTGCAGCCTGGCCCGCTGTTCCGGCGAGAGGTCCTGGAACTTCTGCCGGTTGCGGCGCGCCTCGGCGCGTTCCTCCGGCGTCATGTGCTGCCAGCGCTCGATGCGTTCGCGGATCTCGGCGCGGCGCTCGGGCGGCAGCCCGCGCCACCGCTGCGCCTTGTCGAGCATCTTCGACTGTCGCTGCGGCGGGAACGTGTCCCAGTCGTGTGCGAGCGGCGCGAGGATGTCCTTTTCGTCGGCCGACAGTGCGCTCCACGGCCGCGGGGCGGGCATGGGCGGCGGTTCGGCCTGACCCGGCGGCGGTGCCGGGCGATCCTGCGCCATGGCGGCATGCGGAGCCGCGAGCGCGAGCAACAGGGCGAGGACGAGCGGGACGCGGCGCATGGGCATCACTTTCGGGACGAGGGGCGGGTGTCGTTGTAGGCCAGCCAGCTGTAGAACTGGAGGTCCTTGTAGAGAGCGGGGTCGGCGCTGTCGGCGTCGGGCGGCAAGTCGTTGGGCTCGCTGTCGCCCGGCTGGGCGACCACCGCAGGCGATGGCGGACCGCCAACCGGCTGCCACACCATGAGCGTGGCGAGGGCGAGCACGGCAAACGCCCCGGCGGGCAGCAGCAGGCGCCGCGCGGCCGAAGGGTGCGGCCGGGCCAGCGCCGTGCGCCGCGCCGCGCGCAGGCGTCCCGCGATGACCGGGTCGATGTCCCGGCTGGCGCGCAGGTAGAGGTTCCTGGCGCGGCGTTCGAGTTCCTGATCGTGCTGGCTCATCGCCATGCCTCCAGTTGACCGCGCAGCGCATGCATCGCGCGCGAAAGGTGAGTCTTCACACTGCCGTCCGAGCAGCCCATGGCCACCGCCGTCTCGGCGACGTCCAGGCCTTCCATGATGCGCAGCACGAAGGCTTCGCGCTGCCGTCGCGGCAGGTTGCGCAGGGCCGCGACGATGTCCGCGTAAGCCTGCGAATCCTGCAATCTTGCGGACGGGTCGGGACTTTCGTCGGCGGGCTCCCACTGGGGTAGCTCGTCGCCGTCGTCGTCCTTGCCGCCGCCCAGCCAGCCCACCACGATCGAGCGCACCTTGCGGCGCCGCTGCAGGTCGACGATACGCCGGCGCAGGATCCCCCAGAACAGCGGGGTCCATTCACCGGACGGCTTGTCGCTGTAGTGGTGCACGAGCCTCAGCATGGCGTCCTGCACCGCGTCCAGCGCGTCCTCGCGGTTGCCGAGGTGGATCTCGGCCATGCGCCAGGCCCGCCGTTCGATGGCAGCCAGGAACGCGTCCATGGTCGCGGGTACCTCGCGCAGGTCCTCGAGCGATGCGCTGTCGAGCGCGAGCGAGGCGTTCACGCCCTTCTCCGCATCGTCGGTTTCGGCATCCTCGTGCTCCATACGGCCTGGTTCACTCCGGTAAACGCGGTCGGCGACCGCCGGTTGACTACCCGTTCGAGGCAATATCTTCCGGGTGCCTGGATTTATGGGCCCGCAACGGCCACGCCACCATGGCCGCGAGGGCGGCGCCGGCAAAGGCCAGCAGGATGTCGCCCGGGCCCTGGGCGAGGCGCGCCAGCGCCACGAGCATGGCCGGGCCGGCATCGCTCATGGCCCGGGCGAGCCCGATGCCCATCATGCCGGCGATGGTGGCCGCAGCGACGAGGCAGGCGGTATAGGCAGCCGCCAGCAGCGTGGCGCCCGCGGCCAGCACGGCGCCCGCGACACCGCGGAAGCCCAGCCAGCGCCTCGTCACGATGCCCAGTATCCAACCGGCCGGCAGCACCAGCGCGGGCAGCGCGCGGCCGAACATCATCGACGGAAGCATCCACACTGCGCCCACGGCAAAGCCGAACATCGCGGCACAGACGATGCCGAAGAGGAATCCGGCGAGCGTGGAGCGCCCGGCCTGGGAAGGGTGGTTCGGATCGGGCATCGGGTCGTGGCGACGGGCAAAGCGGGCATGATAGCGGCCATGGCCGCTTTGCGCTCTTGAGGGTGCCGGCCGCCGCCCCGACCTAAGCCGGTGGATGCTTACCCCCGGGCGCCGGCGGGAGCATAATCGACGACTTTGCGGCCGCCTGGCGGCCTTCACAGGACAGCAATGAGCGGTTTCAGCCTCAGCAGCGAGCCCTTCACCCTCGAGCGCGACTGCCAGGCGGTCATGGTTCCGCAGGGCGAGACGGTGACGCTTCCGGCCGGACAGATCGGCTACATCACGCAGGCCCTTGGCGGCAGCTTCACCGTGTACGTGGAAGGCAACCTGTTCCGCATCGCGGGCAACGACGCCGACGCGCTGGGCAAGGAACCGCCGAAGCCCATCGAACTGCCGGACGATGCCTCCGACGAGGATGTCGAAAAGCTGGTGTGGCAGCAGCTGCGCACCTGTTTCGATCCCGAGATTCCCATCAACGTGGTGGAACTGGGCCTCGTCTACGACGTGAGCCTGGAAACCGGCGACGAGGGTGGTCGCAAGGTCTACGTGAAGATGACCCTTACCGCACCGGGCTGCGGCATGGGCGACATCCTTGTCGACGACGTGCGAACCAAGCTCGAAATCATTCCCACGGTGATGGAAGCGGACGTCGACCTCGTGTTCGACCCGCCGTGGAACCATTCGATGATGTCCGACGCGGCGAAGCTCGAAACCGGAATGCTCTGAAAGGCGTCGCCTCAGCGTTCGGGCGGTTCGGACGGAACGATGCCGACCTCGAGCGACGCGCCATAAGCCGCCAGGGCCTTGATGCTGGCCGGCGAAAACAGGCAGGCCGGTACCTCCTGACCATACATGCGCACATGCAGGCCCACGTGCGCGTCGAGTTCGAGCGACTGAATCGCCGCCACGATGTCGTCACGCCCGGGCGCGAGCACGGCCAGCAATTCCGTCAGCGGGCCGTCGAGCATGTACGTGCGTTGCCAGGGCAACTCCACGCACCAGCCGTTGGTGCGGCGTTGCAGGTCTGACGACGCGATGCTCTCGCCCTTCTGCCAGGTCGTTGCGCCGGGGAGTTCGATCTCCGTCAGCAGCCGTTCCAGCGGGTGCCGCTCCGACGTCAGCCGGAATGCGGCCCGCACGGATGGGGTGAGCCGCCTGAGGTCGCCGTCGATATCGGAGGTGACGCTCATCCGTTTTCCTCTCTCAGGGTTCGTTGGTGGTTGCGTCTCTAGCATCGCGTTTTTTTGCGCCAGTGTCCCTAGGGAAAGTGTCCCTAGGGAAATCCCTAGGTAGTCGACCGCGAATTCTTGCGCTAGGTTGACCGTGATCTTCGGCAGGGAGAACGAAGGTCGGTTCCGCGGGTGAAGGTCCAGGCCGGTTTCCGAGGGAGCAGGAGGAGGGGACGGCAGGCGACCACACGGAGCCGCAGTGCAACGGGCATCGCGCCACGGCGCGAATTCATATCGTTCGGAATGTGGTCCCCACGGCCGCAATGGCTTCGTGCGGCCCATTCCAGGAGGAGGAACGTAATGGCAAACCAAGTTCGCTTGAAACTCCTGGCCGCCTCGCTGGCCATCGTGGCCGCGTCGACAGCAGGAGCGGCCACTCAGCAGGCCTTGCGCGCGCAAAACCTCGGTTCGACCCCTGTCTCACAACTGGCCGTTCGCCTCGGCCTGTCGTCCGACAATGGCTTCGTCGCGCAGTCCGCGGCTCCTACGGTGCGCGGCACGACCACGGTGCGCATGCAGCAGACCTTCAAGGGTGTGCCGGTTTTCGGCCACAGCATCGCGGTGGAGCAGGACGCGCAGGGGAATGCGCTGGTCGCCAATGGCGTCGTGTCGTCCGAGTTGCAGGTGGATCTCGCCTCCGTCACGCCGCGCTTCGACAAGAGCCAGGCGGTGGCGCTGCTGGTCAAGCAGTCGAGTTCGTTTGTCAGCGGTCTGGCGAAGCCGGAGAACGGCAAGGCCGACCTCTTCGTCTACCCGCAGGAGGGCGGTCCCGCCCGCCTCGTTTACCTGACCTCGTTCTTCTCCGGCGGCGATCATCCGACCCGTCCCACGGCGATCATCGATGCCAATACCGGGCAGATCCTCGAACAGTGGGACGGCCTGACCTACGCGAATGCCACCGGTCCCGGCGGCAACCAGAAGACCGGCCAGTACACCTGGGGCGCGAACGGCTTGCCGTACCTCAACGTGACGCAGTCCGGCAGCACCTGCACCATGCAGAACACCTACGTGCGCACCTACAACATGAACCACGCCACGTCGGGTAGCGGCACGCTGTGGTCGTTCACCTGTCCGAACTCCAGCGGCGATGCCATCAACGGCGCCTACGGTCCCATCAACGACGCGCATCACTTCGGCGGCGTGGTGCACGACATGTACCAGGCGTACCTCAATGTGCCGCCGTTGAACAACAACCAGGTTCTCCTGATGAAGGTGCACTACGGCAACAACTACGAAAACGCCTTCTGGGACGGCACGTCCATGACGTTCGGCGACGGTGCCAGCACGTTCTATCCGCTGGTGTCCCTGGACGTGACTTCGCACGAGATCAGCCACGGTTTCACGGAACAGAACTCGAACCTCACCTATAGCGGCCAGTCCGGCGGCATGAACGAGGCGTTCTCGGACATGGCGGGCGAAACCGCCGAGTTCTACGACCGGAACGGCAGCAACGACTGGCTTGTGGGCGCCGAGATATTCAAGGGCAACGGCGCGCTCCGTTACATGTGCAACCCGACCCAGGACGGCGCGTCCATCGACAACGCCGCCAACTACTACAACGGGCTCGACGTGCACTATTCGTCCGGCGTGTACAACAAGGCGTTCTGCCTGCTCGCCCAGAAGACCGGCTGGGATACGTCGAAGGCATTCAAGGCCTTTGCCCGTGCGAACCAGCTGTACTGGACGGCCGGCTCAACGTTCAACAGTGGCTCCTGCGGTGTCGCGACGGCAGCGAACGACCTCGGCTACAGCTCGGCCGATGTGGTGTCCGCGTTCAGCAGCGTGGGTGTCAGCTGCTCGGGCGGTGGCGGTGGCACGGTTCTGCTGAACAAGACCGGCTTGTCGGGTGCGTCGGGCTCGGTGGTCAACTACTCGGTCTCCGCGGCGGCTGGCACGCTGACGGTCACCATGAGTGGCGGAACCGGCGATGCGGACCTGTACGTGCGTCGCGGTTCGGTGCCGACCACCACGGCCTATACCTGCCGTCCGTACCTCAATGGCAACAATGAAACCTGCACCATCTCGGTATCGTCGGCAGCCACGTACTACATCCAGATTCGTGGCTACTCGGCCTATTCGAATGTGGCGCTGAAAGCCGTGCAGTAACGGCGCAAGCGTCGATCCACGAGAAGGCCCGGGCGGCAACGCCCGGGCTTTTTTTTGGGTTTTCGCGTTTATCGGGGCAACACAGGCTTCGAGTCGACGCCTCTGGTTTCGACAGACTTGTTGTGGCGTTCGCTTGCCCGGTATCGCCAAAGCGCTATGCAACTGAGCGTTTCGCTTGGGCCCTTGGTGTCCACCCTCGCTGCTCAGACAGGTCCTCCGCGTTCGAAAAGGAAGGCCGCTGCCGCGGCCCATGTTCTTATCGGCCTTCGGCCGCTCGCTTGTGCGGAACTCGCCTCGAGGGTGGACACCAAGGACCCTCCCGGGCGGCGCGGGCGTGATGGGAGAGCGGCAGGCCTTCGATGCGGAGGCTTGCGCGAGCAATGCTGCAGGTGAACGATGCCAGGACACAGGACGGTCCGGGGTCACGAAAGGCCTGACCGGCGCTAACCGGACCGAGGTGATGCGATGCTGTCGCACGAGCAGCGGCTGCCGGTGTGTACGGTGATGCTCTCCCGACATGCCACCTCACGTATCGGAAGAGTCTTCGGTGTCCACCCTCGAGGCGAGTTCCGCACAAGTGAGCGGCCGAAGGCCGGATAGATAAACGGGCCGCGCAAGCGGCCCCACCTTTACGAACGCGGAGGACCTGTCTGAGCAGCGAGGGTGGGCACCGAAGGCTCTGGCCCTACCGTCCGAGCAACGGCGGCGCCAGCCGCTGGCCACATGCATTCGCCTTGGCGAATGAACCGCTGCACTAACATCCGGGCAACGTCCCGGATTCCGCGAAGACCTCTTTTCAATAGCGGGAAACCCACGCGACACCACGGGCGTGGCCGCGTAGCCGCATCGCCAACCGGAATCTAGGTTTGTCGGACCCGCGTATTCCGCGACTCCGAAGGACCTCCCATGCGCTTCGTTCCCCCTATGGCGATTGCCCTGCTGACGACATCGACGCTGGCGGGCGCCTCACCCGCGCAGTACATCGTGCACTTTCCCGCCGAAACACATGCGCGCGTTGCACGCAGCGCTCCTGACGCGTCTTCCCGCGCGCTTGCGCGCACCGGCGGGCTGCGTCCTATCCGAACCCTTGCCTCCGGCGGCGAGGTCTTCGAACTCCGCGTCGAGGAAGCCGCGGCGCTCGCCCGCCAGCCGGGCGTCACCGTAGAGGAGGATCTCCTCCTTGCGCCGCACACGATCGTCGATTCGCTCTGGAAGCGGCAGTGGTACATGCACGACGCCAAGGTGGGCGTGGACGCGCAGGTGGCATGGAAATACACGCGTGGCGCAGGTGCGGTGGTAGCCATGCTCGATACCGGCATCACGCCGCATCCGGAATTCGACGGGCAACTGCTGCCGGGCTACGACTTCGTCAGCAACGTGGACACGGCGCGCGACGGCGACGGGCGCGATGCGGACCCTACCGATCCCGGCAACTGGAGCGAGTCCGGCGATTGCGGATTTGCGGAAGCCAAGCGCTCCACATGGCACGGCACGCATATGGCCGGTCTCGTGGTGGCCCGGGCAGGCAACCGCGCTGGCATCGTGGGACTGGCGCCGGAGGCCAAACTGATTCCCGTCCGCGTGCTGGGTCGGTGCGGCGGACGCGCCTCCGACTTGGCCGACGCCATCGTCTGGGCCAGTGGCGGCCACGTGCCCGGAGTGCCCCATGTGGGCCGCCGCGCCGACGTGATCAACGTGAGCATGGGAACGAGTGGTCCGTGCGTGTCGTCACTGCGACACGCCATCGAAGATGCACGCGCCCGTGGCTCGGTGGTGGTCACGTCCGCAGGTAACGACCAGAAAAACGTCAATACGAACACGCCGGCGAACTGCCCGGGGGTGATTTCGGTGGCCGCGCTGGGCAGGGATGGCGGTATGGCGTGGTATTCGAACTTCGGGCAACAGGTCACGCTGTCCGCGCCCGGCGGCAACCTGCGCGCCGTCGGCATGGACAACATCCTTTCCACTTGGGACACGGGCAAACGTGGTCACGAACGCTCGGTGTTCGGCTACCGGGGCGGTACGTCCGCGGCCGCGCCGCTGGTTTCCGCGCTGGTGGCGCTCATGCGTTCGGCCGATCCTGAAATCGGCGTGGACGAGGTGAGGGCTCAACTCGTCGACAACGCGCGTCCCATTCCCGGCCGCTGTCCGAAGGGCTGCGGCACCGGGCTGATGGATGCGGGGGCAACGGTCGACGCGGTGGTCGAAGATCGTGCGCGCCGCCACTGAGCGCGGCGCCGGCTGTAGTGGATCCGGCGCCGTGTCTTACGCGTCGTCCGGCCGAGTGTCGACTCAGATGGCCTCGAACCGGTTCGCGTCGCGATTCTTTCGCACCGTGGCCGGATCCCACACGCGGCCGTTCATGGCGATGTAAACGCCGTCGTCGAGCGTCTGCACGGCGCCCACGGCGCAACCGATGTTGAAAACGGCATCCGATCCCTGGAACCGGGCCGGATTGAGCGCACCGGTAAGCACGATGACCTTGCCCGGAATGCCGGCGAGGACGCGGGCCGTTTCCACCATCGTGTCGGTGCCGTGCGTGACCAGCACATGCCGGTGCGGCTGTGCCTCGATCGTGCTGCGGATGAGGGCGCGATCCTCGTCGGTCACGTGCAGGCTGTCCTTGCGCAGGATGGGAATCACGTCGAAACGAAACGCGACGCCCAACTGCTGGAGGATGTCGCCGATCTGCGGCGAGCCGATCTGGTAGTCCGACTTGTCGTCGAAGTACACCTTGTCGATCGTGCCGCCGGTGGTCACGATGGTGAGTTGCTGCATGGTCGGGCCTGGAAGCGGGTGGAGCGGGGGCGCCATTCTACATGGCGGGCGATGCGACGCCGGCCGCCCCGGTGCCGGCCAGGAGCATGTCGTCCTCGTTGGCTGGCAAGTCCAGGCGGTCCAGACCGCGGGCGAGGAAACGCCGGCTGGCCGCTGCAGGGCGAAGATCGCCCGTTGCCGCGCCCCAACGCGCCGAGCGCAAAAGCAGGGCAGCGGCCATGGTCCTGGCCAGGGTGAAGGCGATACCCCGCGCCGAAGCCTCCAGCGACGCCCGATCGGCGGCGACCTCGCCCATGAGCCCTTCCGCTGCGTCCAGCGCCGCGACCACGGCGTGCCGCTCCGGTGTTCCGTCGTCGGGAACCAGTTCGTCCACGGCCTGGCGGAGCGGCGTCAGGCCGGTCGACAGCGCTCTCAGCATGTCGAGCGAAAGCACGTTGGTGGTGCCCTCCCAGATCGCATAGACCTGCGCATCGCGCAGCAACTGGGGGAGGCCCGTGTCTTCGATATAGCCCGCACCGCCGAAGCATTCCAGCGCTTCCGACACGACACGAATGGACACCTTCGCCGTCCACAGCTTGGCCAGGGGCGTGAGCAGGCGGAGCAGTGCGGCTTCGTGGGTCGCGTGCTCGCCGTGCTCGACGCGGCCGAGCAGTTCCGCGACGTGGAAGGTGAGCGAGAATGCGCCCTCGTACTCGGCCTGCATGTCGGCGAGTGTGCGCGCGTGCAATGGCTGGTCGATCAGCCGGGCCCCGAAAGCGCTGCGGCGCGTGGCGTAATCGCGGGCCAGCGCGATGGCTCGGGCCATGCTTGCCACTGCGCAGACCGCGTTCCAGGTGCGCGTGACGTTCAGCATCGGCGCGATCTGGCGTACGCCGTGATCGAGCGGGCCGACCGGCGTGGCGGGAAGGCCGTCGAGATGGATCTCCGCCGTCGGCAATTCGTGCGTACCGAGCTTCTTCTTGAGGCGGTCGATGGTAATGCCGCGCCACGCGCCGGCGTCGTCCTTCGTTTCCACGTAGAACAGCGCAAGCGCTGCCGTACCCGTGCCGGCGCCCTCCGGGCGCGCGAGGGCAAGCGCCGCTTCGCCCACTACGGCCGAGCTGAACCACTTGCGGCCGTACAGGCGCCACTGGCCCTCGGCGTCCTGGCGAGCCACCGTTTCCGTGCGGCCGACGTCGGAACCGCCGGGCGTTTCCGTCATCCACTGGCCGGACAGCCAGAAGGTGGCCGGATCGCGGCTGAGGAAGTGCGGCAAGGCACGCTCGATGAGGGCGCGGTTGCCGGACGCATGGAGCGCGGTGGCCGCACCGTCGGTCATGGCCAACGGACAGCAGTAGAACTCGCTGGCGATGTGATAAAGATAAACGCGCGCGAATTCCTCCACCCGGGCCCACGGCGAACCCGCGTGCCCGGCGGCGAGCACGGCATGCCGCGTCGTGATGCCAGGCCCTTCTTCCCATGCAGGTGTGAGCGCGATGCGGTCCACTCGGGAACCCCACGCGTCCCACTGCGTCAGCACAGGCTCGGTGCGCGGTGTGCGGCAGCGGCGGTCCCACGCCATGAGCGCGTAGTCCGCAAGGGCTTCCAGGTCCGGGCGCATCGCCTCCAGTCTTGCCGACGGCAGCGTATGCGCCAGCCAGGCGTTCAGCACGCGGTCGTCGCGATACGGGTGCGCGAGCCTGGGCGCGCTCTGTACGAAACTCATCGTGGCGTCCCCACCGTTGCAATCGATGGTTCTAGCCTGCACCGCGGGCATGCTTTCGTCGATACGCTGCGCAGCATGGTGGGGTGCCGCGCCACTACGCGCGGGTGCGCGTTCCGCGGGTATCGTCAGCGCCTGCGCCGCACGCCGGCGCCCAGGCTGCCGATCAACAGCAGGGTGAGGGCGATCTCGATGAAGGCCAGCCAACGATCGCCCGTGGAACTCCACGCTTCCGATACGCCGTGGCAGAAATAGAACAGCGCGAGGATCCCCACCCACAGCAGGGCGCGGGCCACGTTGGGCAGCGACAGGAGCGGCAGGAGCAGCGGCGGAACGGTGAGCGCGAAGGCGACCCATGTCGGTATGGATACCGGCGGATATACGGTGTACCAGAGCACCTGCACCAGCAGCAGGCCAGTCCAGGCAAACAGGCCCGTGCGCTGCATGGCGCTCACGCGGGCGTGCCCAGCCGGCGGGCCACGTCGGCCAGCCGCTTGCCCAGGGCACGCGCGAGTTCGCGCTCGTGTTCGCTGATGGCGTTGTCGCCCCGCGGGCCTGCCACGTGGCTGGCGCCGTAGGGGGTGCCGCCCGTGACCGTGCTGCTGAGCGCGGGCTCGGTGTACGGAATGCCGAGGATCAGCATGCCGTGATGGAGCAGGGGCACCGCCATCGACAGCAGCGTGGCTTCCTGGCCGCCGTGCATCGTGCTGGTGGAGGTGAACAGGGCGGCCGGCTTGCCCGCCAGTGCCCCGGAGGCCCACTCGGCCCCCGTGGTGTCCAGGAAATACTTGAGCGGGGCAGCCATGTTTCCGAAGCGGGTGGGGCTGCCCATGGCCAGCGCCACGCACTCGCCGAGGTCGGCACGCGTCACGTAGGGCGCGCCTTCCTCCGGCTCCGGCGGCATGGCCGTCTCGGTGACGGGGGCCACCGGAGGCACCTGGCGCAATCGCGCGCGCATGCCGGGAACTTCCTCCACGCCGCGTGCGACGAACCGGGCAAGCTGGGCGGTGTGCCCATAGCGGCTGTAGTAGAGTACAAGGACGTCGTGGGACATGGATGGGTGCCTTTGCGAAGGCCCTTAGTCTCGCAGAACTGCCACGCGTTCCCAATCGTTCGGGACGTAAGATGAGGATGGACATGCCGCTGCGCATCGATCGCGACCGCGCGCTGAGCTTCATGCGCTTCACCTGGCTGCGCTTCGTCGACGACAAGTGCTTCGAGACGGCCGGTGCCCTTTCCTATACCACCCTGGTGTCGCTGGTGCCGCTCACCGTGGCGGTGTTCGCGGTTCTCTCCGCGTTCCCCGTGTTCGCGGAATGGCGAGGATCTTTGGCCAATTACGCGTTCCAGAATTTCGTGCCCGCCACGGGCATGAAGATCCAGGAATACATGCTGGCCTTCGCCGACAAGGCCAGCCAGCTCACCGGTATTTCCATCCTCGTGATGCTGTTCAGCGCCGTGTCGATGATGATCAGCATCGAGGACCGCCTCAATCGCATCTGGCGTGTGCGCAAGCCCCGTGGATGGACGTCGCGGCTGCTCCTGTATTGGGCCGCACTGACGCTGGGCCCCATCCTCGTCGTGGGCGGGCTGGCGCTGTCCTCGTACATCGCGGCGTTCCCCTTGTTGCACCAGGCCGCCGATCAGATCGCCACGCAAAGCCGCCTGATCAACTTCCTTCCTTTCGGCATCACCTTCATCACGCTGGTGCTCATGTACACGATGGTGCCGAACCGACGGGTGTCGTGGCGGCACGCGGCGGTGGGTGCGTTACTCGGGGCCATCCTCTTCGAGTTTGCGCGCGGGGGCTTCGCGGCGTTCATCCGCAACTCGCCTAACTACGAGGAAATCTATGGCGCCCTCGCGGCCATCCCGATCTTCCTGCTCTGGATCTATCTGTCTTGGATCATCGTGATCCTGGGCGCGTCCATCTCGGCATCCATCTCGGCGTTCGAGTACACGGTGCCGCACGAGGCCCTGCCGGACGGCGCGGAGTTCATCGGACTGCTGGTGGTGCTCCAGCACTTCGTCGGTGCCCAGCGCACGGGTGAAAGCGTGGACCCGGCCATGATCCGGCTACGCGAGCCCTACCTGCCGTCGAGCGCCATCGCATGTTATTTCGACGACCTGCAGCGCGCCGACATGATCCAGCGCTGCGAGTCGGGGGGCTGGATGCTCAGCCGCAGTCTCGACGCCACCGAATTGCTGCGGGTGTACCGTTGCACGCAGTACCGGCTTCCGCTGGCCCCGCGATCGGAGGTGCAGCGGCTCGGTATCAACCTGCCCCCGGAGCTCCTGGGTTTGTTGGACAATCTGGCCGAAGCGCTCGACGCCACGCTCGGCGCGCGCCTAGACAAGCTGTTCCCGCCCCCGCCGGTTCCCGTCCCCACCGAGGATACCCCCGCATGATCCGCCGCTTTCTCGCCGCCGCCGCACTGGCCATGGCCCTACCCATTGCTGCTGCCCCGGCCGCGAATCCCGAACTCAAGGTCACCACGCTGGACGGCAAGCCGTTCGATCTCGCCGCACAGCGCGGCAAGTGGGTGGTGGTCAATTACTGGGCGACGTGGTGCGTGCCCTGCATCAAGGAAATGCCCGACATCTCCGCGTTCGTGAAAAGTCGCAAGGATGTCGCGGCCATCGGCCTCGCCTTCGAGGACACCGAGAAGAAGGACATCGAGGCTTTCTTGCGCAAGCACCCGGTGGATTACCCCATCGCGCAAGTGGACGTCACGGAGCCGCCGAAGGATTTCGATCCGCCGAAGGGTCTGCCCACCACCTACCTGATCGCGCCGGATGGGCATGTCGCCCATCGCTTCGTGGGCCCGGTCGACGCCGCCAAGCTCAACGCGGCCATCGCCAAGGGGTCATGACATGAAAGCCGCGCGTTTCATCGTGAGGGGTAGGGTGCAGGGCGTCTTCTTCCGCGCGTCGGCGCGCGAGCATGCCACGGCGCTGCGGCTTGACGGACACGCGCGGAACCTGGGTGACGGCAGCGTCGAGGTCGTAGTTCAAGGCGACGCGGCCGCCATCGACAGGATGGAAACCTGGTTGCACGACGGCCCGCCATCGGCCGAAGTCACCGAGCTGTATCGCGAAGATCTGGGTGTGCACGACGTGCTGCCCGGCTTCCGAGTCGTGGGTTAGAACGTTGTAGGAGCCGCCATGGCGGCGAGCGAAACGTGCCGCACCATCGCAGGATTTCCTCGCCGCTATAGCGGCTCCTACACAGAAGCCCGGCGGCGCAGAGCTCTTAGTCCGTTGGCCCCGATGCGTTCGCCGGGCGGGCCAGGAGGGTTGCCGGAACCTTCTCGCCGTCCGAGAGCGTGAAGGTCACAGTGATCTTTTCACCGGGTTTCACCGCTTGCTTCGGCTGCATCAGCATCACGTGATAGCCGCCCGGCGCGAAGGCGAGGGTGCCCTTCGCCGGGAGCGGCACGCTGTCGACCATCTCCATGCGGCCCATGCCGCCATCCGTGCTGCTGCGATGGATCATCGCGTTGCCGTACTGCGGGCTGTCGGCACCCACGATGGACAATGCGCGATCGGAGCGGTTCTCGAACGTGAGGTATCCGCCGGCGGGCAGGTTGCCCGGCAGCACGCGCACCCACCCGTTCTTCGCCTCGACGGCCGGCTTGTCGGCCGCGTGCGCGGCGCCGCCGGCGGAGAGGATCAGCGCAAGGGCGAGGGAGCGGACCATCATGAGCGTGTCTCCAGCGAAGTGAGCAGATGCAGGTCGTGGACGATATCGTCCTGGGATGCCGACGGTGTGGCGAGCAGGCGGGCCTTGCCGTTGGCATCGAAGAAGTAGATCGCGGAGCTGTGGCTGACTTCGTAATTGCCGTCGCCGCGGTCGGGTTCGCGCGTGAAGGCGGAACGGTAGCGCTTGGCCAGGGCTTCCACGGCGGCCTGCGAGCCGACCAGGCCCACCGCGCGCTTGTCGAACGCGTTGACGTAGGCATGCATCACTGCCGGCGTGTCGCGAGCCGGATCGACGCTGACGAAGAGGATGCGCACGTTGTCGGCCGCGGGACCGAGACGGTCGAGTATCACGTGCAACTGCGTAAGCGTCAGGGGGCAGACGTCCGGACAGTGCGTGTAGCCGAAATACATGACCGCGACCTTGCCTTTGTAGTCGGCTCCGGTCACCGGCTTGGCATTGTCGTCGGTCAGTTTGAAGTCGAGATCCGGCAGATGGCCCGATACATCGTTCAGCCGCCACTCGGGCTGCGCTTCGCGCTGGCAGGCGGCGAGCGAGGCCACGGCAGCGGCGGCCAGCAGGACCATGAGGGCCCGACGGAAGATGGATGGCGTCATGCGAGTCTCCGCGAGATATCCTGCGCAGGATACGCCACCCTGCCTGCCCGAAGGCGCGCACACAGAGGAATACCAGCGCATGCGACAACCTGTCAGCACGGCCACCGCCATCGTCGTCGGTCTCGCGGGCGCGTCGGCGGTCGCTCTGGGCGCATTCGGCGCGCACGCGCTGCGCGGCAGCCTGGACGCGGCGGCCATGGCCACGTGGCATACCGGCGTCGAATACCATTTCTGGCATGCGCTGGCCTTGCTGGTGGCGGCGGTGGGCTTGCGCGAAGGGCGGGCACGAAACGTCGCGATCTTCGCGTTCGCTGCCGGCATCGTTCTTTTCTCGGGAAGCCTCTACGCGCTGGCGCTCGGGGCGCCGCGCATGGTGGGCGTGATCACCCCGGTGGGCGGCGTGGCGTTCATCGCAGGCTGGCTGGCGGTCATTTCAGCACTCCGCCCTCGCCATAGGTAGGAGCGCGCCTTGCGCGCGACAGCTTTTCGCGTTTACCTCCGAGCTGGCGCGCCAGCTCGGAGGTTCGGCTTCAAAAGCCGTCGCGCGCAGGGCGCGCTCCCACAACAGCGATGCTCACTCGTCCGGGTCTTCCACCGGATCGGCCTTGCGTGCCTTCAGGCGCCCGGCGCGGCGCAGTGCGTCGCGCAACACGTATTCGATCTGCGCGTTGAGCGAGCGCAGTTCGTCCTCCGACCATGCCTGCATGGCTTCGAGCACGGCCGCACTGATACGCAGCGGGTATGCTTTTTTCTCGGCCGCCACGCGGGAGTCAGCTGTAGAGGCTGCCGGCGTTGACCACCGGTTGCGTGGCGCGGTCGCCGCAGAGGACCACCAGCAAGTTGGATACCATGGCGGCCTTCCGTTCCTCGTCGAGCTCCACAACGCCTTCGGCGCGGAGCCTGTCCAGCGCCAGGGCCACCATGCCCACGGCGCCTTCCACAATGCGCTCCCGTGCGGCGACGATGGCGCTGGCCTGCTGTCGCTGCAACATGGCCTGGGCGATTTCCTGCGCGTAGGCAAGGTGACTGATGCGCGATTCGATCACCTGCACGCCGGCCTTCTGCAGTCGTTCCTCGATCTCCTGGCGCAGATGGTTGTTCACCTCCTCGCCATGGCTGCGTAGCGAGGGCTTGGTGTCGTCGTGTGCGTCGTAGGCATAACTCTGCGCCATCTGGCGAAGGGCGGATTCGCTCTGGATCTGCACGAAGTTCTCGTAGTCGTCCACGCAGAACACGGCTTCCGCCGTATCCACCACCTGCCAGACGACAATGGCCGCGATCTCGATGGGATTGCCGTCGCTGTCGTTCACCTTCAGCCGGCTGCTTTCGAAGTTGCGCACGCGCAGGCTTACCGGCCGGCGGGAATAGAACGGGTTTGTCCAGCGCAGGCCCTCGCGACGCTCGGTGCCCGCGTACTTGCCGAACAACTGCATTACCTGGCCCTGGTTCGGCTGAACCTGGAAGAAGCCTTTGGCCAGGAAGGCGAAGACAGGCACGAGCACGATGCTGGCAGCTGCGAGGGGGTTGCCGTCATGGGCCACCTGGCCCAGCACGGCTCCCGAGATGAGAACGATAAGGACGATGAAGCCGAAAAGGGCGGGAATGCCCGGGAGGGAGGCGGCGGCGCGCTCGTTCATGACGATGGACCCCTGGTTGGTTGAGCAACGATATCACTTTGATATCACATTTCAACCAACCGGATTACGGAGCGTCGCGTCCCGCCGGCATGACGGGTCCATCGCTGGGCGCTGGCAGGTCCATGAGGTTCGACGACGGAATGGCCCGGTCGATCCGGATCCGGGTGAGTGCGTTCATCGCCGAGAAGAACCGCCACGGCTCGCCGCTGCCGGTGCCCAGGGCGATATGCGTGGAGTCGAAGCGCCGCTGCGCCGAGTCGAAGCTGACCCAGCGGTTGTTTATCCATGCCTGGGTCCAGGCATGCGGCACGAACACGCGCGTCGCGCCGCCCATGCGCTCCGCGTACACGATGCCGGTGACCACGCGCGCGGGAATGCCCAGGGCACGCGCCATGGCGGTCAGGAGCACGGCATGTTCGGTGCAGTCGCCGCGGTGTGTCGACACGGTTTCGAGGGCCGAGGCGTAGCCGACGTCCAGGCCCTTGGCGTCGATGTAGTCGGAAAGGAATGAGCGCAGGCGTCGCATGCGCTGCAGATCCGTCGAGGCATCGCCGGCCGCGCGACGCGCCAGCGCCACGACCTCCGGGCTTTCCGACTGCACCCAGGCATTCGGCGCCATGTCCTCGGGAAGCGGCCCCGGCTCGTCGCTGTGGCGCATGCCGAAGCCCACGTCCACGATGTACACGCCATCGCCCAGCGAACGCACCATCTGCTCGTCGGTGTCGACGAAGGGGTTGGCACCGGCATCGGAACCGCGCACGGTGATGGTGTAGCGCACGGGCGCTATTCGCAGCGCGGCCACCATCGGTCGCGGCGAACTGATCATCGCGGCGCGAAGCAGGTCGATGTCCTGGTCGGGCGCCTGCGCGCAGGCGGCGCTGCACGAGGCCATTTCCAACCGGAAGCCAAGCAGCGGCGCGAGGCTCCGGCGAATGAAGCCCTCGTTGTCGACCCAGATGTCCACGGCCCGGTCGGCACCCGCCCCGGCGATCGACTGGCGAAGGTGGTGCAGGGTCTCCCTGCGTTCGTCGGGCATGACCACAACCTCGTCGCCGAGCACCTGCACGTCGACGTTGGCGACCTGCTGCCGGACCGAATCGAAATTGCGCAGTCGGTAGGTGGTGCCGGCCTTGAAGCCATTCGCCACCATGGCCAGCCGCTGCCCTTCGGCGAGCGTCGCGCCTGTCGGCCAGATCAGCAGATTGACCTTCGACTGGCCGCCGACGGTGTTGGCCACCTGGAACAGGCCGTCGCCACGCACCTCGCCGGTGGCGAGGTTTTCCTGCGACGACATGCTTGTGCTGGCATAGAACGCCAGGGGAGCGCCGGACTGGGACTCGGTAGAGCGGAGTTCCGTGCGCAACGTCATCGGTGTGCGCGAGCGGGTCATGCGGAAGTCCAGGACCTGCGAAGTGACCACCTTGTCCGGCTGCACCTGGCGGTCGATGCGTAGGCTTCCGACCTTGCGGCCGTCCAACAACACGGTCATCCAGCGATCTTCCGCCGTGGAAACGGCAGGAACGGCGCACAGTACGGCGAGGACGGCAAGAAAGCGTCTCATGAGCGTACTTCCGGATTGTTGGGGACGCCGCCATCACAGCACGTTCGCGGCGCCAGTCAAGTGCCCCTTTGGTGGAATGCCGGGCAGGATAGAATCGCCCCCATCGCCTGCGAGGACGCTTTTCGTGAAAACTTTCGGCACGCCGCACTCCCATACGGCCTTCAAGGTCCTTCTGCTCGGTTCGGGCGAACTCGGCAAGGAGGTGGCCATCGAGCTGCAGCGCTTCGCCGTCGAGGTGGTGGCGGTGGACCGCTATGCGAACGCGCCGGCAATGCAGGTGGCCCATCGCAGCCACGTCATCGACATGCTGGACGGAGCGGCGCTGCGCGCACTCATCGAGCAGGAGAAGCCGGACCTCGTGGTGCCCGAGGTGGAAGCCATCCACACGCCGACGCTGGTCGAGATGGAAAAGGAAGGGGTCAAGGTGATCCCCACCGCGCGCGCGGCGTGGCTCACGATGGACCGCGAGGGCATCCGCCGCCTCGCCGCGGAAGAACTCGGCCTGCCCACGTCGCCGTATCGCTTCTGCGACGACCGCGAGAGCTTTCTTGCCGCCGTGGCCGCACTGGGCACGCCCTGTGTCGTCAAGCCGGTGATGAGTTCGTCCGGCAAGGGGCAAAGCGTGGTGCGGCACATCGAGGAAGCGGGAGCCGCATGGGATTACGCCCAATCGGGTGGCCGGGCAGGCCGTGGGCGCGTCATCGTGGAGGGGTTCGTCGACTTCGACTACGAGATCACCCTGCTCACGGTTCGCCACCGTGACGGCGTGTCGTTCTGCGCGCCGATCGGGCATCGCCAGGAGGACGGCGATTACCGCGAGTCGTGGCAACCGCAGCCGATGAGCGAGGCCGCTCTGGCGTCCGCCCGGCGCCAGGCGGACGCGATTACAGCCGCTCTGGGCGGGCGCGGCGTCTTCGGCGTGGAATTCTTTGTGCGTGGCGACGAAGTGATCTTCTCGGAAGTGAGCCCGCGGCCGCACGACACCGGGCTCGTTACGCTGATCTCACAGGACCTGTCGGAATTCGCGCTGCACGCCCGCGCCATCCTCGGCTTGCCCGTGCCCGACATCCACCTGTTCGCGCCCGCCGCGTCCTGCGCCGTGCTGGTCGATGGCGAAGGCACGGCGCCGAGGTATCACGGCGTTGCGGAAGCCCTGGCCGAGACCGGCACCATGCTTCGCATCTTCGGCAAACCGGAGGTTCGGGGCCGGCGGCGCATGGCCGTGACGCTGGCGCGTGCCGCCACGGTGGAGGAGGCGCTCGCGAAGGCCACGCGCGCGGCCAGCCGCATTCGCGTGGAGCTGTAGAGGGCCTACAACGACCGTTCACGCCCAAATGTTAAGCTGCAACGCTCCTATGGACGATCCAACCTCATGAGCGGACGCAGAGATTCCAACGACCGCGAGCTCCGCGGTCGCACCGAACCCACCCTGGGCCGGCTCGACGACCTCGACAAGCCGGCTTCGTCGATCGACGACGGGCTGCCGCACATCGTCGTGGACGCTCCTCGCCGCCGAACGGCGCCGCCGCCGGCATCGCCGCGCGGACCGCGAAAGCGCGGCTGGCTCATTCCTGTCCTCGTGCTGGTGCTGATCGGCGCAGTCACGGGCCTTTGGTTGCAGCAGGACCGCCTGCGCAACATGATGCCCGCCACCGAACTCAACGACACGCTGGCCCAGGCCAATCGCGCGCTCGACGAAGGCCGCCTGGACGGCACGAACGGCGACAGCGCGCGCGAACTGTTCGAAAAGGCGCGCGACCAGCAACCCGACAGCGACCAGGCACGCGACGGCTTGCGCCGCGTCGGTCAGGCGGAGGTGGCCAGGGCCGACGCCGCCCTGACGGCGGGGAATCTCGACCAGGCCGAGGCCGCGCTCAATGTCGCCCGCGAACTCCTGGGCGGCGGAGCCGACGTGGAGCGGCTTTCGGAGCGACTTTCGCAGGCCCGAAATCCGGAAGCGCGCACCGAAACGCTGATCGATGAGGCGCAGCAGGCGCTGGCCGCCGGACGCCTCGACGGCGAAGACGGAGCGGGGGCGCTGTACCGCCGTGTGCTCGATGCCGACAAGACCAACGCTGTGGCCGCGCGTGGGCTCGACAAGGTGGGCGACGCACTGGCCGCCCAGGCCCGTCAGGCGATCGCCGCCAACGACAAGGAAAAGGCGAACGCCATCGTCGACCGCATCGCCATCCTCGTCCCCCGCTATGGCGATCTCCCTTCCTTGCGCGCGGCACTGGCGGAAACGAAGAAGCAGGACGGTCAGGCCGTTGCCACGCTGATCCAGCAGGGCAACGAAGCGCTGCGCGCAGGACGATTCGTCGGCGACGGCGACGACAATGCGCTGTCGCGCTTCCAGGCGGCACTCGCGGCCGATCCCGACAATGCCGAGGCAAAGGCCGGGGTAGGGCGGGTAGCGCAGGCGCTGATCGTGCAGGCGAACGCGGCCATCGACAGCGAGGACGACGATCAGGCCACTCGGTTGCTCGACCGCGCGGCGAAGCTCGCGCCCAAGTCGGCGGAGTTGGCCGCGGCCCGTGCGCGCATCGCCGGTGGCGACCGGCATCCGGGTGGTGCCGACGACAAAGTAGGCGCCACTACCGGCGACGACGCCATTCCCGAAGCGTCGATGGCCGTGAGCCCGGAGCAGAAGGCGAAGGTGGCCGATCTGGTCCGGCGCGCGCAGGTTGCCGCCGCGCGGGGCGACATCATGGATCCCCCCGGGGACAGTGCCTACGACCTGTACCGCAACGCACTTGCCATCGACGGAAACGATCCGGCGGCACGCGCGGGGCTGCAGGGCCTTCCTACCCAGGTGGAGAAGCAGATGCAGCAGGCCGTGGCGAACGGCAACGTGCAGCGCGCCGAAAACCTCTACGGCACGCTGTCCGACCTGGCGCCGGGCGATGCCACCCAAGGCGAAGCACGCCACCGGCTCGGCAGCGCCTGGATCGACAATGCGTTGCAGCGCGCGGCACAGGGCGACCGCCAGGGCGCGTTCCAGGCGCTCGACCGTGCCCGCCGCTACGCGCCGGATGACCCTCGCCTGCAGAGCGCGTACGAGCGCATCGCGACGGGCCGTTGAACGCGGGCATGACGGTTCTGGTGATCGGAGCATCGGGGCAGATCGGACAATTCCTCCTGCCGCGCCTGACCGAGGCCGGCTTCGATTACCTGGCACTGAGTCGTCGGGCGACAGGAAACGATCCCCGCTGGATATGCGGCGGCCTTCCCGATGCCATGCCCGAGCTTCCGCCGCTGCGTGCGGTGATCAGCCTCGGTCCGCTCGATCACCTGGCGCCGTGGCTTGCAGCCACGCGGCTTGCCGGAACGCCGCACCTCGTGGCCACCTCGTCGATGAGTGCGGAGACGAAGCGCGACTCGGCCGTCCCTGCCGAGCGCGAACTGTCGCGCCGGCTGCGTGATGCGGAAACCACCTTGGTTGCCACCTGCGCGTCCCGTGGCATGCCGTGGACCTTGTTGCGGCCGACCCTGATCTACGGGGCTGGCGTCGACAAGAGCCTGACCCCGATCGTGAGGGCCGCCTTGCGCCGCAAGGTGTTCCCTCTGCCGGCGGGACGTGGGCTGCGGCAGCCGGTGCATGCCGACGACATTGCGGCAGCCGTCGTCGCCGCGCTCGGCTCGCCGTTTGCCCGTGGCAAGACCTTTCCGATCGGCGGGGGCGAGCGCATGAGGGCACGGGAGATGTTCGGGCGCGCACGGCGCAGCGCCGGCGCCGCCACCCTGCCTGTGCCGATCCCGCGCCTGGCCCTGCGCCTCGCCTCCCTCGTCGTACCCGGCCTGCGCGGACCGGTGGAGCGGCTCGACGACGACCTCGTCGCCGACAACGGGGAACTGGAGCGCGTCCTGGACGTTCACCCGCGCCCCTTCAGGCCCTCTCCGGACACGTGGCGGCCACGCCCCTGAGCCCCGTCGCCACACCCTTGCCAGCATCCGTTCAGATGGGTGCCGGGAAAGTGCCCCTATCATCCCCGCACGTCTTCTTCCCCAGGACTCCTCCGCGTTGGCCCTCCTGAATCGTCTCGGCTCCCTCCTGCGCGCCAGCTGGCCCTGGCTGCGCGTTCCCTTCTGGCTGTTGATGGGCCTCGTCTTTGGCTTCCTGCTGCCGTATACGCTGGTACTGAACGCACGCCTGCAGAACCGCTTCAACGACCTCGTGTTCGCCGTGCCGACGCGCGTCTATGCGCGGCCGCTGCCGCTGGCCCAGGGCCTGCCGATGACGCCGGCCGCGCTGGAGCTGGAACTCACCTTCGCGGGCTACACCACCGAGGGTGGCGGCAAGATCCAGGGCAGCTATTCGAAGAACGGCTCCCGCTTCCTCATCGCGTCGCACGGCTATGCGGGACCGGATGGCGGCGAGTTGCCGCATCGCATCCGTGTCGCGTTGTCCGGCGGCCAGGTGGCCTCGGTGGTCGACGACACGAACGACAAGCCCATCAAGGCGATCCACCTCGACCCCGCGCGCATCGCCACCCTGTACGGCGCGCAGCAGGAAGAGCGCCGCATCGTGCGCCTGGAAAACGTACCGCCGTTGCTCGTGCAGGGCCTGCAGGCCGTGGAAGACCGCGACTTCAAGAATCACATCGGTCTCGACTTCTCGGCCATCCTCCGCGCGTCGTTTGCGAACCTGCGTGCGGGCCACACGGTGCAGGGCGGCTCCACGCTTACCCAACAGTTGGTACGCAACCTCTTCCTCGACCGCAGCCAGAACATGCTGCGCAAGGTGAACGAGGCCATCCTTTCGCTGCTGATGGAAGCGCACTACTCGAAGGGACGCATCCTCGAGGCCTATGTGAACGAGGTGTTTCTCGGACAGCAGGGCAACCAGGCCGTGCACGGGTTTGCCGCCGGCGGCGAGTTCTTCTTCGGGCGCCGCCTCGAAGACCTGCGCCCGCAGGAGATCGCGCTGCTCATCGGCTTGGTGAAAGGGCCCAGCTATTACGATCCGCGTCGTTACCCGGAGCGTGCGCTGGCGCGCCGCAACCTCGTGCTACAGCAGTTCCACGACACAGGCCTGCTCGACGATGCGCAGACGAAGGCGGCGCAGGCCACGCCGCTCGGCATCGCGGCGAACGCGCAGTTGCCGCACAACCGTTTTCCGGCCTTCATGCAGTTGGTCCGCTCGCAGATCACCGCCGACTTCGACGAGGCGGCCCTGCGCGACGGCAGCCTTTCCATCTTCACCACGCTGGATCCCGCGGCCCAGCTGTACACCGAACAGGCGATCCTCACCACCACGAAGGCGCTGGGCAAGCGCGGTGCGGCGGCGCAGGCGGCGGCGGTGGTCACCGACACCACCAACGGCAGCGTGCTGGCCGTGGTCGGCTCGCGCGATCCGGGCGACCAGGGTTTCAACCGGGCGCTCGACGCGCGTCGGCCCATCGGTTCGCTGGTAAAACCGCTGGTGTACCTCGTAGCGCTGGCGCAGCCCTCGCGCTGGTCGCTGGCGTCCATCGTGGACGACACGCCGATCAACATGCGGCAGCCCGACGGCACGCCATGGACGCCGCAGAACGACGATCGCCAGATCCATGGCCAGGTGCCCATGCTCGACGCACTGGTGCATTCGTGGAACCTGGCCACGGTGAACCTGGGCTTGCAGGTGGGCGTGCAGCGCATCAAGGGCTTCCTCGAATCCTTCGGACTGGAGAACGTGAATCCCAGCCCGTCGCTGCTCCTCGGCGCGGTGGATCTGTCGCCCTTGCAGGTCGCGCAGCTTTACGAATACATCGCCGCCGACGGCCACGCGCTGCCCCTGGTGGCGGTACGTGGCGTCATGGATGCCAAGGGCCAGGCGATCAAGCGCTACGAGGTGAAGGGCGGTGAGGGCGAGTACCAGACCGCGGCGCGGCTCACCACGTGGGCCATGCAGCAGGTGGTGAACAGCGGCACCGCCGCGGCCATCGGCAATTCCGGCCTCTCGTGGCTGCATGCGGCCGGCAAGACCGGCACCAGCGACAGCCAGCGCGACAGCTGGTTCGCGGGCTTCACGAGCGACCGCCTCGCCATCGTCTGGATGGGCCGCGACGACAACAAGCCGACAGGGCTCTACGGCGCCACCGGCAGCATGCGCGTGTGGCAGGAACTGTTCCGCAAGATGCCCACGCGCCCGTTGCCCACGACACTGGGCGACGGCCTGGAAATGGCCTATGTGAACCCGCAGAGCGGCAAGCGCACCGACCCCTCCTGTGAAGGCGCGCGGCAGTTCCCCTTCGTGTCGGGTTATGTGCCGGAAGCGGAAGAGGGCTGTTTCTGGCAGCGATTCAAGGGTATGTTCGGCGGCGACGCCGAGCCCGCAGCGCCGGCGTCCCCGGTACCCAGTAATCCTACGGATTGACCATGCATCGCTTTCGTCTTTGTGCCATCGCCACCGTGACGCTCGTCGCCGCCTGCAGCCAGCCCGCGCCGCCGCAGGCCACCCGCCCCAGCAAACCCACTTACGACATCGTGGCCCAGGTTCGCGCCGCGGGCGAAAGGGAGAAATCCGCCATCGAGGTCGCGCCGCTGCGCGATCCGGGCGTGCAGGGCCTGGAGCAGGCCGCCCAGGCCGACGAACGCGCAGGCAAGTACGACGAAGCCGACGCGAAGCTGGTGCAGGCGCTGAAGCTGGCGCCGGAAGCTCCGGAACTCATCCAGGATCGCGCCGAGATCGCCATCCGCCGGCAGGACTACCCGCTGGCCGAGCAGCTATCGAAGCAATCGTTCGAAATGGGCCCGAAGTCGGGCAGCCTGTGCGCGCGCAACTGGCAGACCGTGGTGGAAATGCGGCTCCAGGCCGGCGACGCCAACGGCGCGAATGCCGCGCGCGGGGCGCTGGCGAAGTGCCATATCGCCGGGCCGAACCGGTTCTGATATTCCTGAGAATGGGGGAGCCGGCTATGCCGGCGATCCCGCGGCAGGGCAGGATGTGGGAGCCGGCTTCGCCGGCGATCCCGCGGTAGCGGGCAACCTTGCCGCGAGCACCCATCGCCGCTGAAGCGGCTCCCACACAAAGCGCGGTCGCATCAGCCTTTTCTGATCACCCGTCCGTGCTCATGCACGGCGTCCACCAGCACCTTCACGTTCTCCGGATTCACCTCCGGCGTGATGCCATGGCCGAGGTTGAACACATGCCCCGGATGGTTGCCGAAGGCGTCGAGCACGGCACGCGCCTCGCGCGCCACGATTTCCGGCGACGCCAGCAGCACCGCCGGGTCGAGATTGCCCTGTAGCGCTACGCGGTCGCCCACGCGTCGGCGAGCTTCGCCGATGTCGAGCGTCCAGTCGACGCCCAGGCCGGCACAGCCGGTATCGGCGAGTGCTTCCAGTTGGCCGCCCGCGCCCTTCGAGAAAAGAATCACGGGCAGGTCGCGGCTGGCCGCGTCGGCCTTCAGCGCCTCGACCACGTGTGCCATGTAGCGCAGGGAGAACTCGCGGAAGGGCCCCGGGCCCAGCAGGCCGCCCCATGTGTCGAAGATCATGAGGGCCTGGGCACCGGCATGGGCCTGGGCGACAAGGTAGGCGGCGACGGCACGGGCGATCGTATCCAGCAGTCGGTGGGCGAGTGCGGGCTGGTCCCACGCCAGCGCCTTCACCCGCGCGAAGTCGCGCGAGCCTTGCCCCTCCACCATGTAGCAGGCCAGTGTCCACGGGCTGCCGGAGAATCCGATCAGCGGCACGCGGCCGTCCAGTTCCCGGCGGATCAGGCGCACCGCGTCCATCACGTAGCGCAGTTCGCCGTCCATGTCGGGCACGGCAAGTGCCTCGATGGCGGCCGCGTCGCGCAACGGGCGCGCGAAGCGCGGGCCCTCGCCCTGTGCGAAGGACAGCCCAAGGCCCATCGCGTCAGGGATGGTGAGGATGTCGGAGAACAGAATGGCGGCATCCAGTTCGAACCGTTCCAGCGGCTGCAACGTGACTTCGCACGCGTACTCCGGATTCGTCGCCAGCCCCATGAAGCTGCCCGCGCGGGCACGCGTGGCCCGGTATTCCGGCAGATAGCGGCCGGCCTGCCGCATGACCCAGATGGGCGTGGTGTCGGTGGGTTGGCGGCGCAGCGCGCGAAGGAAGCGGTCGTTGCGGAGTTCAGCGGCCATGCGCCGACTCCTGTCCCTGGCTGAACATCACTTTGAAGCCTTTCTTGATCTGGGCGTCGCGCGCTTTGGTGAACGCGGCCAGCGCGGCGTCGCGGTCGACGAAGACCTCGCGCTTGAGCATGGCCTTGCCGCCCTGCACGCCGCTCTCGCGGTACAGGGTCCAGCCGCCGAGCAGGTCCTGCTCGAGCGTGATCTGCACGTACCGGGGCGACTCCGCCCCCGCTTCGGGCATGGTTTGCAGGTAGATCCGCATCAGCGATCCGTGACAGGCGCAGGGCCGATCATTGTAGTGCTTTTTGTAGGAGCCGCTTCAGCGGCGATGGGTGCTCGGGGCAAGGTTGCCCGCTGCCGCGGGATCGCCGCTGAAGCGGCTCCCACAGGATGAGTCATCCGTGTGCGAGCAAGACGGCAAGTATTTCTTCGGCGGGGATGTTGGACACGATCTCCGCCTTGCCGATACCGCGCCAGAGGATGAGCCGCAGCGTGCCCGCGCTGTTCTTCTTGTCGAGCCGCATCAATTCGACCAGCTGGCTCGCCGGGTACTGGCGTGAGGTTTCGGTCGGAAGGCCCAGCCGGCGGAGCAGGGTGACCAGCCGTGTGGTGTCTTCGGCAGCGGACATACCCAGGCGCTCGGAGAGCCTCGCGGCCAGCACCATGCCCACGGCCACGGCCTCGCCGTGCAGCAGTTCGCTGTAATTCCCCGCGGTTTCGATGGCATGGCCGAAGGTATGGCCGAGGTTGAGGAGGGCGCGTTCGCCCTGTTCGGTTTCGTCGCGCGACACCACGCCCGCCTTGTAAGCGCATTTGCGCGCTATCGCCTCGATGAGGGGCGCGGTCTCGCGGGCGGCAAGCGCGTCGGCATGGGTTTCGAGCCAGGCGAAGAAGGCGGGATCGCCGATGGCCGCGCCCTTCACGACTTCCGCCAGGCCCGCGCGGTATTCGCGCTGCG
Source organism: Luteibacter sp. SG786 (assembly GCF_011759605.1). Taxonomy (GTDB): domain Bacteria; phylum Pseudomonadota; class Gammaproteobacteria; order Xanthomonadales; family Rhodanobacteraceae; genus Luteibacter. Next base: position 527,902 of record NZ_JAAOYX010000001.1, read on the forward strand.
GCAGCGTGTGCAGCAGATCGATGTCGGCAACCACGGCGCGCGGCTGATGGAATGCCCCGGCGAGGTTCTTGCCTACCGGGAGGTTCACGCCCGTCTTGCCGCCGACCGAGGAGTCGACCATCGCCAGCAGGGTGGTGGGCATCTGGATGAAGTCGATGCCGCGCATCCAGCACGCTGCGGCGAATCCGGCGAGGTCGCCCACCACGCCGCCGCCGAGGGCGACGACGCAGGCGTCGCGCGTGGCGCCGAGCGCGCCCAGGGCTTCGAGCACCTTGCCCACGTTTGCGAACGTCTTGTGCGTCTCGCCGTCGTCCAGCAGGAACGAGGACCAATGCAGGCCCTCCAGCCCTTTCGCCACCCGGTCGAGGTAGAGCGGTGCCACGGTGGTGTTGCTCACCACCAGCACGTGCCTGCCGCGGATGAGGGCTCGCCAGTGAGCGTGGTCTTCCAGCAGGCCCGGGCCGATCCAGATCGGATAACTGCGACCGGCGAGGTCGACGTGCAGGGTTTCCATCAGGTGCGTTTCCAGTGGCGGTCGAGGAGGGCGATGGCGCGGGGAACCGCTTCGTCGACGCTTTCGCGGCGTCCGCGGAAGATCAGGTCCGCGATTTCCTCGTACAGGTGATTGCGGTGTTCGGCCAACGATTCCAGCCTGCCCCTGCGGTCGCCGCCGGCGATCATGGGGCGAGCCGTGTCGTGCTGGAGCCGGTCGAGCTGTTCCTCCACGTCCACCCCCAGCATGAGCACGGTGCCGCGCGACATCAGCGCTTCGCGATTCGCCGGATCGAGCACGGCGCCCGCGCCGGTGGCGAGAACGATGCCCTGGCGCAGGCTGGCCTCGCCAAGCTGCGCGCACTCGCGGGCGCGGAAGGCCGCTTCGCCCTCGGCCGCGAAAAGTTCGGCGATGGTCGTGCCGCAGCGCGCTTCGATCTCCACGTCGAGATCGACGAAGGGCAGTCCGTAATGGGCCGCGAGGCGCTGTCCGATCGAGGTCTTGCCGGCGCCCGTGGGCCCGACGAGAAAGAGGTTGGGCGAAGGATTCATTACGCCCATGATAGGGCACTCCGTTCGAATGTCGCAGGCGCCATGTCCGCAGAAAGCACCGCCGAAAGGCCAGTCCCACGTTCCGTGCTGATCGCGGGCGCCGGCGACGTGGGCACGCGGCTGGCCCACCGCCTGCTGGCGAAGGGGCGCAAGGTGTTCGCCCTCCGCCGCGGCGAAACGGCCGGCGGCGATGGCATCCACTGGCTTCGTGGCGACCTGACCCGGCCGGGCACGCTTTCCGGCTTGCCGGCGGTGGATGCGGTGGTCTTCTCGCCGAGTCCCGACGCCCGGGACGAAGCCGCGTATCGCGCGGTGTTCGTCGATGGACTCCGCCACCTGCTGGACGCGCTGCCGGTGCCGCCGCAGCGGACCTTGTTCGTTTCGTCGTCCGCCGTCTATGGCGAGCACGGGGGGGAGTGGGTGGACGAAGACACCGTGCCGAACCCGCCGGGCTTCAACGGCCGTGTATTGCTGGATGCGGAGCGTAGCCTTGCCGCGCGGCAGGTGGGCGGTGTGTCCTTGCGGCTGGCGGGCCTATACGGCCCCGGCCGCACGCAACTCTTCAAACGCCTGCGCGAGGGCAAGGCGGCGGTGCCGCGCGGACGCGAGGTTTACGCCAATCGCATCCACGTGGACGACGCCGCAGCGGCGCTCGCCTTCCTCCTGGAACTACCCGCGCCGGAAGCGGTGTATGTTGGCGTGGACGACACGCCGCTCCCGATCGACGCGCTTTACGATCACCTGGCCCGGCTCATCGATGCGCCGCGGCCGCCCGACGGCCCCGGTCCAGCCGGGATCGGTAACAAGCGCCTTTCGAACGCGCGCCTGCGCGCTGCGGGCTTCAGATGCGCGTGGCCCGATGCGCGCGAGGGCTACGCCGCACTGCTCGATTCGCACCCAGAAGGGTAGGAGCGCCCCCTGCGCGCGACAGCTCTTCGCGCCAGTCTGCAAATTCGCGCGCCAGTTCCCGGTCCCGGCCTCAAAACATGTCGCGCGCAGGGCGCGCTCCTACCCCGGGGCGATGGCATGACGGCGCGCATCCAGGTGGATCACGAGGTCCGCTTTCGCGCTCAATGTCTCCAACGCCCTGCGGCTGATCCGCTCGTAGTGCTGCAGGAAACGCGACAGCGCGGCAGCATCCATCGCTGCCGGATCCCCACGCCGGCGCAGGAGCTCCTCCGCTTCGTCGCGCCATGTCGCCACGATGTCCCACGAGGGCGCCTGAAGGAGCACGAGCGCATCGATGCGAGCCCAGATCGGCAGGTACGCGGCGAGACGCCCGTCGACCCATCGTCGCCACCGGCCGTCGGCGTCCTCGACACGTTCCAGTGCATTGGCTGGCTCGACCAGCTCGGAGGTATCCGTGGCAGGTTCCACGCCCAGGCACCATCCCTCGAACACTACAAGTCGCGGCGGTTGCGTTACGGCGGGCCACGACGACGGCTCCTGACGGTCGTCACGGCCCTTGTCGAAACGCGGGAGGCGCACCGGCGCATCCGGCGATGCCTTGCCGAGGCCGTCCAGGGTGGAGGCGAGCAGCGCGAGGTCGTGCGTGCCGGGTACGCCGCGGGTGCGCAGCAGCGGGTGAACGTCGACGGCGAGCGCCTCGCGCTCGGCCCGGGTCAGGTACACGTCGTCCAGCGATAACGACACGGCGTCCCAGCCACGCTGGCGCGCGGCATCGACGAGGCTGGCCGCAAGCGTACTCTTGCCGCTGCCCTGCAAACCCGAGATGCCGAGCACAAAGGGACCTTTCGCATGCCCGATGGGTGCGGCAAAACGATCGAGGACAGCCGCCGCCTGCGTGCTAGCATCGAAGGACTCCATGGCCGACAGCATAGTCCCCTCGTCATGCTTACTCCCATCATCCTCGACACCTTCCGTGGCCTGCTCGACGAAGCCAGGGGCAGCGGCGATCCCGAGCCCACCGCGATGAACCTGTCCACCGTCGACGCCGGCGGCAGGGTGCATTCGCGCATCGTGCTGCTCAAGGCCATCGACGAGCGAGGGCTGCGCTTCTTCACCAATTACGAGAGCGCCAAGGCCAACGAGATCGCGCAGCATGGGCAGGTGGCGCTGTGTTTCCACTGGAAGCAGATCCGCGAGGGCATCCAGGTGCGCTTCGAGGGGCGCGCCACGAAGACGGATGCCGCCGAATCGGACGCCTATTTCGCGACCCGGCCGCGCGGCAGCCAGATCGGCGCCTGGGCTTCGAAGCAAAGCCAGGAACTACCCGACCGGCAGACCTTCGAAGACAGGGTGGCGCATTACGAGAAGGAATTCGCCGGCCGCGACGTACCCCGACCCCCGCACTGGGGCGGTTACCTCGTGGAACCGGACCGCGTGGAGTTCTGGTACGGCGCCACGTTCCGCCTGCATGAACGCATCGTGCACGCTGCGGACGGTACACACTGGACCAGCTGCCTGCTTTATCCGTAACGCATCCCGGGAGTTCGCCGTGAGCCGAGCCCAGCCTGTCCAGCACATCGCGCAGAGCACCTTCACGGTGCACACGCGGGGCCGTTCCCTCACCGAGGTGACCGCTCGCATCGCCGAGGCCATCGTCGCGAGCGGCGTCGGCACGGGTATCGCGCACGTTTTCGTGCAGCACACGAGCGCATCGCTGCTTGTGGGCGAGAATGCCGACCCGACCGTCGTGGCCGACCTGGAACGTTTCTTCGCGCGCCTCGTGCCCGACGGCGACCCGTTGTTCCGCCATCGCGATGAAGGTCCCGACGACATGCCTGCGCACGTGCGCACGGTACTGACGGGCGTGTCGCTCTCGCTGCCCGTGCACGGCGGCAAACCGCTGCTCGGCACCTGGCAGGGCGTGTTCCTCTACGAGCACCGGCACGAGGCGCACCAGCGGAAGATCACCGTCACCGTTTCAGGTCATTGATGTCCGACGCCTATCCGCAGCGTATCGTCTGCCTCACCGAAGAACCGACCGAAGTCCTCTACGCGATCGGCGAGGATCATCGCATCGTCGGCATTTCCGGCTTCACCGTGCGGCCGCCACGGGCCCGCAAGGAAAAACCGAAGGTATCCGCGTTCACCAGCGCGAAGATCGGCCAGATCCTCGACCTGAAACCGGACCTCGCCATCGGTTTTTCCGACCTGCAGGCCGATATCGCGCAGGAACTCATCCGCGCGGGCGTGGAGGTATGGATCAGCAACCATCGTAGCGTGGACGGCATCGTTGCCTACATTCGCCGCCTGGGCGCGATGGTCGGGGCGACCGCGAAGGCTGAAGCGTTGGCGCAGCGCGCGGAGGAGCACCTCGCCAGCGTGGCGGCGCAGGCCGCCGCGTTGCCGCGCAGGCCAAGGGTCTACTTCGAGGAGTGGGACGAGCCGCTCATCACCGGCATCCGCTGGGTCGGCGAACTGGTGCGTATCGCCGGCGGCGACGACGTATTCCCCGAGCTACTCGAAGAACCGCTGGCGAAGCAGCGCATCCTGGCCGACCCCATGGAAGTGGTGCGCCGTGCGCCCGACATCGTTTTCGGTTCCTGGTGCGGCAAGCGGTTCCGACCGGAACACGTGGCGGCTCGCCCTGGCTGGGCCGACATGCCCGCGGTGCGCGACAGCGAACTGCACGAGATCAAGTCGCCGATCATCCTCCAGCCCGGGCCCGCCGCGCTGTTCGACGGCATCGACGCGTTGCACTCGGCGATCGCGCGCTGGGCGCACCGCCAGGAACAACCTTCCCAGGGGGCCTAGGGCATCGGAATCCAACGGCCGTGCCTGCGGATCTCCAGCGGCTTGAAGCGCCGTTTGTAATCCATCTTGGGATGCCCGGCGATCCAGAAGCCCAGATATACATAGGGGATGCCGCGGCGCCGTGCCAGTTCCACTTGCTGGATGATGCCGAAAGTGCCGAGGCTGCGCGCGTCCTCCTCGGGGTCGAAGAATGTATAGACGGCCGAAAGCCCCGCCAGTGTAACGTCGGTGACTGCGACGCCCAGCAATCGACTCCCGGCCCTGAATTCGAGGAATAGCGTCGGACTCCAGGGGGCCGCGAGGAAACGCTGGAAATCCTCGGCGTCCGCGGCATCCATGCCGCCGCCGCTGTGCCGGGCGTGCAGGTAGCGCCGGTAGAGTGCATGGCGCTCGCGTGTGAAGCCGGGCATCTGCTCGCTCACTTCGATGTCGGCATTGCGCTTCAGGCAGCGGCGCTGCGAGCGATCGGGAGAGAAGGCGCCCACGTCGATGCGACACGGTACGCATGCCTGGCACGCAGCGCACTGCGGCAGGTACAGATGACCGCCGGCGCGGCGGAACCCTTTTGCCAACGCGGGGCCGTACAGTCGGTCGAGGTTCGGCGCGGCCGGATCGACCACGAGGTTCTGCGCCGTCCGCTCGGCAAAGTAGCCGCAGGTGTGCGGCAAGGTCTGGAACAGGCGGACGCGATCGGTCATGGCCCGATCTTATAGCGCCGCGGCCGACGCCGCGTCACCGCGGCGTGGAGACTGTTCCGGAGGCGATGCGCGGGCGCATCGCGGACGGTCAGTCGGCGGAGGCGTCCGTCGATCCCCGGATCATCGAGCGCAACGCGAGCGCCGACTCGAGGTGCTGGCGCGACCACGGACGCGAGCGTCCGCGAACGGTTTCCTGCCAGGTCTCGAAACTCTGCCGGGGCGACAGCCGGGCACCTGGGATCGTTTCGAGCTTGGCGAGGGAAGGATTGCCACCCCAGCGCACCTGGCGAACCTGCTCGGTGCGGGTCCACACGATCGCAGCGTCGTGCCCAATGGGCAGCGGGAGGTACACGAGGCCCGCGGCCATCTGGGTCACGGCGGGATCCGCCAGATCCGCACACCATGCGCCGATGTCGTCCGTATGCACCACATCGGCGAACGTGGCCGGTGCTTTTTTCGCCTTGTCGAGAATACGGAGCAGCACCGTGTCGCCGGGCAGTTCGCCGTGCCGGACCATGCGCCCGTCGGCGGCGATCGCGATGCCGTCCGCGTCCAGCATTTCCAGCAGTTCCGGCGCGACGCGGCCAAGGAGTGCGGGATCGATCCGGTCGCTCTCCTCGAAGGCCGTGATCAGCTTCTCGCGCACCGTGAGCAGGGCGCTTTCCAGCTCGATCTCGCCCAGTTCCTCGATGGCGGCCACGCGCGCCGCGAGCGCGGTAGCGATCCCATCGGCGGCCCCGCGCATGCGGTGATCGGCGAAGAACGGACTGTAGTGGTGGCAGGAGATGAGGCCCCACAACTTACCGCCCACGATGATCGATGCCACCAGGGTTCCCGTGACGCCCATGTTGCCCAGGTATTCCAGGTGCACGGGCGACACGCTGCGGAGTGACACGTCGCTGAGGTCGGTGGCCTCGGCGGTGACGGGGTCGTAAGCCGGCAGGATGCGCGCCGGCACGTATTTGCAGTCGCTGATCTGGCGCACGCGGTTGCGCAGGTAGAGCGCGCGGGCCTGGGCGGGGATGTCCGTGGAGGGATAGTGCAGCCCGAGGTACGCCTCCAGGTCGTCGCGCCGCGCTTCGGCGATGATCTCGCCGTGCCAGTCGCGGTCGAAACGATAGACCATGACCCGGTCGTAGCCCAGCAGGCTGCGGATGGTTCGCGCCACGCGCGCACCGGCCCGCTCGACATCGAGGTCGTTTTCCATCAGCCGTGCAAGCTCGCGTGCCACCTGCCGGGGATCGTCGTCGAAATGGACGTCGCGCCTTTCGATCTCGATCAGCCAGCGAGTGTCGTAGGCGTGCACGGACGCGTACCACGGGCCACCGGCACTCCCGTGCGGGAACGTCACGGGAGCCCATGCGCTATGCGCCGGCCGCGTGTCGTCGAACAGACCGGAGGGAAGTTCGACGATCTCGTGCAAGGGTGCGTCGAGCGCGGTTTCCACGTCGACCCCGGTCACGTCGCCGATATTCTCGCTGACCTGCAGGACGGTTTTCGTGGTGGCGTCGACGACGAGCAGTACGCCGTGCGGCTGGATGGAGCCGGGAATATGGATCGGCTCGCGATCACAGATGGTGAGGTCGGGCAGCTCAGACATGCGAGGCGTGATCCTGTAGTGTCTTTCGATAGCGCGCAAACATGCGCAGTGCGCCTTCCACGGCGCGGCGCAATGCGGCGGGTTCGGCCAGCACGCGGTCGAGCATCGCCTGGAAGCGGTGCCACGGCGCGGCGGCGTTTTCGCCGATGGCGTAGAAGTGGTGGGGCAGGGCAGGAAACCGCTCGCGAAGGCGCTTTACGATGACGCGGCCGCCGAGGGCCGAGCCTTCGATGACGTAAAGCTCACCCCAGGCCTGTAGGAGCGCGCCCTGCGCGCGACGGCTGTTCGCGGAAAGCGACAGGTCCTGTGGCTCACGGCCCCAAAGGGTGTCGCGCGCAGGGCGCGCCCGTACGCGGGCCGGGTTGCCAGTCAGGTCGCGGGGCAAGCCATTGGCCAGGTCGTGTTCCAGAGCCGTGGCGCGGGAGGTGTAGTGCCAGCCATGGCTTGCAGCGATGCTGGCCAGCCACGCCGACCGGTCGGTCTCCCATTCGCTCAGCAGATGCCACTGGGCCGCCAGCAACGCCCGGTATCCCGTTTCATCCAACGCGCCGGCGAGCAGCTGTTGCATGAGCGGCGACGCCTCGGCCGCGTCGTGTGCGGCACGCGTGGACTCGCGGAGAGCGACATGGGCGGGAGGGCGAACTGCACGAGCGCCCTCCACTCAGAGCACCTGGGTGGCCTTGAGCACGACCACCAGCATGACGCCGGCGACGATCGCAAGCACCATGAGGCGAACGCGCGACGCGGTGCGCTGCGCCGGGGGCCGGTAGTCCGGTTGCCGATGCAGGCGCAATTCCTCCTGGAAACGCACGACGGGCTCGATGCCGATGTCTTTCAGCAGCCCGCGCGCCTTCGGGAAGTCGTCGGCGCTTTTCACCCAGACCTGTGGCCAGGAATCGCGGTCGTTGTTCCTCTGCGAATAGCTGAATCGCTGATAGGTGGGCCGGTTCCAGCTCGAGCGGTTGGTCACCGTGGTTTCGATGCCCTGCTCGGTGAGCAGGGCGACGACCCGGTCGATGTTGTCCTGGCGTGGCGAAGTGTAGATCTGGCGCATGCCCCCGATTCTACGGGAATCGGCCCGTGCCGGTTGCCGGGGTGCGCAATGCGCCCTTCACGTCGTCGAGCTTGCCGTCGTTGGGCAGCGGCTGCAGTCCCAGCAGGTGCATCAGAAGCGGGTAGATGTCCACGTTCGGGAACGGCGCTATGCGTGCGCCGCTCGCCATGTCCGGGCCACGGGCGACGAACAGGGCGCGCATGGTGGGATCGAGGTTGTCGTACCCGTGCTCGCCGCGCGACATCGGATCCTTCCGTTTCGCCAGTACCTCATGGCTGGTGATCGACCAGCCCGTCTCGGCCAGGCAGAGATAGGCCGGCACGCGGGGGTTCTTGCCGTAATCGAGCCGGGCCGGCAGGTCCTCCTTGCGATAGCAGCGCATGTGCGCATGGGGGCCGAGCAGGCGTGCCACCGCGCGCGACGCGTCCACGCCCGGCTTTGCGTTGAACGTGGCCATGACGCCGTAGGACACGGCGTTCAGCGACGCCAGATCGGTTTCCTCGTCGGCGAATACGATGTTGCCGCGTGGCACATCGGCCATGCCATGGTCCGACACGATCACCAGGTTGGTGGTGTCGTAAAGTCCCCGGCGGCGCAATTGCGCCACAAGGTAGCCCAGGGCATCGTCGACTGTGCGCAGGGCGTCGTTCAACTGCGGCGAATCCGGTCCGAACTCGTGGCCCGCATGGTCCACGTCATCGAAATACAGCGTGTCGAACGCCGGTTTGGGGCCGGGTTCGTCGATCCATGACAGGAGCTTGTCCACACGCTGGCGGGCCGTCAGCGAGTCGTCGAAGGGGATCCAGTGATCCGGCCTCATCCCGTGGATTTTCGCTTCCGTGCCGGGCCAGAACATGGTCGCGGTGCGCAGGCCGTGCTTCTGCGCCGTGACCCAGATCGGTTCCGCTTCCGTCCACCACCGCCCGTCGCCCTTGGCTCCGAGATCTGCGGTGGTGAATGTGCCCAGGCTGTCGTCCCACATCGTGTTGTTGATGATGCCGTGGCGGTCGGGTACCCGACCGGTCACCAGCGTGTAGTGATTAGGGAACGTCAGTGACGGGAACGACGGCAGGATGTACGGCGCGCTGACGCCATCGCGAGCCAGGGCGACCAGATTCGGTGTGAGGCCGCGGTCGATGTAGTCGGCCCGGAACGCATCGATCGACACGAGCAGCACGGGGTGGCGGGCAGGGGGCGTGGCCGGCTGGGCGGCACAGCCGCACAGGAACAGCAGCAAAAACGTGAGCAGCGCACTCCAGCGCGACAACATGGTGTTCATGGGGAAAGACGTAGGCTCGTGCACAGACAATCTCCCATGATGGACGAGTCCCATGACCAATTCATCACGCAAAATCCTGCTGGGTCTCCTCGCCGCCTCGCTGCCCGCCCTGGCACTGGCCCAGAGCCAGCCCGCGAAGCCCGCGCCGCCGCCGCGTCCGAGGCCGATCGTGATCACCACGCCCACACCCAACCAGCAATGGCAGCGGCAGGTCGACCGCCAGCAGATGCAGGACAGGCAGAACCAGAACGCGCTGCGTGAGCAACTGCGTCAGGGTTCGCTCGACCGCCAGCGCGCCAACACGACCGACCCGGCGCTGCGCAACCAGCTCGACGCCGCGGATCGCAGCCAGCAGCAGCTTTATCGCGCCCGGCAGGATGCGGCCGCCCGCCAGTACCAGACCTCGCCGCAGCCCGACCAGACGCGCACCGTCCCCGCACGAGCCGGTACCGCCGGCCGCTAGCGGCAGCCCCGGGCACGGGACCATAATCGGGGATTCCCAGGATCGACGGAGTCCCCGATGACCGCAGTCACGCGCATCGACACCACCCGGACCGTTCGCGCGCCGCGCGGCAGCGAACTCACATGCCGCAGCTGGCTTACGGAAGCGCCGTTCCGCATGCTGCAGAACAACCTCGACCCCGACGTGGCCGAGAATCCGGCGGAACTGGTGGTGTACGGCGGCATCGGCCGCGCGGCGCGCAACTGGGAATGCTTCGACGCCATCCTTCGCACCCTGCGCGAGCTGCGCGACGACCAGACGCTGCTCGTGCAGTCGGGCAAGCCGGTGGGCGTCTTTCCGTCGCACCCCGACGCTCCGCGCGTGCTCATCGCCAATTCGAACCTCGTGCCGGCATGGGCGAACTGGGAACACTTCAACGAGCTCGATCGCAAGGGCCTGATGATGTACGGCCAGATGACGGCCGGCTCGTGGATCTACATCGGTTCACAGGGCATCGTGCAGGGCACGTACGAAACCTTCGTGGAAATGGGGCGGCAGCATTACGGCGGCAACCTCGCCGGCCGCTGGATCCTCACGGCGGGCCTCGGAGGCATGGGCGGCGCGCAGCCACTGGCGGCCAGCCTGGCAGGCGCCTCGTCGCTCACCATCGAGTGCCAGCAAAGCCGCATCGACTTCCGCCTGAAGACGCGCTACGTGGACGAGCAGGCCGCGGACCTCGACGACGCGCTGGCCCGGCTCGAACGCTACGGCAAGGAAGGGCGGGCCGTGTCCGTTGCCCTGCTGGGCAATGCCGCTGACATCCTCCCCGAACTCGTTCGCCGCGGCGTCCGTCCGGACGCGGTAACCGACCAGACCAGCGCGCACGACCCCGTGAACGGTTATCTGCCGTCCGGATGGAGCGTGGAGGAATGGTTCGAGCGCCGTAAAGCGGATCCCACGGGTACCGCGCGCGCGGCCAAGGCGTCCATGCGGCGCCACGTGGAGGCGATGCTGGCCTTCCACGCCATGGGCGTTCCCACCTTCGATTACGGCAACAACATTCGCCAGATGGCCAAGGACGAGGGGCTTGCAGAGGCCTTCGCGTTCCCGGGCTTTGTCCCCGCCTTCGTGCGGCCCCTGTTCTGCCGTGGCGTCGGCCCGTTCCGCTGGGTGGCGCTGTCCGGCGATCCGGAAGACATCTACAAGACCGATGCCAAGGTGAAGGAGCTGATTCCGGATGACCCGCACCTGCATCGCTGGCTGGACATGGCCCGGGAGCGCATCAGCTTCCAGGGCCTCCCGGCCCGCATCTGCTGGGTGGGCCTGGGCCAGCGCCATCGTCTCGGCCTGGCCTTCAACGAGATGGTTCGCAACGGCGAGCTGAAGGCACCCGTGGTGATCGGCCGTGACCACCTGGATTCCGGCTCTGTGGCCAGTCCCAACCGCGAGACGGAAGCCATGCGCGACGGTAGCGACGCGGTGAGCGACTGGCCGCTGCTGAACGCCATGCTCAACGTGGCCGGAGGCGCCACCTGGGTCAGCCTGCACCATGGCGGCGGCGTCGGCATGGGCTACAGCCAGCACAGCGGCGTAGTGATCGTTTGCGACGGCACCGAGGCCGCCGACAAGCGCATCGCGCGCGTGCTCTGGAACGACCCCGGCACGGGCGTGATGCGTCACGCGGACGCGGGCTACCCCGAGGCCATCGCCTGCGCGAAGGAGCAGGGCCTGGACCTGCCGATGCTCTGACCTGCGAATCGATCAGCGGCCGTTGGCCCATTCGGGGGTGTAGCGCTCGGGGTAAAGGCGCTGCAGCGCCAGGACCTTCGGCCGGTCGTTCACGGCGATGTACATCGAGTCCGGATTCAGGCGCATGTAGTCCTGGTGGTAGGCCTCCGCAGGGTAGAAAGCCTTCAGCGGCGTGACCTCGGTGACGATCGGGGCGGCGAAGGCATGGGCGGCCTTCAGCTGGGCCACGTAGGCCTCGGCAACCTTCTTCTGCTCCGGTGTGGCATAGAAGATGGCCGACCGATACTGCGTGCCCACGTCCGGGCCCTGACGGTTGAGCAGGGTAGGGTCCTGCGCGACCGAGAAAAACACCTGCAGCAGTTGGCCGTAGCTGACCTTGGCGGGGTCATACACGACCCGCACGGACTCGGCGTGGCCGGTGTCCCCGTCGCTCACGTCGTCATAGTTCGCGTGCGCGGCGTCGCCGCCCGAGTAGCCCGAGCGCACGCTCTTCACGCCCCGCACGTGCTGGAACACACCCTGCACGCCCCAGAAGCAGCCACCGGCGAACACAGCCGTGGCATCTCCGGCGGCGGCCGGACTGGCGTCGACGACCGGGGCGGGCAGTTTCACCCCCTCCTCGCCGGCGGACGCGGCGGAACAGGCGGTGAGGGCAAGGAACAGGGAGGGAAGCAGGCGAAGGCGCATGGGGAGCTCCTGGGGTGGGCCTGTCCGATCAGACCGGCCGCCCCGCGTTTTCCTGACAGTCCGGACGGCACAGGCTTTCACATTCGGCGCCCCGAGTCCTAAAGATCCGGTAAACGACGCCGATATCCCATCGGATGGGCAGGTGCGGTGGAGAGGGGCAAGTGGCTTACGACCTGGTAGAGAGACGCGTCTTCGTTGCCGACCTGGAGGTGGGCATGTACGTGAGCCGTCTCGATTGCGAGTGGTCGGACACGACGTTCCCCCTGCAGGGCGTGCCGATCACGTGCCAGGACGACATCGACAGGCTCGCCCGGTTCTGCAAGTACGTGTTCGTGGACCTGCATCGGCAGGTGGCTCGCGAGCGGCCGGCCTTGCGCCCGGCACACGTCGCGGCACCGCCACGGCCGGCACCGGTGCGCCCTGCCGTGAACCCGCGCCTTGTGTCCCGGCACGTTTATAGCGACACCGTTCGTTTCGAGGACGAAGTGCCGCATGCCCAGGCGGCGTTCGACAAGGTGACGCGCTTCGCGGAACGCCTCGTGGACGATGTCCAGCATGGCCGCAGCATCGAGCCGGTGGCGGTGGAGGAGGCGGTGCGCCCCCTCGTCGCGAGCGTGCTGCGCAGCAGCGACGCCTTCGTGTGGGTCGAGAGCCTGCGCCGTCGCGACAGCTATACCTATCAGCATGCCGTGGGCTGCAGCACCCTGGCGGCCGCGTTCGGTCGGCACATGGGCTTCGCCAGCGACGCCATCGTGAGCCTTGCCGCGGGTGGCCTGCTGATGGACGTGGGCAAGGTGCGAATCCCGGAGGAACTGCTCTCGCGCAACGGCCCCCTCAACGACGACGAGTGGACGCTGGCGCGCCAACATGTGGACGAGGGCATCGCGATCCTCGACCACTCGGGAGTGACCGACGCCGAGGTGCGCGACATGGTGCTCACCCACCACGAGCGCTTCGATGGCAGCGGCTATCCCGCGGGGTTGGCGGGCACGGAGATACCGCTGCCCGGGCGCATGGCCGCCATCATCGACACCTACCACGCCATGTCGTCGTCACGCCCGTATCGACCGGCGGTTTCCCAGCATGTGGCCCTGCGCCAGTTGTATGCGGGCCGCGAAGCCGCCTTCCAGGGCGAGCTCGTCGAACAGTTCCAGGCCTGCCTGGGCGTGTACCCCACCGGCTCCATCGTCGAACTCAACACGGGTGAAGTCGCCGTCGTGATGGTGCAGAATCAGGCCCGCCGCCTGCAGCCGCGGGTAGCGGTTCTGACGCATGCGGACAAGGGGCAGCGCGAGGATTTCCTCATCGTGGACCTGATGAACCAGGTGGACACCGTCCGCCGAGAAATCCTGCGCACCCTGCCGGCAGGCAGTCATGGCATCGATCCCAGGGAGTTTTTCATTCAGTGAGTGAGCGTGCCGATATCCTGCCAGCGGTGCAGATGATCCTCGACCGGGTCGTTCCGGATTCCGGCTGGCGTGCCGTGCTAGTGGTGCGATTGCAGGGGATGCGCGAGGCGCAGCTGCGCTTCGGATACGAATTCGGCAACCAGATCATGCTGGCGGCGCGCGAACGGCTCGTGGAAGCCGTGCGTCATTTCGACACGGTCTTCGTCGCCGGCGACGACACCTTCGTGGTGGTGCTGCCCTCGGTGCGCAACCGCACCCATGCGTTGCTCGCCGCCACCCGCATCGTCGGCGCCTTCGACGCGCCCCTGCTGCGCGGCGACCGCCCCTGGCACGGTCGCCCCATCGTCGGCGTGGCGGTACACCCCGAGCACGGCACCTCCGCGGAGCTGCTCTACCGCCGCGCGGAGCTCGCACACGACGAAGCCTTGCGTGTGGGCGAACCTTTCGCGCTGTACCAACCCGATGCCACGCCAGTCGAAATCCTCTATGGGGAACTGCGCGAGGACATCGAGGCCAATCGCCTTCATGTGGCCTTCCAGCCGCTGCGCGACCTGCGCTCCGGGGAGATGGTGCGGGTGGAGTCCCTGTCGCGCTGGACCACCACCGCCCAGGTGCATGTGGCGCCCACCGATTTCATCCAGTTCGCCGAGCGCAGCGACCTCATCGTTCCCCTGACACGGTGGAGCCTCAACGCCTCCCTGCGCCACGCGGCCGCCTTGCATCGCGGCGGGTGTCCGCTGGACGTCGCCATCAACCTGTCCCCGCGCGTTTTCGCGGAATCGGGGTTCGCGGAGCAGATGCTCGGCGCCATGGACATCTGGGGCGTGCCGCCCACGGCGGTGATCGTGGAGATCACCGAGACCGCCCTGCTAACCGACCTGGACATGAGCGTGCGCGTGCTGCGCTGCCTGCGCGATCGCGGCGTGCGCGTGGCCATCGACGACTTCGGCACCGGCTATGCCTCGTTCGCCTACCTGCGCCACTTCCCGGCGACGGAACTGAAAATCGACCGGACCTTCGTCGATGCGATGAACACGGACAGCCGCACCGAACTGCTGGTGCAGGCGATGGTCGACGTGGCCCATCGCCTGGGCATGGAAGCCGTCGCGGAAGGCGTGGAGAACGAAGCCACGCTCCTGCGCCTCGTGGAAATGGACTGCGACCTCGTCCAGGGCTATCACATCGCCGAACCGATGAAAGCCGAGGACTTCGTGTCCGAACGGCTCGCGGCGGCCAGCCTGATCTGAAACCAACTGTCTCCGCGCTTTTGTGGGAGCAACTGTCTTTTTCAGAAGCCCACCCCAAGCACAGAGGTTTCCCCACAGACATGCGAGCTTTGTGTGGGAGCCGCTTCAGCGGCGATGGGTGCTCGCGAGAGTGCCCGCTGCCGCGGGTTCGCCGGCATAGCCGGCTCCCACAAGGTGCGATGCAGTAGCCGTGGTGCGCGGTCAAACGCCGCCGGCCAGCATCCTGTAGTGCGCGTCCAGTTCGCGCACCGCCACATCCAGCTTCGCCTCGTCGCCGTCGTTGACGATCACGTCGTCGGCCATGGACAAGCGGTGTTCCCGCGACGTCTGGGCCGCGATCATCTTTGCCGCCAGGGCCGCGTCGATGCCGTCGCGCCGCGTCAGGCGTTCGATGCGCACGGCTTCCGGGGCATCTACCACCAGCACGCGATCCACCCACGCGTAATGCGCGCGGTTCTCCGCCAGCAGGGGAATCGACAGGATGCAGTAAGGGCCGTCGTCGGCTTCGACAGCGTCGCGCAGCCAGGTGCGGATGCGCGGGTGGAGGATGCCTTCGAGCGTGGTGCGGGCCGACGGGTCCTCGAACACGCGCTCGCGCATGGCCGCGCGATCCAGCCTCCCGTCGCTATCCAGGGCATCGGGCCCGAAGGTACGGGCCACTTCCGCCAGCGCCTCCGACCCGGGCTCGACCACGGCGCGTGCCGCCGCATCGGCATCGTAGGCGTGGATGCCCAGCGCCTCGAAACGGCGCTCCACGGCGCTCTTGCCCGACGCGATGCCGCCCGTGAGCGCGACGACGAAGCTCATCGCAGCCCGGTGAATTGCAGGTAGGCCGCCAGCAGGCGATCGCCGGCGAGGAACCACACCCAACCCGCGGCGGCGATATAGGGTCCGAAGGGAATCGGCACGTCGCGCTGGTGATTTCGGAAAAGCATGAGACCGCCGCCCACCAGGGCGCCGATGAGGGACGACAGCATGATGACCGGCAGGATGGACACGGGCCCCATCCACGCGCCGAGGGCGGCCAGCAGTTTGAAGTCGCCGTAGCCCATGCCTTCCTTGCCGGTCAGCAGCTTGAACAGCCAGTAGACGCTCCACAGGCTCAGGTAGCCGATCAGGGCCGCCAGGATGGCCGAGGAGGGCGCCACCGGCAGCGGCTGCCAGGCGGGAATCAGCGACAGGCCCAGGCCGATCCAGAGCAACGGGTAATTGAGTTCGTCCGGCAGGAATTGTGTCCGGGCATCGATGCCGGAGAGGGCGATGAGGAAAAACGTGAAGACCAGGCCAGCCAGCGCCGCCGGCGTGGGGCCGAAGTGCCAGACCACCAGGGCGCTGGCCACGCCGGTGAACAGTTCCACCAGCGGATACTGTGCCGAGATTTTCGAGCCGCAGTAGCGGCAGCGCCCGCGCAGGAACAGCCAGCCCAGTACGGGAACATTGTCGTAGGCGGCCAACCGGTGCTTGCACTTCGGGCAATGCGAGGCTTCCAATGCCACGCCCGGCGGCTTCGGGTCGTCCACCGGTTCCAGTTCCAGCACCTCGCGCGCCTGCCGGCGCCATTCCCACTGCATGCGCGCGGGCGTGCGCAGGATGACGACATTGAGGAAGCTGCCCACGAGCATGCCGAAGACGGCGGCGAGGGCGATCGAGAGGGCGGGCGGGAGTTCGGGCATGGACGGTCCGTGGTCAAGAAAAACCCTCCGCCCGCGAAGGCGAAGGGTTCTTATTGTGCCTGCTTGCGGCGGCGGGGATCAGACCGTGCCGGCGAGCTTGAAGATGGGGAGGTAGAGGGAGATCACCATGCCGCCCACGAGGACGCCGAGGATGATCATGATGAACGGTTCGAGCAGGCTGCTCAGCGTGTCCACCGCCGTGTTCACCTCCTCCTCGTAGAATTCCGCGACCTTGAACAGCATGTGGTCGAGGGAACCCGATTCCTCGCCGATGGCGGTCATCTGCACCACCATGTTCGGAAAGAGGTTGGTCTGGCGCATGGATAGCTGCAACTGGTGGCCGACCGCGATGTCATCGCGCATCTGCTTCACGGCATCGCCATAGACCACGCTGCCGGTGGCCCCGGACACGGCGTCCAGAGCCTCGACGAGTGGCACACCGGCGTGGAACGTGACGCCGAGCGTGCGGGCGAAACGGGCGATGGCCGACTTGTGCAGCAGATCGCCGATGACCGGGATGCGCAGGGAGAAGCGGTCCAGGAAATGGGCGAACTTCTCGGAGCGCTTCTTGAAGAAGATGACTAGGAACACGGAGCCCACGATGCTTCCGATCACAGCCCACCAATACGACTGCATGAACTTCGACGCCGCGACCACGAACTGGGTAGGGGCGGGAAGCTCAGCCTTCGCTTCAGCGAATGTCTGCTGGAATACCGGCACGACGAACAGCAACAGGATCATCGAGACCAGCAGCGCCACCACCAAGACCATGACGGGGTAGAAGAGCGCCTTCTTGATCTTCGACTTAATGCTCTCCATGCGCTCTTTGTAGGTGGCAACGGTGTCGAGTACGGTGTCGAGCACACCCGCCGATTCACCGGCATGGACCAGGTTGCGATAGAGCTCGTCGAACTGCACCGGATACTGCGCAAGGGCCTCATGCAGGGAGGCGCCGCCTTCGATCGAACTCTTCACGTCGATCAGCATGTTCTTGAAGCGGACGTTCTTCTGCCCGTTGGCGATGATGTCGAACGCCTGCACCATGGGCACGCCGGACGCCATCATGGTGGCGATCTGGCGGCTGAAGATCGCGACGTCCCGCGGTTTGACCGCGCTACCGGAAGACCCGAAAAGTGGTTTGGCCTTCTCGCGCACCGTTTGCGGGTTCATGCCCTGACGGCGCAGCTCCGCCTTCACCAGCGCGGCGTTTTTCGCCTGCATCTCGCCCTTCATGCGCTTGCCGCGCTTGTCGAGGGCGGTCCAGTCGTACATGACCAGCTTGTTGACTTCGGCGCGCGCGGCGCCAATGGCGCGCGCGTTCTTAGTGGCGGTGGCGGTAGCCATGGCGCGGTGTTCCCCCCGGGTTGATGCGTCGTGGCCGCCCCTGACGGGACGGCCCCTGTTCTTATTCTAGTTTGAACGGTAGGGCTGGTGCCTTTCTGCCGTCTGGCGCACATCTTCACATGCCGCGGCGACCGCGGGCAGCCGTCAGTCCTTGGTGACGCGGTTGATCTCCGCCAGGCTGGTGACCCCGTTCCGCACCTTCAGCAGGGCCGAGGCACGCAGGTCGTTGATGCCGGCCTTTTTCGCCACTTCAGCGATCTGCATGGCGTTGCCGCCCTCCAAGACGATCTTCTGGATGTCCTCGACCATGGGCATGACCTGGTAGATGCCGACGCGGCCCTTATAGCCTTCGTTGCAGCTGTCGCAGCCGACGGCCTCGTAGATGGTGATGCCCTGGTCGATTTCTTCCTGGGTAAAACCCTCGGCCAGCAAGGCCGCCGGCGGCAGCTGGATCGGCCGCTTGCAGTCGTGCAGGCGCCGCGCCAGGCGCTGGGCGATGATCAGGGTGACCGACGACGTGATGTTGTAGGGCGCGATGCCCATGTTCATCAGGCGCGAGATGGTCTGCGGCGCGTCGTTGGTGTGCAGCGTGGAAAGCACCATGTGGCCGGTCTGCGCCGCCTTCACCGCGATTTCGGCGGTTTCGAGATCGCGGATTTCGCCGACCATGATCACGTCCGGATCCTGGCGCAGGAACGAGCGCAGGGCCGCCGCGAAGGTCATGCCGCGTTTGGTGTTCTGCTGGACCTGGTTGATGCCCTCGACGCGGATTTCGACCGGGTCTTCCACCGTGGAGATGTTGCGCCCCTCGGTGTTGAGAATGTTGAGGGCGGTGTAGAGCGACACCGTTTTGCCCGAGCCGGTGGGGCCGGTGACCAGCACCATACCGTAAGGTTTTTCGATGGCGTCGAGGTACAGCTTCTTTTGCGCGTCCTCGTAGCCCAGCTTGTCGATGCCCAGTTTGGCCGAGGAGCCGTCGAGGATACGCAGCACGATCTTCTCGCCGAACAGCGTCGGCAGGGTGCTCACGCGGAAGTCGATGGCGCGGGTCTTGGTCAGGTTGAGCTTGATGCGGCCGTCCTGAGGCACGCGGCGTTCCGCGATGTCCAGGCCGCTCATGACCTTGATGCGCGAAGCGATGCGGTTGCCCAGCTTGATCGGGGCGGTGGCGACGACGCGCAGGATGCCGTCCATGCGCAGGCGCACGCGGTAGACCGTCTCGAAGGGCTCGAAATGGATATCCGAGGCGCCACGCTTGATGGCGTCCACCAGGATCTTGTTCACGAACTTGACGACCGGTGCGTCGTCGTTGGCGTTGGCATCGATGCCCGTGGCGCCTTCGCCGTCTTCCTCGCCGCCTTCCAGCGCCAGGTCTTCCAGGCCATGGTCCTCGAACCCAGGGACGTTGGCACTCATGGCGGAGAGCGCGGTATCGATGATCCGGCGCAGTTGCCCGCGCTCGACCAGGACCGGCTCGACCATATGGTTCGAGTGGAACTTGATCTCGTCGAGGGCGTGCGACTGCATCGGATCGGCGATGCCGACGAACAGGCGCTTGCCGCGCTTGAAGAGAGGCAGGGCCTGGTGCTTGGTGATGAGCGCTTCCGTAACCAGATCCAGCGGCATGTTCGCCGCAGCCATCCCCCCGATGTCCATCAGGGGCATGCCGAATTCGGCCGAGGCCACCTGGGACAGCTTGGCGCTGTCGACCAGGTTGTGGTCCACCAGCCAGGCGGAAAGGGAGACACGCTTCTCGGCGGCGTCCTGCACAGCCTTGCGGACGTCGGCCTCCGGCAGCACGCTCTCCGTGACGAGGCGGCGCGCCATGCCGGTCAGGCCAGCCAGGATCGGCGTATGCATTTGTGAAGCCATCTGGACGTTTCCCCGAGATACGCGCCTGAATCTACTCTAGATTATAGGATTGGTCACGCTAGGCGGTGTGATGGGGCGAGGGGGCCGATGGGCTCGCGGTCCGCGGTGCCCTTCTCGTTTCCCGACGCCGATATCCCTTATGATTCAACGACCATGGGGGAGATATCTTGAGCCGTATAAGCATCATCCTGCCCGCCAAGAACGAGGCGGCAGCCCTGAAAGATCTTCTGCCCCGATTGACTGCTGCCCAGCCTGGGGCGGAGATCATCGTGGTTGATGATGGGTCGACGGACGATACCAGGGCCGTGTGCGCAAGCAATGGCGTCGCCTGCCTCTCGGCTCCCTATTCCATGGGTAACGGTGCCGCGATCAAGCGTGGCGCCCGGGCGGCGGCGGGGGACATCCTCGTGTTCATGGATGGGGACGGGCAGCACGATCCGGCCGATATCGCGCGCCTGCTGGCGCGCCTGGACGAGGGCTATGACATGGTTGTCGGCGCGCGCTCGTGGGAAAGTCAGGCGGGTGTCGGGCGTGGCCTTGCGAACACGCTCTACAACTGGCTGGCCAGCCGGATGACAGGGCAGGTCGTGGCAGACCTTACGTCAGGATTCCGCGTGGCGCGCGCCACCCGATTCCGCGAATTCATCCATCTTCTGCCGAACGGCTTCTCCTACCCCACGACGAGTACGATGGCGTTCTTTCGCAGCGCCTACGGCGTGGCCTACGAGCCGATCAAGGCGGCGGAGCGAGTCGGCAAAAGCCACATCAGGCCGATCCGGGACGGGCTTCGCTTCCTTCTGATCATCTTCAAGATTGCTACGCTGTACTCTCCTCTCAAACTGTTCGTGCCGGTGAGCGCCGCGTTCTTCTTGCTCGGCTGCGCCAACTACGCATTCACGTTCCTCACCCATGCCCGCCTGACCAACGGCAGCACGTTGATGTGGAGTGCCGCCGTGATCGTTTTCCTCATCGGTCTGGTCTCCGAGCAGATCACCGCGTTGACGTACCGCCCCACCGACTCGTGAGCGCGGCGCGGCCCACGCTAATTCTGATCACCCGGAACCTGCCGCCGTTGCGTGGGGGCATGGAGCGCCTGAACCTGCACATGGCAATGGGTCTGGCCGATCGTTTCCATGTATTGGTACTGGGACCGCGGGGTGCTCGGGCGGCACTGCCCGCGACCATCGAGGTTCGCGACTGCGGCGGCGGAACCCTCATGTCCTTTCTTGTCGCGGCGTGCGCCCAGGCTCTGCTCGCGGCACGGCGGTCGCCGCCGGCCTGGGTGGTCGCCGGTAGCGGCCTGACGGCGCCGCTCGCATGGCTGGCGTCCCGTGCGTCCCGCGCGCGTGCCGCCGTTTACGTGCACGGCCTCGACATCGTCGTCCGGCATCCGGTTTACCGCACCCTCTGGCTTCCCTTCATTCGCCGCATGGACCTATGTATCGCGAACAGCGCAAACACGGCCCGGCTCGCACGCGAAGTGGGGGTTCCGGCTGATCGCATAGTGGTGATCCATCCGGGGGTGACACTCCCAGAACACATGCCGTCGGCTGATGCGGGCGCCGCCTTTCGCCACAAGCACGCACTGGAAGGACGGCGCGTGCTGTTGTCCGTTGGCCGCATGACCGAACGGAAGGGCTTGCGGGAGTTCGTCCGCGGCGCCTTGCCCGCGATTCTGCGTGCGCATCCCAATACCTTGTTGGTGATCGTCGGCGACGAAGCGCCCGACGCACTTGCCGGCGCGGCACCAGGCGCCTGGTGCCGACTGCTCGATGAGGCCAGGGACGCTGGCCTGGGGGAAGCGCTCGTGCACCTGGGGCCCATCGACGACGAGCACCTGGCCATCGCGTACGCAAGCAGCGACGTTCATGTGTTTCCCGTCAGGGATCTGCCCGGCGACGTGGAGGGATTCGGCATGGTCGCCGTGGAAGCGGCGGCGCACGGGTTGCCCACCGTGGCGTTCGCGGTCGGCGGCGTGCCAGACGCGGTGTCCGACGGCGTCACGGGGTATCTCGTCGACGCCAACGACTACGACGCATTCGCTCGCCGGGTGATCCGGATCCTGGACGGCGAGAGGAGCCGGCCCGACGTGCTGGTCGAGCGTGCTCGCTCTTTCGCCTGGTCGGAGTTCGATCGCCGCATGCACCACGCACTGGCGAGCGACGGGAAGCTATGATGCCGGAACGCCAGGGCCACGTCGTTTCCGATCTCGCATCGCGACGCCTGAAGGGGCTGAAGATCGAACGCTTGCTGGGCCTCGTTCCAGGGGCGCGCCGTCGGTTACTGGAAATCGGATGCGGCTCTGGCGGTATTTCGCATTACTTCGCCACGCATCCGCAACTGGACCTGGACGTGGACGCTGTCGACGTGACGGACAGCAGAGGAATCACGGACGGATATCGCTTCCATCAAGTCGACGGTACGGCTCTTCCTTTTCTCGACGGCGAATTCGATATCGTGCTCAGCAACCACGTCATCGAACACGTGGGCGAGCGTTCCGAGCAGATGCATCACCTGCGTGAGATCTGGCGCGTACTGCGACAAGACGGTACGTGCTACCTCGCCGTACCCAATCGTTGGATGTTGGTGGAGCCCCACTATCGCCTAGCCTTTCTCAGCTGGCTGCCGATATCCATGCGCACGGCATACCTGCGACTGTCCGGCAAAGGAACATTCTACGACTGCCTTCCGCTATCGATGGGGGAGCTGGAAGACATGCTGGACGAAGCCGGATTCGCATACCGCAACGTCTGCGTGGACGCCCTGGGCGAGACGCTGTCCATCGAACGTCCCGGCGGTGTGCGGAAGTTGCTTAGGCGTGTCCCGCGCAAGGTGTGGGAACGGCTGCGTCCCGCCATTCCAACGTTGATCTACGTCCTTCGTAAGGATAGTCCGCCGTTGACGGTACCGCACAGGTAACAGGCGGCCACTACCGCGCGAACCAGTGCGAGGCGCCATGCGAGCGGTATCCACGGGCTGTTCAGGCGTTTGTCGAGCATCGCGATCGCGGCCTTGGCCAAGCGGGTCGATAAAGGCTCGATCGATCGGAGCCATGGGCGGCATCGCGCGTCGAGCTTCCCGTAACCAATCAGGCGATAGGCCTCGGGATGCTTTTCCTGGAAGCGTATTGCAGGTGCGCCGCCGGCTTCCGCCATCTTCTCGCAGACCTTGCGAAGCTCCAGCGCGTCGCGATGGACGACCCGGGCGCAATGCGCCCACTGGAAAGCATGTCCACTGTTTGCCATGCGCAGGAACAGATCCCTGTCCTCGAATCCGTAACCCTGGTAACCCTCGTCGAATCCACCCGTGTCGATGAACAGCTTCCGGGTAGTCATGACGTTCTGCGAGGACCCGCCGATGGCGATCCCCTGCGCTTCCGACGCACGCACCCTGCGCCGGGTCGCCCCCGCCTGGTACGCATGCCAGAAGCCGTCGTCGGCACCGTCGACGAGGCCCATCGACACGTTTGCTCCGCTTTCCAGCACGGCAAGGTGCGCCTCGAGGAATCCGGGATCGGATGGAACGCAGTCGCTGTCGAGGAAAAGCAGGTATCCGTCCTGCGCATGCGCGGCTCCGTGGTTTCTCGCCGCGCTTCGACCGGCGTTCCGTTCCAGAGTCAGTACATCGACGGTCGGAAGGCCCAGGCGACTGACGAGTGCGCCGCTTCCGTCGCCCGACGCGTCGTCGACCACGATTATCTTCAGCCGGTAGTCCGGGGGCAGGCGGCAGGCGTGCAGCGCTTCGACCACGGCAGCCGTGAGGACGCCGCTACGAAACATGGGAATCACGACAGTGATGGCGGCCGCGGTGTTCATGCTCGATGCCCGCCTGGCTGTCGCAAGTGGCGAAGCACGGCGTCCACTGCGTCCGCGGGGTCATGGTCGTCGAAAGCGATCGCACGAAGGCGGGCTCGCTCGTCGCGGTATCCATCGTGTCGCAACTGCTCGTCGAGGTTACGGAGCAAGTCGTCCCATGTGGTCGACCGGGCCCCGGGGGTCATATCCGTCAGTTCGAACTGGATGTCCCGATGCGCCACATAACGCTCAAGGTCGGGCATGTGGAAAAGAATGGGACGATCCGCCATCAGGAAATCCATGTAGATGGAGGAATAATCAGTGACCAGCGCGTCGACCAGCCTAAGCAGCGGGTATACGTCCAGACGAGGCGCATAGACGGCGGCAATCTCGCTGTCGATCGACACATGGGTGCGGTCTAGCGGGTGCATCTTGACGATGAGTCGGACGCCCCGCGCACGGCAGAATGTCTCCAGCACCTCTCGCTCGCCTGTCGACATGGGCAGCGAGTCGCTGCCGTCGTCGCGGAAGGTGGGGGCCACGAGCACCAGCTTCAGTCCACGCTGCGACCATGACGCCGCGCGGGCAAGCGTATCGACGTCGGTGCCGATCGATACCAGCGTCGTATGCGCGATCGGCTGACGGCCGAAGGTGTTTCGTGGGTAGTTCGCGGCCAGCAAGCCGTCGCTGAGGAAAGCCCGCTCGAAGAGTTCGCGCGCGTAGAAACGCGAGGTGGCGAGCACGGCGTCATAGCGGTATAGCCGCCCCGCCAGTTGGTAGAGCACGCATCGCAGCCGGAACAGCGCCGGGTTCGGTTGCTCCATGCGCCAGCGATCGAGTTCGATGCGCTTGAAGCCGACCCCATGCCACAGCTGGACGACCCGGGCATCGGCCAATAGTCCGTAGCGCCCACGCTGGCTCCACTCCGTGGTATCGACCACGGCTGCGCCCGCACGCAGCAGAAACCATGCCGCGCCGAGGCTCGGATAGCGAACCACCTGGGCGCCGGCCCGCTGCAGGGCCTTGGCGACGTTGGCGTGCGAGGTGACATAGACGACGCGCCACGTCGGGTCCGACTGCGCCCCGATGAAGAAATACTTGCAGTTGTCGACGAAGTGCCCGTCGCCGCGCCCCAGAACGGCGATCCAGTCCGTCCGCCTGGGAATGAGCAAACGCAGCGGCAGGAACAGCAACCAGATCAATGCCCCGGCCGCGGCACGCGCGACCACGCCGGTCGCGCCCTTCATGGTTCGCGCCGTACCAGCAGCCCGTCCATCTGCAACAGGCGCCCGCTGCCGGCGTCGAGGAATCCGGCTTCCACGCCCGCGAGGTCGAAACCGAGTTCGGCCAGGCGCAGTAGCATGGGAAGGTACGTTGTCTGTCCCTTGTACAGCGGCGCCAGCGAAAGTTCGAGCTGAATGCATGCCACGCGGTGCAATGTTTCCGTGGCACCAGCCAGTACGCGATCCTCCAGGCCCTGCACATCGATCTTCAGCCAGATGCGACGAGCATCCGTGGCAATCGCCGTCATGGCTTGGTCCAGCGTGGTCAGGACAATCTCTTCGCTGGCGATATATTCCGATGCTGGCGCAACTGCGCTGTGCAGGCGCTCCATGTCCAGGACGGAACTGCTGATGGAATTCTTCGCGATATGCAACTGAGTGGTGCCGGACCTATCGGAGACACCCGCAGGAACCACCTTCCAGTTCCCGTCGGCGGTCGCGGCTGGCTCCAGCTCGCTGAGCGCCGAGCGCATGGGTTCGAACGATACGATGGGGCCGTGGTAACCCAGCCTGCGCATCTCCCGCGCGTATTGCCCTACGTTGGCACCGACATCGAGAAGCAGATCCGCGTCGAGCGAGGCCAGCAGCTTGCGGCGACGCTCGAGTTCAAAGCCATTCTTTCCTTTCAGGCGAAAGTAGCCTTTCCGTTCGAGCAGGCGTTTCAACGCGTCGTCGACGAAACGAGGGAAAATCATGCGGGCTCCTTACGCACGTCGAGCACTTCGCCCGTCACGTCACTTGTGGCAAGCGCCAGCGTGGCCTCGGCCACGACGACCGCGTCGAGGAGCTGCGCCGTGGGCTCCACGCCGAAATTCTCGCTGCGCATCGGCGTGGCAGTACGTTCCGGGTTGACCACGTTGATGCGGACGCCGGCACCAGCGAATTCCTGCGCCAGTCCCTGTGCGAGATTGACCACGGCGGCTTTCGTCGCCGAATAGACGCTTGTGCGGGCCCTGCCACGCGTATAGGAGCTGGAAGTGAAGAGAATGAGCGAACCGCGCCGGTCGGCAAGGTACGGAAAAGATTCCTTGGCGACAACGATCGCACCGACGAGATTGGCTGAAACCTGTTCCTCGATCTTCTCGTAGGAACTGCCTTCGAGCAGGCCTTGTCGCAGGACGCCCGCCGCATTCACCACCATGTCAATGGCGCCCGTGTCTCCGGCAGCAAGCTGCAGCGCCCGCCGTACGTCGGCCGGGCGGGCGATGTTCACCCCATCCCTGGTCGAAAAGGCATGGACGGCCGCGCCGCGGCTGCGGGCAAGCTCGACCACGGCTTCGCCGATGCCGCGATGGCCTCCGAACACGACGACCGTTTTTCCCGAGAGGCTTGTGTCGTGTGGTGTCTCGGCGCGTGCGCGCGAGCGCAGTTGGAACAGGCGGTCGGCAAGGTAGATGTCCGACGGGTAGGTAATCTTGATGTTGTTTACATCGCCATCGACGATGGCCACCGAGGCGAGCCCATAGTTCACCACCAGGCCACAGTCATCCGTGACCTTCACCGACGCATCGCCGGCAGCGCGGCGGTGAGCCTCGCGCAGCAAGCCGGCACGGAACGCCTGCGGGGTTTGCCCAAGGCGGAGCGTGGAACGGTCGGGTATATGCGCGATGGTTCCCTCTGGGGTGCGTTCAATGATGGTGTCGGCCGAGGGGATGGCGGTATCCACGGCGTCGTAGGTGTCCAGCGCATCGAGGCAACGCTGAATCGTGGCCGAGTCGAGCAGCGGGCGAACGATGTCGTGGACGAGCACCTTGGCGTCGTCGTCGCGCACGGCCGCTATCCCTGCCGCAGAACTCTCGCGGCGGGTGGCGCCGCCGAGCACGATTTCCCTGACCTTGGCGTAGCGCCCGCGTACCACCAGTTCCTCGGCGACGAGCCGGCTGTCGGTGTTGACCACGAGAATGATGTCATCGATTTGCTCGTGTGCCTCGAACACGTCAAGTGTGTGCTCGAAAACAGTTTTGCCCGCCACTTTCAGGAATTGCTTCGGGATATCGAGTCGAGCGCGTTCGCCGGTGCCCGACGCGAGCAGGATGGCGATGCGGGGTGGGGTGGCAGTCGTCATCGGGACGTGGTCTCGGTGGGCTCGGTTGGAACGGTAGGTCGAAGGAAGACGGCAAGCCACAGTAGCGTGGCGGTCACTGCCAGCGCACCTTGCAGCATGACGGCCGCGCCGAGTATTCCGTAACGGGGAATCAAGGTTGTGGCCAGTCCATACAATACGGCAAGCCCGGAGACTTGTGCTGCCATGCGGAGTGCACGCCGGTCGCTGGTGACGAGCACATTCGCGCCGGTGGCGGTCAGGCCCATCAGTAACGGCGCGAGACAAAGCATTTGCGCGGCGTGAGCGGCATTGGCGAAGGTCGGGCCGAGCAACCAGGGCAGCAGCGCGGCACCCGCCAGCATGCCGACGGCCCCTACCGATCCGAATGCCAATGAGGCTATGAGCAGGCCTGTTACCAACCGGCCGTCGTTAAGCCGCCCCCTGGCGCGGAAGAGTCGCGGCAGGGCGGCCATGGCCAGCGCCGACACCGGGATCGACAACACCGAGACCAGGCGAAAAGCCACGGTGTACCATCCTGCAACCTCGGCGCCTGCCAACCTCAGCACCAGCGACTTATCGAGGGACACCATCGCCGTATCGATGACTCGCATCAACGAGTAGCTCGCGCTCTCGACGGTTTCGCCGCGAGTTGGGAGCCGACGATCCGCGGCTGGCGGGCGTAGCTGGTGACGCATGAAGCACCATGCCGTGGCCGATGCAGCGCATGCGACCGCAGCGTGGTAAGGGGCGTACGCAAGTAGAGAATCCCCTTCTCCAAACAGGAAGTAGAGTGCGACCGCGAGCAGATTTCCCAACGGCACGATGGTGTACATCACGCCCGCCATGCCGGGCCGCTCATGCGCCTGGTATGCGTAACTGGAAAGGATGGTTGCAGGAAACGCCACAATTTCAGCAACGCCGATGCAGGCGACTGCCAAGGCCGACACCGCATGACCGAGCAACGTGTTCGCGATGGCGGTGAACAACAGCCATAGCCCCAATCCGCTCAGCAGCGTAGCCATGCCTGCGTGGCGCAGCGAGCTGCCGAATCGCGCGCGCTCACGCGATACTTCCTGGAGCAAGGTGAGGCCGAAGCCGAGCCCGGTGAACGCACCCAAGGCGGACGCGAGGCCCGCGTACCCCGCGAATATGCCGTAGCTCGCCGCCCCCAGCAGGCGGGCGATGAGTACCATCCACAGCGCCTGCAGGCCAACCCGCCCAAATTGCCAGAACGTGAGGAGGAAAGCGCCGGTGCGCAGCGCCGGTTGCGGCGAGGTCGGTTCGGTGGCTGGCGCTCTGGTCACGGTTTCCGAGCGCTCACAAGTGATTTCTTCAACTTGCCGATGTCCGTGCTGAGCGAACCGCCGATATTGAGATCTTCCAGACGCTGTATCTGTACCTCTGCATCCTGCAACTGGCCGAGTTGGATGGCAATGCGCGTGCGGGTGATGATGTAGGCAGGTTCTGCCGGCGCCGCCGCCGTGGCGTCCTCGATTGTGCGGTACGCCAGGTCGAGGTCGCCGAGCTCGCCCCATGCGTAGTCGGAATACATAGCAAGGAGACGGGCCGTAGGGTTCGGATGCGACAGCGCAACGCTGAATGCCTCCACCATCCTGTCTTTCGGAAGATCGCAGAGATCCTGGATCGCGCAGGTACTCAGCGCGCCCAGGCTGCTTTCGTCCTGGACACTTGGGCGGCGGACCTTGAGCTTGCGCACTATGCTTTCCCACCACGAGTCCTTCAGCGGGACATGCATGCGCGCGTTGAGGAAAATGAGAGCCTGTTCGGGAAGGATCGACGAACCTGGAAGTTCCATCGCACGTTCCAGCGGCGCGTAGGCCAGGCGCGTAAAGGGTGAATGCGGATCGTAATGCGAAAGGATGATGTACGTGCGGCCGAGTTCATATTGCGCGCGCGGCGAATCGGGTGCCCGCTCTGCCAGCTCTCTTGCGAGCCCGAGTGGACTTCCCCAGGCGCTCGCCGTCATGGCTGTCTGCAGAGCCCAGTACGCAACCAGCGCGCCTAGCGCCGTCCTGCGGGCGAGCACGAGCCGTGAGGTGCCGCCGCTCGCCGCGAGGGACGGGATCAGTGCCAACATCAGCCCATAGCTGGAGAAATAATTGCGGTGTTCGTAGATCAGTTCCAGCGGAACGACTGTGGCCGTGAGCACATGGCAGGCGAAGAACAACCCGAGGCCCAGCGCCATTAGCGGTCGCTTATTGCGAAGGACGACGGTCAGTGCCAGGAGCGAGGCGATGGCAGCTGCGCCCAGTAGCGTTGTCGGGGGGCTTAGCCACCCGCGGGAGATGACGAAATCGTCGTGATAGAACGACAGGTCGCTGGCACGGGGAAAAATGGTCCACACCACGTAGTCGATCACGATCCGGCATTCACTCAGGAGCCGTGTGCCGAGCGTGAAATCACGGCTGGCCCATGCCCTCGGATTCGACAACTTGATGGCCATCCATGCCGAACCGAGGACAAATGGAACGGCCAGCACCACGATAAACAGGTTGCGTACGCGCCTATCGAAAACGGGCTGACCGTCGAGTGCCCGGCTATCGCCCTTGAGCAAAGCCCACTCGATCAGTAGCGCGTATAACGGCACCAGCACAGCGGTTTCTTTTGCCAGCAGCCCGATGGCCGGCAAGATCGTGATGGCGGCAGCGGCTATCGCCAGGTCGCTCCAGCTGTTCCTGCGCATGGCGGTTCGCGCCTTCACGTAACCGATCAGGGCCAGGAAGACGAAGAGGTTTGCCAGGCTCTCCATTCGCTGCACAACGTAAAGTACGGAGGTCACGTTGATGGGAAGCAACAGCCAGGCCGTGGTGACCAACGCGGCCACAACACCATCGTTGGACGGAGCCGGGTCCCGCGCTCGCGAGTGCGCCGCTGACAGCAATAATCGTGTGAGAAAGAAGCAGGCGAGCCCGTTCAGCAGGTGGATGACGATGTTCGTCACCTTCATCGGTGCAGCATCGACGCCGGTAGCCAGGATGTTCGCCGCAAAGGTAAGGGAAGCAAGGGGGCGCTTGAATTCGCTGGAGGGCGACGACAGCGACGCACGCACCAGTGATCCCACGGTTACGGATTTAGGGTGCAGTCCGGTGTTGTCGACGATATTCGGATAGTCGTCGAAGATAAATCCGCCGTTCGTGCCGGGTATGTAGACCGCCAACGTCAAGAGCAGTCCCGCCGCGAGAATGATGTACGGAATCCACTTCACGGGCGTCGGCCCTGGCGCGCCGCTGCGTCGGTTGCCAGGGTCTGTCTGAGCGCGGCCATCTCGTTCCGCCAGTACCCCTGCCGAGCCAGGATCGTTTCGTGTAGCCACTTCATGCCTTCGCCAGGCCGCGCGGCCGGAGCCTGCAGCGTATCGTAGTGATCCAGGTGCCTCTGCCCCTCAGCAGGATGGCCGCTTCGCCCCAGCGCGGCGGCCTGTTCGAGCGCCACGCCTGGCGAAACCTGGAGGTCCAGGGCCGCATTGAACCATGACAGGGCAGCCGCCGGGTCGTCGCGAGCCAATGCGATCTCGCCGCGAAGGTGCGCGATATCCTGCATACGGCCGGGGATGGCAGCGACGACGGGATTCGCAGCGGTTGCTTCGAGCAGGCGTTCGATCCCGTCGAGACCAAGGCCGGTGCACGGCCTTGCGACGATCTTCCCCTCAATCCAATAGGTGAGGAGGGCGCCTGGATCGTGCTTCGCATGGCGCAGCGCGTGCGCGGCAGCCTCGTAAGTTGCTTCGGTCAGCATGTGTCGGCGGCATGCGATATCGATCGCGGTGAAGGCGATCTGCGGCTCCAGTGGGAATCGTTCCAGGGCTGTTCCCAAGCGAGCCGCTGCCGCCGCGTGTTCGCCTGCCTCGTCCTCCAACTGCGTGGCGTAGGCCTGTGCGCGGGCCGAGCCGGGCGCTTCCTCCGCCCACACCCGGGCCCGGGCGAGTGGCTCTCTCCACAACGACACTGTTTGCGATGTGAGGATCGCTTCACCGAGGAGAAGGGCTGCACCGAGTACCAATGCCCCCGCCCGGTGTGAGCGACCCGCGAGCCACGCTCCTATGGGCCAGAACAGCAGCATTGCCGGCAGATAATTGCGATGTTCGAAGTAGAGTTCCAGCGCCAGTGAGCTGGACTCCAGCAGGTGACCGGCGAAGAAGAACAGCAGAGCCGCCACCGGAATGGGAAATCGCCGCCGCCACCGCCACGCCAGGGCGCAGGCGGCAGCACACGCGATGCATGTAGGCAGGGTGTACCAGGGGTGGAAAAGGTCGGTGGCCGCCTGATACTGGTCGTGGAAAAGGCTGCCGTAGTGCGAGTCCGCCAGGAAAAGTAGCTTAAGGTAGTCGAGCAGGATGGCCGGCTCGGTGATGACACGCTGGACAATCGTGAACGATCGCGCCGTGGCCGGACCATGTCCGATCGACTTCAGTAGTACCCAGAGCACCCCTGCCACGACCGCGACGGCGAGTGGCATGGCCAGCGCGTTCCGCCACCGGACATAGCGCCGCGCCTCATATCGCGCCACGTCGCCGATCGGCAGGGTGGCGTCTATGATCAACGCGAGCAGGGGAAGGAGGATGCCGTTCGGCTTGGAAAGCGCGGCGAGGAGCGTGCAGAGACCGAAGGCGGCCAGGAGAAAGAGCGGCCCCGAGCGCTCGCCCGCCAGCATACGCCGGCGCCCCGACAGCCAAAGGTGCAGGCCGGCTAGCACGAAGCAGGTTGGCAACATCGCTTCGCGTTGCACGATGTACAGCACGGTGGAAACGAAGAGCGGATGCAGCAGCCAGGCACTTGCGCCGAACACGGCGGCCCATCGGGAGCGTTCGGTCTGCAGGCCATGGAGCCGCCCCAGGTGGTTCAGCAGCGCGAACAGCAGCGCTCCGTTAAGAAGGTGCAGAAGCAGATTCGTGCGCTTGAATGGGTAGGGGGCGGCAGGCCAGTAGTTGGCGTCGAGCAGGAAGCTCAGGAGAGAAAGAGGCCTGCCCGTAGGATCGGCCCGCCCCGCCGTCAGGTATCGAACAAGCGTGGTGCCGTTGTCCACGCGACCGAATTCGCCGAGCACGGGGAGGTTCGCCGCGTCGTCGAAAAAGTAGCCGGTAGCAAGGCCAGGTCGGTACACGGCCGCGCACGCGAGCAGCGCCAGGGCGACGCAGAGTATCGGGAAAACCAGGGGACGCAGTCGGGACGGCAAAGTAGGGGTTCCGGAAAAGAAAAGGGCCGTCGAAACGGCCCTTTTCCAACCTTGCGAGGCTAGCTGCGAATTACTGCGCGCGGCAAGCGGTCGGGAGGTACGCTTCGGGAACGTTGGTCTTGGTGGCGCCCTGTGCCGTGGAACGGCAGTTCCAGGTGATCGTACCGCCGAGGTCCACGGGGGACAGCGAAACGTTCTTGCCGTCGATCTTGTCGTTCGCTTCCTGCGGAGACGTCTTCGAGAAGTTAGCCGTGATCACGCCGTTCGCAACGACAGTGCTGCTGACGTACTTGCCGGCGGTCGACGCAGCAAGGGTCGGAAGTCCGGCGGAGGCACCCGTCTTCGGGAAGTGGCCCTTGTTGTTATAGAACTCCGAAACGGCAGTCTTGGCGCCGTCTGCGAGGTTCATGCCTTCGGAAACCTGCGTGCGGATGAGGTAGTTCTGGTACTGCGGGATGGCAATGGCAGCCAGGATCGCAATGATGGCGACGACGATCATCAGTTCGATGAGCGTGAAGCCCTTCTGGACGTTCTTCATGGAGTTTCCTCGTTACGTGTGATCTAACCGAAAAAGTGATGCCCCCTGAGCCCTAGCACGTCGGCCTGTTTGCAGGCCGACAGCTCCCTCACTTGCTTTGGTCAGGAACCGACCAGGAAGCTCGCCGCAAAGCGTGCACTGAACATGCCATTGCGTTCGCGACCGACATATTCCCTCATATTTGCCGGTGACGGGATTGTGCATCCGGTCACGCTTGCGAGCAACAGGAAAATTTCGAGGATTCAGTGCATTGCGCCGAAACATGGATGTGACGCAAAAGGTCAGAAGTTGACGTGGCACGTCAGGTCTTGCGGCATGCACTGGGCATGTATTTGCTGTCCACCGTGCCACGGCAGGCCCAGCTGATGCTGCCGCCATTGGCCACAGGAGAAAGAAGGAGGGTCTGGTTCTTTAGCTTATCGTTCGTATCGGCATGGTCGAAACTGACGGTCACCAATCCCCCGGTGGAAACGCTCAGGGCCGATACGTACTTTCCGGAGATCGACGAGGCGCGCGGAAGCCCTGCGGACTCGTTCGAGCGAGGGAATTCGCCCTTATTGGTCATGAATTCCCAGATGGCGGTCTTCGCACCCGACGCGATCGTGAATCCTTCCGATGCCTGGGCGCGGATCACGTAGGCCTGGTATTGGGGGATGGCGATAGATGCGAGGATGGCAATGATCGCGACCACGATCATCAGCTCGATCAAAGTGAATCCGCTGGAATTCCGGCGAGTCATGGTGTGTCCCCTGTGGATGGCGAGGTTTCAGCAGGTTTCGTACCAAGGTCGGTTTGTGAGCCTTCGGGGAGCTTCGAAACGTGATTCAAATCACGGGCCGTCCGTTGCTTGCGGAGTCGGCTGGCCAGCCAGAACACTCCGCCGCTGGCCAGAAGGATCTCGATGCCGCGGAATGGGATCGAATAGCGAGGCTCCGACTGGAGGATGCTATAGATGAGGGTCACGTATAACGCCAGCACGGCACAGGCGAGTCCTACGATTTGGCGGCGCTGCAAAAGCGCACTGACCGCGCCAACCAGGGCCAGTAACATCAGCAGCGGATTGACCAGGAAGCAGGCCGCTTCCATCGGAGCCCATGGCCCGCCCTTTTCGAACGGGGAGGAGCGCGTCGCATAGACGTAGATATCCCCCTGGCCGATGCGGATATCCCATTCCCAAAGGAGCTTTGGCTTACCCAGGTACCAGCGCAAATAAGGCAGGGGTAGCTCACTCATGCGATGCCTCATGAGCGCCAGGCCGGCAAGTGGGTCCTTCTGTAGAAGGTCCATCTCATACTGCATGCCCCGGAGCTGGTCCATGCTCTCCGGGTCGCCCTCGGTCGCCGCGAGTTGGTAGGCCACGTGATAGGTTGGCCAGGACCCTTGAACGAGGTTGGTGATCGCTCGACTCGTTGCACTCGTGGAGGGCGGGAGTGTCAGCGACCGCAGGCCCCAGGCCATCGGTAACACGAGCGAAGCGAGCGCGAACGCAATCGCTAGCTTCCGTGCTGCGAGCTTCCGCCACCATAGGATGACGGCAAGCAACGCCCCGAAGGGAATCAGCACGGCGTTCGTCATCGCCGCGAGGCCGAAGGCCAGGCCGGTGAGCAGGTGGCGGCCAAGCGAAGGCCGATGCACGCTGGAACTCAGCACCAGCAGTGCGCTTGCGCAGAGAAAGCCCACCAGTGTTTCGGAGAGTAGGTACGCCGTGATGGAGATGCTGTGAGGCCAGATCGCCATGAGGACAGCGGCCGCGGCAAGACCGGCCGTGGGTAGCCAGCGGCGTGCCGCGAGTATGAGGAAAGAGACGGTAAGGGCTCCAAGGAACGCCTGCACCAGTAGCATGGCTCCATAAAACGCCGGGAAGCTGCCGGTTGCGGTCAGCACCGCTGCCATCAGGAGCGGATAGCCCGGATCGCGGAAACTGTTCGGTACTGCTATGGCCGTGGCCGGCGACGCGCTGGAGTACACGCCGCGATGAACCATATTCCACGCGTAACGATAATACTGCACTGCGTCGCCGCGGATATTTTCCTGATTGACGTCCTGGAGCACCTGGGCGTGCGTGACGAAATACCAGCGAAGCAACAGGGCGAGCACGCCTCCGAGCACGGCGATGAGGATGCCGGCGCGGTTCCGCCGCGCGTTCTCGGCATGATCGGTGTGCATCTTGGCCCCCAGTGGTTTGGTAACTCGTCGAGTCTGGTCGACAAGGATACGCGATGGGCTCGAGGTAACAATGCGAACTTGCATGCGCTTGTCCACCCCCGTACCGTGCCCACCAAGCACACCCAAGGGAGCCCCCATGAAACCTCTGTTCGCCGCGCTAGCCCTGGCCCTAGCCTCCGGCCCCGTCCTGGCCGCCGACGCCGACAACGCCGCCCCGCACCCGTTCTCCATCCGCGACCTGGTGATGATGGACCGCGTGAGCGACCCGCAGCTGTCGCCTGACGGGCGCTATGCGCTGTTCTCGGTTCGGGCCACCGATTACGCGGCGAACAAGGGTGTGAGTTCCATCTATATGGTGGACCTCAACAAGCCGCCCCAGCCCGTGATGGTGGTGGAGAAGGGGGCCTCCCCGCGCTGGGCTCCGGATGGGAAATCGATCTATTACACGGCGCCGCAGGACGGCACAGCCCAGGTGTGGCATCGCGCCTTCGACGCAGACGGCACGGGCAAGGGGCTCTCGCTGAGCGCCCGGGCCGGCGAGCCGGTGACGAACGCACCGTTGGACGTCAATGCGTTCAAGCTCTCACCGGACGGCTCGAAGCTTCTCCTGAGCTACGACGTGTTCACCGACTGCCCGGACCTGGCCTGCACTAAGGAGCGCCTGGACGGACGGGAGAAGGACAAGTCCACCGGCACCGTCTACGACAAGCTCTTCGTCCGCCACTGGGACACCTGGGCGGACGGGCGGCGCTCGCAGCTGTACATCGCCGACGCAAGCGCTCCGTCGCAGCCGGTGCTTCTCAGCCGCGACATCGATGGCGACGTGCCGAGCAAGCCCTTCGGCGGTGACGACGAGTTCGCTTTCTCGCCCGACGGCAAGACCGTCTATTTCGATGTGCGCATCGCCGGCAAGGCCGAGCCTTGGTCGACTAACTTCGACATCTACAGCGTGCCGGCTGACGGCTCGGCGGCTCCGGCGAATCTCACCGCCG
This sequence comes from Luteibacter sp. SG786, assembly GCF_011759605.1. Taxonomy (GTDB): domain Bacteria; phylum Pseudomonadota; class Gammaproteobacteria; order Xanthomonadales; family Rhodanobacteraceae; genus Luteibacter. The sequence continues at coordinate 563,730 of NZ_JAAOYX010000001.1, forward strand.
AAAACCTGGCCTGGGACGCGAACCCGCTCGTGTCGCCCGACGGCAAGACCCTCTACTACACAGCCATGAAGGAACCGGGGTCCGAGGCTGACCGCTTCGGCATCATGGCCCTTGACCTGGCTTCCGGCGGCAAGCGGGAGGTGGCTCCCACGTGGGACCGTTCCTCCGGAGCGTTGCAGATTTCGCCCGACGGCAAGACCCTCTACACCACGACCGACGACAACGGTCAGCACCCGCTTTTCGCCATCGATACGGCAACCGGCAAGGCCACCATCCTGGTGACCGATGGCTCGGTGTCGGCGTTCTCGGCACAGGGCAAGAAGATCCTGCTGAGCCGCGACGACCTGAAGCGGCCGGCCGACCTCTACACCGCCGACCTCAACGGCAAGGGTCTCAAGCAGGTGACCCATTTCAACGCCAAGCGGATCAAGGGCGCGCAGACCGGCGACTTCGAGTTCTTCACCTTCAAGGGCTGGAACAACGAGACCGTGCAGGGCTACGTGGTGAAGCCGGTGGGCTTCAAGCGCGGCAAGTCCTACCCGGTTGCCTTCATCATCCACGGCGGCCCGCAGGGCGCGATGACCAACAGCTGGAGCTACCGCTGGAACGCCCAGACGTACGCGGGCCAGGGTTTCGCGGTAGTCACGATCAACTTCCACGGCTCCACCGGCTACGGCCAGGCCTTCACCGAATCCATCTCCGGCGATTGGGGCGGCAAACCGCTGGAAGACCTGAAGGCCGGCTGGAACGCAGCACTGTCGAAGTACAAGTTCCTCGACGGTGATCGTGCCTGCGCGCTCGGCGCCAGTTACGGCGGCTACATGGTCTACTGGATGGCCGGCAACTGGAACCAGCCGTGGAAGTGCTTCGTCGACCACGACGGCGTGTTCGACGCACGCGCTATGTATTACGAGACCGAAGAGCTGTGGTTCGAGGAAAAGGAAAACGGCGGCACGCAGTTCGACCACCCGGAGAACTACGAGCGCTTCAATCCGGTCAACCATGTAAAGGACTGGCGCGTGCCGATGCTCATCGTGCACAGCGGTAAGGACTTCCGCATTCCCGACACGCAGGGCCTTGGCGCCTTCACTGCGCTACAGCGTCGTGGTATTCCCAGCAAGCTCCTGCACTTCCCCGACGAAAACCATTGGGTGCTCAAGCCGCAGAACAGTGTGCAGTGGCATGAGACAGTGAATGCGTGGTTGAAAGAGTGGACGGAGCCGCAGGCGAAGTAGGCTTTAGAGGAGGGCGGCGGCCGGCGGCCGCCCTTTCTCGGGGCAAGCCTCATGCGGCCTTTCGCTAGCCGATGAGGAATACGGGGCGAGCTACACGCTTCGACGAGATACCTCTAATGCTCGACCATGGTACTTGAGAACCTGGCCTCGCAACTGCCTCTGCACCTAGACAAATAACCATGCTGACGTTGCCGCGATTTTGGATCTATCTCTTTTGGTCAGTCGGGGTGTTGTGTCTGGCGGCACAGACAGCTCTCAGATTCCGTCTGGTCCATATCCTCTCAACAAGATATCCGGCCTTATACCTGCAGTTAAGGTCGCCGCCATTTTTTGCTTCGTTGATGCCCTCGAGCCGCCCGGAGCTAATATCGGCTCTTGCGGCGATGCCGATAACGACCTTGACGAGTTCTGAGTGGCATATAGTCAGGGCAATCAGGATTATTGGTGTCGTCGGCCAATTGCTTACCTTAGGCGTTATTGCAAGTGCAGTCTTGAGTATTCGCTAGCTGCTATATCGCTTTGGGGCTGAGAGCGGGGTGAATATCGTTGCCCTTCATCGTGGTATGGCCAATCCAATCGTTCTTCGCCACCACCAAGAGGTAGATCTTGAGGCGCTACATTGTCAAGACTGTGCTTCTAATGGGGCTGGGGGCGTCGAGCGGATGCTCGCAAGGAGGGGCGCAACTTGATGCGTTGTTGCCAGCCGCCGCGACGAGCATCACCCATACTCAACATTCCGAGGCGGGCGACGGGGTTGCATTTAACCTGGAGACGCCCCCCTTTTCCTATGAATACATAGAGGGACTCAGGAGCAAGCTACGTAGCTCAGGCTACACGCTGTGTGAGAAATCGGCGATAAAGAACTGGGAGCGTAAGCCATCCGATGCTCAACCTCATGGAGAAGAGGGCTTCTGGATGGTGGATCTGTATGAAGCTAAGCACTACACAAGTTTCCTCATCGTTCGTGTTTTGGCGACGCCGACAGATAGAGGTACGTGGAGACAGCACTTTTTTCTCGCGGTACAGGAAGTCCCAGAAGGGCGTCAGGATATGAAATCCATCGGTAAATTCTGTGACTGAGTTCAGGGGCTCCTTGTTCGTAGCGGGGCGTCACCAGCCGCCTGGTCACTCGTCTACAGTGCATATGCGCCAGCCAAGCCCGATGGGTGGGGCGATCACAACCAATTTCCACGGCTTGGCTTTTTAAAGGGTCTCCATGTCGATCAAAATACCTCCTGTTCTAGCCGAAAGCGATGAATATGCGGATCTTTCCGAGGAGGATCGCGCTGCATTCGTCAGGCGCTTAGAAAGCGTTCAAGAGTTAGGGGTATCGCTTGCTCAAGGTGATAGAAGGGGATCTTATCCCGACTTCTTTCAGTTTGTTGAAGATCTTGAGCTGGATGCAAGTCATCTACAAGAGTTCGATGCATCGACCAGTGTTTATCTCAGTCGCTGGGCAATTCACTATTCCTGGTCGTTCTACACAACGCCTGGAGATATGCGACATGTCCTTACGGAAGATCTCCTCCAGCTGATCGATGCGAGCGAGCCATCGACCGATGCCCCGCTTGGCGCATCGGAGTACTGGTTCAGCGAACTTGGTCGAGGCTTAGCCGTATCGGTGGATGCGATCGTCAATGCGAAGGACTATGGGGTGGCAATAGCCCATCACATCGCGCTGGATATTTTATTGTCCAGATTGCTGACGTCTTCCTATCGGCTTCGGCTAAATCGTCTTGTCCCAAGATGAAACTCGTTTACAGTCACGCTTGTATAAGCGGTCGCGGATTCGGTGCCCATGATGCAGAATTCGTGGTTCCCGCCGCAGGAGCAATGACAGCTCGCAAGTTTGTTGGGGCGCCAATCGACGATACGCCGTTCCCATAGTCACGCGAGGCCCGCATGTACTCACATCTTGAATGACACTTGTCCGGACTGCGAAAGTGAATAGCCTTAATCCATTCATCGTCGTGCCACTAGCGCTGCTTGTTGTCCTTTCGGTTGTCTATTTACTGCGGTCAAAGCGAGCCAGATCGAACGGTCGCACGAAAGGCGTGATCGATGTCTTGTTTCTCTGGCCATTGGTTCTTCGCGGGCGTCGAACGAGGAGGGAAAAGGTCTTCCTTTTGGCGGCTGGAATCGTCGTGACCACTTTGATCTTCTTGTCCTTCCTTTTTCCCAATCCGTAGAGGGAATGGAGGCCTTTTGGGTTAAAGTTTGGATTCGGAACTGACTGCTCAGTTGGAGATTGCTCGGAGCGGATGAGTGATGTATCGATGCTGCGGCATAGGAGTTCGCGCGCCCCTGTTTTTGGCAGCCGGTCGGTGCGGTCTCTGCCAGCGATTCCAATTGAAGAATTTGTGGAGTGAGTCGGTGAAGTATTGCGATGGTCAAGTCAGCCGGATAGGGGATATCGTTTCCTTGGGGGGAAAACTCGGGAAGGTAGTTAGTGATATCGACGGCGGCCAGTACGGAACTGCCCCAGAATATTCAGCCGCTCAGTGGGCGTACCTTGGGGCAGGCGTCATGATCGAATTTGAAAGTTACGGTCTGATCCATTACACGGAGCCCGAGCACGACTTGGTGTTGGTCCGTCGCGCGGGGGGTAGTGAATAGCCAGAGACGAACAGGCGTCGCGGGGTGCAGGCATTTGATTTCACTGTTGGCGGCAGCCCTGCCCCGAAAACGGATTCGCTCTTTCTGCCCATGGATGTCGTCAAAACCACCGGTTCCTCTTCAAAGCAATAAAAATCCCACCCACAATACATGCCACCAGACACGTAATGGCCGGATAAGCCCAAGGCTTATCCAACTCCGGCATATGTGCGAAGTTCATCCCGTACCAGCTTGTAATCAGGGTAGGCGCAGCCAGCATGGCGGCCCACCCCGCAAGCTTCTTCATCACCTCGTTCTGGCCGAAGGTCACGAGCGCAAGGTTCACGCTGATCGCCGCCCCGAGCATTTCCCGCATCGCCGAGATGGATTCGTTTACCCGGAACACATGGTCGTAGATGTCGCGGAAATAGGCGCGCAACTCGTCGTGGATGAGGTGCGGGTGCAGGCGCACCAGCTGCGCCACGACATCCTGTAGCGGCACCACTGCCAGGCGCAGCGTCATCAACTCGCGCTGCATGTCGTACAGCCGCTTGATGGTCTGCCGGTTGTAGGTTTCCGCGAAGATGTCGTTTTCCAGTTCGTGCACTTCTTGCCGGAAGTCGCGGACGATCGGCAGGAAGTTGTCGACGATGAAATCCAATACCGCATACAGCGCGTAGCTCGGCCCCATGGCCAGCAGTTCGGGTGTCTGCTCGCAGCTTCGCCGCGCCGGGGCATAGGAGAGCGAAGCCCCGTGGCGCACCGTCATGAAATAGCGCTGGCCGAGGAATATCTGCGTTTCGCCGAAGGCGATGTTGCCGCCAACCAGTTGCGCCGTCTGCGCCACGATGAAGAGGGAGTCGCCGTACGCCTCGATCTTGGTGCGCTGGTGCGCGTGCTGCGCGTCCTCGATGGCCAGGTCGTGCAGGTTGAACTCTTCCTGGAGTTTCAGCAGCAGGGCCTCGTCGGGCTCATGGAGGCCGACCCACACGAAGGTGTCGGGTTCTTTCAGTACGTCGCTGATCGCATCGATCGTGATGTCCCCGATGCGCGAGCCATCGGTGCGGTAGGCAACGCAGTTGATGACCATGCCGTCTGAAGACGGAACGGTTACCGGGTCGGGGACGAGCGGAAGCAAGGACATTGCGGGTTCGAATTCCTGGGCGGTGTGGCGGAAGCGGCATCGGGCGGGTGGCCGGAAGTGTAAGTCCAATGCGGATGCCACGCCCGGCACCGGCCCGATGTCGGGCCTGAAGTGGCCGTTATACCTTGAAGTTGCGGAAAGCGTGCGACACGGGCCTTGCCCGGCCCACGCTCTGACGCCAAGGACGCCGCATTCAAGGAGAAAAACCATGGCAACAGCTACGCTTCCGTCCCTTCCGTTCGATTACAAGACCTGGAAGAACGGAACCTCGATCACCCTGCCACCCCTTTTCGATAAGGTTTCCCGTGCGAAATTCGAGGCCCTGGACCGGGCTGTCGAGACCTACTTCGCGAAACCGACGTCGTCTTCGCTCAACGTGCTCCGGGCGGCCCTGCAGGACTGGATGAAGCACAAGGACGCCGTCGACGGCCCGGGCGCCTGGGCGGAAAGCAAGCGCAATCGCAAATTCCTGATCGCGCACCTCAACGCAGCGATCAACGGTGGTGACACCGACGCGTCTCTTGGCATCCCAGCGTTCATGTCACCAGGCATGATCAACGCGCGCCTCGGCATCCTTTACCTGTTCGCGAACATCACGTGGGACGAGAAGGTCCTTCGCTTCGTGACCAACGGCGTGGTCGATTTTGCCGGGAAGGGCAACGGAGCACCTGCTCGCCGCGTCGTCGACGCGAGCCAGTGGCTTGCCAAACCCAGCCCCGATTCCACGGATCCTGCACGTCGGAGCACGCGCGACCGCTTGGTCGCGCATCTGGAAAGCCTCTCGCTCAGGGTCGTGGAATCCATCGTGGCGCAGGCTCCGAAAATGCCTGGCGAAACCTTCGACGCAACGCAGGTACTCGGCCTATGGGATACGGTGCCGGGCGGGACGAAATCCCTGTGCCGCTACGTGGTCGACAAGGTTCTGGATCACGCCGCTCCGTTCCTCGCCAACGGCGTCGGCGTGGTCGAAGGACTGGTGAAGGCCACGTCGGCGGGTGTCGACCGCTATCGCGCCCACGCCCTCGGCAGAGGCGTGGCCATCGTTCCCGGTACGCCGCGTACCACCGTCGACGGCATCAAGCGTGCGATGGACCTGCAGTTGGCGACCGAGACGTATGGCGTCCTGAAGAGCGCGGGTTCGCTGACGCTCGAAGGCCTCAGTGCCGGCGTGGCCGGGGCCATTGTGGACATCGCGTTTTCCCTGGTGGAGGCCTTCGTGTCGCTGGTCTGGCGCGTGTACGACTACTACCGCCTGCGCGTGTTTCGCCAACAGGCGACGTCGCATTGGGAGGCGCGCGAAGGCAAGAACCCGCTCCATGAGCGGCCCTCCGCGTTCAACGAATGGTATCGGGGCGTGGCGCTCAAGGTGCCCGCCGTCCCTTGTCTTACGCTGGCCAGCGGCATCTGCGGCGACAAGATGCGCCTGCTGCGCATGTTCGACAAGGAAGGCGAAACCGTGACGCAGGCGAATTTCGACGCGGGCGTGAAGCACCTGGACAACCTCAAGGCATGGGGCGCCGGGTACCTCGCCGATCTCGGCTATGGCTTCGGTAGCGACGATCCGGTGATCGCGAAGCTCATCGCCGCGAAGTAAGTTCCCACGCCGCCGGCGCCTCAGTCGTGCCGGCGGCAGAAACTCCAGGTCAAGGCAGCCCAGCATGGAAGGGCGAAAAGGAGCCAGGGAAGGTTCCGCTGGGGAAAGTCGGGCCAGAGGTGCAGCAGCAAGGCGATGACGCACGCGGCGAACGAGAGCGCCGTTACCCGCGATGCCAGCCTGCTCACCGTACGTCCGGCGTGACGCAACCGCCAGATGCCCGGCACGATCAGCAGGGCGAACGGTGAAAAGGCCAGCAGATTGAAGTTGCCCCACGCGGAACGGTGCAGGGTCAGGGTCCACAGGCCGAGCATGAAGAGGCCGGCGATGCCTGCGAACACGGCGAACACTGTGCCGGCGGCGACGAAAACGGCACGTGCGCCAGTTCGGCGGGTGAGGGCGGGCAAGGCAAGCGGCAACGCGAGTGCCACGCCCGCGATCAGCAAGGGCCAGCGCAGGTCGGGTGCCTTTTCCGGTGGTGGCGCCAGCTTCGCGGGCACCAGGAGCGTGTCCTCGGAAACCAGCGGCCGACCGTCGACGTCGACGTGGCGCAACCCCTCTTCCAGCGTCATCGGCAGAAAGGCCTCTTTCCACGCCGTCATGGGCTGGTCGGCGAAAGGACCGAGCCCGAGATCCATCCCGAGCATCAGCCATGGCTGGTTGCTCATCAACCGCGCGGTCTGCTCCCGGAAGGTCATGCCGCCCGGCTTGCCCATCCATTGGGCGCTCAGCGCGCCGCCCAGGGCATCGTCCAGCACGTCGCGCACGCGCGTGGTGCAGTTGTCGCTGTAGTAGTCGTAGCGATAGCCCGCGTTCTCGGGACGGATGTTCCAGAGGAGGAAGCGCCGCAGGTGTTCCTTCTGGGCGTCGTTGAGCGCCAGGCGCTGACGGCGCACATAGCGGCCCTCTCCGGCGTAGAAGTCGATGTCGGACTGGGTGGTTTCCGCATCCATCCGGTACGCCATGATCCCGCGCGCGAAGTTGAGCAGGAAACCCTTCTGGTCGAAGTCGAACACGCCGTAGTTGAAGGCGATGGATTCGCCGCTTACGGTGTCGCGAACCTCCAGCGCGTCGTGACCGAAGCGCTCCCAATAGATGTCGCCGGGACCGTAGGTCATCAGCGATATCTCCAGGTTGGCGGCCGGTGCGTCGACGATGCCCGCGCGGGCGAGGGGGGCGACGCACAGGGCAAGAAGAAGGATCAGGGTGTATCGCATCGGTTCAAGCAAAGTCCGTCGATGAGCGCCATGGGGGGCGCGTGTCTGTGGGAGCCGCTTCAGCGGCGATCCCGCGGCAGCGGGCCTTCTTATCGCAAGCACCCATCGCCGCTGAAGCGGCTCCCACATAAGGAATCGCCGGCGGAGCCGGCTCCCCAGGATCGCGATGACGATCAGGCCGCGTTGCCTGCGCGCGCCACGTGGAACTGCTGCACGCGGCGGTCGTCGGCCTCGGTGACGCGGAAGACGAACTGGCCGACGGTGATCTCTTCGCCCGCGGCGGGCAGGTGGCCGAACTCGGACGTGATCATGCCGCCCACCGTGTCGAACTCCTCGTCCGAGAAATGCGCGCCGGCCACTTCGTTGAAGTCGGCGATGGGCGTGAGCGCGCTGACGGCGAAGCCGCCTTCTTCCAGCGGCCGCACCAGCACGGGATCTTCCTCGTCGTCGTGCTCGTCGTCGATCTCGCCCACGATCTGCTCGAGCACGTCCTCGATGGTGATGAGGCCGGCCACGCCGCCGTATTCGTCCACCACCAGCGCCATGTGGTTGCGCGTGAGGCGGAACTCGGCCAGCAGCACGTTGAGGCGCATGGACTCGGGAATCAGCACGGCCGGACGGAGCAGGGCGCGCACGTCGCAGCCGTCGCTCTGGCCGAAATACTTCAGCAGGTCTTTTGCCAGCAGGATGCCCAGAACTTCGTCCTTGTCTTCCCCATGCACGGGGAACCGGGAATGGCCCGATTCGACCACGGCGGCGAGAATTTCGGGAAGCGGCGCATCGACGGGCAGGCTGACGATCTGGGCCCGGGGCACCATGACGTCGTCGACGCTGAGTTCGGTAACCTTGATCGCACCCTCGACCATGGTCAGGGTGTCGTTCGAAAGCAGGCCGTTGGCCTGGGCGGTGCGCAGTTCCTCGATCAGTTCGTCGCGGTTGCGCGGTTCGCCGGAAAACAGATGGCCCAGTCGGTCCCACCAGGAACGGTGGGCGGGGCCATGGGTACTACTAGGGTCCTCGTTCATTACTCTTTGTGGTTCTGCCCAGTGGGGGCGGAAGGGGCAGTCTACTGGAATTCGTGTGACGGTTCAGGGCAACCCGGCCCCTACGGAACCAGATAAGGATCGGCGATGCCGAGGCCGGCCAGGATGCGGGTTTCGAGGGCTTCCATGGCCTCGGCCTCGCCCTCCTCGATGTGGTCGTAACCCAGGAGATGCAGTGTGCCGTGAACGGTCATGTGGGCCCAGTGCTCGGCCGGTTTCTTGCCCTGTTCCGCGGCCTCCCGGGCAACCACGGGCGCGCAGATCACCAGGTCGCCGATCAGCGGCAGTTCCACGCCCGGCGGGAAGTCGGCCGGGAAGGAAAGCACATTGGTGGCATAGTCCCGGTCGCGGTACTGCCGGTTCAGGGCCTGGCCCTCGTCGGCGTCCACGATGCGAATGGCCACTTCGGTGGCCTTGCGTCGCCGTGCACCCTTCAGCGCGGCCTCCACCCAGCGGCGGAACGTGGCCGGGGCCGGCACGCCCTTGCGCGAGGTGGCGTAACCCACCGCGACGTCGGTCCGCGAACCGCTCAACGCTCTTCGTCCTGCTTCTGCTCGAACGCCTCGTAGGCGCGCACGATCTTCGCCACCAGCGGATGACGCACCACGTCGCGCGAGGTGAAGAAGGTGAAACTGATGCCGTCCACGCCGCGCAATACCTCGATGGCATGGCGCAGTCCGGAGCGGATGTTGCGCGGCAGATCCACCTGGGACACATCGCCCGTGATCACCGCCACCGAGCCGAAGCCGATACGCGTCAGGAACATCTTCATCTGCTCGACGGTGGTGTTCTGTGCCTCGTCGAGGATCACGTAGGCGTCGTTGAGCGTGCGCCCGCGCATGTAGGCCAGCGGGGCGATTTCGATGACATTGCGCTCGATCAGCTTGGAGACCTTTTCGAAACCCACCATCTCGTACAGCGCGTCGTACAGCGGGCGCAGGTACGGGTCGATCTTCTGGCTCAGGTCGCCCGGAAGGAAGCCCAGCTTCTCGCCGGCCTCCACCGCGGGGCGAACCAGCAGTACGCGTTGCACGCGGTTGGCTTCCAGCGCTTCGACGGCGCTGGCCACGGCGAGGTAGGTTTTGCCGGTGCCGGCCGGGCCCACGCCGAAATTGATGTCGTGCGTGGTGATGGCGTGCAGGTAGCGGGCCTGGTTGGGGCCACGGCCCTTGATGACGCCGCGCTTCACCTTGATCACCACGTCCTGCGCGGACTCGGCGGCCTGTTCGTTCAGCGCGTCGATGCCCGATTCGGCCAGACGTACGTTGATCGTCTGGCCGTTGAGGGTTTCATTCTCGGTGGCGTCGTAGAGCGCGCGCAGCACCTGCTCGCCGGCCTTCGCCGAAGCCTCTTCGCCGATCACGCGGAACAAGCTGCCGCGGTGGTCGATCTCGATGCCCAGGCGGAGTTCGATCTGGCGGATGTGCTCGTCGAGCGGGCCGCAGAGATTGGCGAGGCGGGTGTTGTCTTCCGGGTCGAGGGCGAAGTCGCGCTGGGAGAGTTGGGTCATGGCGTTGATGGGAGTGCCCCTAGGCGAGCGCGACCGCTTGGTCGAGGTGGACGCGGCCGCGCAACGAGTTGGACATCGCCTCGGTGATGGTCACGTCGACGAACTGTCCGATCATCCGGGGATGGCCGGGAAAGTTCACGTAACGCATGTTTTCCGTGCGTCCGGTCATTTCGTTCGGATTCTTCCGGCTGGGCTTTTCGACCAGCACGCGCTGCGCGGTGCCCACCATGGCCTCGTTGATCTTGCGCGCGTTCTCGTTCAACACGGCCTGCAGGCGAGCCAGGCGGGCGTGCTTCACCTCGGCCGGCGTGTCGTCGGGAAGGTTCGCGGCAGGCGTGCCAGGGCGGGAAGAGAAGATGAAGGAGAAGCTCTGGTCGAAGCCGACGTCGTCGATCAGCTTCATGGTCTTTTCGAAATCGTCTTCGGTTTCGCCGGGGAAGCCGACGATGAAGTCGGAGGAAATGCAGATGTCCGGGCGCACGGCGCGCAGCTTGCGAATGCGCTGCTTGAATTCCAGCGCCGTGTAACCGCGCTTCATGGCCGCGAGGATGCGATCGGAGCCGGCCTGCACCGGCAGGTGCAGGAAGTTCGCCAGCTGCGGCACGTTGGCGTAAGCCTCGATCAGCGAGTCGGAGAACTCCAGCGGATGCGAGGTGGTGAAGCGGATGCGGCCGATGCCGTCGATCTGCGCGATGGCGTGGATCAGCACCGCCAGGTCCGCCGTGCCGCCATCGTGCATGGGGCCGCGGTAGGCGTTCACGTTCTGGCCAAGCAGGTTCACCTCGCGCACGCCTTGCTCGGCGAGCTGGGCCACCTCGACGATCACGTCGTCGAACGGGCGGCTGATCTCCTCGCCGCGGGTGTAAGGCACCACGCAGTAGGAGCAGTACTTGGAGCAGCCTTCCATGATGGAGACGAAGGCGGTGGGGCCTTCGGCGCGCGGCTCGGGAAGGCGGTCGAACTTCTCGATCTCCGGGAAGCTGATGTCCACCTGCGCCTTGCCGCTGGCACGCTGGGCCTCGATCATCTCCGGCAGGCGATGCAGGGTTTGCGGGCCGAACACCAGGTCGACGAACGGCGCGCGCTTGATGATGGCGTCGCCTTCCTGCGAAGCCACGCAGCCACCCACGCCGATGAGTACCGGCTTGCCGTTCTGCTTGTGCGCCTTCCAGCGGCCAAGCTGGCTGAAGACCTTTTCCTGGGCCTTTTCGCGGATGGAGCATGTGTTGACCAGGATAACGTCGGCTTCCGCCTCGTCCTGGGTCAATTCCAGCCCGTGCGACGCACGCAGTACGTCGGCCATCTTGGCCGAGTCGTACTCGTTCATCTGGCAGCCGTGGGTCTTGATGAAAAGCTTGCCGCTCATGGGCATGGGTACCGTGGTTTCGTGGGGTTCGACCGAACCGCGCAGTTTACGCCGCCCCCCGCGGGGTTGCCACAGGGTCGCTGTGGATCAATGACTTGCGTGAAGAAGGTCACGTAACCGGCCCTTGGCACGGGAAAGGGGCTGGGGCACACTCGCGCCATGGTGAACGACGCGACGCCAGGGGAAAGCGCCGGCCATCGCGCCTGCCGTTTCCTGCCCATACGCACGGCCCTCCGCAGGGCCGCGATCGGCTGCGTGTTGATCCTGGGGCTGGGCGCCGCACCCGCGTTCGCAGGCTCGCTTTACCGCTGCGTCGGCACCACGGGCGAAACCGTGTTTTCCGGCAGCACCGCAGGCTACAAGGACTGCAAGCGCATCGGCAGCACGCCGGGCGCAAGGCCGGCGCGGTCGGCGGTTGCGAAGGAATCGTCGCAGGGGAGGGGGCGGAGCGGGGCAGCCCGGGAGCCGCAATCGGGTGGTCCGGATGCGGCGGCTCCGGCTTCCCAGGCAGCGCAGCCGGGCTCCTTCCGTGGCGTGCTGGGGTCGGTGGTTTCCGCGCCATCGACCGCTGCCTTCGCCGGCGTAAGCGGCGATGTGGTCGGGGAAGGGGAGGGCCAGACACTGCCGCCGGTCACCGCGCCCAGGGGCAGCTGGGACTACCGGGAGTCGGCCACGCAGGACCTGACGGCCTCGCTCGCGCCTGCTGCACCGAAGGGCTCGCGCGTGCTGCGCGGTGCGGTCTATCGGATCACGCGGCCCGACGGCGGCGTCGAATACACGAATATCCCGCCCGGTGGCGCTGCCAAGGGTCAGAGCATCAAGATGCTCTTTACCTATATCGCCACCTGTGCGGCCTGCGACGTCCATTCCAGGATCGACTGGAACAACGTGGCGCTCAACCTCACCTCGTTTGGCGACGCCATCCGGTCGGCCAGCGGCGAGTTCGGGGTGGACGAAGCCCTGCTGCGCGCGGTCATCCACGCCGAGAGCGCCTTCAATCCGCGGGCGCTGTCGGTGGCGGGGGCGCAGGGCCTGATGCAGTTGATCCCGGGTACCGCGCGCGACATGGGCGTGCTCGACGCCTTCGACGTGAACCAGAACATCCGCGGTGGCGCACGATACCTGGCCCTGCTGCTGCGGAACTTCAACGGCAACGAGCGCCTGGCCGCGGCGGCGTACAACGCCGGCCCCGGCGCCGTGCAGAAATACAACGGCGTGCCGCCTTACGACGAAACGCAGGTGTATGTGGAACGCGTGGGGGTGCTGCGCAAGCGGTATGCGGAAACGTTGAAGCGGCACGCGGCTGCCGGTGTGCCGCTGGCCGATCGCGGCGCGTAATGCGCGTTCCTACTGCCGCAGTGCCTGCATCGGTGCGCTTGGCGGCCTTTGCGCCGGCGTGACGGTCGCGGTGAACGGCGCGCCGTAGCGCAGCCCTGAGATCTGCACGGGTACCCCGGGCTTCAGCGAGGCTTCGTGCCGGCGCAGGTCAGACGGGTCGAGGATGTCCTCGTCGCCCAGGCGCAGCAGCACGTCGCGCTGCTGGATGCCCGCCAGGGCCGCCGGGCCACCGGGCGACACGTCGTTGACAACTACGCCGCGTGCCGCCGAGGGCAGGCCGCTGTTGGCCGACACGGGCACCGCGCCGTAGTCGGCACCGATCCAGCCTCGCACCACGTGCCCCGTCTGCACGATCTGGTCGAGCACGTTTCGCGCGCTCTGCACGGGAATGGCGAAGCCGATGCCTTCGGCGCCCACGGCCTGTCCGATCAGGGAGGTGTTGATGCCCACCAGTTCGCCGTGCGCGTTGACCAGCGCGCCACCCGAATTGCCGAAGTTGATGGCCGCGTCCGTCTGGATGAAGTTCTCCAGGCTGGAGAGGTTGAGCTGGCGCCCGATGGCGCTCACGATGCCCATCGTCACTGTCTGTCCGATGCCGAAGGGGTTGCCGATGGCCAGCACCACGTCGCCCACCCGGGGGCGGCTGTCGGCGTCGGTCATCTGGATGGCGGGCAGGTTGCCCGCGTCCACCTTCAGCACGGCAAGGTCGGTTTCGTCATCGGAACCTACCACCCTGGCGCTCGCCACGCGCCCGTCGTAGAGGAGCAACTGGATGTCGTCGGCGTTGGCGATGACATGGTTGTTGGTCAATACGTAACCATCGTCGCTGACGATCACCCCGGAGCCGAGGTTCTGCTGGCGCCGCGTGCGCGCAGGCCCGGTGGGCACGCTGAAGATGCGTTGCAGCACCGGGTCCGAATAGAGTTCCCGCGGTTGCTCGGTCACGAGCTTGTTGGCGTAGATATTTACGACCGATGGCGCGGCCTTGGCGACGGCATCGGCATAGGAGACGGGCCCGGCGCCGGCGCCCGAGGCGGGTGCGGAGGTTTCCCGAGGCGCGGGCGTGCCGACGAAGCGCTGGCGAAGGAATGCGCCGCTACCCGGCCAGAACAGGCCGACGACGAAGGCCACGGCCAGGCCGAGCACGACGAAGCGGGCGACGAAGGCAAGCGTGCGAGCGGCGTCTTTCATGGAAAGGGCTAGGGATCCTGCGAACCAATACCGCATCCGGGCGGTTCCGTGGCAGCCCTGTCCCTCATCAGGCACAAGGTGGCGTCCAGTTGATTGTACGTGGCTGGTGCTGACGTTACACTGACGCGATTTGCGGAAGCCGATTTCCGAAAAGAGCCGGCGTTGGGGTCCGCATTCTCAATGGCATAAGTTCCGGAGAGCCTGATGGCGAACGAAGTCGTCGATCACGGGCGCCGTCGCTTCCTAACCGTTACGACAGCAGTTGTCGGCGGGGCGGGAGTGGTCGCGGCGGTCGTGCCCTTCATCAAGTCGTGGGAACCGAGCGCAAGGGCAAAGGCAGCGGGGGCGCCTGTCACGGTCGACATCAGTGCCATCGAGGCGGGCCAGAAGGTAACCTTCGCGTGGCGCAGCCTGCCGGTGTTCGTCGTCAATCGCACGAAGGACCAGCTGGCGCAGCTGAAGGGCCTGGAGCCCCGCTTGCTCGACCCGTCGTCCTCGGATTCGGCGCAGCAGCCCAAGTACGCCACCAACGAAACCCGCTCCATCAAGCCGGAATGGCTCGTCGTCATCGGCCTCTGCACCCACCTGGGCTGCGTGCCGGACTTCGTGCCCGACATCAAGCCCGAGCCGTTCGATGCGAACTGGAAGGGCGGCTTCTACTGCCCCTGCCATAAGTCGCGGTACGACCTGTCCGGCCGTGTCTTCAGCGGCGTGCCCGCCCCGAAGAACCTGCCCGTGCCGCCGTACCACTTCATCGACGACACGCACATCCAGATCGGCGTCGATCCGAAGGAGGCAGGCTGATGGCTAACGTCTTTTCCCGCATCGGCGACTGGGTGAACGAACGGGCACCGAACCTCGCGCCCACGTACCGCAAGCACATGACGGAGTACTTCGCGCCGAAGAACTTCAACCTCTGGTACTACTTCGGCTCGCTGGCGCTCCTGGTCCTGGTCAATCAGATCGTGACCGGCATCTTCCTCACCATGAACTACAAGACGAGTGCGCTGGAAGCGTTCAACTCCGTCGAGTACATCATGCGCGACGTCGAGTGGGGCTGGCTGATCCGCTACATGCACTCCACGGGCGCCTCGCTGTTCTTCGTGGTCGTGTTCCTGCACATGTTCCGCGGCATCATGTACGGCTCGTTCAAGCGTCCGCGCGAGCTGGTCTGGATCCTCGGCATGCTGATCTTCCTCGTGCTGATGGCCGAGGCGTTCATGGGCTACGTGCTGCCGTGGGGCAACATGTCGTTCTGGGGCGCGAAGGTCATCATCTCGCTGTTCGGCACCATTCCCTACATCGGCGGTTCGCTGGTGGAGTGGATCATGGGCGACTTCCTGCCGGCCGACGCCACGCTCAACCGCTTCTTCGCGCTGCACGTGATCGCTCTGCCCCTGGTGCTGCTGCTCCTGGTGGTGCTGCACCTTGCCGCGCTGCATGAGGTGGGCTCCAACAACCCCGACGGCGTGGACGTGAAGCACGGGCCGAAGGGCAACAAGTGGAACCCCGAGAAGCCCATCGATGCCATCCCGTTCCATCCGTACTACACGGTGAAGGACCTGGTGGGCGTCGGCTTCTTCCTCACCATCGCCGCGTTCATCATCTTCTTCGCGCCCACGTTCGGCGGCTGGTTCCTCGAGCACGACAACTTCACCCCGGCGAACAACCTCGTTACGCCGAGCCACATCAAGCCGTCGTGGTACTTCACGCCGTTCTACGCCATCCTGCGCATGATCCCGTCCTTCTTCGGCACGGCGATCTGGGGCGTCATCGGCATGTTCGGCGCCATCCTGCTGCTGGCGTTGCTGCCGTGGATCGACAAGGGCGAGGTCCGCTCGGTGCGCTACCGCGGGCTTGGCTTCCGCATCGCCCTGGGCGTGCTGGTCTTCAGCTTCCTGGCCCTGGGCCTGGTCGGCGCCGGCGTCACCGCCGAGGTCATTCCGGAGTGGTTCCCGGGTGCCGACGTCACCACCTGGGAGAACGCCTTCGGCCGCCTCATGGTGCTGGGCTATTTCGGTTTCTTCGTATTCGTGTGGGTTTACACACGCTTCGGCTTCGAGAAGACCAAGCCGGTTCCGGAACGGGTGACGATGCATGATTAAGCGCACTATCTCCTCCATCGCCCTGGCGCTGGGCCTTGCGGTCGCCACCATCCCGGCCCTTGCGTCCGAGGGCGAAGGCCTGGCCCCCGCGGGTACCAACATCCGCGACCAGGCCTCGCTGCAGCGCGGTGCCAAGTTGTTCTTCAACTACTGCGTCGGCTGCCACTCGCTGAAGTACGTGCGCTATTCGCGCCTCGCCTCCGACCTCGGCCTGTCCGAGGAAGAGGTGATGACGAACCTCAACTTCACGGGTGCGAAGTTCGGCGAGCCGGTCATCTCGCACATGCCGGCGGACGACGCGAAAACCTGGTTCGGCAAGGATCCGCCGGACCTGTCGCTGGAAGCCCGCGCCAAGGGTGTGGACTTCATCTTCAACTACCTGAACTCGTTCTACCTCGATCCCACCCGGCCGGTGGGCTGGAACAACACGGTCTTCCCGAACGCGTCGATGCCCAACCCGCTGTGGGAGCTCCAGGGCCTGCAGACGGCGGTCCACGGCGAAGCCGCGCCGGGGCAGGAAGCGGTGGTGGAGAAGCTGCAGATCTCCACGCCGGGCCGCATGAGCCCCGAGGAGTTCCGGGGCGCCACCCGCGACCTGACCGCCTTCCTCGAGTACGCGGCGGAGCCCGCCGCGCTGGAGCGCCAGTCGATCGGCGTCTGGGTCATCCTGTTTCTGGCCGGCCTGACCTTCCTCCTGTACCTTCTGAAGCATGAGTACTGGAAAGACGTCCACGAAAGTCACTGACTGACGTCCCCGCGGGGCGGCCGCTGGCCGCCCCGTCATCGATTGATGCAGCAGGGAGGGAGATCGAAAGCATGGTCCAGAACGCACGTTCGCGCTCGGCACTGACGCTTTACACCAGCGCCGACGACATCCACTGCCACCGCACGCGTCTCGTGTTGGCCGCCAAGGGCGTCGCCTACGACCGGATCATCCTCAAAGCCGATCAGCCCACGCCGGACCTGCTGGAACTGAACCCGTACGGCACGCTGCCCACCCTGGTCGACCGCGACCTCACGCTTTACGATCCCGCGGTAGTCGTTGAGTACCTCGACGAACGCTACCCCCATCCGCCCCTCATGCCCATCGATCCTCTGTCGCGCGCGCGCCTGCGCCTGGCCACGTGGCGGATCGAGAACGACTGGCTGCCCGAAATCGAGGCCATCGGGGAGGGCGGCAAGGCGGCCGACGCGGCCCGGAAACGGCTCCGCGAGCACCTGCTGATGACCGTGCCGCTGTTCCGTGCGTCGCGGTTCTTCCTGAACCCCGAAATGAGCCTCATCGACTGCCTGGTGGCCCCGGTGGTCTGGCGTCTGCCGCATCTGGGCGTGGATCTTGGCAAGGACGGCAAACCCATCGTGGATTACGGCGAGCGTCTGTTCCACAGCCAGGGCTTTGCCCGTAGCCTCACGCAGGAAGAGCGTGACATACGGCCGGACTTCAATTTCGGGCAGGGTTAACCCCCAGCCGGCCGTATCCCGTAAACTCTTCTCTGGCCTTGCCCTGCCGGGCATCTGGTGATTCCCGACCCATACCGGCGGGTACGACGAGGAAGGTTCCATGGATACGAACGAAAGCGCGGGCATGACTTCCAATCGCCCCTACCTGCTGCGGGCCATCTACGACTGGATCAGCGACAACGGCCTTACCCCGTATGTGCTCGTCGACGCAGGCCAGCCCGGCGTCCGCGTGCCGGCGCACGTGGTGAAGAACGGCCAGGTGGTCTTGAACCTGGCCATGCGCGCGGTGGCCAACCTAGACCTCGGCAACGACAGGATCTCCTTCCAGGCGCGGTTCTCCGGCGTCAGCCAGTCCATCGTGATTCCCGTGCAGGCCGTGCTGGCGCTGTACGCGCAGGAAAACGGGCAGGGCATGATGTTCCCGGCCGACGAGAACGATTCCCCGGCGGCGAACGCGGCCGAGCCGTTGGACGAAGCCGGTGAAGCCCCCGAGTCCACGGGCGGCGACGACGACCGCCCGAAACGCGGCGCGCCGCATCTTCGCGTGGTGAAGTAAGGCAGCGCCTGTCGAAGTCCTATCGCCATCCCTCGATGGCCTTGGCTTTATCTGAGAGCTCTATGTGGAAGCTCTATGTGGGAGCCGCTTCAGCGGCGATGGGTGCTCGTGGGACCGTTGCCCGCTGCCGCGGGATCGCCGCTGAAGCGGCTCCCACAAGGGCTTCAGGAAGGTCCAGTCACTGCAGCCGCCGCCGATCGGCGAGCGACACCACATTCCCCGTGTGCACGAAGGCGTCGGTGGCGACGACGGTTTCCAGTTCCGGCGCGCCGGACATCGGCAGTGAGAAGCTGGCGACATCGTTCCCGGCCATCCATAGCCGCGCCGCCTGCCTCGATTGGCCGTCTTCGCTTACCTCGAACGCATAACAGCGTTCCAGTCGACGCACACCGTCCACGCCCTGCCAGCGAACGGCGCGAAGGCCCACGCTCTGGTCCAGCAGTTGCAATCCGTGGCGCTTGCACAGGGCCATAGCGGCGCGCACCGCGATTTCCCGCGCCCGGGTAAGGCGATACCAGGCGGCGACGCCGGCGGCGAGCAGGAGCAACCAGAAAAGATCGGTGAAGGATGACATGGGAGCAGTGTGTGGCCGCGTGCGCCTCGCCACAAGTCCCTTGCCTGTCCTCCTGTAACGGCAGCTGTCTTGTGTGGGAGCCGGCTATGCCGGCGATCCCGCGGCAGCGGGCAAGCTTGCCGCAAGCGACCATGGCCGCTATAGCGGCTCCTACAGATCGAGGCGGAGCGAGAGGTCGATGGCCTTCACATTCTTGGTCAGCGCACCGCTGGAGATGAAGTCCACGCCGGTCTCGGCGATCGCGCGGATCGTGTCGATTTCGACATTGCCGGACACTTCCAGCGGAATTCGGCCGGCCGTGTAGGCCACGGCCTCGGTCAGCATGGCCGGTGTGAAGTTGTCGAGCAGGGCGCGATCGGCACCGGCGGATATGGCTTCCGCTAGTTCGTCCAGCGTTTCCACCTCCACGATGAGTGGCAGGTTCGGATGGATGCTGCGCGCGGCACGCACCGCCGCCGGAATGCCGCCCGCTGCGATGATGTGGTTTTCCTTGAGCATCATCGCGTCGAACAGGCCGATGCGGTGATTGGTGCCGCCACCGCAACGGACGGCGTACTTCTGCGCGCGGCGCAGGCCCGGAAGAGTCTTGCGCGTGTCCAGCACGCGAGTACCCGTGCCTGCGATGGCGTCGACATAGCGCGCCGTCACGGTGGCCGTGGCCGACAGCAGCTGCAGGAAATTCAATGCCGACCGCTCGGCCGTGACGAGCGCGCGGGCCTTGCCGGCGAGGCGACAGATCGCCGTGCCCGGCGCGACGCGGTCGCCATCGTGCACGAGCCATTCGATGCGCACATCGGGATCCAGCTTGCGGAAGCAGGCATCGAACCAGGCCGAACCGCAAAGCACGGCCTCCTCGCGACAGGTCAGCACCGCCGTGGCGGTGGCGTTAGGATCCAGCAGGTCGGCCGTCGCGTCGCCGGGACCGATATCCTCGGCAAAAGCGCGTTCCACATCGGCAAGAATGTCGCCGGCCGGCGGAAGCGCTTCGGCCAGGTGACGCGGATCGGAAAGACTCATCGTGCGAGTGCCCAGGGAAGAGGGCGCTACCTTACCTCAACCCTCGGGCTGACGAAGCTTCTCCACGATGGCGTCCATCGCGCGGTCGAACAGCAGGGTGGAATCGAGCACGCGCGCCGTGCCGCTGGCGAACGCCTGGGCAAGGCCGGCGAGGCTGTGGTCGGCCACCTTGAGGCCGCGGCGGTTCACGAAGAGGTAGCGACCGCTGATCGGGCTGATCCACGACAGCTTTGCGCGATCGGTGGTGCCGTCGGGCGCCGTGAATTCCAGCCACTGGCCGACCTTGAGCTCACGCGCCTGTGCCAGGTAGCGCTCGTCGAAGGCCTCGTCGGCCAGGGCCTCCACTTCCTCGTCCGGCTCCGGCGCGGCCAGCGGTTCCTCGATGGCCTGGATGGCTTCCGGCAACGGCATGACGCTGGACACGATGGTGCCCGAAGCAGTGTCGGGTGCGGCTTCGCCCAGCTGCTGGCGATAGAACGCATGCAGCTGCCCGAGCAGTTGCTCGGTGTCCGCCTCCTGGAAGGCCACCGCAGCGAGACCGCGGCGCAGGGTGCGCTCGATGCCGGGCAACGTGGCACGAAGGTCGCGGCGGCCGTTGAGGTCGTGCACCGGCCGGGCACTGGCGATGAAGTCGTCGATGAAGCGCAGCGATTCGCGGAACTCGGGCGATTCCTCACCCTGGCGCAGCAGGGTGAGCACGATGTAGTTGGCCCACGCGCGCGTCAGCACGCCATAGACGAGCGGCGGCAGCGAGGCGCCGCCGATGCGACCGACGATTTCCTGTGCGGCGCGGCGGCGGGCCTGCTCGAGCTTTTCGCGGCCGCGGGTGGATTCCGCCACGCGCTGCTCGGCCAGTTCCGCGCGCTTGCGGCTCACGTCCAGGAAGTCCTGCAACTCGGCGGCGAGCTTCGTGAAGATGCCTACGTCGTCGTCGAAGTCGTGCAGCAGGCGTTCGACGATGGACTTCACCTTGTCGAACAGGCGTCCGTCGCGATCCGCTTCGACCGACCAGCCCTTTGCGGCATCGGCCAGCGCATCCAGCAGTTGGCGCGCCGGATGCGTCTTGTGCGCAAACATGCGCCGGTCGAGGAGGGCGACCTTGAGATAGGGGATCTGCAGGCGCGCGAGCATCACCTGCATCTCGGTGGGGAGGTTGTGATCCTCGAGGATGAACTCGAAGAGCATGCCCACCAGATCGATGGTGTCTTCGTCCATGCCGGACACGTGCGCGGTCTGCTGGCCACGCAACTGACCGATCTGGGCGAGCAGTTGTTCTTTCAGTTGCGCCACGTCGCGCGTGACATCGGCCTGCGTGGCCAGCTGTGCCGCCTGATTGGGCAACACCGCGATCTGGCTTTGCAGGAGGGTGAGCGCGCCGAGCAACTCGGTGGGGCTGGGCAGCGGCCCCGTGGCGAGCGGCGCGCCAGGGGCGCCCGCCCCGCCATCGCTGCGACGCGCGGAGAAGAGGGCATGCAGCGATTGCATGAACTCCGCGGCCGCGGCGTCCGTGACCGGTGCAGCGGCGTGTACCGGCGCCGCGGCGGACACCGGGCCGATGGGCGCGGGCGCGTCGCTGCGGCGCGCGGGAATCTCGTGGCGCAGTTGCGGCAGCACGCCCGCGGCGGCCAGCTCATTGTTGATGTCGTCGTAGAGTTCGTCGATGCCGGCGAGCACGTAGCGGTCGAACAGCTTGTAGATGATCAGCTTGACGCGGACCTCCACCACCAGCTCGCGCATCGCCTGCCGAAACGCCGCGGCGAGCGAGGCCGGCCCGACGGGGTTGCTGGCGTCGTCCATCCGGGTGCCGCCGCAGATCACCGAAAGGCGCTGGTTCACCGCGAAGAGCGCGCGGGCAAGGCGCTGCTCGTTCTTGCCGATCATGCTGGTGATCGCAAGCGATTCTTCCAGCTCGTTCTCGCCGACGAGGCTGAGTTCGATATTGGCGAGCGGACGTGCGCCGACGTCGGTGTCGGGCGCGCGCGTGCGGCCCGAGGAGAAGTCGGCCAGATCGCGGGCGACCTGGCCGAGGAAGGTGCGCTCGACGATCGCGCGTTTCTTGCGCACCTCGCGCATGCCGTCGAAGAACTGCGTCTGCGCGGCGTTGTTCTCGGCTTTCTCGGCCAGGTCGAACAGCGCGTCGTCGATGTTCTCGAACATGTTCGAGGCAAGCGCGTGCAGCCGCTTGGTGGCGAGGCCGCGCACCGTGACCAGCAGCGCACCCACGCGCTCGCTGCGCGGGTCGAGGCGCTGACTCAGGTCGACGACGTTGGACGGCTCGCTCGCGTTATTCATCGCGCATCCTGGATGTGTTTCTGGCCCCCGCCCGAGGGGTCATTGTGCGGGAACGAATGCTTTATAGCGTGACCCGCGTCACGGATTTTGTGCGCGACCGCTTTCCTGAGTAAAGCCCGCCAGCTGGAGGGTGCCGATGCCGGCCTCGGGCAGCATGACGGGAATGCCGTCTTCCACCCGGTAGACGACCTGGCCGTCGGTGGTGATCAGGCCTTCGGAGACGGGGTCGGCCACCTTTTCGCCAGCCACGGTGTCGACCGAGCCGGCGCGGATGGCGTCGTTCAGCTGATCGCGCTCCTTCGCCGAGAGCGGACGGAGGGGGCGCTTGCTGACCGGGCAGCAAAGGATGTCGAGAAGACGCTTGTCCATGGAATTGGCCGCCGCAAGGGGCCACCTGATGAAAGGAATGCCTTTACAATAGCGACTTTTGGGTGCTCCGGCCATGACTTCCAACGGCGGTAACGAAGCGGACGCGCCACGCGTAGGCGTGGTGATGGGCTCGCGTTCGGACTGGGAAACGATGGAGCATGCCTCCTCCACGCTGGCCCGTCTCGGCATCGTGCATGAGGTTCGGGTGGTTTCGGCCCACCGCACGCCCGACCTCCTGTTCGACTACGCCGCTACGGCGCGCGACCGGGGCATCCAGGTCATCGTCGCCGGGGCCGGCGGTGCCGCCCATCTGCCGGGCATGCTCGCCGCAAAGACACCGTTGCCGGTGCTGGGGGTGCCCGTGCAGTCCAAGGCCTTGAATGGCATGGATTCCCTCCTTTCCATCGCGCAGATGCCCGCCGGCATCCCCGTGGGCACGCTCGCCATCGGGCGCGCGGGCGCCGTCAACGCGGCCTTGCTGGCCGCGTCGGTCCTGGCGCTGCACGACGCGGACGTGGCTGCTGCGCTGGACGAGTTCCGCGCGGCACAGACCCGCACCGTGCTCGACGACCCGGACCCACGCACGTGAGCCGCACGCTTCCCACCGTAGGCATCCTCGGGGGCGGCCAGCTGGCCCGCATGCTGGCGCTGGCGGCGTCCCCGCTCGGCTTGCGCACCCTCGTGGTCGACCCCTCGGCCGACGCCTGCGCCGGCCAGGTGGCCGACCTCGTCGCCGCCGACTGGAGCGATACCGCCGCCCTCGCGGATTTCGCCGGCCGGGTGGATGCGGTCACCTTCGATTTCGAGAACGTGCCCGCCGCCACGGCCGAACGGTTGGCGGCGCAGGTCGCCGTCCATCCCAACCCGCGGGCGCTGGCCGTGGCCCAGGATCGGCTTTCTGAGAAAACCCTGTTCCGGGAGTCGGGTCTGAACACCCCCGAATTCGCCGCCGTGGACAGCCGGGACGATCTGGCCGCCGCGGTCGGGCGCATCGGCCTGCCAGCCATACTGAAGACTCGCCGCCTCGGCTATGACGGCAAGGGCCAGTTTCGCCTGAAGACGCCCGACGACATCGATGCCGCCTGGGCGGCCCTCGGGGAGGCCGGGACAAAGCATGGCCTCATCCTGGAGGCCTTCGTGCCTTTCGACCGCGAGCTTTCGGTACTGGCCGTGCGCGGGCGCGACGGTGAATTCCGCACCTGGCCGCTTACCCGCAACTGGCACGTCGACGGCGTGCTGTCGCTCAGCCTTGCGCCAGCGCCGGGCACGTCGGACGAACTCGAACAGGCCGCCGTTGCGCAGGCGAGGGCGATCGCCGAACGGCTCGATTACGTCGGCGTGTTCGCCCTGGAACTCTTCGTTCGCAATGGCGAGCTGCTGGGCAACGAAATGGCGCCGCGCGTGCACAACTCCGGCCACTGGACCATCGAAGGGGCGCACACCAGCCAGTTCGAAAACCACGTGCGGGCGGTGCTCGGCCTGCCGTTGGGCGATACGGGCGTGCGTGGGGCGAGCGCCATGCTGAACTGGATCGGCGAGCTGCCCGATCCGGCGCCCGTCCTCGCCACGGCCGACGGCCACTGGCACGACTACGGGAAGGAAGCCCGCCCTGGCCGCAAGGTTGGCCACGCCACCATCTGCGCCAGCGACGCCGGCAGCCTGCGGGCGAAGCTGGTATCGGTCGGCGAGGCGCTGGGCCGCAAGGAGCAAGTGGCTCCGGCGATCGAGGTGCTCGGCTGAAAACTGTGGGAGCCGGCTTTGCCGGCGATCCCGCGGCAGCGGGCAAGCAGGCCGCAAGCACCCCATCGCCGCTGAAGCGGCTCCCACAGAAAGCAAAAGGCCGGGTCTCGCGACCCGGCCTTTTCTTCCTTCCGGAAAGGAAACTCAGGCGAGATTCTTCGCTGCGAATTCCCAGTTCACGATGCTCCAGAAGTTCTCGAGGTACTTCGGGCGGGCGTTGCGGTAATCGATGTAGTACGCGTGCTCCCACACGTCGGCCGTGAACAGCGGCTTGTCGCTGCCGGTGATCGGGGTGGCGGCGTTCGAGGTATTCACGATGGCAAGCGAACCGTCGGGGCGCTGCACCAGCCAGGTCCAGCCGGAGCCGAAATTGGCGGCGGCCTGCTTGTTGAACTCTTCCTTGAACTTGTCGACCGAGCCGAAGGCCTTGGTCAGCGCGTCGGCGAGCTTTGCCGGCGGCTCGGCCTGCTGGGATGCCGGGCGCATGGAATGCCAGTAGAACGTGTGGTTCCAGGTTTGCGCGGCGTTGTTGAAGATACCGCCGGAGGACGTCTTGACGATGTCTTCCAGGGACTTGCCCTCGAACTCCGTTCCCTTGATCAGGTTGTTGAGGTTCGTGACGTAGGTCTGATGGTGCTTGCCGTGGTGGAACTCCAGGGTCTCGGCGGAGATATGCGGCTCCAGGGCATTCTTTTCGTAGGGGAGCGGCGGCAGTTCGAACGCCATAGCGGGACTCCTTAGCGGTGGCTGGGGGAAAGAGGGTAGGCAGGGGAGGCAGGGTGCCGGCACTGCTACACTATGCAACTAGTCGCATTCTAATGATGAAAACCGAGCTATGGACGTCGTAGACGAGATCAAGGCCATCGTGGCGGCCCATCCGATCGTGCTTTTCATGAAGGGCACGCCGGAATATCCCACCTGCGGCTTCTCCGACCGCGCGGTAAAGGCCTTGCAGGCGGCGGGCGCGACGTTCCACGACGTGAACGTGCTGGCCGACCCGCGCATTCGCGCAGGCCTGCCGCACTACTCGAACTGGCCGACGTTCCCGCAACTGTTCCTCCTCGGCGAATTCATCGGGGGCTGCGACATTGTCGAAGACCTGCACGCCGCGGGCGAGCTCAAGCGCATGGCCGCCGACGTCGCGGGGACCGCGTCGTGAGTGCATTGCCGTCCGTGCGCCTGCCTGAGGGCTGGGCGCCGGCGCCCGGCGCGCTTGCCGGGCGTGTCGTCATCGTCACGGGGGCCACGGGTGGCCTGGGTGGCGAAACGGCGAAAGCCGCGACGCGGGCCGGTGCCACGGTGGTGATCACCGGGCGCAAGGTGCGCGCGCTGGAGAAGGTATACGACGAACTCGTGTCCCTGGGCGGCGGCGAGCCCGTCATCCACCCGCTCGATCTCGAAAGCGCCACGCCGGCCGACTACGCCGCGCTCGCCGAGGGCATCGAGAAAGAGTTCGGCCGCCTCGACGGCATCGTGCATGCGGCGGCGCATTTCAACGAACTCACGCCCATCGCCATGCACAAGCCGGACGACTGGCTGCGAGCGATGCAGGTGAACGTGTCTGCACCCTTCGCGCTCACCCAGGCCTGCATGCCCCTGCTCACCCGGGCGGACGACAGTGCGGTGGTTTTCGTGCTCGACGATCCCGACCTGGTGTCGCGCGCGCACTGGGGCGGCTACGGCGTTTCCAAGGCCGCCGTGGAACGCATGGCCGCCGTGCTGCACGCCGAGAACGGCCGCGGACCGATGCGCGTGCACGCGCTCCTTCCCCCACCCATGCGCACGGCCCTGCGCCGCGCGGCGTACTACGGCGAGAACACCCTTGAGAAGCCGCTGCCCACCGCTTCGGCCGATGCCATCGTCTATCTGCTTTCCGGCGCCGCGGCGGACGCGCGTGGCGCCGTGCTCGACACCCGCAATTAAGGAGCTCCACCCATGGAAACGCAGATGACGACCTTGTCAGCGGGCATCCTGCTGTTCCTGATCATGGATCCGCTGGGCAACATTCCGCTGTTCCTGGCCTTGTTGAAGGATGTGCCGCCGCAGCGCCGGCGCAAGGTCATGGTGCGCGAACTGCTCATCGCCCTGGCCGTGCTCGTGGCCTTCCTGCTCGGCGGTCAGTACATCCTCAAGGTGCTGCAGCTGCGCCAGGAATCGGTGAGCATCGCCGGCGGCATCGTGCTCTTCCTCATAGGCATACGCATGGTGTTCCCGCCGGTGGAAGGCGGGGTGTTCGGTAAGCCCGGCGAAGGCGAGCCGTTCATCGTGCCCATGGCCATCCCCGGTGTGGCCGGCCCCTCGGCCATGGCCGCATTGCTGCTGCTCACCAATTCCCAGCCCGGGCGCACGGCGGAGTGGGGTATCGCCCTGTTCCTCGCCTGGCTCGCGACGGCGATCATCCTCCTCAGCTCCACGTTCCTGTTCCGTTGGCTGGGGGAAAGCGTGCTCACCGCCATGGAGCGGCTGATGGGCATGCTGCTGATTGCGCTGTCGGTACAGATGTTTCTCAGTGGTCTTTCCGCATACCTGCATATCGCCGTCTGATCGACGTTCGGCACATTGCCGCAAGAACATACGCGGCGGTAGGGTTACTGTCATAATTGCCCGCGAGCATGTGGACGTCTAAGGGAGCCCAAGCCATGCTGAGCATCGATCAGACCTTGCTGGAACGCATGCCGTGGTTGGCGCAGCATCCGCGCCTGCGCAAGCCGCTGGTCGGCATGCTGGAAAGCCTCGCGCACGAAGACCGTTTCAATCGCACGCTGGCCCTGGCCGGTCCGGCCCAGGGCTTCGAGTTCTGTGAGAAAACACTTGAAAACCTAGGCGTCAGCTGCCGTGTGACGGAGCGCGAGCGGGAGAACATTCCGGTCGAGGGTCCGCTCATCGTTGTCGCCAACCATCCGCTGGGCATGGTCGACGCCATCGCCCTCATCCAGCTCATCGGATCGGTGCGCCGCGACGTGCGCATCCTGGGCAACGACGTGCTCGCCGCCGTGCCGCAACTCGGCTCGCTCCTGCTCCCCGTCGATGTGTTCGGCAAGGGGGCAACGTCCAAGATGCGCGCGGTGTTCCGTGCCATCGAGGCCGGCGAGGTGCTCATCATGTTCCCCGCGGGCGAGGTCTCTCGGATGCGCGCCGGCGGCGTGCGCGACGGCAAGTGGTCCGACGGCTTTGCGCGCATCGCCATGCGGGCCGGCGTGCCCGTGCTGCCCGTGCATATCGCTGCACGGAATTCCGTGGCGTTCTACGGCCTTTCGATGCTGGCCAAGCCGCTCAGCACCGCCATGCTTCCGCGCGAAGCCACCTCGGGCCGCCAGCGCGTGGGTTTCCGCATCGGCAAACTGGTGGACGCCGAAGAACTGAAGCAGGCCAGCGGCGGTTCGTCCGAACAGGCCGCCAAGCTCATGCGCCGCCACGTGTACCGCGTGGCGCGCCAGCGCGGGTTGGTGTTCGGTGGGCAGACGCCGCTCGCGCATCCGGAACCGGTGGAGCGCGTGGTGGCGGAGCTGGACCAGGCCGAGTGCCTGGCCGAGCTTGCGGACGGCAAGAAGATCCTGCTCATGCGCGGCTCGTCCGACAGCTACACGATGCGCGAGATCGGCCGCCTTCGCGAACTCACCTTCCGCCGGGTGGGCGAGGGCACCGGCAAGCGGCGCGACCTCGACGCCTACGATCCGCTTTACGAACACCTGGTGCTGTGGGACGCGAAGGCATTGCGCATCGTGGGCGCCTATCGCTTCGGCCACGGCGGCCGCCTCATCGCCGAGCACGGCATGAGCGCGCTGTACACCTCGAGCCTGTTCGACTATTCGCCGGCGCTGGAGTCCCGCCTCGCGCAGGGTCTCGAACTCGGCCGCAGCTTCATCGCGCCGGCGTACTGGCGGTCGCGTGCCCTCGATCAGCTCTGGCAGGGCATTGGCCTGTACCTGCAGCGTCACTGTGAGCTGCGCTACCTGTTCGGGCCCGTAAGCATGTCGGTCACGATGCCGCGCGAGGCCCGCGAGTGGATCGCCGCCGCGCACCAGCATTTCTTTGGCGCACCCGGACTGGCCGCCGCCCGTCTTCCGTTCGTGATCCCCGAGACCACCATCGAATCGGTGCGCCGCGAACTGGAAGGTCTCGACCCCGCAGCCGGCCTGGGCAAGCTCAAACACCGGCTCGACGCGCTGGGCGTCACCCTCCCGGTGCTCTACCGGCAGTACGTGGACCTCGTGGAGCCCGAAGGCGTGCAGTTCCTCGCCTTCGGCGAAGACCCGGAATTCTCCGGGTGCGTCGACGGCCTGGTCATGCTCGATCTGGCCTCGCTGAAGCCGGCCAAGCGCTCGCGCTACCTCGGCAAGAACTGACGCTCCGAGCCCTGGGGGTCTGTGGGAGTCGCCACCTCGGCACGGCCCGGGCTCGCACGGCTGACGCCCCGAAAATGTGTAAGGTGGTTCTTACACCGCCCAGCACTCACATCCGTGACGAACAAAAAATATATTTCAAAACAATGACTTGAATAGCATTGATGCCCATGTAGGAAAAAGTGGTATTTATCAAATGGGCGTGAAAACGTTACAAATCTGTCATACAATGCCGTTAAAGTTGGCTTAACAACTGTCGCCACCGCGTCCATGGATCGGGCCGGCCCATACGAGACGACACAGCCAGAGATTGGGGAAACCACACGGGTAGCGCATTGCCGGGCTCAACGCCAGGTCGCCGTCCGTTTGGCCGAAAAATTTTTCGTTGCAAGCCACAGGGTCGACCATTAATGAATAGCCGAGTCCGCGCCAAACTTCTGCCGTTTGCGATCGCATCGCTGCTCGCGGCACCTGCCTTCGCGCAGGAGACGTCCTCCACGATCAGCGGCCGCGTCCTGGACGCCAGCGGCCAGCCGGTCGCCAACGCCACCGTGGTGATCGTGCACGAGCCGTCGGGCACCTCGAAGACCACCACCACCGATGCCAGCGGTCGTTATTCGGCGCAGGGCCTGCGCGTGGGCGGTCCGTTCGACGTGACGGCCACCAAGGACGGCATGCCGTCCGTCCGCCAGGACAACGTCTACCTGCAGCTGGGCAGCGACACGGCCGTGAACCTCACGGCGTCGGCCGCCAGTGCCGCCGATGCCACCGCGCTGGGCGCGGTCACTGTGTCGGCTGTCTCGGGCCAGTTCACTTCGGAGAACAAGGGCCTCGGCACCAACATCTCGCAGCGCGAACTGAAGGCCGCGCCGTCGCCGAGCCGCAACATCGCCGATATCGCACGCCGCGACCCGCGCGTGAACGTCGACCACGGCACGGGCGCCATCTCGGCCAATGGCCAGAACACGCGCATGAACAGCATCAAGGTCGACGGCCTTGGTGTGGGCGACCCGTTCGGTCTCAATTCCACCGGCATGCCCACCGTCGGCTCGCCGGTGTCGCTCGACACGATCGACTCGTTCAACATTTCCACTGCCAACTACGACGTCGCTTCCGACACCGTGGGCGCGGAAATCAATGCGGTCACCAAGTCGGGCACGAACGAGTTCCACGGTTCGGTGTATTACGGCTTCAAGAACGCCAGCAGCATGGTCGGCAAGGCCGGCTGGCTCGACAACAATCGCGACTACACCGAGTTCGACCGCAACTGGACGGCCGGTGCGACCGTCGGCGGCCCGATCATCAAGGACAAGCTGTTCTTCTTCGCGGGCTACGAGAAGGAAGAAGTCACCGGCTTGAGCTCCGGCGCTGTCAACGGTCTGGATCCTTCGCTCAGCCGTTCGACCATCAACAAGGTGTCGCCTGGCGACCTGCAGAGCATCATCAATGCCGCGAACGGCCTCGGCCTCCAGCCGGGCTCGCTGGGCGCGAACGCCGGCACGCTCACCGACAAGCGTTACATCGCGAAGATCGACTGGAACATCACCGACGGCCACCGCATGAACCTTGCGTACTCGCGTACCAAGGAAGTGAAGCCCAACCCGCAGGGTAACGGTGCGTCCACCATCGGCCTTTCGAGCTACTGGTACACCGTCAACTCCGACATCAAGAACTACACGCTTCAGTCGTTCGACGACTGGACCGACAATTTCTCGTCGGAAACCAAGATCGGCTACAGCGACTACCAGCTGAACCGCTCGGTGCCTTACCAGCAGCCGCAGATCACCGTGCGCCTGAACAACACCGGTTTCGGTAGCAGCGCCACCGGCCCGACGATCAACCTCGGCGAAGACCAGTTCAGCCACTACAACTCCGCATCGGTGAAGAGCCTCAACGCGATGTGGGCGGGCACGCTGTATCTCGACGAGCACACCATCAAGGGTGGTTTCGAGTGGGAGCGTAACCGCATCTACAACCTGTTCGGCCGCACCGAGTTCGGCGCGTATACCTTCGGCAACAACGGCCTCACCAACTTCGGTCCCGGCCTGTACAGCAACTACTCGCTGTACCAGCCCGCGCCGGGTTTCTCGCTCAACGACATCGCCGCCCAGTGGGAGCTGCGTCGTCAGACCTTCTTCCTGCAGGACACCTGGCAGCCCACGGATAACCTCTCCGTGCAGTACGGCTTCCGCGTCAACAAGTACCTGACCGACGACAAGCCGCTGTACAACGCCGACTTCCAGCGCTCGTTCGGCTTCAGCAACGCCAACACGATCAACGGCAGCAAGCTGGTCGAGCCGCGCCTGTCGTTCAACTACACCTTCGACAGCGAGTACAAGACCCAGCTGCGCGGCGGCGTGGGCCTGTTCCAGTCCGATCCGCCGACCGTGTGGATGACGAACCCGTACCAGAACAACGGTATCAACATCGTCACCTATTCCTACGATCGTCAGGCGAACGGCCTGTGCAACCTGGGCTCGCAGAAGAACATTCCTTGCCCGGCGTTCAGCGCCAACCCGTTCGAGCAGCCCACCAGCGGTCCGGGCACCGTCCCGCAGCAGGCCGTCGACACCGTCGACAAGAACTTCAAACTGCCGAGCGTGTGGAAGTCGTCGCTGGCCTTCGATCGTGAGCTGCCGTGGCAGGGCATCATCGCCAGCATCGAGTGGCAGCACCTCGACGTGCAGGATGGCATCCTCTACCAGAACCTCAACCTCGGTGCGCCGACGGGCATCATGCCGGACGGCCGCTACACCTACGCCGGCTGCATCGGCGGCTCCACGCCGCTCGGTGGCCCGACGGGCGCGGCTTGCGGTGGTGCGAACGCCAACGGCTCGAACACCGGCGGTGCCAACGCTCGCTACCGCCAGAACGGTCGCTTCGCCCAGGGCGTGACGTACCTGACCAACACCCACAAGGGTGGTGCCGACACGGTCACCCTGTCGTTCACCAAGCCGATGGAGAACGGCTGGTCGTGGAGCGTCGCGGCGACGGGTGGTCACTCGACCGAAGTGAACCCGGGTACCTCGAGCCAGGCGACGTCGAACTACTCGAACAGCGCCTGGTACAACCCGAACGAAGACGTGGCCTCGACGGCCAACACGAACATCGCCAAGCGCCTCAACGCTTCGCTGACGTGGCAGCACAATTTCTTCGGCGACTACGCGACGACGATCAGCGCGTTCTACGACGGCCATACCGGTGTGCCGTACAGCTGGATCTTCGGCAACGACTCGAACGGCGACAGCTACTCGAAGGACCTGGCGTACATCCCGACCCGCGGCGATGGCACCCTCTTCCGCAATTCGGGCGGTACGGCCGCGGCCTCGCAGCAGCTGGTCGACCAGTTCTACAGCTACATCCAGAGCGACGACTACCTGCGCAAGCACCAGGGCAAGGTCGCCCGTCGCAACGGCGCCACCTCGGCGTGGGTCAATCAGATCGACCTGAGCCTGAGCCAGGAAGTGCCCGGCATCTTCAAGGGCAACAAGGGCGAGATCCGTCTCGACATCTACAACTTCCTGAACCTGGTGAACAAGGACTGGGGCCAGCAGTCGTACATCGGCTTCCCGTACACCCGTAACCTCGCCAACTTCGGTGGCGTGGATCCGACCACGGGCAAGTACATCTACAACCTGCCGACCGACGCCAACGGCAACTACCAGCCGGGCCAGAAGGCCGTCTACGACGCCCCGACGGACAACAGCGCGACCAAGGTGAACCCGGTCTCGCGTTGGTCGGCCATGCTGACCCTGCGTTACACGTTCTAAGCGAAGGATTCGCGGAGCGATCCAGGCCGGCACCCGCAAGGGTGCCGGCCTTTTTTCGGGCTTGACCCCCGCCGACCACTCGCGTGATCCTAGGCGGTCCGCTCCCACCCCGGGGCGGGGTTCGCCGCTAATTCGCGGTCAGAAGGACAGGTAACACCATGAATGCCATTCAGTTCGGGGAGCCCGTCAGCGGCAAAACCGTCAGCGCCCGCGTCTCGCCGGCCGGCGGCCTCGACATCCTTTCCCGTAACGAGGTGGCCCGCCTGCGCGACGCCAGTGGGTCGGGCCTGCACCAGTTGCTGCGCCGCTGCGCGCTGGCGGTGCTGACTTCCGGCAACCTCTCCGACGATCCGGGCAGCATCTTCGAGCAGTACCCGGATTTCGACATCCAGGTGCTGCAGGAAGACCGCGGCATCAAGATCGAGTTGAAAAATGCGCCGGAGCAGGCCTTCGTCGATGGCCGCATCATTCGCGGCATCAATGAACTGCTCGTGGCCGTCGTGCGCGACATCGTGTACGTGTCCACACAGCTCGAAGCCGGTGCCTTCGATCTCGACGACACCGTGGGCATCACCCATGCGGTGTTCGAGATCCTGCGCAACTCGCGCATCCTGCGTCCCCAGGTGGATCCGAACCTCGTGGTCTGCTGGGGCGGCCACTCGATCTCGCGCGACGAATACGAGTACACCAAGCGCGTCGGCTACCAGCTGGGTCTGCGCGGCATGGATATCTGCACCGGGTGCGGTCCCGGCGCGATGAAAGGCCCCATGAAGGGCGCCACCATCGCGCATGCAAAGCAGCGCCGGAAGGGCAATCGGTACATCGGTATCACCGAGCCGGGCATCATCGCGGCGGAATCGCCCAACCCGATCGTGAACAACCTCGTGATCATGCCGGACATCGAGAAACGCCTCGAGGCGTTCGTTCGTCTCGGCCACGGCATCATCGTGTTTCCGGGCGGCGTGGGCACGGCCGAAGAAATCCTCTACATGCTCGGCATCCTGCTGCTGCCGCAGAACAAGGATATTCCGTTCCCGCTGATCTTCACCGGCCCGCAGAAATCCGCCGCGTATTTCGAGCAGATCGACCGCTTCCTGCGCCTGTCGCTGGGTGACGAGGTCGCCCGTCATTACAAGATCGTCATCGACGATCCCGCCGCCGTGGCCCATGCGATGGTTTCCGGCATCGAAAAGGTGCGCAACCACCGCCTGGACAACAAGGACGCGTTCTTCTTCAACTGGGCGCTCGACATTCCGTTGTCGTTCCAGCAGCCGTTCCGCCCGACGCACCAGGCCATGGCCTCGCTGGCGCTGCACCGTGGCCGGCAGCGTCACGAGCTGGCGGCAGACTTGCGGCGTGCCTTCTCAGGCATCGTCGCGGGCAACGTGAAGGAAGAGGGCGTCAAGGCGATCGAGCAATACGGCCCGTTCGTGATCGACGGCGAGACGGAGATCATGCGAGCGCTCGACGACCTGCTGAAGGCGTTCGTGGAGCAGCACCGCATGAAGCTTCCGGGCGGCACCGCCTATGAGCCTTGCTACGTCGTTCGCACCTGAGTCAACGGCCGGGTTCGGCTCTTGCCGTTCCCGGCCATCCTGTCGCTGAACGGATACGCGAAAAGCGCCCTTGCGTCACGCGTTCTAGACGGTATGACGCGCGAGGATGCGGCCACCGGACCCAAGGCGGAGACTCGCAATGCTTTTTACCATCCTCATCATCGTCCTGATCATTGCCCTCATCGGCGGCCTGCCCACTTGGGGCTATTCGAGCGGCTGGGGCTACGGTCCGAGCGGCGGCATTGGCGTGATCCTCGCCATCGTGCTGATCTGCTGGCTGCTTGGCGTGTTTTGATGCGTGAACAGTGAACAGTGAACCGTAGGGCTGCCACTTACGGTTCACTGCTTCACGGTTTACTCTCCCAGCCATGCCACGACCCTTCCGTCCTGTACCCGATACAGAGAAACCCCATCCCGGCACCGCGCCGCCGCCGCTGGAGCATGAGCCCGTGGAGCGGCCCGGGCCTGACCCGGACACCGACGGCGAGCCTGTGGAGCCCTGATGTCCTCGCGTCGACCTCGCTGGCCCGGCGCCGTGCTTCCCCGCTCCTTCTTCCATCGCGACGCGCGCGTCGTCGCTCCCGAGCTTCTGAACAAAGTGCTGGCATGTGCCGATGGGCGGGCAGGGCGCATCGTGGAAGTGGAGGCGTATGTTGGAGCCATCGATCCGGCTGCGCATACGTTTCGCGGTAAGACCAAACGGAACGCGGTGATGTTCGGGCCGCCCGGCCATATGTATGTGTACTTCACCTATGGCATGCACTGGTGCTGCAACACCGTCTGTGGCGACGAGGGTGAAGGTTCGGGTGTGCTCATCCGGGCGCTCGAACCCCTCTCGGGCATCGAACGGATGCGCGAGGCGCGGCCCAAGGTCCGGCGCGATCGCGAACTGTGCAGCGGCCCGGCCCGCCTGACCCAGGCACTGGGCATCACGGGGGAGCAGAACGGCATCGACCTCGTGCGGGCGCGGGATGGTTATACCGTGCTCGACGACGGCACGCCGCCACCGGAAAACGTGCCCGGTTCGGCCCGCATCGGCATCCGCGAAGGGACCGACCTGCTCTGGCGATGGCTTGTCGCGGGCAATCCCCACGTGTCCCGGGCCTGACGAAGCACCGCGCCGGCCGCCAGCCGCTTGGATGGGCGTGGGAAGCGATATACCCTCCGCACATCCCCAGCCAGACAAGGAGCCGCCCATGAAGCGCGCCGTCGTCGCACTCGTCCTCGCCTCGTTCGCCGTCACCGCCGCCGCGGCCGACACGTATCGTTTCGGCTCCCAGGTCATCTCCACAGGCGACAGCGAAGGCCGCCTGCGCCAGGTGGCCGGTAAACCCGACCGCGAAACGCCCATCGAAACCCGCCGCGGCGGGCTCGAAGGCTATCGTCTGGAGTATTACCGCCGCGGCAAGTCGGTGCAGATCGAAGTGATCGACGGCAGGGTGGCTTCGATCACGCAGTTGGAGAACTGACGGACGCCTTGGCTGCCAGGCAAGAACGGAGCAGCTCGTCAGAATTCGTTCCACACCGCTTCTTCCAGGACCCGCTCTTGCCGGGGAGCGGCAGGCGGCGGCACCGGAGTGGGGCGCCGTACTTCGGAGGCGACGTCAGCCTCCATGCCCGTGATTCGGAAGAACGCGACTTGCCGCATCAGTTCTTCGGCCAGGTCCGACATCTGTTTGCTGGCCGCACTGGCTTCTTCGACGAGCGCGGCGTTCTGCTGGGTGACTTCGTCCAGGGCCGTTACGGCGTCGTTGACCTGCTCGATGCCGGCCGATTGCTGGAGCGATGCGGCGGCAATGTTGTTGACGATGCCACTCACCCGGGTGGCACTGCTGCCGATCTCGGCCAGGACCTGTCCGGTGCGCCCGACCAGGACGGAGCCGCCGTCCACGCGATCCGCCGCCTCGGCGATCAACCGCTTGATGTCGCGTGCCGCCGTGGCACTGCGCTGGGCCAGGGAGCGTACTTCCGAGGCAACGACAGCGAAGCCCCGTCCTTGTTCGCCCGCGCGGGCCGCTTCCACCGCCGCATTGAGTGCAAGCAGGTTCGTCTGGAACGCGATCTCGTCGATGAGGACCGCGATGTCGGCAACGTTACGGCTGGTACGGGTGATCTCGCTCATGGCAGCCACGGCCTCGTCCGCCACGCCCTTTCCGAGCAGTGCCTCGTCCTGGAGCGTCGACGTGAGAGCACGCGCGGTAGCGGCTCCCTCCGAGTTCTCGCGCACGGTCGCGGTCATTTCCTCCATCGACGCCGCCGTCTCTTCCAGAGAAGAGGCCTGTTCCTGCGTTCGACTGGATAGATCGTCCGTACCGGCCGACACGTCGCGAGCGGCGTAGGCGACCTGCTGGGCATTGCTGCGCACCTGGCTCACGATGCTGGTCAACTGTTCGTCCATGGCCGTCAGGGCACGCAGCGTGTGGCTCAGTTCGTCGCTGCCGGTCACCTCGAGCCTGTGATTCAGTTCGCCCTGACTGATACGGTGGGCCAGATCCCGCGCGCGCAGCAGCGGACGCATGACGGCTCGCGCGAGCGCCCAGCCCAAGGCGATCACGAAAAGTCCGGCGACCAGCAACACGGCAAGAGTGACCCAGACAGTGCGCCGCTCACGGACACCTGCCTCGTCGAATCCTGCCTTGGCCTGTCCCTTGTTCAGCGACACAAGCGCGGCGATTTGCCCGGCGGCCTGTTCCAGGACGGGAGCGACATGCTGAATGTGATAGGCGACGCCGTCCTTGTCGCCGTGACCGAGCTTCTCAAGCAGCAATCCGATCTGCTCTTCCGCCGCGCCACGCGAGGCAATGAACGCTTTTGCCTGAGCACGCTCGTCTTCGCTCGTGACAAGGGCGGGGTAATATGCTCCCCAGTCCTTGTCCAGCCTGTCATGCGCTGCCGCGACCCGCTGCTTGGCGCTCGCCACCGACTCCGGGGTGCCGACGATCATCGCCCGGTTCACGGCGTTACGTTGTTCCGCAAGGTCGTCGCGTACGTCCGTGACATGGACGATGGGCATCAGGTTTGTGTTGTACATCGCCTCCAAGCCGGCCTGGGTCCGATTGAGGGCAGCCAGCCCGGTGACACCTATGACGATGGCGGCAAGAAGGGCCGCAGCCATGGTGATCACGATTCGCCATTTGATGGTCATGCTTTTGCCTGCACTGAGTGTGTAAGTGCTAACGGCAGGCAGACCGTGGTCTTTAGGTGAAAATGCCTCGTAAGTGGCTGATGCGGCGCCCGAATCTTTACATTGCTTAGGTGCCGCTTACGTCCGGGTTGCGGCCACGTAAGCTCCCCCGAAGCCGACGCGTCTAAGTGTCCATCGGTCCGTTCCTGGACGCGGCCCCCTCGACGCTCCCATGGAAGTCACACGGCCTGGCGCGAGCAGGATGAATCCGAATGGCTGCCTGCAACGTATCAGGAAGGCGGGCTGATATACCAAACGGCGGCCCTCTCCTTTAGGCGTCACGAATGGAAACTTTGCGTATGATCGGCTTGGTCACAACTGTTTCCGGGGTGGTGCCTTTCGGGGCGAGGCGATCCGTGACTCATGCGATCAACAATACCCCGCTCGACGCACACTACTGGTCGGCGCAGATGTCGGCCGTCTCGGCGCAGCGCGACCGCGCCAGTTTCATGCGCATCTACGACCATTTCGCGCCACTCCTGAAGCGTTACCTGCGCAACCTTGGCGTGCCCGAGCCGGAGGCGGACGAGCTGGTTCAGGAAGCACTGCTGACATTGTGGCGAAAGGCGGGCATGTTCGATCCGACACGCGCCAGCCTGTCCACGTGGCTGTTCCGCGTGGCGCGCAATCTTTACATCGACCACGTGCGACGAGAGCCGCACTGGTTGCCGGTCCAGGAAGGCCTGGACCGCCTCGATCACGCCGAATCGGCACGAATCGACTCAGAGCCGGAGTCGTCCCTCGATCAGGACTTCCTTCTGCAGGCGATCGATCGTCTTCCGGCCATACAGGCGAAGCTGGTCCGCATGTGTTATCTCGAAAGCAAAAGCCACAGCGAGATCTCCTCTGAACTGGACATGCCGCTGGGTTCGGTGAAGTCATCGTTGCGGCGCGCTTTTGCGAAATTGCAGCGCAGCATGAGGGCTCCGTGATGAAGCCGACGCATCACCTGGACGACGCGACCGTGATCAGCTACTCCTCTGGAGCGTTGCCCGCGGCACTCGCCGTGGTCGCCTCCGCGCATCTGGAGCGCTGCGCCACATGTCGCGACAGGCTGCTCGACGCCGACCGGATCGGCGGCGTGCTGATGCAGCAGCAGCGCGTCGAACCCCCGACGGAAGAGGCACGGTCCGCCATGCTGGCCCGGCTCGACATCGAGCCAGCCATCGCGCCGGAGCCACCGGCTGGAGACATGGGGGAGGATCACGACCCCGACCGACTCCCACATGCGCTGCACCCCTGGTTCGGCCATTCCATGCGTGCGTTGCGCTGGCGCCGCGTGGCCCCGGGCGTGCAGCGCATCCGTGCCACCGGCATTGGCGGTGGCGACCTGATGCTGCTGCGCATCGCACCGGGAAGCAAGTTACCGCTGCACAGTCACGGTGGCAGCGAGCTGACCATGATTCTCGATGGCGCCTACGATGACATGCTCGGTCATTTCGGCCCGGGCGACGTGGCTGATCTAGACGGCGAGATCCTTCATCAGCCGGTGACGTCGCCGGGCGTGCCGTGCATCTGCGTGGCGGCCACGGACGCGCCGCTCAAGTTCTCCGGCTGGGTTGCCCGCACGCTGCAACCTCTGTTCGGATTCTGAGCCGCCAGCGGCACAGTTTTATTAGCCAGCTGCCGCGCGCCGAAGGGGAGGGCTGGTAGGCACACAAGGTCGGGTGCATCCAATCGCCGCCGCCACGCGTATCTGTCATGAGCGCACAGGAATCGCGATGGACACTGCTCCGAAAACCCCAAGCCCCATGCCGTCGCTACGGCGGTTGCGCCAGTGGTTCGACGCCGGCGCGGTCGCGCTGCCGGCGGACGATCCGCGTGCCGACCGCGTCGACTGGCTGCGAGCGGCTCCTTTTCTGGCGATGCACCTCGCCTGTGCCGGTGTCATCTGGGTGGGTGCGTCGCCCGTTGCCCTGATCGTCGCGGCGCTGCTTTACGCGGTTCGGATGTTCGCCATCACCGGGTTCTACCATCGTTATTTTTCGCATCGCACGTTCCAGACGTCGCGAGGCGTGCAGTTCGCGTTCGCCTTGATAGGCGCCTCCTGCGTGCAGCGCGGGCCGCTTTGGTGGGCGGCGCATCACCGCCACCACCATCGGCACGCCGATACCGCGCTCGATCCCCATTCGCCTGGCGTGCACGGCTTCGTGTGGAGCCATGTGGCTTGGTTCCTTACGCCGCGAAACTTCCGCACCGATCTGTCTCGCGTGCCCGACCTGGCGAAATATCCGGAGCTGCGTTGGCTGGACCGATTCGACATCGCCGTTCCCGTCGGGCTGGCCGTGGGTCTCTACGCGCTCGGCGTCCTGCTCCATCGCGTCGCTCCGCAGCTCGGGACCAGCGGGGGGCAGATGCTCGTCTGGGGGTTTTTCATTTCCACGGTTGTGCTTTTCCACGCCACCGTGACGATCAACTCCCTGGCGCATCGCTTCGGCAAGCGTCGCTTCGAAACGAGGGACGACAGCCGCAATAACCTTTGGCTGGCGCTGCTGACCTTTGGCGAGGGTTGGCACAACAACCATCACTTTTTTCCCGGATCCTGCCGCCAGGGCTTCCGCTGGTGGGAAGTGGATCTCACGTGGTACGGCCTGAAGTTGATGTCGGCCCTTGGGTTGGTGCGCGGACTCAAGCCGGTACCGGCCTGGGTTCTGGCCAGGGCGGGGAGCTGAATCATGCGTATCGCCGTGGTGGGATCGGGCATCGCCGGGCTGGCCTCGGCATGGTTGCTGTCGCGCAGGCACGACGTGACGCTGTTCGAGGCCGGCAGCTATCTCGGTGGTCATACGCATACGCATGACGTTGAGCAGAACGGCCGCCGTTACCGGGTCGACAGCGGCTTCATCGTGCATAACCCGGATCATTATCCGTTGTTGACACGCATGTTTGCCGAGCTGGGCGTGGCGTCGCAGCCGACCACGATGAGTTTCTCGGTGCATAGCGAGGCCAGTGGTCTGGAATACAACGCAAGCACGCTGGACTCGCTATTCTGCCAACGGCGGAATCTGCTCTCGCCGCGCTTCCTGGGAATGGTTCGTGACCTGATGCGGTTCTACCGCGAGGCACCGGCGCTTCTGTCGCAACAGGACGACACGGTCACGCTGGGTGCCTACCTGGAGCAGGATCGGTACGGCACGGCGTTTCGCGATGAGCATCTGATTCCGATGGCGTCCGCGCTGTGGTCATCGCCGGCGACGCAGATTCTCCAGTTCCCGGCACGCTACCTCGTGCAGTTCATGGCCAACCACCAGATGCTGCAGGTCAGCGGGCGCCCGCCATGGCGCGTTGTGCAGGGTGGATCTTCGACCTACGTGGCGGCGCTGCGGGCGCGCTGGTCTGTTCACGAACGACTGAACTGCCGGGTGTTCTCGGTCCGTCGCGACCACGGCCGCGTTTGCATTCAGAGCGCCGCCGGCGACGAGCATTTCGACCAGGTGGTGCTGGCCTGCCACAGCGACCAGGCGCTGCGCGTGCTGTCCGACGCGAGCGAGCTTGAGCAATCGATCCTGGGCGCGATGACCTATCAGGCGAACGACACGGTGCTGCATACCGACACCCGCGTTTTGCCTCGTCGGCGCAAGGCTTGGGCGGCGTGGAATGCCTGGGTGCCGCGCGATGCCGGAGCCGCCTGCAAGGTGAGCTATTGCATGAACCTTCTGCAGGGGATCGACTCGACGGAACCGTTCATCGTCACGCTGAACCGAAGCGAGGCCATAGCGCCTGACAAGGTACTGGCACGCATGCGCTACCACCACCCGGTATACACGCGTGCCTCGGTACATGCGCAGTCGCGCAAAGCTGAGATCCAGGGCAAAAGTGGTACCTGGTTTGCCGGCGCTTACTGGGGCTGGGGATTCCACGAGGACGGTATGCGCAGCGCGGTCGAGGTGGCGGCTGCGTTGGGCGTCCGCTGGCCGTCCGGCACGACGGCCGGCGCCGTGAGGGAAGCACACGGGCTGGAGGCGGCGGCGTGACAGCGAAGCCCGCCAGTATGAAGCTCCCATGGGCGAGCGCCCTTTATGAGGGCGTCGTGCGACATCGTCGCCATGCGCCGCATCCGCACGCTTTCACCTATCGCATGGCGCAGCTCTATCTGGATCTCGACGAGGTCGAGCACGTCTTCCGCGGACGCTGGTTGTGGTCGGCCACGCACGCCAACGTGGCACAGTTCCGTCGCAGCGATTACCTCGGCCCCGATGATCTGCCACTGGCCGAGGCCGTGCGCCGTCGCGTCGAACAGGCCACCGGTCGGCGACCGATGGGGCCGATTCGTCTGCTGACTCACCTGCGCTACTTCGGGTTGGTCTTCAATCCGGTCAGCTTTTACTACTGCTTCGCCGA
Source organism: Luteibacter sp. SG786 (assembly GCF_011759605.1). Taxonomy (GTDB): domain Bacteria; phylum Pseudomonadota; class Gammaproteobacteria; order Xanthomonadales; family Rhodanobacteraceae; genus Luteibacter. The sequence goes on from NZ_JAAOYX010000001.1 coordinate 605,271, forward strand.
GGATGGCCAGACCCTGGTCGCGGTGCTGGCCGAGATTACGAATACCCCCTGGAAGGAACGCCACGCGTATGTACTGCCGGTCGACGGCGCCATCGATCGGGATGGCGCACTGCACTGGCATTTTTCCAAGACGTTTCACGTCTCGCCTTTCATGGCAATGGACTGCGAGTACGACTGGCGGCTCAACATGCCGGACGAGCACTTGCGGGTGCACATGAATGTGCTGCGCGAAGGACGCCGAGAGTTCGATGCCACATTGAGCCTCGAACGGCGCGCACTCTCCCGCGGATCGCTGGCGCGCGTGCTCTGGCGCTACCCCTTGATGACCGCGCAGGTGGTCGGGGCGATCCACTGGCAGGCGCTTCGGCTCTGGGTGAAACGGAATCCGGTCCACGATCACCCCGCGCTGCATGCGCGTGGTCCCGAATGACATTGCTTTCCCGAGGTTTGCCATGAACGAGATTGCCACGCCCGTTGCGCAGGAAGCCGCCCCGTTCGGCGCCCTTGACCGCTTCCTGCGCCGGCAGTTGCTCGGCCGCATGCGCGGGCTGCGCCATGGCCGTCTCGTGCTTCACGACGCCTGCGGTTCGGTGGAGTTTGGCGACCCCGCGGGTGTCCAAACCGATCTGCAGATCCGTCTTCAAGTGAAGGACCCCGCCTTCTATCGCGCCGTTGCCCGTCGTGGCAGCGTCGGTGCTGGCGAGTCCTATATGGACGGGCAATGGAGTTGCGACAACCTGGTGGGCCTGATTCAGCTGCTTGTCCGCAATCGCGATCTCCTCGACGGCATGGAAGGCGGGCTGGCGCAACTGGGCGCCGTGGCCCTGCGCGCCTGGCATGCGCTTCGCCGCAACACGCGCAACGGCAGTCGGCGCAATATCTCTGCGCACTACGATCTGGGCAACGATTTCTTCGCCTTGTTCCTCTCGCAGGATCTGATGTACAGCTCGGCTATCTGGGACGATCCCGCCGATACGCTGGACACGGCCTCGGCACGCAAGCTCGAACAGATCTGCCGCAAGCTCGACCTGAAGCCCACCGATCGGGTGATCGAAATTGGCACCGGCTGGGGCGGCTTCGCGCTGTATGCCGCCAGGCACTATGGATGCCATGTCACCACGACGACGATCTCTCGCGAGCAGTTTGCGTTTGCCAGTAAGCGCGTCGCGGAGGCGGGCGTGGAGGCGCATGTCCAATTGTTGCTCCAGGACTATCGGGACCTCGAGGGCCAGTACGACAAGCTCGTCTCGATCGAGATGGTGGAGGCGATCGGTGCGCAGTATCTGGATACCTATTTCGAGAAGCTCGGTCACTTGCTCAAGCCCGATGGGCTGGCGCTGGTGCAGGCGATCACGATCGAGGACCACCGCTACGAGCAGGCCCTGACGTCGGTCGACTTCATCAAGCGCCACGTGTTCCCCGGCAGCTTCATTCCGTCGATCAGTGCGTTGATGGCGGCGAAGACCCGTGCCAGCGACCTGGCGCTGATCCGGATGGAGGACTTCGGCGGTTCTTACGCACTCACCCTGAAGGCATGGCGAGAGCGCTTCATGGCGAAGCTGACGCAGGTTCGGTCGCAAGGGTTCGACGAAAGGTTCATCCGCCTCTGGGAGTTCTATCTGTCCTATTGCGAAGGCGGGTTCCGGGAGCGCTCGATCGGCGTGGCCCATCTGCTGTTGGCCAAGCACGGCCACCGTCCGGCCGCGCGCGACCTCGGATAAGGGGCGTTCCCATGAGCATCGGGTGGCAATGTCTGATTCTGTGGCTGTCGGCGGCGACGGTCATGACCCTCGGTTGGCAGTGGCAGCGCAGTCGCTCCAATGCCGGTATCGTCGACGTGCTCTGGGCAGCAGGCGTAGGTGCCGGCGCCGTGTTCATGGCGCTCTCCGGCAGCGGTGCGCCGGTGACCCGGGCAGTGCTGGCGATCCTCGGCGGCGCGTGGGGTATGCGCCTGGCCCGCCATCTGTGGAAGCGCGTGCGTGGTGAACCGGAGGACGGTCGCTACAAGCACCTCCGTACGCACTGGAATGGCGTGCAATGGAAGTTCTTCGCCTTCTTCCAGTTCCAGGCGTTGCTGATCGTGCTCTTCGCGCTGCCTTTCGCCGCGGTGGCAGGGAACCCGCAGACGTCCCTCCCATGGCTGGCGGCAGGTGCTGCCGTCTGGGTGCTCAGTGTGGTCGGCGAGTCGGTAGCCGATGGGCAGCTGGCACGTTTTCGCGCGGACCCGGCGAACAAGGGGCGTACCTGCCGTCGGGGCCTGTGGCGGTACTCACGCCACCCGAACTATTTTTTCGAGTGGCTGCACTGGTTCGCCTACGTCTTCCTTGCGGTCGGCTCGCCTTTCTTCTGGCTGGCGTGGTCCGGCCCGTTGGTGATGTATGTCTTCCTGCGCTGGATCAGTGGGGTGCCGTACACCGAAGCGCAGGCGTTGCGCAGTCGTGGCGACGAGTACCGCGACTACCAGCGCAGCACACCGATGCTGATTCCCTGGTTTCCCAAGAGGTCGGAACAATGAACGTCGCCAACCCCGCTTCCCACGAACAGCCGAACGAGCGACCGGCCACCGGCCTGCTCGGCATGGCCGAACGCGGCCATCTTCCGGATGCCCTCCTGCGCCAGGGGATTCGACGTCTCTGCGCGCAACGGCTGCGCGACGAGCGGTCAGGCGGGGTGGACGGGCAGGCGGCTCGCTATGCCGAGCGGATCTCGATGTTGCGGAACAGTCCGCTGGCGATCCATACCGACGAGGCCAATGCGCAGCATTACGAGTTGCCGCCCGCATTCTTCGAGCTTTGTCTGGGCAAGCGCCTGAAATACTCGGGGTGCTATTACCCGCACGGCGACGAAACGCTGGATGAGGCGGAGGAGGCCATGCTTGATCTGTACGGCGAGCGCGCCGAGCTCGCGGATGGCCAGTCCATCCTGGAACTGGGTTGCGGCTGGGGTTCCCTGACGTTGTGGATGGCACAGCGCTATCCCCATGCCCGGATCACGGCGGTGTCCAACTCGAGTTCGCAACGTGAACACATCGAAGGGCAGTGTCGCGCGCGGGGTCTGGCGAATGTGCGGGTCGTCACCTGCGACGTGAATACCCTGGAGCTCGATCCCGCCCAGTTCGACCGCTGCGTGTCCGTCGAGATGTTCGAGCACATGCGCAACTACGACACGCTCATGAAACGCATCGCCTTATGGCTGCGGCCTGGCGGAAAACTGTTCGTGCACATCTTTGCGCACAGGACCCTGATGTACCCGTTCGAGACCCAGGGCGACGACAACTGGATGGGCCGCCACTTCTTCACCGGTGGCTTGATGCCGGCATCGGACACGCTGCTGTGGTTCCAGTCTGCCTTGCACATCGAGCAGCGTTGGCATGTCGACGGTACGCATTACCAACGCACCGCCAACCATTGGCTCGCGAATCAGGACGCCCGGCGCGAGCAGGTCATGCATGTGCTGAGCCAGGCCTACGGTGCGAAGTCGGCATCGCTGTGGTTTCAGCGCTGGCGCATGTTCTGGATGTCGTGCGCCGAGTTGTTCGGATACGCCGACGGCCAGGAGTGGCTGGTTGCGCATTACCGCTTCGTGCGGCCCTGAGTCCATTCCCACCCCATAGGAATCCGCCATGAAACTGCCCCAGGCCCTGCTGCTGGCGTGCGCCGTGATGATCAACACCAGTGCGTGCGCGACCAAATTGCCGCCGATCGACCCGGTGGCCCACGTCGACCTGCATCGTTACATGGGTAGCTGGTACGTGATCGCCGCCATTCCCACGCGTTTCGAGAAAGACGCATACGATGCCGTCGAAACCTACACGCTGAAGCCTAATGGCGAGGTCGCGACCTTGTTCCATTTCCGCAAGGGCAGCTTCGATGGCAAGTTGAAAGAGTTCCGCACCACCGGGATCGTGAAGCCGGGCACCGATAACGCGGTGTGGGGAGTGCGGGTGTTCTGGCCCCTGAAAGCACAATATGTCGTTGCCTACCTCAAGGACGACTACAGCCAGGTGATCGTGGCCCGGGACGCGCGCGATTACGTCTGGGTGATGGCGCGTACGCCAACGATTTCCGAGGCGGACTATGCCGCACTGCTGGGCAAGGTGAAGGCCCTGGGCTATCCGATGGACAAGATCCGCAAGGTGCCGCAGAGGCCGCGTGGGACCGATCTCGGAACGGGCGCCCGGTGAGAGGGGTGGCCGAAAACAAAAAAACCAGCAATCGCTTGCTGGTTTTTCCGAATTTGGCGCCCGAAGTTGGACTCGAACCAACGACCCCCTGATTAACAGTCAAGTGCTCTAACCGGCTGAGCTATTCGGGCGGGGAGCCACGTATTTTGTGGAACTGGCAGGGGGCTGTCAAGCGTCGTTAACGCCGCCGCAGGGAGGCCGCGGCGCACACGGCTGCTTCGTCCGGCCGAACGGGGTCCCTATGGACCAGGCCGGCATTGCCGACGACCACGGCACGGGCCGTGGCGGGACGCGACGCCACGCAGAGCACGATGCGCTGGTTCGTGCCGTACGCCGCGCCGTGGCGGGTGAAATGGAACTCATGCCGTCCGGGCGACCGGATGACACGCAGATTTCCCGGCAGGGGTTGCGCCGACACGAGGATGCTCCCCGTTTTACCCTCGTCGAACTCGCGAGCCGTCCAGCCCGCGGCCCAATCGGCCGCCGGAGCGCATTCGAGACCGCCGCGGCCGGGGCACACGCGGACGCCGGTATCCCGCCACAGTGCGGCCGACCGGGCGTGGCGCAGGGTGTCGAGCAGGTGGTCCGTGGCCGCTCCGAGGCGATAGCGGGCAATGGCCTCGTTCATGGCGGGCAGAGCGAGTGCCGCGGCGGTCGCGGCAATCGCCAGCACCGCCATGAGTTCCGTGAAGGTGAAGCCGGGCGAAGGGCGTGAACGCATGGGCCAAGAGGGCAGCGACAGGGCCACCAACCATGTCTGGGACGAATACGATCGGCCTGTCGGTGCCCTACATCACAGCACGTAGGCGCCAGCGCTTTAAACTCGACCTCCGAACCAGCATATCGTCAGCCATGACCGATCGCTTCCAGCTCGTTTCCCCGTACAAGCCCTCCGGCGACCAGCCCGAGGCCATCACCCGCCTCGCCGAGGGCTTCGAGGCCGGCCTGGCCGCGCAGACCCTGCTCGGCGTGACCGGCTCCGGCAAGACCTTCACGATCGCGAACGTGATCGAGAAGATCCAGAAGCCCACCATCGTCCTGGCGCCGAACAAGACCCTCGCGGCGCAGCTCTATGGCGAGTTCAAGGAATTCTTCCCGCACAACGCGGTGGAGTACTTCGTCAGCTACTACGACTATTACCAGCCGGAAGCCTACGTGGTTGCCTCGGATACCTTCATCGAAAAGGATTCGAGCATCAACGACCACATCGAGCAGATGCGGCTGGCCGCCACGAAGGCGCTGCTGTCCCGGCGCGACTCGCTGATCGTCGCCACGGTCTCGGCCATCTATGGCCTGGGCGATCCTGAGGACTACATGAGCCTTCGCCTCATCCTCTCGCGAGGCGAGCATATCGAGCAGCGCGCGCTGATCCGCCAGCTCACCGAATTGCAGTACGTGCGCAACGAGATGGAACTGCGGCGCGGTACCTATCGCGTGCGCGGTGAAGTGATCGATGTGTTCCCCGCCGAGTCGGAGTCCGAGGCGCTTCGCATCGAGCTGTTCGACGGCGACGTGGAGAACCTGTCGCTGTTCGATCCGCTCACCGGCGAGGTGCTGCGCAAGGTGCCGCGCTACACCGTGTATCCGAAGACGCATTACGCGAGCACGCGCCAGAGCGTGTTGAACGCGATGGAGACGATCAAGATCGAGCTGTCCGAACGCCTGGAGCAGCTGTACCGCGACAACAAGCTGGTGGAGGCGCAGCGTCTGGAGCAGCGCACCCGCTTCGATCTGGAAATGATGGCCGAAGTGGGCTTCTGCCAGGGTATCGAGAACTACTCGCGCCACATGACCCGCCGCGGCCCGGGCGAACCGCCGCCGACACTGTTCGACTACCTACCACCGGACGCCCTGATGGTGGTGGACGAATCGCACGTGACCGTTCCGCAGCTGGGTGCCATGTACAAGGGCGACCGCTCGCGCAAGGAAACGCTGGTGGAATTCGGTTTCCGTCTGCCCTCCGCGATGGACAATCGGCCCCTGCGCTTCGAGGAATGGGAGCGCCGCGCGCCGCGCGCCATCTACGTGTCCGCCACCCCGGCGAAGTACGAGCTGGAGCGCTCGGACGACAACGTGGTGGAACTCGTCGTGCGTCCCACGGGGCTCATCGATCCCGAGGTGGAAGTGCGCCCGGTGCGCACCCAGGTGGACGACCTGCTTGGCGAGATACACAAGCGTGTGGCCATGGGCGACCGCGTGCTGGTTACGACGCTGACGAAGCGCATGGCGGAAAACCTCACCGATTACCTCTCCGAGCACGACGTGAAGGTGCGCTACCTGCACGCCGACATCGACACGGTCGAGCGCACGGAGATCATTCGCGACCTGCGCCTGGGTGAGTTCGACGTGCTGGTGGGCATCAACCTCCTGCGCGAAGGCCTCGACATGCCCGAGGTGTCGCTCGTGGCGGTGCTCGACGCCGACAAGGAAGGCTTCCTGCGTTCCACCCGGTCGCTCATCCAGACGATCGGCCGTGCGGCCCGCAACGTGCGCGGCAAGGCCATTCTTTACGCCGACGAGATCACGGGCTCGATGAAAGAAGCCATGGACGAGACGGCCCGCCGCCGCGAGAAGCAGGTGGAGTACAACGCGGCGCACGGCATCACCCCGAAGACAGTGGTCCGCCGCATCGCCGACATCATGGAAGGCGCACGCGCCGACGTGGGTTCGCGGGGTGGCAAGGGCAGGAAGGGCAAGGAGACGAAGAAGGTTGCCGAGGAGGCCACGGACTACGGCGCGCTGAGTCCGGAGCAGGTTGGCTCGACGATCAAGAAACTCGAGGCCCGCATGTACAAGCATGCCCAGAACCTGGAGTTCGAGGAGGCCGGCAAGCTCCGCGACGAAATCCACCGCCTGCGCGAAAGGGCCCTGCGCTGAGGCAGTCGCCCCTGCGAAGGCAGGGGCCCAGCGACTCGGGCCCACCCGTCGCTCCTGCGGAGGCAGGGGCCCAGTGACTCAAGCTTCCGGCGGTCGCCAGCCATCTGCGCCCCCTTGCGCCCCCCGCCGACGCCCGCTAAACTGCGCAGCTCTTCGGGCGGTTAGCTCAGCGGTAGAGCACTACCTTGACATGGTAGGGGTCACAAGTTCGATCCTTGTACCGCCCACCACTTTCCTTTTAAGGGAGTGGCACGAAGACCGCAAAAAAGGAGCCCCGGGCTCCTTTTTTTGTGCCCGTCGCACCGTGGGCTAAACTCGGCGTTTCCCTGACGGAGCGCTGCCGGTGGCCTACCTTGTGACCAAGTCCCTGCACATCGTGTTCGTCATCGCCTGGATGGCCACGGTGTTCTACCTGCCCCGCATCCTGGTGAATATCGTCGAAGCGGGTGCCGAGCCGGCGGTGAAGGCGCGCCTTGAACTCATGGGGCGACGCCTCTACAAGTTCGGCCACAACATGTTCGGCCTCGCTTTCATCTTCGGCCTCGTGCTGTGGCTCTACTTCCACGTGACCGGTGGCTGGCTGCACGCCAAGATCGCGCTGGTGGTCCTCATGCTCGCTTATTTCATCTGGACCGGGCGCCTGCTGAAGCGGAGCATCGCCGGCGGCGCGCTGCCCCGGGCGAAGACCCTGCGCATCCTCAACGAGCTGCCGGTTCTGGTGCTGATTGCCATCGTGTTCCTGGTCATCGCAAAGCCGTTCTGAATTCTCACCGCGTCGTCGCGTGGCCGAAAATGGGTCAATGCAACTACAACCATTGAAATACTTGTAGTCCCTCGCACGCAGGAATAACTTCCTATCGTCCCAGCCATCGATGTTTCGACCAGGCATTCGCCATAGCCGGTTTAGGATCAACCGGCGCTCATTCGAATGGAGGCAATATGAGCAATTCAGGGCGTTGGTCTCGTAGATCTGCGGGAGATCTGGATCTCACTTTTGGCGATTCTGGGCTGGTTCGGGTCATGGACCCCGAAGGCACCGCCCTCGTTGTCTCAGGTATTGCCATCGACCTGGAGGGCAGGATCATTGGGTATGGAATGTCTCCGCCTACGGGCCACTCGTTTGTTTTCAGGCTGCTTTTCAATGGGGAGCCTGACGACACGTTTGGGGATGGGGGCCTATGTCAGCTCCCAACCATATCCGACGAGGGTTCGGATTTTCCGGCCGCCGGCGTTTTCATTTCCAGCAGTGGGATCATCGTAGTGGGAAATGCCCTCGTGGACGAAGGAGGTAGTGGGCTGCGCTACTACATGCCAGCGGCTACTCGCATCCTGGCCAACGGATCGCTAGATCTGGATTTTGGCGGGAGTGGCAACGGCGTGGCGATTTATCTCTTACCAATTGGAGCTATCCGACCTCCTTATGGAGGGTGGCCTCCTGCCACTGGCCGGAATCTGGCCTTCAATCACCCCTCCGGAGGTGCGTACTTTGCCACTGATATCTGGGATTCTCGAAAGATATCCCGACACTCAAGCTACTTGATCAAAATCGATGACAGCGGAAGTCTCGACGCGAACTTTGGAGACGGCGGATATGTTGAGATAGCAACGCAAGGGATAAACATATTAGGACTCGAAGTCGACAGGGAGAGCCAGATACTCGCCTCGGGTCATAGTGGAGCTCAGATAGGTGTTGTAGATCGATTCCTTCCTCGCGGTGGGAAGGACGGCGCATTTATCGGCTGGATCCTTGCCGGCAATTCAAAGGCTAATTGTAAGCAGATCAAACGCCTGTACGACGACAAGTACCTCGCGCTGGTTCAGTTGGCTTTCTTTATTGCGGATAGTAAGACCGAGTCGGCACTCATGAGGTTTGACTACTGGGGAAGGCCGGACCCAGAATTCAATGGAGGGCAACTCCTCAAATCAGAGCTTCTTCCCCAAGTGTGTACCACATTGGCGGTCGACGCTGGCAGCCGATCCGTGGTTGCCGGGTCCCGAATCCTTGAACAGGTACCCCCCGCCCTGGTAATCGCGAGGCTTCTACCCAACGGGATCTTCGACGAAGCGTTCGGAGAACAGGGACGGGTTGTAAACGAAGATTACTTCGGGTGCCCGGCTGCCGTGATTCAGGGTGATGTAAACATCGTTTTCGTCGCCGAGGATTTCTCAGGCAGCGTAATCGGCCGTCTCGTGGGATAAGGCGAAATCTAACCCAGGGAGGCACGGATCGGCGATGATTTGACCCCGCCCTTCCATCCTGGAGCCATCGGTTGAGCGACGTGGACACCATCGTGCCGGGCCTGATGGTCCTGCACGGCAACCGCCTCGAAGAACTGCGCGACGTGCTGGTCGGCTGGCTGGCGCGCACGCCTTTGCGTCCGCTGGAAGACGAGCGCGTGCTCGTGCAGTCCAACGGCATTGCGCAGTGGTTCCGCATGGCGCTCGCCCGGGGGCGCGACGAGGGCGGGTTGGGCATCGCCGCGGCAGTGGATGTGGAGTTGCCGGGCCGTTTTCTCTGGGAAGCCTATCGCGCGGTGCTGGGGCGCGACGCGGTGCCGCAGGAATCGCCCTTCGACAAGTCGCGGCTGGTGTGGCGCCTGATGCGGCTGCTGCCTGCCGTTTCGCATGAGCCCGGGTTCGAGCCCCTGGCGGCGTTCCTCGGCGACGGGTCCGATGCGCGCAAGCGCCACCAACTGGCCGAGCGCCTTGCCGATCTGTACGACCAGTACCAGGTCTATCGCGCCGACTGGCTCGACGACTGGGCGGCATCGCGCAACGTGATGCGCGACGCGCGCGGTGGCGCGCCGGCCCTCTCCGAGGCCGATCTCTGGCAGGCCGAGTTGTGGCGGCGCCTCCTGGCTGATGTGGGCGACGAGGATGCCCATGGCCACCGGGCGGCTGTGCACGAGCGCTTCCTCGCCGCCGTGGCCGGTGCCACCGAGCGTCCGAAGGCGCTTCCCAGGCGCATCGTGGTTTTCGGCATGTCCTCGTTGCCGCGGCAGACGCTGGAAGCCCTTTCCGCGCTCGGCCGCTGGGCGCAGGTGCTGCTGGTGGTGATGAATCCGTGCCGGCACTACTGGGCGGACATCGTCGACGATCGCGAACTGCTGCGTGCCGAGCGTCGGCGCCAGCAGGCCAAGCCCGGCATGCCCGCGCTGCCCTCGGAAGAGGACATGCACATGTACGCCCATCCGCTGCTGGCGGCGTGGGGCAAGCAGGGCCGCGACTACATCCGCCTGCTCGACGAATTCGACAACCCGGACACTTACCGCGAGCGCTTCACCGCGTGGGATCAGCGTATCGACCTGTTCGCGGAGCCGCGCACCGATACGCTGCTTGGGCAGGTGCAAGGGGCCATCCTCGATCTGGAGCCGCTCTCCGCGACGCCACACGAGTTGAAAGAGGGCGATACGTCCATCGCCTTCCATGTCACCCACGGCCCGCAGCGCGAAGTGGAAGTACTGCACGACCAGTTGCTGGCGCGCTTCGAAGAGTCCTCGCGCAAGGGTGATCCTATCCTTCCCCGCGACGTCATCGTGATGGTGCCTGACATCGAAACCTACGGGCCACACATCGATGCCGTGTTCGGCCGTGTGCCGCGCGACGACGCACGCTTCATTCCATACAGCATCGCCGACCGCACGGCGCGTGGCACGGCACCGATGGTCATGGCGCTGGACATGCTGCTGGCACTGCCCGAGTCGCGTTTCGGTGTGGGCGACATGGCCGACCTGCTCGACGTGCCGGCCGTGCGCGAACGCTTCGGCCTGGGCGAAGACGATCTTCCGCTCCTGCATCGCTGGATCGAAGGCGCCGGCGTGCGCTGGGGACTGGATGCGGCGCAGCGCGCTTCGCTCGGCCTGCCCGCCCTGGAACAGAACACCTGGATCTTCGGCCTGCGGCGCATGTTGCTCGGGTACGCCGCGGGGCAGGGCGAGGCCTGGGGCGATATCGAGCCTTATGGCGAAGTGGGCGGTCTGGATGCGCGTCTGGTCGGGCCATTGGCCGACCTGCTGGACGCGCTCGGCACGCACTGGCGTCGACTGGCGGAACCTGCGTCGCCTGGGCCGTGGGGCGAGCGCTTGCGCGCGCTCCTGCGCGACCTGTTCGCGCCGTCGAGCCCGGACGACCGCATGCTCCAGGAGCGTCTGCTGGATGCGCTGGAAACGTGGGATGGTGCCTGTGCCGAGGCCGCGTTCGCCGAGCCGCTGCCGGTGGAGGTTGTGCGCGAAGCCTGGCTGGCGCCGTTCGACGAGGGCGGCCTTTCGAAGCGATTCCTCGCCGGTGCGGTGAGCTTCGGCACGCTGATGCCGATGCGCGCGATCCCGTTCCGCCTCGTCTGCCTGCTCGGCATGAACGACGGCGACTACCCTCGTGCGCGGCCGCCGATGGACTTCGACTTGATGGCGCGATCGGGTGCGTGGCGTCCGGGCGATCGCTCGCGCCGCGAGGACGATCGCTACCTGTTCCTGGAGGCGCTTCTCTCGGCGCGCGACGCCTTGCATGTGGGTTGGGTAGGGCGGAGCGCGCGCGACAACGCGGAACTCGCGCCGTCGGTACTGGTGGGCCAGCTGCGCGACTATCTTGCCGCCGGGTGGCGGACCGAAGGCGGCGACGACGTGCTGCCAACCCTCACGGTGACCCACCCGCTGCAGCCGTTCAGCCGGGCGTATTTCCAGGAAGGCGATCCGCGCCTCTTCACCTATGCGGGCGAGTGGCGGGTGGCGCACGACGCGCGCGACGAGCACAGTGACGCGGTCCTCGATCCGCTGCTCGTCGAGGGGCCGGTACCCATCGCCACATTCCGCCGTTTCCTGCGTCATCCCGTGCGCGAGTTCTTCAATACCCGGCTTGGTGTGCGCTTCGATGCGGCGGAGGCGGCGAGCGAAGACAACGAGCCCTTCTCCCTGGGTGGTCTCGACCGCTACGGAATGACCGACACGCTGCTGCGGGCGGCGTTGCGTGAAGAGGGCGACGATCCCGTGCAGGCCATCGAAAGGGCAAGCGCAAGGCTGCAACGCAGCGGTGCGCTCCCCATGGGCGGCTTCGCAGGCATGGCGAGGCGCACACTGGAAGAGGGTGCAATAGCCGTGCATGCGCGGTACGCGGCCGAGCGCGCGCGCTGGCCGGTGGATGCGGGCAAACGCGAATTGGCCGTCTCTATCGATGGCCTGGTCATCGAGGACTGGCTGGCCGGCTTGCGCATGGATGGCGGCGGGCGCCTGGTGTCGTTGCGTGCGTCGCCCACCGCCGTCATCGACAAGGAAGGGCGCCCCGCGGCACATCGTCTGGTCGAGGCATGGGTCGAGCATCTCGTCGCGCAGGCTGCGGGGATCGCCGTGGAAACGCGCTATGTCGGCCCGGACAGCACCATCGTCATGTCCCCGCTGGACAGTGAAGCTGCACGCGGTTTCCTGCTCCGCGTGGTGCGGATGTGGCGCGAGGGCATGCGTCGTCCGTTACCCGTCGCCGTGCGCACGGCGCTTGCGTGGCTCGGAGCAGACGAGGACAAGGCCGAAACGGCCGCGCGTGTCGCCTATGGCCCCGCGGCGCCCGGTACGCGCGTTCCGGGCGAGGTCGACCAGGATGCATACCTGCGTCGTGCCTTCCCGCAGTTCGGAGCCCTGCTGGCAAGCAGCTTCGTGGATTGGCTGCCCGCCTACGCGGATTTCCTCGGCGCGCTGCGCGTGGAGGCGGCATGAGCGCCGCCGTCGTACCGCTGCAGCCGGTATCCATGCCGTTGCACGGCGTGCGCCTCATCGAAGCGAGCGCAGGCACCGGCAAGACCTGGACTATCGCCGCGCTCTACGTGCGCGCCGTGCTTGGCCACGGTTTGCCACAGCCGTTGCTGCCGCCACAGTTGCTCGTGGTCACGTTTACCGAAGCGGCAACGCAGGAGCTGCGCGAGCGCATCCGCGCGCGGCTTGTCGAGGCCTCCACGGCCTTCCGCAACTCGGCATCCGTGGAACCGTTCCTCGCGGAGCTGATCGCGGCCTACCCGGCGGACGCGCATGCGAACTGCGCGCGGCGGCTTGAACTGGCGGCACAGTGGATGGACGAAGCCGCCATCTTCACCATCCATGGCTGGAGCCAGCGCATGCTCACGCAGCATGCCTTCGGCAGCGGCCATGCCTTCGCGCTCACGCTGGAGCCCGACGAAAGCGAGCTGCTGGCCGATTGCGTGCGCGATTACTGGCGCCAGGCTTTCTATCCCTTGTCGCCGCGCCAGGCGGAAGCCGTCCTCCAGGAATGGCGTTCGCCCGACGATCTGCTGCGCTCGCTCAAGCCGCTCTTTCACGGCGGCGACGTGACCCTGCGCGTCGACGGGCAGATCCTCGACGCCGTCACCGATCCGCAGGCATTGCTTGCGGCACGCGAAGCATGGGAAGCGCAGAACGAGCGCCTGCTGGCGGAGGCCGCCTCGGCGTGGCGCGCCGATGTCGACCGCATCGAAGCGCTGCTGACGGATGCCTCCGCGTCCAAGGTACTCAACAACAACCGATATCGCCCCGACCGCATGTCGGGTTACCTCGCGCCCTTGCGCCGCTGGGCGTTCGGTGGCGAAGCGAGCGAAGAAGAACTCCAGCGCTTCACGGCCACACGCCTGGGCGATGCCACCGGCAAGGGCAAGGCGCGTCCCGAACATCCGGCCTTTGCCGCCCTGGATGCCTGGCAAGCGGGAACCGAAGGCAAGGTGGAAATCCGCCATGCGTTGCTGGTCGATGCGCTGGCCCGCGTGCGCGAGCGCTTCGCCATGCTGAAGCACAGGCGCGCGCAGATCGGTTTCGACGACCTGCTGCGACGCCTGGATGCCGCACTGGGCGGCCCCGCAGGCGACGTGCTGGCTGAAACCATCCGCAGGCAGTTCCCGCTGGCGCTGATCGACGAGTTCCAGGACACCGACCCTGTCCAGTACCGCATTTTCAGTCGCGTCTATGCCGGCGGGGCCGATGTGGGATTGCTGTTGATCGGCGATCCGAAGCAGGCGATCTACGCCTTCCGCGGTGCCGATATCCACACCTATCTTTCGGCGCGGGCGCAGGCAAGTGCCCCGCATTACAGCCTCGACACCAACTTCCGCTCCACGCAGGCCATGGTGGAGGCAGTGAATGCGGTATTCCTGCACGGGGAGCGGCACCCCCACGGCGCGTTCCATTTTCCGCAGCGTGGCCTGCCGTTCGTGCCCGTCGAGGCCAAGGGGCGGGCGGAGCGCTTCGTGGCCGGTGGCGCGGACCAGCCCGCCTTGCGCCTCTGGCTGCTCGACGACGAGGCGCCTGTCGGCGTGCGGCACTATCGCGAGCAGATGGCGGATGCCTGCGCCAGCGAGATCGTGCGATTGCTGGAGGGCGCCGCGCGCGGGGATACCGGGTTCGCGGAGGAACCGCACAGCGTCGTTCCTCTGAAGCCTGCCGATATCGCCGTGCTGGTGCGCAGCCGCGCCGAAGCGGCGCAGGTGCGTGCGTCACTGGCTGCACGGCACGTGCGCAGCGTTTTCCTTTCCGACCGCGATTCCGTGCTGGAGAGCGTCGAGGCCGGTGACGTGCTGGCATGGCTTCGTGCGGTGGCCTCGCCTGCATCCGATGTCGCGATGCGCGCCGCGCTTGCCACGCGCACGCTCGATCTCGGGTATGCGGAGCTGGAACGGTTGAATACCGACGAAACCCATTGGGAGCGGCGTGGCGAGCTGTTCGTCGCCCTGCGCCAGGTATGGCAACAGGCCGGCGTGCTCGCGATGCTGCATTCCCTGCTGCATCGCTTCGACCTGCCGGCGCGTCTGCTGGGCCGCACCGGGGGCGAGCGAGCGCTCACCAATGTGCTCCACCTCGCCGAACTGTTGCAGCACGCCGCGTCCACCCTCGACGGCGAGCAGGCGCTCATCCGCCATCTCGCCGAACGCATCGCGGACACCGCCGGCCACCACGGCGACGACCAGCTCGTGCGGCTGGAAAGCGATGACGACGTCGTCAAGGTCGTGACCATCCACAAGTCCAAGGGTCTCGAATATCCGCTGGTGTTCCTGCCCTTCGTGTGTGCCAGCGGCGGCACCCATCCCGGGCAGGCCACCTATCGTTACCACGACGGCACGGGTAGCCAGCTGGAGCTGGTGAGCAAGTCGAAAGGTGGCGAGGCGTCCGAGCGCGCCAAGGAAGCGGCCGACCTGGCCGAACTCCAGGAAGACCTGCGCCTGCTCTACGTGGCCATGACTCGCGCCCGGCATGCCTGCTATGTCGGCGTGGCGCCGGTGTGCCACAACAACTCGCGCACCCCGCAGGTGCACCGCAGCGCGTTCGGCCACCTGCTGGGCGGCGGCAAGGAGATCGGCAACGGTGCGATCGCGGGCCTGCTTCGCGAACTCGCGAACGATGTTCCGTCGATTCGCGTGGAGTACATGCCCACGCCGGACGAGCATCGTTACGTCCCGGCCGGGCGGGAAGAGGCGCCGCGGGCGGCACGCGAACCGTCCATTGGTCGCGCCGAGCCATGGCGCATCGCCAGCTACAGCGGTCTGCGCTATGCGGAAGACATCGCAGCGCCGGAGACGGCAACCGACGACGTCATCGTCGAGTATGCGACCGAGCCCGTCGACCCAGCGCCGGCTGTCACGGGCATCCACGCCTTCGAGCGTGGCGCCGAAGCCGGCACGTTCCTGCACGATCTACTCGAATGGATCGCCGGGGAAGGGTTCGCCGCCATCGCTTCCGATCGCGACCGCCTGCGCGACACGGTGGCGCGCCGATGCGAGCGGCGGGGCTGGTCCCGCTACATCGACCTGCTGACCGATTGGCTGATCATGCTGCTGCGCACGCCGATGCCCTTGCCGGAAGGAAGTGCCGTCGCGCTCGCGGACCTCGACGAACCCACACGTTATCGCGCGGAACTGGAATTTCTCTTCGAATCCCGCAAGGTGGACACGCTGGCGCTGGATCGCATCGTGCGCCAACACACGCTGGGTTCCGAGGCGAGGCCACACCTCGCGGCGGATACGATCAACGGCATGCTCAAGGGCTTCATCGACCTGATCGTCGAGTATGACGGACGCTGGTATGTCGTCGACTACAAGTCGAACTGGCTCGGCGCGGACGAACGCGCGTACACCGCGGCCGCCATGCGGCGATCGATCCTCGAGGCGCGTTACGAGCTTCAGTACGCGTTGTATCTCCTGGCGCTGCACCGGCAATTGCGCAGCCGGCTCGGCGATGCCTACGACTACGACACCCATGTAGGCGGCGCGGTTTACCTCTACCTGCGCGGTGTGGACGGCCGTGGCCACGGCGTGCACGTGGAGCGGCCGCCAAAAGCGATGATCGACGCCATGGACGCCCTGTTCGAAGGAGCGGCCGCATGATCGCCGACAGTGCCGTCTGGCTCGACCAGGCCCTCGCCGATGGCCGCATCGCGGCGGTCGATCGCGCTTTCGCCCGTTTCCTGCGCGAACTGGACCCGGTGGTCGATCCGCGCGTGCAGGTCGCTGCCGCATTGCTGAGCCATGAGCTGGGCGAAGGGCATATCTGCATGCCGCTGGAGACCTTGCGCGAGCGGGAGCCGGACCTCGGCGATCCGATCGCCTTCCTTTCCGCGTCGAAGGTGGTAGCGGACCCTTCGGGCGACCCCGCCGCGCCGCTTGTCATGGAGCACGGCATGCTCTACATGCGCCGCTTCTGGCGCGATGAGGCCCGCGTAGCGCAAGCCATCCAGGAGCGCATGGGCGTTCGCGAAGCCGACGCAGGCCTCGGCGCGGAACTCGCCCGCCTTTTCCCCGCGGACGCGTTGCGCCCGGATTGGCAGAAGATCGCGTGCGCCCTCGCGGCGCGCTCCGGCTTCGCCGTCATCACGGGCGGGCCCGGTACCGGCAAGACGACCACGGTCGTGCGCCTGCTCGGTCTCTTGCAAACACTGGCGTTGCGCGACGGCGGCAGTCGCCTGCGTATCCGCCTCGCTGCGCCAACGGGTAAGGCCGCTGCGCGCCTCAACGCGTCCATCGCGGGGCAGGTGGCCCAGTTGCAGGTGGATCCATCGGTGAAGCAGGCCATCCCCGCGGAGGTGACCACGCTCCATCGCTTGCTCGGCTCACGCCCGGACTCGCGCGCCTTCCGGCACAACGCGGAGAATCCGCTCCACCTCGACGTGCTCGTGATCGACGAAGCGTCGATGATCGATCTGGAATTGATGGCCGCGACGCTCGACGCGCTGCCACCCGATGCGCGCCTCGTGTTGCTGGGCGACAAGGACCAGCTGTCGTCGGTGGAAGCGGGCGCGGTGCTCGGCGATCTCTGCGCCCGCGCCGACGCCGGTCACTACGATCCGTCCACCCGCGATTGGGTGCATGCGGTTTGCGGCGAGGACGTCACGCCATGGACGAACGGCGACGATGCCGCAGCACTGGACCAGCACGTGGCGATGCTGCGCTTCAGTCGCCGTTTCGGCAGCGATAGCGGCATCGGCGCGCTTGCCGCTGCGATCAACGAGGGCGATGCCGCCCGAGCGCGTTCGGCGTTCGACACGTTCGACGACGTGGTGCTCGGCACGCCGACGCCGGCGGCGATCGCCACGCTCGCCATCGAGGGTCGTGACGACGCACCGGGATATCGGCGCTATCTCGACTGGATCGAACGCGAGCGTCCACCGGTCGGCGCCGACGACACAGCGATCGCGGCGTGGGGCCGTGGCGCCCTGCGCGCCTACGCGGGTTTTCAGCTCCTCTGCGCCACGCGCTTTGGCGACCACGGCGTGCTGGCGCAGAACACCCGCATCGCACAAGGACTGCTCGATCGGGGTCTTATCGAGGCGACGGGCGGCTGGTACGAAGGCCGTCCTGTCATGCTCACGCGTAACGACTACGCCCTGGGCCTCATGAACGGCGACGTGGGCGTGACCCTGTGGGTGCCGGACGGGCAGGGTGGCATGGCGCTGCGCGTCGCCTTCGCCGTGATGGACGAGCATGGCGGCGAACGCATCCGCTTCGTCGTGCCGAGCCGTCTTGCGGCCGTGGAAACGGTGTACGCGATGACCGTGCACAAGTCGCAAGGCTCCGAGTTCGAGCACACGGCGTTGGCGCTTCCGCCGGAGCCGTCGCCGGTGCTCACGCGCGAACTGGTCTACACGGGCGTGACGCGCGCGCGGCGGTGGTTCACGCTGTTGGCCGGCACCGACATCCTGGGTTACTCAGTGCAGCGGAAGACCCAACGCGCCTCCGGCCTGCTGCGCCGGTTGCTGTGACGGCTAGAAGGATTGTGGGAGCCGGCTTCGCCGGCGATCCCGCGGCAGCGGGCAAGCTTGCGGCAAGCAGCCATCGCCGCTGAAGCGGCTCCCACATCGAGCGCAAGCGGTCAGGCGTGGGAATAGAACGCCTTGAACCACGCCGCAAACTTCGCCAGCCCCTCGTCGATCGACGTCGAGGGCGCATAGCCGACGTCTCGCCGCAGCGCCGACACATCCGCCCATGTATCCGGCACATCGCCGGGCTGCATGGGAAGCAGGCGTTTCTCCACCGTGCGGCCGAGGTGCTTTTCCAGCGTCGCGATGAAATCGAGCAGCTGCACCGGCTCGTCGTTACCGATGTTGTAGACACGGTAGGGCGCGGCGGACGATCCCGGGTTCGGTGCGACCGGATCGTAGGAAGGGTCCGGTGTGGCGGGGTGGTCCAGCGCGCGGAGCACGCCTTCGACGATGTCGTCGATATAGGTGAAGTCTCGGCTGTGCTGGCCGTGGTTGTACACGTCGATCGGCTCGCCACGCATGATCCGGCTCGCGAACAGGATCGGCGACATGTCCGGACGTCCCCAGGGGCCGTAGACGGTGAAGAAGCGCAGACCGGTCGTCGGCAGCCCGAAGAGATGGCTGTAGGTATGGGCCATCAGCTCGTTCGATTTCTTGGTGGCCGCGTAGAGGCTGACGGGATGGTCCACGGCGTCTTCCACCGCGAAGGGCATCTTGCGATTGGCGCCGTACACGGAACTGGACGACGCGTACACGAGGTGCCCCACCTCATGCCGGCGACAGGCCTCGAGCACGTTCACGAAACCCACCAGGTTGCTCTGCACGTAGACGCGCGGGTGGGTGATCGAATAACGGACACCGGCCTGCGCGGCAAGGTTGACCACGCGCTCGGGCTCGAAGTCGGCGAACGCGCCATCCACCGCCGCCTGCTCGGCGAGGTCGGCGCGCACGTGCGTGTACGCCGGGTGTGTGGCGAAACGCGCCAGGCGGGCTTCCTTCAGGGCGGGATCGTAGTAATCGTTGTGGTTGTCGAAACCGAGCACGGTATCGCCGCGGGCGAGCAGGCGCTCGGTCAGGGCCGAACCGATGAAACCGGCGGTGCCGGTGACCAGGATGCGCATGGGAATGACCGGGGGATGTGAGCGGTGCTCCCTATTGTAATGGACGTGCCGATTGACACGGCAGCGCCCCTGATCTAGTTTTCGCGGAATATATACGTTACGGACGAGGTGGCCCGCGGCAACGCCGGCCGAGTGTGCGACATGCGGACTACGCGCTTCCCAACCTGATCCCCCGCCACGTCTTCGTCACCCGAAGGGCGCCTGGCGCCCTTTTTGTTTGTCCGGACTACCGCCCATGATCCAGATCACGCTCCCCGACGGCAGCCAGCGCCCGTTCGACCACCCCGTTACCGTGCAGGATGTCGCCGCCTCGATCGGCGCCGGCCTCGCCAAGGCCACCCTGGCCGGCAAGGTGGACGGCAAGCTGGTGGATGCCAGCTACACCATCGATCGTGACGCCGCGCTGGAGATCGTCACCGAGAAGAGCCCCGAGGCGCTGGACATCCTGCGCCACTCCACGGCCCACCTGCTGGGCCAGGCCGTGCAGCGCCTGTTCCCCGGCGCGCAGGTCACCATCGGCCCCGTCGTGGAAAACGGCTTCTATTACGACTTCGCGTACGAGCGCCCGTTTACGCCGGACGACCTCCAGGCCATTCAGGCCGAGATGGAGAAGATCGTAAAGGAGCAGATCCCCGTCACGCGCTCGGTGAAGACCCGCGACGAGGCCATCCGCTTCTTCCGCGACATGGGCGAGGAATACAAGGCGCAGATCATCGAGTCCATTCCGGCCAACGAGGAGCTGTCGCTCTACACGCAGGGCGAGTTCACCGACCTCTGCCGCGGCCCGCACGTGTCCAACACGGGCAAGCTGCGCGCGTTTAAGCTGATGAAGGTGGCCGGGGCCTATTGGCGCGGCGATTCCAACAACGAGATGCTCACGCGTATCTACGGCACCGCCTGGCTCAACGACAAGGACCTGAAGGCGTACCTGCTCCAGCTGGAAGAGGCCGAGAAGCGCGACCATCGCCGCATCGGCAAGCAGCTCGACCTGTTCCACCAGCAGGAAGAAGCCCCGGGCATGGTGTTCTGGCATCCGAAGGGCTGGGCCATCTGGCAGGCCGTGGAACAGTACGTGCGCGGTGTGTACCGCAGGAGCGGCTATCAGGAAGTGCGCGGCCCGCAGATCATGGACGTGAGCCTGTGGAAGAAGTCCGGCCATTGGGACAACTACCAGGAAAACATGTTCTTCACCGAATCGGAGAAGCGCACCTATGCGCTGAAGCCGATGAACTGCCCGGGCCACGTGCAGATCTTCAACACCAGCCTGCACAGTTACCGCGACCTGCCCATCCGCTACGGCGAGTTCGGTGGCTGCCACCGGAACGAGCCGTCGGGTGCCCTGCACGGCATCATGCGCGTGCGCGCCTTCACCCAGGACGACGGCCACATCTTCTGCACCCCCGCCCAGATCGAAGGGGAGGTCGCGGCGTTCCACGCTCAGGCCATGAAGGTGTACGAGGACTTCGGGTTCAACGACATCGCCATGAAGATCGCCCTGCGCCCGGAGAAGCGCATCGGTTCGGACGAGGTCTGGGACAAGGCCGAGCACGCCCTGCGGGCCGCCCTGTCGGCTGCCGGGGTGGCCTGGGAGGAACTGCCGGGCGAGGGCGCCTTCTACGGCCCGAAGATCGAATACCACATGAAGGATTCCATCGGCCGCGCCTGGCAGGTGGGCACCATGCAGGTGGACTTCATGATGCCCGAGCGCCTGGGCGCCGAGTACGTGGACGAACACAGCCAGCGCCAGCATCCGGTGATGCTGCACCGGGCCATCGTGGGTTCCATGGAGCGCTTCATCGGCATCCTGATCGAGCACCATGCGGGCTTGCTTCCCACCTGGCTTGCCCCCATTCAGGCCGTGGCGTTCAGCATCACCGACGCCCAGGCCGATTATGTGCGTGAAATCGTGCAAACCCTTGTCGGACAAGGCTTCAGGGTGGAAGCCGATTTGCGCAACGAAAAGGTCGGATATAAAATCCGCGAGCATACGTTGCAGAAGGTCCCCTATCTCATCGTGGTCGGCGACCGCGAGCGGGAGACCGGTACCATTTCCGTACGTACCCGCGGTGGCGAAGACCTCGGCAGCATGCCGGTGGCCGACTTCGTCCAACGTTTGGAAGCCGAGACCCGCCGCTAGGCCGCGGGCTCGGTATTGGGATCATTCTTCTGGAGGATAGCGGTATCGCTACGACCGATAACAAGGGCAATCGCAAGAACAACGAGATCCGCGTCCCGCGGGTCCGCGTGCTGGGCGCCGAAGGCGAGCAGATGGGCATCATGGACACTCGTGATGCCATCCGTGCCGCCGAGGACCTCGGCATGGACCTCGTCGAGATCCAGCCGAACGGCGATCCGCCGGTCTGCAAGATCATGGATTACGGCAAGTTCAAGTTCGAAGCCCAGAAGAAGGCCTCCGCTGCCAAGAAGAAGCAGAAGCAGGTCGAGATCAAGGAAGTGAAGTTCCGCCCCGTCACCGATGAGGGCGACTACCAGATCAAGCTGCGCAAGATGCGCGAGTTCCTCGAAGAGGGCGACAAGGTCAAGGTCACGATCCGCTTCCGCGGTCGCGAAATGTCCCACCAGGACCTCGGCCAGAACCTGGCCCGCCGCGTCCAGACGGACATCGGCGAAGACGGCGTGGTCGAGTCGTTCCCGCGCCTTGAAGGCCGCCAGATGGTCATGATGATCGGGCCCAAGAAGAAAGCCTGAGCGCGCCTTTGGCGTGAGCCGTGAGCGCGCCTCTGACGCTTGTAAGTCGGCCGCTGCGCGGCCTGTAAACCGTAAGCTGCCACACGAAGGCTCTTACTTACGGTTCGCAGGCCGCGCAGCGGCCGACTTACAAGCAGGCGCTCCGCGCCGCGGACTCACGCACCCCCGGCGCACCCTCTGGCGCGCCTCTCACGCTTCCGTTACAATCGCTGGCTCGGTCCGTATGGATGGGCCGAATCACCGTACCCGGCAGGATGGAAAGTGCAGGCCCTTCAAGGCCTTGCCGCCGGATCAGTCAGCAACCGAATACGGAGCATTCCGATGCCCAAGATCAAGACCAACCGGGCGGCGGCGAAGCGTTTTCGCAAGACCGCTTCCGGCAAGTTCAAGGCCGGTCACGCCTTCAAGTCGCACATCCTGACCAAGAAGTCGACCAAGCGTAAGCGCGGCCTGCGCGCTCCCAACCACGTCAAGGCGTGCGACACCAAGGGTGTGGCTCGCATGTTGCCGTATCTCTAAGGGAGGCTTGAACCATGGCTCGTGTTAAGCGTGGCGTTACCGCCCGTCGTCGTCACAAGAAGATCATCGGCCGTGCCAAGGGCTACTACAACGCCCGCCGCAAGGTATTCCGCGTAGCCAACCAGGCCGTCATCAAGGCCGGTCAGTACGCCTACATCGGCCGCAAGCAGCGCAAGCGCCAGTTCCGCGCGCTGTGGATCGTCCGTATCAACGCCGCCGCCCGTCAGTTCGGTCTGTCCTACAGCCGCCTGATCAACGGTCTGGCCAAGGCCAACATCTCGGTCGACCGCAAGGTCCTCGCCGACCTGGCCGTGCATGACATCAAGGCGTTTGGCGCGATCGCAGAGAAGGCCAAGGCCAGTCTGGCTGCGTAATCCGCTTTACCACGCGCGGTAGTTTTATCGCGCGATGATGGATGACGTGGGGAGAAGGCCTTGCCTTCTCCCCATTTTATTTTCCACGTCAGGAAAACCGATGGAATCGATCGAGCATATCGACGCGTCCCTGCGGGACATCGAAGCCGCCCCGTCGCTCGAGGCGCTGGATGCCGTGCGCGTGGCCCTGCTGGGCAAGAACGGCGCCGTCACCGCGGCGCTCAAGGCGTTGGGCCAGCTTTCCGGCGACGAGCGCAAGGCGCGCGGCGCCGAGGTGAACCGGGCCAAGGAGCGTCTCGCCGACGCCATCGCGCTGCGCAAGCAGGCGTTGGAGCAGGCCGAGCTGGACCGCCGCCTCGCCTCCGAGCGTATCGACGTCACCCTGCCGGGGCGCAACGGCGAATACGGCGGCATCCACCCGATCACACGCGCCCTCGAGCGCATCGCCTACATCTTCGGCCGCCTGGGTTACCAGCGCGCCGACGGTCCGGAGATCGAAGACGACTGGCACAACTTCGAGGCGCTGAACTTCCCGCCGCACCATCCCGCGCGCGCCATGCACGACACCTTCTACTTTGGTGATGGCCGGCTGCTGCGCACGCACACCTCACCGGTACAGATCCGCTCGATGCAGGGCCGGCAGCCACCGATCCGCATCATCGCGCCGGGCAAGGTCTATCGCAGCGATTCCGATCAGACCCACTCGCCGATGTTCCACCAGATCGAGGGCCTGCTGGTCGACGAGACCTCGAGCTTCGCCGACCTGAAGGGCACGCTGGCCGAGTTCGTGCGTGCGTTCTTCGAGCGCGATTTCGAAATGCGCTTCCGCCCCAGCTACTTCCCCTTTACCGAGCCCTCTGCCGAAGTGGACATCCGCTGGGACGCAGAGGACGGCAGCACGCGCTGGCTGGAAGTCCTGGGCTGCGGCATGGTGCATCCGACGGTGCTGGCGAACTGCGGCATCGATCCGGAGCGCTATACCGGTTTCGCCTTCGGCCTGGGTGTGGAGCGCTTCGCCATGCTTCGCTATGGCGTGGGCGACCTGCGCGCCTTCTTCGAGAACGACCTGCGCTTCCTGCGTCAGTTCGCCTGATCGATCCCAAGTTCAACGAGTCGCTCCCATGAAATTCTCCGAAAACTGGCTACGCGAACTGGTGGCCGTCGATGCAGATCGGGCCGCGCTGGTGCACGCGCTGACGATGTCGGGCCTGGAAGTCGAAGAGGTCACGCCGCTGGGCGAGGGGCTCGACGGCGTCGTCGTGGCCGAGATCGTCGAGGCGGCGAAGCATCCCGAGGCCGATCGCCTGCAGGTCTGCAAGGTGGACACGGGGCAGGGCGAACTGCTGCAGATCGTCTGCGGCGCGCCGAACGCGCGCGTGGGCATTCGCGTGCCGCTGGCGAAAGTCGGGGCCACGCTTCCCGGCGGCATCCAGATCAAGGCGGCGAAGCTGCGCGGTGTCGAGTCGTTCGGCATGCTCTGCTCGGCGAAGGAACTCGGCATCGACGCCGACGCTTCCGGGCTGCTCGAGCTGCCGGCGGATGCGCCGGTGGGCACGCCGCTCGCCGATTACCTGGGGCTGCCCGACGCCACCATCGAACTGAAGATCACGCCGAACCGCCCCGATGTGCTCGGCCTGAACGGTCTCGCCCATGACGTGGCCGCCCTGTTCGCCAGCCGGGTGAAAGCCGCCGGCGGTGCCGAGGCAGCGGTCGGTTCCAGCCTGTCGCGTCCGGTGCGGCTCGAAGCCGGCGCCGACGCCCCGCGTTACCTCGGCCGCGTGATTGAAGGTGTGGACGCCACGGCGCGTTCGCCGCTCTGGCTGGCGGAGCGCCTGCGCCGCTCGGGTATCCGCCCGATCAGCGCCATCGTCGACATCACTCAGTACGTGATGCTCGAACTCGGGCATCCGCTGCATGCCTTCGACAACGACACGCTTTCCGGTGCCATCCGCGTGCGGCATGCCGGCGAGGGCGAGACGCTGAAGCTTCTGGACGGCAACGACGCCAGGCTCGATCCGTCCTTCGTGGTGATCGCCGACGAAGCGCGGCCGCTTGCCGTCGCCGGCATCATGGGCGGCTTCGACTCGCGCGTGACCGACAGCACCCGCAACGTGTTCCTCGAAGCCGCGCATTTCGCACCGTCCGCGATCATGGGTCGTGCCCGCAAGCTGGGCCTGCACACCGACGCCTCGCACCGTTATGAGCGCGGCGTGGATCCCGCCCTGCCGAAGCGCGCCATGGAGCGCGCCACGGAACTGCTGCTGCAGATCGCCGGCGGCAAGGCGGGCCCGGTCACCGTGGCCGAACGGCCGGAAGATCTGCGCGAGCATGCGCCGGTATTCCTCCGCCATGCGCGCCTGCGTCGCGTGCTGGGCATCGAGGTGGCAGCCGGCGAAGTGACCCGTATCTTCACCGCCCTCGGCATGGCGGTGGAAGAAGTGGCGGACGGCTGGCGAATCACCCCGCCCAGCAGCCGCTTCGACATCGAGCGCGAGGAAGACCTCATCGAGGAAGTCGCGCGCATCCATGGCTACGAGCGCATTCCCACCCACGTGCCGGCGGGCGAGATCGCCCTGCGCGCCGAGCCCGAGGCCCGGCTGAGCGACATGGCGCTGCGCGACCAGCTCGCCGCACGCGGCTATTTCGAAGCGGTGACGCTCTCGTTCGTCAGTGCCGAACTGCTCGCTACCTGGCAGCTCGCCAGCGACGCCGTGCCGCTGGCGAATCCGCTGTCCGCCGATCTGGCGGTCATGCGTACCTCGCTGCTGCCCGGCCTGGTCGAGGCCTTGCGCCACAACCGCGCCCGTCAGCAGGACCGCGTGCGCCTGTTCGAAGTGGCACGCAGCTTCCACGCCACGGGTGGTGCGCCGGACGAGGTGGGCCGCGTTGCGGTCGTCGCTTCCGGCGGCGCGCGCCCGGAGCAGTGGGGCGAAGCCAGCCGCACCGTCGATTTCTACGATCTCAAGGGCGACCTCGACGCCCTGATCGCCCATACCGGCGAGCCGCAGCGCTGGTCGGTGGACGCCGAGGGCCTGCCGTCCTGGCTGCATCCGGGACGCGGTGCGCGCGTCCTGCGCGACGGGCAGCCGGTAGGCTTCCTGGGCGCATTGCATCCGGCGCTCGCGAAGGCGCTCGACCTGGGCGCGGACGTCCACGTGATGGAACTGGCGCTGGAACCCATCCTGGCCCGCAGGTTGCCGAGCGCGGCACGCGTGCCGCGCTTCCCGGCCGTGCGCCGCGACATCGCGGTGGAACTGCCCGAGGAGGTGTCCTGGGCCGCGGTGGAGGCGGCCGTGCGCGGCGCGCTGGGCGACGTCCTGAAGGAGGTTCGCCTGTTCGATCGCTATGCCGGCAAGGGGATCGATGAAGGGCGAAAGAGTCTCGCTATGGGCTTGATTTTACAGGACGCTTCACGCACCCTTACCGACGACGATGCCGACGCTCGCGTGGCAGATGCGGTGGGGGCATTGGAGAAATCATGCAAGGCGAGACTGCGAGGATAAGATGGCGCTGACCAAGGCGGAAATGGCCGAGCGGCTTTTCCTCGACGTGGGCCTCAACAAGCGTGAGGCCAAGGAGTTCGTGGACGCGTACTTCGAAGTCGTGCGCGAGGCACTGGAGCGAGGCG
Organism: Luteibacter sp. SG786; assembly: GCF_011759605.1. GTDB lineage: Bacteria > Pseudomonadota > Gammaproteobacteria > Xanthomonadales > Rhodanobacteraceae > Luteibacter. Next base: position 631,899 of record NZ_JAAOYX010000001.1, read on the forward strand.
AACAGGTGAAGCTGTCGGGTTTCGGCAATTTCGACCTGAGGCAGAAGAATCAGCGGCCCGGTCGCAATCCGAAGACCGGCGAGGAAATTCCGATCTCTGCCCGGCGGGTGGTCACCTTCCGTCCCGGCCAGAAACTCAAGGTAAGAGTCGAGGGCTATGCTGGATCCAGGGAATAACACCGAACTTCCCGCCATTCCGGCGAAGCGCTACTTCACCATCGGTGAGGTCAGCGAGCTTTGCGGCGTCAAGCCGCATGTCCTTCGCTACTGGGAGCAGGAGTTTCCGGCACTGAAGCCCGTCAAGCGCCGCGGCAACCGCCGCTATTACCAGCGCCACGACGTGCTCATGATCCGCCAGATCCGCTCCCTGCTGTACGACGAGGGCTTCACCATCACGGGCGCCCGTGCCCGGCTGGAAGGCTCGCAGGCGCGCATGGAGGCCAGCATGTCGCACCAGATCGTTCGCCAGGTACGCCTGGAGCTCGAAGAAGTCCTGACCCTCCTTCGTCGCTGATCGGCCTTCCGCAGATCGCGGCGATGCTGTTACAATCGTTAGCTCGTCGGGGTGTAGCGCAGCCTGGTAGCGCACTACGCTGGGGGTGTAGTGGTCGCGAGTTCGAATCTCGCCACCCCGACCATTATTCTAAAAAGCGTCCTTCGGGGCGCTTTTTTTTGTGCTCGGGAGCAAGGCGAGCCCGGCAAGCGCCAGCAAGAACGTCACATCGATCCAGGCGAACCAGTTGCCCCAGCGCGCGTAGGGTGTTCGCGTCTCGCGCAGTGCAAGGTTTCCGACCAGTTCCGCGTCGTCATGTTCGCTGGACGCTTCCGCCATCACGCGGCCGCGGTCGTCGCTAAGGGTAAGGCGGCCGGAGCGGGCGGCACGAGCGACCGCGAAACCGCCTTCGACGCCGCGCATGACTGCCATGCGGCTGTGCAGCCAGCCGTCCTCCACGAAGTCCCAGGCAGGCACAAGTAGGAGTTGCGCGCTCCGTTGGCCGTACGCGGTCGAGAAATCCTGGAAGTCCATGTCCTTGCAGATCGCGAGGCCGATACGCGGGCTGCCCGGGAGCATCCGGAACGAGGTGCCCGGGGTGAACCTGTCCTCGAAGCCGGGAATCAGGTGGTGCTTGTGGTACGTGGCGGGCGAAACCGCGCCCGGTTGGAAGACCATCGCCATGTTGCGTTCCGCACTGTTCTCCTCTTGGAAATCAACGCCGACATCGACGACAACGCCGCGTTCCTGCGCGAAGCTGGCAAAGGCAGGGACAGGGGCGGTGGCGGCGAACGTGTCTTCCGGAATAACGATCACCTGGGCTCCCTTGCCGGCGGCGCGATCCATGGCCACGAGGTAACGATCTTGGCGCGACCGGCCTTCCGGCGAATCCGCAGGGACGAGTTTTCCAGTCTGGTCGAGCGAGAGGAGTGCCACGCGAACCTGGGACGTGGGCGGGGTGGCGAGGCGCCAGAAGCCATAGGTGAGGGCAGCTGCCAGGATCAGCAACGCGCTTCCCGCTATGGCGATCCGGACCCTGGTTGCGACATGTGCCGCGCCCAGCAGGGCCACCGCAGTCGCGACGAGGAAGAGCAGCGCACCGATGCCCCAGATACCCGTCAGCGTGGCCAACTGGATCACCGGCAGCGCATCCATCTGGGTATAGGCGATGTCGAAGAAGGTGCCGTGGGGAGAGAGCAGGTTGTTGATGAAAGCCAATGCCACCCAGGTGACCGGCACGGCGAGCGTCGCCGCTATGGGCCGGCCGCGCAGCAGCAGGCGCTTATGAATCAGGACGCAAAGCGCGAGCATGGCGCCGGGCAACGTCATGGCGTAGATGACGACAGGCAGCGGCAGGCGGATGTGGCTGTACATGTACGACCAGAGGTTGCCCGAGCCGATCGCCATCGCCAGGAAAGCGGCGGCGACGGCCCACGGTGTCCGTACCCTCGATGCCAGCCACAGCACGGGAAGAGGCGCCAGCCAGGTGGCCCACCACACCGGGTGGGTGCCGCTCCCGAACCACCAGCCGATGGCCGTCAGGGCGGTCGCCAACACCCAGGCCGGCATGGCGGAACGCTCAGATTGCGAAGGCATCGATCAGTCTTCCCACGGACGCGAGGTAGAAGGCCCGGAATCGCTTTTCGTCGTAGCTGAAGCGGCCCGCCCGGTACAACGCGATGAGCCCATGGGCATGCGCCCACAGATCCATCGCCAGATCCCATTCGTCGAGCTTTCGCAGCGTGCCTTGCGCCATGCCCTCGACGATGGCATCGGCGATGAGGTTCAGCGTGGGCGAACGACGCGCGCGGAAGTCCTCGGGGAAGCGCCTGGCATCGTCACGGGGCAGCCCGAAGGCGTGGTCGAACAGGTGCGGATGTGCCACGGCGTAGTCGAGGTAGGACGCCAGCATGGCCAGGAGTCGCCGGCGTGGATCGCGCTGCCGCGCGTGGCTTGCCCATGTCCGTGCTGCCTCCTCGAAGCTGTCGTTGGAAAGGCGCTCCAACAGCGCTTCCCGGTTGGGGAAATGGCGGTAGATCGCCATGGCCGACAAGCCAAGCTCGCCCGCCACGCGGCGCATGGTCACGGCCTCGGCGCCATGAGCGTCGAACAGGGCATGAGCGGCGGCGAGGATTCGGTCGGCGGTCTTGGCGGTCGGCATGTTTACACTGTAAACGAGGGCGTTCGGGTGACGCAACGCCCCCTCATGGTTCAAGCTTCGCGAAGCCCGACCGATAACGGGAGGGGCGAATATTCACGGCTGCGGCCGCCACGGGGAAAAACAGCCATGAGCGTTGACGACTCGCTTCTTCGCGAGGATCCAGGGGTCTACAAGACCTTGCTGGAGTCGACCCGCGCCATTCCCTGGAAAATCGACTGGGCTACCCTGCGCTTCGCCTACATTGGTCCGCAGATCGAGGAACTGCTCGGGTGGACGCCCGATTCCTGGGCGACGGTGCAGGACTGGGCCGACCGCATGCATCCCGAAGACCGCGAGCGGGTCTTCAATTTCTGTGTGGCGCAATCGCAGGCGGGCGTGGACCATGAGGCCGATTACCGTGCCTTGCGCAAGGACGGGGAATTCGTCTGGATTCGCGACGTCGTGCACGTGGTGCGCAATCCTGACGGCACGCCACATGCGCTGATCGGGTTCATGTTCGACATCAGCGAGCGCAAGCGCACCGAAGAGCGGCTGCTCGACATGCAGCGCGAACTGGAGGAGCTGTCGTACAAGGACGGCCTCACAGGCCTGGCCAACCGGCGCCGCTTCGACAAGATGATGGACGCGGAATGGCGCAACGCCCAGAGCCTGCGCCAGCCGGTGTCGGTCGTCGTGCTCGATATCGATTACTTCAAGCAGTACAACGACCACTACGGCCACCTCGAGGGCGACGAATGCTTGAAGCGCGTGGCGAGGGCGCTGGAAGGCATCCTGCGCGGGCCACGCGACATGCTCTGCCGCTTCGGTGGGGAAGAGTTCGTGCTGTTGCTGCCGGACACCGACGAGGGAACAGCCATGGCCCTGGCATGGCGCTGTCTCGACCTCGTGGACAAGGCCCTCATCGCTCACGCCGGGCACGGTTCCGGCAGGCGGCTCACGTTGAGCGCGGGTGTGAACACCGTGGTGCCCAAAGAGCGCGACGAGGTCACTCCGTTCCTTGCCACGGCCGACCGGCGGCTCTATCTGGCGAAGGAACGTGGCCGCGCGCGGGTGGTGTGCGACGACGGCGTGCTTTAGCGCCGCTCCGTGACCAGCGTGCACCCGCGAGCCCTGGCGCTAGTAGAGCGCGCGCGCCTTCAGCGTGCCTTCGATGGCCGCAAGCTCGTTGCGCAGCGCGGCCGCATGTTCCTCGGTGGTGGTCACGTCGATCACCACGTAACCCACTTGCGCCGAGGTTTGCAGGTACTGGCCGTCGATGTTCACGGCGGCACGGGAGAACACCTCGTTCACCCGTGACAGCACGCCGGGAATGTTCCGGTGGATGTGCAGCAGGCGGCGGCTGGTGGGGTGGCCCGGCAGGGAAACCTCGGGGAAATTCACCGCCGAGAGCGTGCTGCCGTTGTCGCTGTAGCGAACCAGTTTCGAGGCCACCTCGATGCCGATGTTCTCCTGCGCCTCGGCGGTGCTGCCGCCCACGTGCGGCGTGAGGATGACATTGTCCATGCCCACCAGCGGCGAGACGAAGGGATCATCGTTGCCCTTGGGTTCCACCGGGAAAACGTCGATGGCCGCGCCCGCGAGGTGCTTTGAGTGCAGCGCGGCGGCCAGGGCGTCGATGTCGACGACGGTACCGCGGGACGCGTTCACGAGCATGGCGCCGGGACGCATGCGGGCGATCTCGGCGGCACCGACCAGGTTCTTCGTCTGCGGCGTTTCGGGCACGTGCAGGGTGACCACGTCCGCGCGTTCGAGCAGGTCGTCGAGGCTGGCGGCGGCGCGGGCATTGCCGAGCGAAAGCTTCGGCTCGATGTCGTGGAAGATCACGCGCATGCCCAGCGCCTCGGCCAGCACGCCCACCTGCGTGCCGATGTGGCCGTAGCCCACGATGCCCAGCACCTTGTCGCGAACCTCGTAGCTTCCTGCGGCGGATTTCGACCACCCACCCCGGTGACACAGCGCGTTCTTCTCGGGGATGCGGCGCACGAGCAGGATGGTTTCGGCGATGACCAGTTCCGCCACGCTGCGGGTGTTCGAATAGGGCGCGTTGAACACAGGCACCCCGAGGCGCTCCGCCTCGCCCGTGTCGACCTGGTTCGTGCCGATGCAGAAGCAACCCACCGCGATCAGACGGCGGGCTTCCGCCAGGACCGGGGCGGTGAGCTGGGTGCGCGAACGGATGCCCACGATATGGGCATCGGCGATGCGCTCCAGCAGTTCGTCCTCGGGGAGGGACTTCTCATGGAACTCGATCTGCGAATAACCGGCCTGGCGGAAGGTGTCCAGCGCGCTTCGGCTCACGCCTTCCAGCAGCAGGATCTTGATGTCTTCCTTTGGATACGAGGTGCGCGTCATGGCCGGTACGTTCTGTTCCACGGGAGGAAGGGTCACTATGCCAGATCGCGGCACGCATGTTGCGGCGCATCCAAAGGGCTGGCACGCTCGGCAGAGCATCCCAGGTATCCCTACCGAGCTTTCCATGACCGACCCGCGCCTGGCCGAGCTGATCCGCCTGATTCCCACCCTCAAGCTGTCCGTGGAGGCCGGCGACCTGGAGCACCACGGCCGGGATTGGACCCGGCGCTGGACGCCCGCGCCGCTGGCGGTCGCGTGGCCAGCGTCCGTCGACGAGGTGCAAGGCGTCGTCCGCTGGGCGAACGCGCACGGCGTCGGCATCGTGCCCTCGGGAGGACGCACCGGCCTCTCCGGGGGCGCCGTGGCCGCGCAGGGCGAACTGGTGCTCAGTCTCGATCGTATGAACCGCGTGCTCGGCTTCGACCCCATCGACCGCACGCTCACGGTCGAACCCGGCATCGCCCTGGAGGCGGTGCAGAATGCCGCACGCGAGCATGCGCTGCTTTATCCGGTGAACTTCGCCGCGCGCGGCTCCTGCCAGATCGGCGGAAACATCGCGACCAACGCCGGGGGCATACGGGTCATTCGTTACGGCAACACGCGGCAGTGGGTGGCCGGCCTCAAGGTGGTCACCGGTACGGGCGAACTGCTCGACCTCAACCGCGGGCTGGTGAAGAACGCTTCCGGCTACGATTTGCGCCACTTGGTCATCGGCTCCGAAGGCACGCTGGGCATCGTGGTGGAAGCGACCCTTACGCTCACTTCGCCACCGCCACCATCCCAGGTCATGCTGCTGGCGGTTCCGGCGATGGATGCGTTGATGAAGGTGTTCGCGGAAGCGCGCCACCGTCTCGCGCTCGAAGCGTTCGAGTTCTTTACGGAAAGGGCGTTGCACCACGTGCTTGCGCACGGCGCCCAACGGCCCTTCGCCGAAGACCACCCCTTCTATGTCGTGACCGAGTTCGATGCGGGCGACGAGAAGGCGGAGGCCGAGGCGCTGGATTTCTTCGAATTCTGCCTCGGCGAAGGCTGGGTGACCGATGGCGTGATCGCATCCAGCGAAGCACAGGCGGCGTCGCTGTGGCGCCTGCGCGAAGGCATCACTGAGAGCCTCGCCCCGCACAAGCCGTACAAGAACGACGTCTCCGTGCGCATTTCCGCCGTGCCGGCCTTCATGGAAGAGATGCACGCTCTCCTTTCAGCCGAGTACCCGGCATTCGACGTGGTGTGGTTCGGACACATCGGCGACGGCAACCTGCACATCAACGTGCTGAAGCCCGCGGAGCTCGACAACGGCGTGTTCGTCGAGCAATGCGAGCACGTCACCTCGCTGCTCGTGGAGACGCTGGCACGCCACGGCGGCAGCATCTCGGCCGAGCACGGCATCGGGCTCGTCAAGAAACCCTGGCTAGGCAGTGTGCGCAGTGAGGCCGAGATCGCCCTGATGCGCGGCATCAAGGCGGTGTGGGATCCGAACGGCATCATGAATCCCGGGAAGCTCCTGTAGGAGCGCGCCCTGTGGGAGCCGCTTCAGCGGCGATCCCGCGGCAGCGGGCGACCTGCCGCGAGCACCCATCGCCGCTGAAGCGGCTCCCACACAAAGCCCGGTGGTCGCAAGACAAGCAGGTGCTGGTGTCGCAAGGCTCCGCTCGTTAGCCTTGAGGTTTCCACGCCTCACAGGACCCCCGCCATGGCCCAGGAACTCCCCGACCTCTACCCGCCGATCGAGCCCTATAACAGCGGCATGCTGAAGGTCTCGCCGCTGCATACCCTCTACTTCGAGGAGAGCGGCAACCCGAAGGGCAAGCCCGTGGTCTTCCTCCACGGCGGTCCCGGCGCCGGCACCAGCCCGCGCGGCCGCTGCTTTTTCGATCCAGCCAAATACCGCATCGTGCTTTTCGACCAGCGCGGTTGCGGCAAGTCCACGCCGCACGCGGAACTGACCGACAACACCACCTGGGACCTCGTCGCCGATATCGAGCGCCTGCGCGAGCACCTTGGCATCGAGCGCTGGCAGGTATTCGGCGGCTCATGGGGTTCCACGCTGGCCCTGTCCTACGCCGAAACCCATCCGGAACGCGTTACCGAACTGGTGCTGCGCGGCATCTTCATGCTTCGCCGCTCCGAGTTGGAATGGTTCTACCAGTCGGGCTGCGACGCGCTGTTTCCCGACGCATGGGAGCATTACCTCGCCGCCATTCCGTCCGCGGAGCATGGCGACCTCATCAGCGCGTATCACCGCCGGCTCACCAGCGACGACCCGGCCGTGCGCCTCGCCGCGGCGCGTGCCTGGTCCGTATGGGAGGCGGCCACCAGCCACCTCTACCAGGACGAGAGCCACATGGCGTCGAACGGCGAGGACGAGTTCGCGCTCGCCTTCGCGCGCATCGAGTGCCACTACTTCGTCAATGCGGGTTTCTTCGAGGTTGATGGCCAGCTGCTGCGCGACGTGCACAAGATCAGGCACATTCCCACAGTGATCGTGCAGGGCCGTTATGACGTCGTGTGTCCCGCGCGCAGCGCGTGGGATCTGCATCGCGCGTTTCCGGAAGCGGACCTGCGCATCGTGCCGGACGCCGGGCATTCGGCGTTCGAACCCGGTATCGCGAAGGAACTGGTGAAAGCCACCGACCGCTTCGCCATGTAGGAGCGCCCTGTGGGAGCCGCTTCAGCGGCGATCCCGCGGCAGCGGGCAAGCCTGAGGCGAGCACCCATCGCCGCTGAAGCGGCTCCCACACGCAAGAAGGGGTGCCCCGCGGGGCACCCCGGTTACATCAGAACAACCCCAGCGGCAGCGCCAGCATGTCGACCACGAAGCCGTCATGGTCCGACGAGCCGATGGCCTTCTGCACACCCGTGGCGGACGCCGAATCGTCGATCGTCTGCACGGGTGCGTCGAGGTTGCCGCGGCCGTACTGCATCTGCAGGAAGAGGCCACGTGCCACGGTGTTCAGCAACGCATGGTCCAGCACCTGGTGGGTGGGCACCTTGCGGGGGCCTTCGCCCTGGATGTTGCCGAAGTTCTCGGTGAACAGGAACGAGTAGCGGTCCTGCGCCAGTACCGAGTCCACGGCATTCCAGAGCGTCGGCTTCACGAGGTTCTTGCCGAGTTTCAGCAGGTTCTGGCTATCGTCGTACTTGCCCGAGATGAGGCCCACCACGTCGGTGAAGCCGTCGCTGAACTGGTAGGCGTTGAAGTCGCCTACCACCAGCAGCGGTGCGAGCAGGTTCTTCCTGTCCGTCTGGATCGCCTGCACCTGCGTAGCCAGCGATTTAGCCTGGAGGAAGCGCTTCTCGCGGTCGCGCTCAGCGGTCGGGCCGGTCTTGTCCACGTTCTGCCGTGCCTTCGGATGCACCGAGATCACGTTGATCCGCATGCGTCCCACGATCGACGGCACGTCGGCGGTAAGCAGCAGGGGCGGGTGGTCGTGCACGAACGCGGTCTGGTCGCCGTCCTGCCAGGTTTCGTCGGCACCGAGCTGGCGCACGGAGAGCACACGAACGCGATCGGTGCGAACGAGGAAGCCCACGTTGATGCCGCTGGGATCGTGGCCCGGCTGGAGGAACGCCTCGTACTGCGCCGGATAGTCGTCACCCAGCTGCTTCGCGAGGCCTTGCAGCACCTGCAGGCTCTTCACCTCTTCCACGGAGAGGATGTCCGGCAGCTTCAGCACGCTACCGATATAGGCCGACAGCCGCTGGGTCTTGAGCTTCACCTCGTCGGCGGTCGGCTCGGTGTCGCCACCGCTGCAGGTATAGGTGGTGTTGAACTCCGTATCGCAGAAGCGCTCGGTGTTGAACGCGCCGACGCGAACCGCGTAGAACGGCCGCGAATCCACCACGCGCGGTAGTGTCGCTGCCTTCTTGATCGCGATGGAGGTCGGGATGAAGGTGTATGCGCCGAACGCATACGACATCACGCCTTCCGCGCGGAAGGTGGTGCCGGCGTTGAACGGCGTATTCGGAGCCACGGCGCCGAAGTCCGCGGTGTTCATCTTGAATACCTGCGGGTTGCCCGACCAGTTGGGCAGGTTCACGCCCTCCGGTACCGGAACGGTATAGCGCACGCCCGGTTCGCGCAGCGACCGCTTGCCATTGGCGGTGATGTACACCTCGGCGAAGGGTTCGTTGCTGAAGCGCAGGTTGCCGGTGGTGATCATGCCGTTGTCGATCGAGACGCGCATGCCCACGTAGCACTGGAAGTTCGTCTCGCCGCAGGACAGCGCATTCGGGTCCGACGAAGGCACCTTGTCGCCAAAAACGACGGCCTTGGGCAGACGCACACCGCGCTGCGTGGTCGTGATCTGGGCGTTCTTCAGTTCCGGCAGGTTGAAATAGTTGTCGACGGTGGCTTCCACGTCGACCATGTCGCCAGCCTTCACCGTCGGCGCGCTGCTGGTGAACACGTAGATGCCGTTGGACGTAAGGCGATCGTCGTCGGCGCGGCTGTCCGGCGTCTGCATGGTGAAGCCCGCGGGTCCCACGGCGGTGACGATGTTTCCGTGTGTGGCCACGCGCTTGCCGAGCAGCGGCGATACCTGGCCGCGCCCCGTGACCTGCCAGATCTCGGCGGCAACGGGAATCTCGTTGAGGATGGCACCGACGGCCGAACCCTTGGCGATCGTGACATCGCCGCCGGTGGCGTCGCTCAGGTTGACGCGGAAGGCCTTGTCGGGACCGGCGGCTTTCGCACCGTGCACGTTGACGTTGAACGTCGTGCTCGTGCTGCCGGCCGGAATGGTGACGGTCGTGTTGACGGCGTCGTAATCTCCGGCGGCCACGGTCGCGGTGTCGTCGGCGGTCGCGGCATGCACGGAGATGTCGGTGGAGGCCGCTTCGCTCAGCGACACCGTGAACGGCATGGGCTGGTCGTCGCCATTGCGCACGCTGACCGTGGCGTCGGCGATCGAAAGGCTCAGGCCCTGGACCGTGCACGGCGACGTGCTGGCGCGCGGCGAGGTCGGTGCCACCTTTACCCAGTCGGCCGAGTTGTCGCCGCTGTTTTGCGGCAGGCCTGCACCGTTGACCTTGCGCCCGTAGCCCTGGTCCGCGTTCGCACTGCCCAGACTGACGAGCGGCGTGCCTTGCTTGTACGCCGAGCCGGCGCTCAAACCCACCTGATCGACGATCGTCCCGGCGGCGTTCAAAAGGGCAAGGCCGCCGTCGTCGGTGATGCCAGTGGAATACTTCAGGTCGGGAGTCACGGCGCCCGAGTAACCGGACGAGCCGCCGTTCGCCAACAGCAGGAAACATCCCGGAGCTACGGATGTGCCGGCGGGGAAGGTGAAGCGGGTGCCGGTGGTGCCGCTGGCGTTGGAAGCGTTTAACTTATAGCCGGAAACGTCCAGTGCGGCCGTACCGGTGTTCTGTACTTCCACGAATTCGTCGTTGCCGCCGCTGGGGCCGCGAACGCGGAATTGCGTGATGGAAAGGTCCGCCGCCTGCAGCGGCAGAACGGTCAGAAGGCCCGCCAGCGCCGCCCATGAGGCACGCCGTGAAGTCGTGGAACGCATTCGATGTCCCCTCGAGTCGTTGGTTGCGTGCGACCCGAAAGCGCCTCGCATCCCCTGCGCGGCGTTCCCCCTGACGAGCCCACCCGCCGAGTGTGCCCCGAATTTGTGACAGCGGGATGTGACGGAGCCGACGAAGTTCGGGCCGGTCAGCTCGCTTTCTGCTTCGTGCCGAAGATCTTGTCGCCCGCATCGCCCAGGCCGGGGAGGATGTAGCCCAGTTCATTGAGGCGGTCGTCGATGGAGGCCACGTAGATCTCAATGTCGGGGTGCGCGGCCTCGATACGCTTCAGGCCCTCCGGTGCGGCCACGAGGAACAGGCCCTTGATCTTCCTGGCCCCCGCCGCCTTGAGCATGTCCACCGTGGCGACGAGCGTACCGGCCGTGGCCAGCATCGGATCCACGATGAGTGCCGTGCGCTCGGCCATGCCGCCGCTCAGTTTTTCGTAATACGCCACCGGCTCCAGGGTTTCCTCGTCGCGTTGGATGCCCACGACGCTGACCTTGGCCGAGGGGATCAGCTCCAGCACGCCCGAGAGCATGCCCAGGCCGGCGCGGAGGATCGGTACGATGGTGACCTTCTTGCCCTTGATGTGGGTGACCTCGACGGGGCCCGCCCAACCCTCGATGGTCTTGCACTCCGTCTCCATGTCGGCCGTTGCTTCGTAGGTGAGCAAGGCGGCGACTTCGGACGCCAGTTCGCGAAATTCCTTCGTGCTTATCCCGGCCCGGCGCATCAGGCCGAGCTTGTGCTGGATAAGGGGATGACGAACTTCGACGATTTTCATGGGGGCGGGTTTCGCATGGCGATGACCCGCGTATTGTCGCACCTGCCTTGGGACGGGGACACCTGTGGGAGCCGCTTCAGCGGCGATTCCGCGGCAGCGGGCATGCTGGCCGCAAGCACCCATCGCCGCTGAAGCGGCTCCCACACAAAGCCGGCTGTGTACGGGCGAGGTATGCCTCCGGCCGCATTCGCGCCTTTGGCGCCCGGCGAATCAGTGCTTCAGACAACTGCTCATGAAGCTCTTCCGCTCGTCGCCCTTCAGGCCCTTCGCGGACGCGTCGGCATTGCACGACTTCATCCTTTCCTGCGGCGACGACTTTGCCGGCTGCTCGCCCTTGAGGCAGCTGCTCATGAAGGCTTTTCGTTCGTCGCCCACCTTCCCCGAGGCCTGCGAGTTGCAGGTGCTCATCCGCTGTTGCTGCGGGGTCAGGTCTTTCTTTGCGGGCATCTGCTGCGCGGCAACGGTGCCGGCGGCGAAAAGGAACAGGGAAGCGACGGCAAGGACACGGAGTTGCGTACGCATGGCAAACCCTCGACGTGAAGCCGGGCGAATCCGGCCGGTGGAGCTTACCGCGACTGCGTCATCGCCGCTTTTCCACTCCCGGCAGACGAGAGTGGCTTTGTGTGGGAGCCGCTTCAGCGGCGATGGGTGCTCGCGGCAGGGTTGCCCGCTGCCGCGGGATCGCCGGCAAAGCCGGCTCCCACAAAGGTTCCTGGCCCCAAGAGACTGGCGATCACGCCGCCTTGGTCGAAGCCCGGCGGGGGCCTTCCTTCAGCGCGTGGCGGATCTCTTCCACGATCAGGTCCACTTCCGCGCTGGTAACGCGGAAGTGCGGCGTGAAGCGCAGCGAGTTGGCACCCCCGTGAATCACGCCGATGCCACGCTCGCGCATGTATTCCTCGGTGGAACCTTCGCCGTAACACTTGAATTCGGGCGCCAGCTCGCAGGAGAACAGCAGGCCGGTGCCCTGCACCTTGGTGATGAGCCCGCCGAGTTCGCTCTTGAGGGCTTCGAGCTTCCTCAGGAATTCCTGGCCCTTCTCGCGAATGTTCGTGCGGACGTCGTCGGTCAGTTCATTCAGCGTGGCCACGGCGACGTCGAGCGCGCGCGGGTTAGCGGTCATCGTGTTGCCGTAGATACCCTTGCGGTACAGTCCCGCCACGCGCTCGGTCACGGCCAGCACCGACAGCGGATACTGCCCGGCGTTGAGCGCCTTCGAGAAGGTTTCCATGTCCGGTGCTTCCATCGATTCGAAGCCCGGGTAGTCCACGATGGACAGCACGCCGTGCGCGCGCAGGCCGGCCTGGATCGAATCGACAAGCAGCAGCGTGCCGTGCTCGCGGGTGAGCTCGCGCGCCGCCGCGTAGAACTCCGGCGTGACCGCGCGGCCCGGATCGCCTTCGCCCATCACCGGCTCGAGGAACATCGCCTCGATGAACCAGCCCTGGCGATCGGCCTCGGCAAACGCGGCCTTCAACTGGGCCACGTTGTACGGTTCCACCGTGATCAGCGTGTCCTCGTTGCGGAAGCTGGCGAGGTGCTGCTGGTAGTTGCGGCGGGAGGAATCCGAATAGAGCGCGGGACGCTCGGTGCGGCCGTGGAACGCGCCCTTGACGGCCAGACGCTTGATGGTTTGACCGGCATGCCGCGCGCCCGGGTCGGTCATGAGACGTGCGTTCACGTCGGCGATGCGTCCCGCCAGCGTGACCGATTCGGAGCCTGAATTCAGACAAAGGAAGTGCGAGTAGGGGCTGCCGCCGCGGTTGCGGCCGAGTTCCTTGCGCAGCGCTTCCGAAAGGCGCAACTGCGAGACGTTGGCCGTCATGACGTTGGCCATGACCTGCGGCCGGGACATCGCTTCGAGCACGTGCTTCGGGTTGTGCCCGAAGCCGAGCATGCCGTAGCCACCGTCGTCGTGCAGCACGGCGCCCTTCAGCGTGACGATCCACGGACCGCGCGCCGCAGCCGGCATGTAAGGATTCACGCCGTCGTCGGGATAGAAATTGACGAGGCCCGACTGCGCGCGATGGATCTGCTCCGCTTCGTCGAGGCGGAGGAAATCGGCCATGTCGTTGCGCAGGGCACGGTGGTAGGCCACGGCGTCCTCGATGGCCTCGACGAGCGAAGCGTCGGTGGCCGCGAAGCGTGTGATGGTGGCGTCCGGCAGGCCGCGCGTACGCGGCGCACCGCCGAAGTCGCGCAACTCACGCAAAAGACCGATGACGTCCATAAACCACTCCTCTCACTGGTGACGCGGCACTGATGGCAACGATCCCTTAAGAGGCCGCTAAGTATCTATATGTAAAGGGATTATCAACCCAGCATAGCACGCGCATTTTGGCGGCGTAACCCCCGGGTGACGCTTGTCACATGCGCACAATGACGCAAGCGACTGCCGCCAATGGCTTGCGTAGGAATATGTTGCGCTGCAAGGAGGGGACCATGAACGACACCCGCATTGCACGCCTCGTCAAAGCCCGCAAGAGCTACGGCGCCATTACCGCACTGGACGGCATCGACCTCGACGTCCACCGCGGGGAAATCCTGGCTTTGCTCGGCCCCAACGGCGCGGGCAAGAGCACCAGCATCGCTCTGCTTCTGGGGCTCCACCGCCCGGACGGCGGCACTGCCACCCTGTTCGACAAGGATCCCCAGGACATCGACGCCCGCCGCCGTATTGGCGTGATGCTGCAGGCGGCCAACCTGCCGGCCACGCTGAAGGTGGGCGAGCTGCTCCGCTTGACCGCGAGCTACTACCCCGAGCCGCGACCCGTGACGGAGTGCGCGGCGCTGGCGGGTATCACGGACCTGCTGTCGCGCCGGTACGGCGCGCTGTCGGGCGGTCAGCAGCGCCGGGTGCAGTTCGCCCTGGCGATGGCCGGCCGGCCCGACATCCTCTTTCTCGACGAACCGACCGTCGGCATGGACATCGATGCACGGCAGTCGCTTTGGGTGTCCATTCGCCAGCTGGTTTCCGAAGGTTGTGCGGTGGTGCTCACCACTCACTACCTCGAAGAGGCAGAGGCATTGGCGGATCGCGTCTGCGTGATCGCGAAGGGGCGCGTGGTGTCCGAGGGAAGCGTGGACGCCTTGCGCGCGCACGTTTCGTTGCGCCGGATTCGCTGCGTTACCTCCCTGGCAATCGAGGCGTTGCAGGCATGGCCGGACGTGGTTTCGGTGGACACGAAGCAGGGCCGGACGGTTATCGCCACCGCGCAGGCGGAAGCCGTGGTGCGGCGGCTCCTCGATGCCGATCCCGGTCTTTCCGAACTGGAGGTGCAGCGCGCCGGACTTGCCGAGGCCTTCCAGGAAATCACGCGCGACACCGAAGCCCTTCAGGAGGCCGCATGAGCACGATCGAGAGCACAGCCACACCCGCCATGACCGCGGCACGCGTGATTGCTGCCTACGTGGAGGAAGCGAGGGCAGAGTGTCTTCGCTACCTGCGCAATCCCGGCTTCCTGTTGCCGACGCTACTGTTCCCGTCGGTGTTCTATGTGATGTTCGGGATCTTCCTCGCCCATGCGAACAGCGCCGATGCGCCCCGGTACCTCCTGGCCTCGTACGGTACATTCGGGGTCATGGCGCCCGGCTTGTTCGGTTTTGGCGTCTCTTTGGCGCTGGAGCGCGATACGGGCCTGCTTACACTGAAACGCGCGCTCCCCATGCCGCCCGGCGCCTACCTGCTCGGCAAGATGTGCATGGCCTTGCTGGTCGCGGCGATCGTGTCGGTCATCTTGTTGTGCCTTGCGATCTTCGTCGCGGGCGTGCAGTTGCCGGCGTGGCGCATCGGCGGATTTTTCCTGCTCGAAGTGCTCGGCGTGCTTCCGTTCGCCGCCCTTGGGCTGCTGGTGGGAACGCTGGTGAAGGGACAGGGCGCCCCGGGTGTGATCAACCTCATCTATCTGCCGATGGCATTCCTCTCTGGTCTGTGGTTTCCGCTGCCCGTGATGCCGGCCTTCCTGCAAGCGATCGCACCGCTCTGGCCGGCTTACCATCTAAACCAGCTGGCGCTCTCCGCGGTGGGCCTCGGCCAGGGTGGCGAGGCGCTCCACGTGGCCGTGCTCGCCGGCTTCACGGTGGCCTTCGTGGCCATTGCCACGCGTCGCCTGCGCCGCCACGGTTGAAGTAGCATGACCGCACGCCTTTTCTCGGATACACCCATGTCGCCCTCGTGGTTCAAGCCGACCCCGGACTCGCTCTGGAACCGCTTCCGCGAGCGGCCGAGACTGCGCTTCGCCAGCCTGGTGAACCTCGTATGGGCGGTATACGTGTTCGGCGACGTCATCTTCGCCAACGAACTCGGCCCCTGGTGGGGTCTGGCCACGGGTCTTTCGTTTCCCATCTTCCTGCTGCTGTATGCCGCGGCGTATACGCGGCCCTTGCGGCACGTGTCCTGGTACGCCGGCGGCGTGGCGCTGCTTGCGTACGCCACCCTGAATTTCAACCACAGCGCTGGCGGCACCTATGTGATCTACGCCTGCGCCATGCTCGGATTCGAAGGTGCACCGAAGAAGTGCATCGCCGGCATGGTCGCGGTCATCGGCGGCTTCGTGGGCGTGGCGTATTTTCTGGTGGGCTGGCCCATTCCCGTCATCGCCACCCTCTCGTTCATCGCCCTGTCGGTGGGCACGATCAACGTGGTCTACCGGTTCAACGCGCAGCGCGACGTGGAATTGAAGCTTTCGCACGACGAAGTGAGGCGCCTGGCGGCCACCGCGGAACGCGAGCGTATCGGCCGGGACTTGCACGACCTCCTGGGGCACACACTCTCGCTGATCACGTTGAAGCTGGAACTTTCCCGGCGCCTGTTCGACCGCGATGCCGATGCGGCCCGCCGCGAGATCGAAGAAGCCGAGCAGGTCGCGCGGCATGCGCTGGCCGAGGTGCGCTCTGCCGTGACCGGCATCCGTGCTTCCGGTGTCGTGGCCGAACTCGCTTCCGCCCGTCTCCTCCTGAACACCTCGATGATCGACTTCGTCTATCGCGCGGACGTGCCCGAACTGCCGCCACGCATGGACAACGAACTCGCCCTGGTCTTGCGTGAGGCCGTGACGAACATCCACCGCCATGCGGGAGCGTCGTTCGCGGAGGTGACCGTGAGCATGGACGACCGTGCCTGCACGATGACCATCGTGGACAACGGGCGGGGACTCGCAGGCAGCGAGGGGAACGGCATCTGCGGCATGCGCGAGCGGGTGCGCGCCCTTGGCGGCACGCTTGCCTTCGCCTCGGGCGCGGCGAAGGGAACGGTGGTGAACATTCAGGTGCCCCTGCTGCCTGCCGACCGGCGCCCGGCGTTGGTGGACATTCGGGCAGACGAAGGCCTGCCGTTCGGCGGCGACAACAGACTCGCCTCATGATGCGCATCCCGCCGCCGCACAAGGACTCGCTTCTCGGCGTACTGCGCTCGCCCGTGTATCTGCGCTGGCAGGCCGGCCTGCAGGTGTTCTGGCTGATCGCGCTTATCCAGGCGCCGCTCGCCGTGAAGGGATTCGACTGGGAGTGGATGGCGCCGACGCTCGCGTCCATTCCGGTGTACCTCGTCTGCTATACGGCGGTTTACACGGCGCCCGTGGCACGCCTGCCGTTCCACGCCGGCGCCATCTCCGCCCTGGGTTTCGTGCTGTGGCCCGTGAATCCGCTGGCCCTGGGTTATGTGGTGATCGGCGAGGTGCTGCTGGCCTACTCGAATCGTCTGCGCGTCTGGCTGGGCGGCGTTGCCGTCGCGACACTCGTGACGCTTGCCTGGGTCCCCGCGTTTCACGTGCCGCCGGTGCATGTGCTGGTGGTGTTCGGGGTGGGCCTCGCCGCCGGATTCAGCAACTATCTGTATGTACGCAGTGGCCGCCGCGACGCGGAGCTTCGCCTTTCGCAGTCGGAAGTGCGGCGGCTGGCCACGCTGGCGGAACGCGAGCGCATCGGCCGTGACCTGCACGATCTACTCGGCCATACGCTGTCGCTCATCACGCTGAAGTCCGAGCTCGCCAAACGGCTTGCCCTGGCCGATCCGCCGCGAGCGCAGCAGGAGATGGAAGAAGTGGAGCGCGTCGCCCGGCATACGCTGGCGGAAGTACGCAGCGCCGTCACCGGCCTTCGTGCGGGCGATCTTTCCAGCGAGCTGATATCGGCCCGTTTGATGCTGGAATCGTCCGGCATCGCCTTTGTTCACGAACTTCCGGCGGACTTCAGCCTTCCGGAAAAGATCGAGGCGACGCTTTGCCTCGTGCTCCGC
This sequence comes from Luteibacter sp. SG786, assembly GCF_011759605.1. Taxonomy (GTDB): domain Bacteria; phylum Pseudomonadota; class Gammaproteobacteria; order Xanthomonadales; family Rhodanobacteraceae; genus Luteibacter. The sequence continues at coordinate 649,437 of NZ_JAAOYX010000001.1, forward strand.
GAAGCCGTCACCAATATCCACCGTCATTCGCGCGCCTCCGAGGCGCGCGTGGTCATCGCCCGGAGCGGGCAGGAGTTTTCGATGCGAATCACGGACAACGGCTGCGGCGGACTCGCGGCGCACGGCAATGGCGTCTCGGGCATGCGCGAACGTGTGCGTCAGATCGGCGGGCGCCTTGCCATCGATTCCCCCCTCCGGCACGGCACGGCGCTGGAGATAGGCGTGCCTATCGGGGCACCTCGCATGGAGAGCCTCGCATGATCCGCGTGTTGCTGGCCGAAGACCAGGCGATGGTGCGCGGTGCACTGTCGGCGCTGCTGAATCTGGAGCCCGACATCGAGGTGCTGGGCTCGGCCGCCGATGGCGAAAGTGCCTGGCGCGAGCTTCAGCGCCTGAAGCCGGATGTGCTGGTGACCGATATCGAGATGCCGGGCCTCACCGGCCTGGAGATCGCCCAGCGGGTGCGCCGGCACGAGTTGCCGGTGAAGGTGGTCATCGTTACCACCTTCGCCCGTCCGGGGTTCCTGCGCCGCGCGCTCGATGCCGGCGTTGGCGGGTACCTTTTGAAAGATGCCCCCGCCGAAAATCTGGCCGACGCATTGCGCACGGTGCATCGCGGCGGCAGGGCCATCGATCCGCAGCTGGCGCTTGAGGCGTGGTCTGACGCGGACCCGCTCAACGACCGCGAACGGCAGGTGCTGCGGCTGGCCGGGGAGGGGCATTCGGCGAGCGACATCGGCACCCAGCTGAACCTCTCGCACGGCACCGTGCGCAATTACCTATCGGAGGCCATCGGCAAGCTCGGTGCAGCCAATCGCATCGAGGCGTATCGCCTGGCACGGCAGAAAGGCTGGCTCTGAGCGCGAACCGGAGGACGGTATCAGGCTCGACGGTCGAGGATGGGCGATAATCCCCCCATCGCTCCATCTCCGGCCGTACCCGTGAAGAAATCCGACTTCGACTTCGACCTTCCCAACGAGCTCATCGCGCAGGCGCCGCTGGCCCGCCGCTCGGGCAGCCGCCTGCTCGTCGTGGACGTCGCGGCGCACACCAAGAAGGACCGCAAGTTCCACGAGCTGCCGGAGATGCTCCTTCCGGGCGACCTGCTCGTGTTCAACGACACCCGCGTGCTGCCCGCGCGCCTGTACGGACGCAAGGAGTCCGGTGGGGCGGTGGAGATCCTGATCGAGCGCGTCACCGGCGCCCATGAGGCCAGAGCGCAGCTGGGTGTCAGCAAGAAGCCGAAGGAGGGTGGCCGCATCGAGTTGGCCGACGGCAGCATGATCACCGTGCTGGGGCGCGACGGCGAGTTCTTCATGCTCCGCTTCGACACGGACGAGCCGCTGGAGCGGCTGCTGTCCCGTCTGGGCGAGATGCCGCTGCCGCCGTACATCGAGCGCAGCGCCGACAGCACGGACACCGAGCGTTACCAGACAGTGTTCGCCCGCGAACCCGGCGCGGTCGCCGCCCCCACCGCGGGGCTGCACTTCGACGAGGAACTGCTCGACCGCCTGCGGGAACGGGGCGTGGAGATGGGCTACGTCACCCTGCACGTGGGGGCCGGCACCTTCCAGCCGATGCGTGCCGACGACGTGCGCGATCACGTGATGCACCGCGAATGGCTGAATGTCGGCGCCGGGCTCGTGGAAAAGATCCGCGCCACGCGCGCGGCCGGCGGTCGCGTCGTCGCCGTGGGCACCACCGTGGTCCGTGCCCTGGAAAGCGCCACTGTCGAGGGCGTCCTGCGCCCCTTCGCAGGCGAAACACAGATCTTCATCTTCCCCGGCTACAAGATCACCAGCATCGACGCCCTCATCACCAACTTCCACCTGCCGCAATCGACGCTGCTGATGCTGGTGTCGGCCCTGGCAGGCAAGGAAGCGATCCTGGATGCCTACCGCTATGCCGTGTTGCAGCGATATCGCTTCTTCTCGTATGGCGATGCGATGCTGATCATCCCCCCGAAGCAGAACACTCTTTTGGGCTAATAAAGTTCAGGGGCTGGGGCGAGTTGCCCCGAGCGACGCGAGGGAGTCTTCTGAATGCGTTTCCTCCTCTTCATCGCGCTGATGGCGGTGCTGTTCGTCGTGACGTCGCCGGCGCTGGCTTCCGGCGGCAGTTACCTCGTGGACGACGCTTCGGTGGTCGGTGCCGGTCAGTGCCAGGTCGAGTCGTGGCTGCGCGCGTGGTCGAAGGGTTCCGACGGTGTGTGGACCGTGCCGGCATGCGGCGTCGGGCCGGTCGAGCTGTCTCTCGGGTTGAGCCGGCAGCAAGGCTTGCCCGGTCTGAGTGCTTCGCCTGAGTTGAAGTGGCAACTGCGCAATGGGGACAGCAGCGGCGTCGGTGTGGCGGTGGCGGCTAGCACCACTTACCAGCGTGGTCGTCGGGTCGCATCGCAGGCCTATGCCTCGACATCGTTCGGCCTGGACGACGCGCGTCGCCTGATGGTGAATATCAACCTGGGCGTGGACCAGGATCGCGGCCGGGCCGCTCACGCTCTGGAAGGTGTGGGCATGGCGTATGCATTCGACGACCGCTGGTCGCTGCTGGCTGAGCGGCTATGGAGCCGCGGCGCGGTGAGCGATCAGGCAGGTGTCCGGTTGACGTTGGGAAACGCCAGCTTAGACCTGGTGGCGGGCCGCGAACGGATGGCGAGTCGTTCCCACTGGCTCAACCTCGGGTGGAACGTCGCATTCTGACGTTCCTGAAGGAGCGGCCCATGCCAGCGATTCCACGACAGCACCCCGGGACTACCCCATAACGAGATCACGGCTGACTCCCCGGATATCCGCGAAGAACCTAAAGTTTCCGCATCACCTGCCGATTATGGGCACTTGAAGAGCCGGGCCGCGGCGCTCGAGAGAGGCCCCGCGCGCCCTTGAACCAGGACGGTTTGGAGTAGCAGGACTGATGAGGGTTACAGGGGAAAGCCGTTGGCGCACAACGGCACACGGGCTGTTTTCCCTGCTTGCGATCGGGGCCGGAGGCACGGCCCTGGCGCAGCAGACCACGCTGGACAAGCAAGAGCAGTTGCGTCGCGCACAACAGCTCGAACAGAGGGAAACCGAGCGCAAAGAAGCGCCGTTCCAGCCAACGCCGCCGACGCAGGTCGAGCGGGCGGATGCGCCGTTGCCCAAGGAAGCCATCTGCTTCCCGCTGCAAAGCCTGAAACTCGAAGGCGATCGCCTGGCGGATTTCGCCTGGGCGCAGCGTTACCTCGACCATTTCGTGGGGCAATGCGTGGGCCGCGACGGTCTGGAGGCACTGCAGCGACGGCTTTCCAACCTGGTGATCGCGCGTGGCTTCGTCACCACCCGCGTGGGCGTGCCGGCGCAAGATATTTCGAAAGGGCATCTGCGCATGCTGCTCGTGCCGGGCACGCTGCGGCACATCCGTTTCGCGCCGGGCTCGCCTGAGTTGAACTGGCTCACGGCGTTCCCTATTCGCGAGGGCGATCTGCTCAACCTGCACGCGATCGAGCAAGGTCTGGAGCAACTCAAGCGCGTGCCTTCGCAGGACGTGACCATGGACATTGCCCCTGGCGAAAAGGTGGGCGAGTCGGATGTGGTGCTGACGGTGCATACCAGTCGCCGCTGGCATGTGGTGGTCGATGCCAGCGACTCGGGCCTCAAGGGTACGGGCAAGAATCAAGGCAACCTCAACGTCTCGTACGACAATCCGCTGGGCTTGAACGACCTGTTCTCGATTGGGGCGGGCCATGCCCTGTTCACCCACGCCGACGGCGGCAGCACCTTCAGCGAGAATGCCACTTACAGCATCCCCTGGGGCTGGTGGACTTTCAGCGGTTCGATCTCCACCTACCGTTACCGGCAGTGGATCGAGGGTTTCGAAACCCGCTTCCGTTCCACGGGCATCTCCACTTCGAGCGACATCACCGCGCAGCGCATGCTCACGCGCGGTACATCGAGCAAGACATCGCTGGAGATGCGCCTGGCCGCACGCAGCGCGCACAGTTATATCCAGGGAGTGGAGGTTGGCATCCAGCGGCAGCGTGTCGCGAGCGCGGAGCTTGCCCTGGTGCACCGCCATTACTTCGGCCAGGCCCAGCTCGATGCGCGCCTGGGTTACCAGCGTGGCACGCCCTGGTTCGGCAGCCAGTGGATCGGGTACGACCCCGAGGTGGGCTTTCCCACCAATCGCTACGGACTGACCACGCTCGATCTCTCGCTGAGCAAGCCGCTGAACCTCGGCAGCCGCCAGGCGATCTGGGATAGCAGCCTGCGGCTGCAACGGTCCACCGATCACTTGCCGGCGGCCGAACTCATCACCATCGGCGGCCGCTATTCGGTGCGCGGTTTTGACGGCGAACAGACGTTGGCGGGGGAGCGCGGCGCGTACTTGCGCAACACGTTCACCCTGCCGATGGGCGCGCTGGCGCCTTACCTGGGCGTGGACATCGGCCGCGTAGCGGGGCCATCCACGGTCGAAGGACACCGGCAACTCACAGGCGCGGTCATCGGGCTGCGCGGCAGCTACGCAGGCTTGAGCTGGGATCTCTTCGCGGGGCGGCGCATCCATGCGCCACGCGGCTTCGACACCGAACGGCCGACCACGGGCTTTCAGCTGATCTACCAGTACTGAACACGGGCAGGGATGCCGGAGCCGGCATCCGACAAGGGGCAAGGTCATGACGACGAACAAGGCAGTGATGGGGCGCCCGCAGGGCGATGTGGCGATCTCGGCGGTGCGCGCTCTCGCGCTCGCCATCGCGTTGGCGACGCTGGGCATTCCCATCGTGTCGTGGGCGCAGCAGGTGCCCGATGTCGCGGCGGGGGCGCATCGCCCGAAGATGGATTCGGCGGCGAACGGCGTGCCGGTCGTGGATATCGTCGCGCCTAACGCGCAGGGCGTTTCGCACAACAAATACCAGCGCTTCGACGTCGACCAGCGCGGCGTGATCCTCAATAACAGCCCCGGCATCGTCCAGACACAGCTCGGCGGCTATATCGCCGGCAACGACAACCTCAAGGGCGGCCCCGCCTCGCTGATCCTCAACGAGGTGACGTCAGGATTGCCGAGCAGCCTGCGGGGCTACGTCGAAGTGGGCGGCAAGGCCGCGCCCGTCGTCATCGCCAACCCTTACGGCATCACGTGCGACGGCTGCGGCGTGATCAACAGCCAGCGCTTCACGCTGACCACCGGCACGCCGGTGTTCGGTGGCAGCGGCAGCCTCGACGCCTTCCGCGTGACCGGCGGCGGCATTGCCGTCGGCAGCGGCGGTCTCGATGGTTCCACGGCCGACCGCACCGAGCTCATCGCCCGCGCCATACAGGTGAACGGCCAGCTCTGGGCGAAGGATCTCAGCGTTGTGGCCGGTACTAACGACGTGAACTACGCAGACGCAGGCGTACGCGCCATGGCGGCCGATGCGAATCGGCCCACCGTGGCAATCGACGTCGCGGCACTCGGCGGCATGTACGCGGAAAAGATCCGCCTCGTCGGTACCGAGGCGGGCGTGGGCGTAGTGAGCAGCGGCGCCATCGCGGCACAGGCAGGCGATCTCACCCTCAGCAGCGCGGGCGAAGTCCGCCTTGGCGGAACCACCGTGGCGCTGGGGAACGCGGCGCTCGATGCGAGCGGTCCGGTCACCGTCGACGGCACCTTCGGTACGCAGAACGGCAACGTGGCGCTTGCGACACGCGGCGCGCTCGGCGTCTCCGGCCGCGTGATCGCCGGCGGCTCGCTGGCGGTGGATGCCGCCGGCGACATCGCCATGGCCGGCCGCCTCAGCGCGGGCGGAAACCTCGCCGTGCATTCGGCCCAGGCCTTGTGCAACACCGGCCTGATCTACTCCGATCACGCGTTCGACATGCGGGCGGACAGCCTGCGCAACGAAGGCACGATCTACGGCCTCGGCGGCGGCAACGTCTTTGCAAGCGGGGCGCTGGTCGGCATCGCAGCGAGTACGCTGCATGCTGGCGGCGCGCTCGCGCTCGATGCGGCCTCGGTGAACAGCAGTGGCATCGTCGACGCCGGTGGCGCGCTCACCTTGTCCAGCCGCGGCGACGCCACCCTGGCGGGTGCCGTGCAGGGAGGTGGCGATGTCGCCGTGCGCGCGGTGGGCCAGCTCGACAACGCGGCAACCATCGTGTCGGGTGGCCGCATCGACGTGCAGTCGGCGCGTCTGACCAATGCCTCCTCGGCCATCGTGTCGTCGGGCGGCGACCTGGCCGTGAACACCGCGGGGGCAGTGATCAACCAGGGAACGCTCTACGCGGCCGGCGGTGTCGCCGTCAACGCGGCGTCGCTGGCGCAGGGTGTTGCCGGCCAGATCTACGGTGTGCGCAGCGCGAGCACGAACATCGGCGGTTCCCTGGACAACGACGGCAGCCTCGTGGGCGGCGGTGCGCTCGCGGTCCATGCCGATGACATCGTCAGCCACGGTGAACTCGGCACGCAGAGTGGCGATGCCTCCATCGTCGCAGGCGACGTCACGCTGGCAGGTACCACGGTGGTCGGTGGCACGCTGGATCTCCGCACGGCGGGGGCGTTTCGACAGCAAGGCCAGTTGACGGCAGGGAATCTCGCCGTCGACGTCGGCTCGATGGACAACGCCGGCGAGACGTATGCGCGCGGGAACGCGCAGGTCCACGCCGCGCAGGGTCTCACGAACGCTGGCAAGCTGTACGCGGACGGCCAACTCGCCGTGAGCACGGATGGCGACATGAACAATGCCGGCATCCTGCATGCCGGCACCGACCTTTCGCTGCACGGCGCTTCGGTGGACAGCACGGCCTCGATCGACGCCGGTCGCGATGTGTCGGTGGACGCGCAAGCGCTCCATCTCGCGGGGAATGTGCAGGGCGGCCGCGACGTTGCACTGACCGCTGTCGGCGCGTTCGACAACGCCGCGACCGTGGTCGCGGGGCGCGATGCGACAGTGCGTGCCGCAAGGCTCACGAATGCAGGTGCACTGTCCTCGAATCATGACCTGACGCTCACCGTCGACGGCAACGTCGATGGCGCGGGTCAGCTCTATGCCGGCCATGCCTTGAACGTGGACGCTGGCTCGCTGTCGATCGGCGCAGGCGGTTCGCTCAGTGCGGCGGACACGGCGACGCTGCGCCTGCGCGGTGCGCTGAACAACGCGGGGAGCGTCGTGGGTGCCCAGGCACTGAGCGTCGACGCGGGCAGTATCGACAGCACCGGCTCGCTGGGCAGCACGCTCGGCTCTGTCACGTTGACCTCGCTTGGCGACACGCACCTTGGCGGCGTAGTTTCCGCAGCAACGGGATTCACGGCACATGCCGGCGGCAACCTCCTGATCGACGGCACGCTCACGGGCGTGCGCCTCGGTCTGGCCGCAGACGGCTCCATGACGCTCGCCGGTTCCGTGCATGCGACGGGCGACGCCATCCTCGAGGCAGCGCAGGCCATCGCGCTCGGTGGCGACACGTTCGCCGACGGTGCACTTTCGGCGCAGGCGGTCAGCATCGACCAGTCGGGTACGACGCATGCGGGCGGGGACCTTGCCCTGAATGCTTCGAGCCTGACCACACACGGCACGCTCGATGCGGGCAACGACCTGATCGTTGCTGCGGGCACGGCGTCACTGGGCGGTCAGCTTCAGGCGGCGCGCGACGTCCGTGCGGACATTGCCGGCACGCTGTCGCAGTCCGCGACAGTTATCGCGGCGCGCGATGCCATTGTCGGTGCCGCGAACGTCGATGGCGCGAAAGGCTCCATCGTCAGCGCCGGTCGCGACCTGGCGTTGACGGTGTCCGGGGGCGTGACGAGCGCAGGCCTGCTCCACGCTGCCAACGTGCTGACGCTGGACGCCGGAAGCTTCGCGCAAACGGCCGACGGTCAGGTTGACGCGGGCAAGCATCTTGCTCTCAACGTATCCGGCGCTCTCGACAGTGCCGGCACCATCGTCGGCGGCGACGGACTCGCGATAAACGCCGGTAGCCTGCAGAGCACCGGCCAGATCGGTAGCACGGCAGGCGACGTTTCCCTGGTGACCACGCAGGGTGACCTTTCGCTGGCGGGTACGACGGTGTCGGCGGGCCGCCTGGATGCTACGTCGGCCGGTGCGCTCGCGCAGACCGGATCGCTGAGCGCGAACGGAGCGACGCTGACATCCACGGGCGATATGACGCTGGGCGGCGACACGTCGGTGAACGGCGCACTTGGCCTCGACGCTGGGCGCGATCTGAGCAATGCCGGCAGCGTGTACGCCACCGGCACCCTCGGCGTACGTGCAACGGGCAACCTGGACAATCGCGGCAGCATCGCTGCCGAGAACGATCTGTCGGTCGACGCCGCCGCCTTGACGCAGGACGCGAACGGCAAGCTGCAGACCAACGGCACCCTCGAGGTCATGGCGGGAAGCATCGACAGCAAGGGCACCGTGGCCGGCGCGAAGGACGTGTCGCTTTCGGCGCAAGGCGCTCTGAGCCTGAGCGGCCTCACGCAGGCCGGCGGCACGCTTGCCATCGACACGGCGGGAGCTTTCAACAACGCCGGTCAAATCGTCGCGTCCAGTGCGCTTTCGGTGACGGCGGGAAGCATCGGCAACACGGGTGCGATCTCGACGGAAGGCACGCTCGACCTCCATACGGCTGGGTTGCTCGACAATCGCGGCACGGCCTACGCGGGTGGAAAGGCGACAGTCGTTGCCGGCACCTACAATCAAGCGGCATCTGCCGAGCTGTCCGGTGCAGACGACCTGGACATTGATGTTGTCGGCGCGGTGGGCAATGCAGGAAAGATCGTTGCCGCGAAGTCGCTGACGCTGAAAGGCGGTAGCGTTTCCAGCAGCGGCACGCTCGGCACGCAGCAGGGCGATCTCCACCTCCAGGCCCGCACGGGCGACCTCGTGCTGGGAGGCACGGTGGCCTCGGCCGCCGGACTGGATGCGACCTCCGCGCAGGCGATCCGCCAGAGCGGCGAGCTTGTCGCTACCCACCTCAACCTTCACGCCGACGGCGATCTCGAAACCCAAGGCGACATCACGGCACAGGATGCCGCGATGACGAGTGCTGCCACCCTCACGCAGGGCGGCACGCTTTCGGCGCACGCGATCTCGCTCGATGGTGCCGTCGTTAAGAACGACGGCCGCACCTTGTCGTCGGGCGATCTTGTCGTGCATGGCGGCAGTGTGGATGTGTCCGGTGTGCTGGCGGCGGGTGTCAAGGACGACGGTTCCCTCGACACGACGGGCGACCTGCACGTATCGGCCGATACGACACTCGCCGCCCATGGCAGCCTCCTGGTCGGCCATGCGCTGGACGCGCAGGCGAACACCATCGACCTGTCGTACGGCACCCAACGTGCGGGTGGCGACGCCACCCTCGTCGCACGCGCTGGAAATATCGATCACACGGCCGGCGATCTTGCCGTCGGTGGCGCACTTTCTGTGCAGGCCGCTGGCACGTTGGTGAATCACGGCGTCGACGGCCACGACGCCCGCATGCAGGCGAACTCCCTGCTGCTTCGTGCCGCGTCCATCGACAACACGCGCGGCAACCTGCTGCAGACAGGCAACGCGGCGCTGGCGCTGACCACCGCGGGTACGCTCGATAACACCGGCGGCACCATCGCGACCAATGGCAACGACCTCACCGTGCACGGCGGTCGCGTGGTCAACCGGGGCGGCAACATCCAGTTGGCCGGCACCGGCTTGCTGGACGTGACGTCCGACCAGGACATCGACAACGGACAGGGCACGCTGGCAAGTAACGGCGCCACTCGCGTCACGGCCACCACGGCGCTCGCCAACGACGGCGGCCTGATCAATGCGCACGGCGGCAGCACGATCTCGGCGGCTTCGCTGAGCAACACCGCCAACGGCGCCATCTCGGGCGCGACCCTCGGCGTGACGGTTGCCAATGGCCTGAACAACGCCGGTGGCCTCATGCAGGCGACGGTGGGGGATCTTTCCCTCACGGCGGCCAACCTTTCCAACGCAGGGGGCACGATCCAGTCCGCACCGGGCGCTGTGACCTTGGGTGTGGCCGGTGCGCTCGACAACGGCAACGGAACGATCGCCGCCGGCACGCTCACCAGGCTGACCACGGCACGGCTGACCAACGCGGGCACGATCGCCGGCGGACAGCTCAATGTCCAGGCTACCGACACCGTGAACAACACGGGAGGCCACCTGCAGAGCCGTGGCGCGCTCGACCTGCGCGCCACGAACGGCCTGAACAACAATGGGGGAAGCATCGAGGCGAACGGCGCCACCACGCTGGCTTCCGCTTCGATCTCGAACATCGGCGGACGCATTGCCAACGCCAGTGGCGCGCTGACCCAGGTCACGTCCGGCGGTGGTATCGACAATCGCGGCGGCACGCTGGGCGGGCAGGGCGATGTCAGCCTGTCCGGTACGGCGATCTCGAACGCGCAGGGCGGCACCCTTGTGGCCGCGGGCAGCATGACGCTCGGCACCGGACAGCTGGATAACAGCAACGGCAGCGTCTACGCCGGCAATACCTTCAACTTCGTCAATGCCGGTGCCACGGCTAGCAATGCGGGCGGCAAAATCACGGCCGGCCGGCAGCTCAACCTTACGCTCGCCAGCCTCGACAACAGCGGCGGCACGGTGCAGGCGGGCATCGACGGCGTAGGCGGTGTCGGCAATGTGATGCTCGACATCCGCAACCTGGTCGGACAGGGCAGCATTGTCGCCAACAATACGCTGGGCATGCACCTGGTGGGCGACTACATCCAGGCCGCCGGTTCCAGCATCAAGGCCAACGGCGGCTTCAGCCTCGCCGTGGACGGCCAGTTCGTCAACAACGGCAGCATCCAGGCCGTGAACGGCCTGACGATCAGCGCCGCGAACATCACCAACAACGCTGGCGCGCTGCTCAACTCCGCCAACACGCAGCTCAACACTGGCGGCACGATCACCAACGCCGGCAGCATCCAGGGCAACACCGTAGGCATGAATGCCGGTGTGGTGAACAACACCGGCAGCATCATGGGCGGCAATGTCACCATCCAGGCCGGCACGGTGATCAACGGTGCCGACTTCGGTCAGGCAACGGGCAACGCGGCGTACCAGAGCGGCACCATCGCCGCGACGGGCAGTGTGGACATCTACACGAACTACCTGCTCAACCGCGACGCGCAGATTTTCAGCCTGGGCAACATCAACGTGGCGGGCGCGGGGCGCAACGGCCAGGGCCTGTTCGCCACCCGCGCCGGGCAGATCGATAACATCTCCGGATCGATCCAGGCGCAGGGCAGCATCCTGCTGGCGGCGAACCAGATCAACAACGTACGCCGCGTGTTGAACACGACCGATCGCGTGCTGTCGGCGGAAGAATCGGCTGCCTCGCAGCCGCTGCCGCGGTCGGATTACAAGTACACGATGAACAAGGTGCAGGAGTACGAGACCTACACCGAGTACCACACCATCCAGGAGACCGTGGTCAACGCCGCCAGCGCGCAGTCGCAGATCCTCGCGGGCGGCAACATCGCGCTTTATGGCTCGGTGAAGAACAATACGTCGACGATTGCGGCCAACGGTGCGTTCTGGGTAAACATCCAGGGCGCGGGCGGCGGCACGGGCATGGTCTTCGGCAATGAAAACGTTGCCAACGAGTCGCTCGCCGCCGGCCGCACCATCCAGCAGGTGGCGGTGACCCATCACATGGGCTGCGGTTGGCAGCAGAGCATGTGCGATATCGAAAACGAAAAGGAGTACTACACCTACCGCCCCAATACCGACCCCTCGACATACCTGCACGACAACTACACCGCTCTCGGCGCGGTGATGACCGGTGCGGGCGGTGTGAGCATCAGCGGGCAGAGCGTTTCGAACGGCGGTGTCACGCCGGATGGCCGTTCGGTCGGCAATACGCGCCTCGATCCAAATGCGCAGGCCATCGGCCTCGCCTCAGTGAACAAGGGCAACGCACAGGGTGCGGCTGGCCTTCCGGTGGGCGCGCAGGTCGATCCGGCGACGGGCCACGCGCCGCAGGTGCTTGGCGGCGCAGGGCAGCCCTTGGCGGGCGTGATCCTGCCCACGGGTGGTATCTACAGCGTTCGCGGCAGCGGCGGCGGCGAGAGCGTGTCCGTGGGTGGGCCTGGAGCCGGTGGCGAACTCACTGCCGCCTCGGGTGCCGAGCGCAGCGCGGTGGACGGCGCCGGCGCGGATTCGTTGTCGGCGCTGGCGAAGGGGGCTTCCGCGCGTGGCGTTGGCCTGATGGGTAATGCATACCTGACGGCCCTGCTCGGCCATCCGCCGAGCGGCAACTACCTGATCGAGACCAACTCCCGCTTCGTCGACTACAGCCAGTTCATCAGCAGCGATTACCTGCTCGACCAGCTCGGCCTCGACCCCGCGCGCACGATGATGCGTCTGGGCGACGGCTTCTACGAACAGCAGCTGGTGACCCAGCAGGTAACGCAGCTTACCGGCCGCACCTACCTCGCCGATTACTCCAGCGGTCTGGAGGAATACCAGGCGCTGATGAGCAACGCCACGCACGTGGCCCAGGCCATGAACCTGAGCGTGGGTGTGGCCCTCACGGCGGAGCAGGTCAGTGCACTCACCCAGGATATCGTCTGGATGGTGCAGCAGAACGTGGACGGCCACGAGGTGCTCGTGCCGGTGGTGTACCTGGCCAGCGGCAACCTCGGCCTCACGTCGCAGGGTGCGGTGATCGCAGGCTCGAGCGTGAGCATCGATGCCTCGGGCAAGCTGTTGAACGACGGCCTGATCCGCGGCGAGAACAGCACCCTGCTGACGGCGCAGGACCTGCTCAACAGCGGACGCATCTCCAGCGGCGGCCTCACCGCCATCAGCGCGACCGGCAATATCACCAACATCAACGGCCGCATCGACGGCGCGGGTGTCAGCCTGATCGCCGGCGGGGATATCCGCTCCGAGAACGTGGGCGGCCTCATCGGCCGTGGTATGGAGGGGGCAAGCATCACCGCCACCCAAGGCTTGCAGATCAGCGCCGGCAATAACCTGTCGCTCGACCACACCAAGGTCGCGGCGGGCGGCGATGCGCTGCTGACGGCAGGCCACGACCTGACCCTGAGCGGGCAGGGCGTGTCGGCAGGCGGCAGTCTGGCCCTCGCGGCCGGGAACAACCTGTCCATCACGTCCAGCGTCACCACGACGCACCCGTACGCCTGGAGCAAGACGCTGACGGGCACGCAGGTCGACGGTCTCACGCTCAGTGCGGGCAAGGATCTTTCCCTGGTCGCCGGCAACGACATGAGCCTGTCGGCCACCACACTGAAGGCCGGCGGAAACGCGGCGCTCCAGGCGGGCCACGACCTGACCCTGGGCGCGGTGCAGAGCGGCACGCGCTGGACGACGCAAACCACGGCCAGCGGGATCGACGCCGGCGGCTCGCTCTCGCTTCAGGCGGGGCACGACCTCGGCGTGCAGGCCGGCGCGCTCAAAGCGGGCGGCGACATGGCGCTGCTCGCGGGCCACGACCTGTCGCTGACCGCGACCACCAACGGGACGTCGAACAAGGTCACGCACGACGTGACCACCCTCGACGCCGGCGGCAACCTCGCCGTGGCGGCCGGAAACAATGCGCTGCTGGAAGGCACGCAGATCAAGGCTGGCGGTACGGCGGCACTGCAGGCGGGGAACGACCTCGACCTGACGACGGTGACGGATAGCGCTACCAGCACGAAGAGCTGGAAGGAAGGGAAGAAGCGCATTACGGAGACCACCACGGACGAGACCGTCCGAGGGGTGACGGTGGACGCCGGCACCGGTGTGCAGATCGCCGCCGGCCACGACGCGACGCTGGACGCGACCACGGTCGCGACCAAGACCGGCGACATCACCTTGGCGGCGGGGCACGACCTGACGCTGGCGGCCGAAGACGAGACGCATACGGTCGTCACGGATACGAAGAAAAAGAAGAGCGGCCTCTTCAGCAGTAAGACGACCACCACGCACGACACCAGCGAACAGACGCTGGCCGTGGGTACCTCGCTCAGTGGCGACAACATCCACATGGTGGCCGGAAACGACCTGACCGCCATGGGGGCGACCGTCCAGGCATCGGGCGGCATCGCTGTAGCGGCAGGCCACGACGTGAACCTGCTGGCCACGACAGATACCTATAACGAGACCCACGACAAGACCGTCAAGAAGTCCGGTTTCACGCTTAATCGGGGCGGCGGCATCGTCCAGGCGGGCAAGAAGACGGTAACGAATGACGACACCGCGCAGCACGTCGCCAATGGCACGCTGCTCAGTGGCGATTCGATCTCCGTCGCTGCGGGCCATGACGTGCTTGGCGAAGGCGCGAAGATCGCCGGCACGCACGATGTGGTGGTCGCAGCGGGTAACAACCTCAACCTGACCACGGCCGTCGACATCTATGACGACAGCCACAGCAAGACGGTCACGAAGACAGGTTATTCGAAGAGCGGCATGAACGAGCTTTACGGGCAGGCGAAGGACAGCCGCTCCGAGAGTTCGCACCAGGTGACCCACACGGGTAGCGTCGTCGGCTCCACCGACGGACAGGTGACGTTGACGGCGGGTGGCGACCTGCACCTGACGGGCACGGACGTCATCAGCAAGACGGGTACCACGATCGTCGGCAAGAACGTCACGATCGATGCCGGCCTGGATACGCTGGATACGACGCAGTCGCAGAAACACAGCGAAGGTGGCATTACCGGTGGTCTGGGCGGGGCCGCCTATGAGTTTGCCATGGGCGCTCGAGACTCGGTAAAGCAGGCCAGCAGCAGCGACGATGATCGGTTGAAGGCGCTCTATGCCGCGAAGGCCGCCTATCAGGTGCACGATGCCGTTGCTGCAACGGGCGACTTCAGCAGTGTGACCGACGCCCAGAGTGCAGCGGGAGCCGCGGGCATCAACATCCAGGTCGGGATTGGAGGAAGTAGCGCGAGCAGCAAGACCACGACGCATGACAGTACGTCGTACGGCGGCCACATCACCAGCGGTGGCAACGTCACCATCGGCGCAACGGGTGGCGACCTGACCATCATCGGCGGCGAGGTTACGGGCAAGAACGTTGCCCTGGCCGCGACGCATGACATCAACCTGCTCAGTCAGTCCGAGGAGCACAGTCTCAAGAACGACTCGAAGAATGCCGCAGGCAGCATCGGTGTTAGCTTCGGTTCCGATGGCTTCGGTATCTACGCGTCGGCCAGCGTCGGCAGCGGCAAGGCTCATGGCAACGGCAGCACCCACGCTGAAACCACCATCAACGCCGGCGACAAGCTGACCATCGTCAGCGGTAACGACACGACCATCGAAGGTGCCCAGCTGAAGGGCAATCAGGTTGTCGCCGATATCGGCAACAACCTGACCATTCGCAGCGAGCAGGACACCGACGACTACGCCAGCAAGACCATGCAGGCCGGTGGCAAGCTCATGGTCGGTATCACCCAAAGCGGCATGGTGAGCGGTAGTGCCTACTACGCGGCCAGCAAGGTCGACAGTCACTACAACAGCGTCAACGAGGTCAGCGGCATCAAGGCCGGCGATGGCGGCTTCCAGATCGACGTTGGGGGCACGACCCATCTGGTAGGTGGGCAGATTGCCAGCACGGCAGACGCGTCAAAGAACGTGCTCAGCACGGGCGACCTGGTCTGGGAGGACCTTCACAACGAGTCGAAGTACAACGCCAGCCAGGTGAGCTTCAGTGGCGGCAGCACCGTAGCGAGCAACGTGGCAGGTGCCATCGGTGCTGCGATCTCGATGGCTACCCCGCAGCATGGGAATAGTAGTAGCGACACCAAGTCTGGCATTGCGGCCGGGACGATCATCGTTCGGAACGATCCGGGGAAGGATCTGAGCGGGCTCGATCGAGACCCGACGCTTGACGATGCGGCGTTGAAGAACAGCTACGACGCGAAAAAGGTTTCGGAGAAGCAGGAGCTTGGGACGCAAGCCGGCTACGTCGGAATGCGCACGGTTGGCGCTATTGCCGAGTACATGCAATACAACGCAACCACGGACGAGGAGCGGGCCGCCTGGGCCGACGGAAGTCGAAACAAGGTGATCCTCCACGGTGTCGTTGGCGCGGCGATGGCCTCGCTCGGCGGAGGTAACGCCGTCCAGGGCGCACTAGGCGCGGGAGCTGCAGAAGCCGCGTCCAAGGCTATGGCCGATTACCTGGCCACTACTGACGCTACGCCCGAAGAGAAAAAGACCTACATGGAACTTGGCGCGGCCGTGATCGGTGGCGCCGTCGGCGGAGGACGTGGCGCCGCTGCTGCCCTGGACGGTGAAAGATATAACCGCCAGCTCCACCCAGACGAAACCGCCTGGATCAAGCAGCATGCGACCGACTTCGCGCGTCAACAGTGCAGCGGTTGCGACCCGTCGCAGGAGCAGATTGAGGCAGCGACGGCGCGACTTGGGCAGCAGGCGTCGAAGGATGTCGACTTCATCTGGAAGAGCGTTCTCGGCTCAGGTGACGATGCTGCCGCGCAGGCGTTCCTCTCATCGACGGATGCGACGTTCACGAACGATCTGGGCAAGCAGCAAACCATGTTTACTGCTGAGCGTGGTCAGTTCTTTGCTCCTGCGCAGAATGCACCGGACGCTGATCTCGACTTCATCGGCAAGTACGTTCGCCCAGCTGTAACTCGTGATCTAACCGTGGGAATGGCTGAGGAATCAGGGAGGTACGCCTCCGTCATTGGAGGGGCGATTAAGGAAGACCCCTTTGGGGTAGGAAAGAATGTAGTGATCGGCTTGGGTGCTGCAATCGGAGATGTCTTTGCACATCCCATGGACGCCTATCAAGGGTTTAAGGATGGCTTTGTTTCGGGCGCTCAAAATATGGGCGAAGGCGCAGCGGTCAGTTTCAATAAGTCGCTTCAAGACAGGATGCAACTGATTTATGGGCAAGACGTCAGTGGTGCGATTCAGACGGTAACAGCTATGCAGGTAACCGCAGCCATCGGCAATGCCGTTGGTGCCGGCAAGCTCGTTGGAGCGGGAGTAAAGGTCGCCGGTAAGGCGGCCGAAGCGACAGCGGAAAAGGTGGCTGCGTCGCTGGGGAAGGATGTCTCGAAGGAAACAATTGAAGATGCGTCGAAGCTCTTGGCATCAACAGGGGACGTCGTAACGGGTGCTGATGCTTCGGGAAGCCTTGGTGCAGGAAAGGGGACGCTAAAAGGAGAGCCCGAGCTTCCTCCGAAGAACGCGAGCCCTGACCAAGTGCGTGCAATCACGAGGCAAAACGAAGCGGCGCAGATGCTTGCTGATTCGGGATTTGACGTGGAGCAGATCCCGAACGCCCGCAAGAGCGTAAGTCCTGATCTGAAGATCAACGGCATCGAGGCAGATGTGGCGTCCCCCACCACTTCCAGCCCATTCTCGGTACGTCTGACCATCGAGGATAAAGTCGAAAGACAGGCAGACACCGTTGTAATTAATCTGGCAGATTCAGTCTTAGGTCCGGAGGACATTCAGAAGGTTGTAGAGGCCAACCCCGTTGAGGGGCTGAAGCGACTCTATGTTATAAAAGGTGGCAAGATCACAGTCATTGAGGGGTCATGATGTCTATTGATTTCTCGCTCGAGATAGAGGATGGAATCGACATTCCTTCATTGTTCCGGCTCGGCGAATCCTTGGGTGGTCAGATTTGCGACGCATGCGTATGGTTCGAGCAATCGGGACTGAGCCTGTTTATCGGTGACAATCGCGGCACCTCCTCTGTCGGAGCGGAGGGTCTTGCACTCACTTGGCAGGTGGGTGCGCGTTGTGTGGCTGCTATGCGTCCGAGTAGTTACGACGCCTGCTGGTACGAGCTGGAGCGATTCGTAAGATCACTTGCTGAACATTTCAGTCAAAGATTCGTTCTTTCATTCGAATATTCCTCAATATATGCAGTAAGGGATGAGAACGGTCTGCGTTTCCTAAAATCTGGAGTTGCGATCTAATTTTGTACCCTGGCCCTTTCCCGCTGCAGATAGCTCGGACGTCTATGTGTACGACGAGCGAGTCGGTCAGATGCGAGGTTACCCCAATTGGCCGCCGGTTTTTGAGAATCATAGCGTTATCTAGATGACCAAGCGTTGGCGAAGGGCTCAAAACAGTCGTTAAAAAAGATGGCGAAATCACGCCTGTTGAGGGATTTTGATCTCGCTTCACTTCACGCTTGAAATCGAAGAAGGGGTCGCCGTCAGTTCGCTATTTCGACTTGCGGAATGTTTAGGCGGGGTCACGTGCGATGACCGCGTATGGTTCGAGACATCGGGGTCTAATTTGTACATCGAAGATGCGAGGGGTAACCCTTTTGTCGGCGCGGAGGACCCTTCGCTTATGTGGACGGTAGGCGCGCGTTGTTACGCATTCATGAGGCCAAGCACTTACGATGACGGTTGGCGGGATGTCGAGCGCTTCGTGAATTTGCTCGCCGAGCATTTCAGTCAGCGATTCGTTCTGTCTTTCGAGTATTCGTCGATCTACGCGGTGCGAGACGAGCAGGGGTTGCGCTTCTTGAAGTCTGGCCTCGCCACCTGAATCCGGTTGAGGGAAGATTGCCCGAGTCCTTCGCATGGCGACGGTAGGGAAGTGACCTTCACCCAGAGGCCGTACCAGTGATCACTGTGAAAGTCCCGGGTTAAAGGGTTACCGGGTTGACGTCGTGTTGG
The DNA here is from genome assembly GCF_011759605.1 of Luteibacter sp. SG786. Taxonomy (GTDB): domain Bacteria; phylum Pseudomonadota; class Gammaproteobacteria; order Xanthomonadales; family Rhodanobacteraceae; genus Luteibacter. The sequence goes on from NZ_JAAOYX010000001.1 coordinate 668,028, forward strand.
ACGCGGCGGTGGGCAGCGAATGGCCAAGCGCGTGAAACTGGGTGACATCGTTCAGATATTGACATCCGAAGGGGTTTCCTATGCCCAACTGTCACATATCAATCCGGACTACGGGTATCTCATTCGCGTATTCGAAGGGACATATGCGAAGCGGCCCAAGGACTGGGCAGAGGTTGTCGCTCGACCCGTGCAGTTCTCTGCGTTCTTTCCGTTACAGAGCGCTGTCAACCAAGCGCTCCTGGCTGTAGTCGGAAATTATCCTGTCCCTGAAGCGATAGCTAGATTTCCCACGTTCCGTTCGCGTAACGGAGTGCGCGGAGGCTCAATATGGTTGTGGGATGGCAATGCCTCGACCATGCTGGATAGGCCGCTCGAAGAGGAAGAGCAAAGCTTCCCGGTTCGAGGCATTATCAGTGCCCCGCTGCTCGTTGAACGTATAGAAAAGGGGTATCGCCCGGAAGCGCTTATCCCCATCGGTACCAGTGCGCTATATGCGCACCGGTATATACGTCGCACCCCGCACAGCCTGCCTCCAAACCCCAGGAAACGGCACCACCCGACTCCCCGCAAAATGCGCCGCAAGCGCACGACGCAAGAACAGGATCACGCGCTCGCCCTTCCCAGCGAACAGCAATTCGCACGCGGTCTGATCGCCTGAGCCAGGCAGCGGCGTGCTCATGAACCACTGCCATGTCGCCGACGGATCCGGTTCGATCAGGCTGGCGAGGGCGAAGATGCGGCGGGTGACGGTGCTCATGTTCAGAAGGTGTACGACAGGGCAATGAGATAGCTGTGGGTGCTGCTTCCTTCCACCATGGGGCTGTCTTTCACGGCATCCGGCAGGCGGCTCAGTCGCAGGGTCGCGAGCAGGTTCCATCGGGTGCCGAGCCTTGCGGTTGCCGTGACGCCGGCATAGGGCGCCGTTCCGGAGCCTGCACGGTAGCTTGGAAGGCCGCTCATGCGAGCCTCCTTTTCGCTGACGCCATAGTAGTAATCGTTGAGCGCGTCGCTGGTATACGTGGCGCCGACCATCGGCGTTAGGACGAGGCCGCGCGCGAATGGCAACGGATAACCGTAGTTCGCGTCGAACGCATGGCCCCCTCCATGCCCCGTCACTTCCTTCTGCGCGGCGACCTGCACCACGCCCCACTCGCCACTCGACCGCCACTGCACACCCAGTTGGCCCGAGATGTCGCGGTCGGACAGTCGGCGCAGCCTCGTGTCATCGGTGTCTTCGTGGCGGAACCGGTTGCCGATCGGCGAGACCATCAGCGACAGCTCATTGCCGTCGTTGCGCCACAAGCGCATGCCGACACCGATACCCCGCACGAAGAAGCGTTGGCCCTCGTAGCTGGCTACGGGAATGGGCCATGCCTTGTTGTCATACGAGCGGTAGGGGCTGGGGCTCCATGCGAACCCGACGCCGAGGCTGAGTCTCGGTGTGGATTGAGCAGCGAGGGCCGCAGACGGTGCCAACAAGGTGACCGCCATGGCAAGCCAGCGGAACGACATTTTCGCCATCGGGGAGTCCGTGTGAGATCGGGTCCCGCCATGGTGCGGCAGCGAAGTTGTCCGAACATTACGTTCGGCGCATCCATCGCTGCGTTGGTCGCACCAAGCTAGTCGATTTCCTTCAACAAATAGCCGACACCGCGGATCACGCTGATCTCCACGCCGGCGCTGGCTTCTTCCAGTGCACGGCGCAGCTTGGAGATATGCGCGTCCAGCGCATTGGACTGGATGGCGTCGTCGAAGCCATAGACCGCTTCGCGCAGGGCTTCGCGGCGCACGGTGCGGCCTTGCCGGTAGATCAGGGTTTCCAGAATGAGCAATTGGCGGCGCGGCAGGCGCAGCATGCGTCCGGCCACCGCGGCCTCGCGGGCGCCGAAGTCGAAGGTCAGCTCGCCCATGGCGGCCTGGGGCAGCGCGATGGTCGTGGGGCGGCGTGCCACGGCGCGTATCCGCGCAAGCAGTTCGTCCGTGGCTACGGGCTTCACCAGGTAATCGTCGGCGCCTTCGTCGAGGCCCTCGATACGCTCTGGCAGTTCGCCGCGGGCCGTCAGCACGATGATGGGCAGCCCCGTCCGCATCCTGCGTGCCAGGGCGATGAGGTCCACGCCGTCGCCGTCGGGCAGCGAGCGATCCAGCAGCAGCAGATCGTGCACGGCGGAGCGCAGCGCTTCGGTCGCTTCGGACAGTGAGCCGGCGATATCCACGACGAGGCCATGCCGCTGCAACGCGCTCCGCATCAGCTGCGCCAACGGTTCGTCGTCTTCGACCAGCAATATCCGCACGCGCGGCCTCCACCCAGGCAAGGCAGGCATGCTATCCGATCGATCGGGGCTTGCCGGCAACGTTGCGGCAATGTAGAGCCTGGGGGGGCTTCAGGACATCGATGGCGCCAGGGCAGTTTCAGCAGCGATTGGCAGCCGGGCTCGCGGCACCGGCTCGAAGGTGACGGCGAAGCACGCGCCACCCTCCGCCAGGTTGTCCACTGTGATGCGGCCGTTCTGCCTGCGCATGAGTTCCAGCGCGAGGTGGAGCCCGAGGCCGTGGCCCGGTTCTCCCGGCTGCGCGCGATAGAACGGCTCGAAAATGCGTTCGCGGTGTTGCTCGGCCACGCCCGGCCCCTGGTCGCACACTTGTAGCGTGTCGGGACGGACGACCCGGAGGCTGATGGTGCCCGTGCGCCCACCATGCACCATGGCGTTCTGCACGAGGTTGGTCACCACGCGACCAAGCGAAAGCGGTTCCGCCGATACCCACACGGGTTCGTCGGGCGCATCCACTTCCAGGCTGTAACCCTGCGCGGACGCCAGGGGCGCCACTTCCGATGCGACGTCCCTGGCCACCTCGCAGAGGTTTACCGGCATCCGCTGCACGCCTTGGGCCTGAATTCGCTGCAGGTCCAGCAGTTGCTCCGCCAGCGTGGCCAGCCGGCCGACATCGGCCCGGAGAAGCGCTTTGTCGGCACTCCTGGGCATGGTGTCGATCCGGGCCATCAGCACGGCAATGGGAAGGCGCAACTCATGTGCCGCGTCGCGCAGGAACTGATCGCGGGCAATGTATGTGGTGCGCAGGCGATCGATGGCCTCGTTGAAGGCGGCGACCAGCGGCCGGATCTCGCGCGGCACCGTATCCAGTTCCAGTTCCACGGCCTGGTGGGAAAGGTCGACGGCGGCGGCCGCCTGGGCGAGCTTGCGCACCCCGGCCATGCTGCGCCAAATCAGCAGTGGCGCGATCACGAGCGTCGACAGGATTAGCGGAATCGACACGATGGGGCTGATCACACCGCTGACCACGGCCGCCCATCGGCCGAGGTCGTCGCGAGAGGCGCCGCCTGTCATGATGTGGATGCGCCGGCCGTCCACCTTCTTCACGTCGATGCGTACGCCGTACGACGAGCGCTCTTCGTAGGAATGGATTTCCGAAGGGCCGATCCAGGCGAGCTGCTGCGCCAGTTCACGGTAGTACGAGGGCGGGGCGCCATAGCGCGCCGAGCGACCGCCGTCGTCCGATACCACGAGCCACAGCGAGGGGTATTGCCGCTGCAACGCTTCCAGCTCCGGGGTCTGCTCGATCGAGAGGCCGGACGGTCCGGTCCGTACCGCTTCTTTGGCGATCTTGATCACGCCGTCCGGGATGTAGGTGTTGCGGCCATCGATCAGGACGTAAAGCAGCCCGCCGAAGGCGAAGAACAGCACCACGGTCTGCACCACGGAGAGCGATACGAACAACTGCCAGAGCAGCGACTTGCTTTTCACCGGGAGGTCTCGCAGGGTTCGCAAGCGGGGTTGCCATGCGAACGGGGTCAGGGGGTGAGGGTCCGCGGCATGGTGGCATAGTTGCCCCCGAGGTCGCCGCGCCGCCCCTCGCTAAAGCTTTCCCCCACGACGCCGATAAGACCATCGAACGACCCCCGGGCGATGTGCGCCAAGGGTCCCAACGGTACGGACGATGGCGAAGAAATCCTCCAAAGACGCCCCCCGCGCCCCGCTGGCGCTGGAAGCGGACCTGCGTATCGGCGCGGCCCCCGCGCTCCGCGATACGCTGCTGGGTGTCCTGGCAGCCGGCAAGCCCGTCGAATTCGACGGCGCAGCGGTGGCCCAGGTCGACACGGCGGCCTTGCAGGTGCTCGCGGCATTTTCGCGCGACGCCCGCGCAGCGGGTCTCCCCGTCGCCTGGACCGGTGTCAGCGACCCCCTCCGGCGCGGCGTGTCCGTGCTGGGTCTTGAAGCTTTGATCGAACTGCCGGCCCACGCCGGCGTGAACTGAAGGTGCTCCGATGGCAAAGATTCTCGCGGTAGACGACTCGGCCTCCATGCGCAGCATGGTGGCCTTCACCCTGCGTGGCGCGGGCCACGACGTGGACGAGGCCGACAACGGTCAGGCCGCGCTGGATACGGCGCGCGGCACGAAGTTCGACCTGGTGCTGGCCGACGTGAACATGCCGGTGATGGACGGCATTTCCATGGTCCGCGAAATGCGCACGATGGCCGGTTACAGCGGCGTGCCCATCCTCATGCTCACCACCGAGTCCAACCCGGAAAAGAAGATGGAAGGCAAGGCCGCCGGCGCCACCGGCTGGCTGGTGAAGCCGTTCGATCCCGACCAGCTGCTGGCCACCGTGGCCCGCGTGCTCGGTTAATCCGTACCAAGACGTTCCGGCAATCCAGGGTCCACCCATGTCCAAAGTCGATCTGGCGCAATTCCACAAGGCGTTCCATGAAGAGAGCCTCGACGGCCTCGACGCCATGGAGCAGGCGCTCCTCGCCCTGGACGAGGGCGCCGACGATCCGGAACTCATCAATGTGGTGTTCCGTGCCGCCCACTCGATCAAGGGCGGCGCGGCCACGTTCGGTTTCACCGACGTGGCCGCCTTCACGCACGTGGCCGAGAACCTGATGGACGAGGTCCGCAGCGGCCGCCGTCCGATGGAAAAGGCCGTGGTGGAACTGCTGTTGCGCTCGGGCGATACCGTGCGCGACATGCTGGCCCTGTCGATGGCCGGCCAACCGGCGGCTACGGCGGAAAGCCAGGCGCTGCTGGCCGAGCTTTCCGCGATGGTGTCCGGCGGCGGCGCCGCCACGCCTGCTGCCGCGAAGGCGGCGGCCCCGGCCGAATCGATCGAAGGCTGGGACATCGCGTTCCGCCCCTTCGATTACCTGCTGAAGACCGGCAACGATCCGGCCCGCATGTTCCGCGAACTCGGCGCCCTGGGCCCGCTTCGCGTCGAGTGCGACGCCGGCAAGCTTCCAGCGCTCGCCGATATGGACGCATCGTCGTCCTATCTCGGCTGGACGCTTCATCTCGACGCGGGCGCCAAGCGCGCCGCGGTCGAAGGCGTTTTCGACTGGGTGGATGGCGATTGCGACCTCACCCTTACGCCGCGCATTGCCGCGCCGGTCGCGGCTGCGCCCGTCGCCGCACCCGCGGCGCCGGCCGCCCCGCGCGCGGTGCGCGACGTGGCCACGAACAGCGAAGCCAGTTCCGTCCGCGTCGGCATCGAGAAGATCGATACGCTGATCAACCTCGTCGGCGAATTGGTCATCACCCAGTCGATGCTCAGCCAGTTCCAGGACGGCGTGGATGCGTCGCAGCTGGAAATGCTCCGCCACGGCCTCGCCCAACTGGGCCGCCACACGCGCGAGCTGCAGGAAAGTGTCATGAGCATCCGCATGCTGCCCATCAGCACGGTGTTCAACCGCTTCCCGCGCCTGGTCCGCGACCTGGCGCAGAAGCTCGACAAGAAGGTGGTGCTCGACCTGCGGGGCGAGACCACCGAACTGGACAAGACCGTGCTCGAGAAGATCGGCGACCCGCTGGTCCATCTCGTGCGCAACGCCATCGATCACGGCCTGGAAGTTCCGGCCAAGCGGCTCGCCGCCGGCAAGGGCGATACGGGCACGCTGCGCATGGAGGCCTTCCATCGCGGTGGATCGATCGTGGTGGAAGTGGCCGATGACGGTGCGGGTCTCAACCGCGATGCCATCGTAGCCAAGGCCGTGCAGCGCGGCATCATCGCGTCGGGTGACGGCATGTCCGACGACGCGGTGGCCGACCTGATCTTCGAGGCCGGCTTCTCCACGGCGGCCGCCACCACCGACCTGTCGGGTCGTGGCGTCGGCATGGACGTGGTCCGCCGCAATGTCATGGATCTGGGCGGCACCGTCGGCATCCGCAGCACGCAGGGCAGCGGCACCACGTTCACCATCACACTGCCGCTCACGCTCGCCATCATCGACGGCCTCACGGCCGCGGTGGGCGAAGAAACCTACATCGTGCCGCTGGTTTCCATCGTGGAATCGGTGCAGGTGAAGCCAGACGCCGTGCGCAGTGTGGTCGGCGGCGGCGAGCTGTTCCGCTTCCGCGACCAGTGGCTGCCGATCGTGCGCCTGTTCGACGTATTCGGCTGCGATGGCCGCCGTCGCGCCATCGACGAGGGCATCGTCATCGTGGTGGAAGGCGAGGGCACCCGCATCGGCCTGTTCGTGGACGAACTGATCGGCCAGCAGCAGGCGGTGGTGAAGTCGCTGGAGGCTAACTACCGGCGTGTGGTGGGCATTTCCGGCGCCACCATCCTGGCCGACGGTTCGGTGGCGCTGATCGCCGACGTGACCGGCCTGGTGCGCATGCAGGGGCGTCGCAAGGCGGCCTGATAAGGCTCGCGGCAAGGTTGCCCGCTGCCGCGGGATCGCCGGCATAGCCGGCTCCCACAGGGGTCTTCCCACAGGAGTCCTCACCAAGCACTGAGGTTTCCTCACAAGCATGCGAGCTTTGTGTGGGAGCCGCTTCAGCGGCGATGGGTGCTTGCGGCAAGGTTGCCTGCTGCCTTGGGATCGCCGGCATAGCCGGCTCCCAGAAGGCCCCCGTAACCGCATCCTCCCAGGCTGCCGTGGCCAGCCTCTATTGGGCCGTTGCGGTGCCGGAAAGGCCCGTCCGGGGCGCATCGAATTCCCCCTCAAGTCCCCGCGGCCGCGGCCGATACCCCTTGAGAAGGGGTCCCGAACCGCCGATCCGATCCGCCGTGGGAACGACATGAACGAGCAAGCCAACACCGCCAGCACCGCGTCCGACGAGGCCGCGCAGTACCTCACCGTCAACCTCGGGAACGAGGAATACGGCGTCGATATCCTCGCCGTCCGTGAAATCCGCGGCTGGACGCCCGTCACACGCATCCCCCAGGCGCCGTCCTACGTCCTGGGCGTGCTGAACCTCCGCGGTGCCATCGTTCCCGTGCTGGACCTGCGTCTGCGCTTCGGGCTGGCCCGCGAGGAATACACCGCCACCACCGTATGCGTGATCGTCATGGTCGCCGGCCGCCAGTTCGGTGTGGTGGTGGATGCCGTGTCGGACGTGGTCGATGTCTCGCCGGGCGGCGTCCGTCCCGTGCCCGACATGGGTACCACCGTCGATACCGAATACCTGAAGGGCCTTACCTCCGTCGGCGAGCGCATGGTGCTGCTCCTCGACGTGGACCGCCTGCTCCAGCCGCAGGACGCCCAGATGCTGGAGGCCGCGCTGGCCTCCTCGGATGTGAAAGCCGTCGCGTGAGCCGCCAACGCCCAGGGGAGGGCATCGGCCCTTCCGGGCGCGACCGGTTCGCCCTTGCCGCACCTTTGCCGATTGGAATCGTGATGAAGAAGTTCAAGTTCAAGATGCCCGCCCTGACCGTCCGAGGCCGCCTCTACGGAGTGCTTGGCCTGCTCACGCTCATGCTCTTCGGCGGTGCCGCCGTCGGTCTCGGTGCCATGCATTTCCAGAACGAAGGTTTGCGCCAGGTGTACGAGGAAGAACTCGTACCGTCGGAAATGCTCACGCGCATCAACTCGCAATCGCTCATGTCGTTCGTCGTCCTTGGCGAGGCCGCGGCGAAGGTGGGAAGCCCCGACCAGGTGAAGCAGAAGGTCGCGGAGTTCCAGAAATACCAGGAAGACATGGGCGCGACGAAGGCGGCGTTCCTGAAGGTGCCGATGTCCGCCGACGTCAAGAAGCTCTACGACAAATGGCAGGCGACCAACGAGGATTACGACCAGGCGAAGACCGACATGGTCGATGCCCTGAACCAGGGCGACCAGGGCGCTTCCGACATTCTCGAGCTGCAAGTGCGGCCGCTGCTGATGGATCGCCAGAGCCAGCTCGGCAAGCTCATCGAAGCCAAGCGCGAGGAAGCCGAATCGATCTTCAACAGGGAAACCGCGCAGTACAAGACCATCCGCGCGCTGTGCATCGCCGCTCTTGCGATCGGCCTCATCATCAGCTTGTTCATCGCCGTGCTCGTGGTGCGCTCGATCCTGCGCACGCTGGCGCAGACGGTTTCCGTCGCCCACCTCATCGCCGAGGGCAAGCTCGGTCATGACGTGCAGGTGACCCGCAACGACGAACTCGGTCAGCTGCAGGCTGCCTTCCGCGCCATGGACGAGCGCCTGAGCAGCATTGTCTCGGAAGTGCGCCACGGCGCCGGCTCGGTCAGCACGGCCGCGCAGCAGATTTCGCGCGGCAACGACGACCTCTCGCAGCGCACGCAGGAACAGGCTTCCAGCCTCGAGGAAACCGCCTCGTCGATGGAGGAAATGACCTCCACGGTGAAGCAGAACGCCGAGAACGCCAGCCACGCGAACCAGCTGGCCCGCGGTGCACGCGAGCAGGCCGAGAAGGGCGGCGAAGTGGTCGCCCAGACGGTCGTGGCCATGCGCGAGATCAATTCGTCCAGCAAGAAGATTTCCGACATCGTCAGCCTCATCGACGAAATCGCCTTCCAGACCAACCTGCTGGCGCTCAACGCCGCGGTGGAAGCAGCGCGTGCCGGGGAGCAGGGCCGCGGCTTCGCGGTGGTGGCCACGGAGGTGCGTAACCTCGCCGGCCGGTCCGCCAATGCCGCGAAAGAGATCAAAGGCCTCATCAACGACAGCGCCGACAAGGTGCGCACGGGCTCCGAACTCGTCGACCAGTCCGGCAAGGCGCTGGCCGAGATCGTGGAGAGCGTGAAAAAGGTCACCGACATCGTCGCCGAGATCGCCGCCGCCAGCTCGGAGCAGTCGGCCGGCATCGACCAGGTGAACCACGCCGTGCTGCAGATGGACGAGATGACCCAGCAGAACGCCGCCCTGGTCGAGGAGTCGGCCGCTGCCGCGCGTGCGATGCACGAGCAGGCCACCGAACTGAGCCGTCAGGTCGCGTTCTTCCAGATCACGGGCAACGCGTCTGCCACGCCGGCCTCGAAGGCCAAGCGCAAGGACGCCGCGCAGGAAGAGATGGAAACCGTGTTCGCGGCCGTGCGCAGCGCGCCGGCCCCGCGTGCCCAGCGTCAGGCGGAGTCCGCCGACGCCGGTGTGTGGAAGGAGTTCTGATCCATGAATGCGCTCGTCGACAGCGGTGATGCCGTCGGCCCGACGGGCGCGGCGGGGCCGACCCTGGGGGAGGCCGAGTTCGCCTTCCTGCGTGATTTCGTGCTCCAGCATTGCGGCATCTCGCTGGGCGAGCACAAGCGGCAACTGGTGCAGGGAAGGCTCCTGCGCCGGTTGAGGGCGCTCGCGCTTCCTGGCTTCGCGGCCTATTGCGACCTGCTGAGGCGCGATCCCGAATCCGAACTGGGTGAGTTGGCCAGCTGCATCAGCACGAACGTCACTTCGTTCTTCCGCGAGATGCACCACTACGACATGCTCGTGGACGAGCTGCTGCCGCGCTGGCTGGAAGAGAAGCGCGGCGGTGGCCGGCTGCGCATCTGGTCGGCCGGCTGCTCCACCGGCGAAGAGCCCTACGCCATCGCCATGGTGCTGGCCGAGGCGCTGGAGCGTACGCGCGCCGACGTGGACGCGAAAATCCTCGCCACCGACCTTTCGCCGCAGGCCTTGGCCGCGGCGCGCAAGGGCGTGTATCCGGTCGATCGCCTGGGTGGGGTGAGCGACGAACGGCGCAAGCGCTGGTTCCTGCGCGGCGAGGGCAGCTACGACGGCTATGCCCAGATCCATCCGCGCCTGCGCGAACTGGTAACGATCCAGCCGCTCAACCTCTTGCACGAATGGCCCATGCAGGGTCGTTTCGATGCGATCTTCTGCCGCAACGTGGTCATTTATTTCGACAAGCCCACGAAGCAGCGCCTCTTTGCCCGTTACGCCGGCATGCTGGAAAGCCGCGGCTATCTGTTCCTCGGTCATTCGGAATCCATGTACGGGCTGTCCGAAGACTTCGACCTGATCGGCCGCACGGTCTACCGGAAGCGCACATGAGCGATGCGTACGTCCTGCAACCGCGAACCTTCGCCGGCTTCGATCCGAAGAGCGTGCTGCCCGGTTTCGAGCACGTGCGCCGCTTCTGGGATCCGGCTCAGGAAGTGGTTACGGTGAAGATCCTGCCCGGCGAGTTCTACGTGAGCGTGCAGGAAGAAATGATTTCGACGGTGCTGGGTTCGTGTGTGTCGGCGTGCGTGCGCGACGCCCGCCGCCGTATCGGCGGCATGAACCACTTCATGTTGCCCGAGCCCACTGGCGAGCGCGACGGGTGGAGTTCCACCGTGGGCCGCGCGGCGCGCTATGGCAACGACGCCATGGAACAGCTGATCAACGCCATCCTCAAGGCCGGCGGCAAGCGCGACGACCTCGAGGTGAAGATCTTCGGCGGCGGCCGCGTGCTGGCCACCATGACCGACATCGGCCAGCGCAACATCGCTTTCGTGCAGCGTTACATCGCCACGGAAAAGCTGAAGCTCTGCGCGGCCGACGTGGGCGATATCTACCCGCGCCAGGTGCAGTTCTTTCCGGTCAGCGGCAAGGTGCGCGTGCGCCAGATGCGCTCCATGCACGACCACAGCCTGGCCGATCGCGAGAAGCGATACCTCAAGCGATTGGCAGATGATCCGATAAAGGGAGAGGTGGAACTTTTCTGACGCCTCCGTCGGGAGTTCACCTCGTTACCGTATCCGGTCGGTCCGCCGACAGGGACGTCAAGTCACCCGAGTTGCCAGAACCCATGCAGAAAGTACGCGTTCTTATCGTCGACGATTCGGCCCTGGTGCGTAAGGTGCTGACCGCCATGCTCGAGTCCGATCCGGGCATCGAGGTGGTGGGCACCGCCGCGGACCCGCTGATCGCGCGCGACAAGATCAAGCAGCTCAATCCGGATGTCCTCACGCTCGACGTGGAGATGCCGCGGATGGATGGACTGACCTTCCTCGACAATCTCATGCGCCTGCGGCCGATGCCGGTGGTGATGGTGTCTACGCTGACCGAAAAGGGCGCCGACGTCACGCTTCGCGCGCTGGAACTGGGTGCGGTGGATTTCTTCACCAAACCGTCCGCGGATCTGGCCAACACCTTCATGGAGCACGCGCCGGAAATCTGCGCCAAGGTGCGCCTTGCCGCAGGTGCCAAGCCGCGGGAACGGGCCACGGTTACCCGGCTCGACGTGGCGCCGCGGCTTTCCGCCGACGCGGTGCTGCCGCGGGCACAGACCGCCGGCACACGCGGGGGCACGCGGATTATCGCCATCGGTGCGTCCACCGGCGGTACCGAGGCCATCCGTGTGGTGCTCGAATCCATGCCGCCCACGGCACCGCCCATCGTCATCACCCAACATATTCCCGCCGCCTTCAGCGGTCCGTTCGCCGCCCGCATGGATTCCTGCTCGGCCATGCGCGTGTGCGAAGCGCGCGACGGGCAGCCGATCCAGCCTGGCCACGCCTACATCGCGCCCGGCAGCCAGCATCTCCTGGTGATGTGGGACGGCGCGCGCCATGTCTGCCGACTCCACGACGGCCCGCCCGTGAACCGGCACAAGCCTTCCGTGGACGTGCTGTTCCGTTCCATGGCCGCCAGCGTCGGCGCCGCCACCATCGGCTGCCTGCTTACAGGCATGGGCGACGACGGCGCGCGCGGTCTCGGCGAACTGAAAGAAGCCGGTGCTCCCACGCTCGTCCAGGACGAGGCCAGCTCCGTCGTATGGGGCATGCCCGGCGCCGCCTGGAAGGCTGGGGCCGCCGGTGAAATGCTTCCGCTGGATGCCATCGCGGCGCGCCTGCTTGCGCTAGCCAACACCCCCGTGCCCGCCGCTGCCCGCGTCGGCACCTGATTATCGAGACGTCATCATGCTGATCCCCAAAAACGAACGCATCGTCGGCTTCGCTGCCAGCGCCATCGCGCTGGTGCTGGTGCTGGTGTTCCACTCGGCCTGGGTCGCCCCGGTCGTCGTGGCCCTGCTGACGGCGACCTGGATCGCGATCAGCCTGCGTCCTGCGCCGTTGCCCGAAGTGGAAGTGGTCGTCAACTCCACGACCAGCGACGAAGCGTCGGTGCGTGAGGCCATGGAAGACGTTCGCAGCGCGATCGTCGACGAGCTGGGACATGCCAGCCGCGAACTCAACCAGGCGCTCGACCTGCTTCGCGATGCCGTCGCCGAACTCGGCGGAGGCTTCAACGGCCTGTCGCACAAGACCGGCAAGCAGCAGAAGCTGCTGAGCGAGATCATCGAGGCCGGTGGCAAGGGCATTTCGGTTCAGGACTTCGCGGACCGCACCGCCAGCCTGCTGGAGCACTTCGTCGGCCTGATCGTGCAGCTCTCCCGCGAAAGCCTGCGCATCGTGTACCGCATCGACGGCATGGCGAAGGAAATGGATGCCGTGTTCGCACTCCTGAAGAACGTGAACACCATCGCCGAGGAAACCAACCTCCTGGCCCTCAACGCCGCGATCGAAGCGGCGCGAGCCGGCGAATCCGGCCGTGGCTTCGCGGTGGTGGCGGGCGAGATCCGCAACCTGGCCCAGCACAGCAACCAGTTCAACGAGAAGATCGGCACGCACGTGGAGCGCTCGCGCACCGCCATGGAGCAACTGCGCGAACTGGTCGGCCACATGGCTTCGCAGGACATGAACGTGGCGCTCTCCACCAAGGGCGGCATCGACGAGATGATGGCGACGATTACCGAATCGAACGCGCGTACCAGCGCGGCGGCGGATGAGGCGGCATCCATCAACCGCGGCCTGGGCAACGACGTGTCCACGACCATCCGGTCGCTGCAGTTCGAGGACATCCTGAGCCAGTTGCTGCACCAGACCCGTTCGCGTCTGGTCGAGCTTCAGGAAATCACCGCCGACTGCACGCGCGATATCGAAGAGCTGGCCTGCGTGCCCGCCGAGGCATCCGAACTGGGTGCCCGCGCCCAGCGCGTGCGCTCCCGTCTGGCCGAGCAGCGCGAGCGTGCCCGCCTGCGCTCGCGTGGTCCCGCCCTGCAGCAGTCGATGGCTGCCGGCGACATCGACCTGTTCTGAGGAAAACGTCCATGCCCATCAACGTCCACCACGATTCCGAGCAGGGTTGCCTCACGCTGCATCTGGGCGACCGCTTCGATTTCTCCATCCATCGCGCCTTCCACGATGCCTGCCTCGGTGACATTCCCCCGGCGCGCAGCTACGTGCTCGACCTCGAGCAGGTCGTGGGCATGGATAGTTCCGCGCTCGGCATGCTGATGCTGCTGCGCGAGCATGCCGGCGGCGACCGCGCGGAAATTCGCATCGTCAACGCCAGCGCCGACTTGCGCAACACCCTGCGCATCGCCGGCTTCGACAAGCTCTTCACCGTGCACTGATACGGCATTTCGACCGATACGGTTTCACGGAACGCCCCGGATTGTCGGGGCGTTTTTTTGTGCGGCGTCATCAGACTTCATGCGATGTCCCCGCACACGTGACACATCCTCGACATTCTGCCGAAACGGCATGTAGTCGGGGATTAATTGCCGGTTCCGCGTAACGCGAAACGCACTTGCCGCGTCTCATGAAGCCGTGGATGTGACTTGGGTCACATCCGAGGATTCGGCTCCCAGTGGCAGGGGGCTTTGCCCAGAGGGCATCGTCGGAGGAGTGTTCATCATGAGCGAACAGCAGTTCGGAAGAATCCTTACGCGCACGTTGCTTGCAACATGCATCGCTGCCGCGGCCGTGTCGGTTACGGCATGCAGTGGTCACGGATCCACCCGCTCGGGTGGCGGTTCGGGCGGCACGGTCCAGCCGGGTGGAGCCGGCGATACCGGCGGCGGGGGCGGAGCGGGCACCGGCACGGGCGGTACCGGCGGCACGGGCGGAGGTACCGGTGGCACCGGAGGTACGGGCGGTTCAGGTGGCACGGGTGGTAACGGAGGCGGTGGCACGGGTGGCGGCGACAACGGCGGGGGCGACAACGGCGGCGGAGGCACCGGCGGTGGTACGCCCGCGCCCAGCAACGCCGTGGGAGCCGTGACCACCGGTGCCGGCAACATCATCTCCGCCGTCGGCGGCGCGGTGTCCGGCGTGGGCGCGCAGCTGCCGGCCACGACGGTACTTGGCGGCACGAGCGGTCTCGCCGAAGGCGCAGGCAGTGCCGTCGACGGTCTGGGCAACGCCATCACGACGCTTGGCGACGGCATCAGTGACGGGCTCGGTCAAACGGGCAACATCGCCAACCCTGTGGGCACGACCACGGACAGCCTTGGCAACGTGGTGACGCAGGTTGGCGGGGCGGTGAACGATCTGGGTGGCGGAGTCAGCACGGTGGGTGCGGGAACGCCGATCACGCCCATCACGGCTGCCGTGGGAACGACCGTGTCGCTCGTAGGCAGCGGCGTGGAACAGATCGGCGCACGGCTCGACGGCGCCTTGGAATCCTCCGCCGCCGACAGCTTGACCCAGGCCGTAAGCGACGTCGTCTCGCCTCTGGCAGGCGCGCTCGGTGACAGCGCCTCGCCCATCGCGTCCGGCAACCTGGTGGCTGCTGCGGGCAACGCGGCAGGTAGCCTTGCGGGTGGCGGCAGCGCGGCGGTTGCCGGTCTCGGCGCCAACATTGCCGGTGCCTCGGTGCCGGGTGGGGCGGGCAATCTCACGGCGTCGCTGGGTACGACGGTGCAGAACGCGGGCAACGCGCTTGCCCCGTTGAGCACGGGCCTTCACAGCGGCCTTGGTAGCGCCGGGCCGGGTGCGGGAGATACCGTCGGTACCACCCTCGCCGGTGCGACGACGACCGTGGCAGCGCTCGGCAGCACCGTGACGGCGGTGGGATCCGGGCCTCTGGCACCGCTTTCACCGTTGACGTCCGCCGTGGGCAATACCGTGAGCGGCATCGGCAACGGCGCGACGGCGGCCGTCGGATCGGGTGGGGCACTGTCGGGCGTGACCGGCGCCGCCAGCACCGTGGTGAACGGCGTGGCCGGGGCTACCGGTACCGGCGGTACGGCCGGCAGCGGTGGCGCTGGTGGTGTGGCCGGTGTCGTTTCCGGCGTGACCAACACGGTGGGCGGCGTCGTCGGCGGGCTGGTCGGCGGCATCACGGGCGGCGCGACCGAAGCGGACAACCGGCCACTCAAGGGCCTGCTCGGTTCGCCCCGCTAAGGCGGCCAAGGCGAGGGCGGCGCATGCGCGCCGCCCTCACGATATCCGCGCCACCCCAAGGAGAGTTCATGAATCGATGGCTCGGTTGCCTTCTGGGCATGACCGTCGTGTGTTCCACCCCGGCGCAGGTTCGTGCGCCAGCCAACCCGCTACAGACCCTTCCCCGTACCGAGACTCCCCGGCAGGCACCGTCGGTGACGGTGCACGTCAAGGCGCCGAACCCCGCGCTGGAAGCGCTGCTGTCTACCCACCTGACACCTTCTCGCTTCGATGTGGTGGGAGTGAAGTCCATTCCCTTCGCCGATGTCGCGGCGATCTTCGCGCCCATGCGAGGCAAGGATTCCACGGTTCGCGACCTGGTTGCCGCGGCCGATCGCGTCACCGCCCTGTACAAGGCCCGCGGCTACGCGTTGTCGTTTGCGTTCGTGCCTAACCAGACGCTCGCCGGCGGCGTGGTGAAGATCCAGGTGGTGGAAGGCTACGTCGCCGACGTAGCGCTGCGCGGCGATGCGGGAAACCTCGAACCGCGCATCAAGGCGATGGCGGCACACATCGTCGGCGAACGTCCGTTGCGCCAGGACACGTTCGAGCGTTACACCCAACTGCTTGGGACGCTGCCCGGCCTCAAGGTGGCAGCGAACGTGCCCCCACCCACGACGACGGACGGCGCCACGCGGTTGGATCTCGACGTATCGCGGCAGCGCTACGACATGAGTTACGGCCTCGATTTCAATCATCCGGGAACGCAGGGCGTATTTTCCCTTATCGAGAACGGCGCCTCGCCGCTGGGCGAACAGTTGAGCGTGTCGACTCTGTATCCCAATGGCGCAGGGCAGCGCTTCTACTCCGCGGCCTATGTGCAGCCCATCGGTTCGCGTGGTTGGCAGGGCAAGGTGGATGCCAGCCGTTACTGGGGACAGCCGGACACCGACGAGCAGTTGCCGTCGTATCTCGAGCACAGGCTCGAGCAGGATCGCCTGGCATTGTCGGCGGTGTATCCGCTGGTACTCGCCAACACGCGCAGGGTGAACCTGGCGATGGGCGTCTATGCGTCCCGCCAGGACGACAGGTACAGGAACGTGGATACCGGGGCGACGATCGCGTTGCGCTCCAGTGTGCGCGTGCTCAACGCGGAACTGTCTTCGCTGAGCGTGGAGGCGGGGCGCACGCTCCAGTTCGCCTTCGCCGTGGCACATGGCTTCGCCGGACTGGGCGCGTACTCGCGCACCGTGAGCAACGTGGGCGCCGCCGGCATCGCGATGCCCGATGTGGCGTTCACGCGGTACACGGCAAACGCAAGCTGGTCGCGGCAGTGGGCGCACAAGCTCGGAACGGTGCTGCGGGCCACCGGCCAATACAGCCACGATGCCTTGCCGTCGACGGAACAGATCAACTTCGGCGGACAGAATTTCGCGCTGGCGTACGATCCCGGCGACGCGGCGGGGGACAGTGGCTGGGCGGCCTCGGCGGAACTGAATCGGGCCTTCGCTCCGGGCGCGGGATGGATCGACTCGGTGGCGCCTTACGTTGCCTATCAGGCGGCCAGGGTTTATCTGAACGGTGCGCGGCCGTTCATCGACCGGCTCGATTCGGCGGTGGTCGGCATACGTGCTTCGGACAAGAAGCATTATGCGATCGACTTCGCGCTGGCCTGGCCGACGGCCGACAAGCCGCCCGAGAACAAGGATCGCGACATTCGCTGGAACCTCACGTTCAGTTACAAGCTCATGTGACCCCTCCTTCACGGGCTCGGCGGCAACATCTTGCGACCGCAAGCGCCGAGCCCCGTCATGCCCCTGTCCCTGGTCCCCCCGCCGATCCGCTTCGACGAGTCCCTGGAGCATGTGGAGGCCGACGAGGCCGAAACGGCGGAGCAGCTGATCGAGACGCTCACGCGGATCAACCAGACCACCCTGGAACACGAGAAGCACGCCCATCGCTCGGTGCACGCGAAGAGTCATGCGTTGCTGACCGGCGAGTTGATCGTGCCGGGCGACTTGCCGCGGGAACTGGCGCAGGGGTTGTTCGCGCGCGAAGGGACTTATCAACTGGTGATGCGCTTGTCCACGGTCCCGGGCGACCTGCTCGACGACAGCGTGTCGACGCCGCGCGGCATGGCCCTGAAAATCATCGGCGTGGAGGGCGAGCGGCTGCCCGGCAGCGACGGCGACCTCACGCAGGACTTCGTGCTGGTGAACGGGCCGGTTTTCTCCGCGCCCAACGCGAAGCGCTTTTCGGCGTCACTGAAACTGGTGGCCGCGACGACGGATCGTGCGGAAGGCGCGAAGAAGGCTCTGTCGGCCGTGCTCCGCGGCACGGAGCGGGTCATCGAAGCGTTCGGCGGCAAGAGTGCGACGCTCCTCAGTCTTGGCGGACAACCCGAAACGCATCCGCTCGGCGACACCTATTACAGCCAGGCACCCATCCGCTTCGGCGAGTATGTGGTCAAGGTTTCGGTGGCACCGCGATCGCCGAACCTCACGGCGCTCACCGATGCCGAACTCAACGTCAACGGCAAACCGAACGGATTGCGCGAAGCGATGGTGAACCATTTCGCGGAGCAGAGCGGCGAGTGGGACCTGCGCGTGCAGTTCTGCACGGACCTGGACACGATGCCGATCGAGGACGCCTCGGTGCGCTGGCCGGAGGAGAAAAGCCCCTACATCGACGTTGCCCGCATCGTCGTACCGCCGCAGCCCGCGTGGAATGCCGCGCGCCGCGCCGCCATCGATGACGGCATGGCCTTCAGCCCCTGGCACGGCCTGGCGGCGCATCGACCGCTCGGATCGGTGATGCGCGCACGCCGTGTGGCCTACAAGGTGATGGCGAAGTTTCGCGCGCACCACAATGGCGTGACGATCCGCGAACCGCAATCGATAGACGAACTGGGCTTGGGGTAGGGGCGCACGCTCCTACCACCCCATGTAATGCCCGCCGTTGATGGCGAGGTTGGAGCCTGTGATCCAGCTGGAATCCTCGGAGGTGAGGAACGCAACGGCGTGCGCGATCTCCTCGGGCCTGCCGAGGCGGCCGACCGGGATCTGGGCGATGATCTTCGCGCGGATGTCCTCGGGGACGGCCATGACCAGATCGGTGCCGACGTAACCGGGCGACACGGTGTTCACCGTGATGCCGAAACGCGCGTTCTCCTGCGCCAGCGAGATGGTGAAGCCATGCACGCCG
The DNA here is from genome assembly GCF_011759605.1 of Luteibacter sp. SG786. Classification (GTDB taxonomy): domain Bacteria; phylum Pseudomonadota; class Gammaproteobacteria; order Xanthomonadales; family Rhodanobacteraceae; genus Luteibacter. Next base: position 686,563 of record NZ_JAAOYX010000001.1, read on the forward strand.
GCTTTCGCCGCGGCGTAGTTGGCCTGGCCGTACTGGCCCTTCTGGCCGTTGATCGAGCTGATCTGGACGATTCGGCCCCACTGCCGGGAGCGCATGCCCTCGATCACCGGACGGGTGACGTTGAAGCAGGCGTTGAGGTTGGTGTTCACCACCTCGGTCCACTGTTGGTAGTCCATCTTGTGGAAGGTGGTGTCGCGGGTGATGCCGGCGTTGTTCACCAGGATTTCGACGGGCCCGGCCAGGTCTTCCACCGCACGCACCATCGCCTCCGCCGAGACGGGGTCGGAGACGTCGCCCGGCACCATCACGACGTCGATGCCGTCGCGGATCATGTCTTCGCGCCATGCAGCCGCCCGGGGTTCGTCGCGGAAATTGGTGGCGACCCGGTGGCCCTGACGGGCAAGGTAGCGCACGATCGCCGTTCCGATGCCGCCCGTGCCGCCGGTCACCAGTGCCGTTCGCTGCGTCATGCCTTGCTTCATCCTCGCGCAATCCCGTGGTGGCCCGTCGCCGGGCAAACGATTCTTATAGCGTCGCCGTGGCGCCAAGACTACTGCGGCGAAGCGACGCAGGCGCGAACCCGAGCAGCGCGTCACGAAGGAGCCCATCGGGCGTGGTCGCGGCGGACCTCACCGCCACCCCCAACTGGCCGAGTGCCGCGCGCAGGGCAGGAAGGGGATCGCGGGCGTCGACAGGCAGGGCGGCCGTGGATTTCGAGAGCTTCCGCCCCTCGCCGTCGAGCACCAGCGGGAGGTGGAGGTATCCCGGGGTCGGCCATCCGAGCAGGTGCTGCAGGTGGATCTGCCTGGCGGTGGACTCGAGCAGGTCGGCCCCCCTCACGACGTGGGTGACGCCCTGGTCGGCGTCGTCGACCACGCAGGCCAGCTGGTAGGACCAGAGCCCTTCCACGCGCCGGATGACGAAGTCTCCCGCTGCCTCGCGCAGGTTCTCGGCCTGGGGGCCTTGCAGGTCGTCGATCCAGCGGATGGTGAGATCCGGTGTGAGGAGGCGCCATGCGGGCGGGCGGGCGGAATCGGGCGGCGCCACGCAGATGCCGTCGCGGTGGAAGCCGCCCGCGGCGGCCAGGTCGGTACGGCTGCACCAGCACGGGAAGAGCCGGCCCTCGTCCCGCAGGCGCTGGAACGCCGCGGCGTAAAGGGGTTGCCGCTGCGACTGGTAGACCGGCGGCGCGTCCGCCGACAAGCCGAAGGCGTCCAGGGTAGCCAGGATGGACGCCGCCGATCCGGGAACCTCCCGTGGCGGGTCGATGTCTTCGATGCGCACGAGCCATTCGCCTCCGGCGTGCCGCGCCACAAGCCAGCTTCCCACCGCGGCCACGAGGGATCCGAAGTGGAGGGCGCCGGTGGGCGAGGGCGCGAAACGTCCGCGGTAGCGTGGCTTGGTCGTCATGGGAGGAATTGAGACGTTTCTCATGCTTGCTGAAGCCGGAGGCGGACAAGTGTAGGCGAAGCCTTCGGCGCGGAGCCGCGCGGAACCTGCGCCCGCGCCCGGTAAGGGCTTCCGGCATTGAATCGTCAGCCCTTCGCCCCGAAAACTTGCACCAGGCGGCGCCATCGCCAGCCGCCATGAGAGAGACAGATCATGTTCAAACGCATTGCCCTGTTCGTCGCCACCAACCTTGCCGTCATCCTCCTGCTGACCTGCGTCTGCCACGTTCTCGGCATCGACCAGTGGGCCGCGCAGCGCGGCATGGGGATCGGGGGCCTCATCGTTTTCGCCTCGGTCTTCGGCATGGGCGGCGCCTTCATATCGCTGGTCATCTCGAAGTGGACCGCGAAGATGTCCACCGGCGCCAAGGTGATCACCGAGCCGCGCAACGAGTCCGAGCGCTGGCTGCTTGAGACCGTGCGACGCCATGCCGAGAAGGCGGGCATCGGCATGCCGGAGGTGGCCGTCTACGACGCGCCCGAGATGAACGCCTTCGCCACCGGCATGTCGCGCAACAACGCCCTGGTGGCGGTCAGCACGGGTCTGCTCCAGCAGATGGACAGGGAGCAGGTTTCCGCCGTGCTGGGCCATGAGATCGGCCACGTCGCCAACGGCGACATGGTCACCCTGACCCTGATCCAGGGCGTGCTCAACACGCTGGTGATCGTCCTGGCCCGTATCGTGGGCCGGGTGGTGGACAGCTGGCTGAGTGGCGGCCGCGAGCGCGACGGCGAGGGTGGCATCGGCTATTTCGTCGTGGTGATGGTGTTGCAGATCGTGTTCGGCCTGTTCGCCTCGATGATTGTCATGTGGTTCTCGCGCTGGCGCGAGTTCCGCGCCGATGCTGCGGGCGCCCAGCTGGCCGGCCGGGGCTCCATGATCTCGGCCCTGCAGCGCCTGTCCGGCAACCACGGCGACACGTCGCTGCCGCAGTCGATCCAGGCGTTCGGCATTTCCGGGCACCTGGCCTCCGGCGTGAAGCGCCTCTTCATGAGCCACCCGCCCATCGAAGAGCGCATCGCCGCCCTGCAGGCCGCGCGCTAACCCCGCGCGTCAAGCGAGAGGGGGCCTTTTTTCGGCCCCCTCCTATCCCCATACTCCCGTGCCTGTCCCACCCCTGAAGGAACGGCACCGTGAGCCAGGAAACCCGTAAGTTCGAAGCCGAGGTCGCCCAGGTACTCCACCTGGTGACCCATTCCCTCTACTCGCACAAGGAAATTTTCCTGCGCGAGCTGATCTCCAACGCCTCCGACGCCTGCGACAAGCTGCGTTTCGAAGCGCTGGCCGATCCCTCCCTGACCGACGGCGATGCGGATCTGCGCATCCAGGTCACGTGGGATCCGGAGGCGCGGACCATCAGCGTGCGCGACAACGGCATCGGCATGAGCCGGGAGGAAGTGGTCGCCAACATCGGCACCATCGCCAGCTCCGGGACGCGCCGCTACCTCGAGGCGCTTTCCGGCGAACAGAAGGCCGACGCCCGCCTTATCGGCCAGTTTGGCGTGGGCTTCTATTCGGCCTTCGTCGTCGCCGACAAGGTCACCGTGATCACCCGCCGGGCCGGTCAGCCCGCCGTGGCCGGCGTACGCTGGGAAAGCGACGGCAAGGGCGAATACACGCTGGAAGACACCAACGTCAGCGAGCGCGGCACCACGGTGGTGCTGCACCTGAAGGCCGACGAAGACGAGTTCCTCAAGCCGTGGACGCTGCGCGGCGCCATCACGAAGTACTCCGATCACGTGGCATTCCCGATCCGCATGCCCGCCGAAAAGGACGGCAAGCCGGATCCCACGGAGTGGACCACGGTCAATTCCGCATCGGCACTGTGGTCTCGCGCCAAGAGCGAGATCACCGACGAGGAATACCAGAACTTCTACAAGGCGCTGGGCCACGATTTCAACGACGCGCTGGCCTGGACGCACAACCGCGTCGAGGGCAACCAGAGCTTCACGACCTTGCTCTACGTGCCCGAGCAGCCTCCGTTCGACCTGATGATGGGCGGCCGTGACGAGCGCAAGGGCCTGAAGCTCTACATCAAGCGCGTCTTCATCATGGACGCCGCCGAAGAGCTGCTGCCGAACTACCTGCGCTTCGTGCGTGGCGTGGTGGATGCCGACGACCTGCCGCTGAACGTCAGCCGCGAAATCCTCCAGCACAACCGCCAACTGGAGCAGATCAAGGCGCGCTGCGTGAAGGGCGTGCTCGACCTGCTCGAGCGCATTGCACGCGACGAGCCGGAAAAGTTCGCGACCTTCCTCACCGGTTTCGGCAACACGCTGAAGGAAGGCATCGTCGAGGACACCGCCAATCGCGAGCGCATCGCCAAGCTTCTGCGCTTCGCCTCCACGAAGGGCGACGGCCCGGCGAAAACGGTCTCGCTCGACGACTATATCGGCCGCATGGCGGTGGGACAGGACACCATCTGGTACGTCACGGCCGACAGCTACGCCGCGGCCGCGGGCAGCCCGCAACTGGAAGCGCTGAAGGCCAAGGACATCGAAGTGCTGCTGATGTCCGACCGGGTGGACGAGTGGATGCTCGGTTACCTCACCGAATACGGCGGCAAGCGGTTGCGTAACGTCGCCAAGGGCGAATTCCCGCTGGACGAGGCCGACAAGGCGAAGCAGGAAGCGGCTGCCGAGGCGGCGAAGCCGCTGCTCGAGCGCACGAAGACGTTGCTCGGCGACCGCGTCAAGGAGGTTCGCGTTTCGGCGCGCCTCACCGACTCGCCGTCGTGCCTGGCGCTGGCCGACTTCGATCTGGCGCCGCATCTCGCCCGCCTGCTGCGTGAGGCAGGGCAGGACGTGCCGGATGCGAAGCCGGTGCTCGAACTCAACCCGGACCACGCACTGGTGAAACGTCTGGCGAACGAGACGGACGACGCGAAGGCGGCAGACCTGGCCGGCCTGCTGTTCGAACAGGCGGAAATCACCGCGGGCGCGCAACTGGCCGATCCGGCCGGGTTCGTGCAGCGGATGAACCGGGTGCTGCTGGGCTGAAGCACAAGGCGCTGGGTTCCCGCCTTCGCGGGAACGACGGTATGAGGCACCCGGTGCGTCCACCGTCGCCCCTGCGAAGGCAGGGCCCAGCGCCTTCTGCCCCCCAATGGGCGCGTGACGCTTCGTTACGCACGCTGCTATCGTCCTCGCAATGTCCGCGCTGCTCATCCTCTTCCTCTGCCTTGCCCTCGGCATTCTTTGCCGCCGTTACGCATCCCTTCCGGAAGGCATCGTTCCCGGAATCAACTGGTGGGTGCTGAACATCGCGCTGCCGGCGCTGGTGCTGGCGCTGGTACCACACGTGACGATCGATGCACGCCTGTGGTTTCCGGTAGCGGGCATGTATGTGACCTTCCTTGGCGCGTGGGCACTGTTCGCCGTCCTGGGCAAGGTGCTCGGATGGCCGCCACGGCGCATCGGCTGTCTCACGCTGGTCTGCGGCCTGGGCAACACGTCCTTCATGGGCTATCCGCTGGTAGAAGCGCTCCACGGAAAGCCCGGCCTTTCCGTGGCCGTGATCGCCGATCAACTGGGATGCTTTCCCATGCTCGCGGCCGGAGGCATCGTGGTGGCGTCCCTCTATTCGGGGCGGGGCGCGAGCGCCTCGACCATTGTGCGACGGCTCCTCACGTTTCCCGCTTTCATCGCCTTGTTGGTGGGTGTCGCCATCGGCCTGGCCGGCGGTCTGCCGGAGGCCCTCGAAAAGCCGCTGTTGCAGATCGGCCAGACACTCACGCCGCTGGCGCTCTTCTCGGTGGGGCTGCAGTTTCGCCTGCACTTGCGCCGCGAGCAGATGGGCGCGCTGGTGGCCGGGCTGGGCTGGAAGCTGCTCCTGGCGCCGCTGCTGGTGCTGGGGCTGGGCGTGGCGGCCGGCGTGTCGGGCCTGACGCTCACGGTGGGCGTGCTCCAAGCGGCCATGGCGCCCATGATCTCGGCGGCCATCCTCGCGGATCAATACGAACTCGAACCGCAGCTCGCCAATACCGTCCTCGGTGCGGGCATCCTGCTGTCGCTCGTGACGATTCCCGTAGGCAACCTGTTCCTGCCTGCCGGTTAGGGACGCTCAGGACACGTCATGACGTTCGCGATACCGTGTTCGGGGCTTCCCAGCCTTGGTATCCCCTGTGCCGACCTTATCCTTCATGCCATGACCGATGCATCGAACAACCCCGGCGTCCGTGCCGACGTATGGCTTTGGGCCGCCCGTTTCTTCAAGACCCGCAGCCTCGCGAAGCAGGCGATCGACGGCGGCAAGGTGGAGTTGAACGCCGCTGCCTGCAAACCGGCCAAGCCGGTGCACGTGGGCGATACGCTGCGGATCACGCGCGGCGAAGAGCGAATCGCCTGCATGGTGGTGGCGCTGTCGGAAAAACGCGGGCCGGCGCCGGAAGCGCAGAAGCTCTACAGTGAAACCGAAGAAAGCGCGGCCGAGCGCCAGCGTCGCCGCGAGGATCGCCGCCTTACGGGCGGGGCGCTGCTGCGTCCGGATACGCGGCCGGATAAACGCGACCGCCGGTTGATCCAGGACTTGAAGAAGACCTTGTAGGGTCCCTTTGTGTGGCCGCTTGCTGTGGGAGCCGGCTATGCCGGCGATACCGCGGCAGCGGGCACCTTGTCGCGAGCACCCATCGCCGCTGAAGCGGCTCCCACAGGATTGCGGTCAGCGAAGCATCTTCCGCAGCTTGTACAGCTGCTCCAGGGCCTCGCGCGGCGCCAGATCGTCGGGGTCGAGAGCACGCAACGCTTCTTCCACCGGCGACGGCAGCGGTGGTGCGAACAGGCCCATCTGTGGCGCGGCCGTTGGCGGTGCTGCCACTGCGGCCGTCACTTCGTGACCTTGTTCCAGCGCCGACAGGTAACGACGCGCATCGGCGATCACGCTCTTCGGCAAGCCGGCCAGGGCGGCGACCTGCAAACCGAAACTGCGGTTCGCGGGGCCATCCTTCACTGTGTGCATGAAGACCAGCTGGTCGCCGTACTCCACGGCGTCGAGATGCACGTTCGCGATGGTGCGGAACTCGCCCGCGAGCTCGGTCAGTTCGAAGTAGTGCGTGGCGAAAAGCGTGAACGCACAGCTCGTGGCGGCAAGGTGCACCGCGGCGGCGCGCGCCAGCGACAAGCCGTCGTAGGTGCTCGTGCCGCGACCCACCTCGTCCATGAGCACCAGGCTGCAATCCGTGGCGTTGTGCAGGATGTTGGCCGTTTCGCTCATCTCGACCATGAAGGTGGACTGGCCCCGCGAGAGGTCGTCCCCTGCACCGATGCGGGTGAAGATGCGATCGATCGGCCCGATGGTGGCGGAGGAGGCCGGCACGTAGCTGCCGATATGCGCCAGCAGGACGATCAGCGCGTTCTGCCGCATGTAGGTGGACTTACCGCCCATGTTCGGGCCGGTGATCACCAGCATCCGTCGGCCCTTGTCCAGCGCGAGGTCGTTCGGTTCGAAGGGTTCGTCGCGAACCTTCTCGACCACAGGATGGCGCCCGCGCTCGATGTGGATGCCCGGTACGTCGGTGAGCTGGGGCGCCGTCCAGTCCAGCGCTTCCGCACGGTCGGCCAGGTTCGCCAGCACGTCGAGTTCGGCCATGGCAGCCGCAGCGACCTTCAGTTCCGGCAGGCGCTCGATCAGTTTGTCCAGCAGCAGTTCGTACAGTGCGCGCTCGCGCATCAGCGAACGTTCCTTGGCGGAGAGCACCTTGTCTTCGAACTGCTTCAACTCTTCCGTGATGTAACGCTCGGCGTTCTTCGTTGTCTGCCGGCGCGTGTAGTGCTGCGGGGCCTTGTCGGCCTGGGCCTTGGTGATCTCGATGTAATAGCCGTGCACGCGGTTATAGCCGACCTTGAGCGTGGGAATGCCACTCGCGGCTTTCTCGCGTTCCTCCATGTCGACCAGGAACTGGTCCGCGTTCGTGGACAGGCGGCGCAGTTCATCCAATTCGTCGTCGTAGCCTTCGGCGAGCACGCCCCCGTCGCGGAGCAGCACGGGCGGCTGCGGAACGATGGCGGCGGCAAGCAGTGCCGCGGTTTCCGCGTGATCGCCGATGCGCTCCACGAGCGCATGGATCAGCGGGCTGTCGAGGCCGTCGATGTCCTGGCGCAGGCCCGGCGCGGCGGCCAGGCCGTCGCGCAGCGTGGAGAGGTCGCGCGGCCGTGCCGAGCGCAAGGCCACGCGTGCAAGGATGCGCTCCAGGTCGCCCACACCGCGCAGTCGCTCGCGCAGGCTCACATGGCGGCGCGCATCGATCAGGCTGCCGATCGCCTGGTGGCGCCCGCGCAACACCTGGCGATCGCGCAACGGCCGGTTCAGCCAGCGGCGCAGCAGGCGCGCGCCCATCGGCGTCACCGTTTCGTCGAGCACGCCAAGCAAGGTGTTCTCGACGTTGCCGCTCTGGTGCGTGTCGATCTCCAGGTTACGCCGCGTCGAAGCGTCCATCGCGATCGTCTCGCCCGCGTTCTCCACGGCGAGGCCGGTGAGATGGGGCAGGGCGCTTTTCTGGGTTTCTTCCACGTAGCCGAGCAGACAGCCGGCCGCGGCGATGGCCAGGGGCATGCCGTCCACGCCGAATCCCAAGAGGTCGCGCGTCTTGAAGAAGCGGCACAGCTCGCGAGTGGCGGCGTCGCCGTCGAAATGCCACGGCTGGCGCTTCCGCAGGCCGGGCAGCGACGAAACGAGTTTGGGCCAGGCCACGTCTTCCCCGACCAGGGTTTCCGCCGGCTGCAATCGCGCCAGTTCGGCGGCCAGCCCTTCGGCCGTGCTCACTTCGGTAAGGAGGAAGCGACCGGTGGAGAGATCGACCCAGGCCAGGCCATAGCCCTTCGGACCGGCCGCGATGGAAAGCAGCAGGTTGTCGCGGCGCTCTTCCATCAGTGCCGCGTCGGTCACCGTGCCGGGGGTGACGATGCGCACCACCTCACGCTTGACGGGACCTTTCGACGTGGCCGGATCGCCGATCTGCTCGCATAGCGCTACCGATTCGCCCAGCTTCACCAGGCGGGCCAGGTAGTTCTCCACCGCGTGGTACGGAACGCCCGCCATCGGGATCGGCGCCCCGGCGGACTGGCCGCGCTGGGTCAGCGTGATGTCGAGCAGGCGGGCGGCTTTGCGCGCGTCGTCATAGAACAACTCGTAGAAGTCGCCCATGCGGAAGAACAGAAGGATGTCCGGGTGCTCCGCCTTTGCCGCCAGGTACTGGCGCATGAAGGGCGTATGCCCCGCGGCGGCCGAGATGTCTTCTGCCAAAGCCATGATTTTCCGTGGGTTCCATGCCGAAGGCGTGCCACCCGCGGCACGCCGGTCGGACATGATAGCGGATGGGTCGGGCATCGCGCTGAAGGCCCCGCGGCCGGGACGCGATCAGTGCACGTTTTTTTCTCACGGAAGGCTGCTACCGTCCCGCAAGAGGGGATCCGGACCGATTCACAACCAGGAGTTCCAATGCTTGGCAGGCGAATGGATAGGGCGCGGGCGAGCGCCCGGGTGCGATGGCTGGCCGCGATGGCCGTGGGCTTGGCATTCACGGCAGGTGCCGCGGCGCAGGACGCCGGCTCGCACGACTACGACACGCAGGACGCGCGGCTGAACGCCGTCTACAAGAAGCTTTCGGGATCGCTCGACGACGCGGGCCGTAAGGCCCTGCGCGAGGAGGAGCGACAGTGGATCGCAGGTCGTGACAAGGTGTGTGGCGTCAAGCCCGGCACGATCGTCAAGAACGCTTGCACCACGACCCAGACCAGCTTTCGGGCCGACGAACTGGAGAAGCGTGTGCGAGGGGCGGGAGCCAGGCAAACGGGCGAGCCGGCAGTCGCGGGCGACTGGGGGTATCGGAGCGATTGCAATCTCGGACATGCGGTAGAGCTGCACATTCCGGAAGGTGCAGCGCCTGAAGGCACATGGGCGGACGGCACCCGGTCCATGGGGAGCTCGGGCCGCTTCAAGGGCGAATGGCGCGACGGCAAGCTCTACATGCGCTTTTGCGCCGAGGAAGCCGAGCGCGGCGGTTATCCCGTGTGCCCCGCTTTCGGGGACGTGAACGGATACGTCACGCCGGAAGGCAAACGGCTGGCCTGGTACCGGGCCGACGAGAAATACGTCTCGCTGGAACGCGTGGCGAAAGGCGGCAAGGCGCCGCTGGACACGACGTGCAAGGACGAGATGTAACAGCGCCCATCAACCAGGAGTTACAGCATGCCAGGATTGACTGATAACGAAGCACGTGCACTTTCCTATTTCGCCATCGGCGTGAGTTCGGAAGGCGGCGATGTGGCCTACCGGCTGAGTTTCGCGGGCAACATCCGCAACGACGCCCAGGGCCACCCCCGGATGGATCCCATCGGCAACAGTGGGTTCTCTATCGGCACGCTCCAGACCGACTTGGGGCAACATCCCGAAGTCGCGACAGAGCTGACCGACGCCTATCAGGCGTGGGCACGCACCGAGCACCCGGACTGGGCGCTTACCCCAGTGCAACGGACCCAGACGATCGCCGATCTAGGGCGCACCGGTCACCAGATCGAAGCCCAGCACGGCCGGCCGCTCGATGCCACGGTGAAGTCGCACCTAGACGCCTTCATGGCGAGTGAGGCGGGCGTGGATTTTGTGCACCGGCACGACACCGCGCAGGTGAACAAGCTGATGACGAACGCCATTGCGCCGTTGCAGCAGACCGATCTCTACCGACATGCGTCGGAAGCGGATCAGGCCCGCCTCATTACCATGACGGCCAAGCTCTATAACCAGAGCGAAACCTACGGAAATCGCCTTATCGGCGAACTCCAGCACGGACAGCACCACAGCGTGGACGATGTGCGGCACTCCATCGACCGCTATCCGAATTACGTGACCGACGGTCGCGATCACGCGTTGGCCGGCGCGGCCTTGTTCAACGACATGCGTGCCACCGGGCCCGATCATCCGCTGCGGCCAGCATGGGACAACGTGGTAAGCAATCCGCTGGTGAATCCGACCCAGCTTGGCAACGATCCCACGCATCCCAACCTGCCACACGAGTACGCCGCCATTCGCGATGCATTCACGGACCCGGCGCACTCGCGAGCGATGGTGCAGGCCTTGGGACAGGGCGGCTCCTATGCGCAGACGTCAAATCACCGAGGGTTCTATGCCGAAGGGCGCGACCTCGTCACCTGGGACCGTTCCGGGCACGGCGCGGCCCTCGTCAACGGACAGTGGCAGTCGGTGAACAGCCGCGACGTATCTACCCACGTCAACGCCGATCGCACGCTGGATGTAAACGTGCGCCGCAACGGTGTCGACGAGCGTCTTCTTCATGTGACGCATCCGGGGCACGTGCGGGCCCATGCGCCGAATCACGCCACCGGCGACCACGTGCAGCGGCCGGGCACGCTGCGGGAACACGATCACGCGCCCGCGGTGGGTGACTTGCAACGCCAGCTGGCGCAGCTTGGCTACAACGGAGCCGATGGCCGGCCGCTGCGTCCCGACAACGACTTCGGTGCAAATACAACCGCGGCATTGAAAGCCTTTCAGCGCGATCACGGCCTCGGCGACGACGGCATTGCGGGAGCCAAGACCATGGCGGCATTGAATCAGGCCTCGCAACGGCCGGCCACGGAACTCGACAGTCCCTCCCATCCTGGCAACGCCATGTATCGTCAGGCACTGGAAGGCGTACACGCCGTGGATGCGCAGCAGGGACGTACGCCGGACCAGCTGAGCAGCAACCTGGCCGCCTCGCTGGCGGTGGCCGCCCAAGCACAGGGGCTATCGCGTGTGGACCACGTGGTGCTCAGTGACGATGCACGCCGCGCCTATGCCGTACAGGGTGAACTGAACTCCCCGTTCAAGCAGATCGCGGAAGTGGACGTGGGCCAGTCGGTGGGTAAGACCATGGCGCAGAGCAGTGCAGAGTGGCAGCAGGCCCCGGCGCAAACGCAGCAGCCGGCGCCTTCGCATACGCAACAGCAGCAACAACAACCCGAGATGCATCGCTGATCCGTCGAGGGAGCGCATCGTCGTGCGCTCCCTCGACATTACAAGCGATCAGGGCGAAGGTATGCCATTTTTCTCGATGATGGGGTCGCTCTTCCATTTGAGCGTCGCGTCGATCAGCGCGTCTTCATCCGTATCGGTGACATTGCCCGCTTGGCAGGCGCTGTGCTTCACGGGCGTTGCCTGATCATCCTTCAAGACCACCAGTCCTCCCTCTTGCAAGTTGCTGGAGCCGGAGATGGAATAGACGATGTACTTGAAGCCGGCATTCGTGAAGCCATAAGCGTAGCCCCCGGTATTGCCGGCGAAGGTCAGGTGCGTGCGAGTGAACTCGCCCTCGTTGCCAGGCGCCGGGTACGTCAACTCGGGTTTCGCAGGGCGACCATAGGCGTAGTAAAAACGACCGGTCCCATGAGCAACGTCACCCGCGGCACACATGGAAACGGTCTTCGTGCTCCCGGCGAGTGGGCAGGAAAACACAACCTGGTCGCTTTTGCCGCACATGCTTTCCGGTGCGGTACCGGCCAAGGCGGTTGCCGGCATGACGGTAGTCGATGCAATGAGCAAGAGTGCTTTTGCAAAATGATTCATGGGCGACTCCATTCAAAGGAAGGAAGCAGGAGATGTGGCCAGCACCGTCGTCAGATGGAGAGCGGCTCGATCTTCACCTTCTCCATCAATCGTGACGTGAAGTATTTGTCCTGGTAGTAGCGGATCTTCTCGCACATCACCGGGTGGGGGATTCCCTCGTAGAGGAAAACTTCCTTTTCCGTACCCATGGCTTTCAGTTCTTGCGGAAGCATGAGCGCGCGCTTTTCTTCGGAGTGACTCTTCGACACGTCACCCTTCTTGCTCTTGGTAATGTTTTCGCGTCGCACCGTGGTGTAGCCCAGCATGTCGGAGTAGTCGTTCGCGTCCTGCTGTTCGCGCGGCGCGTAGACGATCTGCAGAGCATGGTTCGTGATGACCGTGCGCGAAATGTCCTTGCCGTACGTAGCGTCGAGCTGGGCCATGCTCTGGATGATGGGCAGAAGGCGGATGTTATAGCCGGCCATGTACGACACAGCCGAGGCGATGATTTCCACTTTGCCGATCGAGGTGAACTCGTCCATGAGCAGAAGGCACTGGTGCTTGAGGCTCGAATCGTTCTGCGGCAACACCTTGGTGTTGAGGTTGATGAGTTGGCTGAAGAACAGGTTCACGATCAGCTTGCTCTCGGCCAGCTTGTTCGGTTGGATGCCGATATAGATGGTCATCTTCTTCCTGCGCACGTCCGTGAGCAGGAAATCATCGTCGCTGGTGGCCGCATCCAGAACGGGATTGATCCAGGCGTTGAGGGGCTCCTTGAACGTGCCGAGGATCGACGCGAAGGTTTCGTTGGCCTGCGAGAGAAGATTGGCGAACGCGGACTGTGCGTTCGCGCTCAGGAAGGGTTCCTTCGAGAGCCGCGTGTACAGTTCGCGCAAGTCCGTGCCGTCGCCGGATGACAGGCGATAAATCATGCCGAGCGTGGGCTTGCTACGGATGATCTCCGGCCGGCCCTTCTTCTCGTCGTCCTCCCACTTCTCGCAGAGATACAGCGAGAATGCCATGAAGGCGTTACGCGCCTGGCTCACCCAGAACTTCTGGTCGTCGGATACGTCGGGGTAGAGCATCGAGGCGATGCTCATAAGGTCCGAAACACGGAATGCCGGGTCTTTGGACACGTAGCTCAGCGGGTTCCATCGATGCGTGCGGCGATCTTCGGCGAAGGGATTGAACAGGTAAATTTCCTGCCCCTGCGACTTGCGCCAGCCACTCGTCAGGTCGAAGTTCTCCTGCTTGATGTCCAGCACGACCACCGATTCCTGGTAGTCGAGCAGGTTGGGGATCACCACGCCGACACCCTTGCCTGACCGCGTCGGCGCGGCCAGGATCACGAACTGTTGGCCCGGAAGGCGCACCAGGTTGCCCTTGAACTTGCCCACCAGGATGCCGTTGGGCGCCGGCGAGAGCATGTTCTGCTTGCGCAAATCGGATGCGGTGGCGAAGCGGGCGTCGCCGTGCATGGATTTCTTTGTGCGCTTCAGCAGGAAATAGAGCGCGACAAGCCAAAGCAGCAACGGGAAGCCAAAGCCAATGCCGCCGGCTAGCTTGATCTTCCAGGCGTACGGCAAATACTCCTTTAGCCCGAGCGCAATGGCCCGCACATAATTGAAGTACGTGCCGACGCTTAACGGAACGTCCCTCAACCCGAGAAACAAAAGGGTGAGGTAACCCGCCAACACGTAGCCGGCGATCAAAGCCGCAATAAAAAGGCCACCTGCCCAATATCCCCTGGTTCTGGTCATGCCGCTCTGTCTTCCTCTGATCGTGAACTCGCACGCGTAGTGAAATCGGTGCCCTTATGGATGCCGGTCGCTTCGTTATAGGGACTGGTACGGCCGGTCGGTTTGGAGGACACGCTTCTTGCCGCACTCATGGGCCCGAACCGGGTGCCGAGCGACCGGGCTGCTGCTGCGTCTGTTGCTGTTGATGGTCAGCCAGCGCCTGAGCTCGCTGTGCTCCTTCTTGCCAGGCACGACTGCTGTCTTCGATAGACGTGCTCATGGCCCGCTGCGTATCCACTTCGACCACCTGCTTATGGGGGGAGTTGGTGCTGCCTTGCACAGCGTAAGCACGAGTGGCGTCCACGCTCACCTCAACGTGGTCGATGCGCTGTATGCCGCCTTGCCGGGCCGCGACAGTCAGGGAGGCGGCGAGGCGATCGCTGCGCTCGTCGGGTGTATGTTGGTGACGGGCGTCGAGGCGATGAACGCCGTCGCGGGCCTGCTCGAAGAGCGCGTGATCCGGATGAGACTTATCGTCCAGGCGCAGCGCCGGTTTGTCGTCGTCGAACCATGAACCGGGATGGCTCAGGGTGTTCCAGGCGCTGGATACCCGACTGCCGACAGCGCGAGCGATATCGCCCACGTCTTCGGCAACTTCGTGACTGGCCCGCTTTGCCGCGTCCGCTACCTCATGGGCAGCCTGCCCAATGGCCCGTCCCGCCGCTGCTATGTCTTGGGCCACCTCGCGACCAAGCGCCTCGGCATGTTCGCCGATCTCCTTAGGTATCTCCCAGGTGGCCGACAGCCCCTTGCGGATGTCCATGATGTCGTTGCGGTAACGATCGACCATGCCTTCGTGAGCGCGGTATCTAGCCAGGCTCTCGGGGTTGATGATTGATTGGCCGAGCAGCTTGCTGTCCGGCACGAAGTTGTCGATCGCATGGGCGTCGAAGTCCGTCGCCTTGATTGGATTGCGCGGCGAAAGGATGCCGCTGTCATCGCGGTAGCCGGCCTTCGAGAGAGTGTCTATGTCTTGCTGCGACGCGTAGATCCGGACCTCGCCAAAGTGATCGCTTGCGGCACTGACCAGATCGCCCGCCCGCACGTGGTCGATGACTTGATTGCCGCCGGCGGGAACGTTCTGCAGCAGACCTGCAGCGCCGTAAGCGTTGAAGGTTTCGCCATTCAAGCCGAATTTAGCCGCATTGATTTCGGCAAGTGTGCCGCCCAACGAATGCCCCGTGACGGTTACCTGCAATGGCTTATGGTGCAAGTCTGCGTCCAGCTTCGCTCGCTCCAGCACGCGTTCGGTAAATGCCACCGAATCCTGAGTCTGAGCATTCACGCCCGTCAACACCATGCCAGCGTCGACCCCGCCGTCGTGAACCGGCTCGCGATCAAACTCAGTGCCACGGTAGGCGATCACAATCTCGCCGGTGTCCATGCGGCGGTAGGCAGTCGCTTGAAAGCCCGTACGGGGGTTGTCCGCGACGTCGATGGCTTCATAGGTGGCATCGCCAAGTATCTTTGGCTTGTTCAGCACGGGATCCTGATAGGAATCCTGGGCTAGTAACGCATAGTCGGTGGAGGAAAGGGTCATTGACGCTTCTCCTCGGAACGGACAGTGATCGAAAAGGTGGCGTTCGCTTCGTCCTGATACTTGGCCCGATCGTCTTCGCCGACATCGACCCGATCGAGGTGCGTTGTGGCGTAAGAACGGTTCGAGTAATAGCGCGTGGTGGACTTGCCTTTCAGCAGGTCGTCATGAAAAAGGGGGGCGCTGAAGTCCACGCTCTTGACGAACAGGTTTGCGCTGGCGGCAACTACGGACCAATGACAGACGCCCTTACCGAAGTAATCTTCGTCCTGAAGAAGATCTGCGAAGATTTCGCCCTTATACGTGCCGTTGCCGATAGCAGTCAGCGAGATGGGCACGCGCTTCTCCGGCGGAACCGTTGCGCCGGTCACGGGCGTCAACGGCACGCAGGCTTCGTTGGCAACGCGATAGTCGACCACGCCCTCAACGCGGTCGAATGGACCAGGAGCCCCTTTCACTTCGACAGTGATCTCATAGCGCATGCGCGGATTGGGGTTGAGCTTGACGTCGGGTTGTTTCATGGCGGCACCGTATGCGTGAGTGGACAGGAGCATGAGAAGGGCAGAAGACGCGCTTTTGGCGATCCTCATGGGCCTGCTCCGGGTACGGGCCTGGCGGCCTGCTGTTGTTGAGCCTGCTGCTGTTGCTGCTCGGCCTGCGCATGACCTTGCTGCGCGACCTGATGCCATGCCTGACTGCTCTGCTCGATGGGTGTAGCCATCGCGCGCTGCGTGTCCACCTCAGCCACTTGCTTGAATGGCGACTGTGGTTCGCCCTGCATGGCATAGACACGGTCGGCATCCGCGCTCAGTTCCACACGATCGATGCGATGCAGTCCGCCTTGCCGCGCTGCGACTGTCAGCGAGGCAGCAAGACGCTCGCTTCCCTCGTCGGGGCTGCGTTGGTGTTGCGCGTCCAGGCGATGAACGCCTTCCCGCGCCTGCTTGTAGATTTCATGGCCGGGATGTGCGGGTGAATCGAGTCGCGGCACGTCCCGAGCCTGCTGGTGCTGGAGTGCCTCCGCGGTGTGACGGCCTACGATGCCGTCTGGCTTCAGACCGTGCGTTCGCTGGAAGTTCTCGACGGCTTCGCGAGTGTGTTCGCCGAAGTGGCCATCGGGCGAAAGCGGGCGACCTTTGGCGTCGTGGATTCCGAGCGCGTTGAGTCGTTCCTGTAGGGCCTGCACGTCGGTGCCCGTCGAACCATCGCGCAGGAGCGGCGCCTTCGCCTGGTGTGTGGACGAAGCAGGGGCGGAGTGAGCGCCCACCGACGGTGCCGGGCGGTTACGCCAGAAAGTCTCCGGATTCACCGGATGCCCGTGCGCGTCCTTCATCTGATAGTGCACGTGCTGCGCGTACTGGGTGGCTCCGTCCGGCCCACGGCCACCCATGCGGCCGATTTCGTCACCGACCTCGACGTGCTGACCGACCTTCACTGATTGCGACTGCGTATGAAGGATTTCGTGACTATTGCCTTCCGCGTCGCGGATCTTGATCGTGCCGTACTGCCCTCCAACGAAGGTGACCTCACCGGCGATGGGCGAGTGCACGGACGGGTGGGTGAGATTGACACCCGCTTGCCCGCCTTCGTAGTTGAAGTCGGAACCGCCGTGTGGGCCCTTGGCCCGGTGCTCGCCATAATGGCCTGTGATGTGTGCCGATTGATGGCCCTGCCGGGGCAGGATCACGTTCATGACGTCTTGGTATGGCATGTGTGTGACCTCCCTCAGAGCGAATCGTCTTTGACGCGATAGAGGTGCCAGCAGTCGTCCTTCCGGAAGAAGAACGTCATCTGGTAGTCGGTGTCCGGCTTGACGAGTTTCACGGAGATCTCAGTCGGACCGCCCGTGGTCTGGGTCGCGACCAAACCGTCTTTCGTCTGCTGCGCCTGGCTGGGCATCACGGGGAATGCCACTTCGGCCCTGGGTATGGACTTGGAGACGGGCTTCGGTTCGGGATCGGCGTTGGGGTCCACCGAGTCGCTTTGCAGCGGATCGGTGACGTATGCCTTTTGAACCGCCACGTCGTTTTCGAACAGCGGCAGGAAGCGGTCGAAGGCTTCGGCGGGGCAGCTGGGTGTACTCGTTGTCGCTGTCGCCGAGGAAGTAGCGGCGGCCGGTGTTGCCGTCGGCGTTGCTGACTTGTCGCAGCCTGTCAGGACGAGCATGGCGAGCAAGAGGGGCAGGGCCGTCATGCGTCCCAGGCGCCCCGATCGAACAAGGTTTGTGTTTGCGTCGTCGAATTTGCAGCGATTCATGGCGTTCTCCGCCGTAGCGTCCTGGAACACGCCACGCACCGGTTGTGAGTTCGCGCCCCCCCCCAAGGGAGGCGCATGGATCGAGGCCGTCTGGCGACGGCCCCGCGCGCGAACTACAGAGTCATGACGGGCGGGGGCGCCTCGGGTGACGAGGCCGTCTGGCGCTGAACATGCTGCGACGAAGGTTCCTGGGCTAGCGGCTTGGCCAGTGCCGACGCACTCTGCTCCACCGGAGTATTCACCGCCTGTGTGGTCGCCACATCTGCTACGCGCTTATGAGGCGAATTTGCGTCGCCTGCCACGGCGTAGGCGCGACTTGCATCATCGCTCAGCACCACGTGGTCGATCGACGTCAGCCCTTCGCGACGCGCTGCTACGGTCAAGGCGGCAGCAAGGTTGTCGCTTTGCTGGTCGGGCGTGCGCTGATGTTGTGCGTCGAGACGATGAACCGCCGCGCGCGCCTGTTCGTAAAGTGCGTGGTCGGGATGCGCCGGATCGTCGAGACGCAGCACGGCTGTGCGCGACTGATGGGCGGCCGCAATGGCTGCCATGGTGCTCGGTCCGGCGATTCCGTCCGGCTTCAGATGATGGTCGCGCTGGAACGCTTCGAGCGCCGAGCGAGTGCCGGGGCCAAAGTCGCCATCGGGGCGCAAGGGCCGGTGGTGCGAGTCGGTGTACCCGAGTTGTACGAGGGTCTTCTGAAGTTCACGCACATCTTCGCCGTGGGCGCCTTCCTTGAGATTGCGCTGATGGACATCCGTGTGGCGCGCAGCGGTTGGAGGCAAGGGCTGACCAACAGACCCGTCGCCAAGGCGTCGCATGACCTCGGGCGTGAGACGGCGCTGCCAGTCCTCGAAGCGATGCTCGCGATCTTCAAACCCGTTCAGCTTGCCGTTAACGGCGATGGTTGCAGCCCGAATGTCTTCGCGCGCGGCTTCCGGTACGCGGTTTTCCCAGTACCACACGGCGATGCGCGATGCGTTCTCGGGCTTGGCGGCCAGATCGGGATGGCCCACGAGGTCGAGGCCAAGTGCTTCGCCTGCTGCACGATAATTTTCTTTGCCAGTGAGCTGAATATATCCGCGTCCGCGATAGGTCCAGCCATCGCCGGGCTGGTCGTTACCGTTGCGTCCGCCGTACATCAGTTCTGCCAGCTTCTCGGGATGTCCCTGAAGTGCTTCGAGGCGAGCAGTTTCGAGTGCCTCAGCGCCTTCGCGCCACGCGGATTTGACGGGAATTTGGGAAATGTTCCGCGTATATCGGAAGCTTTCCTCCAGCCGGTTCAGCCCGTTGGATTCGTGGGTAACCTGGGCCATGAAGTTGGCCAGTTCCCTGGGGCTCCTGATGCCCGCTGCATAAGCGTCGGTCAGGACCTGTGTCTCGCGATCGGTCGCCATGTGTAGCTCCTGTTTGACTAGTCTGTCGTGGTGTCCTTACCAGTTACGCCTCGCCTCCGTGGCGAAGGATTGAAACTCATGGAAGGGTCACTTCCGGAATACTCGACGGATCGAAGTCTTGGAAGGACGTTTCGCCAAGGTCCTTGGCCGTGAGGTCTACCTGCTTTTCCTTGCCCGTCTCGCTATCGGTGGCCTGGCGAACCACGCGGCTTACCAGCCAGTCCTTTCGGGATGCGGACCATGTGAAGGTGTATTCGTCCGACCAGCGCTCGCGACTTCCACCGCCGGTCGCAATAAGGAACTGACCGGGGCCGATAATCCGCGTATAGCCAAAGGGGTCGCCAGACACACCCCCGCAGGTGGAGCAGGGCACGATGCGGTTATTGGACGCCACTTTCCGGAGCTGACCGGATCCGTCGCGCACCAGCAGGAGCACGTTGCGGTTTGGGCCTTCCCCCAGTTTTTCATGGCCGGTCTTGGGTGGATCGAGCACCAGGATGACGCCCTGGCTCCCCTCGCCAGCGAGAGCCCCCGATTTGGACTCGAGAACGCGTGCCCCATCCGTCGCAAACGATTTGAGGTCATCCATCTTCATTCCTTTACCCTGCATGGCGGACGTGTTGGACGGTGTTGGACGTGCATAGGGGTTTGCCGTCTGCGCGTGGACCCACCCGGATACAAGTAGGGCGGTGCCACATGCGAGGCCGAACTTAAGTCGCAGTTGCATCAGTTGGCTCCTGATCCGCTTATTTGGTCTTGGTTGCGACGGTGGCATCCAGCGGGTGGTCCGATGGCGCACACGTTTAGTTCCCGTATGCGATATCGGTACAGGTCGAATAATGCGGCTTGCATCCGGTAGAGCCGCTCGCCGCACATTTGGCGACTGCCTGTTTCTCTGCCGTCATCTGTGTGGGTCCCGCCGAGGTAGCGAATTGAGTCGTTCCAACGGCAACGGCTATACACTGATTTTTCACGACCCCAATAAACTTGCAGTCAGTTCCACCTTGACCGGCGCAGTCGGACATCGCTCCCGAAATCGCCTCCTCCTCGGAGGCTTTGTTAAGTCCTCCACCAAGAACTCCCTTTGCTGCGTCCGCTGCGAGCGCGGTCCAGCGCGCAACTCTGGATGGGCCGCGAAAGTTATCGGCCGGGCCTGGCGATTGCGACGAATTCCCCACAGGAACACACGCTCTCCAACCGTTTCCCTCTTGGGGTACCTGCCCAGGGGGACAGCCACCCTCGGCGAATGCGGGGCGGCAAAGTAAGATGAGCATTAGAACTGCGGCTATCTTGATGAGAGGCATGACTAAGTCCGATCCCGTGCAGGCTGTGGCTTAACGACATCTTGCTGCGGGAGGGTAGGCACAGCAGGCGCGGTCCACCGCCCTGGCGCGCCTATGGCACCCGAGGTTTCCCCCCGCGCCGCTACCTGACTATCTCCTCCGGAAAGCCTATGCGCCGACCAGGACCCAGGAGGCTGCCCACTCGGCCCGATGCTGCTGCCGGCGCCGCCAAACGCGGAATAAGTGAGGAAGTTGCCCAGCGTGCCCTGGAAGAACATGGCCGCCATGGGCGGTACGGAGACGATGAGAGCCGTGAGCAGCAGGCCGATGCCGCCTTGCTGCATGGCGATGCTGTTCAGGCCTTCCGTGCTGCTTCCGAGCAGCTTGTTCACGATCTTGGCGCCCCACATGGCTTCGTTGATCTTGATCGTAAGGCGAAGAACGATGCTGCATACCACGCTTAGCAGCGCCATGGAAAAGATGGTGCCGATGCCGTACATCAGCCAGCGGCGGAACAGATCCTTGGTCTGGTCGAAGATCAGGCAAAGGATGAACAGCGGGCCGAGACCAATGAACAGGGCCATGGCGAACTGGTAGAGGAGGAGCATGACGCCTGCCGCCATGGGAGGGCTGGCCGTTCCGAACGCCGCGATCCAGGACGCGCGCTGCTTATTGGCAAGCATCTCTGCATCGCTCGGGACGACCTGCACGGAATTGATCGTGCTCAGCGCGAGCTGTGTCCAGGCGAGGTTGCCGTCGATCGAGTCTGCCGTCGTCTCGTCGTCATTGCCGGTGAAGAGGCCATGCACCTCCTTGTCCAGATCGACCGTGAGGAAGTTATGCAGACCGGTACCTGCCACCGCCATGGTTGTGGCGGCGCCGACGATAACGGCAATGCGGCCCATGTTGAGTACCGTAGCCATCAGCGGCTCACGCGACTGGCCGGTAAGGATCCGGTAACCCTGAATGAGGATCCACAAAGTCACGAGCACGAGCGCCATGGCGCTCGCCCACGACATCATGCGGCCCATAAGCTCCATGCCGAACGTACTGATCTGCTTGTTGAGATAGTCGTAGACCAGTCGGAAGTATATGTAATCCGTAATATTTGGCATGTCGCCTTATTCCTGAATGTGTGTTGCCAATCCGCGCGGTCCTTGCGGTTCGGGTATCAGTTGAAAGCGGCTTTCAGCGCCGCCGTGTTGACGACCGTTCCCAAGACGCTGGGCGATCCGCTCATGGCCCGCCGGGAGAGGTTGGCCTGCATCGTGAGCAGCATGTCGATCTGCGCGTCGGCTTGTTTCTGGTTGGATTCCCACTGCGCGCGGGCCGTATCCAACGTCTGGCCAAACTCCGTCAGCTGGGCGGTGAAGTTCGCCGTGTTGCCGTTGGACTCGCCAATCTTGCTGATGAGCGTGCTCTGGGCCGTCGCCATCTCGGTCCCCTTCTGGGCTACGTAGTTGAGATAGCGAACGGTATCGTTGTACTTGAGGTTCTTGGCCTGAACGATCATGGCGCAGATATCTTGCTGCTGCTGTAGCACATCGCCATTCATGTCGGGAATCAACTTGTCGAGTGCCGTATCGAGAACACCGGCTAGTCCGCCCTTCGCAACCCGCCCAGGGCATTCGACATCCACACCGAAATCCTCAGCCACTTCCGTGAACTGATGCTTGAGGGTGAACAAGGTGAAGTTGAGATGCTGCAGTTTGTTCAGCTGTGTTTGCCAGAAGGTGGCTTGATCGGCGTAGTGCTGGATCACGCTCTGGTAATGCTGTGCTGTTTCTACCCATCGGCCATACTGGTCGTAGAAGTTCTTGAGCGAGTTGGCAATGGCCGTGTAGTCGATGACGGGCAGGCCTGCACGAGCGGGTTCGCTATGCATGCTGCAGGTCAGTGTCAAGGCCGTGGCAAGTGCAGCCCTGAGAAGATGGCTACGAACGGTCTTTGGCTGAGTGGTTGTGCTCATGATGGTCTCCTATCCTGAGTCGGCGATGGTTGTCAGTTACGCGACACGTTGTGACGAGGTGGGGGTGGGGCGGGGGGATGGCCGGCCTTTGCCGCTTCCCTTGCGATTCTCGTAGAACGTGTCCAGCCATTGCTCCGGACGAAGATCGTCCGGTGACACGCCTTCGGTCTCGGCGCGTGCATTAAGAATCTCGTGCATGATTTCTATGTTGTCCGTAGACGCGGAAATGACGGCAAGAGCGTCGTCCAGGCCGCGTAGATTCAACTGACAGACAGCGGATGCGTGGCCCTGCTTCACGAGGAAGCAGCGCGAGCGTTCGTCGAGGCTTACGACCACCTGGTACTCCGCGTCCGTCAGCTTCAGACCGTCCACATAATCTTCGCGGCTGGCGTTCGGGTTCGGGAGCAGGACCATCGTGGCCGTCTGCTCGATGAGTGCCGCCGAAATGTCGCTTGCCAGCGCATCCTCCGGACTCTGGGTCGCGAAGATGCCAAGGCCGTTCTGCTTTCGAATGGTCTTCTGCTTGTTCTTGGCGAACTCCTTGAGTCCACCCTTGCCGTCGAGGATCTTCCAGAACTCGTCCATGACATAGATCAGGCGGCGGCCATCGATGAGAGCCTCCAAGCGGTGCAGGAGGTAGTTGATGACGGGCGCGCGGACTTCAGGATTGTCGATGATGTCCGTGTAGTCGAAGCCGATGATGTTGGCCTTCGTCAGGTCCACGGTGTCGCGGGGATTGTCGAAAACCCACCCCAGCGAGTTGCCTGCCGTCCACTTGCGCATGCGAATGAAGAGACCGTCGTCACCGAGATTCGGCAAGCTCTTCTGGAAGTTGGTCATGTTGCGAAGATGCATGGGAGTGTCGAGCATGCTCTCCACGGCCCGGAAGATGTCTTCCTCTTCTCGCGAACTGTAGACGCTCTTGCCCGCCAGCACCTTGATCAGATCGGCGAGGAACTGGACGTTTGCCTCGTTTCGCTCGCACTGGAACGGGTTGAAGCCAGTCGGCTTGCCGTTCTCCAGGGCGAGATAGTTGCCGCCGCAGGCGCGCACGAAGATCTCCGCGCCACGATCCTTGTCGAAGAAGAAGATCGTGGGTGAGGGGGACAGCTTCTGAACCTGGCTCAAGAGGAAATTGATGAGCGCGGTCTTACCGGTACCGGACTTTCCGATCACCATGGTGTTGGCGATGGCTTTCTCGCCCAGCGAGTTTTCGGCCGGGTGCGTGGCGTGGAAATTGAAGTAGTAGGGCTGCCCATTCGTTGTCTGAAGGGTGGTAACGCAGTTGCCCCACGGATTGTTTTCCTTCTTGCCGGTAGCGAAATTGTGCAGCGGCGATAGACCGAGGAAATTGAGCGAGCTGACGTTGGCCAGGCGGGTTCTGTACTTCCAGTTGCCCGGGAATTGGGCGTAGAACGCGGCGGTGACGGCCAGGTCTTCCTTGACCGTGACAAAGCCCGCGTTGGACAGCTCGGCTCGCGTGGCAGCGATCTGCTGCGAGAGCAGATCCTGGCTAGGCGCGTATATCGCGATGGTGAAGTGATACTCACCAAGTACAAAGTTGCCGGATGCGAGCTGGTCCATCGCGTGATCCAGCTCCACGATCTGACTCACGGCCTTGTCGCCCGATGAGATCATCATGCCCTTAGTCCGCTCCAGCGCGGAAAGCGCGTTCTGCCGGCCCATGGGCGAGAAGGAATGAGTAATGACGTACTCGAAGTCGAGGTACTTGAGCCCGTTCAGAATGCCGGGGTAGGTGGCCTCGACATATTCCTTGAGGTTGAGTATCGCGCCGAAATGGTTCTGCCCATCCGGCGTCGTGAGCACGTAATCGCCGGTTTTGGCCGAGAAGCGTTGCCGGCTTACCGGGAGGTAATCATAGATGGGCGCCTGCAGCGACGGCACGGGTTCGTCGATACGGTTGAGGATGTATCCGTAGAGCTCGAGAACCTCCGAGAAGACCACGCCGTTAGGCGCCTCATAGAGGCCAAGTCGGTAAGGGGCATAGTCCTTGAGCACGGCCTCGACGTTGCCGGCGAGTTCGAGCACGGTGGCGATGGCCTGTGCCTGCTCTTGCTGGAGCCGTTCGACGTTGGCGCTCTTCTCCACCCAGCGCTTACCCTCGACCACCGGACGATAGATCATCGTCAGGTACAACTCATTCTGCATGAGCTTCTGCCCAGACAGTGAGCTGTAGTAGGCGTCGGAGAGTGCCTGGTTGAACGGCTGTTCGAACTTCGAGTTGTCCTTGATCGGCCTGCGACGGCGGATGTCGTGAACCCAGAAGGCCACGTTCGGGTAATCCGGCGCGCGCAGCGTCTGCAGCATGCGGTTGAACGTGTTGTGGCGGTGCTCGATCTCCCATTCCTCCCTGCCGACGAAGGGCAGGCCGTCCAGGCGCCACACCAATAGATAGTCCCCGCCCGTGGTCTTGACGACCGTCGGCGAGACATGGCTTGAGAGCGTGATATGTGTGGCTATGGGTGCGTCGGGCGTGAACATGGCGGTTTCACCGTATGGAGCACGAAAGGCCCTGGCAATGGATGCCAGGGCGGGATACCTACTTCTTGCGCTTGTTCTTTGGGTCGCGGTAGTTGTTGGGCGTGAACACCCACATGCCACCGTGTTCCTGCACGTTCCTTATCCGCGTCTTGAATTGCAGGCGCAGTCCAAGCAGACGGAAGATCATCTCGTCGCGTTTCGCCATCATGCGCATGATGAAGATCACGACAGGCATCAGGAGCAGGTACCAGTAATTGAAGTACATCGCCAGCAGCAGGCACGAGCCCGCACCCATGAAGAACGGGACGTAAGGCACGCCCATGAACATGGGGGGGCGCGTGCAACCCCTGAACAGTACGTTCTTATGCATGGAAATGCAGGAAGTGCATGGCCGTCTGGATCGCATCCATAAGCATGCCGACGTTACCCGCATCGGTGCACTGATTGTCAGCGCCGGCGTCGTTGCCCTGGACGACCGTCTTGGCAATCTGGGCGGCGGCGCCGATGAGCACGCCGCCAATGAGGGCCGGGGTCACATCCGAAATGCGCTTGTGGGCGAAAGCGATCTGATAGCCTGAGAAGATCACCGCGACAGTCACCACGACGATCGATGCCGCGTTGAGGATGCCCTTAATGTTCGTGAAGAACCCGCAAACCTTCTCTCGGGTGTCCTGCGCGAATGCAAGCTCGGGCATGACGAGCAAGGCGATCACGGCGAAGAGGGCAACCGTGTTGAGCAGGGGGTGCCTGGACTTGGCGATGGCGGTGCTGATGGTGGACAGGGACATCATTCGGTTCCTTCATTGCGGTTGGATCGGGAAGGGGTGGCACGCTTGGCCACCCGAGTTGGGAAGGCTGCTTTCCGCGCAGCCAGCGGTGCGGTGGCATCGCCCGGAATCCGTCCGGCACGCGCCTGCAAATCAGAAAACGAAGGCATCGTCCGTACCTCCGTTGCGCACATCCGCGTTGTCTACCGCCGGCCGGGCGGGTGCCGCCGCGGCAGGCGGCGTCGCACCCTGGACGGGATCGTTGGGCCCCCGCACCTGAGGCACGAAGACATCGTTGCCGGCCGGCGACGATGCTGATACGCCGATCTGGGACATCACCGCGGAAGTGGCGGGATCGGTGCGGATCATCCCCGGCTGCGTCGGGCCGCCAGGTGGAAGCTGCGCGCCAATTTGCCTCATGACCGCGGCAGTGGCCGGATCGGTGGGGATTGGCCCAGGAGGCGGGGCGGGCGTGTTGTTTAGCGCGGGGTTGGTGATGGGAACCGCTCCCGGCATGCCGTTATTCGCGCGCTGAAGTGCCTGCAAGGCTTGCAGCGTCTGCGGGTCCATGCCGGCAGGAAGCGCGGCATTGGAATCGGGGTAGCCGGCTGATTGGGGGGCTCCGCCGGTGCCGCTGGCTCCGGTGGCTCCAGCGATGGCAGGCCCCACGACGGCGGCGACCGCCGAGTCGACGACGCTTCGCATTGCTACCCTATAGGCGGGGCTATCCGGCTTGAGTCCTTCCGAATTTCCGGTGACGCGCGCAACCCTCACGGGCGTCTTCGTCATTAGCGGAATCGGTTGTGTGCCCGTGAAGGCGACATCGCGGGACATCGAGTCGAACACACGCTGGACATAGCCATGTTCGTAGCCAGTGGTGAAGTTGCCGGAGTAGTAACAGCTGAAGGCTTTGCCCCAGTCCTTGCCCGCGCTGGCGTAGCACTGCGCAAGAATGCGCGATCCAGCGACGAGGTTGGGGCAGTATTCGAAGGCCTTCTCGTAAGTGTCCAGGCCGTATTTGCCCAGGTTGGAGCGGTTGACCTGCGCGATACCGAGCGAATAGTTGTAGCCGCGCGACTCCAGCATGCGAACGGTCGCGACTGCCTCGGGAAGATTCTGCGGCTGGCGCACGAGCTGCCCGCCCACGACGCCGATGGCGAAAGGGTTCTTGCTCGATTCGACATTGACGACATGCTTCATCACCTCGGCCGGCACGGCAAGGTTCTGGCAGCTCATCATTTCCAATCCTGGTAGCACCTTTACAACTCCTGTCTAATGACCTGTTGTCGTGAAGCGTTACCCCCCGCCCGCGCCGCTCAGCGCGCGAGCCGGGTTGAAATCGATGCCGGTGATGTACCGCCGGCCAGCGTGTGCCTTGATGTGAACGACGATGTCGATCGTCAGCATCAAAAGGCGTTTGATCGTGGAGAACTCCAGGCCGGCTCCTTCCGTCGAGGCCTTCACCATCAGTCCCAACTGGTCCCAGGTCTGCTCCACGCTGCCGGCGTGGCAGCTCGTGATGGAGCCCGGATGGCCCGAGGCGCAGTTACGAATGAAGTAGAACGATTCGTCGCCGCGCAGCTCGGCAAGGATGATCCGGTCGGGCTTCATTCGAAGGCACGCTTCCATGCAGCTCTTGGCCGTGACGTTGCTCGTGCTCTGGCCACCCTTGGAGTAGAGCAGGTGCACGACGTTGGGCTGGTCGATGAAAAGTTCCCGGGCATCCTCGATCGTTACCAGCCGCTCGTCCGGCGGGATATGGTTAACCAGCGACTTCATGAAGGTGGTCTTGCCGCTGCCGGTGGCGCCGGCGACCACGATGTTCTTCTTGTTCAGAACCGCGTGACGGAAGAAGTCTGCGTAGCGCCGCTCCGAACGCAGTTCGAGCAGTTCCCGGTCAGCCTGGCTGATGGTGTGCTCGCCTTCCAGGATTTCCGAGAAGAATCCGTCCTGGTCGTACTGGGCGAGCGTCCGGGTCTGCTTGGAGGGCAGGCGGATGGTGATCGATACACGCCCGGCCTCGCAGGCCGGAGGAATCACGAACTGTGCACGCTGACCGGTTGGGAAGGTCAACGACACCACGGGGTCGGTATCCGTGATGCGCTGGCCTGTGTTGCTTTCATTGACCACGGCCGTGCAGAACTGACGGGCGCGCTCGAAGGTGAGCGACGGCACCTCCACGCGCTGCCAACCGTCCCGGCGTTCGAGATACAGCTCGCCGGGACGGTTGATGCAGATTTCCGTGACGTCCGGCTCGGCAAGGAAATCCTTCACCCCCAGTACCTCGTACTGGTAGTCAAGGAAGTCGTTGCTGACGCTGGCCAGTGCGCTCTCGCTCATGCCCGTCTCAATACCTCGCAACCACGCCGGCGAAGTCCACGTCCTTTGCGACATAGATGGCCAGAACGGTGCCTTGGTTGATTGTCACCGTGGCGGGCCGGTTGGCTGCGCGCTGCACGGCTTGGTTCGCCAACTGCTGAATGGTGGCTGCCGTATTGCTCTCGAACGGCGTTTGCGTGACCACGCCGTTACTGATGGTGGTCTGCCTTGGTCCATGTTCGGCGGCTTCATACTTGAACGCATCGCTGAGCATGCTGATCAGCAGGGCCGCGCCAATGCGGCTACCCCAGTGGGCGTTGTAATGGCCGGGGTGTCCGGCACCGCCCAGCGTATCGATGCCGGGGCTGGCCATGTTCACGTCTATACCCGTTGGCGTGACGATCCGGTCCCAGATGACCGCGACACGCGGACCGTCCGGTTCCATTTCGTACTTCCCGAGCACCTTCGAGCCCTTCGGCAGCAGCAGGCGCTTGCCGGTGAAGGAATAGACGGGTTCGGTGACCACGCACGACGTGAAGCCAGGTATGTCGGTGATGATGCGGGTCTCGAGGACGCAACGGATGAAGGTTCCGCGCAGCATCAACGTGTCCGGGTGCGTGAGCGGGGCCGCGCTGGAAACATCCGGGAGATTGGCAGCCGAGTAGGCCAGGTTGTTGTTGTTGCTCATTCGCGGAGCCTGACCCGGAACGCCCCCGTTGGGATCGGGGAGGATGTACCCCTGCATCGGATTGCCGCCGGCACCCATCCCCGATGCGCCGTTCGCGACACCGGTCGTGCCTTGGCTAGCCGCCGCAATGCGACGTTCCAGCAGGGACGGGCCGCGCGGGCGCTCCTGTCCTTCGGACGGGGGGGGCGTCTCGCGCGGCAACGGAGCCGCGGCAAGCCGGATAGGTTCTGCCGGTGGTGGCGTCGGCACCGGCGCAGGCGGCAGTGTTGGGGCAATGGGTGCGTCCGGTACGGTGACCGTTTCCTCGCGCTGCTTCGGTTTGGGTTTCTCCCCTCCCATGCCGCCGAATGCCCATACGGCGATGATGACCAGAAGCAACGCAATGCTGGCGAGCAGACCTAGCGCGCGGCGATTCATGCGGCGCATGTCGCTTGACGTCAAATGCGGCGCATTGCTGTCGAGGTCGGGCTGGGACTGCTGTCGCGCTTGTGACGCGTACGGGTTCCCCGCCAGCGGATCACGCTGGTTCTCGTAGTTGTCCCGCGGTGCCTCTTTGCCGGCACCGGCTTCATCTTCCGGGTGATGTGGCGTGTTGGGGCTCACTTCTTGGTGTTCCTTCGCAGACCCACGACGTTGTTGTCGTGACGAATAACCAGGTAGGGATACGTACCGTGGACGACGATGGTGTTGCCTTCCACGGTCGTGTTCACGACCGAGTCCTCGCCGTGCTCCTTTTCGCGCATGTAGACCGTCGGGAAGTTACCCGTCGGAAATTGCTTGAGGTCGGGCATCTTGATGTACGTGAACCGACCGTCGTCGTACACGTTGATGGGTACCAGCCATGGGGCAGTACGCCGCTTCTTCGCGTAGTCGTAGTCGAAGTTGTAGTCACGTCCCTTCACCAGCTCGGTGTCGAGCATGGGTGCTTCCTCGACCTTCTTCGTCTCGGCCATGAAGCTGGTGTCGGCGGGATAGCTGAAGACGATCTTGTACTGAACGCCAGCCCTGCGAGCCTGCTCCAAGGTCTTCCAATCCGTGGCGACCACTTTCAGTTCGAAGATGTAGGAATGCGTCGCCGTACGAATCATCATGTTCGTGTCGACGTCGACGTTTTTCGGCTTCACATAAAAGACGTTGTCGCGGCGGGTGAGGTCCCATCCGCTGCTGAAGCCGGTGCTGTAGTCGAGGATCTTCTCGCTGGGGCTCAACTCGATCTGGGTAGTAATGCCCAGACCGGTACGAACCTGATAGATGCGATCAGCCGAGTACTCGTACGTGGTCAGGGTGGAGACCGACGCCGAAGGCGGCATCGACGTCTGTGCTGTCTCTGCGAACGTGGCATGGGCGACGGTCAGGGCGGTCGCCCCGAGTAGCCATCGCAGCTTGGGCTTGCGGAATCGATTCATCAACGGCGCCCTCCATTGGCGGCGCTTCGGGCAGTTGAACGGACCGCTGGTGCGGCTGTGTTAGGTGCTGCAACTGGAATCCCCGTATCCGCGGCACCGGGATAAGCGGGCGGAATAGGAGAGGGCGGGATCGTGCCGTTTTGCAGCGACCCCTGTGCGCCTTGTGCCGGAGTTGCAGTGGGAGCCTGCCCCGCTGCTCCCGCCGACGGCATGTCGTCTGGGTCCATGCTCTGGCCGGGTGGTGCCGTTGCCGCGCCCGTCGTTGCGGGCTGCTGGGCGCTGGTGCTGGCCGCATCGCCGGTGGCAGGGGCCTGCGGCACCTCTACCGGCACGGCATCGCCATAGTCGTTGTCCACGCGATAGCTCGTTACCTGGAAACCGAGCGGGTTCTCGATGCGGCTCTGGTCGTCCATTTGCAGATTCGTCTTGTAGACGAACTCCATCGTTGCGATCTTGCTGTCGAGCGGGACGGTTCCACCATTGGCTTTATCGAACACGCTGCGTTGGAAGCGCACGGTCGCCCCCTTAGGGGTGCTGTTCACACCCCCGCCAACGAGGACGATGCTCAGGATCTTGACGCGGATGGCCTTGTTTGCCCCGTACATCTTGTACGGGCTGTACTGATTCGCGGGCGAATGCAACGCCCGGTATGGCCCGGAGACGTTCGGCGCGGCCATGGTCATGACCGTTGGCCAGTCGCGCATGTTGGTCAGGGCCAGATCGTATGATTCCCGAGCGAGTACGAAATGCGCGATGTTGCTCCGATTGACCGCCTCGCTCGACGTGATCCTGCGATTCACGAGGTCGTCGGTCAGGCGCGCGATGGAGCTGACGCCGGAATAGGGGTCGGCGAGCACAACGTAAGGCACTTTCTCTTTCAGAGGCAGCATGTAGAAATAGCCGCCGAGCAGGATCAGCGCACTGACGATCGCACAGCCCGCCACTATCCAGGCGCGCTTTTCGCTGCGTCTTGCCATGTCGGCGATCGTGACTTCGAAATCGACACCTCTTGAAACGGTTTCGTCGATCCGGGGTGAGTTCTTCTTCTTCAGCATGAGGGACGGCTGCCTGTTCGTCGGTGCGTATGCGGTCTGTTATTTGGCGACCGCGGTCGCGGCGACGGGCTCGTTAGCCGCCGCCCGATTCGTGGTGACAGGCGCTTGGGGAGCGGCCGGTGCGGCCGCGGGGGGCGTCGTGATGGCGCTTACTTCTTCAACGACCAGATCCGGTCCGGAGATCAGTACAGCCACGCCTTGAGGCCCGTAGATCGAACTCAGCTGCGATGCGGCGTCACGTAATTCGGAAGTGTGGATCGCCGAAGCGGCCTTCGTCAGGGTGAAATCCGAGCGCAGCTTGTACTTGAGCTTCATGCCGTTGTCCGCGGTCCACCGCGACAGCATTGTTTTCAATGTGCCGTCCATCGGCGCCGCGTAGTACGTGTAGGGGACTGCCAGCGGAATTTCGGTGGTTTTGTCCTCGAAGCGGTTTACAGGCTTCCACGAGCCGCCGAAGTCCTTGGGGGCAGGCGTGCCACAAGCGGAAAGCATCACGGCAAATGAGACCAGGACACAGATTGAGAGCTTCGAAGGCATGTGTGATTTCACGTAAGGCTGGGAAGTGGTCACGACGATCAAGCACGGACGACGGAGGGCGCAGGGATTCGCGCCCGGCGTCCTGTCGTCCAGCGTTTAAAACGCAGCGTTTGAAATTTGAGTCTTGGGGTCGAGGCTGGAACACCCCGATGGCAGAGCCGCTGCGGCATAACCGCCCGCGGGTGTCCTAATTGCGGCTGGAGCCCCGTACCGAAGACGGTGCGGGCCACATGCAAATCATCCATAAAACATCCTGTAAGAGCGCCATGGCGCCCCTGCATTTCATGCCAGCAAAAAATGGTCGTGCGTGGAGCGAGGCGACCAGAAATCGCCTACTCAGAGTTGCGTGAACTCAAGCCCTGGATTTCCCCACCCCTTAGCGGACCCCTGTCCGCGACGTAAAGATAACGCAACATCGGTTTTTTGACTACAGAGCGATATGATTGTTTTTGCGATTAATATCACACATTGTGGGCATGTAATATGCGTGAAACGCGTGAAAGCCTTGACGCCCGTCGCAGTAGGAGTGCGAACTGCGGCTGAGATTTGCCGCATATGTGTATGACTCGTGAAGGTTGCGATTGTAAGCATCGGTTTCTTTCCTTGTCCGGCGAACTTCTCACGCGACTGTGTCAGGCACGCGACGACAACCCTGCCGGCACTGCCAAGTACGGGCAGCCGACATTCCGTAAATGCTGACCGAACGGGAGTGGGGCTGGGCAGGGGCACGGGGCCACTGGTTACGTGCGCGCTTCCCGTTGGGCGGCACACGGAGCCGCCCAATGGCCGGTTACAGGCGCGGCGGCATTCCTGATCGGGTGCGCACCGATGGTGTGGCGGGCTGCCGCCGCCTTGCAGACTTGAATCATCCTTTTGTTCCCTTGGGGGTGCTACCCATGTCGTCGCGACAAGTGGCACCCATAACGAGTTCATGCGAGCAACCCAAGAGTGACATGGTATAGACGACCCGTCGCTTCTGCAATCATTCCGCCCATCGCTCGCTCCCCGGCTCATGGCAAAGCCATCGACATACCTGGATACCGGGAGTAGAACTCCTCCTTTTATCCAAGGAGCTTCCATGGCCGCTGTCCCCATGCCTACCGACACGGATCTGGACGAGCTTGCCCGGCAGGTTGCCGAGGTCGCGCAAGAGAAGCGGGTCATGGTGGCCACGGCTGAATCCTGCACTGGCGGCTGGATTGCCAAGACGCTCACGGATCTGCCCGGCAGCTCGGCCTGGTTCGAGGCGGGCGTGGTTTCCTATAGCTATAGCGCCAAGGAAGCGCTGCTCGGCGTCAACCCCCGCACGCTCGAGCGCACGGGCGCCGTCAGCGAGGAAACCGTGCTGGAAATGGTGTCGGGTGCACTGGCGAGGTACGGCGCGGGCGTCGCCGTCGCCGTCACCGGCATCGCGGGCCCCTCCGGCGGCACGCCCGAGAAACCCGTCGGTACCGTTTGGATCGGCTGGAAGCGGCGCGGGGGCTACGCCCACGCACAGCTCTATCATTTCGACGGCGATCGCGAGGCGGTGAGGCGGCAGACGGTCGCCGCGGCGCTTGCTGGAATGACCGCCGAACTGAAGGGCTGAACCCGGCAGGCTATGGCAAACTTGGGGATTGCGGATCGCAGTCCCTGAGACCACGGTCGGGCAAGATACTCACCTACACACGAGACCGGAATTCACGATGGACGACAACAAGCGCAAAGCGCTGGCGAGCGCGCTCGGCCAGATCGAAAAGCAGTTCGGCAAGGGTGCCGTCATGCGTCTGGGCGACCGTGTCGACGACCAGATCGACACCGTGTCCACCGGCTCGCTCGGCCTGGACATCGCTCTGGGCATCGGCGGCCTCCCGCGTGGTCGCATCGTGGAAATCTATGGTCCGGAATCGTCGGGCAAGACCACGCTCACCTTGCAGGCCATCGCCTCCTGCCAGCGCGACGGCGGCACGGCGGCATTCGTC
The DNA here is from genome assembly GCF_011759605.1 of Luteibacter sp. SG786. Taxonomy (GTDB): domain Bacteria; phylum Pseudomonadota; class Gammaproteobacteria; order Xanthomonadales; family Rhodanobacteraceae; genus Luteibacter. The sequence goes on from NZ_JAAOYX010000001.1 coordinate 720,024, forward strand.
GACGCCGAGCACGCCCTGGATCCCAGCTATGCCGAAAAGCTCGGCGTCAATGTCGCCGACCTCCTGGTCAGCCAGCCTGACACCGGCGAGCAGGCCTTGGAAATCGCCGACATGCTGGTGCGCTCGGGCGCGGTGGACATGGTGGTGGTCGACTCCGTGGCGGCGCTCACCCCGAAGGCCGAAATCGAAGGCGAGATGGGCGATTCCCACGTGGGTCTGCATGCCCGCCTCATGAGCCAGGCGCTGCGCAAGCTCACGGCCAACATCAAGAAGTCGAACTGCCTCGTCATCTTCATCAACCAGATCCGCATGAAGATCGGCGTGATGTTCGGCAGCCCGGAAACCACCACCGGCGGTAACGCACTGAAGTTCTACGCCTCGGTTCGCCTCGACATCCGCCGCATCGGTGCGGTGAAGAAGGGGGAGGAAGTCATCGGTTCGGAAACCCGCGTGAAGGTGGTGAAGAACAAGGTGGCGCCGCCGTTCCGCCAGACCGAATTCGAGATCCTCTACGGCGAAGGCACCTCGCGCGAGGGCGAGATCATCGAGCTCGGCGTGCGCGAGAACCTGATCGACAAGTCGGGTGCCTGGTACAGCTACAAGGGCGACCGCATCGGCCAGGGCAAGGAGAACGTCCGTCAGTTCCTCCGTGACAACCCGGCCATTGCCAACGAAATCGACGCGGAACTGCGTGCCCGCCTTCTTGTGAAACCGGGCAAGAGCGACACCGCGGGCAACGATACCGAGCAGGATGCGCTCGAGGAAGTCTGATCCAGGCACGGGGAAGGGCGACGGCAAGGCCGAGCGCCCTTCTCGCAGTGCTTACGACAAGGCGCTCGGGCTGCTGGCCCGGCGCGAACACTCCCGCCGCCAACTCGCGCAAAAGCTCGAGCGCGGCGGTTTCGCGCGTGACGAGTCCGCCGCCGCGGTCGAGCGGCTGGGTGATCAGGGCTACCAGGACGACACCCGTTTCGCCGAGGCTCTGTTTCGGAGTCGCGTGGGTCAGGGCTATGGGCCGGCTCGGATCAGGGCCGAGCTGCGCAGCCAGGGCGTGGGCGACGCCACCATCCGCCAATTGATCGAGGCTGCCGACGTCGATTGGGAGGATCTCGGCGCCCAACAGCTCCGCCGGCGGTACGGCGCACCGACCGCGGATCCCGCGGAAAGGGCGCGCAGGGCGCAATTCCTCTTGCGTCGTGGCTTCGCCGCCGCCACAGTACGTGTTCTTACCCACGCCGATGCGGAAGACGCCGACGACGACTGAAGGCAGCCAGCCTTGATTCTGGACGGAGCGTCCCCGCGACACGCCTCGCAGCTCCGAAGCCACGATCGCTCATGAAAACTGCCGACATCCGTTCGACCTTCCTCGATTTCTTCCGCTCCAAGGACCACACCATCGTGCCCTCGGCATCGCTGGTGCCGTCGAACGACCCCACGCTGCTGTTCACCAATTCGGGCATGGTGCCCTTCAAGAACGTGTTCCTGGGCAGCGAGAAGCCGGGGTACGTGCGGGCGGCCGACGTGCAGCGCTGCCTGCGCGCCGGCGGCAAGCATAACGATCTCGATGCCGTGGGCTATACGGCCCGCCACCATACGTTCTTCGAGATGCTGGGCAACTGGTCGTTCGGCGACTACTTCAAGCGCGACGCCATCCGCTATGCCTGGGAACTCCTCACGGCGGTCTACAAGCTGCCGGCCGAGCGCCTGTGGGTCACGGTATACCACACCGACGACGAGGCCTATGACATCTGGCGGAACGAGGTGGGCATACCCGCGGAGCGCATCGTGCGCATCGGCGACAACAAGGGCGCCCCCTTCGCGTCGGACAACTTCTGGCAGATGGCCGACACCGGCCCCTGCGGCCCGTGTACGGAGATTTTCTACGACCACGGCCCCGAGGTGGCGGGTGGTCCCCCCGGTTCGCCGGACGAGGACGGCGACCGCTACATCGAGATCTGGAACCTCGTGTTCATGCAGTTCGACCGTGCTCCGGACGGCACGCTTTCCCCGCTGCCGGCGCCGTGCGTCGATACCGGCATGGGCCTGGAGCGCCTCGCGGCCGTGCTGCAGCATGTGCACTCGAACTACGAGATCGACCTGTTCTCGCATCTGATCGCGGAGGCGTCGCGCCTCACGGGCACCGCCGATCTCGCGAACAAGTCGCTTCGCGTCATCGCGGACCATATCCGCGCCTGCTCCTTCCTTATCGTCGACGGCGTGCTGCCGTCCAACGAGGGACGTGGCTACGTGCTTCGCCGCATCATCCGCCGCGCGCTTCGCCACGGCTGGATGCTTGGCGTGCGCGGCGACTTCTTCTGGAAGATGGTGGCGCCACTGGTGGCCGAGATGGGCGACGCCTATCCGGAACTGGCCGCGAAGAAGGTGTTCGTGGAGCAGGCCCTGAAGGCGGAAGAGGAGCGTTTCGGCGAAACCCTGGAGACCGGCATGCGGTTGTTCGACGACATCGCCGCAAAATCGGGTCAGATCATTCCCGGCGCGGATGCCTTCCGCCTTTACGATACCTATGGCTTCCCGGTCGACCTCACCGCCGACATCGCTCGCGAGCGCGACATGACGGTGGATATGGAAGGCTTCGAGCGTGCCATGGGCGAGCAGCGGGCGCGCGCCCGCGCCGCCAGCAACTTCTCCAGCAAGGCGCAGCTTCCCGCCGAGGTCGCCAGCGCGCTGGCGCCTACCGTCTTCACCGGTTACGACGATCTGGAGCTGGCCGAGGCCAAGGTGCTGGCCATCGTCCGTGACGGCAAGGCGGTCGACCGTCTTGCGGATGGCGAGGACGCCTTCGTTCTGCTGGATCGCACGCCTTTCTACGCCGAGTCCGGCGGACAGGTCGGGGACACCGGCACGTTGGGCAATCCTTCGGGCACCTTCGCGGTGACCGATACGCAGAAGGTGGGTGGCGCCTTCTTTGCGCACTTCGGTACCTGGCAAGGCTCCGCGCCGCTGGAAAAGGGCGCTGCGGTGTCGGCTTCGGTCGATGCGGCACAGCGGCAGGCCACGGTCCTCAACCACTCCGCCACGCACCTGCTGCATGCTGCGCTTCGCCAGGTTCTGGGCGACCACGTGGCGCAGAAGGGCTCGCTGGTGGCGCCGGAGCGCCTGCGTTTCGATTTCTCGCACCTGAAGGCAGTGACTCCCGAGGAGCTTGCCCAGGTCGAGCGCATGGTCAATGAGGAGATCCGACGCAACGCGGAAGCGGAAGTGCACCACATGGGTTACGACGAGGCGATCGACTTCGGCGCCATTGCCCTGTTCGGCGAGAAGTACGGCGCCGAAGTGCGCGTGCTGAAGATGGGTGGCTTCTCCACGGAGCTCTGCGGCGGCACGCACGTGACCCGCACGGGCGACATCGGCCTGTTCAAGATCGTTTCGGAATCGGGCGTGGCCGCCGGCGTGCGTCGTATCGAAGCGGTTACAGGCGAGGGCGCCATGGCCCGTGTGGCCGACGAAGAACGCATCCTGGGTGAGGTATCCGGCCTTCTGGCCGCCACCGGCGATGACGTGGTCGAGAAACTGCGCCAGCTCTTCGACCGCCAGAAGAAGCTCGAACGCGAGATCGAATCGTTCAAGGCCAAGGCCGCCACGTCCGCCTCCGCCGACCTCGCGTCGAGCGCCGTCGACGTCGCCGGCATCAAGGTCGTCGCCGCCCGCCTCGAGGGCCTGGATGCGAAGTCGCTGCGCGACAGCATGGACGTTCTGAAACAGCGACTTGGCGACTGCGCCATCGTTCTGGCCGGTGCAGTGGATGGCCGCGTCTCGCTCGTCGCGGGCGTCGGTGGCGCTGCGCTGGGCAAGGTCAAGGCCGGCGATCTGGTGGCCGAAGTGGCGTCCCACATCGAAGGCAAGGGCGGCGGTCGCCCCGACATGGCCCAGGGCGGCGGCCTGGATACCCCGGCGCTACCGGGCATCCTTGCTGGCATTCCCGCCTGGGTGGAGGCGCGCCTGCGCTGAACGGCAGGTAGCCGAAGCGATCGCCAGGTGTCGCAACCGCGCCCTGGCGCACGTATTCACGGCTTCGTGCGTTGCGCACCCCTGTTTGGCTCGGCTAGTATCATCCGAATGTCGAAACGCATCCTTCGGCATCGGTCCCTTCGGATCGCGATGGCAGGACAGCTGGTCAGCGACACACACAACTAGAGCCGGGGAAGGCAATCGGCCTTCGATGGTCGAAACGTCGATCCATTGACGGCAAGCACTCGGGGTGAGGTTGTCGTTGGTGGGGAAGCCAATACCTGATTTTATGGAGTATCAATCATGCTGATTCTGACCCGCCGGGTCGGTGAAACCCTGATGATCGGCGACGAGGTGACCGTCACTGTTCTGGGTGTGAAGGGTAACCAGGTGCGCATCGGCATCAATGCGCCGAAGAACGTCGCGGTTCATCGCGAAGAAATTTACCAGCGCATCAAGAACGAGAACGATCCCACCGGCCACTCCGGGGACGACCAGTAAAGACTTTACGGCCGCTGCAAGGGCAAGTATCCTTGCTGGCTCGTTACACGGAGAGTTGCCCGAGAGGCCGAAGGGGCTCCCCTGCTAAGGGAGTATAGGGTCAAAAGCCTTATCGAGGGTTCGAATCCCTCACTCTCCGCCAGTTACGCAAAGCGCCCCGTCAGGGGCGTTTTGCGTTGTAAGACCCTCATCAGGAAGCGAGCTTCGGAAACGACGTGATCCGCAGCTTGGCTCCGGCATAGGGCACGAGCCTAAGCGTCGTGTAAGGCTCGTCCTCCGGCGCCGGCTTCGCGGGCACCGGATCGGCCGCGCCTTCTTCTGCCTTCCACGCAACGAGGCGCCCGCGCACGGAGAGCGTGACCGCCGGCGTCGCACCGGCGAAAGGCCGGGGCCCGATGGCGTGTTGCTCGACCTTGCCGGGCTCGGCCGCCGCATAGTTCCACTGCGACGTGGGATACACCTGCCAGTCGTTGGTGAGGCCGCGCTTGCGCCATTTCACCCAGGCCTCGCCGACGGGCAGGGAGAACACGAGTGCGCCGCGGTTGAAGCTGACGGAATCGTTGAAGCCGGTCTCGGTCACCACATCGGCGGGGAAGGAGAGTTCGATGCGGTCCCCGGCCGACCATTGCCGTTCCACGGTGACGAACCCGGCGCCGGCCAAGGCTTTCACGGATTCGCCGTTGACCTTCACCGACGGCGCACGGCACCAGCCGGGCAGGCGCAGGCGCAGCGGGAAGGCAACGGGCGATGCCGGCCGCAGAGTAATGGCGATGTTGTCGCGGAACGGATAGTCCGTTTCCTGCTCGATCTCGATCGGTACGCCGCGCGCCACCGTACTGACATGGCAGGGCGCATAGACGGCTGCGGCAAGACCGCCGTCCGCGCAGGCCATCCACAGGCTTGCCGTCAGCTTGGGCCAGCCCTGGTGGAAGTTGGCCGTGCAGCATCCGAAGTGCGGATCGAGGCCGAAGAGATTCGCTTCCGGCCCGTTCGTGGTCCATGGCCGGCGATGCAGACTGCACTCCACCTGGTTGGGCTGCTGGTCGTACTGATGGGCCCACATGTCGTCGGTAAAGGCGGCAGGCAGCGCGTTATAAGCGATGCGTTCGATGCGGTCGCCGAGTGCGGCATCGCCGGTGATCGCCAAGGCCATCTCCAGGGAATACATGGCTTCCACCACCGCGCACAGTTCGATGCCCTGCGAGGGGCTACGGCCCGCAAGGTGTTCGTCGCCGGAGAACATGCCGTTCGGAAGACCGTGATAACGATCCAGTTGCTCGAGCTGGTGGTGGATGGCGGCGCGGTCGTCCGCGCTGCGCGAGATCAGCGACCATACCGGCGACGCCTTCAGTGCCTGCGCGACGTTGACGCCATGTACCTGCAATCCATCATCTTCCATGAAGGCGTTCTTGTTCTTGGCCTCGACCAATTTGGCATCGGTCTTCTCCTTGAACGGATAGTTCACGTACATGGCCTGCCAGTCGTAGCCCTGCTTCTTCAGCAGCGCGGCGAGTTCGAGGAGTTTCGGATCCTGCGTGCGCGAATACAGCCAGAGGATCGAGGCCACTTCGTCCTGCCAGCGCATGCGGCCCCAGTCGCGCAAGGGACGGCCCGGCAGTGCACCGAGTTGATAGTGGAAATATCGCGTCATGAAGGGAACGACGCGCGCATCGCCCGTCAGCTCCTGGTACTGCGTCAGCACCTTGAGCATGACCATGCGTGGCCACCAGTCGTCGTTGCTCTTCGGGCCGAACATGCCGTTGGGCCACGGATTTTCGAGCGTCCATTCGATGAAGCGCTGCGCTTTTGCCTTCAATTCAGGCGAATCCAGCTGCCACGCCAGGGGCAGCAGGCCGTCCACGAAATAGGGCCCTCGCTCCCACGATTCGCCCTTGCCGCCGAGCCATCCGCTGTTCGGACCGAGGTCGGGCCATGTCTCGTCCACCCGGCCGCCGAGCCCTTCCGCTTGCACTTCCAACTGGCGCTTCAGCCAGCCGGTGGGGCGGATGGAGCCGGCTGGAAGCAACTGGAACGGTTGTGGTGCGAGAGCGGCGGGAGGGAATACGGCCGGAGAGACCGGCCTCGTCGTTGCACCGCCTTCCACGGGAATCCAGGATGCCAGCGCACCGAGAGCGGACGCCTGAAGAAAGCCCCGGCGCCCGGGACGGATCGGATCGTGCATTCGTCATTCCCCTCTCGCTGCCTACCTCAGCCTGAATATGTACTACTTTTCGCTCCGGGGAAAGTGAGAATCGGAGTGCCATGCGTTGCAGGCGTCGGCTTCTTCTCGATCGTTACGCACGAGGATGGCACGCAGCGAGCGCTGACACGCTGTCGAACACGGGCAAACGCACGCGTACGGTCAAGCCGCCTTCCGATCGGTTTTCCAGGACGATATCGCCGCCGTGGCCGCGCACCGCGGAACGGGCGGCGGCCAGGCCAAGACCGACTCCGCCGGTCTGCCGGTTGCGTGACGCCTCGATCCTGTAGAACGGACGAAAGACGGCTTCATGAAGCTTTTCGGGAATGCCCGGGCCATCGTCGTCGATGGTGACCTCGATACCGTCTTCGGTCTCTTGCATGGTCACGGCGGCACGCGTGCCGTACTTGACGGCATTCTCCACGAGGTTGGAAAAGGTGCGCCTGAGACTCAAGGGACGGCCGGTGTACGCGACGCTCCCGGCGTGGTGGAATGCCACGTCGCTCCCTGCGTCGCGGAAGTTGTCCACGACGGTATTCACCAGTTCGGAGAGGTTGAAGCGCGTGGCTTCCTCCTGCTCGCTGTCGTCGCGAAAGAAGGCGAGCGCCGAATCCACCATGGCCCGCATGTCGTCCACGTCGCGGAAGAGCCTGCGCTGTTGCTCCTCGTCTTCGATGAACTCGCCCCTGAGGCGCATGCGGGTCAACGGGGCCCTCAGGTCGTGCGAGATCGCCGCCAGCATGTATGTGCGATCGGCGACGTAACGTTTCACCCGCGCCTGCATGTCGTTGAAGGCGTGGGCGGCCATGCGGAATTCCAGCGGCCCGGCCGACTCCATGGGCGGCGCATGGACGTCGGCGCCGAAGCGTTGTGCCTGGCGCGCGAACTTCTCCATCGGGCGTGCGAGGCGGCGGCTGGCAAGCGCACCCACGGCCACGCTTCCGGCCAGCGCGAAGATGCCGGTGGGCACGTTGCGCACCCATGGATCGAGGCCCCAGCTGCGTTCGGGTGCAACGAACAGCAGCCACGAACCATCGGACAGGTCGATGGCCAATGCATATTTGGTGGTAGGTGTGCCGTCGATGCCCGGATCGCCCGGTTCGGAGCCGAGCACGCGGACGTTCGGCCGGCCGATCAGGTCGCGGAGCCTGGCCGTGACGCCGCGGTAGATATCGTCGTGGCGCATCGGCAAGGCATCGTCGCTCGGAAACCATTCCACGGAATAGACATCCCCTCGCGCGGCCTGCGCCAGCCGTGGGCGCATGTCGCGCGGGGCGCTGTCGATCAGGCGCACCACCGCCGCCGCCTGTTCCACGATGCCGATGTCCTTGATGCCGGGCTTTGCCCAGACGCCTGCGAACTGCACGAAGGCGGCGTTCATCGCCGCGGCGATGAGCAACGCCATCATGATGTTCATGGCGAACCAGCGGCTGAGGGTATCCGCTGCCCAGCGCCGGCGGATCATCACTGACGCTCCACGGCGGACGCGAAGATGTAGCCCACATTGCGCACGGTGCGGATGATCTCCGGATCGCCAGGATCCTCCTCGATCTTCCGTCGCAAGCGGCTCACCTGCACGTCGATACTGCGATCGAACGCATCGTGTGCGGGCCCGCGCGACAGGTCGATCAACTGCTCGCGCGTGAGGATGCGCTGCGGATGCTGCGCGAACGCGACCAGCAGGTCGAATTCGCCGCTGGACAAAGGCGTGAGCGTCATGTCCGACGACCGTAGTTCACGCCGGAGGATGTCCAGCCGCCACCCGCTGAAGCGCAGTACAGGGGTGGCATGCGCGTCGGACGTGGGGGAAGCTTCGCTGCGACGGAGCACGGCGCGCACGCGTGCCAGGAGTTCGCGTGCGTCGAAGGGTTTTGTTACGTAGTCGTCGGCGCCGAGTTCGAGGCCCACGATCCTGTCGGTGGGATCCGTGACGCCGGTAACCATGATGACCGGCAGCTTCCCGCTGCCACGCAGCCGCTTGCACACGCTGAAGCCGTCTTCGCCGGGAAGCATCACATCGAGGATCACCAGGTCGTAGGCCGTGCGGGCAAGCCGGGCGTCCATGGCGGTGCCGGAGCCGGCCGTGTCCGCCTCGAAGCCATGTTTCTCGAAAAAGCGCTGCAGGAGGGAACGAATTTCCTCGTCGTCGTCCACGATGAGAATTCGCTGCATGGAAGGGGCCATCCCGGTGCGGAAAGCACATATATAGGGCGGCCGGGGACGATTTGTCATTTATTTCTGCGCGGAAACAATATGTCCGCCCAGACGCAAACAGGAGAAACGACGTACGCAATCGAGGGGCAGGCTTGGACAAACCTTCGCCGGAGTCCTCCATGTCCCGCCTGCCCACCCCACCGTTTCCCTCGCTCACGAGCAGCCGCGCCCGGAGGGCCATACGCCGCCGCTCCGGCGCTCGTCGGATCGCCGTTATGGCGGCAGTGTCGGCGACGATCCTGAGCGGCTGCTCGCACCGTGTCAGGTCCGACGAACCGGTGCCGGGCCCGTCGGCGTCGACAAGGAACGACGAACCGGTCAACCGGGCCGTGTTCGCCTTCAACAAGGGCCTGGATCACGCGATCATCCGTCCGGTGGCCCGCGGGTATTCGCACTTGCCGGCGCCGGTGAAGGGTGGCGTGCACAATTTTTCGCAGAACCTGCGCGAGCCATTGGTGTTCGCCAACGATCTGTTGCAGGCGAATTTCCTTCGTTCCCTCAACACCGCCGGCCGGTTCCTGATCAACAGCACGATCGGTGTCGTGGGCATCTTCGACGTGGCCGGCCATTGGAACATGCCGCATCACAGTGCCGACCTGGGGCAGACCTTCGGAGTATGGGGTATGGGTCCGGGGCACACCGTGGAGTTGCCCGTGTTCGGATCGTCGAACGTTCGCGATGCGGTGGGGCGCATTCTCACCATGAGCCTGTACAACCTCGGCGACAACTCGGACACGGTCTCGACAGTGAATACCGTCGGTACCGTGGGAGGCATCGTGGACGGACGTGCGCGCGCGCTTCCCCTCACCGACAAGCTGGAGCGTTCCGAGGACTACTACGCCGCGCTGCGCGATGTTTCGGCGCAGCGTCGCGCACGTTTCGTGGAAGAGGGGCGCGACGGCGCCGTGCACCAGCCGGAGCAACGCGGCGATGGCCGCGCGGCGACCGGGCTACCTATGAATCCGTGAGGGCGTGCTTATGACATTGAAGGTTGCCCGTCCCCGGGCCGATGGGGTTCCTGGCTGCTGGACAGTGCCCTACGGACCCATGGTCCGGCAGGGACGCCGTTGGCAAATGGTTCTGCTCACCTGGTGGCGCCGGGCGCAACGCCGGTCTCCCAAGGTCGACATGCTCGCACGCGCACCCGTTCGCCTGCTGCGCGATACGTCGCTGGTGCTGGCTGCCGCACGCCGTGTGGAGCCGGACCGCGCACGCCGCTTGGCCTGGTACCGGGAGGACCCCATCGTTGCGCTGGGATCGCGCACGGCCGAGGAACTCGTCGCCGAAGGCGAGGCCGCGCGGCTTATCGCGTTGATACACGCGATCGATGCCGCGGAGCGTGGTGGGCATTGATCGCTTCCGGGGCGGCTGAGAAGCCGGCGCGCGACTACGTCCCGATGTGAAGCTAACGCCATCCAGGTCCTGCGGAACGAAAAAGGCCCGCTTTAGAGGCGGGCCTTTCATCGTCAAGCCAGATAGCGCTTGAAATATTGGTCGGGGAGACAGGATTCGAACCTGCGACTTCTACGTCCCGAACGTAGCGCTCTACCAGGCTGAGCTACACCCCGACGGGAGCCGCGTATATTAGCCGTGGGGCGGTGCCTTGGCAACAGGTCCTCGCACTTTTTTTACATGGCCGCCGGCGGCCGGACATGGCCCATCTGCTAATCTATGCGGCTGCCGCATGGCGGCGTCCGTACAGCCTGTCCGAAGAGGAATTGCATGGCACTCACCCCGGCCCGCACCATGCCCGGTGTCCTCGAGCTTCTGCCGCTCGACCAGATCGCGTTCCAGCGCATGCTGGACACGATTCGCCGCAATTACGAGCGCTTCGGTTTCCTGCCGATCGAAACGCCGGTCATCGAATACAGCGACGTGCTGCTGACGAAGACGGGTGGCGAAACCGAGCGTCAGGTCTACTTCGTTCAATCCACCGGGGCCCTTGGGGCGGCGGCGGAAAAGGGTGGGGTGCCGGAGCTGGCCCTGCGCTTCGACCTGACCGTGCCCCTGGCCCGGTACGTGGCCGAGCACGAGCACGATCTCAGCTTCCCGTTCCGCCGCTACCAGATGCAGCGCGTCTATCGCGGCGAACGCGCACAGCGCGGGCGCTTCCGCGAGTTCTACCAGTGCGACATCGACGTCATCGGCAAGGACTCCCTGTCGGTACGGTACGACGCCGAGATTCCGGCGGTGATCTACAGCGTCTTCCGCGACCTGAACATCGGCCCGTTCACCATCCAGCTCAACAACCGAAAGCTGATGCGCGGGTACTTCGAAAATCTGGGCATCGCCGACGCCGAGCAGCAGATGCTCGTGCTGCGCGAGGTGGACAAGCTCGACAAGCGCGGCCCCGATTACGTGCGCGACACCCTCACGGGTGAGGCGTTCGGGTTGTCGCCGGAAGTCGCGACCAAGATCCTCGACTTCGTCCAGGTGCGCTCCACCTCGGTGGTGGATGCATTCGCGAAGCTCGACGCCCTGGGCAACGGTTCGGACACGTTCGAGCAGGGCAGGGCCGAGCTCAAGGAAGTGCTCGCCATGATCCGTGACTTCGGCGTGCCGGAGACGCATTTCGCGCTCAACCTGTCGATCGCCCGCGGCCTGGACTACTACACGGGCACGGTCTACGAGACCACCCTCAACGACCATCCCGGCATCGGTTCCATCTGTTCGGGCGGGCGCTACGAGAACCTTGCCGGCCAGTACACCAAGTCGCACCTGCCGGGCGTAGGCATTTCCATCGGCCTCACGCGGCTGTACTGGCAGCTGCGCGACGCCGGACTCGTGGCCACCGCGCAGAGCACGGTCGACGTGCTCGTCACGCAGATGGACGCGGCTCAGTTGCCCACCTACCTCGCGGTGGCCGGTGAGCTGCGCAACGCGGGTATCGCCACCGAGGTGGTGCTCGAGGGCGGCAAGCTGGGCAAGCAGTTCAAGTATGCCGATCGTGCCGGCATCCGCTTCGTGCTCGTCATTGGCGAGGACGAGATCGCCAAGGGCTTGGTCACCGTGAAGGACCTGCGCCGCGAAGACCAGTTCGAAGTGTCGCGCGCCGATCTGGTGAAGACGCTGCGCGTCGAACTGGCCCAGGCCGAAATCGGCCGCTGACCATCCCTTTCATCGAAGTCCCACGGCCCAACCCATGACCAGCAGCATCCTTCTCGACGGCCGCAGCCTCACGCGCGCGCAGGTCGCCGCTATCGCGCGCCACGGCGCCACCATTCGCCTGGACGAGGCGCAGCTGACGAAGGTGAAGCGGGCCGCCGACTTCCTGGCCGAGAAGGTGGGCGGCGGCGAGCCGATCTATGGGGTCACCACCGGATTCGGCAGCAATGCCGACAAGCTGCTGGGCGCGCATCGCGTGCGCGACGAGCTGCCGGGCGGGAATCCGGAGCCGCGCGAAGGCACGTTGCTGGAAGAGTTGCAGCACAACCTGATCATTACCCACGCCGTCTGTGTGGGTAAGCCGTTCTCGGTGGACGTCGTGCGCGCCATGCTCGCCATCCGCGTGAACACCCTGATGAAGGGGCATTCCGGTATCCGCGTGGAAACGCTGCGCGCACTGGCCGAGCTGCTGAACCGGGACGTGATCCCCGTGGTGCCGGAGAAAGGTTCGGTCGGCGCCAGTGGCGACCTTGCGCCGCTCTCGCACCTGGCCATCGTGCTGCTCGGCGGGGGCGAAGCGTTCTACAAGGGCGAGCGGATGCCCGGCGCGAAGGCGCTGGCCGCGGCCGGCCTCGAGCCGGTGCGTCTTTCGTTCAAGGAAGGCCTGGCGCTGAACAACGGCACGACGCAGATGCTCGCCACGGGCGTGCTGGCGCTCGATACGATGGACATGCTCATCCGCACCGCCGATCTTGCCGCGGCCATGACCCTGGACGCCTTCGCGGGCCGTACCGGTGCCTATGCGGAAGAGGTGCACGCGCTGCGTCCACATCCCGGCCAGGTCGAGGCGGCGCGCAACATCCGGAGCCTGCTCGAAGGCTCCACGCTCGCCGACATTCCTTATCACCTCGTGCCGCGATTCCGCCCGTGGCTGTCCGATTCCTGGTCGGAACCGACCGAACAGGCCTACCGCTTCGACATCGGTTGGGACTGGGTGCCGGCGACGCAGCGCCACGGCAAGGAGGCGTTCTACTCGCGGTTCCTGCCGTTCAAGGGTGGCAAGAAACACCAGCCGCAGGACGCCTATTGCCTTCGATGCGCGCCGCAGGTGCACGGCGCGGTGCGCGACGCCTGGGAGCAGGCCTGCCGGGTATTCGATGTCGAACTCAATGCGGTCACCGACAACCCGCTTGTTTTCCCGGACGCGGAGAACGCGGAAGTCATCGAGGACCAGGTGATCTCCGCCGGTCATTTCCACGGCATGCCGCTCGCACTGGCCATGAGCTACGTGAAGGCGGCCATTCCCGTGCTCGCTTCGATTTCGGAGCGGCGCACGGCCAAGCTCGTGGACCCGGCCAACAATGACGGACTGCCCGCGTTCCTCATCGGCAACGAGGACGCCACGGACTCCGGCTTCATGATCGTGCAGTACACCGCGGCGGCGCTGGTCAACGATCTGGCCACGCGCGCGCATCCGGCCTCGGTGTACTCGGTGCCGACCAGTGCCAATGCGGAAGACCACGTTTCCATGGGGGCCAACGAAGCGCGCCACGTGCTGGAAATGACCGAAGACCTCGGCCACGTGCTGGCGATGGAGCTGTACACCGCGGCCCAGGCGCTCGAATACCGTCAGGACATGCTCAACGCGGCTCGCTCCCTCGCGCATCGCGGCGATCTGGCGGCGTTCGCCTCGAAGATCTCCGGCGCGCCGCGAGCGGATTCGCCGCATTACGCGCGTTTCGAGGCCGAGGTGCGTTCGCTGATGGAGGCGCTGGCGTCCGCCGACGACTTCCACGGAGGCAAGGCCGTGCGCGTGGCCTTGGCCGCGATGCGCGAGCACGTGGCGTTCATGCAGCGCGACCGGGCCATGGACGGCGACGTGCGCGCCGTGTGCGAACTGGTGGCGTCCGGACGCCTGGTAGCCTAGGGGCCCTTGCCTTCGGGCGGATGCCGCGTTCCCGCGCCCGATCTTCCGCCGGGCACCCAATCGTCGAGCATGCCGGCGCGCACGCCGGCAAGATACTGATAGAGCTGGGCGTCGTTCGCGAGGCCCAGCTTCGCCATGGCCGAGCGCTTTTGCCGGCTGATTGTCTTGAAGCTGCGGCCCATGAGCGCTGCGATGTCGGAAAGGCCGTGGCCTTCCGCGTAGGCGCGGAGCACCTCCACCTCGCGCGGCGACAGGCGCGTGGAGAGGTCTTCGTGCCCGGCCGCGCAGTCGGCCTCGTGGAACAAGCGCTGGATGGCCGGACTCAGATAGGAGCGGCCGACGTCGGCCGCGTGAACGGCCAACGGGATGTCGCGAAGGTTGGTGCGCTTGTCGAAAATGGCCGCCACGCCCATGTCCAGCAGCCCGCGTAGCAGGGCGGGGTTTGAAAGCATGGTGAGAACGACGATGCCGATGTCGGGGCGTGTGGCACGGATGCGCCGGACCATCGGCAGGCCATCCGGCTGGTTGCCCTCGGGCATGGAATAGTCGGTGATCACGACGTCGCAAGGGTGGTCGGCAAGGGCTTCGAACAGGGTATCGGTATCGTGGGCGCGGGCGATGACCTCGTATCGATGCGCCTTGAGAATGGTTTCGACCCCCGCAACGACGACCGGGTGATCGTCGGCGATGATCACGGTGCTCGGCATGGTCGGGCTCGCGGTATGGCAGGGCGCCATGGTGGCGAGCGACCGCCGCGAAATATATGGAAGAAAAGCGCAATTGCGTCCGGAGGCGCTTGCCACGGGCCGGTTGCACAGTTAGTATGAGTTATCGTATTAACGCGTTAGTACACTATGAAGCGTCGCTTCCTCGATCCGGAAACCCCCGCCGACTCCGCCGAAACCAGCCTGTGCGAGGCCCTGGCCGGGCTCACCACGGTGGAGGAGATGCGTGCCTTCCTGCACGACCTCTGCACGCCGGCGGAAATCGAAGTCATGGTCGACCGCTGGCGCGTGGTGCCGCACCTGCTCGAAGGCCGTTCCTATCGCGAGATCCATGAGCGGACCGCGGTCAGCATCACCACCATCGGCCGGGTCGCGCGTTACCTCAACCAGGGCAATGGCGGCTACATGGCCGCTGCTGCCCGGCGCAACATCGGGGGCGCCTCGTGAAGCCGCGCGACCGACTGCGCATCGCCATGCAGAAATCCGGCCGGCTCACCGAGCCGGCCCAGGAACTCCTCGCGCGCTGCGGCCTCAAGTTCCGGCAGAGCCGCGACAAGCTCTTCTGCTTCGGCGAAGGCGAACCGGTGGACCTGCTGCTGGTTCGCGACGACGACATCCCCAGCCTGATCGCGGAAGGTGTGTGCGACCTGGGCATCGTGGGCAGGAACGTGCTGCGCGAATTCCAGCTGTCGAACGAGGAAGCCGGCTCGGGCCTGGACGAACTGCGTTCGCTTGGCTTCGGCCATTGCCGGCTCTCCATCGCGGTTCCCCAGGAAGATGCCTACGAGGGGCCTGCGCAGCTGGCGGGACAGCGTATCGCCACGTCGTATCCCGGCCTTCTTGGCGAATGGCTGCGTGCGAACGGGGTGGACGCGAAGGTGGTGATGCTGGCCGGTTCGGTGGAGATCGCACCGCGCCTGGGCACCGCGGATGCCATCTGCGATCTGGTTTCCAGTGGCGCCACGCTTGTCGCGAACCAACTGCGCGAGGCTGCGGTCGTGGTCGAAAGCGAAGCGGTGCTCGCCGGGCGACGCGAGCTGCCCGCCGACGAGCGCGGCGAGATCGCCGAACTGCTTTTGCGCCGGCTCGACGGCGTGATCCAGGTGCGCGATTCGCGCCTCATCCTGATGCAGGCACCGCGCGACGCGCTGGCCGCCATCACGCGCCTGCTGCCGGGCGCACCCGTGCCCACGCTCACGCCGATCGACGGCGCTCCCGACCACGTGGTGCTCCAGGCACTTTGCGCCGGCTCCGTGAGCTGGCGCCAACTGGAAGACATGAAGCGCGCCGGTGCGCGCGACATGCTGGTGCTGCCCGTGGAGAAGATGCTGGCATGAAGCGGATCGATTGGAAGACCCTCGACGACGCTGCTCGCGACGCGGCGCTGGCGCGGCCCGCTCAGGCACGCGCCCCCGGCCTGCGCCAGGGTGTGGAAGGGATCATTGCCGAGGTGCGCGCCCGTGGCGACGCCGCGCTGTTCGAGCTCACCGCCCGCTACGACGGGGTGGCGATGGACGACCTCGCGGTATCGGAGCAAGAGTTCGCCGATGCCGAGTCGCGCCTGTCGGAGACACTGAAGGCGGCCATCCTCGAAGCGGCGGGCCGCATCGAAACATTCCATCGCGCCGCCGCTCCGGTGCCGGTCGCGGTCGACACGGCGCCCGGCGTGCGCGTGGAGCGCGTGCTGCGTCCCGTTCGCCGCGTGGGGTTGTACGTGCCCGCGGGCGGTGCGCCCCTTCCGTCGACCGCGATCATGCTCGGCGTGCCGGCGGCCATCGCCGGATGCCCGGAGGTGCTGCTGTGCACACCGGTGCAGGCGAACGGGCGCTGCGACGATGCCGTGCTGTTCGCGGCGCGTGCCGTCGGCGTGCACCGCGTGTTCAAGTTGGGCGGCGCGCAGGCCATGGCCGCCATGGCATACGGCACGGCCTCCGTGCCCCGCTGCGACAAGCTGTTCGGTCCCGGCAACGCATGGGTCACCGAGGCGAAGCTGCAAGTGGCCGGCGATCCGGCGGGTGCCGCCATCGACATGCCCGCCGGCCCATCCGAAGTGCTGGTGATCGCCGACGACACGGCCGATCCGCGCTTCGTCGCCGCCGACCTGCTGTCGCAGGCGGAGCATGGCCCCGATTCCCAGGTGCTGCTCGTCAGCCCGTCGCGCGAACTGCTGGACGCGGTAGAGGCCGAGGTGGAACGGCAGCGCGCGCAACTTCCGCGCGCCGAGGTCGCGGCGGCCGCGCTGAGCGAAAGCCGGCTGGTGCTGGTGGGCGATCTTGCCGAGGCGGTGGCGGTCAGCAATCTCTACGCACCGGAGCACCTGATCGTGCAGACGGCGGAACCGCGGGCATTGCTCGACGACATCGAATCGGCGGGGTCTGTCTTCCTCGGCGAATGGACGCCGGAATCCATCGGCGACTATTGCAGCGGCAGCAACCACGTGCTGCCGACGTATGGCTACGCGCGCAGCTTCAGCGGCGTGTCCGTCGGCAGCTTCCAGAAGCAGATCACGGTACAGCAGTTGTCTGCCGAAGGCCTGCGCGGCATCGGACCGTGCGCGGAAATACTTGCCGAGGCCGAACAGCTGGAAGCCCATCGCCGCGCGGTTTCGCTCCGCCTGGCCGCCCTGAGGGCCACCGCATGAGCGTGCTCGATCTGGCCCGCCCGGACATTCGCGCCCTGGCGCCTTACTCCAGCGCCCGCATGGAAGCGCAGGGAGGCACGGTGCTCCTCAACGCGAACGAATCGTCGCGGCCGCCGAACATCCCCGGCGGCGACGGATTGAACCGTTATCCGGACCCGCAGCCTCGCGCCCTCGTCGAAACGCTGGCGGAGCTGTACGGCTGCGACAGCGACCGCGTGCTCGTCACGCGCGGCAGCGACGAAGCCATCGATCTGTTGGTCAGGGCGTTCTGTCGCGCGGGACACGACGCCGTGATCGTCTCGCCACCCACGTTCGGCATGTACGCCGTATGCGCCAGGATCCAGGATGCCGCGGTGATCGAGTCGCCGCTCGACGCGTCGGGGGCGCTTCCGCCGGATGCGCTGCTCGCCGCGGTAACACCCGCGGTCAAGCTGGTTTTCGTGTGCACGCCGAACAATCCCACGGGTAATGTCGTGCCGCTGGACGTGTTGTCGCGGCTCGCCAGGGAACTTGCCGGCCGCGCCGTGCTGGTGGTGGACGAGGCATACGCGGAGTTCAGTGGCCTGCCGAGTGCCGCGACGCTGATCGACACCTACGACAATGTGGCCGTGCTACGCACGTTGTCCAAGGCCTGGTCGCTTGCGGGTGCGCGCGTCGGTGCGCTGATCGCGCGCCCGGAGGTCATCGGCCTCCTGCGTCGCATCATCCCGCCGTATCCTCTGCCGTCCCCCTGTGTGGATGCCGCGTTGGGCGCGCTTTCCTACGAGGGCCGGCGCGTGCAGCGACACCACGTGAACGAGATACTGACCGAGCGCGCTCGGATGCTGGCGGAGTTGCCTGGCGTACCCGGCGTACGCGAGGTGTTGCCTTCCCACGCCAATTTTCTCGCGGTGCGCTTCGACGATGCCGCCGGCACGTACCGCCGCCTCCTGGCTGCGGGCGTGGTGGTGCGAGACATCACGAGGTATCCCGGCTTGAGCGATGCGCTTCGCATCACCATCGGCACGGGTAACGAGAACGACCGCGTGCTGGCGGTGCTTCGCGCAGGTGAGGTCGCATGAACCGAAAGATCCTCTTCGTCGATCGCGACGGCTGCCTGATCGAGGAGCCGGCGGACGAGCAGATCGACAGCTACGAGAAGCTGGCGCTTATGCCCGGCGTGATCGGTGCATTGCAGCGCTGCATCGGCGCGGGCTACGAACTGGTGATGGTCACCAACCAGGATGGCCTGGGCACACCGTCGTTCCCGCAGCAGGCGTTCGACGGTCCGCACGCATTGCTGCTGCGCATCTTCGCGTCGCAGGGCATCGTGTTCCGCGAGCAGCTCATCGACCGCAGTTTCCCGCACGAGAACCTGGACACGCGCAAGCCCGGCACCGGTCTGGCCCGGCACTGGCTTGCCGACGACAGCTGGAGCCGTGCGCGGTCGGCCATGGTGGGCGATCGCGACACCGACCTGGCCTTCGCGGCCAACATGGGCGTGCGCGGTTTCCGGGTGGGCCAGGGCGGCATGGCCTGGAACGACTTCGCACACGTGCTGCTCGATGCGCCGCGCACGGCAGCGGTCCGCCGCGGTACCCGCGAAACGTCCATCCAGGTCTCCGTGGACCTCGACCGCGTGGCCGAGCCCGTGGTGCATACCGGCTTGGGGTTTTTCGACCACATGCTGGAGCAGATCGGCAAGCACGGCGGTTTCGCCCTCGAGTTGCGCTGCGACGGCGACACCCACGTCGACGAACACCACACCATCGAAGACGCTGCGCTGGCGCTGGGGCAAGCCTTGCGCCAGGCGCTTGGGGACAAGCGCGGTATCACCCGTTACGGCTTCGCGTTGCCCATGGACGAGAGCGCCGCGCGTGCGGAGCTCGACCTCTCGGGCCGTCCTTACTTCGTTTTCGAGGGTTCGTTCCCGCGCGAGCGCGTGGGCGACGTGCCGACGGAACTCGTGCCGCACTTTTTCCGGTCGCTGTGCGAGACGTTGGGCGCCAACCTGCACCTGACCGTACACGGCGACAATGCGCACCACATGGTGGAAGGTTGTTTCAAGGTCGTGGCACGCACCCTTCGCCAAGCCATGCGGCGGGAAGGAGCGGACCTTCCCAGCACCAAGGGTAGCCTCTGATGCGCGCGGTACTGGTCGATGCCGGCGGCACCAACATCGGCTCCGTTCGTTACGCGCTGCAGCGATTGGGGGCCGACGCCGAACTCACCTCGGATGCGGCGCGCATTCGTGCGGCGAGCCACGTGATCCTTCCCGGTGTCGGCGCGGCCGGTCCGGGCATGCGCATGCTGCGGGAGGCGGGCCTCGTCGACATCATCCGCGGGCTCACCCAGCCGGTGCTCGGCGTGTGTCTCGGCATGCAGCTCCTTTGCGAGTGGTCGGAAGAGGCCAACACCGAATGCCTCGGCGTCATTCCGGCGACGGTGCGGCGGTTCGCCGACATTCCGGGATTCCGTGTGCCGCACATGGGGTGGAACGGGTTGCGGCTGACCCGCTGCCATCCGTTGGTTGCGGGCGTGCGCGAAGGCGACGCTGCCTATTTCGTCCATAGCTATGCCGTGCCCGACGGCGACTATTCGCTCGCGGCCAGCGAGCATGGAACGCCTTTCGCTGCCGTGGTCGCCGCCGGCAATTTCATGGGCATGCAGTTCCACCCCGAGCGGTCGGGGGCACTGGGTGCCCAGCTTCTGCGGAATTTTCTTTCTTTATGACGCTTCCCATTCCCGCCATCGATCTGCGCGACGGCAAGGTCGTGCGCCTCTACAAGGGCGACTACGCCCGGCAGACCACCTTCGCCTTCGAGCCGGAAGCTCTGGCGGCCCGCTATGCGGACGAGGGTGCCGAGTGGCTGCATGTCGTCGATCTCGACGGTGCGCGCTCCGGGCGCTTCGAAAACCTGGCCACCGTTGCGGGCATCGCGTCGAGCGGACGGCTGCGCGTGCAGGCCGGCGGCGGCGTTCGCAACGAGGACGGCGTGCTCCGGTTGCTGGAAGCCGGCGTCCATCGCGTCGTGGTGGGCAGTGTGGCCATGCGCGATCCCAAGACCGTGGCCTCCTGGATCGCCCGCTACGGCGCGGAGCGGATCGTGCTGGCGCTGGACACGCGCTTCCTCGACGGCGAATGGCGCCTCCCCAGCGCGGGCTGGACGGCCTACGAGGTGCGCACTCTGGACGAGCTGCTTCCGCTGTACGAAGCGGCAGGGGCGCGGCACCTCCTGTGCACGGACATCGACCGCGACGGCACCATGAGCGGTCCGAACGTAGCGCTCTATCGGCACCTGGGCAGCCTCGCGCCGTCGATGGCGGTGCAGGCCTCCGGAGGCGTCCGCTCCCTCGACGATATCGCCGCCCTCGCGTTGCAGGGCACCGCAGGCGTGATCCTCGGTCGCGCACTGCTGGAAGGCGCCTTCTCCCTTTCCGATGCCTTCGCCGCGGCGGAGAAGGCGAACGCGTCATGCTGAGCCGGCGCATCGTTCCGTGCCTGGACGTGAGGGACGGGCAGGTCGTCAAGGGCGTCCGTTTCCGCGACCACGTGGTCGTGGGCGAGATCGTGGAGTTGGCTCTGCGTTACCGCGACGAAGGTGCCGACGAACTCGTGTTCTACGACATCACGGCAAGCCCGGAAGGGCGCCGTGTCGATCGCGACTGGGTGGAACGCGTGGCCCGCGAGATCGACATTCCCTTCTGCGTGGCGGGCGGCATCCGCAGCGTGGACGATGCGCGCGAAGTGCTGCACGCCGGCGCCGACAAGGTGTCGATCAACTCGCCCGCGCTGGAGCGGCCGGCGCTCGTGGGCGAACTGGCCGACGCCTTTGGGGTGCAGTGCGTCGTGGTGGGTGTGGACAGCCTGCGCGACGACGACGGCGAATGGCACGTGCGGCAATACACCGGCGATCCCTCGCGCACGCGCGCCTTGCGCAAACCCACGCTCGAATGGATCGACGAAGTGCAGCAGCTCGGAGCGGGCGAGATCGTGCTCAATTGCATGGGCACCGACGGCGTCCGCCGCGGCTACGATATCGAACAGTTGAAGGCCGCCCGCGCGCTGAGTCGCGTGCCGCTGGTGGCATCGGGAGGTGCGGGTACGCCGGCACATTTCGTCGAGGTGTTTCGCGAAGCGGACGTCGATGCGGCGCTCGCGGCCAGTGTGTTCCATTCCGGCGAGATAGGCATTCCCGCGCTGAAGAAAGAGCTGCGGGCGCAAGGTATCGAGGTGAGGCTATGAGCGGCGCGAACGCGGATTTCGCCAAGGGCGGCGGGTTGCTGCCGGCGATCGTGCAGCATGCGCGAACCGGCGAGGTACTGATGCTGGGATACATGGACGAGGCGGCCCTGCAGGCAACGCAGGAGCAGCGCTTCGTCACGTTCTTCAGCCGCAGCAAGCAACGGCTCTGGGCCAAGGGCGAAACGTCCGGCCATACGCTGGCGGTGGTGGACGTCCGGCTCGATTGCGACGCCGACACGATCCTCGTGCGCGCGCTTCCTGCCGGGCCTACCTGCCACAACGGCACGTCGAGTTGCTTCGGCGACGACGTGGCCCCTCCGCTGGCTTTCCTCGCCGAACTCGATGCGCTGGTGGCCTCGCGGCATGACGAGCGTCCGGCCGGCAGTTACACGACGAAGCTGTTCGAAGAAGGCCTTCGCCGCATGGCGCAGAAAGTGGGCGAGGAGGGCGTCGAAACGGCCCTGGCGGTCGTCGCCCAGGACGACGACGCGCTGGTCGGCGAGGCCGCCGACCTCGTGTTTCATCTCATGGTGGCATTGCGCGCACGCGGCATCGGTTTCGGCGCCGTGGCCGCGAAACTGGCCTCACGGCATCGCATGTAGGGTAGGGCGGCCGCCTTAGCGGTTGCCGCCGCGGTTGCCGCCGCCACCGCCCCGATTACCGCCACCGGGGCGCCCGCCACGATTGCCACCTGGACGCGGGCCGCCTGCGCGGTTGCCACCGGCACCCGGACCGCCACCGCCGGTGCGATTGCCGCCGCCCGGGCGACCACCGCGATTGCCGCCGCCTTCGAAGCGGCTACCGGGGGCACGGTTTCCTTCATTGCGTGCCGGGCCCTGGCCCGCCGCGCGGTTTCCGCCTGCATTACCCGGACGTCCGCCGGGACGCGGCCCACGGTTGCCGGCGGTGTTGCCGGCCGCATTGCCGCCACCGGTGCGGGTGTCGCCGGCGAACCAGGTCCGGATCGACGGCAGTTCCTGGCCGGGAGCGACGCGGCGCGACTTGCGCTGGCCACCGCCGCCGGCGCGTTCCGGACGTGCGACGTTGCCGTTCACCTCGCGGCGCTGACCGCCGCCGGCGCCCTGGCCACGGCCGCCGCGGCCGCCACGTGGGTTGTCGTCGCGAATGCGGTCGAAGGCGGTGAGTTCGCGCGCCTCGTCATGCCGTGCCGAACTCCACGCACCGGGGGTGCGGGTATCGGGACGATACTCGGTGACGTGGCGGGGGGCGCGGCGCTGGTGCACCACGGCGCTCAGGGTGAGCACGGGGGCAGGCGCGCCCAGGCCTGCGCGCTCGCGCAGTTCCTTGATCGCGGTTTCGTCGAGCGATTCGCAGTCGCCGCGGCGCAGCGCACGCGGCAATTCCACGGAGCCGTAACGGATGCGCTTCAGGCGGCTCACGAGAAAGCCCTGCGAATCCCACAGGCGGCGAACCTCGCGGTTGCGTCCCTCGCGAATGGTCACGCGGAACCAGCTATGGCTGCCGCCACGGCTGATCACGCCGATCTCGTCGAAGCGCGCCGGGCCGTCTTCCAGCTCCACGCCCGCCTTGAGACGTTCGATGACCTCGTCGGGCACTTCGCCGTGCACGCGGCAGAGGTACTCGCGTTCGAGCCCGCTCTTCGGATGCATCAGCGCGTTGGCGAGTTCGCCGTCGGTCGTCAGCAGCAGCAGGCCGGTGGTGTTGATGTCGAGACGGCCCACGGCGACCCAGCGCGCACCGCGAAGGCGCGGAAGCTGTTCGAACACGGTGGGGCGGCCTTCGGTGTCCTCGCGGGTGGTCACCACGCCTTCCGGCTTGTGGTAGACCAGCACTTCCGCGTCGGTGCGGTTGTCCGTGGCGACCACGAACTGCTTGCCGTCGAGAACCACGCGGTCGCCGGCGTGGACGCTGGCGCCGATGGTGGCGACGGTGCCGTTGACCTCGACCTCGCCAGCCTGGATGCGCTGTTCGAGCATCCGGCGCGAGCCGAGTCCGGCGTTGGCGAGAACCTTGTGCAGGCGCTCCTCGAGTTGCTGTGTGGTATCGGCGGCGTCATTGCCGCCGCGCTTCAAGGTGAGCAGGGAACGCTGTGGCGCATTCATGCGCGTGACTCCTCGGTATCTTTCTCGGCGTCGTCGTCTTCGACGTCGCTCGCTGGGTTCTCTGCCTCGTCGGCAGTGGGGGAAGCCGCGGCGACGTCGTCGCCGGCAGGCAGCTGGTTTGCGGCCTCGATCGCATCGCCTTCGTCGGGCGTGGTCTCGGCAGCACTTTCGACGGCCGGGGCGTCGGCCACGGCATCGTCGGTGTTCGGGGTGTTCTCGTTGTTCAGGGTGTCTTCGCCTTCAACGGCAGGTTCGCCAGCGGCGTCTTCCGGCAGCGCGGCACGCGCCGCCACGGGTTCCGCATCGCCTTCGAACCGCATCTGCGGATTGAGTTCCTCGAGGTCGCGGATTTCCGACAGCGGCGGCAGGGCGTCCAGCGACTTGAGGTTGAAGTAGTCGAGGAAGGCGCGGGTGGTGCCGAAAAGCGCCGGCTTGCCCGGTACGTCGCGGTGGCCCACCACGCGGATCCATTCGCGTTCTTCCAGGGTCTTGATGATGTTCGACGACACCACCACACCGCGGATCTGTTCGATCTCCGGCCGGGTGATCGGCTGGCGGTAGGCGATGAGGGCCAGGGTTTCCAGCAGGGCACGCGAGTACCGGCTGGGCTTTTCCGCCCACATGCGCGATACCCAGCCGTGAACTTCCCGTCTTACCTGGTAGCGCCAGCCGGAGGCCACTTCCACCAGTTCCACGCCTCGGCCCTCGCAGTCGGCGCCGAGCGCCGCCAGGACCTGCGTGAGTTCGTCGGTGCCGATCTCCTCGTCCTCGCCGAAGATCGCCTTGAGCTGTGCGATGGTCATCGGCTGGGTCGACGCCAGCAACGCCGCTTCCACGATGGGTTTGAGCTGTTCGGGATGCATAGGCCCTTGGGTGATGGTTGCTGGCCCCCGGGTGGGAGCCGTCAGGCGAGCGCTTCTTCCGGCTCGGCCTCGGTATGTGCCTTCGTCTTCAGGTAGATCGGCCCGAGGGCTTCTTCCTGCACGATCTCGATGAGCATTTCCTTGGCCAGTTCGAGCATGGCCAGGAAGGTGACCACCACGCCGAGGCGGCCTTCGCTCACGTCGAACAATGTTTCGAAGCGGTGGAAACCGCCGCCCTCGCTGAGCGTGCCGAGGAGGTCGCCCATGCGCTGGCGCACGCTGAGCGGTTCGCGCTGGATCGCATGGTGCGTGAACAGGTCGGCGCGGTTGAGCACGTCCTTGAGCGCGAGCAGGAGCTCCCTGAGGTCGAGCGGCGGTGGTACGCGCACCACGTTGTGCTCGCCCACGAAGGCGTGAACCACCGTGGTGTCTCGTTCCAGGCGCGGCAGTTCGTCGATATCCGCCGCAGCCCTCTTGAAGCGTTCGTACTCCTGGAGCCGCCGGACCAGCTCGGCGCGGGGATCTTCCTCCACGCCTTCCTCGGCCGGCGGCCGGGGAAGCAGCAACCTGGACTTGATCTCCGCCAGGATGGCGGCCATCAGCAGGTACTCCGCCGCCAGCTCCAGGCGCATCACCTCGCGCATCATCTCGATGTAGTCCATGTACTGCCGGGTGATTTCGGCCACAGGGATATCGAGAATGTCGAGGTTCTGCCGGCGGATCAGGTAAAGCAACAGGTCCAGCGGACCTTCGAACGATTCGAGGATGACTTCGAGCGCGTCCGGCGGGATGTACAGGTCCTGCGGCATCTGCAGCACCGGTTGCCCGCGCACCAGCGCGAGGGGCATTTCCTGCTGCTGCGGTATGCCCGCGAAGGCATCCTGGGCTTTTTCGACCACCTGGACTTCGGTTGTCTCGTTAGTCATCGGCACACGTCAGAAGGGTCGCTTGAGCGACCGGTAGCGCAACAATCGATGCCGTCCGGCGGCCGTACCGCCACCTCGCCCGGCATGCCACGCATCGTCGCCGACGAGCGATAGGCATGGCCGCTGGACACCCCAGGAGGGTCACCGTCTGTGAAGGAACGTCGGGAGCAGAGCGCGGCCGGTCTCAGCAACGGACCGGTGAAGGCGCGACGCCCGAATAAGTTCACCCGATTGCCGTACAGGGTATCGCCTGTGCCCATGCAAGTCCAGCGGTGGGCGCCAGCGTGGGCGGGGCTTGCGGCACAATAGGTCCATGCAGCCTGCCCAGCGCGCCATCATCCACGTCGACATGGACGCCTTCTACGCGTCCGTGGAGGAACTGGACGACCCCTCGCTGGTGGGAAAACCGGTGATCGTGGCCGGCCTGGGCCGCCGGGGCGTGGTTTCCACGGCGAATTACGAGGCGCGCAAGTACGGGGTGCGTTCCGCCATGGCTACCTCGGAGGCGCGCCGGCGCTGTCCCGAAGGCGTCTATATCTTCCCTCGCCATGCCCGCTACCAGGAGATCTCGAACGTGGTCTTTGGCGTCTTCGCCGAGGTCACGCCGATGATCGAGGGGCTTTCGCTGGACGAGGCCTTCCTGGACGTTACCGCCAGCCTGAGACTGTTCTCATCCATCGAGGCCATTGGGCACCGCGTGAAGGAGGAGATCCGGGCGAGGACCGGCCTCAACGCCTCCGTGGGCATGGCCCATAACAAGCTCTTGGCCAAGCTGGCCAGCGAACTGTCGAAGCCGAACGGTTTCCTGCGCATCGCGCCCGAGGAGATCCGGGGCTACCTCGATCCCCTGCCTGTGGGCCGCATGTGGACGGTGGGGAAAGTGGCCGAGGAGGCCCTGCATCGGGTCGGTATCCGCACTATCGGCGATATCGTTCGGGCGGATGCCTGGCGATTGAACAAGGCCGTGGGCGAACGCCATGCGACGCTCCTGCGCGAGCTCTGCCGGGGCGAGGATCGCCGGCCGGTGGTCACCGATGCGCCCGAGGTCTCGATCGGCGCCGAATGGACGTTCGAATATGACCTGGAGGAACTCTCCATCGCCGAGGCATGGCTGCTTCGGCAGTGCGAAAAGGTGGGTGCACGGGCCCGGTCCCGAGGCGTGAACGCCCGAACGGTATCGGTGAAGCTGCGCGAGCCGCCGTTCACCACCCACAGCCGGCAGGCACAGATGTCCGTTCCCGGCAATGCCACGCCCGAGATCTATGCCGTGGCACGGCGCTTGCTTCAGGTCTGGTGGAACCAGCATCCCCGGCCAAGGCTGCGTTTGCTGGGTGTGACGCTGTCGGGTTTCGATGCCAGGCATGGCGACGAGCAGCAGGACATGTTCGCCGCGCCGGTCTCGG
Source organism: Luteibacter sp. SG786 (assembly GCF_011759605.1). Classification (GTDB taxonomy): domain Bacteria; phylum Pseudomonadota; class Gammaproteobacteria; order Xanthomonadales; family Rhodanobacteraceae; genus Luteibacter. The sequence continues at coordinate 746,807 of NZ_JAAOYX010000001.1, forward strand.
ACAAGCTGTCCGACGGTGTCCAGGACCTGATCAACAGCCGCTTCGGAGCAGGGGCGCTGGTTCGGGCCGGTGTGCTGAAAACGCGCGGAAACGAGTGACAGCAGTCATATGCATACGTCATCCAGGCTGCTCTAATGTGTCCGTTTGTGACACGGAAGGTAAGTAGCGAGGTGCGTCATGCCGATCACGACGGGCAAGGACGAGGTATCGGGATGGGTGGAGAAGCTGATGTCGAACGATAGGGACGATCCCAATACCCGCTATCGCCATGCGCGGATGCGGGTGCAGACCGCGGTTCTCATGAGCCGCGGCGGCGAGGCGCACCCGACCGACCTGGTAGACATCTCGGCCACTGGGGCACTGCTGCGTCGCCCCCTGGGCTGGCGGGGCGAACCAGGCCAGACCTGGATCCTCGACATGATCTTCGGGCACGACCTGCACATTCACCTCGAAGCTTCGGTGGCCCGGGTGTCCGCACGGCAGATCGGCATGGAATACACGCTCATCCCGGAAGACAAGCAGGCCTCGTTGTGGGAACTGCTTGGCGGGTACGCCGACACGCTGGAAACCTGGAAGGACGATTGACGTCTGCAGGAGTCGGCCGCGAGACGCGGCTGATATCTGTGGGAGCCGGCTTTGCCGGCGATCCCGCGGCAGCGGGCAACCTTGGCGCGAGCACCCATCGCCGCTGAAGCGGCTCCCACAGGAGGCCGCTCCAACAGGACAGGCCCCTCAGGCCGCCTGCTTCTTCTTCCGCTCTTCGTCGCGCAGTTCGCGACGCAGGATCTTGCCTACGTTCGTCTTCGGCAGGGCGTCGCGGAACTCGATCTGCTTCGGGCGCTTGTAGCCGGTGAGGTTTTCCCGGCAGTACTCCTTGAGCGCCTCGATCGTCAGCGACGGGTCCTTCCGCACCACGAAGAGCTTCACTACCTCGCCCGAGTGTTCGTCTTCTACGCCCACGGCCGCGACCTCGGCTACGCCGGGGTGGTGCATGACGACGTCTTCGATCTCGTTCGGGTACACGTTGAAACCGGAGACGAGGATCATGTCCTTCTTGCGGTCGACGATGTAGACATAGCCGTTGGCATCCATCTTTGCGATGTCGCCCGTGCGCAGCCACCCTTCGGCGTCGAGCACTTTCGCGGTTTCTTCCGGCTGGCCCCAGTAGCCCTTCATCACCTGCGGGCCCTTGATGCAGAGCTCGCCGGCTTCGCCAACCGGCAGCACGGTGCCGTCTTCAGCTCTGATCTGCACGTAGGTCGACGAAATAGGCAGGCCAATCGAACCGTTGTATTCCTTGAGGTCCAGCGGATTGATGCACGCGGCGGGCGAGGTCTCGGTGAGGCCATAGGCTTCGGCGAGCGTGACGCCGGTGGTCTTCTTCCAGCGCTCGGCGACACTGCGCTGCACCGCCATGCCGCCGCCCAGCGACAGATGCAGGCGCGAGAAGTCGAGGTCGGCGAAGCCGGGCGTGTTGAGCAGCCCGTTGAAGAGCGTGTTGACGCCCGTGATGGCCGTAAACTTCTCTTTCGAAAGCTCCTTCACGAAGCCCTTCATGTCGCGCGGATTGGTGATCAGCAGGTTCATCGCGCCCAAGCGCGTGAAGACGAGGCCGTTCGCCGTCAACGAGAAGATGTGGTACAGCGGCAGCGCCGTAACGATGATCTCTTCACCCGCCGTCGCGGAGCCGCTGATCCAGGCATCCGCCTGGAGCATGTTCGCGATCATGTTGCGGTGGGTGAGCATGGCGCCCTTGGCCACGCCCGTGGTGCCGCCGGTGTACTGCAGGAAGGCGATATCGTCGTGCCCGATGTTCACGGCCGGCATGGGATGCGCCTTGCCACGCTCCAGTGCGGTGCGGAAGCGCACGGCACCGGGCAGGTTGAAGGCCGGCACTTCCTTGCGGATGTTCTTCACCACGAAGTTGATGATGTTGCCCTTCGGGAAGCCAACCATGTCGCCGACGGCGGTGGTGATCACGTGCTGCACCTTGGTGCCGTCCAGTGCGTGCTGGGCGGTGGCCGCGAAATTGTCCAGCACCAGGAGTGCCTTCGCACCCGAATCTTCCAGTTGGTGATGCAGTTCGCGGGCGGTGTACAGCGGATTCGTGTTCACTACGGTCAGGCCGAGCCGCAGGGCGCCGAAAAGCGCGATGGGATACTGCAGCAGGTTCGGCAGCATGATCGCCAGGCGGTCGCCCTTCTTCAGGCCGAGTTCGCCGGACAGATAGCCTGCGAACGCTCGGGAAAGCTCATCGATCTGCCCGTAGGTGAGAACCTTGCCGAAGTTCGAGAACGCAGGGCGACCACGAAATTTCTGAAAGGATTCTTCGAGAACGGCCGCAATGGAGCGGAATGCGTTGACGTCGATGTCGGCGGGAACGCCGGCCGGGTAGTGGTCAAGCCACGGACGCTCGATGCTCATGAATCGGACGGACTCCAGAAAAGGGCGCTGGCACGGTCATTCGTGCGGTCGCGAGGCATTGGAGCATACGCGTGCGTATAGCGGCAAGCCGCGCCGCAGCGCGTCCAGCGAGGAGGAAACAACGCATGTGGAAGGTGGGAAGGGTGGTGCTGTGCCTGCTTTTCGCCGGCTTTGCCGGTTGCCGTCACACGCCCGACGAGGAGCAGGTGCGTCACGCGATCGCGGCGACGGCCGAGGCTGCCGAGCAAGGCAAGGCCGGCGACACGGTGGCGGCGTTGACGGAAGACTTCGACGGGAACGCCGGCGCGCTGGATCGCCGCGCGCTGAGCAACCTCGTGCGCGTATACGCGCTGCGCGGACAGAAGGTGCACGTTCTGATGGGCCCGACCGAGGTGGACAGGCGAGGAGACCGGATGGTGGCGACCTTTACCGTGACGCTCACCGCAGGGGCTGGCGTGCTCCCCGACGACGCGGGGGCCTACACGGTGGAAACCGGTTGGCGCAAGGACGATGGCGAGTGGCGCTGCTTCGCCGCCACATGGAAACGCGCGTTGTAGCGCAAAAAAAACGCCCCGGTTTCCCGGGGCGTTCTTCGGTGGCTTATCAGGCCGCCTTCGCCAGCTGGCGAAGCACGTACTGCAGGATGCCGCCGTGGCGGAAGAACTCGCGCTCCTTCGGCGTCAGCAGCAGCACCTTCACGGTGAAGCTCTTGACCGAGCCGTCGGGACGCTTGGCCGTAACCGTGGCGCGCTTCGACTCGCCGCCCTCGAGGCCGGTGATGTCGAATACTTCATCGCCCTTGAGGCCGAGCGTCTGTGCATTCTCGCCGTCCATGAACTGGCAGGGCAGCACGCCCATGCCGACCAGGTTGGAACGATGGATGCGTTCGAAGCTCTCGGCGATCACGGCCTTCACGCCCAGGAGCAGCGTGCCCTTGGCCGCCCAGTCGCGCGACGAGCCGGTGCCGTATTCCTTGCCGGCCAGAACCACCAGCGGCGTACCGTCGGCCTTGTACTTCATGGCGGCATCGTAGATGGCCATCTGCTCGCCGGTGGGGATGTACTTGGTGTAGCCGCCCTCGACACCGTCCAGCATCAGGTTCTTGATGCGGATGTTGGCGAAGGTGCCGCGCACCATCACGTCGTCGTTGCCGCGACGCGAACCGTAGGAGTTGAAGTCCTTCGGCTCGACGCCCTTGGAGATCAGGAAGCGGCCCGCCGGGCTGTCCTTCTTGATCGAGCCGGCCGGCGAGATGTGGTCGGTGGTGATCGAGTCGCCGAAGATGCCCATGGCGCGCGCACCGTGGATGTCCTCGATGGTGCCGGCCTCGGCGGTCATGCCGTCGAAGTAGGGCGGGTTCTTGATATAGGTGGAATCGTCCCACGCGTAGGTCTTGCCATCCGGCGAGGCGATGGCGTTCCAGCGGCTGTCGCCCTTGAAGACGTCGGCGTAGCTGTCCTTGAACATCTGCGGGCTGATGGCGCCGGCAATGGCGTCGGACACTTCCTGGTTGGTCGGCCAGATGTCCTTCAGGTACACCGGCTTGCCGTCACTGCCGTTGGCGATGGGATCCTTCGTCAGGTCGATGTTGAGCGTGCCGGCCAGCGCGTAGGCGACCACCAGCGGCGGCGAGGCCAGGTAGTTCATCTTCACTTCCGGATGCACGCGGCCTTCGAAGTTGCGGTTGCCGGAAAGCACCGAGGCAACGGCGAGATCGCCTTCGGCGATGCCCTTGCTGATCTCGGCCGGCAGCGGGCCGGAGTTGCCGATGCAGGTGGTGCAGCCGTAACCCACGACGTAGAAGTTCACCTTCTCGAGTTCCTCGAGCAGGCCCGTCTTCTTCAGGTATTCGGTGACCACGAGCGAGCCCGGGCCGAGCGAGGGCTTCACCCACGGCTTGGCGGTGAGGCCACGCGCCGCAGCCTTCTTCGCGACGAGGCCGGCGGCGAGCATCACGGCCGGGTTGGAGGTGTTGGTGCACGAGGTGATGGCAGCGATGACCACCGAGCCGTCGTTCAGGCGGAACGACTTGCCGTCCTTCTCCACCAGCACGCCTTCGTCGTCGACCTTGTTGGCCTCGTTGCCCACGGCCGTGGCGCCGCCTTCATTGTTGAAGCGCGACACATCGCCGTTACGCGGCTTGCGATTCGCGGTGAGCGGGCCCACGGCGTCGACGAAGCTCTGCCTCACGCCCTCGAGCAGCACGCGGTCCTGCGGACGCTTCGGGCCGGCCAGCGACGGCTTGACGTCGGCGAGGTCCAGTTCGAGCACGGTGGTGAATTCCGGCTCCGGCGTGTTGGCGTCGTGCCACAGGCCCTGTGCCTTGGCGTAGGTTTCCACCAGCGCGATCTGGCCTTCGTCGCGGCCGGAAAGGCGCATGTAGTTCAGCGCTTCCTGGTCGATGGGGAAGATGCCGCAGGTAGCGCCGTATTCCGGGGCCATGTTGGCGATGGTGGCGCGGTCGGCCAGCGGCAGGTTCTGCAGGCCGCTGCCGAAGAATTCGACGAACTTGCCCACGACACCGAGCTTGCGCAGCATCTGCGTGACGGTGAGCACGAGGTCGGTGGCGGTCACGCCTTCCGACAGCTTGCCGGTGAGACGGAAGCCGACCACCTGCGGAATCAGCATGGACGAGGGCTGGCCCAGCATGGCCGCCTCGGCCTCGATGCCGCCCACGCCCCAGCCCAGCACGCCGATGCCGTTGATCATCGTGGTGTGCGAGTCGGTGCCGAACACGGTGTCCGGATAGGCGAAGGATTCGCCGTTCACTTCGTTGGTGAACACCACGCGGGCGAGGTTTTCCAGGTTCACCTGGTGCACGATGCCCGTGCGCGGCGGCACGACCTTGAAGTTGTTGAAGGCCTTCTGGCCCCAGCGCAGGAACGAATAACGCTCCTGGTTGCGCTCGAACTCGATGGCGACGTTCTCTTCCAGCGCGTTTTCCGAACCGAAGGCGTCCACCTGCACCGAGTGGTCGATGACCAGTTCGGCCGGGGCCAGCGGGTTGATCTTGTTCGGGTCGCCGCCGAGGCGGGCCACGGCGTCGCGCATGGCGGCCAGGTCGACCACGCAGGGAACGCCGGTGAAGTCCTGCAGGACCACGCGGGCGGGCATGAAAGAGATTTCAGTGTCGGGCTCGGCCTTGGCGTCCCACTTGGCGACCGCCTCGATTTCCTTCGAGGTGACGTTCACGCCATCTTCCTGGCGGAGAAGGTTCTCCAGCAGGATCTTCATGGAGTAGGGCAGGCGCTTGATGTCGAACGTGTTGCCGAACTTGGCCAGGCTGGCGATGGTGTGGCGCTTGCCGTTGACTTCGATACTGTCTCGGACTGAGAACGAGTCTTTCATGCTGTACTCCTGGCGTGGTTCTTGAGCTGGGGAGGCCGGGGCCCTTGCGGGCCGCCAAAGGCGTCGATTATCGCGCAGTCTGCCGTTCGTGTGCGACCGCCATGAGACCGGCTGCGGCTAGAATGGCCGGTCCGCGGCGAATGTCGCGGGAATTCTGGGCGCGAAAAGGATGAGGGCGGCGGATCGTGGGCGCAAACGCATTTGATGGCACGCAGCGTTCGATGATTTCGATGGCCCTGTCGTCCGTTTCCCTTCGCGACCTCGCCCTGGTGCAGGCCGTGGCCCGGGAGGGCAGTTTCAACAGTGCGGCCCGGGCCATGTACATCAGCCCCTCCGGGCTGTCCCACCAGGTGCAGAAGGTAGAGCAAGCCCTGGGTGCGCCACTCTTCGAGCGGGGCGGCCGGCGTGTCGTCCCCACCGCCAGCGGGCAACGGCTGCTGGGCTACATCGAAGACGTGCTGGCATCCGCGGAGCACCTCGAGCATGCCGCAAGGGCCGGTGAGGTCGCCTTCGGCGGGGAGCTGAGGCTGGGCGTTCCCTCCACCTTGGGCCCCTACCTCCTTCCACACTTCATCGAGCCGTTCCCGCAGCGCTTTCCCGGGGCGCGGCTGACCATTTCCGAAGGCAAGCCCAGGGGGCTCCTGAGGCGGTTGCACGAGGGCGAGCTCGACGCCGTGCTGGCGCCACCGGCGGCGACGGTCACGGGCCTGGAGGCCACCGCGTTGTTCTTCGAGCCCTACGAGCTGATGCTCCACGCGGCTCATCCCCTGGCGGGTCGGGCGTCGGTCGCGCTCGGTGATCTGGATGCGGCGGAGGCCACGCTCATGGCCGAAAGCCACGGCAGCGGCGTGTCCGATCTGGGCATGACGGGCCCGGCGCGGCCGGAGCGCATCCAGGATCTCAGCATCGAAAGCCTCGCCACGCTGGTGGCCCTGCGCGGCGGCTACACGCTGGTGCCGATCCTGGCGCACGAGCGGCTTGGGTCCATTCCGAACGTGGTGCTCGCTGCGGTGGAGGGCGCCCGGCCCGGGCGGCACATCTCGCTGTATTGGCGCAGCGCCACGCCCTGGCGCGAAGATCTGGCCGGGTTCGGCGAGTTGCTGCGCGGGCTGGCGGAAACGATTCCCGGCCTCGAAGCAGCGCGCGCCTGACGGTTCCTCATGTGGGCGTCGCTTCATGTGGGAGCCGCTTCAGTGGCGATGGGGTGCTAGCGACAAGCTTGCCCGCTGTCGCGGGATCGCCGGCATAGCCGGCTCCCACACAAAAAGAACGCATCAACCCCCGTCGTCGAGGGTCGAACCGGTCAGCAGCCCGCGGGCCAGCATCGCGCACTGCTTGCGGTGAATGAGCAGCTGCCATTGACGGCCACCCAACTGGTGCCAAAGCACCGCCGAGCGCACCGACGCCAGTAACGCGGCGCGAACCCGATCCACGTTGCCCTTTTGCTGCAGGTAGGCAGGCGTACCGGTAACCATGACGCGCGGCTTCAGCGTCGAAAGAGTGGACGCGTACAGCTCGGCGAGCCGGGCCGTCACGTTCGGATGCGCGAGCCCGAAATGCTCCACCTGCCGCTGCGCGGACACGATACCTTCGCGCAGGCGGTCGAGCAGGGGCCGGTTGCGCGACAGCGATCGCTCGAGGCGCAGTACCGTGACCGCCATGCGCATCACGGCGACATCGCGCGTCTGGTCTTCGAATTGCGCCACCAGTGTTCGCAGCCCGCGACGCACGCCGGACACGCCGCCATACACGGAAGCCACCGAGTCCGCGTCGATGCGGAACACGCTGGCCAGGCTGCTTTCGAACGCCGCCTCGTCGCAGCGGCCATCGGTGGCCAGTTGCTGGGCCAGCGCGGCGCCCTGGAAAACGCCTGCCAGGGCGAGGACACGTTCTTCGTTCATGCGTAGGGCTCAGGGGGGAACAGGGGGAGGTGTGGAAGCAATGTCATGAGGCAAGGCCGCCGTAGGGCGCATCGGTGGCCGCGATGACCGCGCCGCCGAGGCAGGCCTCGCCGTCGTACAGCACCACCGACTGGCCGGGTGTCACGGCGCGCTGCGGTTCGTCGAACACGACGAGCAAGTGGTCGCCTCGGACCTCGACCGTGCACACCTGGTCGGACTGCCGGTAACGGGTCTTGGCGGTGCAACGAAAGGCCAGGGCGGGCGGTTCGCCTGCGACCCAGGTGACGTCCGTGGCTTCCAGGCGGGTGGATTGCAACCAGCGGTTCTCGCCACCCTGCGCCACGATCAGCGTATTCGTGGGGACGTCCTTACCCACCACGTACCACGGTTCGTTCGGCGCATCGGCGCGGCCGCCAATCCCGAGTCCGTTGCGCTGGCCCAGCGTGTAATACATCACGCCCTGGTGTTCGCCGATCGTGCGCCCTTCCGGATCGACCATGAGCCCCGCCTTCGCAGGCAGGTACTGCGCGAGGAACGCGCGGAAATCGCGCTCGCCGATGAAGCAGATGCCCGTGGAATCTTTCTTCGCGTGCGTGGGCAGGGCGGCTTCGCGTGCCATCTCCCGCACGCGGGGCTTTTCGATCTCCCCCACGGGAAACAAGGTGGCCGCGAGCTGTCGCTGGCCCAGTGCGTGAAGGAAGTAGCTCTGGTCCTTCGCGGCGTCGACGGCACGCAGCAGGCGGTAGCGGCCGTCGCAAAAATCCACGCGCGCGTAATGGCCGGTGGCGATCTTTTCCGCGCCGAGGGCCTGCGCGTGCTCAAGGAACGTCTTGAACTTGATTTCCCGGTTGCACAGCACGTCGGGGTTCGGCGTGCGCCCCGCCGCGTATTCGGCCAGGAAATAGGCGAACACGCCGTCCCAGTACTCCCCCGCAAAATTTCGCGCATGGAAGGGGATGCCCAGGCGGCCGCACACGGCGACGGCGTCCTTGCGATCCTGGTCGGTGGTGCAGGGGCCGGATCGGTCGTCTTCTTCCCAGTTCTGCATGAACATGCCTTCGACCTCGTGCCCGGCCTGCTGGAGCAGGAGGGCCGCGACCGAGGAATCGACGCCGCCGGAGACGCCGAGAACCACTTTCACGAGCGTGCCTCCGGAAGCAGGCTGGACACGGTATCCAGGGGCAGGCGGCGCCCGTCCAGCCAGGCATCGATGGCGTGCAGCACGAGCGGCGTGCGCAGGCGATCGCCCAGCGCCTCGATCTCGTCGCGGCGTAGCCACAGCGCGCGGTGAATGCCCTCGTCGAGGGGGAGGGACGGGTCGTGCGAAAGCACGTGTCCGGCAAAGGCAAAGCGAAGTACCTGTTCGCCATGCTCCGAACTGGTCCACTGCCAGACGCCGAGGAACGCGTCCAGGGCCACGTGGTGACCCGTTTCTTCCAGTGTTTCGCGCACGGCGGCGGCCTGAAGCGTCTCGCCCGGGTCGAGGTGCCCGGCGGGCTGGTTGTAGGCGAGGCGGCCCAGCGCTTCTTCCTCCACGATGAGGAACCGGTCGCCCTGGGCTATGACACAGGCCACCGTGACCCGGGGGCACCACACGGTTCCGTTGGGAATTGTCTGCGGCATCGGCTTAAGGGAATAGCGCTCTGGAAAAAGGCATATTGTGCCATCACTTGTGGTTGCGACCCGAAAGTGCGCCGGAATCCGGTGTATAAACGAATCGCGTATCGAAGGCTCCGAATTAATGTCCCAAGAACACGAACACGACCAGGAAAGCGACCGCGGCCATGGCCTTGCCATTGAAACCTCCCGTCCGGAGACGGCACGGCCGCCGCTGTTCCAGGTCGTCCTGCTGAACGACGACTTCACGCCGATGGATTTTGTGATCGAGGTGCTACGCAGTTTCTTCGGCATGGACCAGGAGCGGGCGGTGCAGGTGATGCTCCATGTCCATACGAGGGGAAAGGGCGTCTGCGGTGTGTTCACCCGGGAGGTGGCAGAAACGAAGGTGACCCAGGTCAACGAGTACTCACGGTCTCATCAGCACCCGCTGTTGTGCACTATGGAAAAGATGTAGCCGATCCCCCATCTGGAGTTCATGCGGCATTGACAAGGGGCTGGTCCCCGCCGCCCACAGCTATCGGAGACGGTCCGTATGTTCAGCAAGGATCTAGAAGTCACCATCGGGCACTGCTACAAGCAGGCCCGTGAGCAGCGCCACGAATTCATGACCGTGGAGCACCTGCTGCTCGCCCTCACGGAAAACACGTCCGCCCTGGCCGCCCTGCGTGCCTGCGGGGTGGATCTCCCGCGCCTGGCCGCGGACCTGCAGCGGATCATCGCCGAGACGGTGCCGGTGCTGCCGGCGGGCGACGAGCGCGACACCCAGCCCACGCTGGGCTTCCAGCGCGTGCTCCAGCGCGCCGTGTACCACGTACAGTCGTCGGGCCGTAAGGAAGTCACCGGCGCGAACGTGCTCGTGGCCATTTTCGGCGAGAAGGACTCCCACGCCGTGTATTTCCTGCACCAGCAGGAGATCACCCGCCTCGACGTCGTCAACTACATCTCGCACGGCATCGCCAAGATCGGCGACGAATCCGCCGCCGCGGCACCCAATGCCGAGCGCGACGGTGAAGACGGTGGCGAGGGCAAGGGCAATCCGCTCAGCGAATACGCCTCGAACCTGAACGAACTGGCCATCCAGGGCAAGATCGACCCGCTCATCGGGCGCCAGGACGAAGTGGAGCGCACCATTCAGGTGCTCTGCCGCCGCCGCAAGAACAACCCGCTTTACGTGGGCGAGGCTGGCGTGGGCAAGACGGCCCTGGCAGAGGGCCTGGCCAAGCGCATCGTGGAAGGCCAGGTGCCGGAAGTGCTGGAAGACTGCACGATCTGGTCGCTTGACCTTGGCGCGCTGGTCGCGGGCACCAAGTACCGCGGCGACTTCGAGAAGCGCCTGAAGGCCGTGATCGGCCAGCTCAAGAAGCAGCCGAACGCCATCCTCTTCATCGACGAGATTCACACCATCATCGGTGCGGGCTCGGCGTCGGGCGGCACCATGGACGCCTCTAACCTGATCAAGCCCATGCTGGCGTCGGGTGAGTTGCGCTGCATTGGTTCCACCACGTTCCAGGAATTCCGCGGCGTGTTCGAGAAGGACCGCGCGCTGGCCCGTCGTTTCCAGAAAATCGACGTCGTCGAGCCCACGGTGGCCGATTCCATCGAGATCCTGCGCGGCCTGAAGAGCCGGTTCGAAGAGCACCACTCGGTGGAATACACCGGTGAGGCCCTGCGTGCCGCCGTGGATCTCTCGGTGAAGCACATCCCCGACCGCCTGTTGCCGGACAAGGCCATCGACGTCATCGACGAGGCCGGTGCCCGCCAGCGCCTGCTTCCCGAGGACGAGCGCACCGGCAAGGTCGACGTCCCGGAGATCGAATACATCGTGGCCAAGATGGCGCGCATTCCGGCCAAGCAGGTTTCGGCGTCGGATCGCGACGTGCTGCGCAACCTGGAGCGCAACCTGAAAATGGTGGTGTTCGGTCAGGACGCGGCGATCGAGGCCCTGGCTTCGTCGATCAAGATGGCGCGCTCGGGCCTGGGCGATCCGTCCAAGCCGATCGGCAGCTTCCTGCTCGCCGGCCCCACGGGTGTCGGTAAGACGGAAGTGACCCGCCAGCTTGCCATGCAGCTGGGCATCGAGATGGTTCGCTTCGACATGTCCGAGTACATGGAGGCCCATTCGGTGTCGCGCCTGGTCGGTGCGCCTCCGGGGTATGTCGGGTTCGACCAGGGTGGGCTGCTCACCGAGCAGATCACCAAGCATCCGCATTGCGTGCTGCTGCTGGACGAGATCGAGAAGGCCCACCCGGACGTCTACAACATCCTGCTCCAGGTCATGGATCGGGGCGTGCTTACCGACACCAACGGACGCGAGGCGAACTTCAAGAACGTGATCATCGTGATGACCACGAATGCCGGCGCGCAGCTGGCGTCGCGTCGCGGCATCGGGTTCGTGAAGCAGAACCACTCGCTGGACGCGATGGAGACCATCCGCCGCATGTTCACGCCGGAGTTCCGCAACCGCCTCGACGCGATCATCCAGTTCAACGCCCTGGACTTCGACCACATCCTGCGCGTGGTGGACAAGTTCCTCATCGAGCTTGAGGCCCAGCTGGCCGAGAAGAAGGTGAGCGTGGACGTGACACCGGATGCCCGCCGCTGGTTGGCCGAGCACGGTTTCGACCCACAGATGGGTGCCCGTCCGATGGCCCGCGTGATCCAGGACAAGGTGAAGCGCGCGCTGGCCGACGAACTGCTGTTCGGCAAGCTGGCGGAGGGCGGCAAGGTCACCCTCTCGGTGGCCGACGACGAGCTGCACGTGGAAACGGAGTCGGCGGAGCCGGCGACGGCGGAGGCGTAGGAACTGTGGGAGCCGGCTATGCCTGCGATCCCGCGGCAGCGGGCAAGGGTGCCGCGAGCACCCATCGCCGCTGAAGCGGCTCCCACACAAAGCAAAAAGCCGCGGCGCGAGCCGCGGCTTTTTCATTGCCCACGAAGCGGCGCCAGGCGCCTTACTTCATGCGATACGTGATGCGTCCCTTGGTCAGGTCGTAAGGGGTCATTTCGACCTTCACCTTGTCGCCTGTGAGGATGCGGATGTAATGCTTGCGCATACGGCCGGAGATATGGGCGGTAATGACGTGCCCGTTCTCGAGCTGCACGCGGAACATGGTGTTGGGCAGGGTCTCCTGGACCGTGCCTTCCATTTCGATGACGTCGTCTTTTGCCATGTGTCCCGGGTCGGCATGAACGGCCGGAATGGCCGCATAAGTCCCTTAGTATGCCACAGAGGAGCGGAGCCGGCCACCAAGCCGCGTCCGTCCGTGCGGCGATCAGCCGAAGTGCTCGTCCAGTTTCTTCCGGATCTCGTCCTCGATGGTGCCCCGCAGCGGTGACAGGAGCATGCCAAGCTCGGCGGTGACGTGCACGTCGGTGGCCGACACGGCGATGGCACCCTTCACGCCTGAACGGGCGAACGTCAGGGTGTCGCCCTGCCAGGTGCCTTCGGTACCGAACTTCTCGCGCATGCGGGCGGCGACCTTCTCCACGACCGCGCGGGCATTCTCCACCGTCGTACCGTGGGGGCGGCGTATATCGATCTTCGCCATGGGCGGCTCCTGGTTCCAAAGCGGGGCAGTCTAGCAGCGCCCGGTTGCGGGCGGATGCGTCGACTCACGGTTTACGCTTCACTCTTCGCAGCCCCTTTCCGTTCAAATAGATACCGCACTCTGCTAAAGTCGCGTCGTCAACGTCCCGGTTCCTCCATGCGCATTGAATTCGTCAGCTCGGCTCGCGGTGATTTCCACTGGTCACGACCCGTGCTCACGATCGGTCGCGCGGAGGACAACGACCTCGTCGTGTCCGAAACCCAGGTGGCCGGCCGTCACGTCACGATCCATCGGGACCGCCGCGGCCTGGTGCTGGAGGTGGCGCCCGAGGCGGGCAGGGTGTATGTCAATGCGCGCCCGGTCCGGGAACGCGCCTTGCTGCGCGCCGGCGACAGCCTTTCGCTGGGCGATTGCCGCATGCTGCTGCGCGACGATGCCGACCTGGACGCGCGGGAACTCGTTCCGCCGACCGAATCGCGTTGCACGGTGGCCTTGCGTCCGGTGGCGGGGCCCTTGTCGGGCCGCGTGATCGCCATCGGCGAACGCCTGGAACTCGGCTCCACGCACGGTGCGTTGCCGCTGGAGTTGCCCGGCAACGATGCCGCCCTGCTCACGCTCACATGGACCGACGGCGAACTGCTGCTCGACGCGTCCCGCGTGCCTCCGCGCCACGCCGTTCGCGTCAACGGGGTGAAGACGGTTCGCGCCTCCCTGCAGCCGGGCGACCAGATCGGTATCGCGGCCCATCGCTTCGTCGTCGAAGGGCCGGGCTGGGTGGCCGAACCCGTGCTGGCGATGCCGGAACCGCCGGCCGAGCCGGAACAGCGCGAGGCCGAGGCGCCGCGGGGCGACGTCTGGTGGTTGATTCTCACGGCGGCACTGCTGGCACTCGGGATCGCGGCTGTCCTTTTCGTGCAGTTCTGACGCCACTGCCGCATAGGCATAATGCGATCTCCTCCCTCCAGAGCGAGAACGAAGTGAGCAGAGCGTGGAATTTCAGCGCCGGCCCGGCGGCGCTGCCGGAAGCCGTATTGAAGCGGGCGCAGGCGGAGATGCTCGACTGGAATGGAACCGGGGCGTCGGTGATGGAGCTTTCCCATCGCGGCAAGCATTTCATGCAGCTGGCCGCGGCGACGGAACAGCGCCTGCGCCAGCTGCTTGCCATCCCGTCGAACTACAAGGTGCTGTTCCTACAGGGCGGCGCGACGCAGCACTTCGCACAGATCCCGATGAACCTGGCGCCGGAAGGCGGCTCGGCCGATTACATCGTCACCGGCGTGTTCAGCAAGAAGGCCGTGAGCGAAGCGGCGTTCCATGTCGACGCGCGCGTGGCGGCCACGTCCGAATCCACTAACTTCCTCACGCTCCCGCCGCGCGCCGGGTGGCAACTGAATCCGGATGCGTCGTACGTGCACTACACGCCGAACGAGACGATCCGGGGCCTCGAGTTCCATGAGATACCGGACGTGGGCGAGGTGCCGCTCGTGGCGGACATGTCGTCGAACATCCTCGGCGCGCCGCTGGACGTGTCGCGCTTCGGCCTCATCTACGCGGGTGCGCAGAAGAACATCGGGCCGTCGGGCCTCGTGCTCATGATCGTTCGCGACGACCTGCTGGCGCGTCCGCCGCGGCCGATCGCGCGGATCCTGCGTTATGCCGAGCAGGCGGCGAACGACTCGATGCTCAATACGCCGAATACCTGGGGCTGGTACCTCGCCGGCCTGACCTTCGAATGGATCGAGCGGGAGGGCGGCCTCGCCGCGATGGGCGAGCGCAACGCGCGCAAGTCGGCCATGGTCTATGAGGCCATCGACGGATCGGATGGTTTCTATCGCAACGATGTGGAACGCGCCGCGCGCTCGCGGATGAATGTGTCGTTCGTCTTGCACGATGCCGCGCTCGACAGCGTCTTCCTGGCGGAATCCGAGGCTGCGGGCTTCATCGGTCTCAAGGGGCACAAGGCCGTGGGCGGCATGCGCGCGTCGCTTTACAACGCGGTGTCGCAGCCCGCGGTGGATGCGCTCGTGCAATTCATGCGGGACTTTGCGGCGCGGCACGGTTAAAGTCGGAGGTCGCCGCACTGCAGCATGCCCCGTGCGCGAAAGAAACGTTTCAACTGCAACCACTTAGCCGCCTGGAAGTCCATGAGCAAGACCCCCGCCGACAAACAAGCCACGCTCGCCGAGGCGCGTACGCGCATCGACAGTATCGACCAGCAACTGCAATCGCTCATCAGCGAACGCGCCCGGTGGGCGCAGCAGGTCGGGCGGGCCAAGGGCCCGCTGAAGGCGGCGGTGGAGTATTACCGGCCCGAGCGCGAGGCGCAGGTGCTGCGCGGTGTCATTGATCGCAACGACGGTCCGCTGCCCAATGCGGAACTGGTGCGGCTGTTCCGCGAGATCATGTCGTCGTGCCTGTCGCAGCAGCAGCCGCTGAAGATCGGCTTCCTCGGTCCCGAGGGCACCTTCAGCGAGCAGGCGGTGCGCAAGCATTTCGGCCATGCCGCGTATGGCCTGCCGCTGGGCAGCATCGAAGAGGTATTCCAGGAGGTGGCCGCCGGCAACGCCGACTTCGGCGTGGTGCCGGTGGAGAACTCCGGGCAGGGCATGATCCAGATGACGCTGGACATGTTCCTCGTGTCGAAGGCCACCATCTGCGGCGAAGTCGAACTGCGCGTGCACCAGAACCTGCTTTCGTTGAGCGGCGAGCTGAAAGACGTGAAGCGCGTGTACTCCCACCCGCAGTCGTTGCAGCAATGCCAGGGCTGGTTGCGCGTGAACCTTCCGCACGCGGAGCGCGTGCCGGTATCGAGCAACGCCGAGGCCGCGCGCACGGCACGCCTCTCGCCGGAATCCGCGGCCATCGCCGGTGAAACCGCCGGACGCGTCTATGGCCTGAAAACCGTGGCCGGCCCCATCGAAGACCGTTCCGACAACACCACCCGCTTCCTCGTCATCGGCCGTTCGATCTTCCCGCCCTCGGGCAACGATCGCACGTCGCTGCTGGTGTCGGTGCGCGACAAGCCGGGCGCGCTGTATGACGTGTTGAGCCCGCTGGCGAAACACGACATCAGCATGAACCGTATCGAGTCCCGCCCGGCACACACGGGGAAATGGCAGTACGCGTTCTTCATCGACGTGTCCGGCCACGTGGACGATCCGGCCTTGCAGGCCGCTCTCGAAGAAATGAAACCCGCCGCCGCCGAGGTGCGTGTGCTCGGCTCTTACCCCGTAGCCCTTCCATGACCTTCTCATTCGATGCAGCCGCGCTCGCCAACAGGGCGACGTCGGCGCTCCGTGCCTACGACCCCGGCCACGACCTTCCCGCGCTGCGCCGACGCTTCGGCGCCGCCATCGCCGAACTCGGTTCCAATGAAAACCCGTTGGGTCCGAGCCCGCGCGCCAGGGCCGCGGCAGCCAGCGCGTTGGACGAGGTGTGGCGTTATCCCGACCCGCTGGGCGCGTCGCTGAAGCGTGCGTTGTCGGCCGCGGAAGGCGTGCCCGTGGCAGGCATCACGCTCGGCAACGGTTCGCATGAACTCCTCATGCTGCTCGCGCAGTGTTTCGCGGATGCCGAGCATCCCGTGGTCCATTCGCAGTTCGGCTTCGCGGTATTCCCGATCGCTGCCGCGGCAGCGGGCGCGCCCTCCCTGGCCGTGCCCGCTCTTCCGGCGGATCATCCCGAAGCGCCGTACGGCCATGATCTCGACGCGCTTGCTTCGGCGGTCACCGCGAACACGCGGCTGGTGTACCTCGCCAACCCGAACAATCCCACGGGCACCTGGTTCGGCGACGCCGCACTGGAAACCTTCCTGGGCAAGATGCCAGCGAGCACGATCGTGGTCGTAGACGAGGCCTACCACGAGTACGTCGATGCGAGCGGTTTGACGACCGCCGCACGTTTCCTCGACCGGTTCCCCAACCTCGTGGTGACGCGTACGTTCTCGAAGGCCTATGCGCTCGCCGGCCTTCGCATCGGGTACATGCTGAGCCACCCCTCCGTGGCGGCCGTATGCGAGCGCCTGCGTGAATCGTTCAACGTGAACGGCGTGGCACTCGCCGCAGCGGAAGCGGCCCTCGGCGATCGCGACTATCTGGCGCGCGTGCGCGAGACGAACCGCGTCGACCGCGCATGGCTTGCCGACGCGCTGAATGGCCGGGGTTTTCGCGTGCTGCCTTCGCAGACCAACTTTCTGCTGCTGGACCTGGGCCGCGATGCGGCCGCATTCGAGGCCCACCTTTTCGAGCGCGGCGTGATCGTGCGGCCCATGGTCGGTTACCGCCTGCCGCACACGGTGCGCGTGAGCGTGGGCAGCCGCGCCGAGCTGGATCGCCTGCTGGAGCACCTGCCGTGAACCGTGTCGATTGGATGAGTCACAAGAGCGGCCCGTTGCACGGCGAAGTGGCCGTGCCGGGCGACAAGTCGGTGTCGCATCGCGCCCTGATGTTCGGTGCCATCGCCGAAGGCGTGACGCATATTCGCGGATTCCTGGAGGGCGAAGACACTCTTGCCACCGCCTCGATCCTCGGCAAGCTCGGCGTGCGCTTCGAAACGCCATCGCCGGGCGAGCGCATCGTTCATGGCGTCGGCTTGCACGGCCTGCGCGGCAGCCCGGATGCGCTCGATTGCGGAAACGCCGGCACGGGCATGCGTCTTCTGGCGGGCCTGCTGGCGGGCCAGACGTTCGACTCGACACTCGTCGGCGACGAATCGCTGTCGCGCCGGCCGATGCGGCGCGTGACCGATCCTCTGGCGCAGATGGGCGCTTCGATCGACACGAACGACGGAAAGCCGCCCTTGCGCATCCATGGCGGTGCGCAATTGCATGGCGTGACTTACCACCCGCCGGTGGCGAGCGCCCAGATCAAGTCGGCGCTGCTGCTCGCGGGCCTATACGCCGAGGGATTCACGGAGGTGGTGGAGCCGCACCCGACTCGCGACTACACCGAAAGCATGCTGAAGGCCTTCGGGTGGCCCATCGACTATTCCCCCGGCCGCGCGCGGCTGGAGGGTGGGCACGTGCTGCACGCCGCCAACGTGGATGTGCCGGCGGACTTTTCGTCCGCGGCCTTTTTCATCGTCGCAGCCTGTATCGTGCCGGGCTCGTTGTTGCGCCTCAACGGTGTGGGCCTCAATCCCCGCCGCACGGGCCTGCTGAGCGCGCTGCGGCTGATGGGTGCCGACATCGCCGTGGAAAACACACGCACGAGCGGCGGCGAAACCATCGCGGACCTGGTCGTGACACATGCGCCCCTGCACGGTGTGTCGCTGCCCGAGGAGATCGTGCCGGACATGATCGACGAGTTCCCGGCGCTGTTCGTGGCCGCCGCCGTCGCCGACGGCACCACCACCATCCGTGGCGCGGCCGAGCTGCGCGTCAAGGAATCGGACCGCATCGCGAGCATGGCGAACGGCCTCAAGGCGTGCGGCGCGTCGGTGGACGAATTGCCCGACGGCGCCATCATTCACGGCGGCGGCCTTCGTTCCGGCAGCATCGACAGCCATGGCGACCACCGCATCGCAATGAGTTTCGCCGTTGCGGGACTCGTGGCCGAAGGCCCCATCGCCATCGGCGACTGCGCCAACGTGGCCACGTCGTTCCCGGGGTTCATGGAACTGGCCAATGGCGTGGGCTTCCGGCTCGAAGCGGCGAACTGATTCCATCGGGCCTCAGGACAGGGCGGGTTCCGCCATGACGCACGTGCTGTGAAGGCGCTACGCTTCACGTTCCCTGAGCCAGACACAAGCCAATGGTCGTGAAGCTTCCCCCGTTCGTCGTCGTCGTGCCCGCGCGCTTCGGTTCCACACGGCTGCCGGGTAAGCCGCTGCTCAAGATCGGCGGGGAATCCATGATCCGTCGCGTGGCGGCGAGGGCGGGGGAGGCGGGTGCCGCCCAGGTGGTGGTCGCCACCGATGACGAGCGGGTGGTGCGCGAACTTCGCGGATGCGGCGACATCCTGGTCTGCATGACCCGGCCGGATCACGCCTCCGGCAGCGACCGCATCGCCGAGACCGCCGGTCACTTCGGCTGGCCGGACGACACGGTGGTGGTGAACCTCCAGGGCGACGAGCCCTTCGCTCCCGCGGCCGGCATACGGGCGGTGGTGGCAACGCTCGCGGGCGACGAGGCGCCCATGGCCACCCTGGCCGCCCCCATCCAGGACGCCGAGGAGCTTTTCGACCCGAACGTCGTCAAGGTGGTTCGCGGCGGGAACGGCCGCGCCCTCTACTTCACGCGTGCCCCCGCGCCCTGGGCTCGTGACGCGTTCGCACAGGACCGCGAGTCGCTTCCGGCGGGCGTGCCTTTCTTGCGTCACATCGGCATCTATGCGTACCGTGCGGGGTTCCTGCGCCGCCTGGCGGCCCTTCCGCGGACGCCCCTGGAACAAGCGGAGTCCCTGGAGCAGTTGCGGGCCCTGGAGCACGGTTATGCCATCTCGGTGAGCCCCACCCCGGAGCCCTTTCCCCCCGGTATCGACACCGCGGACGATCTGGCCCGGGCCGAGCGCTGGCTCGCTGGAAAGCCCGGGGAACGGTCGTAAGGGTTCCCTTGCAAGGGCCTGCGGGAAAGCCCCACAGGCCGCGCAGGCGACGGCCGGGCGCGCGGGCGCGGGCCGCGACGTAATCTAACCCCGTCGCCAAACTCACTCCTCTGCAGGACGGCGACACTCCCAAGGAAGGTCCCCGCCGGCATGGTCCATCCCATGCCGGCGTCTTCGCGTCTGCGATCCGCCGACGCGGTAAAATGTCGGGATGGAGCACACCGAGTCGCACCCGTTCGACGGCAAGGCCTTCGTCCGCCACCTCACCACTTCGCCCGGCGTCTATCGCTATTTCGATGCGGAAGACGAGCTTCTGTACGTCGGCAAGGCGGCCAACCTCAAGAAGCGGGTAGGCAACTATTTCCTGAAACCGCCCATGGATCCGCGCATCGCGTCCATGGTGTCGCAGATCGCCCGCGCGGAGGTGACGCTCACCCGCACGGCGGGCGAGGCCCTGCTGCTGGAATCCCAGCTGATCAAGTCGCTGAAGCCGCGATACAACATCGTGCTTCGCGACGACAAGAGCTATCCGTACATCTACCTGTCGGGCGGCGAGGACTATCCGCGGCTGGCGTTCCATCGTGGCGCCAAGACGGGGCCGGGCCGCTACTTCGGCCCGTATCCGAGCACCTTCGCGGTGCGCGAAAGCCTGGGCCTGATGCAGAAGCTGTTCAAGGTGCGTCAGTGCGAGGACAGCTACTTCCGGAACCGCTCGCGTCCTTGCCTGCAGCACCAGATCGGCCGTTGCAGCGCCCCGTGCGTTCGCCTCATCGATGTGGACGACTACAAGAGCGACGTGCGCCACGCCGAGATGTTCCTGGAAGGGCGCAGCAGTGCCGTTATCGACGAGCTGGCGTCGTCGATGGAGCAGGCATCGCGCGACCTGAACTTCGAGCGCGCGGCGAACCTGCGCGATCAGGTGGCCGCGTTGCGCAAGTTGCAGGCCCAGCACTTCGTCCAGGGCGCCAGTGCGGACATGGACGTGATCGCCTGCTGCATGGAAGGCGGCATGGCCTGCGTGAGCGTCCTCTTCTTCCGTAACGGCGTGAGCCTGGGGTCGCGCGATTTCTTCCCCCGGCTGCCGACGGACGCTTCCGTCTCCGACGTGCTGTCGCAGTTCATCGCCCAGTACTACCTGGAGCGACAGGTGCCGCGCGAACTGGTGCTCAGCGACCCGGTGGAGGACATGGACGTGCTTGCTTCCGTGCTGTCGGACCATGCGGGATACGTCGTGTCGCTCAAGCCGAGCGTTCGCGGCGAGCGCGCACGGTTCCTGGAGATGGCCCAGCGCAACGCCAGTGCGGCACTCACGTCGCGACTGGCCAGCCGGCACACCTTGCTGGCGCGCTTCGACGACCTGCAGAAGGTTCTGGAACTGGAAACCACGCCAAGGCGTATCGAGTGTTTCGATATCAGTCACACGCGTGGCGAGCTGACCGTGGCCTCGTGCGTGGTGTTCGGGCCGGAAGGGCCCGAGAAGTCGCACTACCGGCGCTTCAACATCACGGGCATCACCCCCGGCGACGACTATGCCGCCATGCACCAGGCGCTGACACGGCGCTTCAAGAAGGTGGTGGAGGGTGGCGTCAGGCCCGACATCCTGCTCATCGACGGAGGCATGGGGCAGGTGGCCCAGGCCGTGGACGTACTGCGCGAGCTGGGCGTGGAGGATGGCATCCGCGTGGTCGGCGTGGCCAAGGGGCCGGGCCGGCGTGCCGGCGAAGAAACACTCGTTCTCGCCGACAGCGGCAAGACGCTGCACCCTGGAACGTCGTCGCCGGCGCTGCACCTCGTGGCGGCGGTTCGTGACGAAGCGCACCGTTTCGCCATCAGCGGCCATCGCCGCCGTCGCGAAGCGGCACGCGAGCGGAGTACGCTCGAGGACGTGCCCGGCGTGGGCGCGCGCCGCCGCGCGGCCCTGCTCAAGGCCTTCGGCGGTCTGACCGGCGTGGAAGCCGCGGGCGTCGAGGAACTCATGAGCGTGAAGGGCATTGATCGCGGGCTGGCCGAACGCATCTATGCCATGCTGCATCCCTGATCGAGTGGAGACGAGGCCGACGCGCTTCGCATCCCGCACCGGCTGACTTATGCGAATCAATCTTCCTACATGGCTCACCCTGTTCCGAGTGCTCCTGCTCCCGGTCATGGTGATCGTCTACTACCTGCCGTTTCGTGGCGCCAACCTCGCGGCCGCGGTGGTTTTCGTCCTCGCCGCGGTCACCGATTGGCTCGACGGTTACCTGGCGCGCCGGTTGAACCTCACGTCGGCCTTCGGCGCCTTCCTGGACCCGGTGGCTGACAAGCTCATGATCGCCGTGACCCTGTTCCTGCTGGTGCAGTCGCACCGGGGTGGGTGGCCAGGCATCCTGATGGCTGTGACCGCGTCCATCATCGTGGGGCGCGAGATCAGCGTGTCCGCGCTGCGCGAGTGGATGGCCCAGATCGGCGCGCGCTCCAAGGTGAAGGTCGCCTTCCTCGGCAAGCTGAAGACAGCCATGCAGATGGTGGCCCTGGTGGTGCTGCTGCTCCAGCACGATGCCGAAACCCTGCGGCTCTACCACATCGGCGAAGCGCTCCTGGTGGTAGCCGGCATCCTCACCATCTGGTCCGGTCTCGACTACCTGCGGGCTGCATGGCCAAGCCTGCGGGGAGATTCAGACGAAGTGAAGAAAAGTGAAAAAAATTCGGTGCAAAGTGGTTGACACATTCCCCATCTGATCTAAAATAGCCGGACAACGACGCGGGAATAGCTCAGTTGGTAGAGCACGACCTTGCCAAGGTCGGGGTCGCGAGTTCGAGTCTCGTTTCCCGCTCCAAGTAATTCCACAAAGCCTCGGTCACCCGAGGTTTTGTTTTTTAAGCGCTTCGCGGATACTCTTCGCGCTGCGCAAGCGATGGCCGGGTGGCAGAGTGGTCATGCAGCGGACTGCAAATCCGCGTACGCCGGTTCGATTCCGACCTCGGCCTCCATCGCATTCCAAGGCGCACCCGCCAACGGCGGAGGCGCCTTTTTTCTTTCCGCCCGGATGGCGAAACCGGTAGACGCAAGGGACTTAAAATCCCTCATCCGAAAGGGTATGTGGGTTCGAGTCCCACTCCGGGCACCATCTGACAGGGGGCGGGGCGTTCCAGGCCGCTCCCAACTTGCGCTAAGCATCCCCGAAACTACTGAGAATAGGGCATCCGGCCACCCTGGGCGTCTCATCACATCTCCTCACGCCACTAGTGGTCCCGTACCAATGATGGGCGTGGCGTCGCTCGATAGCCGCTTCCTTGCGGCTCTTTGGTAATGGAGCTGAGTTACCTGTTTCGGTCAGTCGAGAAGGCTGATCGCAGCCGCGATCCCTGGGTAGACGGTCTGGATAGTGACATTGGGTGCGGCCGACGAGTGAGACTTCGTGTCTCCGGAGAAGGCTGCTCCAAATGTGTGCTGTTTCGCACCAGCTGGGAGGGTGATGGGATACCTAAATTCCGTGTGATCACCATAAACCCTGTCCGCCTTGCAGGTGCCGTCAAACAGCTGTGCTGCGCAGGGGTCCACCTTGGTCTGATTCGTATTGGTGATATCGACCTGCACGCGGGCAATGACATTGCCGTCCAATGACAGGTCTACGGTTCCGCCAAAGACTGTACCCGGGCCGGCGAACACAATATGGCTTCCGGTAACAACGACGTGGGCGTAGACGACTTTCCCCGGTGTCGGCTGGCCTTCCACGGATAGGCTTGTACCCGTGGTGCTGTCCGCCATCGCTGACATCGGGATTAGACATGCAGCCGCAACCGCAACCGCCATAAAGCGCCGTCCTAGACCTCGCACTGAGTGGCCCATTGAGGCGACCATTGTTCCGGTCCTCAATTCGAGCGAATGTTGGATGCGGTGCACGTATTGCCAGCATCGGCCGAATAGTTGATGACCGCAATGGTCGCGGAGCGCGCCTGGGCGGAGAGCAAAACGGCAAGCATTGACTTGCCCGGGCCGGTGTTCGGATCGGGGAGGTAGACGATGCCGAACTTGCAGGGGTAGCTCAGACCTTCTTTGAAGTCGACGTAGGCTTGCCCGGCAGTCGCGCCGACCGTGTTGATCGTACGGTTGTAGTCGTCGGTTGCCGAAGCCTGAAAGGAGACAGCGGCGATCAAGCCGCCGAGTAGCAGAGCAGAGATCTTCATGGATTTCCCCTCGGTTGGTTGCCACAGATGGCGACGGGATCATGCCGATACGACATTGGCCGGGTCTGTAGGCGGACATCCCTGCACATGTAGGCGAACTCCTACAAGATGTGGTCGGGAATGGAGGCGTCCGGCTTCCGTGAGCGTCCTCGGGGCATTTACACAATGTCCGGAGAATAGGCGTGGTCGTTGGCGGCCGAGGATACCCCGAGCGCCTTGTTGATCGCCTCGGGGGTCGTCCACGGGTCGTCGGCGTCCGACTTCACCGGAATGCCGTGGCGGTCCTGTCGCGTATCTGCATGCGACAGGGCGGTTCTACGTTCCTTACAACATGGAGATGTTGGTTGGCATCATCGTCGGCCTTCCAGCTGTTGCGCTACTCTCTCGCCTCCCGTATCTAAAGCTCGACGAGCTGTTCGGAAACGTCAGCTATGGTGTTTATTTGAACCACATGCTCTTGCTTTGGATATTCGCCCACTTCGGAGCCTATCCACTTTCACCGCGGCAGGTGGTCGCGCTTGTAGCCATTGCGTTCGCATGGTCATGGGTGACGTACCTCACGATTGAGCGCCCGGTCATCCGGATGAGGCATCGGCTCCGCCGTAAGGCGAAGGCTGAGAGTGCCATTGGAACCGCCGCTGGGGCGAGCTGAGCGCATGGCTGACGCCGCCGTCATGCCGTGGCGGTACGCTATCCCATAGGCGACGCTCCTCGCTTTAGCGAGGCCCATGGAGAGCCGAATCCCCGCGAACGGTAAAAAAGCGGGTCGGCCAGCATGGTCAATCCTTGATCAATGTGCACCGATTTTTAGACGTGAATTTGTACAACGGGCAAGTTGCACTCTAGTCAACGCCCCCTGATTAACAGTCAAGTGCTCTAACTGACAGGGCCGGGGCCGTTCTTCCAGAATATCGAACCCCATCACCCTGAACCTGGGCAATGAATGCCTCGAATCACGGAACTGGAAGTTCATCCTCTTTGTTACCCTTCATTCCAGAGTAAGGGTTTGCCTTATTGGCCTATACGCCGATTCGACGTGGCTGGGTTGAAACCGATAACATCACCATCAGGTTCACCTTTTGGTTGGTCGCATATTTCGTACACAGGTCAATCCATGCCATCGCCATGGGAGGGTTTGTCGTGCAGATCGCAGAAGTCCTTGAGCGCCAAAGGCATGTGGAAGGTATGCTCATGGAGGTAAGCGCCGCGGTGTGGTGCATCCTCCTTGAAGCCCAACACGCTAGTTGGCAGTGGTCCGGCGACCACGCCAGGGATTACCTGGAAATCGGCACATTCAAGGGCAAAGCTGCCAGCATCCTTGCGAGTTTTACGGCGGAGTACGGTAACCGGCTCGCCATAGTTGACCCCGAGGTACGTCCCGAGACCCGCTCCCTGCTAGACAGCATCACCTCTACCGTCAGCTATATGGAAATGCGGTCGGAGTTTCTTGCTCAAGGCGATTTCTTGCGGGCAAACCTGCGGAACCTGGCCTGGGCGCACATCGACGGGATGCACAGTTTCGCCGCCGTAGTTTCCGACGTATCCCTCTGCGAGCAGATGCTGGGCGACTACGGGATCATCTGCATCGATGACTTCCATACTGACCTGTATCCGCAGATCCCGGCCGCAGTCTACAAGTACCTATACACCACGCCGACCGACCTCTGCGTGTTCCTGGTCGGATTCAATAAGGCTTACCTTTGCCGAAATGTTGCATTCCGGTACTTCAGCGAATTTGTGGGGAAGAACATCCATTGGTCCCTGAAGGAACTGGGCCATCTCGTCAGCCTCGTGAAGACCGGCCGGCACAGCCAGTTCGATGCCCACGCAATCGCTCCATTCCAGGGCGAGCACACCTTTGGAGCCTACGTCGGGCAGTAGCTATCCACACTAGTTGCGGACAATCACCGTGACTAGAAATCACTGTAAGAGCAGATTGACCGACGGTGTAATACCGGACGTTCCACGGCAGAAGGCGGCGTCGCCAGGCGAGCTGGCGCAAGCAGCGAAGCTTTGTGAGGATTTTGGCGTATCGCGTTGATGCCGTTGTCGCCCACGGCTTAGCGAAAGTCTACGTACCGTCGGCTGCGGCAGTTGGCGCCGGGAGAACGGAAGGTGCACGCGATAGGTTGAACCCACCGCTATCAGCCGTCGTCGACGGAGCTACCTTGAGGCCTAACTCGATAGGCGGTGGCCAACGTCACCCACAGGACATACGGTAATTCAATCGTTAAAAGAACGAGGGCATCAGGAGATACCCTCGCCCTACGTGGCGCCATGTCATTGGGGTGACCTCGCGATCACATGGCGCTCGACGCCGTCGCCTGCGCTCTATTACGAACGATTCAGCGTGATACCGATCAGGCGAGGCCTTGCGCCTTCGCACACGGTATTGCTCACCACGAGAAGAACGGGCGTGTCGTTTGCCATGGCCGTGAGTGCCGCGGCGTAGAAGGTCTTGTAACCAGGATTATTGATGGTCGTCCCAGCAAGGTCCGTCGCCCCGCAACCTGCCGGATTGGGCATGGCGGTACCGGCGTTGACGGAGAACGCCTCGGAGTTCCAGCCCGTGACGACCTGTTGAAGGTGGACGGGACCGACGGTCGTCTGTGCGAACGATGCCGAGCTAGCGAGCACCAGTGCTGTGCCAATGATGATGTTCTTCATGTGTGTTCCTTTTCCATATGGATCCGACGCGTCTCACTCGGTAGTCGGTGAGAAGCGATCGAGGTGGCATTAGTCGAGGACGGCGTCGATGATTCCCGCCATCGCACCCGGGTGCACCGGGGTGAGCGTTTGCGGTGCGGCATCCGAGCTGTGCGAGTCGGAGTCACCGGTATATCGGGCACCGATCGTATACGTGGCGACACCTTTGGGAAGGGTGACCGGGAACGTGACGTCGGTCTGGGTAGCCGTGTACTTGTAGGTGATGCAATACGTGAAGCTGGGATCAGGAATGCACTGTGCCGGTCCGATTCCAGTGGAGTTGTGCGCGTCGGCTTCAACGCTCAGAACGATCTCTCCATTGAGGGTGATCTGTACGTTTCCCCCACGCACCGCGGTGGGCGGCACGAATACCAGGTGTTTGCCGGTTACCACTACGTGGACGTTTACCTGGCGCCCGGGAACAGGCTTGCCGGTGACTGAAAATGAAGTTCCGGTAGTGCTGTCGGCACTGGCGGTAGTGGCTACGACCAGGAGGAGGGCGCACAGCCCTGTGCGAAGTGAGGTGGCATGATTCATGCCGACCTCACCTTGTTTGCTGTTGCATTGGTTTTCCCCTTAGGCACGCCCTTCGTCAGGGCCGGGCTATGTTCGGTCGGGGCCGGAAAATCGTCTGTCAGATATCACCGACGTAGCGTGTAAGGAAAACCTCACAGATGCAGCGACTACCCGGCGGCTTTTTCACGACTCTTCGCTGTGGCCGAGGATGTCTCGATGGTGATCACTTCCTGCAAGCCGAAGCTCCTTCTGCGGGTGAATACTTTTCGCCAAAACCTGTCCGGAGGCCGTCGTGAACCGTCGCGAGTTCTCGTCCCACTTGCTCCTCGGCCTGTCCGCCGTCGCTTTTTCGGCAAGAATCGCCGCTCGATCCGGACCTGGCGGGGTGGAGCAGGGCACCCGTCTCCCTCTGACCAAGGCGCGAAATGTGGTGATGGTTCACGGCCTTTTTGCCGACGGATCGTCGTGGTCGGAAGTGATTCCGAGACTCCAAGCCAAGGGTCTGAATGTCACATCGGTGCAGAACCCGCTGACGACGTTGCCCGAGGCAGTGGACGCCTGTCGCCGCGTATTGGATCGGCAGGATGGTCCGACCGTCCTCGTAGGCCATTCCTTCTCCGGGATGATCGTTACCGAGGCCGGCGTGCATCCCAAGGTGTCTGCCCTGGTGTACGTTGCGGCGCGCGC
This sequence comes from Luteibacter sp. SG786, assembly GCF_011759605.1. Lineage (GTDB taxonomy): Bacteria > Pseudomonadota > Gammaproteobacteria > Xanthomonadales > Rhodanobacteraceae > Luteibacter. The sequence continues at coordinate 774,266 of NZ_JAAOYX010000001.1, forward strand.
GCCCGACGCCGGTGAGGACTACACCGCGCTTGCCAAGAAGTATCCGACGCCGCCCGCGTCCAAAGGCATCGTGTTCGACGGAGACGAAGGTCGGCTTACGGAAGAGGCCTTCCTTCGGGATTTCGCCGGAGACTTGCCGAGGGACCGCGCGCTGGCTCTCTACGCGGTCCAGGAGCCCTTCAAGAAAGCGCTGTTGACCGGTAAGACGACGAACGCTGCGTGGCGGCAAAAGCCCAGTTTTTATGCGGTATCGACCCAGGACCGCACGATCGATCCGGACCTCGAACGCTTCATGGCGAAGCGCATGAACGCGCAGACCATCGAGCTCGCGTCGAGCCACGTTTCATTGATTTCCCATCCGCAGGAAATTGCAGAACTCATCCTGCGTGCCGCCGGTTGACGTCACGGGAAGGAGCCGCTTGTTCAGCGGAATGGAAGAGCTCCAGGAACTCAGTCGTTACGAACGAGCCAGGCGTTCGGCAGGTGCAGGCTCTCGCACCCATGTTGGCAGACCAGTGCGCTGCGCGGACCGGAAAATTCGAGGTGGGTACCGTCGGCCAGCGCGAGGACAAGCTGCGCGGGCTTGCCGGTACCCGACGCGTTGCCCAGGGTGCTTTTGACCACGGTGACTTCGACCGTGAAGTTGTCCGGACCCCACGACCAGTTGGCCTCGCCCTCGTCCCCGTCGATGCGGATCTCGGCGGCGTCGCCCTTCTCGCCGCTGACCAGATGCCAGGATTCCTGCGAGCAGGCGGCGGTCAGGCAGGCGAGACAGGACAGGGCCGCGATGTACATTCGATTCATCTGTCCGCTCCAGCTCGAGTTGCCACGTTATCGGCCGGCTCCGGAGGGTCTTTAACGCATCGGGTGGGTATCGGCGGGCTTTCGGATTGACGCCCGGGGACGCCGCTGTGTAGCGTTGCCGCGCGAGATTGAACATCGCACTTACCTCTGGAGCGACACCATCGTGAAGCCTGTGGCCACACGTAACCTGCACAGCCAAGTGGTCCGGGAACTGGGGCAACTCATCGTCAGCGGCAAGCTGGCGCCGGGTGAAGGCCTGCCCCGCGAGGAAGCGCTGGCGGAGCAGATGCAGGTGAGCCGCACCGCATTGCGCGAAGCCATGAAGGTGCTCGTCGCCAAGGGGTTGATCGAGTCCCGGCAGCGCACCGGAGCCCGCGTGCGTGAGGTCGTGCATTGGAACCAGCTCGACGCCGACGTGCTCGCATGGCGCTGCGCCCTCATGCCCACCGAGAGCTTCGTCGAGAAGCTGGTGGAGATGCGCGAGGTGATCGAGCCCGCGGCCGCCGCAGCGGCGGCCAGGCGACGGACGCCGGAGCAGCTGGCCGACTTGAAGCGAGCCTATGAGGCCATGGCGGCCTCGGTGGACCTCGATGCCTGGGCCGAGGCCGACCTGGCATTCCACGAGACCCTCCTGCGCGCGACGAACAATGAGCTGATCGCTTCGCTCTTTTCCGTGATCGAAACCGCGCTCGGCACCTTTTTCCTGCTGTCCGCGCGGAATTCGGCGAACTTCAAGGCCGCGCTCCCACATCACGAGAAGGTGTACGAGGCGGTGCGCAGGCGACAGCCCGAGGTCGCGAGGCAGGCGATGCTGAGCATGGTTACGCTGTCGCGCAACAACATGCGCACCCGGGCGCGGCGCACCAAGGCTGCCTGAAGGGTTCGTCTCGCCGTGAGGCGGGAATGCTGCATCGCAGCTTGTGGTTCTATATTCATAAAATACTACAATTCAACTTCGGTGCCCCGGGGCGGGTCGGTTTTACAGCGCCGCGGTGGAATCGTTCGGGTTCGACAGGGTCTGCACGGCGCGGTGCGCTTGCGCGCAGCGGAGGAGTGCTCGCCCGTCGTCTGGCTCCGTTTGCGACGAGACGCTACCCAAAGGGGAGTCGAAATGCATTTGAATTGGCGCGGATCGTTTTGACCGCATGACCGAACATGCTCCGCTCGAGATCGGTAACGAACGCCTCAGGCTTCGCGTGTTGCCGCGCCTGGGTGGTGGCATCGCAGCCTTCGATTGGATCGGGCGCGGCGACAGTGTGCCGCTCATGAGGCCGTGGATAGAGGGCGGAGCGGCAGACCCGAATCGCCTGGCGTGTTACCCCCTGCTGCCGTGGAGCAACCGAGTTGCCCACGGCGGCTTTTTTTATGGGGAAAGGCGCATCGCACTCGAACGAAACCGTGCGGACGACCCCTGGCCGATCCATGGCCATGGTTGGCAGCGCGAATGGACCGTTGCGAACCACGAAGACCAGGTGCTGGTGCTGACGATGGAAGAGACATCGCCGGAGGGCTACAGCTATCGGGCCCTGCTCGGCTATCGACTCGACGGGGACGCGCTGCGCGTGCGCCTCCGTGTGACGAACACGGGCGCAGCGTCGCTGCCGTTCGGGCTCGGACTGCACCCGTTCTTTCCATTGCACGGCGGGGCCAGGCTGCATGCGCCGGCCGCCTCCGTATGGTTGAACGACGGGAACAGCCCACTGCCCGGGGAATGCGCGGCGCTGCCGGAAGCCTGGGACTTCAGCCAGCCGCGCGCGTTGCTCGACGGCGCTCTCAATCATGCATTTCGAGGCTGGACGGGCGACGCCACGATCGAGTGGCCGGCTGTGGGGCTACGCCTCGACATCCAGGCCGACGTCGACACATACGTGCTCTATGTTCCGTCTGGCGAAGCGTTCTTCTGCTTCGAGCCCGTCGATCATCCGATCAACGCCTTCCACCTTCCTGGTGGCCCGGTCGCGAACGGAATGACGGACCTCGCGCCAGGCACGAGTCTCGAGCGATCGTTTGCTTTCCGGGTGGAAACCCTCCAGGGCTGAATGTCATGGCGACGAAGAGGAAGAATCCGCAGTGAACCGTCCATCCCCCATTGTTCGTTTGCTCATCGCTTTCGCTTCGTGCTTGCTCGCTGCCACCGCTGTGGCGCGCACGGAGGATGCGACACCGCGCTACGATGCCGCGCATCGCGTCTTCCGCATCGATGCGGGCGACGTCACTTATGCCATGGGCGTCAACGCCGACGGCTTTCTGCAAACGCTGTACTGGGGCGCGCGGCTCGCGCCGGACGATCCGCTCGGGCCGGCGGTTCCCGCAGTGGAGCGCTCGTCGTTCGACCCCGCCGGCAGCCTTACGCCGCAGGAATACGCCGGATGGGGCGGCGCGATGACGGCCACGCCCGCCTTGAAGTTGCGCTTCGACGACGGCAATCGCGATGTCGTGCTGCGCTACGACAGCTATCGCATCGACAAGGGTGCGCTTTCGATTCGTCTGCGGGATGCGCAGGCCGGCGTCACGGTGGACCTGCGCTACACGGCGGATGCTGCCACCGGCATCGTGGGGCGTTCGGCCCGAATCGAGAACACGGGTACACAGGCCCTGACCATCGATGCTGCCGCGGCCGCCACCTGGAACCTGCCGCGCGGCGATTACTCCCTTCGCTATCTCACGGGAACGTGGGCCGGCGAGTGGCACCTGCAGACGCGTGCCGTCACGCCGGGCGCCACCGTGCTGGAAAGCCGCCGTGGCAGTACCGGCGACGAGAACAATCCGTGGTTCGCGATCGGCAGGGGCGACGCCTGGAACGAAGAACAGGGCGACGTGTGGTTCGGCGCCCTCGCCTGGAGCGGAAACTGGCGTATCCAGGTCGACGAGGACATCCTCGGCCAGGTTCGCGTGACGGGAGGGTACAACCCCTTCGATTTCGCCTATCGGCTGCCGCCCGGGAAGGTGCTGGAGACGCCGGTGTTCTATGCCGGCTATACGGGGCAGGGTATCGGTGCGGCGTCCCGCCTGCTGCATCGTTTCGAGCGGGACCGCGTGCTGCCCGGCGGCGCCGCCGCCAAGCTTCGTCCCGTGCTTTACAACTCGTGGGAGGCCACCGAATTCAAGGTGGACGAGGCAGGGCAGGAACGGTTGGCCGAGAAGGCGGCCGCGCTCGGTGTCGAACGCTTCGTCGTCGACGACGGCTGGTTTGGCGCCCGCGACAACGATCGCGCCGGCCTGGGCGACTGGGTGGTGAACCGGCGCAAGTTTCCCAACGGGCTGAAGCCACTGATCGACAAGGTGCACGGCCTTGGCATGAGTTTCGGTTTATGGGTCGAGCCCGAGATGGTGAATCCCGACAGCGATCTTTATCGCGCCCACCCGGATTGGGTTCTCCACTTCCCCGGACGCCAGCGTAGCGAGGGTCGCCACCAGCTTGTGCTGAATCTTGCGCGCGAGGACGTGAAAGCCCACGTGCTGGCCGTGCTCGACGGGCTGCTCAAGGACAACGATATCCAGTTCCTCAAATGGGACTACAACCGCAACTGGTCGGAGCCGGGCTGGCCGCAGATGTCGCCGGACGAGCAGCAGAAGGTGTACGTCGCTTATGTGCACAATCTCTACGACATCCTGCGGGAACTGCGTGCCCGGCATCCAGGTGTCGAGATCGAATCGTGCTCCGGCGGCGGCGCGCGCGTCGATCTCGGCATCATGGCGCTTACCGACGAGGTATGGCCGTCCGACAACACGGATCCCTCGGACCGGCTTTCCATCCAGGATGGGTTTTCCTATGCCTATGCGCCCGCGGTCATGATGGCCTGGGTGACGGGTTCGCCCAATTGGGTGAATGCGCGCAGCAGTTCATTGGACTTCCGTTTCCTTTCCGCCATGCAGGGTGGCCTGGGCATCGGTGCGAACCTGCTGGAATGGTCGCCCGCAGAAGAGGCCACGGCGCGCAACTACGTTGCCGCGTACAAGTCGATACGCGCCACGGTGCAGCGCGGTGCGCTCTACCGCCTTTTGTCGCCGCAGGACCGCGCACCCTGGTCCGCCACCGAATCGGTCGCCGGTGACGGCAGGCAGGCCGTACTGTTTGCTTTCCAGCGGCAAGGTGAGGAAGCGCGCCCGTTCCCGACCTTGCGCCTGCGCGGCCTCGATGAGAAAGCGCGCTATCGCTATCGCGTCATCCATGGCCAGGTAGCGGCCGGAACGCCCGACGTGGCCAGTGGCGCCTATTGGATGCAGCGAGGCCTCGACCTCGTGATGAAGGGCGATCTGCAAGCCGCTGGATTGATCTTCGAACGCACCGACGCTCGCTGACGAATCGTGCCCCCTTGGGGGCGCGCGCATGCCTTCGTTTCCATGGGTCCATCGATCGGCGTTCGCCATAGGACGCCCCAACTTTCGGAGTTGCGCCATGAACGTTCGCCATGATTTGCCCGCTGCTTCCACCCCCGCGCACGTACGGAGCGTGCTGTCTCTAGCGCGCTCGCGTCTGGCCCTGGCCTGCGGGTTGACGCTCATCGCCTCAACCGCCATGGCACAGGTGAATGGCGCCGGCCATGCGCCGTATCTGGGCTGGAGCAGTTTCAGTCAGCAGACGATCGATCCCGGCTTCCTCACCCAGGAGAACATGCGCAGGCAGTCCGATGCATTGGCGGCGTCCGGTCTGCAGGAGCATGGGTATACCTACATTAACCTCGATTCCGGTTGGCAGGGTGGCTTCGATGCCAATGGACGCCCGACGCCGGATCTCGCAACGTTTCCCGACATCAAGGCACTGATCGATCACATTCACGACAACGGACAAAAGGCGGGGATTTATTGGATACCCGGCGTGGAAGAGCCTGCGGTGCAAGCCAATTCGCCCATTCTCGGTACGGCGTTGCATATCCAGGACATTCTTGCGGTGCCGCATCGCGCAGGCAATGCGTTCGGCGGACCCGGCGAGTCGCCGTACCATTACAAGATCGACTTCAGTAAACCCGGTGCGCAGGAATACATCGACTCCGTCGTGGCCTTGTTCGCATCGTGGGGTGTGGATTTCATCAAGCTTGATGGCGTCACGCCGGGCTCCTATAGCGATGACTTGCGCATCGACAATCGGGACGACGTGGCGGCCTGGTCCAAAGCCATCGCGCGCACTGGCAAGCCCATCTGGTTGACGGTGTCGTGGGCCGTGGACAAGGACTACCTGGACGTTTGGCAGAATTATTCGAACGCGCGTCGCATCGATGACGACGTCGAATGCGAGAGCCGCTGCGCCACCCTCACCAACTGGCCCCGCATCGAAAAGCGCTTTCGCGACCTGCCGTCATGGCAAGACGCGGCAGGCCCGACGAAAGGATGGAACGACCTCGATTCGCTGGACATCGGCGACGGGGAGGGCGACGGCTTGAGCGTGGATGAAAAACGCTCGGCAGTCACGCTGTGGGCGATGGCGAATGCGCCGCTTTACCTCGGGGGCGACCTCACCCGCCTTGACGAAACCGGCAAACAACTTGCCGGGAATGACGAAGTGATCGCAGTCGATCAGTCCGGCAAGCCCGCGACGCAGGTCGTGGGAGGCGACTTGCCCGTATGGGTAAGCGACCTCGGCGGCGGTCGCTTCTACGTCGCGATGTTCAATATGAACGCGACGCGGGCCGTGGTCGAGTTGCCGTGGCGTGTGCTGGGCGTCAACGGTGCCCGCCGCCTCCGCGATCTGTGGAGTCATCGCGAACTGGGGCCCTCGTTCGGTGCGTATCGGACGGAACTCCCAGGCCATGGTACGCAGCTGCTCCTGGTTGAAGCACTGCCCGGTACGGCGCCGACGTCACCCAGTAGTGGGTACGAGGCGGAGCAGGCCTCCCTGTCCGGGAGTGCCGCGGTGGCGTCGTGCGTCGGTTGCTCGGGTGGCCTCAAGGTAGGTGGCCTCGGGCTGGGTGCCGAGAATGCGGTGTCTTTCGATCGCGTGTTTGCACCGCGGGACGGTGTCTATTACATGCAGGTCGATTCGCTCACGTTGGGCCTGCGCTCCTATCTGTATCAGATCAACGATGGGCCGCTGCGTACGTTCAACAGCGGAGGCGGTAGCTTCCAACTGCCATCCAGCAGCCATCTGCCGGTATGCCTGCACCGGGGGTTCAATCGCATCCGCTTTGGCAATGCGGTGAGCTATCCACCGGATCTCGATCGCATCGTGGTGCACGGCCGAGGTGACGCAGCGCTCCCGGCCGCGGTGACCTACGAAGCGGAGGCCGCGACGCTCGGTGGCAGCGTCACCTCCGGTTTCGCCAATTACTACTCCGGTCTCGCGAAGGCAGGAAACATCGGCGGCGGCGCCGCCAACAGCGTCACGTTCCCGTCAGTGCGCGTACCTGTGGCGGGGAGATATCAACTGGAGATCGACTACGCCACCAGCGGCCCGCGCTCGCTTTACCTTGCCATCAATGGAGGAACGCCGCGCAAGCTCGATCTGGACGGAAGCAGTTTCGACGACCCGGTGGCGAAGGTGCTCGAGGTGTCGCTCAAGGCGGGAACGAACACCATCGCACTGGGCAATCCGGATGCACCTGCCCCGGACCTGGACCGCATCGTCGTCGCGCCATCGGTGAAGTCTGCGTGGCTCGGTGCTTCGGTGGATGAATGCCCGCGCTAGCGGATACATCTGTGGAGACGATCTAGCTGAGGACTTCACGTCGCCCCGATGCGTGGGCGGCGACGCTGCCTCCATCGCTAGGCGATCATGCGGGGAGTACGGTCATGGCTACGATGGCATCCGGTTCGCATACCAGCACCATCGGTGCGCTCGCGGCGGGCAAGTTGCTTGCGAAGGCGACGGGCGGGCGGTGGGGGCCGGCCATTCTCATCCTCACCGGCATCATCCTGCTCCGGAAACGCGCCGCCGCACGGGCGGCGCGCCGGGTTCGCTCCGATATCGCGGACGTCGATGAACTCGACGCGCCGCGGTAGCGATTACTTCCTCTGGTTGTCCTCGCCAGTATCGTCCAGGGGGTCGCCGCTGGCGTCCGTCGGCGGCTGCTCCGTAGGGCCACGCCGGTCTTTGGGCGGTATATCCTGGCCTGGCTGCTGCGGTGGACGATTTTTCTCATTGGCCATGTCGGGCTCTCCGTCTCGTGGAAGGGCCACCATGACCTGCCGCGGCTCACGATGATGTGCGTGGCTCGTGATTGATTCGTCGCGTCAGTGCGCTGTCCCCTTACGTAAGGGAGCGACTACAGACCTCACCGGAAGGCCGACGCGGACCGGTGCTTCGGCATCGCTCGCCTGCTCGGTCAGGAGCGGCGTGACGACCGTCATCCACCCTTCGGCGAATGAGCGGACGTCGTTCGGCCACTCGTCCGGCGTATAGCTGGACATGGCTTGCGACAAGGCGGCGACGAGCGTGGCGGGCTCGGGATGGGTGGATATGGCGGCTTCGAGCGCCGATTCGAGTGCCGCCAGCTTCCCGAGAAGGTAGGTATGGTCGTCCATGGGGGGATGTCCTTGCATGATCCTGGGAGCGGCGGTGCCGTTGGCGACCGCGGTTCCATTGTGCGTCGTTGTCCGTGGGCTGCGCGCGCAGTCCGGCAGCAGGCCTTGGCGAATGCCTACATGCTACTGCGTCGAACGATGACACGATCATCAGGTCGTGTCACGTCGCGCGGCGTTGTGATACCGCTACATAAAGCGGCGCCAGGTCACGATCATACCGTCACGCTGGTTGTCTCGCCTGCACATCTGGCATTGTATGCATTCGCAGGCGGCGTCCGGACCGGGTCCGGCGCCTAGAACAGTCGGCCCAGGGAGGGCTCTAAATGATTAACGTTGTTTTGGTCGACGACCATGAACTGGTCAGGACCGGCTTTCGGATGATCCTGCAACAGCAGGCGGATCTTCGGATCAGGGGGGAGGCCAGTTCGGCGGAGGAGGGCCTGCGGCTCATCCGATCGCATTCGCCCGACATCGCGCTGGTTGATGTCCATATGCCCGGCATGAGTGGCGTGGAACTCACGGAACGCATCATCCGTGCCAAGTTGCGCACGAATGTCGTCATTCTCACCGTGGTGGACGATGCCCGCTTTCCGAAGCGGCTTCTCGACGCCGGCGCGCTCGGTTACCTCACCAAGGGCTGTTCGTCGGAAGAACTGCTCAGCGCGGTACGCCAGGTCGCTTCGGGGCGTCGCTACCTGGCGCCCACCGTGGCGCAACAGCTGGCGCTGGCCACGTTGGACGGCTCGGATTCCCCGTTCGACACGCTGTCCACCCGCGAAATGGAGGTGTCCATGATGCTTGTACGTGGCATGCCGCTCACGTCGATCGGCGAGCGTCTGAACCTGAGTCCGAAAACCGTTTCGACGTACAAGCAGCGCCTCATGGAGAAGCTGCACGTCGAGCATGTGGTGGGCCTGGCTCACCTGATGACGGTGCACGGGCTACTCGACACGCACAACCACCAGGTCGGAAGCTGATTCCTTCCGTTACGCATAAAAAAACGCCGGGCTTGACCCGGCGTTTTTCGTTTCGCATCACGGCTCGCCGTGTGGCTCTTGCCGCGGACGGGTAAGCAGGTCGCCCTGCGCCGGCGGTGTCCAGCCGGGCTTCGGTGCCGGTGCCGGGTGCGAGACCGCCGACACGTTCGATGCCTCGGGCGCCTTCGGGGTGGCCGGAGCGGCCGACGCCGCGCTGTCTTCCTCGTCGTCTGCCGGCGGCGTCGTGTCGCTCGCGGTCTCCGCCGCGGCAACGGGACTGGCCGGGGCCGGAGCTTCGGAGAGTGCGGGCGTAACCGGTGCAGGCGCCGGAGCCGGAGCCGGAGCCGGAGCCGGAGCTGAAACCGCTGCCGGAGCCGACACCGCGGGCGGCTCGTCGGCCGAGATCGCTGCAGTGGACACCTTGGTAGAGGCATCGTTCTCGCCGCCAACCGGTGCCTTCGTCTCGTCGTCCGGCAGCAGTCCGCGTGCGGGAGCGTCCAGGCCTACACCCGTCGCGGAAGGAGCGGTCGCCAGGATGTCTTCCACAGCCGGTGGCTCGTGCTTCATCGGCGCCGCGGCCGGCACAGGCGCGGAGCCCGTCACGGGAGCGGTTTTCAGGGGTGCGTCCGATTCGGTCTGGCGACGCTCGGTGGTGCGCGTCTGGGCCGAATCGGCGGGCGTGGCTGCGTCGGTCGCGCGCGCCGCAGACTCGCCCGCTGCAGTGCTGCCCGGAATGGGCGGCAGCTTCGGCAGGCTGGGCAGGGTCAGCGCGGACGGAACGGCGTCGTCGTCGACAGACTGGACCGAATGGGCAGCCGCGCTACCCGTGGTCTCCACAGCGAAAGCGTTCTTCGCGGCGGCGGCCGTATCGAGTACCGGCGGTACGCTCGAGCTGGAACGGGCCGTCTCGGTCTGCGCCTCGTCGTCGCCGTCCTCGTCTTCCAGGTCGTCGGCCGCGTTCGCACCTTCGATCGCGCCGGCCTGAGCGCCGTCTTCCTGGCGACGGCGGCGACGGCCACCGCGGCGGCCACGGCGGCGGCGCTGCCCGCCCTCGGTTTCCTTGCCGCCCTCAGCAGCCGCCTGCGCGGCGGTGTCGGCCGTGATCGTGGCCTCGGCCTCGCTGGTCGGCGCTTCGGCGAGCGCCTGCGTGGGCTTTTCGTCAACCTTGGCCGCCGGGGTGGCGGCCGTCTCGGCAGCCGGGGGGCGCTGTGCGGGAGCCTGTGCCGGTGCCGTGGCCTGAATCGCCGCGGCGGCGGTCACGGCCTTCTCGGCCTTCTCGCCCTGCGGCTGACGCTCGCCGCGCGGCTGACGACGGGCCTCGCCGGTCGCGGCCTGATCCTGGCGACCCTGCCGGCCCTGCTGCTGGCCTTCCTTCTGGCGGCCCTGCTTTTCTTCGCCTTGGCGTGCCTGCGCCTGGTCGCCGCGGCCGGGCTTGTTACCCTTGGCCTGTTGCTGACCGCGCCCCTGTTGCTGGGCGTTGTCCTTGCGCTGGCCTTGCTGACCGCGCTGTTCGCCACCCTTGCCGCGACCTTCGTTACCGCGGCGCTCGTCGCGACGGCCGCTGCGATCGTTGCGGCTGCCCTGGCGGGAATCGTCGCGCCGCGCCGGTGCGGCCGGCTGCGCCGCGGGTGCCGCCTGCGTGCCGCCGCCGAAGAGGCTGCCGAACAGGCGGGAGAAGAAGCCGCCGGCGGGGGCGGTGGGAGCGGCCGGCTTCGCGGTGGGAGCCGGAGCGCTGGAGGCCACGATGTCTTCGTCGCGAAGCGGGGCGGGCGTGGAGGGCACGACACCGGTGACCAGCGGCTGCTCGCCGCTGCCCAGCGCCTGGCCCATCTTCGGCAGTGCCGTGGCCACGGTGGGTGTGGTGCGCTCGTAGCTCGGCTTGCTGTGCTCGCCCATGTCCGTCTCGCGGATACGGGTGATCTCCAGGTGTGGCGTTTCCAGCTTCTCGTCGGCAACGATCACCACGTGCACGCTGTGGCGGAGCTCGATCTCGACGATGCTGGCGCGCTTCTCGTTGAGCATGAAGTTGGCGACCGACGGCGGCGCCTGCACCAGGACCTGCCCGGTGTTTTCCTTCATGGCGTGTTCTTCGATCAGGCGCAGGGTGGACAGCGCCAGGGACTCCACGCTGCGGATGTGGCCGTGGCCCTCGCAGCGCGGGCATACGATCTGCGTGGCCTCGCCCAGGCTGGGACGCAGGCGCTGGCGCGACATTTCCAGAAGGCCGAAGCGCGAGATGCGGCCGATCTGCACGCGGGCGCGGTCGGCCTTCAGGGCGTCCTTCAGGCGTTCTTCCACCTCGCGCTGGTGGCGCGGGCTGTCCATGTCGATGAAGTCGATGACGATGAGGCCGCCGGCGTCGCGGATGCGGAGCTGGCGGGCGATCTCGGTGGCGGCTTCGAGGTTGGTGTTGAACGCCGTTTCCTCGATGTCGCTGCCCTTCGTGGCCTTCGACGAGTTGATGTCGATGGCGGTGAGGGCTTCCGTCTGGTCGATGACGATCGAGCCGCCGGACGGCAGGCGCACGTTACGCTCGAAGATGCTCTCGATCTGCGTTTCGATCTGGTAGCGCGAGAAGAGCGGGGTGGGGTCCTGGTAGAGCTTCAGCTTGCGCAGGTTGTTCGGCATCACCTGCTGCACGAAATCGCGGGCGTCGTTGAACAGCGATTCCTCGTCGATCAGGATCTCGCCGATGTCGTTGCGCAGGTAGTCGCGCAGGGCGCGGATGAACAGCTTGGATTCCTGGTAGATCAGGAACGGGGCCTTCTGCGAGTTCGCGGCGGCCGAGATCGACTTCCACAGCTGCAGGAGGTAGTCGAGGTCCCACTGGAGTTCCTCGGCGTCGCGCCCCATGCCGGCCGTGCGCACGATGAGGCCCATCTCGTCGGGCACCGAGAGGTGCTCCATGGCTTCCTTCAGCGCCTGCCGGTCCTCGCCCTCGATGCGGCGCGAAACGCCGCCCGCGCGGGGATTGTTCGGCATCAGCACCATGTAGCGGCCGGCCAGGCTGATGAACGTGGTGAGTGCGGCGCCCTTGTTGCCGCGCTCCTCCTTTTCGACCTGGACGATGATTTCCTGGCCTTCCTTGAGGAGCTCGCGGATGTTCGACTTACCTTCCGCGTTCGGATTGAAGTATTCGCGGGCGACCTCCTTCAGCGGAAGGAAACCGTGGCGCTCGGCGCCGTAGTCGACGAAACAGGCTTCGAGGGAGGGTTCGACGCGAGTGATGCGGCCCTTGTAGATATTGGCCTTTTTCTGTTCCCGGGACGGGATTTCGATGTCGAGATCGTAAAGGTTCTGGCCATCGACGATGGCCACACGCAACTCTTCGCGCTGAGTCGCGTTGATCAACATACGCTTCATTGTAGGTTCCTCGGCCTTGCCGCGCGGCCGCGCGCCGCGGTGGCGCCCATGTGGCGGCCTGCCGGGGATCGCGCCGCAGCGGTGAGGCTTCAAGCGGCATGGGATCCGGGACCGATGCCTGGACCCGGCGTGATTCGTGAATAAGCGCCTTGCAACCGGTCCGCGTCCCTACGGATTAGCCGGACAACCGCAACCCGAACCGCTACGATGTGGGGTGTTCTCGCCTTCCGACCCCTCGGCCGGACTGGCGTCACACTCGCCTTACGCGGCGGCACCGGCACCCCGCGAGAGATGAGTCTTCAGCGGAGCCTGGCGCTCGCCGAGTATCCTATCAATTTCGAGTTTTATCAATGCAGACGGCAACTTCCCTCGACGGCGGCCAAGGTGTGCGCCAGGTCGAAATCGGTCCCGAACGGGACGGTCAGCGGGTGGACAATGCCCTGATGACCCTTCTCAAGGGGGTGCCGCGCAGCCTGGTCTACCGCCTGCTGAGAACGGGCCAGGTCCGGATCAACGGCAAGCGCGCGAAGCCGGAAACCCGGCTGGCGCTGGGCGATATGCTTCGCATCCCGCCCGTTCGGGTGGCCGAGCGCGAGGAAGGCGTCGCTCCGTCGGGCATGGTGAAGGCCGTGGCCGACGCGGTCATCTTCGAGGACAAGCACTTCCTCGTCATCGACAAGCCGGTGGGCATCGCCGCCCACGGGGGAAGCGGGGTAAGCCATGGCGCAATCGAGCTGCTGCGCGCCGCCCGGCCGAACGAGCACCTGGAGCTGGTGCACCGCCTCGACCGCGACACCAGCGGGGTGCTGGTCCTGGCGCGATCCCGCCCCGGGCTCACCGGCCTCCAGGCCCTGATCCGGGACAACGCCGTGACGAAGCAGTACCTCTGCCTCATGACGGGAACCCCGCGGAAGGCGAAGTTCGACGTCAATGCGCCGCTCCTGAAGTCCGTTCTCCACGGCGGCGAGCGCATGGTTCGGGTCGACGATGCCGGCAAGCCGTCGCTCACCTTCTTCCAGGAGCTGGAGCAGTACCCCGGTTCCCGCCTCATGCAGGCCACCCTGGGCACCGGCCGCACCCACCAGATCCGTGTGCATGCGCAGTACATCGGGCATCCCCTGGCCGGCGACCCGAAGTACGGCGACGAGGAGGCGAACAAGCGCTTCCGGGCCAAGGGGTTGAAGCGCATGTTCCTGCACGCGTCGAGGATGAGTTTCGACCTCGGTGGCAAGAACTACGATTTTTCCGCCCCGTTGCCCGACGATTTGAAGACGTTCCTGGACAATCTGCGCGGTTGAGCTCCCGCAGTCACTGCAGGAACCGCGCGCTGACCTCCAGTGAGCGCAACATGCCGCCCGCCAGCCCGGCTTGCAGCAGCACCGCGCTTGCCGCGTGCGCGATCGCCACCGGCAGCAGCGCGCGATGGCGGAAATACCACCACGCCCAGCCCAGCTCGGCCACGAAGCAGAGCTGCATCAGCAGCCCGTTGGGCGTGTGCAACAGGGCGAACGCCAGCGCCGTCAGCAGCACCGCCGCCGGGCGCGGCAGGGCTCGCGCCAGCAGGGCACCGGCCACGGCCAGCACCAGCCATTGCTGGAAGAGTGCCCAACCGAGATAGATCGCTATCCGCCCGGCCGGCGGCCACTGCGGCGCGTGGCCGAAGACGTGAACGAGGGCGAATGCCGCTGGAATGGCAAGGAGCGGCCAGCCGGCGTAACGCCAGGCGCCGAGCCCGTGCCAGGCGGGCAGGCTTCGCCGGACCGCGAGAAAAAGTGCGTAGACCACGCCCGCCGCGAACATGGCCACTCCGGACCAGGGCGGGCTCGTCGAAAGCCCCATGCCTGCGATGAACCAGAGAGGGCCGACCAGCACGAGTACCGCATCCAGCAGGTCGGAAATCGGAGCGGCCCGCCAGCCGCCGCGTCCCGGTTTCCTGGCAGCGGATGCGCCAAGCATGAGCATGTAGATGACGGGGGCGAGCCAGGCCGGCCAGGGTGTCGCTCCCTCGGAGCCGGGTGCGACGCCGAACGTCAGCAGGGGATCCTTGTCGCGTTGACGGTCGCGCCACACGAGCAGTTCCTCAGCCGAGAGGCCGGCCGGCAGATTGGCGGTGCGCGGCGTGAGGACACCATGACCCGGAAGGAGCGCGGCGCTGTCGAGCGCGAGGGTAGCCCCGGGAGGCAGGCTCGCTTGCAGGCGCAACATGGCCGCCCGCGCCGGCGGCGCGACGTGGCTTCCGCCCGCATCGGTCCAGGCCAGCGCTCGCAGGTCGATGGCGCGGGAAAGCCCGGCAGGTGGCAGTGTTCCCAGGCTGGCCTGAAGGAGCGGCCCGTCGAGGCTTTCGCGAACGGCAACGCCATATTGGCCCGGCGCCGACGCCGACGCGTGCCATTGCAGAGTGTCCAGCCGGGTCAGGTCGACGGGGCGGGGTAGCGGCAAGCCGAGCTCCGCCGTACCCGCCCGGCCTGCCCGCAAGGTCAGGCCGCCCGGGCTTGCCTGCAACGTGCCGCTGCCGAAGGCCCGCCCCGCCACCACATCGTCGGGCTGGCGGAAGCGCCATGACCACGGGGAGCCGCCAGTTGCATAGCTTGTCCGCTCGGCGGCGCTCTGCGACTCGATGGCCGCGCGGACCACGGCGGCCGCGAAATACGGCATGGCCCACAGGAGCGCCGCGGCGACGAGTCCCGCCGCCAGCCAGCGAAGGCCCGGATGGCGCACGTCAGCGATCCAGCAGGGCCTCGACGCGTGCGGCGCAAATGAAATCGTTCAACGAGAGACCACCGACGTCGTGCGTCGACCAGAGCACCTGGCAATGGCCATAGCCGGCTTCGAGGTCCGGATGGTGGTCTTCCTGGTTCGCCATGAACCCCACCGCATTGATGAAGCCCAGCGTGTGGTGGAAATCCGGAAAGCGGAAATCCTTCACGATCGCCTTTCCATCCGCGCTCAAGGTCCAGCCCGGCAGGCCGGCGAGGTAGCCGTCGATGGCTGCCCGATCCAGCGCGTGCGCCGCGCCCTTGCGCGGCTGGCAATGCTGGGTGGCAAGAGGGGAGAGGGTCATGAGGATGCGTCCGTTACGGGAAAGCGCGAAGGTTGGCGCGGGGCCGGTTGAATTGTCAAAAGGCGGCGTCCACCTCAAAAGCGTACTAAAATGGTGCTGTTTCCGGCGTCCTTGGCCGGGCCCTCCCTTCGGAGCCGTCATGATCGATATCTCGGAACGCGCGCAAGCGCATTTCCTGCGCCTTCTCGCGCAACAGGGCGAAGATGGCCTTGGCATCCGCCTGCGCGTGGTTGCGGCCGGCACGCCGTCGGCCCAGTGCGAACTGGAATTTTGCACCCCGTCGGAATTGCAGGGCGACGAATGGACCGTGGAATGCACGGGCTTCAATCTTTACGTCGACACGGAAAGCATGCGCTGGCTCGACCCGGCCCATATCGACTACGAGACCACGCCCACGGGTAGCCAGCTCAACATTCGCGCACCGCGCATCAAGGGCGACGCCCCGGGCGAAGGCGCCGGTCTCGTCGAGCGTGTGCAGTTCGTGCTCGAGACCGAGATCGCCCCGCAGATTGCCTCGCACGGCGGGCGTATTTCCCTGGTGGAGGTCACGGCCGAAGGCGTCGTGGTGCTGCGTTTCGGCGGCGGTTGCCACGGCTGCGGCATGGTCGACGTCACGTTGAAGAACGGCGTGGAGAAGACCTTGCGCGAGCGGATTCCCGAGGTCACCGAAGTCCGCGACGCCACCGATCACGATACGGGCGAGAAACCCTACTTCGCGAAGGCCGTTTGAGCGATCTGGCGGCTTGATGTGGGAGCCGCTTCAGCGGCGATGGGAACTCGCGGGACGCTGGCCCGCTGTCGCGGGATCGCCGGCGGAGCCGGCTCCCACAGTTAATCGCCCTGGATATGGTTCTCGAGGCCCTGGAGCTTCGACGGCAGAGTGGAGAAGTACGCCGAGACATCCTGGATGTCCTGGTCCGACAGCGTGGCGGCGAAGCCCTTCATGATCGCGTTGTTGCGCTGGCCGTCCTTGTACTCGTGCAGAGCCTGCGCGAGATAGTCGGCGTACTGGCCGGCCAGCCGCGGATACTGCGGATCGACCGAGTTGCCG
The DNA here is from genome assembly GCF_011759605.1 of Luteibacter sp. SG786. Classification (GTDB taxonomy): domain Bacteria; phylum Pseudomonadota; class Gammaproteobacteria; order Xanthomonadales; family Rhodanobacteraceae; genus Luteibacter. The sequence goes on from NZ_JAAOYX010000001.1 coordinate 790,980, forward strand.
TCCTGCCCGTGGCAGGCCACGCAGGTGGCGATCTTGGTCTTGCCGCGGGCCGGATCACCGGCGGCGAAAGTCTGGGTGGCGGTCAGCGCGAGGAGCGCGCCGATGGCAATCAGGGAAAACCCACGGGTCATCGTTTGTCCTCGGCGACTTACTTGGCGATGCTGGAAAGATAGGCGGCGATATCCGCGATTTCCTGGTCGGACAGGCTCTGCGCCTGGGCGCCCATCGTCGGATGCTTGCGTTCCCCGCTCTTGTACGCCTTCAGCGCGTTGACGATGTACTGCTCGTTCTGCCCCGCGATATGCGGCACGTGGTAGTCCGGATACGCGTTCGCGTAGCCCGGCACGCCATGGCAGCCGTTGCAGGTGTAGACGAGTTCCCGCCCCTTGGCTTTGTCCCCTTCGGCATGCGCGGCGGATGCGGCGCACAGAGCTACAGCAATCAGACCAACCAGTTGCAGACGCTTCATTAAGAGTTCCCTGGGTGCCGGGCGGGGCCGGGGTTGAATAGCCCCGGAAGTATAGAGGCCAGCCGCAACGGGGGACAACTCGGGCTCAGAAGAGGCTGCGGATGATGTGAATGCCGGCGATGTACTCGCCCGCGATCGTGCCGATGCTTACCAGGAAGAAATTGAGCAGGGTGCGTGCGACGCGATTCTTCCACCATCCGGTCCAGTGGGTGATGTCGTCGCGCAGGCGCTCGAAGTCGAGCACACGGGGTTTGCGCACCCAGGCCTCAGCCATGGCACTGACGGCGCCCGAAGGGATGCCCGGTCGGAACGGCTTCAATGGCGCCGCGACGAAGGCAGCCACGATCGACAGCGGATGCGCACCCGCGATCAGGGCACCCAGTGCAGACAACCCGCCCGTGAGCAGGATCCAGTTCTTCAGGGCATTGGCACCGAGGCTTGGATTGCGATAGAAGGCGAAGCCGATGGCGGCGAAGATCGCCAGCACCACGCCGGCCGCAAGATATTTCGGCCACTTCGCAGGCGGCGGAGTGACGGCCAGTTCGTCGGCCAGGGCGCGCGGGTCGCCATGCTGTTCCGTGAGCTGAGCGCTCATGCCTTTCAGGTGGCCCGCGCCGATCACGACGAGCACCTTGCGGCTCGGGGCAGAGGCGTCCATCGCCGCGGCGTTCTCCCGCAGTTTCGCGGCCATGAATTCGTCGCGTTCCGCGATCAGCGCTCGGTACAGCGGCGCGGACCCGGCGGCGAAGTCGCTGAAGGCGCTTTCCAGGAGATCGGACTGCTTCAGTTTCTCGATGTCTTCCTCGGCGATGTCCTCGCGTTCGAACACGCTGCCGAGCATGCCGGCCATCAGGCCGAAGCGCTGGAAGAAGCCCACGCTGCGCCACGCGCGCTTGAGCGTGGTGCCCACTTCGCGGTCGACCAGCCACACCGGGATGCCGCGGGCGTCGGCACCGTCCATGGCCGCCTTCATCTCGGCCCCGGGCTCGATGCCGTACTGCGCGGCCAGGCGCTTCTGGAACGAACCGAGCACCAGACTTGCCGCGACCATGCCGGCCTTGCCCTGACGGATCACCTGGAACAGATCCATCTGCTTGAACGCTTCCGGGTCACGGATGCCGTGGGCGCGGCTGGGGCAGAGCTCCACCGCCACGGCATCGAACGGCTCCGTTTCCAGCAAGGCCTCCACCGCCTGCACGCTCGCCCGCGACACGTGGGCCGTGCCGAGGATGACGTACTCGACGCCGTCGCGCGTCATGCGCTCGATGGGTTGCCCTTCCAGGGCGGCGGGTGGCGCGAGGTTCTCGGCGGGAATCATGCAGTGGGTAGTCCGGGCAGGTTCAGTCGCGGAAGCGCTTGGTGAGGTCGCCGTATGCGTCGATGCGGCGGTCGCGCAGGAAGGGCCATATCCGCCGCACGTGCTCGCTGCGCTCCATGTCCACGTCGCAGATCAGCAGTTCGCGGCCGTCGGTGCCCGCCTGGGCAAGGAACTCGCCTTGAGGCCCGGCAACGAAGCTGGAACCCCAGAACTGGATGCCGCTTCCCACGTTCGCCGGATCGGCCTCGAAGCCGGTGCGGTTGCACGCAAGCAGGGGCAGGCCGTTGGCGACCGCATGGCCGCGCTGCACGGTGATCCACGCCTCGCGCTGGCGTGCTTTCTCGTCGTCGGAATCGTTCGGGTCCCAGCCGATGGCGGTGGGATAGAACAGCAGGTCGGCCCCGGCCAGCGCCATCATGCGAGCGCCTTCCGGATACCACTGGTCCCAGCACACCAGCACGCCCAGCTTGCCGACCGAAGTGCTGATGGGCTCGAAGCCCAGGTCGCCCGGCGTGAAGTAGAACTTCTCGTAAAACCCCGGATCGTCCGGGATGTGCATCTTGCGGTACTTGCCCGCGATCTCGCGCGAACGGTCGAACACCACCGCCGTGTTGTGGTACAGGCCGGTGGCGCGCTTTTCGAAGATCGACGCGACCACCACGAGCTTCAGTTCCTCGGCCAGCTTGCCGATGCGGTCGGTGCCCGGACCGGGAATGGTCTCGGCCAGGTCGAACACCTCCACACTCTCGTGCTGGCAGAAGTACGGGCCGTTGTGCAGTTCCTGCAGCAACACGAGCTCGGCACCGGCTTTCGCGGCTTCGCGCAGGCCCGCCTCGATCGCATCGAGGTTGGCGTCGCGGCTTCCGCGGTCGGTTTCCTGGAGGAGGGCGACCTTGAGGGTCTTGCGGGTCATGGGCGGACAGTCCTCGCGCGGCACGCGCCGCGCTTGCAAAGGTGAATCAGGCGGCGATCGCCGCCGGCAGCTGCATGGTGATGCAATGCAGGCTGCCGTTCTGCCAGATCAGCGGACGGCACGGCACCTGGACCACTTCGCGGCCCGGGTGGGCCAGTCCGATGATCCGCGCCGCCGCGGCATCCACCCGGTCGCCGTAGGCCGGTACGAGCACCGCGCCGTTGACGATCAGGTAGTTCGCATACGACGCCGCGAGCCGCCGTCCCTCGTCGAGGATCGGCTGGGCCCAGGGCAGCGGATGGAGCACATAGGGTTTGTCTTCCGGCGAACGCAGCTCCGCAAGTTCCGATGCCATGCGGCCCAGTTCTTCGAAGTGCGGATCGCTGGCGTCGTCGCACGCCTGGTAGACGATGCCGCCATCTTCGGAGAAACGCGCCAGGGTATCGATATGGGCGTCGGTGTCGTCGCCTTCAAGGTAACCATGTTCCAGCCACAGCACGCGGTCGGCGTGCAGCGTTTCGACCAGCGTGTCGGTCATCGTCTCGCGGGAGAGGTCGGGGTGGCGCTGGTTGAGGCATTTCCACGTGGTGAGGATCGTCCCGCGGCCGTCGCTCTCGATGCCGCCGCCTTCCAGCGCCCAGTCGATGCGACGGTGGGGCAGACCGGAGAGCACGCCACGCTGGAGCAATCCTGCGATGAGGGCGTCGTCCCGGTCGGCGCCGAACTTGCCGCCCCAACCGGTGAAGCGGTAATCGTTGAGCAGCACGCCGTCCTGGCCGGTGAGCGTGATGGGGCCGGAGTCGCGCAACCAGGTGTCGTCGTAGGGAAGCTCAATGAAATGGACGCGGGACATCTCCGCGCCGGCAGCCGCGATGGCGGCGCGCGCGTGCTCGCGGAGGGCGGCATCGGCCACCACCACATGCAGGGGTTCGAAGCGCGTCACTGCCGCTGCGAGCGCCACGTAGGTGGTTTCCACCTCCGCCAGCCGCTCGGCCCAGTCGGTCCCGGCATGGGGCCATGCGATGAGTACGCCGGCCTGCGGCTCCCATTCGGCGGGCAGGCGGTAGGAGTTGCGGTCGGTCATGGCGGGCGAGGGGCGGCAAGGGGGAAGCCGCCTATTGTAAGGCTTCCTAGTTACCGGTGCTGATGCCGCAGGGAGCGCCCTTACTTGGGAACGGCGGGGTTGGTGTTGTTTCCCGCCGGGGTGTTGAGCACGGTGTGGATCACATGGCTGCGCTCGAAATAGACGATGTAGCCCGGGTACATCCATCGGTTGATCACGGGCTGTTTGCGGCTGCCGCCGCCGCGGGCGTCGAGCTTCGAGGTCGGTGCGCCGAACTGGCGTTCCACCTCGGCCATGCTCATGCCTTTCTTCGGCAGGTTCATGGCCTGCTCCTGCTTCACGCGCTGCATGAGCAGGGTATCGCCGGCGTGCGCGGGCGCAGCCACGGAGGCGGACGCCAGAACCAGCGCGATGGCGGTGGACACAGCTTTGAAGGTGTTCATGATGACTCCGTCGCGCTCCCCATGCGGCGCAGGACGCCGTTGTAACAGATCGCCCCGGGGCACGCCATGGGCGGCGCGCGGCGGTTCGCGCGCCTGTGTGCTGTGTCGCGTTTCGGGGACGTGGGCGCCCGGGGCCGCTATCATGCGCAGTCGCCCGTTTCCCCTCGTGTTCGCCATGATCTCGTTTCGCAATCTCGCCCTGCGCCGGGGCAGCCGCACCCTGCTGTCGCGGATGGATCTCACCATCCAGACCGGCTGGAGCCTGGGCGTCATCGGCCGCAACGGTTGCGGCAAGTCCACCCTGTTTGCCGCCCTGAAGGGCGAACTCGAACCGGAGGTGGGCGACCTGGACATGCCCTCGAAGGTGCGCCAGGCCTCCGTCGCCCAGGAAACGCCGGCCTTGCCCGACCCGGCGATCGACTATGTGCTGGGGGGCGATATCGAAGTGGCCGCCGCCCTCAAGGCCGAATCGGATGCGCTGGACGCCGGCGACCTCGAAGCCGTGGCCGCCGCGCACCTGCGCATCGAAGAGGTGAACGGCTACGACGCCCGCGCGAGGGCCGGCCGGCTGATGCACGGCCTGGGTTTCGCCCCGGAAACGCACGAACAACCGGTGGCGTCGTTCTCCGGCGGCTGGCGCGTTCGGCTCAACCTCGCCCGCGCGCTCATGGCGCCGTCGGACCTGCTGCTGCTCGACGAGCCCACCAACCATCTCGACCTCGACGCCGTGTTGTGGCTCGAAGAATGGCTGCGTCGTTACCAGGGCACGTTGCTCATCATTTCGCACGATCGCGAGTTTCTCGACGGCGTGATCTCGCACACGCTGCACCTGCACGACGGTACGGCGAAGCTTTACACCGGCAACTACACCGCGTTCGAGCGGCAACGCGCAGAGCACCTTCGCCAACAGCAGATCGCGCACGAGCGCGAGCAGGCCGAACGGGCCCACCTGCAATCGTTCATCGACCGCTTCAAGGCGAAGGCGAGCAAGGCCAAGCAAGCGCAGTCACGCATGAAGCGACTGGAAAAGATGGCCGGCACAGAGGCCGTGCGCGCCGAGCGTTCCTTCAGCTTCTCGTTTCCCGCGCCGGAGCGGCTGCCGACGTCGATGCTGCAACTGGACCACGTCGATGCGGGTTACGGCGAGCATGTCGTGCTGCGCGACATAGCGTTCGGCCTCGAGGCCGGCGATCGCATCGGCCTGCTGGGTCCGAACGGCGCGGGCAAGTCCACCATGGTGAAGTCGCTCGTCGGCGAACTTGCGCCGCTGCGCGGCGAGCGCGGTATCCACAAGGACACGCGCGTCGGTTACTTCGCGCAGCACACCGTGGAGAGCCTGCATGAGGGCTCGAGTCCGTTCGACCATTTGCAGGAAAAGGCACCGAACACGGGCGCACAGGTGTTGCGCGACTACCTCGGTACATGGAACTTCCCGGCCGACCGGGCCTTCGAGCCCGTCGACGCTTTCTCCGGCGGCGAACGCGCGCGTCTCGCGCTGGCACTGATCGCCTGGGACAAGCCCAACCTGTTGCTGCTCGACGAACCCACCAACCACCTCGACCTCGACATGCGCGAAGCGCTGGCCGATGCGCTCGCCGCATTCGACGGGGCGCTGGTGCTCGTCTCGCACGATCGTCACTTGCTGGGCATGGTATGCGACGAGTTCTGGCGTGTGGCCGACGGTAAAGTGGAACCTTTCGACGGCGATCTGGACGATTACGCGAAGTGGCTGCGCAGCCGGGCCACCACGCGCAAGACGGCGGCCGTGGCGTCCGCGCCAGCCGACGCGCCGGTGCAGGGCTCGGCGAAGGAACGGCGCAAACAGAGCGCCGAGGAGCGCGAGAAGGAAAAACCCCTGCGCGCGCGCGTGAAGAAAATCGAATCCCTCATCGAATCCATGGACAAGGAACTCGTGGCCATCGAAGTCAAGCTTGCCGATCCGGCGGTCTATGAAGGCTCGACCGCCGAACTGATGAAGCTGGGCCAGCGCCAGGCGCAACTGCGCGAAGAGAAGGAAACCCTCGAACTTGAATGGCTCGGGATCCTCGAGCAGATCGAGGCCTGAGCATGGGCAGCGTCCTCCATGTACTGTTGCCCGGGCGCGCGAAGCTCGCCGGCACGGCCGGGTTCGCAGACTGGCTGGCTCGCGGCAGCCGCTTGCCCGCGGGCGTGCCGGGTTACCTCGCGGCGCTCGCGGAGCACTTTCGCTGGCCGCGGGGACCACTGCCGGCCGCGGCGTTGATCCGCCAGTCGGTGGCCGGCGATGCAGGTACATCGCTTTGGCTTTCGGCCGACCCGGCCTGGGTACAACCCGAGCTCAACGGCGCACGTCTGCTGGCGTGCGGGAACCTCGGTTTGAGCATGGCGGATGCGGATAGCCTCGTAGCCGCACTGGCTGAAACCTTCGAAGCCGAAGGCATGCAACTCCGCGTCGGCGATGCGCAGCATTGGCAGCTCCGCCTCCCGGCGTATGTGGAAGTGCCCTCGTTTCCCGAGCCCGAGGATGCCCTGGGCGCCGATCTATTCGAGCACTTGCCGAAGGGCGAGGAAGGGCGGCGCTGGCGTGCGTTGATCAACGAAGCGCAGGTCGTGCTGCACAACCATCCGGTAAACCGGACACGCGTTGCACAAGGGCTGCCGCCGGTGAACAGCGTATGGTTGTGGGGGCCGGGTGCATTGCCGGAATGGGTCGAGACCGGCTTGACCCGGATCTACAGCGACGACCTGCTCGAGTGGGCCCTCGCGCATCGCGCCGGCGTCGACATCCAGCCTCGCGGCCCCCTTGTAGGAGCCGCCATGGCGGCGAGCCAAGCTCGCGATATCGCCTTCGAGTCAGCTGCCGCCGTTGGTTTACTGGATCTGCAAGACGTCCAGTCGTCCGATTTTGCCGGTGTTTGGTGGCCGCTCATCGAAGCCCGCCTGCTCGCAGGCACCGAAATTCGCCTCGCTTTCGCCGATGGCACGCGCACGGCGTTGCACAAGAGGCACCGCCTGCGTTTCTGGCGCAAGGCATGAGGTCCAAGGTCTGGCGCCAGCGTGTGGTTCAGGTCGCGCCGAGCGGCTGGCCTGCCCATGTTCACCCGGTGATCCAGCGCGTGTATGCGGCGCGGGGCGTCTGCACCCCCGACGGCGTCGAGCATCGGCTTGCACGCATGCTGCCGCCTTCCATGCTGGGTGGCATGGATCGCGCGGTCGACCTGCTGATGCGCGCGATCCTGGACGACCGCCGCATCGTCATTGCCGGCGATTACGATTGCGACGGGGCCACCGGTACGGCGGTGGCCGAGCGCGGCCTTCGCCTGCTCGGTGCACGCCGCGTGGGCCATGTAGTGCCCAATCGCTTCGTGCACGGCTACGGTTTGAGTGAGGCGCTGGTCGCATCGCTCGACCCTGCTCCCGATCTCATCGTCACGGTGGACAACGGCGTCGCCAGCGTTGCCGGCGTCGCCGCCGCGCGCGCCCGGGGTATCCAGGTGCTGATCACCGACCACCACCTTCCGGGCGACGTGCTTCCCGACGCCGATGCCATCGTGAATCCGAACCTCGCAGGCGACGGCTTTCCCAGCAAGTCGCTGGCCGGCGTGGGTGTGATGTTCTACCTGCTGCTCGGCCTGCGCGCCGCCATGCGCGAAGCCGGCCATTTTGCGGCCGGCGAACCCGACATGGCGTCGCTTCTGGATCTTGTCGCCCTGGGCACGGTCGCCGATCTCGTTCCGCTCGATTTCAACAATCGTGTCCTGGTGGAGGCCGGCCTGAAGCGCATGCGCGCCGGGAAGGCCTGCGCCGGCATTGCTGCACTGGTCGAAGCGAGCGGGCGCTCGCTCGCCACCGTGGGTGCCACCGATCTTGCCTTTGCGGTCGGCCCACGCCTCAACGCCGCCGGGCGCCTCGAAGACATGTCGCTGGGTGTGGCCTGTCTGCTGACCGACGACTACGGCATGGCGCGCCGCTATGCCGAGCAACTTTCCGCGATCAACCAGGAACGGCGCGACATGCAGGCGGGCATGGTGGAGGAGGCCGAGACGATGGCCGCGCAGGCAGCGCACATCGACGCGGTGGGTGTCGCCCTGTTCGACGCGGGGTGGCATCCCGGCGTTGTCGGGCTGGTCGCTTCCAAACTCAAGGAAAAACTTCATCGTCCGGTGGTTGCCTTCGCTCCTGCCGGCGACGACAGCGACGAACTTCGCGGGTCCGCGCGCTCGATTCCCGGGTTCCATATCCGCGACGCGCTGGCCGGGGTCGACGCGAAGCATCCGGGGATGATCCTGCGCTTCGGTGGTCACGCCATGGCGGCGGGACTCAGTCTGCGTGCGGGCGATTTCGAACGCTTCGCTACCGCGTTCGATACGATGGCCAGGATGCTCATCGACGATGAGCGGTTGCAGGCACTTGTCCAGACCGACGGTGAACTGGATTACGGCGACCACACACTCGACCTGGCGCGGCAGCTTCGTCACGCCGGACCGTGGGGGCAAGGGTTTCCGCCGCCGGTCTTCGAGGGGCGTTTCGAGTGCGTGTCGTGGAAACCGATGGGCAGCCGGCACCTGCGCCTGCAATTGCGCCACATGCAGGCCGGCGCGCCGCTCGACGCCGTGATGTTCAACGCCTTCGACGGGTCGCCGCCTCCCTCGCACCTGCGCGCCGCGTACGAGCTCTCGGTCAACGACTGGCAGGGCAGGGAGACCCTGCGGCTGCTGCTCGTGCACATGGAGCCTGACGAGCAGAAATACCCGGCGCCTTGACGCTTTCGCGACATATACGCGGTAGGCTGGATGGCAGTCCGTGGAGGAGTTGCCATGAAGACCGCCGCCCTTGCCTTGATCCTCGGCATTTCCACTGTCCCGCAGGTGCCACCGGTGGAGGGCGTCCATCGCGCAGACGCGCCCGTGCGAGAGCCCATGAAGCGGTTCGCCTGGCGTGACGAGGCGGCCGGATATACCTTCGTCGCCCCGCCGCGCTGGGCAGGCAAGGTGCATGCGGTCCCGCTGACGTCGGAAGAACTTTCCCGGTCCGGGGCCATCAGCGGCGTTCGCTTCGTCGAAGGATCGAAGACGCTGCTTGTCCTGCTCTCATCGGAGCAGACGCGTCTTCGCACCTTGACGAGCGCCGGAGCTACGGAGATCTCGCGCCACGGCGAGCACGTCGTGGCGGTGAAGGTCGGGACGGCAGGAGACGAACTTGCCTTGACCAGTGAAGAACTGGGCTCAGCCGTACAGTGGGACGGCGAGGCGAAGGGTGCAGCCTCACGCTGATTGCGGGCACAGATCGGACATGATCTGACGCTGCCGGTCGGCAGGAGCGCATAGGGACATGTGTCGCGCACTCGCCATCTTTCGTCGTGTGGCGACAGAGTGGCTGCGGGCGTGCGAACTATCGTGACGGCTTCATTGCCCACGAACTAAGGGAACACATCATGCAGCATCGCTCCTCCATGGCGCGTCGCGTTCTCGCGACGGGACTGCTGGCGGCCGCGCTCGCGCAGCCCGTCGACGGGACGACGACGCAGACCACGACAGGCGCGCAAAGCGACCAGAACACCCAGGGCAACAGCGTGAGCACCATCGCCACGCACACCGACAGACCAACTCAGAACGGTACGGTGTCCCCGTTCAGCCCAGGCTCGACGATGACAGCACCCGCCTTCGCGCCGCTGTTCGTCACGGCGCAGGACGCCCACGCATACTGGGAGATGCTCATCCGGAGCCGGGGGTGGCCCGCACCCGATGCGAGAGAGGTGGCCCGGTCGTTCATTAAGGAGCGGTTGGGGGTCGACGGGGACATGTACGTGGTCGCGCATTTTGCGACGACACAGAAACTCATGGAGGGAAGCGCCGACAACGTCATGGTGCTGACCGATGCGCTGATGAACGCGTTTCCGGATCATTCCCGGCACAGTTTCTTCGGGGCGTTTTCCGATGCGGTGGCTGGACTGACGGGTGGCGGGCAAAGTCCAACGGCGCTTGGCTTCCTGCGGGACGTGATCACCTGCAGTAACGGAGGGCAATGCTTCTCGAGGGTCGGAAGGTTCCTCTGGAGCCGCACGGGGCCCGGGTACATCTACAACACCTTCATTGGCGCGGGGAATGTCATCGATACAGTCGGCGAGGACGCTCGCGCCTTGGACCTCTCGTTCGGGATCTTTCCGCGCTCCTCCACGTTCCTGCCGGAAAACCGGAGTTCTCTCAAACTGTCGCAGATCATCGACACATTCAAGGAAGAGGGGCTCTTTTCCGAACTCCCTTACATCAAACGGCTCAAGGAAGAGTTCGACGAGTACTGGGAACACGGAAAGGACGAGTGGCCGCTCCTGGCCCGGTATCACTTCGTCCATGAAGCGCGTCGGGCGCTTGCCCGCCGCACTCTGACGAGACAGCAGTACGAACTGGTCATGAAGGGCGGCGCGCCACAAGTACCGTTGCATGGCCCGATCGCATTGTGGCAGTTGAGGAACACTCCGGCCGATGCTTCCGTCGCGGTCAGGCGTTTCGACATCAACGGCTACGCGGCCAGCGACATTCTGCGTTTCGTCGCAAGCGACGGCAGCGAGGTCATGTATATCCCGGGCGCGTCATCGCCCTTTGTCACCTTCAGCAACGAAGGCGAACTTCGCGAGTGGGTGGTTCGGAAGGCAGGAAATCGTGCATCGCTCGATGAAACCCTGTCGCACTTCTCGATCTACAACGGCCAGGACGGTGCGTTCCGGACGGGCGTGAGCCAGGGGCTGGCTCATCTTGCCTCCGGACGTTGGATCGCGGACGGCCGCGCGGTCGATGTCCAGAATGCGTCGATTACCGGCGATGTCTTCGAGGACATGCGTGTCCAGGTAGAAGGGCGGCTGCGTGACGATGCACGGATGAGAACCAGCACGGCATGGGACGCATGGCGTACCACGCTCAACCGGACAGTCGCCGTGCTGGGTCCGGTGGGCTATGTGCCCGCGCTGGCCCTCCCTGTTCAGGCGGGCACTGCGCTTATGGCGCTTGGCACGGGGATCGACGAAGGCATAAACGGAAGGACCACCGCCACCAGGAACAACGCCCTCGAAGGTGCGGTGATGACAGCCGTCACCAACTTGAGCACGAGCGCCGCCTTGCATGGGTTCGCGTCGACAGGGCGTCCTGCTGCGCCGTCCACTACCTCGATCGAGCTCGAGGCACTACCTCCTTTGCCTTCCGTGACCACGGGCGGCGCCGTGTCGGAACCGGGTGCGCAGCCCGCGGTGGGCGCAGACGCAGTGGAACCGAGGATCGCCTATTCCATGGGGGTGCTGTCGTCCGAACGCCCGTTGGACATGACTGCCCTCCAGAGTGAACCGGGTACGTTGGGCTACCTTGTCCAGCGCGTATCGAACGATGCCGAGGATTGGACTCGCAGGATCATCGACCTGAAGAAGGTCGGCATCGAAATACAACGACGTCGGCGGGACGACTCCAGAGCGCAACCGTTGGCCACTAATCGGGCCGGGTACCGGCAGTCCTTCGGTCGTTCGCTCGTCTTCCGGGTCGATTCGAGGAGCCCGGCGGAGCTCTTGCGTAACGGCGGGTTCGGGCCGTCTTCGGACTTTCACGATCTTGAGCCGATGCTCAGGCAGCCGACCACGATCGGGAGCGGCTCGCTCCGGGCGAACAATAGGGTGCTTGAGGACTGGCAGCTAGGTTTTTCGTGTATGGCCTGTCGGCCGAGCTTCCATCAATACGCCATCCGGACGGAGCGCCGTCCCGTCGCCGCCGCATCCGACAATCACGACCCGCGCACTTACGACCTTCCCCTCGACGAAGTCCATTTCCCGGCGGATGTGTCGCCGGAGAACATCTTCATCATCGATTCGACCGACCGGGAGGTCGCACGAAAGTTGGCTGATATCTACCGGTCGTCCTATGTGTCGACACCCTACGGTGTTCCTCTAAGCGCCTTTCAGGAATACGTCAGCGGTCAACTGGATATCAACGCGTCGAATAAATACACCGGGCGACGCTCGGCCGGTGGCCGGGAGCCAGCGTCCGTGGTCGACCGTCGACGGCTTGGCTTCCAATAACTTCAAAACGCTCCTTTTCTCAAACGTGCCCGAACGGAAACGGATATAACTCACACCCCTGGCACGGACGTCCGACCGCGCCTTGATCGAAAGGAGTTGGATGTGCGGCGATGGATCGTTTTGGGCACGTTGTGCCTGTGCATGCTCATGGTTGCCATGGATGCCAACATATTGCACACGGTCATGCCGACGCTGATCCGTGAACTGCGCCCGACGGCCATGGAGCAGCTCTGGATAGTGAACGCTTACGCGCTTCTGCTCGCCGGCCTGTTGATCACCATGGGCGCACTCAGCGACCGTTACGGTCGCCGTCGGATGCTCCTTTGCGGCCTGGCCGTCTTCGGCCTGGCCTCGCTCCTGGCGGAATGGGTGCGGCAACCCTGGCAGGCCATCGCTTGCAGGGCCCTCTTAGGTGTCGGTGGGGCGATGATCATGCCCACGCTCCTTTCGCTGATTCGCGAAACATTCGGCGATGCGAAGGAACGCACCATCGCCCTCTCGGCATGCGGTATGGCCGGGTGCGCAGGGGCCGCCGTGGGGCCGGTGCTCGGCGGCGCCCTGGTGCACGCTTTCGACTGGCAAGCCGCATTCCTTGTCAATGTGGCGATCGTGATGGTGGCCGTGCCGCTTGTGGCTATCACGGTGCGCGAGTCCGTCACGCCGCGTGTCGGCACGTGGGATTGGACGGGTGTCGCTCTGTCGTTCGTGGGTATGACGGCACTCGTGCAGGGGATCAAGCTGCTTGGCAAGCCTGACGCGGCAGCCGCCGATTCGGCGGCGATGGTCGCTGCCGGCATCGCGACGATGGCGTGGTTCGTGCGCCGTCAATGGAGGTCGCACGATCCCTTGCTCGACATCCGCCTTTTCGGCGTACGCGGTTTTACCGCAGGCGTCGCCGTGTATGCAGTGGTCATGTTCTCCCTGAGTTCTACGATCTTTCTGGCGTCGCAGTGGCTCCAGTTCGTGCATTGCCAGAATCCCCTTGGGGCAGGGCTTTGGCTTTTGCCGGCAACGCTTTCCGCGTTGCTCGCCGTCCTGGCGGTTCCTTACTCCCTGGCCCGTTGGCACGTGCGCGACGTGATGCTGGCCGGCATGGCATCGATCTCGGTGGCCTTGTTCATCCCGGCGCTCTACACCAGCGACTCGCTGGTACCGTTTGCCGTATCCCTGGCGTGCCTTGGTGCGGGGGTTAGCCTCGCCCTGTCGAGCGCCACCACCGTGGTGGTCATGGCTGCCCCGGCGGAACGGGCAGGCAGCGCGGCAGCGTTGCAATCCACAGCCTACGAAGTGGGCAATGTTCTCGGCATCGCCGTGGTGGGCAGCTTCGCGGCGGGCTTGTATACGCGCACCGTCCATGTGCCGGACGGGCTGGCTGCCTCCGTGGCACGGGCCGTGCGTCTATCCGTGGGCGAGGCAGAGGTGGCAGCGGCAGGTCTGCCCCAGTCGGTGGGTGTCCCGTTGCAACAGGCTGCGCGCGTCGCCTTCGACAAGGCGTTCTCGTTGTCCTGCCTTTTGGTCGGTTGCGCGATGCTGGTGTCCACCCTATCGATCTTCGCGCTCGTGCGAAAAAGCCGGTTTCACGAACGGACCGGTGTGGAGGCCTCGTGCTCATAAGGGGCTTGCCGACCGTGGCCCGCCTATCCGGGCTCACGGTTAACTGACGTCAATCCGGGCGCACGCGGATCAGGCCTTCCTGCGCTGTCGAAGCGATGAGAACGCCGTCGCGCGTGTAGATAGAGCCACGTGCCAGGCCGCGAGCGCCTTGTGAGGTCGGGCTGTCGAACGAGTACAGCAACCACTCGTCGATGCGAAACGGACGGTGGAACCACAGCGCATGGTCCAGGCTGGCCATTTGCATGTTCCGCGTGAGGTAGGAAATGCCGTGCGGCAGCGTGGCGGTACCGATCAGGTGGAAGTCGGATGCATACGCAAGCAGCGCCTGGTGCATCGATGGCGTGTCGTCGATGGGTGCCGTGAGACGGAACCATATGTGCTGGTAAGGGGGCCGCTTTGCCGGGCGAAGCTCGTCCCTGGGCCATACGTGACGGAACTCGAAGGGGCCGTCGACACCGAGCCAGCGCTGGGTCTTTTCAGGCAGCCGGCCGAGTTGCTCGACGGAAACCGCGGGCATCGGTTCCACGTCTTCCGGTGCCGGCACTTCAGGCATGGAAATCTGGTGCTCGTAGCCCGTTTCCGGTACCTGGAACGAAACGGAACTGTTGAGGATGGGCTGGCCGTGCTGGATGGCGACCACGCGTCGCGACGAGAACGAGCCGCCGTCGCGGGTGCGCTCCACGCTGTAGACGATGGGCGCATTGATGTCGCCGGCGCGCAGGAAATACGCGTGCAGCGAATGGGCCTCGCGATGCGGGTCCACGGTGCGCTGCGCGGCCGACAGCGCCTGGCCCAATACCTGGCCGCCGAAGACAAAGCGCGTGCCGATGTCGCGGCTCTGGCCCCGGAACAGGTTGTCCTCCAGTCGTTCGAGTTCGAGCAATTCGACGAGTTCGCCGACGTGGTTGTCCGACATGGGGTCCCTTGGATGTGACGGTGATACTGGGGGCGGAAGTATACCGGGGCTAGGCCGTGAGCCGGCCCAGCCGGGCGGCGTCGTAAGCGCGGGCCCAGGGGAACTGCGGACCGGGATCGCGCTTGCGGGGCACCTCGTTCTCCGGGTCGTCGCTCGCGGGCACCATGGCCGTGTCCAGGTCCTCGTGCCCCGCGATGTGGCGCAGCGAGGGGAAACGCTCCACGAGGTGGTCGAGCAGGGCGCGCAGGGCCGCGATCTGGCGTTCCGGGTAAGGCTCGGTCATGGTCTGCCGCGCCGAATGGAACCAGTCGGGATAACGGCCGGTGTTCACCAGTTCGATGCCGATCGAGCGCGGGTTGTAGCCACGGGTGTGGTGGGCGACGCGCAGCGGGTCGACGTAGCAGAGCACCGAGCCGTCGCGGTCGATGTAGTAGTGGCCGCTGTTGCCGGCGCCCGAATCGTAGAGCACGCGCTCGCCGTACTCGCGGGCCATGGCCAGATCGGGCAGTTCGGTGCAATGGATGACGACAAGGTCGATCTCGTCCGGAAGACGCTCGGGCAGGCGGGATTCGTAGGGCAGGGGGGCATGGAGAATGTCGATCATGCCGCTTTGATAACATAGCCGGTCATTCCGCGTACGGAGACCGCCATGCGCGGCCATATCATCCTTTCCCACGGTTCCGATTCCGGCCCCGACGCCACCAAGGTGAGTGCCCTCGCCGCCGTCGCCGAATCGCTCGGCTGGAGCACGGCGCGGCCGGATTACCGAGAGGACGATGCCCGGGGTCACGCGGGGTCCATCGATCCGCGCCTGGCGCGCCTGGCCGCCGCGATCTCGGCATCGCCGACGCCCCCGGTCCTGGTCGGGTCGAGCATGGGCGCCTTCGTTTCCGGCCTCGCCTCGCTGGATGCGCCGGTGGCGGGCCTTTTCCTGCTCGCCCTGCCCACGCGCATTCCGGGCTATCCACGCTCCTTCGCTGTGCGGCCTGGCGTGCCGTCCTTCCTTGTGCATGGGTACGCCGACGACGTGTGCCCGCTCGACGAGGCGCTGGCGTTCGCCAGCGGCCACGCCATGCCCGCCCTGCTGGTGCAGGACGACCATCGCCTCGGCGCGAGCCTTCCCGACATCGAGGCGGCCTTCCGCCGCTTCCTGGACACCCTGGCATGACTGCTTTTTTCGCCACCTGTCCCAAGGGGCTGGAATACCTTCTCAAGGACGAACTGGTCGCCCTGGGTGCCGGCGACGTGCGCGAGGCCCTGGCGGGGGTGTCCTTCACGGGCACCATGGAAACCGCGTATCGGGCCTGCCTCTGGTCGCGCATGGCCAGCCGCGTGCTTCTGCCCCTGGCCGAGTTCGACGCTGCCGATCCCGACGCGCTCTACGCGGGCGTGCAGGCCATCGATTGGGCGGAGCACCTCGCTGCGCACGGCACGCTGGCCGTGGATGCCAACACGGCCCAGAGCAAGCTCACCCATAGCCAGTTCATCGCGCTGAAGACCAAGGACGCCATCGTCGACCAGTTCCGCGCCGCCAGCGGCGCCCGGCCCGACGTCGACCCGGAAGAACCGGACCTGCGGATCAACGTGCGCCTCCGTCGCGACCGCGCCACGGTCTCGATCGATCTTTCCGGTTCGCCGCTGCATCGCCGCGGCTGGCGCGAGCAGCAGGGCGAGGCCCCGCTGAAGGAAAACCTCGCCGCCGCGATGCTCGTCCGCGCGCAATGGCCGCGCATCTATGCGGAGGGCGGCGCGCTTGTCGATCCGATGTGTGGCTCCGGCACCCTGCTGATCGAGGGGGCGCTCATGGCCGCTGGCGTGGCGCCGGGTCTGCGCAGGGACTACTACGGGTTCCTGGGTTGGCTGAAACACGATTACGCGCTCTGGCGCACGATCTACGACGAAGCGAAGGCGCTCGCCGACGAGGGGATGCGCAGCTTGCGGCCGGTGTTCTTCGGTAGCGACTCGGACCCGCACATGGTGCAGACCGCGAAGCGCAACGCGCAGAGCGCGGGCGTGGCCGGTTTCGTCCATCTGGACCGTCGCGACGCGGTTCACGTGGAGCCGCCGCCGGACGCCCCGCTGGGCCTGGTCATCACCAATCCGCCCTACGGCGAGCGGCTGGGCGATCGGGCCGAACTACCGGTGCTGTATCGCGAACTGGGACAGGCGTTGAAGGACCGCTTCGCCGGTTGGCGCGCGGCGGTGCTCGCGGGCGACGAAGAACTCGGACGTGCCCTGCGTCTCAGTCCGGACAAGCGCTACGCGCTGTACAACGGCGCGTTGGAAACCCCGCTCCTCACGTTCTCGCTCCGCGCCCGCGACGAGGCTCCGCGCGAAGCGAAGCCGCTCTCCGCCGGCGCGCAGATGCTGAAGAACCGGCTGGAGAAGAACGTCCGTCACCTGCGCAAGCGGCTGGCTCGCGAAGGCATCACCTGCTGGCGGGCCTACGACCAGGATCTGCCGGAATACGCCGCAGCCATCGACGTGTACGAGGACTGGCTGCACATCCAGGAGTACAAGGCGCCGCAGGACGTACCGGCGGACGTTGCCCGCATCCGTGTGCGCGAGATCGTGCGCGTGGCAGGCGAAGTGTTCGGCACGCCGCGCGAACGGATCGCTGTGAAGACGCGCGAACGCGGCAAGGGCGGTTCCAAGTACGGCCAGTTCGACCAGAAGGGCGAGTTCGTCGAGGTGCACGAGGGCGGGCTCACCTTCCTCATCAACCCCACCGATTACCTGGACACAGGACTGTT
This sequence comes from Luteibacter sp. SG786, assembly GCF_011759605.1. GTDB lineage: Bacteria > Pseudomonadota > Gammaproteobacteria > Xanthomonadales > Rhodanobacteraceae > Luteibacter. Next base: position 808,504 of record NZ_JAAOYX010000001.1, read on the forward strand.
CCTGGACCACCGCCTCGTTCGGGCGCGCATCCGGGAACTGGCCGCGGGCAAGCATTTCCTGAACCTGTTCGCGTACACGGGCACGGCCAGCGTCTATGCGGCGGCGGGCGATGCGCGGGACACCACGACGGTCGACCTGTCGGGCACCTACCTCGACTGGGCGTCGCGCAACCTCGCGCTGAACGGCTTCACTGGGAACCGTCACCGCCTGGTGCAGGAAGACGCGTTCACGTTCCTGCGCAATCGCTCCATGCAGTACGGGCTGATCTATGTGGATCCGCCCACCTTCTCGAACTCCAAGAAGGCGGAGGATTTCGACGTCCAGCGCGACCACGTGGAGCTCCTGTTGCTGTGCGCGGAGCGCCTGCTGCCCGACGGCGTGATCGTATTCTCGAACAATTTCCGCCGTTTCCAGCTTGATCGCGCCGCGCTGGAGCCCCACCTTTCCATTGAGGACTGGAGCGCTGCGAGCATTCCGTTCGACTTCGCGAGGCGCCACGACATCCACGGTTGCTGGCTGCTTCGCAAGCCGTTCGTTAACCCATGGAAAACGTGAAGGGAAGGTCGAGAAAACTTCAGTCCGGATTCAGCGCCACAGCGCGAATCTGCGCTCGACACCCGGAGGTAACTGTCATGAAAGGTAAGTTCGTCAAGTCGAGTCTGGCCCTCGCCGCTGCGGGTCTGATGGCTTTCGCGCCTGGCGCGTTCGCACGTGGGCACGGCTATTACGGCGGCTACCATGGCGGCTACGGCTACCACGGTGGGTACTATCGCGGCGGCTACGGCTACCCCGGTTACTATCATGGCCATGGCCACTACGACAGCGCGGGTCGCTGGATCGCCGGTGCGATCGTTGCCGGTGCGGTGGTCGGTCTGGTCGCCAATGCGACCGCGCCTCGCACGGTCGTCTACGACCGGCCCGTCTACTACAGCCGTCCGGCCACCGTGGTCTACGAAGACGCGCCGGTGGTTACCCGTCGCGTAACGACCACGACGACCTACGTCGACGACGGCTACGGCACACGCTACGTCCGCGACGACGGCTATTGATTGTCCGTTCGGACGAACGAGAAGCCCGGCTGCAAGCCGGGCTTTTTTTTCGCGTATTTCCGGGGTGCGTGTGTGACGTCGTATCGTGGAGTCAGTGTGGGGTTCGCTTCGTAGGTTTGGCTCGCCTTGCGGCCTCGCTCGCGGCGCCTGTGCCGTGGCTTGAGAGCCAGTACCCGTTCCCCTCGCCGCGAAGACTTACGTCGTTCCTTGCGAACGGAGAGCCGCTGCGCGGCTAGTGTCTTATGGCTTCGCCGCGGCGGACCCGGGCGTCCGGGCGGGGGGGCTTCGACTCGGCGTCCTGCCTCGGCGAAGACGGCCGGCCATCCAGGCCGGCCCCCTTCGGGCCTCTTCCGCCCGGCCACCCTCGACTCCAGACATCGCGGCGAGGGGAACGGGTACTGGCAGCGGACGGTGCGGGGTGTTGGTGGGAGAGCCGGAGCAGGAGCCGATGGCTGCTCTCGCATCTTGTCGGGCGAGGCGCTGGGTGCCTGCTTTCGCAGGCACGACGGTAGGTGGGGACGCTGCGATACCGTCGCGTCGTGCTCTTGTGGGAGCCGCTTCGCTTTGTGTGGGAGCCGCTTCAGCGGCGATGGGTGCTCGCGGCAAGATGGCCCGCTGCCGCGGGATCGCCGGCGTAGCCGGCTCCCACAGAGAGCGTCGCGAATCGTCTCTCGTGCGGATGGGGGAATTGTAGGAGCGCGCCTTGCGCGCGACATGTTTTGAGGCCGAAACCTGGGAACTGACGCCAAGCCACGTACTACACACTACGCGCCGCCAGAACTTTTTATCCCGACGACAGGGACGTGGCGAGCCTGCGAATGCCTTCGCGGATGTCGGGAAGGGTCATCTGGGCGTAACCGAGCAGCAGGCCCGGGCGGGCGTGGCGAAGGAAATAGCCTGAAACGGGGTACACGCCTACGTCATGGCTTGCAGCGGTGTCGATGGCTCGACGCTCGTCGGAACTGGCCGGCAGCCACAGCACGACGTGCGCGCCTGCGCCCGCGCCGGTCGTGCGCAATGTGCTTCCCCAGGTCGTGTCCATGGCGTCGAGCAGTGCATCGCGGCGTGTCGCCAGGCTGCGGCGAACGCGGCGGAGATGGAGTTCGTAGCTTCCCGAGTCGATGAACTCGGCGAGGACACGTTGTTCAAGTCCCGCCGTATGACGATCGGCAAGCCATTTCGCGGCTTCGAACACACCGACGAGAGCCTTGGGCACGATCAAGTAACCGATGCGCAGCGCCGCAAACACCGTTCGCGAGAATGTGCCGACGTAGATGACCCTGGTGCCCCCATCCAGGCCTTGCAGCGATTCCAGCGGTTGCCCGTCATAGCGGAACTCGCCGTCGTAGTCGTCTTCCACCACCACGGCACCGCACCGGTTCGCCCAGTCGAGTATCGCTAGCCTGCGTGCCATCGTCAGCGCGCCGCCGGTGGGGAATTGGTGGGAGGGAGTCAGGAACAAGGCGCGAGCCGAAGGCGGCAGCTTGCCTGGATCAAGCCCTGCCTCGTCGACGTCCACCGGACAAAGCCGGGCGCCGGACGCCGCGAGGATCGCCCGGGTACCCTGGTAGTGGGGGTTCTCGATGGCGACCGCGTCCCCGGGGTCGACCAGCACGCGGACGACGAGGTCGATGGCCTGCTGCGAACCGTTCACCACGATGACCTGCGACGGCTCGCAGGACACGCCCCGCGAGCGTCTGACATGGGTGCAGATCGCTTCCCGCAGGCTCGGATGGCCGGCGGCCGGGCCATAGTCGAGTTCGCGCGTCGAGGCCTGCCTTGCGTGCTTCGTCAGGAGCCGCCGCCAGCGCGCGAACGGGAAGTCGGCGACGTCGCTGCGGCCATAAGCGAAGTCGTACCGCCGCCAGGCGCGGGTTGCGGGAAAGACGAAGCCTTCGGATGGCGCGGCCGACAGGTGCCGGCCGTACCGGGACAGGTCGATGGCGGCGGCAGGGCGTTCGGGCGCCTTTGCCGCGACCTCGGGCGAGACGAAACATCCCGAGCCGCGACGGGCGGCGATGTAGCCCTCGGCCTGGAGCTGTTCGAAAGCGGTGACCACGACGGAGCGCGAGACGCTCCACTGCTCGGCGAGGTCCCTCGTGGAGGGAAGCCGATCGCCTGCGCCCAGGCGACCCGAGCGGATCGCATGGCGAACGCCCTCGAAGATCTGCCGGCCAAGAGGGCTACCTGGATGAAGTGGTATGGACAATTCCATAAAAAGTGGCTCTTCAACAAGACCACTATAGCGGCCACCATCGCTGTGTCCATAATGAAATTGGGGGTGGGTCTTGGAGCACACGTCGCGCTCGGAGTTGAGGCAACTCGCTGCCCGCGGCACGCACGATTGGGCGGTCATCGCCGCGATCCTGGATGCGGGCTTCATGGCCAGCATCGCCTTCGCAAGCGAGGGACAGCCCTTCGTCCTGCCCATGCTGTACGGCCGCGACGGCCGCACATTGTTCCTTCACGGCGCGGCCAGCGCGCGCATCATGGGGGAGCTACGCGGCGCCATTCCCGTCTGTGTCTCGGTCACCTTGGTGGATGGTTTGGTGCTCGCGCGCTCCGCGTTCAATCACTCGCTGAACTACCGCTCCGTAGTGGCGTTCGGTGGCGCCCGACCCGTCGAAGAACCTCGCGCGAAGCTCCGCGCACTACGCATCCTTTCCGATCATCTGCTGGCGGGCCGTTGGGAAGACGTGCGCGGCCCGACACGGGCCGAACTCACGCAGACAGCCGTCCTGCAGCTCGATATCGAAGAGGCGTCCGCCAAGGTGCGCACGGGCCCGCCGGTCGATGACGACGCGGACCTCGGTCGCGCGGTCTGGGCTGGCGTGCTGCCGCTCTCCATGTCCGCGGCGGCTCCGGTCGCCGATCCGTTGCTGGACCCCGCCATTGGCGCACCGGCCTACCTTGGGTGTCCCGGCGAGTTCGCGGCCGTGCGTACATCGGCAGGAAAGGCTGCCTCGTGACGCCCCGGCATCTTGTCGCGGCGCTGTGCCTCGCGTTGGCAGGCCCTCGGGTCGTCGCCGTGGAACAGGGCTTGCCGACGCCTGCGCCGGACGGACAGCACGATTTCGATTGGGAATGGGGGCGGTGGTTGACGAAAGTGCGCGTGCTGCAAAACCCGCTTTCGGGCGAACCCGCCAGATGGGCCGAGTTTTCGGGTACGAGCGTCGTCACGCCGCTGCTCGACGGCAAGGCCAACTTCGTCGAGCTGAAGGTGAAGGGCGCCGGCGGAACCATCGAGGGCGGCTCGCTACGTCTCTACAGCCCGCGTTCCCATCAATGGAGCCTCAATTTCGCGAATGCTCGCGATGGCCTGCTGACAGCCCCGGTTTACGGCCGATTCGACAAGAAGGGCGTCGGCACCTTCGCCGGCACGGACACGGCGAACGGCAAGGCAATCCTGGTGCGTTTCGTCGTCACGCGCCCGTCCGCCGATTCGGCCCGGTTCGAGCAGGCCTATTCGGCGGACGGCGGAGCGACGTGGGAACTCAACTGGATCGCGACGGACACCCGCGTACGGTAGGAGCGATCAGCGCACCATGCCGTTCGGCTCCGCGCCCGACCCCTTGCGCTGGGCATTCTTTTCCAGGCGCTTGTATGTTTCCTTGTCGATCTTCTCGACGGTGCCGATCTGGCACGGCGGATCGTCGCGGCGCACGATCTGTTCGTTGATGCTGCCGCAGATGCGCATGGGGGCGACGGCCTTGATGTTCTCGGCGGCGCGGAAACGGATGCCGCCGCCGAGGTCCATGCGGGGGCAGTCGGCGGTGGTCGTGATCTTGAAGAAATTGGGGCCGTTCGCGACGACCACCGTGCGGTTATCCACCATGGCCCAGTTGCTGATGCGGTCCGTGCGCATGCAGTCGGCCACCGGGAGTTCCTTGCGTGCCTGGGGCCGAGCGTCCTGTGCCTGCACGGCGCAGGTGAAGAGCAGCGAAGCGGCGAGAAGGTAACGGACGTTCATGGCGCATCCTCCGGGGCGAGTGGCCCACGTTAAGCCCGAACGGGCCCGGAGGCGAGAGTGCAGGCGGTCCAGGTGCACCGGTCGTTAAGCTGGTGGCAGGCTGCGCTCACGTTCGTTGAACGTTTCCTAGGGCATCGTCTCCGAGCATCGCCGTCCCCACCGGCCGTATCGGAACCGCCGCATGTCCGTCCGCCCGCTAGGCATTTCCTCGACCTCGCCTGCCCGCGCGGACCTCGCCCGCCGCTTTCTCCGCATCCGCCATCGCTCCGAGGCACTGGCGGCGCCGTTGCGGCCTGAGGATACGGTCGTGCAGTCGATGCCGGATGCCAGTCCGACGAAGTGGCACCTGGCCCACACCACCTGGTTCTTCGAGCAGTTCGTGCTCGGCCGGGATCCGGACTACGTGCCGGCGAATCCCGAATGGCATTTTCTCTTCAACTCCTACTACCAGTCCGTGGGCCCGATGCACGCACGTCCCCGGCGCGGCATGCTCACGCGCCCCGCGCTGGACGAGGTGCTGTCGTATCGCAGGCGCGTCGACGATGCCGTTGCCGAACGCATCGAGCGCGGCGACGACGACGAATTGTCGGTGCTTGTCGAACTTGGGCTGCAGCATGAGCAGCAACACCAGGAGCTTCTGCTCACCGACATCAAACACGCGTTCGCGCAGAATCCGTTGCAGCCCGTCTATCGGTCAGATGCGATGCGTGCCGTTTCGGTCGCACCGCGCCCGCTCGAATACCTGCCTTTCGACGAAGGCGTGGTGACGATCGGGCACGACGGCAACGGTTTCGCCTTCGACAACGAGGGGCCGCGTCATCGCACCTACAGGCAGGCAGGCGCCATCGCCAATCGTCCGGTCACGAACGCGGAGTTCATGGCTTTCGTGAACGACGGCGGATATCGGGAGCCGACGCTGTGGCTCTCCGACGGATGGGCCACGGTGCAGAGCGAGGGATGGGAAAGGCCGCTGTACTGGGACGACGCGCTCGAGACGGAATTCACGCTGCAAGGCCGCTGCGCCATCGATCCGCACGCGCCCGTGTGCCACGTCAGCTATTTCGAGGCCGACGCGTTCGCTCGCTGGGCCGGTGCGCGCCTGCCCACCGAAGTGGAGTGGGAGACGATGGCGAATGGCATCCCCGTGCAAGGGAACCTTCAGGACAGCGATATGTTCCAACCCGTTGCTTCCCCATCCGACGGCGGTCTTGCGCAGATGTTCGGCGACGTTTGGGAATGGACGATGAGCCCCTATATCAGTTATCCGGGCTTCCGGCCCTTGGCCGGCGCGCTGGGTGAGTACAACGGCAAGTTCATGAACGGGCAGTGGGTCCTGCGCGGTGGCTCTTGCGCCACCCCTGCCGACCATATTCGTGCCACTTACCGAAATTTCTTTCCTCCCCATGCCCGCTGGCAGTTTTCGGGGATACGACTGGGAACCGATCGATGAGCGCTCAACCCAAGGACATCCGCGTAGACGACCGTCATCCGGATGTAGAGGACACCCTGGAGGTCGTGCGGCGCGGACTCTCCGCCAAACAGAAAAAACTCCCCTCGCGGCTCTTCTACGATGAGCGCGGTTCCGCGCTTTTCGAGCGGATCTGCGAGCAGCCGGAGTACTACCTCACGCGCACCGAGATCGCGATCATGCGCGACCATGCCGCGGACATCGCGCAGGTACTGGGCCCCGACGTGCGCCTGGTGGAATACGGCAGCGGCAGCGGCATCAAGACGCGCATGCTGCTCGAACACCTGCAGACGCCGGTCGCCTACGTGCCGGTGGAAATATCGCGTAGCGCGCTGATGGAAAGCGTGGCCGGGCTGGCCTCCCGCTTTCCCGACGTGCCCATGCAGCCGGTGTGCGCCGACTTCACCCAGCCGCTGCGTCTGCCTGTGGCGGCGCGGCCGCCACGTCGCACGATCATCTATTTCCCGGGCTCCACGATCGGCAACTTCGAAGCGAAGGACGCGATCCGCATCCTTCGGCAGATGCGAGCGGAGATGAGCGTGGGTGGGGGCGTGCTGATCGGTGTCGACCTCAAGAAGGACCCGGCACAGATCGAAGCTGCCTACAACGATGCGGCCGGCGTTACGCGCGAATTCACCTTGAACATGCTCGTGCGCCTGAACAACGAGGTGGGCACCGACTTCGACGTCTCCGCATTCCGTCACCGCGCACGTTACAACGCACTGGCAGGGCGTATCGAAACGGATCTCGTGAGCACGAGGCGCCAGGAAGTGCATGTCGGTGGCGACACCTTCGCGTTCCGCGAAGACGAACCCATGCACGTGGAATACAGCTGCAAGTATTCGCTCGACGACTTCGCCCAGATGGCGGGAAAGGCGGGCCTTTCGGTGGCACAGGTCTGGACGGACGACGAGCAGCGTTTCAGCGTGCAGTACCTGGTCAGAGCAGACCCCGCCGGCTAGAACCCTTTGCCTCGCCGACAGGGTCGGCTCCTACCGGGGAAGGAACCAAGCCGTGGGTTTCCTTCGTAACCTGGTGGGAGCCGACCCTGTCGGCGATCCATCGTCAGCCGGGGCGGGGCGCGCCGAGCGCAACCAGCAGATCCTGCGCCGCACGGATGCGCTCGGTCGAACCGGGCAATTCCATCAGCACGCGAAGCTTGTCCTGCCCGTCCATCTTGTAGATCCGCGGCTGCTGCTGGATCAGCTTGATCAAGGCCATCGGATCGATATCGGGCTTCTCGCGGAAGGTGACGCGCCCCCCATTCGGGCCGAAGTCGAGCTTGCGCACACCCAGCGGCGTGGCCATCAGTTTCAGTTGCGCGACGGCGAAAAGGCATTTCGTCTGATCGGGCAGCAGTCCGAAACGGTCGATCATCTCCACCTGCAGTTCGCGAAGGCCGTCCTCGTTGCGCGCGCTGGCGATGCGCTTGTACAGCGTGAGACGCGTATGCACGTCGGGCAGGTAGTCCTCCGGAATGAGGGCCGGCAAATGCAGCTCTACTTCCGTTTCGTGTTCGGAGGTAAGGTCGAAATCGGGCACCTTCCCAGACTTCAGCGCGCGAACCGCGCGGTCGAGCAATTCCGTGTACAGCCCGAAACCGATTTCCTGGATCTGGCCCGACTGTTCCTCGCCCAGCATCTCACCGGCGCCGCGAATTTCGAGATCGTGCGTGGCCAGGGTGAAGCCGGCGCCCAGTTCTTCCAGTGACGCGAGAGCCTCCAGCCGCTTTTCCGCGTCGGCGGTCATGGCTTTCCGGTCCGGCACGATCAGGTAGGCGTATGCGCGGTGATGAGAGCGGCCCACGCGCCCGCGCAGTTGGTGCAGCTGGGCGAGACCGAACCGGTCCGCGCGATTGACGACGATCGTGTTGGCGGTGGGAATGTCGATGCCGGATTCGATGATCGTGGTGGAAACGAGCACGTTGAAGCGTTGGCGATGGAAGTCGGCCATCACTTCCTCGAGTTCACGCTCGGGCATCTGCCCATGCGCCACGCGAATGCGCGCCTCAGGCACCAGTTCGCCCAGTTCGCGCGCGGTGCGGTCGATCGATTGCACTTCGTTGTGGAGGAAATAGACCTGGCCGCCGCGCGCCAGCTCGCGCTGGATCGCCTCGCGGATCAACGCGGGCTGGTAGGTCGAGATCAACGTGCGCACGGCCGTGCGGTGCGCGGGCGGAGTAGCGATGATGGACAGGTCGCGCAGTCCGCTCATGGCCATGTTCAGCGTGCGCGGGATAGGTGTGGCGGTAAGGGTCAGCAGATCCACCTCCGCCCGCAGCTTTTTCAGCTGCTCCTTCTGGCGCACGCCGAAACGCTGTTCTTCGTCGACGATGACGAGCCCGAGGTTCTTGAAGCGGATGTCCGCCTGCAGCAGCTTGTGCGTGCCCACCATCACGTCGATCTGGCCTTCGGCCAGGCGTTCCAGGGCTGCGTCCACTTCCTTCTTCGACTTGAAGCGCGACAGTACCTCGACCCGCACCGGCCAGTCGGCGAAGCGATCGGCGAAATTGCGATAGTGCTGCTGCGCGAGCAGGGTGGTGGGCACGAGGACGGCCACCTGTTTTCCAGCCGTTGCGGCGGCGAACGCCGCGCGCAGCGCCACTTCCGTCTTGCCGAAGCCAACGTCGCCGCAGACCACGCGATCCATGGCGCGCGGCGCGGCGAGATCGACGATCACCGCGTCGATCGCCGCCTGCTGATCGGGTGTTTCCTCGAAGGGGAACGTGGCCGCGAATTCCTCGATCATCTGGCGGTCGACCGGCAAGGCTTCGCCCTGGCGGGCTTCACGCTGCGCGTAGATCGCCAGCAGCTCCGCCGCGACGTCGCGCACTTTCTCCGCGGCCTTCTTGCGCGCGCGTTCCCAGGCGTCGCCGCCGAGCGAATGCAGGGGCGCCAGCTCGGGCGCGGTGCCCGTGTAACGGCTGACAAGGCCGAGCTGGGCCACGGGCACGTAGAGCTTGTCGCCCTTTGCGTATTCGATGGTAAGGAACTCGCCGGGCATGTCGCCGACGTCGAGCGAGACGAGGCCCTGGTAACGGCCCACGCCGTGATCGATATGCACGATGGGCGAGCCGATCGACAGCTCCGTGAGGTCCTTGATGATGCTTTCCGGATCGCGCGCGGCGCCGGCGCGGCGCTTGCGATCCGTGCGCACGCGTTCGCCGAACAGTTCGCGTTCGGTGAGCACGGTGAGCGCAGGCTCCTTCAGCGCGAAGCCTTGTTCCAGCGACGCGGCCGTTATCGCCAGCGGTTCGCCACGGGCGAGGAAGTCCTTCCAGCCATCCACGTTCGCCGGTTTGAGGCCGGCGCCGGCAAGCTGTTCGATCAATGCTTCGCGACGGCCAGCGGAATCGGCGGCGACCAGCACACGGCCCGGATAGTTCTTCAGGAAGTGCCGCAGTGCGGTGCCGGGTTCCTCGCCCTTGCGGTTAAGGGGTACCTCCGGCGCGGGCAGGGTCCCGAGGTCCACGGCGTGCTCGTGGTCTTTTCCAACGACATCGACCCGGACCTGACGGTTGAGGCGCTCGCGCAGTTGTTCCGGCGGCAGGTAGATCTCCGCCGGCGGGAGCACGGGGCGTTCGATGTCGTGCGCGCGCTGTTCGTAGCGCTCGCCAACCTGCGTCCAGAACTGCTCGGAGGACTCCAGCGCGCCCTCGCCGAGCACGAACAGCGCGTCGCCGGCGATGTAATCGAACAGGGTTTCCGTGGTCTTGAAGAACAGCGGCAGGTAGTACTCGATGCCGCCGGGCGTGACGCCTTCCTTCATGTCCTGGTACAGCGGGCAGCGCCGGATGTCGATGGGGAAGCGTTCGCGCAGGTTTGTCCGGAAATCCTTGGCGGCTTCCTCGGTTACCGGGAATTCGCGGGCGGGAAGGAGATCCACACCTTCGACCTGGTGCTGGGAACGCTGTGTCTCGGTGTCGAATGTGCGGATCGACTCGATTTCGTCATCGAACAGTTCCACCCGGTAGGGCTCGCTGGCGCCCATCGCGTAGATGTCGATCAGCGCGCCACGCACGGCGAAGTCGCCGGGCTCGCTTACCTGGGGCACGTTGCGGTAGCCGGCGGCCTCGAGGCGACGCTGTTCCGCGGCGAGGTCGAGCTTCTGGCCCTTGCGCAGCACCAGGCCGGAGCCCGTGACGTGGGTGCGCGGCGCGATCCGCTGCATGAGCGTGGCCACGGGCACGACCAGCACGCCGCGCCGGGTCGACGGAAGGCGGTACAGGGTGGCGATGCGTTGCGAGACAACCTCGGGGTGCGGACTGAAGACGTCGTACGGCAGGGTTTCCCAATCCGGGAAATGCAGCACGGCGAGATCGCCGGCGAACACGGCCAGTTCGCTTTCCAGGTTGTCCGCACTGCGGGTGTCGCGCACCACCACCACGAGCAGGCCCGCGTGGGCGCGCGCGGCCTCGGCTACCTCCAGCGCCCAGGACGAACCGTGCGGAGCGGTCCAGTAACGGCGGGTCTTGGCGTTGACGGGAAGCGGCGGGCTGGGAAGCGTGGCGGGCATGGAATCGGGCTTGGGCCTTGCGGACAAGCGTTCGATTGTACTACCGCCTTGGGGTTGTCACGGCGTGAATCAGTCGGCGTGGTCGGGCTCGAAGAAGCTCCAGCGCACGTCCTTGAACTCGGCCCTGAAGTCGGCCTCGACGATATTGATGGCTTCCACCATGGCCCGGGCGGTAGGTGTCTGCGCCATCCGCGCCTTGATGGCCACCATCACGTCCGTACCCATCTGCAGGGTGAGCAGGTTGTAGACATGGTCGATCTCCGGACGCGCTTCCAGGAAAGCGACCATCGCGGCACGTTGCTTGGGTTCCACGCCCTGGCCGATCAGCAGGGCCTTCACCTCGCGGGCGACGGCCACGGCAACCAGGATCAGCAGCACGCCAATGGCGATGGTGCCGAGGGCGTCGAAGATCAGGTTGCCGGTGAGCATGGTGAGCAGCACGGCGATCAACGCAAGGCAAAGGCCCACAAGGGCAGCCAGGTCTTCGCCGAAGATCACCAGCAGTTCGCTCGCGCGGGTTTCCCGGAACCACTGCCACAACGGCCGTCCCTCGCGGGCCTTGTTCACTTCCTGCATGCAGCCATGCATGGAAACGCCTTCGGTGACGATGGAAAACGCCAGGACGCCCACGGCGAGCCACGGCCAGCGCAGCGGTTCCGGATCGGTCAGCTTGTGGATGCCTTCGTACACGGAAAACATGCCGCCGACGCTGAAAAGGAGGATCGCCACGAGGAACGACCAGAAATACAGCGCGCGCCCCCAGCCCAGCGGATACTCCGGTGACGGAGGCCGCTTGGCCTGGCGCAGGCCGAGGAGCAGGAGGCCCTGGTTGCCGCAATCGGCGAGCGAATGCACGGCTTCCGCCAGCATCGCGCCCGAACCGGTGAAGATCGCCGCCACGAGCTTGGCGATGAAAATGGCGAAATTGGCTCCGAGCGCGAGGAAGATCGCGCGCTTCGAATCGGCATGTCCCGACATGTGGTCCCCGTTCCTTGCTTATCGCAAGATCTTACCAAAGCGGCGCCGCAAGGGCGCCGCGGGGGGAGGAATCAGCGGATGACGCCGACGCCCACTCCAAAGCTCACGTTCGGATGGCCGCCGGACAGTTCCTTGGCCGTCCACACATGGGACTGGTTCACCGATACGAGAGGGAAGGTGTATTGCGCCTGGCCGACATTGCCCGTGCGCGTGCCATTGAGGCGCCCGGAGATGGTCACCAGCCCCCCTGAGGGATAGTCGAGGCTTTCGACGTATCCGGGCATGGCGGCGATGAAGCGGCCGTTGCCCGTGTCGTTGGCCTGGGGCCGTTGCGAGCCGTCCAGGGGATAGGCCAGCACTTCGATCTCGCTGTGGTCGGCGAAGTTGCGAACGTTGACGATGCGCCCGCCCCAGATCACGTCGGCGCTGCCGTAGCGTTCGGGTTCGCGCGCCACCTGGCTCGGCGGCACGGCGACGTTGTTCGGGGTGGGCTTGTAGATCGGGGCCGGCGCGCAGGCCGAGAGGGCCAGCACGAGCAGGGAAACAGGCAGGGCGATTCGGACGGTGGGACGCATGGGTCGGCTCCTTCGCAGGTAGTCCAACTTTAGCGCCGCCGGGGTGAACGTTGGGCGGAAGGTATGGCCGGCGACGGCGCCTCGTTGGCCTCGTCGTTCACCAACCAGCTGAGACGGTATTCCGATTCGCCCGCGGTCCCCAGAAGGCGAGGCAACATGCGCAGCGAATCGCGCAGGGTTTCATCGAGCTTCCACGGTGCGTTGACGATCACCATGCCGCTGCCGTTGAGGCGCAGCGGGGAATCGTCCGGCCGCAGGAGCAGCTCGGCCACCAGCACGCGCTTCGCCCCGCATCGGGTCAGCCAGCGATGGAACGGCTGCACGTGGCTGCGCAGCTTGATCGGATACCACACGGCGTACATGCCGGTCGGCCACTTTTCCATGGTGGCCTTGAGGGCCTTCTCGATCAGCCGGAACTCCGCGTCCTGCGCCTCGAACGGCGGGTCGAGCAACACGAGGCCGCGTTTTTCCTTCGGCGGCAACAGGCCCTTCATGGCCTCGTACCCGTCGCGCTGGTGCACGTGCACGCGGCGATCGTGGTGGAACACCTGGCGCAGCGCGGCGGCTTCTTCCGGATGCAGTTCGCAGAGCTGGGCGCTGTCGCCCTCGCGCATGAGGTGGGCGGCGAACCAGGGCGAGCCCGGGTAGTAGCGCATGTCGTCCCCGTCATTGCAGGCGCGGACGGTTTCGAGCCACTTCCACAGCAGTGGCGGCAGGCCGGTGGCCGTGCGCAGCACGCCGAAGCCTTCGTCGGCTTCGCCGGTCTTGCGGGCTTCGACGCTGCGCAGGTCGTAGCGACCACGGCCGGCATGCGTTTCAACGTAGCAGAAGGGCGTGGCCTTCTGCTTGAGCGCGTCGAGCAAGGCCACGAGCACCATGTGTTTGAGGACGTCGGCGAAGTTGCCGGCGTGGTAGGCGTGGCGATAGTTCATCGAGGGATTATAGGCGGTCCTCTCGCGGACAGGGTCCGCGAGGGGCATCGAGCGGCGATTCCGCGGATCAGTAACCGAAAGTGACGCGCTTCTTCGGCGCGTCGCCCTTCTCGACCCGATCCAGCACGCCGATGGCGAAATCGGCCGTGGAGATGAAGCTTTCGCCGTTCGCGTCCTTCAGTACCTGGTCGCCGCCGACGCGGAACACGCCCTTGCGCTCGCCGGGGGCGATCAGCTTCGAAGGGCTGGCGTAGGTCCAGTCGACGTTCGCCTTGCTGGCGCGAAACGCCTCGTAGGCTGCGATCTGGCCTTGGGCGATGCCTTTCCATGCCTCGGGGAAGGTCGGGTCGTCGATGACCCGCACGCCTGGTGCGGTTTCCAGGCCACCCGCACCGCCGACCCAGACGAAGCGGCGCACGCCGGCCGAATCGAGGGCGGCCAGCAGGGCCTGCGCCTGCGAACGCGTATCGCCGCTGAGGCTGGCGATGGCGGCGTCGGCACCGGCCAGTGCGGAGGCCAGCGACGCCGGTTCGTTCACATCGCCCTTCGCGACGTGCAGGTGGTCACGGGCGGCGATGCGGGAGGGATCGCGGACCACCGCGGTCACGTCGTGACCGCGGGAAAGGGCCTCGTCGAGGATGACCTGGCCGATGTTGCCGGTGGCGCCGAAGAGCACGATCTTCATGTCGGATGTCCTTGGATGGGAAGCGATGGAGAACAGCATGGACTCCGCGCCGTTCCGGAAAAACGCCCTTTTGGGCGATTCATCGTAAAGTGAGGCTTTACAATCGAGTGGCGCCGATGGCCTTGCCGAGCATCAACCTCAATCGCCTCGCCGTGTTCGTCGCCCTGGTCAGGGCCGGTTCGTTCACCGCCGCGGCCGAGCAGCTGGGCATGACCAAGGCCATGGTCAGCCAGCACATCGCAAAGCTGGAGGAGGAATTGGGCGTCACCCTGCTCGTTCGCAGCACGCGACGAATGTCGCTGACCGAGGCAGGCGAGCGTTTCCATGAAGACTGCGTGCGGATCGTGGCCGATGCCGAGACAGCGGTCGGTCGGCTCGGCGAACGTCGCGATACCCCCATGGGCGTGTTGCGGGTGGCTGCCGCGGGCGACCATGGCCCGGCCATCGTGGCCCCCGCGCTCGCCGAGTTCGCATCGCTGCATCCGCAGGTGAGTGTGGAGTTGGTGGTGAGCGACGAAATCGTCGACCTCATTGCCGAGCGTTTCGACCTGTCCATCCGCATCGGCTGGCTGCGCGATTCGAGCCTGCGCGCGGCGCGGCTGTCCACGTTCCGCCAGTGTCTGGTCGCTTCGCCTGCGTATGTCGCGCGGCGAGGCGCGCCCTCGATTCCCGACGAACTCGCCGCCCACGACTGGATTTCGCTCAGCGTGCTGTCGTCGCCCACGCGCTGGACGTTTGTCGACGACTCTGGCGTGGAACACACGGTGCGCACTCGCCCGGTCGCCAGCGCCAACAGCACGCTGGCCGCACATGCGTTCGTCGTGGCGGGCCTGGGTATCTCCGTGTTGCCGGACTACGTCGTGGATGCGGATCTCGCGACGGGCCGGCTCGTGCCGTTGCTGGACGACTACCGTTTGCCCGACGGTGGGATACACGCCGTGTACCCCGGCAAGCAGACGTCGGTGAAGGTGCGCGCGTTCATCGATCTGTTGCGGGAGCGGATGGCGCGCGGGCGGCAAGCGATCACGACACCTGACTGCCCAGGCGCAGGTTGATGCCCAGTTCCGTCGCGACGACGCGCATCGCCTCGTCGTCGCGCGACTGCGTGATCCACCCGGCATAGATGCCGTCGTCCGCCTCGCGGGCCCACAGCGTGTATCCGTGCTGGTTCAACTGGTCGAATGCGCGGGAGAAGATTTCAGGGCCGTCGACCTCTTCGTGGAACTCATCGTCGTCCGGGTCGCCGTCCCAGTCGATGGAAAGGTTCCAGCGGCTCGCCAGTTCGTTGATCGCCTCGACCAGCGTGCGGGTGTCGTCGGCGTCCACCTCGAACCCGGAGCGCCAGTCGGTGACCTGGGCCACGATCCGTATCGGGTCGTCGTCGCCTTCTTCCTCCACGGTGTCGCGGTAGGCGGAGAACTGCTGCATCGCGCTGTCCTCGTCGCCTGGATTGATCAGCGCCAGAAGGCGCCAGACCTGCGATTCGGTCGACTCGTCATCGTCCTCGTCCTCATAGCCGTCGTCCTGGTCGAAATCGTCGTCGTAGGAAGCCATGCGTGGGTTCTCGATGGGGGGAGCGCAGTATCGCCGATCCCCGGGCGCCGGTCTAAGTGGTTGATCTTGAATCCGCCCGTGACGCATATGCCGAAATTTCTTATTGACCCGAAACGGCAAACGCGTTGTGCTGCGTTTAGCCGTCCAATCGGCTCGGCCGCGACGGCCGGCATCAAAGGGGGAATACCTATGAACGCCATTGTTTTCGTTCGGGCGGCGGGGGCCGCCGCCATGCTCTTGCTTGCCACCGGCTCCGCTGCCGCCCGATCGGACGAGCCGCCGCCGGACACGATCTGCACGGTGCTGGGAACCGCGGCGCGCTATGTGGGAACCACGGTCACGGTGCGCGGCATCGCCACCACCGAGGGCAAGGTCACCATGCTCACGGATGCGCAGTGCAAGGGCGCAGTGAACCTCAGCATGGACGATGCCGCAGGACGCAAGCGCGACGTCGTGTCGTTCCGCCGCACGGTTTCCGAGAAGGGCGTGCGCGCCGACGCCACGATCTTCGGCCGCTTCGAGGCGACCGGCGACGCGCGCGCGCCCTACGCGATCGACGTGTACAGCGTGCGCGACGTGAACGAACTGCCCGCCGCCGAGGGTGGCTGATCCCGAACGACGGCTGGCCGGCCGTGACTTTCGGCCTATATCGGGTCCGCTCCCGGAGACGCAATCTCGTGCGCTTCCAGGGGAGGGTGGATCGATGCGCCGCGAGGCAGCCAGAATCGTTCGTTGGACCGTTGCAGGCGCGCTTCTGTTCGCCGGTGGCGTATCGGCCCAGGTGTCGACGGCGCAGGTACCGGCCGCGGCTTCCACCACGGCGGCTCCGGTCAGCGTTGCGCCCCCGGCGGAGATTCCCTTCGCTTCGCCCCATGCGGCCTTCGTGCGCACCCCGAGCGCAGCGCAAGCGTGGGGCGGGCCCCGTTCGGGCAATGAAGCGACGCTTTCCGATCGCGTGGTGTCCTACCGCATCCAGGCCCGGCTGGACCCGGACAAGCACACCGTCGACGGCAGGCAGCAGCTGACCTGGCGCAACCGCAGCGACCGGCCGGTCTCGGCGGTATTCCTGCATCTGTACCTCAATGCCTTCGAGGGCGAAGGCAGCACCTTCTTCACCGAGCGCCGCCTCTTGGCCGCGCATGGCGGGTCGCGCGGCATCGCGCCGGTCAAGAAGGGCGAGTGGGGGTACATCGACCTCGGCCACGTCGAGCAGGACGGCGCCACGCTGGCATGGCGCTACGTGCATCCGGACGGTGGACCGGAAACGGACCATACCGTCGTGCGCGTGGACCTGGCGCAGCCGGTGCCGGCGGGCGGCAGCGTCACGCTGGACATGAGCTTCCACAGCCAGTTGCCGCGCGTGATCCTGCGCACGGGCTACGTCGGCAAGTTCCACCTGGTGGGCCAGTGGTTCCCGAAGATCGGGGTACTGGAACTGGCAGGCGAGCGCGGGGCCACCGAGCCGCGCTGGAACGTTCACGAATTCCACTTCAACAGCGAGTTCTACGCCGACTTCGGCGAGTACGACGTGCGGGTGAGCGCGCCCAAGGATTACGTCGTGGCCGCCGTCGGCGAGCAGCAGGGCGCTCCCGTGCAGGAAGGCCAGGATCTGACCTGGCATTTCATCCAGGGCGACGTGCACGACTTTGCCTGGATGGCCGCGCCCGGATACCAAACGCTGGACGGCGAATACGCCGGGCCGGGAAGCCCCAGGGTCAAGGTACGAGTGGTCTATCCGCCTGAATACGAAGCCAGCGCGAAGCCGGTGCTCAAGGCCTCGCTCGACTCGCTGGCGTACTTCTCCCAGACCCTCGGCCCGTATCCGTACAAGACACTCACGGCCGTCGTCCCCCCGTTCAATGCGGCGGAGGCGGGCGGCATGGAATACCCGACGTTCTTCACGGCCGACAGCTTTCGCGAGATAAAGCCCAGGACGCTGGACGAGTACCTGCTCGATTTCGTCACCATCCACGAGTTCGGGCACGGCTACTTCTACGGTCTGCTCGCGTCCAACGAATTCGAGGAGCCCATGCTCGACGAGGGCCTGAACGAGTACTGGGACGACCGCATGCTGCGCGAACGCGGGCAGAAGGTGTACCTCACCAGGCCGTTGTGGCAGTTTTTCGGCCTGGAGCCGCCACTGGATGCGTTCATGCTCGAGCGCATGGTCGCGCGATTGCGCCATCCGTCCGATCCGCTGGGCGAGAACGCCTGGGATCGCCTGTCCAGCGCCGACTACGGCACCGTCTACTCACGCACGGCCACGGCCATGCACGATCTGGAAGAGCGCCTCGGGAAAGGCGTGACCGAAAAGGCCTTCCGCCAGTACTACGCCACGTGGCATTTCCGTCATCCCGGCATGGGCGACCTGCAGGCCACGCTGGCCGACGTCTCCGGAAAGCCGGAGGTGGTGGCGCAGGTGTTCGATCGTTACGTTTATGGCACCGGACGCATCGACGACAGCGTCAGCGACATCGTGAGCACAGAGGTACTGCCGCTTGCCGGGACGCGTATCAAGGACGGCCGTCGCGAGGAGATCACCACCGATGCCAACGACGAGGCCATCCGGAAACAGCGCGATGCCTGGGAGAAGGCGCATCCGCAGGCCGGCCCCGGCACAGGACCTTTCCCTTGGAAGACGATCGTCACGGTGAGGCGGGATGCCTCGCCGGTCCCGCAGACCCTGAAGGTCACCTTTGCCGACGGCTCCTCGGAAACCGTGCGCTGGGACGACAACCGCCGCTGGGCGCGCTTCGCGTTCGTGAAGCCGGTGAAAGGCACGTCGGCGGAACTCGATCCGGAGCGGAAGATCTACCTCGACTCCGACAAGCTCAATGACAGCCGCACCGTGGACGCCAATCACGCGGCATCGCAACGCTGGGGCGCGGACATCGCCGCCCTGCTGCAGGGCATCTATTCGCTTCTGGGGACGCTATGAACGGCCGCCAAAAACGTTCCTCCTTCGCGGCCATCGGTAGCGCCAGCGTCGCGGGGTTGCAGTGGCGCCTTATGCTCCTGTGGATCTTCGTGACCCTCCTTCCGACGATGGTGGTGGCCCTGCCGGTGTGGCGTGTGCTCGACGACCTTCTGGGGCATTCCGTGCATGCCGACGCGTGGGCCCGGCATTTCGACGGCCTCATGTTCGGCGATGTGATAGCGGCCTTCCAGAACGATCATGGCTGGACCGGCATGGCGTTCGTCGCAGGCATGCTGCTGACATGGCTTACCGCGCCGTTCCTCGTCGGCATGATCGTGGCGGGAGGGCGCGCACATCGTGCCCTGGACTTTGGCGGTCTGCTGCAAGGCGGAGCGGCGCAATACGGGCGCATGCTGCGCCTGTCGGTTCTGGCCGTTGTTCCGTACGGACTTTCGGTCGCCGCGTCTTTGGGTGCCTCGTCATTCGCGGACGACAAGATCGACGCCGCCGTTCTGGCCTCCAGCGCCGACGGGTACCGGTACGGCGCAGCGGCGGTGGCGCTGCTGTTCTTCGTCATCGCACAAGCGATCGTGGAATCGGCGAGGGCACAGTTCATCGCCGATGTCGGGCTTCGCTCCGCGTTCATCGCGCTGGGACGCGGATTCATGCAATTCGTTCGGCGGCCATTCGCGACGTTGTTCGTCTATCTCATGATCACGCTGGTCGGCGGCGTGCTGCTGGTGGCGATCGCATCCTGGCGCGGCCATACCACCGCCGCCGGTAGCGGGTTGCCGTTGGGCATTCTCATCGTGCAACTGGGCGTGATCGTGGTCGCCTGGATGCGTACCGCACGGCTGCTGGCACTGGCCGGACTCGCAACGGCGCATCCGCGTCGCCGCCGCAGCGATTTCGCTCCGGCGTTGTAGGGCGCGGTCTGGTGTGCTAGCCGACGCGGCGCACGGCGCGGTGCGGCGGGTAGTACGCAAACAAGTGCGTGGCGCCGCCGAGGAAGTCGATGTTGTCGATGTGCTCGCCGCCCAGGCGCTCGGCGACATGGTCGGAGGCCTCGTTGCCGATGCGCACGAGGCTGATCACACGCTGCGCGTGCATCTGATTCCAGGCGAAGTCGAGGATGGCCTCGCCGGCTTCCGTGGCGTAGCCGTGGTGGCGGTGCTCGGGCTTCAGCATCCAGCCCAACTCGAGGTCGGGCCAGCCTTCGGGCTTCATCAGACCGGCGCGGCCGATGAATTCGCCCGTTTCCTTCAGTTCGATGGCCCACATGCCGCAGCCGCGCAGCGCCCAGTGGCCCAGCAACATGGCCATGGACCGCCATGCGTTCATGCGGTCGAGCGGTTGGCCGTCGCCGATCCAGCGCGTGCTGTCGGCGTCCGCGAGCATGGCCGCGTAATCGTCGAAGTGGCGTTCGGTAAGGGCGGTGAGCCGCAGGCGCGGCGTTTCCAGAACGGGGATGTCTGCCATTGCCATCGAAGTGACCAGGTGTCAGCCGAGCAGGAGGGCCAGCGCGCGGGTGCTTTGCGCGAGACTTTCCTGCCAGGACAAGCCGGTTATTTTCTCACCAGTAGCCGCGTCATGGAAGCTCTCATCCTGGCCGGGTGCGAGAAGATGACGGTAATCCACCGTGATTTCAGTGCCTTGCGGAAGATCCTTGGCAGCGAAGATGAAGCCGAGGTGCCAGAGCCCCGTCGGATCGAAGCTATGGTTCACGTAGCACTCGTCGGGCCATTCCGGCGACACGGTATAGCGGTCTTCGAACCAGCGCGCCGCGGCGTGCAGGTCGGCGGCGAGCTCGGGGGAGCCGGTGATCTCGGCCCAGCCGTAGGTGCGATCGATCTGGTCGGGCGCCGTGACGATGCGTCCGGCCGCCACGAATTCGTCGACGAAAAGGCCCTTGCCGGCGCCGCGGATGGCGGAGTCGGCGATACGGTAACGCGGCAGGATCATCGCTTCATCAAGCCCCTGTTCCATGCGGCGGCACACGTGGCGGCCCCGCACTCGGCGCGAGTGTAGCGCTTTCGCCGCGGGTGGGAAGGCCCGCCCGCGGCGGATACTCGTTCAGTCTTCCTCGTTGCCCTTGGCCTTGCGCTGGCTTTTCGCCTTCTTGGCCGGCTTGCCGCCGTCCAACTGGATGGCGTCGCGGTTACGGTCGACGAGGGCGGCGCCGATGCCCTTGACCTCGGCGAGCTGGTCGGCGGACTCGAAGGCGCCGTTGGCTTCGCGCCAGGCCACGATCGCCTGGGCCTTGGCCATGCCGACGCCGTCGAGCGACTGCGCCAAGGTGGCGGCGTCGGCGGTATTGATGTTCACGGGCGTCGATGCGAGGGCCAGCGGCGACAACAGAAGGCCCGCGAGGGCGATGACAAGACGTTTCAAGATGGTGCTCCTCATGGTGGCGCCGGATGGCGCTGGGGCACTCTGCGTTGCGCCGGAGGGCGCGCAAACCGGCGCGAACCCGACCGGCGCGTGCGTCGTTTCCACTGCGCCGTGGCCATGCGTTCCCACATGCTCCAGGGCACCGCCGTCGTCGCTGTTACAATCGGCCTTTGTCGAACGAGCCTGGCCCGTCATGGATACTTCTCGCGTTTCCTCCTTCGTCAGCGGTCTCTGGGATGCCGAGATCGTCCCGCAGCTGGTCGAGTACATCCGTATTCCGAACAAGTCGCCGATGTTCGACAGCCAGTGGCGCGAGCACGGATACATGGACCAGGCGGTGGCGCTGATGGAGTCCTGGGCACGTTCGAAGCTGCCTGCGCTTCCCGGCGCCTCCCTCGAAGTGGTGCGTCTGGAAGGGCGGACGCCGCTTATCTACATCGACGTGCCCGCGCAAGGCGTGCAGAGCGCTGGCACGGAGCAGGCCGTGCTGCTCTACGGCCACCTCGACAAACAGCCGGAGATGACGGGCTGGGCCGAGGGCCTGGGTCCGTGGACGCCCGTGATCAAGGGCGACAAGCTCTACGGCCGTGGCGGTGCCGACGACGGCTACGCCATCTTCGGTTCGCTGGCGGCATTGCTCGCGTTGCGCGACCAAGGCGTGCCGCATGCGCGCTGCGTCATCCTGATCGAGGCCTGCGAGGAATCGGGCAGCTACGATCTTCCGTTCTATGTGGACCACCTTGCCGACCGGATCGGCAACCCATCGCTCGTCGTCTGCCTCGACTCCGGCTGCGGCAACTACGACCAGCTGTGGCTTACCACCTCCCTGCGCGGCATGACCGGCGGCAATCTCACCGTGCAGGTCCTGGAAGAAGGGGTCCACTCGGGCGATGCGTCGGGCGTGGTGCCGTCGAGCTTCCGTATCCTGCGCGACATACTCAGCCGTCTGGAAGACCCGGCCACCGGTCGGATCGTGCCGAAGGAACTCTATGTCGACATTCCGCCGCAGCGCATCGAGCAGGCGCGCCGGTCGGCGGAAGTGCTGGGCACCGCCGTCTACGACAAGTTTCCCTTCGTTGAGGGCATGAAGCCCGTTACCGACGATCTGGCGGAGCTGGTGCTCAATCGCACGTGGCGTCCGCAACTGGCGGTTACGGGCGTCGGCGGCATGCCCGCCCTCGACAGCGCGGGCAACGTGCTGCGCCCCAAGACATCGGTAAAGTTGAGCCTGCGCGTGCCGCCGACGTTGTCGGGCGCCGAGGCAGGCAAGTTCCTGAAGCAACTGCTCGAGAAAGACCCGCCGTACGGCGCGAAGGTCACCTTTGATCTCGAGAAGGACGGCAGCGGCTGGAATGCGCCGGCTCTCTCGCCCTGGCTCGAAGAGGCAGTGGCCACGGCCTCCGCGCATTATTTCGGCGCGCCCGCGGCCTATATGGGCGAGGGCGGCAGCATCCCGTTCATGGGCATGCTCGGTGAAAAATTCCCGCAGGCGCAGTTCCTCATCACGGGTGTGCTCGGCCCGCATTCGAATGCGCACGGTCCCAATGAATTCCTGCATATCCCGACCGGCAAGCGGGTGAGCATGGTGGTGGCCGACGTCGTGGCCCGGCATTTCCAGGAAGCCTCGAAGGCATGAGCCTCGAAGCGGGGACGCTCGCGGAACGGCTCGCCGTCGTTCGGGCCTCCATCGCCGACGCCTGCCGGCGTGCCGGTCGCGATCCTGCCGACGTCGTGCTGCTTCCGGTCAGCAAGACCTTCGGCGCCGACGTCGTGCGCGAGGCACTTGGCCTGGGGCTGCATCGCTTCGGCGAGAACAAGGCCCAGGAAGTGCAGGCAAAAGCCGCGGCCCTCGCCGGCGAGCCCGTGGAATGGGTGCTGATCGGCCATCTGCAGACGAACAAGGCCAAGATGGTGGCCGCCCACGCCAGCGAGGTGCAGTCGCTCGACCGCCCGGAGTTGGCGGTCGCCCTGGACAAGGCGCTGCAGGCGCGCGGGCGCGCGATCGACGTGCTGGTGCAGGTGAAGACATCGCCGGAGGAAACAAAATCCGGCATCGCCCCGGACCGCCTGCTGCCTTTCCTCGATGAATTGAAGGCCTTTTCCTCGCTGCGCCTGCGCGGCCTGATGACGCTTGCCGAGGCAAGCGAAGACGAAGAGCGGGTAAGAGCCTGTTTTCGGATGCTGTATCGCCTGCGTGACAGGGCCCGCGACGCGGGCCACGCGGTGGATCGCCTGTCGATGGGAATGAGCGGGGACTACGCGCTGGCCATCGCCGAGGGAAGCACCGAAGTGCGTATCGGCTCCGCCATCTTCGGGGCAAGAACCTACAAGGCCTGAGCCGATTCTTTACGTTCGCGGTCGCGTACCTTCCGTTTTCCTCGTCACGTATGTGAAGGCAAGTGCCTAAACCTGTTCAGGTTTTCGCCGTTCAGGCCGTAATTTCATACGACTGGTCTGAATCTTTCCTAGGAATGGCTTTTTTTAACTTTATGCCAACAACAAGGCGTAGGGGGTTTGGTAACTTCACTGCTCGTTCACGGTCGTCTCACCTTCACGGCGGCTTAACTCCACGATGAATAGGCCTTTTCGCTCATGCATTTAAAGCGACTGACCGCTCTCGCGTTAGCCACCTGCTGTATCGCTTCCGTTACACCCGCCATCGCCGACACCGTCTCCGCTCCACAGGCCCTTGACCAGTCGGCAACGCTGCTCCTCACCGACCTGCCCGTGTTCGCACCCGCTACGGCGCTGGCTCAGTCCACCGTACCGGACTTTTCCTCCCTCTCTGCTCCCAAGGTCGACGAATCTGCCAAGGCAGGGGACGACGTCGCCCTCTCCGATGACGGCGACGACGACGGGGACAGCCTCGTTGCCGCGGCCACGGCCCGTCTGGCAGGTCACGTCGACGGCCACGCCCGCGAGGCGCTCCTCGCCTTCGCCATGAAGCTCCGCGACATCCGTTACCACCGCGGCGGCCGCAAGCCCTCCACCGGTTTCGACTGCAGCGGCTTCGTCCGCTACGTGTTCCAGCACAGCATCGGCCTCGACCTCCCGACCAATTCGGCTAGTCAGTTCCTCGCCGGCCTGAAGGTCAAGCGCAGCGAAATGAAGACGGGCGACCTCGTGTTCTTCCGCACCCGTGGCAAGGCCATTTCCCACGTGGGCATCTACATCGACAACGGCCAGTTCATCCATTCGCCGTCGGCCGGCAAGACCGTCCGCGTCGACAGCCTCAATGAGGCTTACTGGTCCAAGCACTTCGCCGGCGCCAAGCGCCCCGAAGGCATCGCCAAGATCTGACGGAACCCTTCAACGTATATTTCCGAAACGGCATGCTACGGCATGCCGTTTTTTTATGGGCCGCCCCGACAGGTCGGATATCGATCGGAAGCGTGAGGCCAGGTCGGCGTGGGGGAATCCGTTATGCTTTCCCGCATGCCCCGTCGTCCCCATTTTCCGCCGTCGCGGACGTCGCACCGCCCATCCGCCCCCGTGCACGGTCTGGCACGCGTGCTGTCGAAGCGCGGCCTCTGTTCCCGCAGCCAGGGCGAACGCCTGGTGCGCGAAGGACGCGTGCGAGTGAATGGGCGCCAGGTGCGCGATCCGGAATGGCCCATCGCCGGACACGAGCGCATCGACATCGATGGCGGCGCGGTGGAGGCTGCGGCTCCCGTCTATGTCGCCATGAACAAGCCGCGCGGTGTCGTTGTGTCCGCTGCGGACGAGCACGGTCGCGACACGGTGTATTCGTTGCTGCAGGATGCCGGGTTGCCGTGGCTCGGTCCCGTAGGAAGGCTCGACAAGGCGAGCGAGGGCCTCCTGCTGTTGAGCAACGACACGGTATGGGCGGCGGGCATCACCGATCCCGCCACCCATGTGCCGAAGACCTACCACGTGCAGGTGGCGGGCAAGCCTGACGAGGCCACGGTCGTCGCGATGCTTGGCGGGGTGTTGGACGCGGGCGAATCGTTGCGTGCCACGGCGGTTTCATTGCTGCGCCAGGGCGAAAGGAACGCGTGGCTGGAGGTCTCTCTCGACGAGGGCCGCAACCGGCATATCCGACGGCTGCTTGCGGCGCTCGGTTTCGATGTGCTGCGACTCGTGCGCGTCGCCATCGGCGATCTGGCCCTCGGCGAGTTGCCGAAGGGCCAGTGGCGGCATCTGGAAGCCTCCGAAGTCGCGGCCCTGCGTCGCCGCTGACGCTTCCCACAGCCAGCCGGAAGGCCGGGGGAGATCAGTCCTTCAGGATGCCGAGCTTCCTGCCCACCTTGGTAAACGCGGCGATGGCGCGATCCAGGTGCTCCCGCGTGTGCGCCGCGCTCATCTGCGTGCGGATGCGTGCCTTGCCCTGCGGCACCACCGGGAAGAAGAAGCCGGTGACGTAGATGCCTTCCTCGAGCAACTCCGATGCCATGGCCTGGGCCTGCTTGGCGTCGTAGATCATCACCGGCACGATCGGGTGCTGGCCGGGACGGATGTCGAAGCCGGCTTCGGTCATCTTCTCGCGGAAGTAACGGGTGTTTTCCTTCACCTTCTCGCGCAGGTCGCCTGCCGCCGCCAGCATGTCGAACACCTTGATGCCCGCGGCCACCACATGGGGCGGGAGCGAATTGGAGAACAGGTACGGGCGCGAGCGCTGGCGCAGCATCTCGATGACTTCGCGGCGGCCCGTGGTGAAGCCGCCGAGGGCGCCGCCGAGGGCCTTGCCCAGGGTGCCGGTGAAGATGTCGATCTTGTCCATCACGCCGTGCAATTCGGCGGAGCCGCGGCCGGTATCGCCGAGGAAGCCGGTGCAGTGGCATTCATCAATGTGCACCAGCGCGCCGTATTTGCGTGCCAGGGCGGTGATCTGGTCGAGCGGGGCGACGAAACCGTCCATCGAGAACGCGCCGTCGGTGGTGATGAGCTTGGTGCGCGCGCCCGCCGCATCGGCCGCCTGGAGTTGGGCCTCCAGGTCGGCCATGTCGCAGTTGGCATAACGGAAGCGCTTGGCCTTGCACAGGCGGATGCCGTCGATGATCGAAGCGTGGTTCAGCGCGTCGGAGATCACGGCGTCTTCCTCGCCCAGCAGCGGCTCGAAAAGACCACCGTTGGCGTCGAAGCAGGCGGCGTAGAGGATCGTGTCCTCGGTGCCGAAGAAGTCGGCGATCTGCCGCTCCAGCGCCTTGTGCAGGTCCTGCGTGCCGCAGATGAAGCGCACGCTGGCCATGCCGAAGCCGTGCGTGTCCAGGGCGTCCTTGGCTGCCTGGATCACGTCAGGGTGGTCGGCCAGACCGAGGTAGTTGTTGGCGCAGAAATTGAGGACCTTGCGGCCTCCTTCCAGTTCGATCTCCGCCGACTGCGGCGAGACGATGACCCGTTCGTTCTTGAACAGGCCCTGCTCGCGGATGGATTCGAGCTCGCTGGCGAAACGGGTCTGGCCGGGATAAGACATGGTCGGGAGTTCCGGAACGTAGGAGAACTCCGATTGTGAGGCCTTTGGCCCGATGAGAAAACCTCGGGCCCTCGTCTCAGTGCAGGCCGAAATCCACGCGCGTCGTCTTGCCGCCGTCGTCGATGCCCTTGGCGTCCGTCTTCGGGGCGACCACGAAGACGCGGTTCCCGTCCACTTTTCCCTTGAGCCATTGTTGCACCGCGCTCGCCCGCCGCTCGGCCAGGTGGCGCAGGGCATCGGCATCCACCGGCATGTTGCTTTCCATCAGCGAACGCATGTCGTCGGGCGGAAGCGATTTGTTCAGCCCGAGCAGGTTCTTCGGCTTGGGAAACGAGGCATGGCGGTAGGCACGCGCGAGATATTTCTCACGCTTCTCGTCGGTGAGCGGCGTGCCATCGTCGTCGCCCGCATTCGCCCGTTCCTCGCGGATGAGGTCGTCCACCATCACGGTGCGCAACCCGCTCTCGTCCTGAGCCGGGTCGACGCGGCCCACGATGTCCAGGCTGATGGACGGCTTGGCGGCCAGCACTTTCACGATGTCCGCCAGCTTGGTTTGTCCGGCGTCGTCGAGCACGGCGGAACCGGGCGCGAACTCGACATAGCCCAGGTCTTCGCGCCCGCCCTGGCCTCCGATGGAGGCCAGGAGGCGGAACGGCGAGGTGGCCGCTTTCACGATAAGGTTGCCGATGGCGCGCCACACGAGGCCGGCCACGCTGAATTGCGGATCGTCCAGCGAGCCAGAGACCGGCACGTGCACGTCGATACGTCCCTCGCTGTCCTTGAGCAAGGCCACGGCAAGCTTCACGGGAAGATGGCTGATGCCGGGTCCCTCCATGCGATCGCCGAAGGTGAGTTGATCGATGAAGATGTGGTTGTCGGCGGTCAGCTTGCGCTGGTCGAGCAGGTAATGCACATCGACGTTCAGGCGTCCCTTCGTGATCGGATAGCCGGCGTACTTGCCGGAGTAGGGCGAGAGGTTGGCGAGTTGGATGCCCTGCGCCTTGGCCGTCACATCGAGGAATGCGACAGGGGTCAGGGGGTTGATCGAGCCACGAATATCGACGGGCGCGTCGTTGTCCAACTGGCCTTCGAGCGTCAGTTCCGCTGGCGCGGTGCCGCCAAGGCTTCCGAAGGCGCCGATCTTGCCCGTGAGCTGGGTCACGTCCGCGGTGTAGTTGGGCTTGATGAAGTTGTCGGTGTAATTGAGACGGCCCCTGCTCAGCGTGATCTGTCCGATCCGGATATCCGCCGGGGGGCCTGCCGGTGGCGGCGCGCCGGTGGCGACCGGTGCGGGGGCGGTGCGCACCTCCGTCACCGACACCGCAGCCGGCGCCTCGGGGCCTGCGACCACGTCCTGCAGGTTCAGCCGTCCGTTCGCGTTGACGATGACGCGAGCATAGAAGTCGTCCATCGCCAGTCCGCGGATATCGACATGGGGCACTTCCTCGCCGAGGCGAATCGTCATGCCGGATGCGCTGAGCGAACTCCAGCGCAGGAAGTCGGCGTCGGTGACCTTGTCGAGAACCCGCACGCGGCCCAGCGTGGCGTCGCCGCGGTAGGCGATCTGTGCGGGAGCCGTGCCGCGGTCGGTGTAACGAACCTGGCCATTCATGCTCAGCAATCCGCTGGCGATGCGAACGTTCAATGGCACGGTGATCAGCGATTGCAGCGGTGCCACGTTCAATTGGCGGGTGGTTACGACCAGCTGCGCGTCGAGGGGCTGCGGCCTCAGCGTGCCCGTGACGGAAAACGCGCCCTTGCCCAGAGCGCCCTTCAGATCGAGCTTCACGGGCTTCTTCATGTCGTCGGACAGGCCGTCGACCGCGAACGCCGTGGCCTGCAGTTCGATACCGTCGCGCCTGGCACCGGCCTTGGCGTCGCGCAGGGTCACGCTGCCGTCGCCCAGTCCGACATGGCCGATGCTCCATCGCCATGAGGGTGACGTCGTCGCTGTTCTGGGTGCAGGCGACGACTGCACGATGCGCGACAGGTCGAGGTTGCCGTCCGCGAGACGGCGCAGGTCGAGCGAGAGCCCGTCGAGAACGAGGCTGTCGAGGCGCGCTTCGCTGCTCGCGAGATCGACCAAGGTCAGGGCAGCCTTCATCGACGTCCAGGTGACGGGCGCCGCCTTGTCGTGTCGCGGGACGAGGCGGAAGCCGTCGACATGTGCCTTGGCATTGGTGACGCGCACGGTCGCCGCTTCGTGCCAGTCGAGCGTCAACTCGCCGTTCGCTCCGAGATTGCCCGCCGCGATGTCGGCGTCGATCGGAGGCGGTGCCAGCGGTACGAGTGCCGGAAGCGAGACATCCGCCAGCGACAGCGTGCCCGTGTAGCGGCTGGCGGGAAGATCGAGCTTTCCCTTGGTGGCTACTTCGCCGCCGGCCATGCGTGCGCCGAGGACAAGGTTCGCCACCGGCGCTTTTACCGTGCTGAGGCCGTGCATCTCGCCATGCACGCCTTCGAGCAGCAGGTGCGCCGGTGAAGGGGCCGCTAGGTCCGCGTAGTCGATGCGCGAGTCGTTCAGAACCAGTGTGTCGATGCGAACGTCCGTGGGTTTTGTGTCGGCCGGTTCGGGTGCCGACGGCCCGCCCGTGAGCGCATCGACATTGCTGCGGCCGCCAGGAAGGCGCGCATAGCGGACGCCGAGGCGGTCGAGGGCGACCTTGCCCAGGCGATAGCGGGATGTCAGCGGTTCGAGCGCGGTGAGTTCGGCGTCGCCGTGTCCGAGTTCGAGCAACGGGCCACCGCTCTTGTCGGTCACCTTGAGGTCGTCCACGGTAAGGCGCCCGCTCAGGATCACCCGGGGCTGCGAGTCGGTCATGGCGAAGCGCAGGTCGAGCAGCCCCGACAGCTTGCCGCTTGGCATGGCCACCGGCATGGGAGCGGGTACGAATCCGAGATAGCGGGGAAGATCGAGGTGGTCGAGCCGGAAGGTCGCCAGCGATTCCCGGTTGTCGGCGAACGGCTTGCTCTGGCCTTCCACCCGCAGGGGGCTGCCGTCCACGTTCATGGCAAGCAGCGGGCGCACGTAGATATCCGTCGCGCTCGGCAGGTTGGCGATGAAGGGCAGGCCCAGTTCGATGTGGTCCACGCGATGCGTGGCATCCAGTACCCGATCGTCGAAGTCGACCTGTCCGCCGTGGATGGCGATGTTGGTGAGCGCGAAACGCGGCGGGCCTTTGCCGGGTTCGGCCGGCCCCGACCCGAGGCGTTCGACGATGTCGGAGACATTGAATCGCTGTGGCGCGGTCCGCCGCAGCCGGATCGTGGGTTTGTCGAGCTCGAGCGCATCCAGGATCGGCGCGGCCCGGAAGAGCGAAGCCCAGGACGCGTCGGCGACGAGCCTGTCGACATCGACGAACGGTGCCTTGCCGTCCGCCTCGCGGACGTGCAGGCCTTCGATGGTGAGCTTCAGCGTGAACGGGTTGAAGGAAAGCCCCTCGACCGTCACAGGCCGCCCGAGCGCCACGCTGGCGCGCGTTTCCATCTGGTTGCGAATGAGGGGCGGGGCGGCCAGGAAACCCAGCAGGCCAAAAACGACCAGGGCGATTGCGGCGGCCGCGACGATCCGCCGGGCCCGGCGCGATCGATAAAGGACGAGGGCGCGCTCACGCCCCTTGTCCAGGTAGACCTTCCCCTTGATCCTGCGTGTTTCCATACTTCCGACTCCTTAGTTCCCCGGCGCAGTGTACTCGCCGGGGAAACCTGTCGGAGGTCGGATCAGGCGACGTGGATCACGTCCAGGAGCAGACGACCTTTCCGCAATGGCCGGCGTCCATCAGGTCGAAACCCTTCTGGAAGTCGTCGATGGCGATCTGGTGCGTGAGCACCTTCTGCAACGGGAAGCCCGTGAGCACCATCTGGGTCATCTTGTACCAGGTTTCGTACATGCGCCGGCCGTAGATGCCCTGCAGGGTGAGGCCCTTGAAGATCACCTTGTCCCAGTCGATGCCGGCGCCGCGCGGCATGATGCCGAGCATGGCGATCTTGCCGCCGTGGTACATGCACTCCAGCATGTCGCCGAAGGCGCGCGGGTTGCCGCTCATTTCCAGGCCCACGTCGAAGCCCTCGATGTGCAGGTCTTTCACCACGTCCTTGAGCGACTGGTTGGCGACGTTGACGACACGCGTGGCGCCCATGTCGGCCGCCAGCTTGAGGCGGTAGTCGTTGACGTCGGTGACCACGACATTGCGCGCGCCCACGTGCTTGGCGATGCCGGCGGCAATGATGCCGATGGGGCCGGCACCGGTGATGAGCACGTCTTCGCCGATCAGGTCGAATTCCAGCGCGCAATGCGCGGCATTGCCGTAGGGATCGAAGAACGCGGCCAGCTCGGACGGAATCTGGTCCGGGATCGGCCACAGGTTCGAGGCCGGCATGGTCATGTATTCGGCGAAGGCGCCGTTGCGGTTCACGCCGATGCCAATCGTGTTCGGGCAAAGGTGCTGGCGTCCCGCACGACAGTTGCGGCAGTGGCCGCACACGATGTGGCCCTCGGCGGATACGCGGTCGCCGACCTTGTAGCCGGTGACGCCGGGGCCGATCTCGGCAATGCGGCCCACGAATTCGTGGCCGATGGTCAGGCCGGGCTTGATGGTGCGCTGGGACCATTCGTCCCACTTGTAGATGTGCAGATCGGTGCCGCAGATGGCGGTTTTCTCGATCTTGATCAGGACTTCGTTCGGGCCGACCTGCGGCACCGGCACTTCTTCCATCCAGATGCCTTGCTCGGGATTGCGCTTCACCAGCGCCTTCATCGTCTGCTGCATGGGGTTCTTGGGTTCCGTGCGGGGAAGGTCCGCGGCGCGGACCGAATTGCTCATTATAAGTGGGAAGCGGCCCTGGGCGCGAAAGGCCGGGCCCCTGGCTCCTCCGGGGCGGGCGCCCGTCGAAACGCCATTGCCAGCCGTGGCGGCGGGCCCTATGGTCGGGGGCGGTTTTCTTTCTGCCGGATGGCGACAGGGACAACGAACATGCGAATCCGCTCGATGATGCTGGGGGCCGCCATGGCGCTGGCGCTGGACGCGAATGCCGACGAAGGCATGTGGCTGCCGTCGCAGCTTCCTGGGATTGCGAAGAATCTCAAGGGTGCGGGTTTCCGCGGCGACCCCAAAGACCTCGCCGACCTCACCCGGGCGCCCCTGAATGCCGTGGTGCGCATCGGCGGCGGCACCGGCTCCTTCGTCTCGGAGGAAGGTCTCGTCGTCACCAACCACCACGTGGCGTTCGGCGTCATCCAGTACAACTCGAAGCCCGGCCGCGACCTGATCGCGGACGGCTACGTGGCGGCAGACCGCGCCGGCGAACTGCCGGCCAACCCGGACTACCGTCTTCGCGTCACCGTCGGCTTCGACAAGGTGACCGACCGGATCCTGTCCGCCGCCAGGGGCAAGACGGGTCGGGCCTATTTCGACGCCGTGGATGCCGCCAGCAAGGCGCTGGTCGCGGAATGCGAAGGCGAGAAGGGGTACAAGTGCAGCGTCGCCACGATGTTCTACGGGCGCGACTTCTATCTCGTGAAGCAGCTCGAACTGCGCGACATCCGCCTCGTGTACGCGCCGCCCCGGGCCATCGGAAACTACGGCGACGAGATCGACAATTTCATGTGGCCCCGCCACGCGGGGGATTTCACCATCCTGCGGGCCTACGTGGGGCCGAATGGCGAACCGGCCGACTACTCGCCGGACAACAAGCCATACCGTCCGCCGTCGCACCTCAAGCTCGCCACCGAGGGCGTGGCCGAGGGCGACTTCGTGATGCTGGCCGGTTATCCGGGCATCACCTACCGCCACCGTACGGCGGCCGAGTTCGCGGATCAGGTGGAGTGGCGCCTGCCCACGTCGGTCGCGGTCCTCAAGGCATTGCAGGACGTGATCGAGGCCAAGGGCAAGAGCGACAAGGAAGCGGGCATCCGGTACGCCGCCCAATTGCAGTCGTTGAAGAACGGCATCAAGCGCTTCAGTGGCGAACTGGAAGGCCTCCAGCGCAGCGATGCCGTCGCCGTACGGCGCGAAGACGAGGCGGCCATGCTCGCCTGGCTGGCGGGCCAACCCGAAAGCAAGGCGTTGCAGCCGGACATCGACGCCGTCATGGCGCTCATCGCCCGCGGCAAGGATGTGCGCGAGCGCGATCTTCTCGTGGGTCTCCTGTCGACGCAGACCCAGTTGCTGAAGGGCGCGCTTGCCGTGGATCGCCTTGCGATCGAACGACCCAAACCCGACGCGCAGCGCGAGACCGGGTACCAGAAGCGCGATGAGGAACTCATCCGCAGTCAGCTGAAGCAGATCCAGCGCCGCTACGATCCCACGGTCGAAAAGGCACTCGTCACGTCGATGATGCAGCGCTACCAGCAGTTGCCCGATGCGGCGCGGCTGCCCGAGGTCGACAAGGTATTCGGCCGCACGCCGGCCGAACTGGCCGCGGCGCTCGACCGCATCTACGCGGGCACCGGTTTCGGTGCCGAAGCCGAGCGTACGCGTCTCTTCGAGGCATCGCCGGCCGAGGTCGCCGCCAGCAAGGATCCGTTGCTGGTGGCGGCGCGTACGCTGCGTCCGGCGCTGCTGCGCATCGAGGACGAGCGCAAGTCGCGCGAGGGCGACCTGTTGCGCCTGCGCCCCGCCTACATGCAGGCGCTCATCGCCTATCGCGAGAAACAGGGCAAGGCGGTGTACCCCGATGCGAACTCCACCCTGCGCGTGAGCTACGGCAAGGTCACGCCGCTGGCGGCGCGCGACGCGGTCACCTATGCGCCGCTCACCACGGTGGCCGGTATCGTCGAGAAGAACACCGGCAAGGAGCCGTTCGACGCACCGAAGCCGTTGCTGGACGCCATCCGCAAGGGCGACTTCGTCGGCTACGCCGATCCGAAGACGGGCGCCATGCCGGTGGACTTCCTCAGCAACCTGGACACCACCGGCGGCAATTCCGGCTCGCCGGTGCTCAACGCGAAGGGTGAACTGGTGGGGCTGAATTTCGACAGCAACTGGGAAGCGGTGAGCGCCAGCTGGATGTACGACCCGCGTTACAAGCGCGCCATCCACGTGGACATGCGCTACATGCGTTGGCTCATCGACAAGGTGTACCCGTCGCCGGCATTGCTCCGCGAACTTGGCGTGCCACGTCATTGAGGCGTCGTGCGGATATCCACAGCCTGTGTGGATACCCGCTGCATAAGCATGTGGACAAGTCGGTTCCGGCGTTGCGCGACGCGCACTTGCGTTGCGCTGATCAAAACGGCGCCATCGCCCGCGCGATATCCACAGCCGATGTGGATACGCGCTGCATAAGCATGTGGACAACTCCGTTTCGGCCTTGCACGACGCGCACTTGCGTCGTGTTGCTTACGAAGTGACCAGGGCGGCCGCGCGCGCCGTGCGTGGACGATATCCACAGCCTGTGTGGATACGCGCTGCATAAGCATGTGGACAACTTCGTTCCGGCCTTGCGCGACATGCACTTGCGTTGCGCTGGTCAACGCGTGTCCACCGCCGTAACCTTGCGGCCGCATGAGCATCGACACCCGTCCCCTCGCCATCTTCCTGATGGGTCCTACCGCCTCGGGCAAGACGGCGCTTGCCTGTGCGCTGGCCGATCGCTTTCCGGTCGACCTGGTGAGTGTCGATTCGGCGCTCGTCTATCGCGGGCTCGACATCGGTTCGGCCAAGCCGGACCCGGCGATGCTGGCGCGCTATCCGCACGCGCTCGTCGATATCCGCGATCCTGCCCATGCGTATTCCGCCGCGGAGTTCAGGGACGACGCGATGGCCGCGATGGAGCGCATCACGGCGAAGGGCAGGGTGCCGCTGCTCGTTGGCGGCACCGGCCTGTACTTCCGCGCCCTGCAATACGGCCTGTCCGATCTGCCGGAAGCGGACGCCGCCATGCGCGCGAAACTCTCCGCGGAGGCTTCCGCCATCGGCTGGGAGGCCATGCACGCACGCATGGCGGCACTCGATCCGGCGGCCGGTGCGCGAATACGCCCCGGCGACGCGCAGCGGATCCAGCGCGCACTGGAGGTGATGGCACTGACCGGGCGCCCGCTCAGCGAACTTCAGCAAGGGGGAGCCACGGTGCGTTTCCCCTGGCGGGTGTTGAAGCTCGCCTTGCTGCCGGCGGACCGGGGCGCACTGCACGAGCGCATCGCCCGGCGCTTCGATGCCATGCTGGACGCGGGGTTTCTGGATGAGGTGCGCGCCCTCCGCGCCCGCGGCGACCTGCATCCCGACCTTCCGGCCATCCGTGCGGTGGGCTACCGGCAGGCATGGGAGCATCTGGCAGGCGATTACGATGCCACGGAGTTCCGCAACCGTGGTATCTATGCCACTCGTCAACTCGCCAAGCGCCAGATCACCTGGCTGCGGGGCGAACTGGACGCCCGCACATTCGACCCGGACCGGGGGGATCCGTTGCCCGAGGCCGGACGTGCGGTGGAGCAGTTCGTTGGAATGCCGAGGCCGTCACGGTAGCGGCTTCCAGCGGGCATTTAAAAGCAGTTAAGATTCCGGGCACTTGGGCCGGGGCGCCGTATGGCGTTTTTTTACCCGGACCCGCATGAGTAGCGTAGGGGAGAAGAAGAATGTCCAAAGGGCAATCGTTGCAGGATCCATTTCTGAACGCACTGCGCCGCGAGCGCGTTCCCGTCGCCATTTACCTGGTGAACGGCATCAAGCTGCAAGGCACCATCGAGTCGTTCGACCAGTTCGTGGTCCTGCTGCGCAACCAGGTGAGCCAGATGGTCTACAAGCACGCCATCTCGACCGTCGTGCCGAGCCGGAACGTGCGTGTGGGCGGCCACGAGAATCACGGGGATGCCGCTTCCGGCGACGGCGAGGGTTGAGGGGCCTTCGGCGGAATCCCATATCAAGTGAACCGCAAACCGTGAACAGTGAACCGTAGGGGTAGGCTCGATGCCTGGCTTTTACGGTTCACGGTTCACTCTTTACGGTTCACTCCCCCATCAGAGGTTTTCCGTCTAAGTGTTCGATAGACAAAAGAAAGGCGATCGCGCCGTGCTGGTATTGCCGCATTCTCGCGGCGAAGGCGACGCGGTGCGTCGTGGCGAAGAGTTCGCCGAACTGGTTTCCTCGGCCGGGGCCGAGATCCTGGCCAGCATCCCGGCGCGGGTGGAAGCGCCCAATCCCCGTTTCTACATCGGCAGCGGCAAGGCCGACGAAGTGGCGGAGGCAGTCCGTGCGCTCGAGGCCGACCTGGTGCTGGTGGACCACGTACTGAGTCCGGTGCAGGAGCGCAACCTCGAAAAGCACCTGAAGGCGCGCGTCGTCGACCGTGCCGGCCTGATCCTCGACATCTTCGCCCAGCGCGCCCGTTCCCACGAAGGCAAGCTCGAGGTGGAGCTGGCGCAGCTGAAGCACCTTGCCACGCGGCTCGTGCGGGGCTGGACCCACCTGGACGCCCAGCGCGGCGGTGCCATCGGCAACCGCGGCCCGGGCGAAACCCAGCTGGAAACCGACCGCCGCCTGCTGGCCGAACGGGTGAAGATGCTGACCAAGCGGCTGGAAAAGGTCGGCGTGCAGCGCGACCAGCAACGCCGGGCGCGTCTACGCAATACCGTGCCCCGCGTGGCCCTGGTCGGATACACCAACGCGGGCAAATCGACCCTGTTCAATGTGCTGACCACCGGCGGCGTCTATGCCGCGGACCAGTTGTTCGCCACGTTGGACCCGACGGTGCGCAAGATCGACGGGCTCGCCTGCGGGCCGGCGGTCGTGGCCGATACCGTCGGCTTCATCCGCGAACTCCCCCACGACCTCGTGGCCGCCTTCCGGGCGACGCTGGCCGAGGCGCGCGACGCCGACCTCCTGATCCACGTGAGCGATGCCGCGGACGAGGAGCGCGAGCTCCTGGGCCGCGTGGTGAACTCGGTGCTCGAGGAAATCGGCGCAGGCGACGTGCCCCAGTTGTCGGTCATGAACAAGATCGACCTCGTGGACACGCCACCCCGCGTCGATCGGGGCGACGACGGCAAGCCGCGCCAGGTGTGGCTCTCCGCCGCGACCGGCGCGGGGCTGGAGGGGCTTCGCGAGGCGCTCGGCGAACTCCTGGGCGGTGACCGCGTCCGCGCCGCCCTTGAGCTTCCTCTCACTGCTGGGCGTCTGCATGCGCGCCTCAAGGCCGTCGGCGCCATTGCCGGCGAAGCCGTGGACGAGCACGGCTGGCACCTCGATATCGACGCGCCGCGTTCGGTGCTGGCCCCCCTGCTGAGCGACGGCGACCATGCCAGACCGTTGCGCGACCTGATCGATCCCCCCGCGTAGGGGCGCGTAGAGCGCAACCATCTGGTAGAATTCGTAGCGTTTGCGTGCCCCATCGGCGCGGCGAAGGGTGTTCGCGCGCCTGACGTCTCTTCCGCCGTCGCGGGTCTGCCCCAGGCTCTGAAGCCACCCACACTCCGGTCCCCGAAGGAGACTGCCGCCCATGGCTTGGAACGAACCCGGCAACGGCCAGAAGGACCCCTGGAATCGCAACCGGTCGAACGGGCGAAAGCCCGACATCGACGGTGTGCTGAAGAGCCTGAAGGCTCGTTTCGGCCGTTTCGGCGCAGGTAGCGGCGGCATCCTGGCCGTGGCGCTGGTATTCGTGGTGGCCTGGCTACTGGTGTCCAGCTACACCGTGATCGACGCCCGGCAGGTAGGCGTGGTGCTCCGTTTCGGCCAGTTCTCGCGCATCCTTCCTCCTGGCTTCCACCTCAAGGCGCCGAGCCCGGTGGAAACCGTCACCAAGGTGGAGACCACCCAGGTCCGTTCCGTCTCGGACAGTGTGTCCATGCTCACGCGCGACGAGAACATCATCGAGATCAACTTCAACGTGCAGTATCAGGTGTCGGACGCGCGCAAGTTCCTTTATTCGAATGCCGACCGTGAAGAGGACACCGTGCACAACGCCGCCGAGGCCGCGGTGCGCTCCGTGGTCGGCGCGAACGTCATGGACAACATCCTGACCACGCCGGGCGACGACACGCCGGCCCCGACGCAGGCGCCTGTCGCCGGCGTGGCGCCAGCGGCCAAGGAAACCCTGCAGCAGCAGTCCCGCGACATCCTCCAGGACACGCTCGACAAGTACGACGCGGGCATCCTCGTCACCGGCGTCAGCTTCCAGAACGTCTCGCCGCCGAAGGAAGTGAAGGACGCCTTCGACGACGTGAACGCGGCGCGCGAAGACAAACAGAGCGAAGAAAACAAGGCCCGCGCCTACGAAAGCCAGGTGGTTCCGGTGGCTCGCGGCGACGCGGCGCGCATCTCGGCCGAGGCGGAGGCGGAGCGCGTGGAGCGCATCGCCCGCGCGAACGGCGACGCGGAACGCTTCAATCTTCTGCTCAAGGAATACCGTGCCGCTCCGGAAGTCACGCGCCGCCGCCTGTGGCTGGAAACGGTGGAAGAGGTGATGGCCGGCAATCCGAAGGTGGTCGACGGCAGCAACGGCAAGAACATCATCCAGTTGCCCGTGGAGTCCAACAACGGCGCCGTGCGCAACGTGCCGGGTGTCGGTACCGTGGTGCAATCCGCCACGACCGATGCCAACCCGAATACCTCGCAGGGGAGCGCCCAGTGAAACTCGTTACCGGCCTCATCGTCGCGCTCCTGGTCCTTCTCGGGTTCAACAGCGTCTTCGTCGTGAAGGAAGGCGAGAACGCGTTGTTGCTGCAGTTCGGTCGCATCGTGCGCGCCGACTACGCCCCGGGCCTGCATTTCAAGGTGCCCGTGGTCCAGCAGGTGATGCGCTTCGACAACCGCATCCTCGGTCTCGACGCCGAGCCCGAGCGCTACTTCACGCTGGAAAAGAAAAGCGTCAACGTCGACTTCTACGTGAAGTGGCGCATCGCCGACAACGCGGCCTATTACCGTGCCACGTCCGGCGACCAGGTGCAGGCCAAGCAACGCCTCAGTCCCATCGTGAAGGACGCGCTGCGCTATGAATTCAATGCGCGTCCTCTCGAAGAGCTCATCGCCGGTGGCCGGAAGGACATCACCGAGCGCGTGCGCCAGCAGACCGACGGCATTGCCCGCAAGAACCTCGGCATTTCGGTTGTCGACGTGCGCATCAAGCGCATCGACCTGCCCGACGAAGTCAGCGGCTCCGTCTACAAGCGCATGCGCGCCGAGCGCCTGCAGCTTGCGAACGAACTGCGCTACACGGGCCAGGAGCTCGCCGAGAAGATCCGCGCCGATGCCGATCGCCAGAAGCTGGTGCTGCTGGCCGACGCCAATCGCGAGGCCACGAAGGTCAAGGGCGACGGCGACGCCCAGGCGGCCGCCATCTACGCCCAGGCCTACAGCCAGGACCCCGAGTTCTTCGCGTTCTATCGCAGCCTCGCGGCTTACCGGAAGGCCTTCGCCGACGGCAAGGGCACGTTCGTGCTGAAGCCCGATTCCGAATTCCTGCGCTATCTCAACGACGGCCCCGGCCGCCAGCGCTAACACCACATCCTCATCGACAGAGATACAACAATGGGTAAGTCAGTCGTCATTCTCGGCGCGCAATGGGGCGACGAGGGCAAGGGCAAGATCGTCGACCTCCTCACCGAGCGCGTGGGGGCGGTCGCCCGCTTCCAGGGCGGCCACAAT
Source organism: Luteibacter sp. SG786 (assembly GCF_011759605.1). Taxonomy (GTDB): domain Bacteria; phylum Pseudomonadota; class Gammaproteobacteria; order Xanthomonadales; family Rhodanobacteraceae; genus Luteibacter. The sequence continues at coordinate 847,554 of NZ_JAAOYX010000001.1, forward strand.
GCCGGCCACACGCTGGTGATCAAGGGCAAGAAGACGGTTCTCCACCTCATTCCCTCGGGCATCCTGCGCGACGACGCGCTGTGCCTCATCGGCAACGGCGTGGTGCTGTCCCCCGCGGCGCTGATGAGCGAGATCGCGGAACTGGAAGCGCAGGGTGTCGACGTGCGTCCGCGCCTGAAGATCTCGCCGGCCACGCCGCTGATCATGCCGTACCACATCGCCGTGGATAAGGCTCGCGAGGTCGCGTCCGGCGCGAAGGCCATCGGCACCACGGGGCGCGGTATCGGCCCGGCGTACGAGGACAAGGTGGCCCGCCGTTCCATTCGCGTGGCCGACCTCATGTACCCGCACGAGCTGCCCGAGAAGGTGAAGGCCGCCGTGGAGTACCACAACTTCGTGCTCACGCAGTGGCTGAAGGCCGAGCCGGTGGACTACAAGACCGTGCTCGACGAAGCCCTGACCTGGGGCGAATACCTGCGCCCGATGGTCGACGACGTCGCCACCATCCTGCACGACGTCCGCCGCGACGGCGGCAACATTCTTTATGAAGGCGCGCAGGGCGCGCTGCTCGACATCGATCACGGCACCTATCCGTACGTCACCTCGTCGAACACCACGGTGGGCGGTGCGCTGGCCGGCACGGGCGTGGGCGCGCGCGACATCGACTACGTGCTGGGCATCTGCAAGGCCTACGCCACGCGCGTCGGCGGCGGTCCGTTCCCCACCGAGCTCAACGACGAGATGGGCGAACTGTTGCGCAAGAAGGGCAACGAGTTCGGCGCCAGCACCGGCCGCCCGCGCCGCTGCGGTTGGATCGACCTCGTGGCGCTGAAGCGCGCAGTGCAGATCAACGGCATCGACGGTCTCGCCATCACCAAGCTCGACGTGCTCGACGGCCTGGAAAGCATCAAGGTCTGCATCGCTTACGAATACCGCGGCAAGCGCCGCGAACTGGCCCCGCTCGATGCGGACGGCTGGGCCGAGTGCAAGCCGGTCTACCTTGAGTTCCCGGGTTGGGAGGAGTCCACCGCGGGCATTCGCGATTGGAACAAGCTCCCGCCTGCCGCCCGTGCGTATCTGCGCGCGGTCGAGGAACTGTCGGGATGCAAGCTCGCGCTCGTGGCCACCGGTGCCGACCGCGATGACACGATCGTGCTCGACGACCCGTTCGGCGACGAAGGCAACTGCTGATCCGATGAGCCGCACGCTCGGCGAGTGGCTCGCGTATCAGGAGCGCACGCACCCGCGCGACATCGAGCTGGGGCTCGAGCGGGTGCGCGCCGTGTGGGAAGCCATGGGCGCCCCGCGCCCCGCGCCCATCGTCATCACGGTGGGCGGCACCAACGGCAAAGGGTCCACCGTGGCGCTCCTCGAAGGGATGCTGCGCGCCGCGGGTTACCGCACGGGCTGTTACACCTCCCCCCACCTGCTTCGCTATAACGAGCGGATCAGGATCGATGGCCTCGATGCCACCGACGAGGCGCTCGTGGCGTCGTTCGAGCGCATCGAGGCCGCCCGCGGCGACATTCCACAGACCTACTTCGAGTTCGGCACCCTGGCGGCGCTGGACCTCATGGCGCGCGCGTCGCTGGATGTGGCCATCCTCGAGGTGGGCCTGGGTGGACGCCTCGACGCGGTCAACATCGTCGACGCCGACGTCGCGGTCGTGACCACCGTCGACCTCGACCACCAGGATTGGCTGGGCAGCGACCGTGACAGCATCGGCCGCGAAAAGGCAGGCATCGCGAGGGCAGGGCGGCCGGTCATCGTCGGCGAACTCGCGCCACCGCAGGGGTTGCTGGACGCATTGCGCGGCATCGGTGCCACGATCATCCAGGCGGGCGAAACCTACACCGTAGGGCGCGCTCCTACGGTGGACACGTGGCGGTGGGAGCATCGCGATGGCACATCGTTCGAGCTTCCCGTGCCGGCTCTCGCGGCGCCAGTTCAGCTGGCAAACGCCGCGACGGCCATCGCCGCCATTCATTCGCTCGGCAATCGACTCCACGTGTCGCCGGACGCCATTCGTTCGGCCCTGTCGGCCGTTCACGTTCCCGGCCGCCTGCAGCGCATCGCCGAGCGCCCGCGCACGTTGGTCGATGTGGGCCACAATCCGCAGGCGGCCCGCGCCCTCGCGGCGTGGCTGGCTGCGCAGCCGGCCCACGGCCGTGTGTTCGCCGTCTACGGGGCGCTCGCGGACAAGGACGTGGCCGGTGTCATCCAGGCCATGGCCCCGGGCGTCGATCGCTGGTTCCTCGCCGGTCTAGATCGCGACACCCCACGCGGGCTTTCCGCGGAAGCGTTGTCATCCACGTTCGCCGAGGTTCTGCCCGACACGGCAGCCTCGGCCTATCCCGGCGTCGCCGAGGCCTGGGCTGTCGCGCGCGACATGGCGGCCGACGACGACACCGTGCTGCTGTTCGGTTCCTTTTTCGTTGCGAGCGCGGCCCTCACCCATTGCCGGGTATAATCGCCGCGATTCGCATTGCGCCGGTCGTATGGAGCCTTCCTTGAAAACACGCCTGCTGGGTGCCGCTGTCCTGATCGCTCTGTTGGTGCTGATCGTGCCGATGTTCTTCTCCAGCACGCCGCCGAAGACCGACACGGACCAGACCGTCAGCCTTGCCATCCCGCCGGCGCCCGACCGCGAACTGCAGAGCCGCACGCTCGACGTGGGCCCTGCCGGCACGCCCCCAACCGGCGCGGCTCCTGCCGCGGCTCCGGCTGTGCAGCAGCCCGCGGCGCCAGCGTCCGCGCCGGCCGCCACTGTAACGCCGGGTAGCGGCAGCCGACTGGCTTCGGTGGACATCGCCTCGCGCAAGCCCGCCGACGCCTTGCCCGAGGACTTCGCCGGCACGGCCCCCACCGCCGCGCACCCCGCCGCCACCAAGCCCGCTGCCACCCCGACGCCGGCCCCGGCAACGCCCGCTGCGGCCGCACCCGCGCCGGCCCCGGCCCTGCCGCCCGGCACGGCGGCCCGTGGCAGCTACAGCATCAACCTCAGCGCCTACGCCGACCGTGCCAAGGCAGATGCCCTCGTGCAGAAGGTGAAAGCCCTCGGCTACCCCGTGAGCACCGCCGCCACCAACCAGGCCGGCAAGGCGCTGACCCGGGTCAGCGCGGGTCCCTTCGAAACCCGTGCCGCCGCGGAAGCCGCCCGGCTGAAGATCGTGGCTGCCGCACCAGGGGCTCCCGCCACGCTGACCTCCAAGCCCGAGACCCAGACCGCCGACGCGCCGGCTCCGGCGCGTCCCGCCGCGACCAAGGCACCTGCCGCGACGGCCGCCCCGACGGCCCCAGCCCCGGCAGCGGCGCCGCGCGCGGGCGGCTTCGCGGTTCAGGTGGCGGCGGTGAGCAGCGAGGCGGACGCCACGCGCCTGCGCGACAGGCTGCGCGGCGCGGGCATTCCCGGTTACGTCGACAGCGTGGCCTCGGCCAGCGGCGCGAAGCTCTGGCGCGTGCGTGCCGGTCCGCAGACACAACGGGACGACGCGGTGCGCCTCAAGGACCAGATCAAGGCCAAGGTGGGTCTGGACGGCGTCGTCGTCACGGCGCCCTGACGCGCCGCCTGTCGCCGGAACACCGAGGAGCACCGAGTGAACTGGGCCGATTACGTGATCCTCGCCGTGCTGTTCATCTCCGTCTTGATCGGTCTGGCACGAGGCCTCATCTCGGAAGTGCTTTCGCTCGTGATCTGGCTGGCCGCTTTCTGGCTGGCCTGGCTGTTCGGCCCCGCGGTGGCGCGCTATTTCGAGGCCAGCGTGTCGTTGCCCACGGCGCGCTACGCGATCGGCTACGGGCTTTGTTTCATCACGGTACTCCTGGTGGGCGCCGTGCTGCGGTTCCTGATCTCGCGCCTGGTCTCCAGTACGGGGCTGGGCGGTGTAGATCGCCTGCTTGGCATGCTGTTCGGTCTGGCGCGTGGAGTACTCATCGTCAGTGGCGTGGTGTTCCTGCTCGGCTTCACGGGCCTCCCGAACGAGCCCCTGTGGCGTGAGTCCGCGATGCTGCCGCAGTTCGCCGCGCCGGCCGCATGGCTCGGCCAGCAGGTGCCGGCGAACCTGCGCGAGTACATGCATCCGCCGGCGGCGCTGAAGGACATGAAACTGCCGGACGTGAAGTTGCCCAGTCGGGAAGAATTGATGAAACTGCGCGGCCTCACGACGCCTGCGCAGCCCACGCAAGAACAGAACGTTCACCCTGCCGCCGCGACCACGGCGGCCTCTTCGTAGAAGGCAAGACCATGTGCGGAATCATCGGCATCGTCGGTACCACGGAAGTGGCATCGGCCCTGTATGACGGCCTGACCGTCCTGCAACATCGCGGGCAGGATGCCGCCGGCATCGCCACCGTGGAGGGCGCGCGCCTGCGCCTGCACAAGGGCAACGGGCTGGTCCGCGACGTCTTCAACTCGGCCGGCGTGAGCAAGCTGCGCGGGCGCATCGGCATCGGTCATTGCCGCTACCCCACGGCGGGTTCGGAAGGCACCGAGGAGGCCCAGCCGTTCTATGTGAACTCCCCCTACGGCATCGCCTTCGCGCATAACGGCAACCTCGTGAACACCGAGGTGCTGCGCAAGGAGATGTTCGAAGACGACCGTCGCCACATCGACACCGATTCCGATTCCGAGGTCCTGCTCAATGTGCTGGCGCACGAGCTGCAGGTGGAAGATCGCGGCAACCTGACGCACGAACATGTCTTCAAGGCCGTGTCGCGCGTGCATGCGCGCGCCCGCGGCGGTTATGCGTGCATCGCGCTGGTGCTGGGTTACGGACTCATTGCCTTCCGCGACCCGAACGGCATCCGCCCGCTGGTGCTGGGCGAGCGCGTGACCGCGGAGGGCCGCGAGTACGCGGTCGCCTCCGAATCCGTGGCGCTCGACGTGCTGGGCTTCAAGCGCCTGCGCGACGTTGCGCCGGGCGAGGCGGTCGTCATCACCGAGGGCGGCGAGCTGTTCGCGCAGCATTGCGCCGACGGCGCGGTGCATGCGCCGTGCATCTTCGAATACGTGTATCTCGCCCGGCCCGATTCGATGATCGAGGACGTCTCGGTGTACAAGGCGCGCCTGCGCATGGGCGAAAAACTGGCCGAGAAGATCCTGCGCGAGCGCGGCCCCGACCACGGCATCGATGCGGTCATTCCCATTCCGGACACGTCCCGCACGGCGGCCAGTTCGCTGGCGCAGGCGCTGGGTGTGCCGATGCGCGAAGGCCTGGTGAAGAACCGCTACATCGGCCGCACCTTCATCATGCCGGGGCAGGGCGAACGCGTGAAATCGGTGCGCCGCAAGCTCAACGCCATCGATCTCGAGTTCCGCAAGAAGAACGTGCTGCTCGTGGACGATTCGATCGTGCGTGGCACCACGTCCAAGCAGATCATCCAGATGGCCCGCGATGCCGGCGCCAAGAACGTCTACTTCGCCTCGGCCGCGCCGCCGGTGCGGTACCCGAACATCTACGGCATCGACATGCCCGCGGCCTCGGAACTGATCGCCGCCGGGCGCACGGTCGAAGAAGTGGAGAAGGCCCTCGGCGCTGACTGGCTCATCTACCAGGATCTCGACGATCTCATCTGGGCGGTGGCCGACGGCAACGAAGACCTTCGCCATTTCGATACGTCCTGCTTCTCGGGCGAATACGTGACGGGTGTCGATGCCCGTTTCCTCGAGCAGCAGGAAGCCTTGCGTTCGGACGCGGCCAAGAACGAACGCCGTAGCGCGTGATGCTTGTAGTAGGAGCGCGCCCTGTGGGAGCCGCTTCAGCGGCGATGGGTGCTCGCGGCAGGGTTGTCCGCTGCCGCGGAATCGCCGGCATAGCCGGCTCCCACAGCTCTCCTAAGCGGTGGCATGGCGCCTGACGCGATGAACGATCTGCACGCCGCCGCTCGCCGCTGCCTTGACGCGACCGATCCGGTCGAGAAGGTGCGGCTCACGTTCGAGACGTGGGCTGCGCTGGAATCCGGAAGCCTCGCGCCCGATTCGTCTTCGCCCCCACCGCTGCCCATCGGTCTGCCCGGCCGGCCGGATCGGCCGCGGCTCGTGCCTGCACGTGAACTCGCGCAACGCGGATTGGGCACCGAAGCGGGCAGGGCGGCGCTCGTACACGCCATCGCGCACATCGAATTCAATGCCATCGATCTTGCCTGGGATGCCGTCTATCGCTTCCGCGGCAAGCCCGACGCCTACTATCGCGACTGGGCCTCCTGCGCCAACGATGAAGCGCGTCATTTCACCATGCTGTCCGGGCGCCTTGCCGAACTGGGCCATGCCTATGGCGATTTCGACGCGCATAACGGCTTGTGGGAAATGGCGGAGAAGACGGCGCACAGCGATACGGCCCGCATGGCCCTCGTGCCACGCGTGCTGGAAGCGCGTGGCCTCGACGTCACGCCCGGCATGATGGAGCGCCTGCGCCGGCAGGGCGACGAGCGCACGGTGGCCGTCCTCGAGGTGATCCTTCGCGAGGAAGTGGCTCACGTGGCGGCGGGAACGCGCTGGTTCCACTGGTGCTGCGCACGTGACGGTATCGATCCGGAGAAAACCTTCGCGCAGCTGCTCGCCGACTACATGAACAACTCGCTGCGAGGGCCGTTCAATCTGGACGCGCGCCGGGAGGCGGGGTTTTCCGAGTCGGAATTGAACTGGCTGGGCACATTGGGCTGACCACGCTTCCGTAGATGCATCAGCTTTTCTGGGAGCCGACTATTTCTGTGGGAGCCGGCTATGCCGGCGATCCCGCGGCAGCGGGCAAGCTTGTCGCGAGCACCCATCGCCGCTGAAGCGGCTCCCACAAAAAGCCCCACACACAAAGCCCTTAGAGCGTCAGCCCGCGCAGTTCGACCGAAGGCCCTTCGATGCGCAGCACCGACCCATGGTCGTACCAGTCGCCCAGCACGATGCGCTGTGCGTTCGCGCCGTCCAGCGCAAAATCGTGGATCGCCGGGCGATGCGTGTGTCCATGCACCAGCCGGCGCACGCCAGCTTGCCGCATGGCGTTTTCGACGGCGCCCTGGTTCACGTCCATGATCGTCTCGTCGATGCGGCCGGTGCGCGACTTGCTGTCGTTGCGCGCTTTCGCAGCGAACGCGCGGCGTGCTTCCAACGGCATGGCGAGTATCTGCGTCTTCCAGGCCTCGGTGCGCACCTGCGCGCGCACGGCCTGGTACTCGGTGTCGTCGGTGCAGAGCACGTCGCCGTGCATCAACAACGTGGGCTCGCCTTCGATGTCGTGCACGGTACCGTCGTCGAGCAAGGTCATGCCCGCACGTGCCGCGAACGCCGGCCCGAGCAGGAAGTCCCGGTTGCCCACCATGAAATACACGGGCACGCCTGCGTCGTGCAGGCCGCGCGTGGCGGCCGCGATCCGCGTGGGGAGCTCCGCATCGTCATCGTCGCCGATCCAGGCTTCCACCAGGTCGCCGAGGATGTAGAACGCGCGGGCCGTGCGGGCTTCCTCCGACGCGAGGAACCGCTCGAATAGCGCGGTGATGTCCGGGCGCGCCTCGTCGAGGTGCAGATCCGCGATGAAGAGCGTGCTCATGCGGCCTTCGGCGGCGTGGAAGCTTTCTTCTGGCCCTTGCCGGGCGCGGCCGGCGCGGTCGGCTGCGCGGTCGGCGGTGCCGTGGACGAGCGGGCCGGCGCGGCTTTCTCTTCGCCGACCACGTTGGCCGATTCGATGACCACCAGCGGATTCGGCACATCGCCGACGAACGGGCCCTGGGCACGCGTCGGCAGGGCTGCAATCTTGTCGATGGTGTCCATGCCGGACACGACCTTGCCGAACACCGCGAAGCCCCAGGTCAGGCTGCTCTGGTTGCCGACGTAATCGAGCCGGCGGTTGTCGACGAGATTGACGAAGAACTGCGACGTGCCGGAGTTGGGGTCGGTGCCGCGGGCCACGGCCACCGTGCCGCGCAGGTTCGACAGGCCGTTGTCGGCCTCGCTGGGAATGGCGGCGCGGGTACGGCGCTGTGTGAGGTCGCGACTGTAAAGGCCGCCCTGAACCATGTAGCCGTTCACCACGCGATGAAACACGGTGCCGTCGTAGAAACCGTCACGCACGTACTGGAGGAAGTTGGCGACGCTCTTGGGCGCCTTTTCCGGGTACAGCTCGAGGGTGAATTCCCCCTGGCTCGTATGCATGACCACTTTCGGGTGCTCGACGGCGGCGGGGGGCGGAGTCGCCGGTTTGGCGCCCTGCTGGGCCAGGAGGGTGGCGGGCAGGGCGAGAAGGGCGCTGGCGAGTACGGCTCTTAACATGGGCAACCGGTCGTTACGTCGAAACATCCACGAGATGATACGCCCCTTTGCCGGACGTATCCCGCTCATTCGGTGACGATCTCGAGTTCCAGCCCCAGTTCCGCCAGCGGCTCGCGCTCTTGCTCCAGGTCGGCTTCCGTGAGCGGATGCTGGTCGAGCCAGTCGGCGGGCAGCGACAGCCGCAGGCGCTGCCGGGTGGCCACGACACGGATACGCGGCAGCGCTTCGGCCCGGCGCGCCCGCCGGAACAGCACGGCAAGACGGAGGATGGCGGTGATGTGCCGGGCCAGCGTGCGGTAGCGCGCCGGCAGCGCCGAGATGACCGACTTCTCCGGCTTGCGCCGGTGCAACTCGACGATGGCCGCGAGCAGTTGCTGTTCCTGGCGAGAGAAACCCGCGAGGTCGGCGTTGCGCAGGATATAAGCGCCATGACGGTGGTGCTGGCTGTGCGCGATGGCGAGGCCGAGTTCGTGCACCCGCGCGGCCCACGACAACCACTCGCGTGCGTCGTCGTCGAGTTTCCATACCTTGGCCAGCTGGTCGAAGAGGGCCAGGGCGGTGGTTTCCACACGGCGCGCCTGCGCGCGGTCCACGCCATAGCGGGCTGCAAGGGAGTCGATGCTGGCCATGCGCGGGTCGGTACCTGCCGAACGGCCGATGAGATCCCAGAGCAGGCCTTCCCGCATGGAGCTTTCCGACACACGCAGCCTGTCGATTCCCAACGCGTCGAAGGCGGCTTCGAAGATCGCCACGCCGCCGGCGAACACCGCGGCCCGATCCTCGGCAAGCCCGGGCAATTTCAGGACGTCGGACGAGCCTTGCTCGATCAGGGCCTCGCGCACCGCGGCCAGCGATTCCGGCGTGATGCCGTCGTCGGAAAGCTTCATGGCGCGCACGACCGCACCAATGGCCTTCGCTGTGCCGGAGGAGCCGTAGGCATCTGCCCAGCCCGCTTCGCGATAATCCTCGGAGAACTGCTGGAGCAGCACGCCGATCTCGCGGCGCGCGCGCAACCAGCGCTTGCGCGTGATCTTGCCGCCCGGAAAGAAACGCATCGTGCTGGCGATGCAGCCGACCTGCACGCTCTCGGTGAGGATGGGCGAGGTGCCTCGGCCGACGATGAATTCGGTGCTGCCGCCGCCGATGTCGATCACCAGCCGATGGTCGCGCGATGCGGGCAGGTCGTGCGCCGCGCCGAGGAAGATCAGGCGGCCTTCCTCGCGGCCGGACACGATCTCCACCGGATGACCCAGGGCGGCCTCGGCGGCGGAGAGGAAAGCGTGCGGCGCAGCCAGGCGGCGCACCGTGTTGGTGGCCACGGCGCGCACGTGCAGGGCGGGAATGCCCGCGATGCGCTGGCCGAAGCGCGCGAGACTGGCAAGCGCGGCGGCCCTGTGGCTGGCGTCCAGCGTGCCGTCCGGTCGCAGGCCGACGGCCATGCGCACGGAATCCCGTAGCCGGTCGATGACACGGGGTTCGCCGTGTTCGTAACGCGCCACCACCATGTGGAAGCTGTTGGAACCTAGATCCACCGCGGCGAGCAGCTCGCCTTCGTTGATCTGAGATTTACCTGTCGATGCCATCGGCGAATTCTGTCATGGCTGGCAAGGTGAGTGTAAAGGAGAGTGTAGAAGCCGCCTTTTGTGGGAGCCGCTTCAGCGGCGATCCCGCGGCAGCGGGCAAGGTGCCGGCAAGCCCCCATCGCCGCTGAAGCGGCTCCCACACAGGGGCGATCAGGACGGCCCTGTCACAGCACGAGGCTTCGGCATCGCCGAAAGCACGAACAACAGGATGCAGAGGAAGCCGAAGACCCAGTAATCCGTTGGCGCGGGCCCCCACCAGTGGCGGTGCCACGGCACGTCCACGGGATTGAAGCGCGCGAGGCCGAAGGCCGGGTTGAGCACGAACCAGAGCCCGTCTTCGGCCACCCAGAACAGCATCACGCATGCGATCGCCCGCACTTGCGCGCGCCAGCTCCAGAACCCGCGAAACACCATGGGGAAGTGGAAAAAGAGCGCGATGAACGGAAACACCCAGGCGTGATAGCCCGTCATTGCCCGTCCGCCCCAGAACAAATCCAGCAGCCAGTGGTTCTCCACGCGCCAGGTAGGCAGGCTCGTGGCCCAGCCGTGCGGACCTTCGATCTCGATCTCCACGTGCGCGAAGAAGAAGGCGAGGACAAGCGTGAAGAGAGCGGTCGTCAAAGCGGCGACGACGCGGCGACGCGGGGAATGGCTCATGCGTGGCCCATGTGACCCAGGACCGTGGCGATCACTTCGCGTGCCGCGTGGGGTCGGCCGATGGCGCGTGCGTTCGCCGCCATCGCGGCCAGGCGCGCCGGCTCCGCTTGCAGACGGTCGATGCGCCAGGCGAGCGACACGGCGTCGATGGCCTTCCACGCCGCGCCCTGTTCCATGAGGTAGTCGGCATTCCGTTCTTCCTGGCCGGGGATGGGCGCGTTGACGATCATGGGCAGGCCCATCGCGAGGCATTCCGACGTGGTGAGGCCCCCGGGCTTGGTGATGGCCAGGTCGCAGCAGGCCATCAGGCGGTCGACGTGCTGTGTATAACCCTGCGGGAAAAGGCGCCCCCTATAGCGGGATGCTGCCAGGGCGCGCAGGCGCTCGAGCATCGCCGCGTTGCGGCCGGCAAGGACCACCAGCTGGAAGGTGTCGCCGGCCGAGAGCAGCGACTCCGCGAGTCGATCCAGCGCACCGACGCCGGCGCCGCCGCCCATCATGAGATACGCGGGCCGGGCCGGATCGATGCCGAATTCCGCCGCCAGCGCGTGGCGGTCGTGCGGACCTGCGAAGGCGGGCATCACCGGTATCCCGGTGGTGTGCACGCGGGTCTCCGGAAGGCCCACGGCCCGCATGCGTTGGGCGATTTCCTCGCTGGCGGCGAAGTAGCCCGTCATGCCGGGAATGACCCACATGCGATGCAGGTCGAAATCGGTGACCTGCAACCAGACGGGCACGTCGATACGGCCCTTGCGAATCTGCCGGGCGAGCAGTTCGGCGGGGAGGAAATGCGTGCAGACGATCGCGTGCGGCGCGAAATGGGCGATGGCGGCGCGCAGGCGGCGCGTGTGCAGTCGTTCGATCGTGCGGCGCATGCGCTGGGTGAGCGCATCGGGATGCGTGTCGTCGGTGATGCGGTAGAGCATTCCCCACACCTGCGGATGCCGGGTGATGAGGCGCAGGTAGAAGTCCGCGTAGATGCGACGGAAGCTCGCCGGCACGTAATCCATGACGTCGAGGTGGCGGGCCTCGACCTCGTGTCCCTCCATTGCCAGCGACGACACGGCCGCTTCCAGCGCTTGCGCGGCGCGGACATGCCCCGCGCCCGCCGACACCGACAGGAGGAGGACGCGACGCTTCACGCGCTATAGGCCGCTAGCAGGGCCTGCTGCGCCGAATGCGGCGCCTCGCCCGTGGCCGGTTGGCTGCGCGTGTAGCGCCCATCGCTGCCCAGGAGCCACGCCTGCGTGTTGTCGCGCAGGTAGTTGTCCAGCGTTTCCTCATAGACGCGGCGCGCCAGTTCGGGCTGCAGAATGGGCACGCCGACCTCGATGCGCCGCATGAGGTTGCGTTCCATCCAGTCGGCGCTGGCGCAGTACAACTCCGGTGAGCCGTCGTTACCGAACCAGTACACGCGGCTGTGCTCCAGGAACCGGCCCACGATGGAGCGCACCCGGATGTTCTCCGAAACGCCCGGGATGCCGGGCCGCAACGTGCAGGCGCCGCGAATGATGAGGTCGATCTGCACGCCGGCCATCGACGCGCGGTACAGCGCCTCGACCACATGCGCCTCGTTGAGCGCATTCAACTTCGCGACGATGCGGCCCGGACGCCCGTTACGCGCGTGCTCGGTCTCCCGCTCGATCTTGCCCATGACGCTGGAGTAGAGCGTGAAGGGCGAATGCAGCAGGCGCTTCAACTGGATCATCGGTCCCAGGCCGGAAAGCTGCTGGAACACCTTGTGGATGTCCTCGCCGATTTCCGCGTTCGCCGTCATCAGGCCGATGTCGGTGTAGCCGCGGCTGTTGCCCTGGTGGTAGTTGCCGGTGGACAGGTGGACGTAACGGCGAAGGCCGCCGCCTTCGCGGCGCACGATCAGCAGCATCTTCGCGTGCGTCTTGTAACCCACCACGCCATACACGACCTGCACGCCCGCTTCCTGCAGGCGGTTCGCCAGACCGATGTTGGCTTCCTCGTCGAAACGGGCCCGCAGTTCGACCACCACGGTGACGTCTTTTCCGTTGCGGGCGGCTTCCACCAGCAGGTCGACCAGGGGCGAATCCTTTCCCGCGCGGTACAGTGTCTGCTTGATCGCGAGCACGCCCGGATCGTCCACCGCGCGCCGAAGCAGTTCGACCACGGAAGCGAAAGACTCGTAGGGATGATGCAGCAGCACGTCGCGCGTGCCGAGCACGTCGAATTCGTTCAGGCCTTTTTCGAACGCGGGCGAAAGCCGCGGCGTGAAACGCGGGAACTTCAGTTCGGGCCGGTCGACCTGATCGTAGATCACGCCGGCGCGAATGATGTTGACGGGACCCTCGCAGCGATAAACGTCGGTTTCCTCGAGGTCGAAGTTCGCTATGAGCATCTCGGTGATGGCGCGCGGGCAGTCGGCCCCGACCTCGAGGCGCACGGGACGCGCGTAGCCGCGTCCCGCCAGTTCTTCCTTGAGTGCGCGCGCGAGGTTCTCGACCTCGGCTTCCTCCACCACCAGTTCGCTGTTGCGGGTGACCCGGAACTGATAGGTGGCGCACACCTCGAACCCAGGAAAAATCTCATCGGCGAACGCCTGCAGTACTTCGGCAAGGAAGACGAAGTCGCCATCGCCGCCGGAAACTTCGGCGGGCAGGCGGATGATGCGTGGGAGGGAGCGCGGCGCCCGTACCAGCGCCATGTGGCCCTCCCGGCCGAACGCGTCGCGGCCCTTGAGCACCACCGCGAGGTTCAGTGTCTTGTTGAGGATGCGGGGAAACGGATGCGCCGGATCGAGGCCCAGGGGCGACAGCACCGGCATCACCTCGTTCTGGAAATAGCCTTGCAGCCAGCGCCGCTGCTTGTCGCTCCAGCCATCGGGAGTGAGAAAGCGGATGCCCTCGGCTTCCATGGCGGGAAGAAGCTGCTCGCGCCACGTGTCGAAGATCTCGGCGACCAGGGCCAGCGCCCGCTCGCGGATACGCGCCAGGATCTCGCTGGACGTGAGGCCGTCGGCCCCGGGCACGGCCGCCCCCAGCGTGTGCTTGTGCTTCAGCACCGCCACACGCACCTCGAAGTACTCGTCGAGGTTGTTGCTGACGATGGTGAGGTAGCGCAGCCGTTCCAGCACAGGCACGTCGGGATCGCGGGCCTGGGCGAGCACGCGGAAGTTGAATTCCAGTGCCGCCAGTTCGCGGTTGATGTATAGCTCGGGGGCGCCGAGGTCCACGGTCTTGCTCATGCGTTCCACTGATTCGCTCATGGGTGCCGATGGTGGCTCATCGGCGATCGTGCGGGAAAGCGGCGACGCAGCAAGCCATCAGGGGTGGAGGCCGGCAACTTCCTGCAGCCGCGTGCCGTCCAGCAGCCGCTCGCTACCGAAAACGCAGGCAAAGGTGGAGCCCTTGCCCGGCTCGCTCTCGATCGACAGGCGCGCCTGGTGCAGGTTGAGCACGTGCTTCACGATCGACAGGCCAAGGCCTGTGCCGCCCGAATCACGGGAGCGGCTGGAGGAGACCCGATAAAAGCGCTCGGTGAGCCGGGCGATGTGCGCGGCGGGAATGCCGAACCCGGAATCGTGCACGGAGAACCGTGCGCCGCCCTCGACCTCCGCCCAGCGAATGGCGATGCGTCCGCCGGTGGGGGTGTAGCGAATGGCATTGCTCACCAGGTTCGAGAACGCGCTGTGCAGGTCCTTCTGCGAGCCGAGCAGATCGTAAGAAGTGGCGATGTCCAGGGAGACCGTATGGCGCCCCTGGCTGAGCGCCTCGGCTTCCTTGCGCAGGCTGGCCAGGAGCGGCGGCATCTGCACGTGTTCCTCGGCCACGTGCTCTTGTGTCTCCAGGCGCGACAATGTGAGCAGGTCTTCCACGATCTGTCCCATGCGCTTGGATTGCGCACGCATCTCGTCGAGCACGGGGGCCAGTTCGGGTACGTCTTCCGGGTCGAGCAGTTCGAGGTAACCGTGTATCACGGTGAGCGGGGTGCGCAGCTCGTGCGACACGTTGGCGACAAAGTCGCGGCGGATCTGTTCCAGCCGGGTGAGGTGGCTGGTGTCGCGGGCCAGCAACAGGCGCTGCCGGCTTCCGAAGGGCAGCAGCGTGGCGGTGACGTTCCGGTTGGGGTGGCCCGGCGCGGTGACGTCGTTCAACGGCTCGTGCGCGCCGTCGGCCAGCCATTCGGACAGTTCGGAGTTGCGCAGCAGTTCCTCGATCGAGCGGCCGCGGTCGCGGGGCGCTTTCAGGCCGAGCAGGTCTTCCGCGGCGTGATTGAACCAGCGGACGTGCAGCCCGTGGTCGAGGAGCACCACGGCGTCGGGGAGGGTGCCGGCCGCGCTGCGCAGGTCGCGCAGGCGGGAGGCGATTCGGCGGGTGCGAGTCATCAGACGGTCATGCTCAGGATGGGGCGTGGCGGACGATTGCAACATTGGCCGCGCCTTGTGACGGAACAGCGACAACAACACGACGGTTTGCGCTACGGCGACCACGGCGATGCCGGAGGAAGCCGAACCCGCGAGCGCGCCGACGGCACCGCCCAGCACGAGCAGTGCGGCGCAGGCGGCCGGCAATCGCCAGGTGGTGGTGAAGCGCTCGGTCATGCGGTCGGCCGGTGACGGTCTGGTGTCACCCACCATAGCGCGGCTGGCCCGCGAAAGCCCAGGCGCACACCTAGGTGTTCGACGAGAACCGGTAGCCGGCGCCGCGAACGGTCTGCACCATGTCGTCCAGCTTCCAGGGTTCCAGCGTCTTGCGAAGGCGGCGAATGTGCACGTCCACCGTGCGTTCCTCCACGTACACGCTGCCGCCCCACACGTGATCCAGGAGCTGGGCGCGCGAGTACACGCGCTCCGGGTGGGTCATGAAGAAGAAGAGCAGGCGGTATTCCGTGGGCCCGATGGGTACGGCGTCCTCGCCCGCGAACACGCGGTGCGCCGGGCCGTCGATGCGCAGCCCGCCCAGTTCGACCACGCCGGAACCGTCGTCGCCCTGGCTGCGGCGCAGCACCGCCTTGATGCGGGCGATCAGCTCCCGGGTGGAGAACGGCTTGATCACGTAGTCGTCGACGCCGGCCTCCAGGCCGTTCACCCGGTCCATCTCCTCACCGCGGGCGGTGAGCATGATGATGGGGATTTCCCGGGAAAGCTCTTCCCGGCGGAGGCGTCGGGCCAGTTCCAGCCCGCTCGTGCCGGGCAGCATCCAGTCGAGCAGGATGAGGTCCGGAACCCGCTCGGAGATGGCCATCTGTGCGGCGCGGGCGTCGGCGGCGTGCGCCGCGTCCATGCCCGCCTTGCGAAGCGCGAAGGCGACCATGTCGCGAATCGATGCTTCGTCTTCCACGATGAGGATGCGCTTATGCACGCTGTGACCATTCGTTGGCTATGACGGTCATATTGCAGCGGTGCTGTGTTACACGGCAATGACAATCGTCACATTGGCGGGAATGGGGATGACACGCCATGTGGCGAGGTGCCGGTGGCTACTGGCTCCGGCCGTCCGGGTTGTCGTCGGTCGCCACCCGCTTCTTCCGGAGTTCCAGGAGGAGGGGGGTGAGGTCGCTGATGCGGGCCTGGATGCGCGATCGCTGGTAGTAGTCGAGGTCGTCTCGCTTGAGCAGGCGGCGTAGCTGCTCCATGGCGTCGAAGGGACGGCCGGAGAGGTAGGCACTGTCGGCGTAGGCTTCGGCGGCCCGCACGGTGTCGCCCGAGCGTTCGCTGGCCCGGGCGAACGTGCGGAATATCTCGGGATCGTCGCTGTCGTCGAGCAGCGGGCGGAGCAGGGTTGTGGCGGTGCGGGCGTCGTCGATCCGGCCGCTGTTCGCGAGCGCCCGCGCGTAGCCCAGGGCCACCGCCCGGTTCCGGGGCGAGTTGTCGTGCAGGGCCTTGTAGATGGCCATGGCGTCGCCGTGCCGGCCGGCATCCTCGTACGCGTCGGCCATGGCCAGACGGATCACCACGTTGCCGGGTTGGCTGGCCAGCAGCGGCTGGAGCTGCTCGACCGCCAGGGCCCCCTGGCTGCTGCGGATCAGGGCGAGCGCGTAGCCGTACCGGTTCGCCGCGGTGTCGAAATCTTTCCGCTTGAGGTTGGTGGCGTAGTAGCTGGCGAGCTTTCGTGCGTCGCCGGAAAGCACGCGCACGCGTTCGCGCATCAGCGCATAGGTGTCGCCCACGCTTTCCTTGGGGGCGGTCGAGGTGGGGGTCACGAGGGTGGTTGGATCTTTCACGAAGAGCACCGGGGCGGTGCTCTTTTCCCAGGTGGCCTTGTCGATCGTGGGCAGGCGGGGCTTGTTGGCCTGGCGCTCCTCCAGCACACGCGCCCGCGCCTTGGCGTCGCTGATGCGGGCCAGGGTGACGGGGTGAGTCTGGAGCAGGGCGGGCAGGGCTTCCTCGCCTTCGCCGACGCGGAGCGTGTCCTGCATGCGGCCGAAGAACCCTGCCATGGCGTTCGGGTCGAAACCGGCGTTGGCGAGGGTCTGGATGCCGACGCGATCGGCCTCCACCTCGTCCTTGCGGGTGAAGTTGATCTGCCGCTGCAGCAGCAGGCCCTGGCCGCCCATGAGCACGGCCGGGGCCGCATCCCCGGCCCCGCCGCCTGCGCCGGCGGCGATGGCGCCAAGCAGCACCAGCGCCATGAGCGGGGCGTTCTTCTTGGAGTCCTCGAACGCCCGGTAGAGGTGGTTCTGGGTGATGTGGCCGATTTCGTGCGCGATGACGCCGGCCAACTCGCTTTCGCTGCTGGTGATGTCGATCAGCCCGGAGTTCACGCCGATGTAGCCGCCAGGGGCGGCAAAGGCATTGATCTGGTCGTCGCGCACGATGAAGAACGAGAAGTGGTCTTTCGGCCGGTCGCTGGCGGCCACCAGGCGGTAACCCAGGTCGTTGATGTACTGGTCGAGCAGCGCGTCGTCGACGGTCATGTCCAGCGCGTGCATCTGGCGCAGCATCATCGCGCCGTACTGGTCGGCCTCGCGCGGGCTGATCAGGGCATTGGCGGAACTGCCCAGGTCGGGCAGGCGGACGGCGTCCTGGGCTCCCGCGACGAACGTTGCGAGGGCGATGGCGGCGGCTAGGGCAGGGCGGGGGAAAGAGAGGCGCATAGGTCGAACGACGATACCATCACCAAACGATGAGGTGCCTTCCACGGGCAGGACGGTGGGATGGCTTGGACCACGGCGCCGCCCGCGGGTTCGCCTGCCTTGCAAAATCCGCTCCCGGTCGCCATCTTGCGCCCATTCCGACTGGAGAAATCCTTCCCATGTCCGCCCCCGACATCACCATCTATTCCACCGCCGTTTGCCCGTATTGCGTGGCCGCCAAGAACCTGCTGAAGGCCAAGGGCCTGTCCTGGAACGAGGTGCGAATCGATTCCGACCCGTCCCAACGCGACGTCATGCTCGAAAAGAGCGGCGGCCGGCGCACGGTGCCCCAGATATTCATCAACGGCACGCACGTGGGCGGGTTCGACGACCTGGCCGCCGCCGACCGCAGCGGCCGCCTGGCCCAGATCCTCGAGGCGGCGCACTGATGGCCGGCGATCGCGTGGAGGAGTTCACCGCGTTTCGCAAGCGGATGAACGAGCGGATCCTCGCCGAGGACAATCAGGTGGTGCGGCGCTTCTTCGCGCTCGACACCCAGACTTACCGCGAGGGCGCCCTGGATGTGAAGACCAAGGAGATGCTGGGTCTGGTGGCCTCCATGGTGCTTCGCTGCGACGATTGCATCAGCTACCACGTGGCCCAGTGCAAGGAAGCCGGGGTGAATCGCGACGAGTTCTTCGAGGTATTCAGCGTCGGGCTGGTGGTGGGCGGCTCCATCGTGATTCCGCACCTGCGCCGCGCCGTGGATTTCCTCGACTCCCTGGAAGGCGAGGCCTCGCCGGACGCCGCCGCCTGTGCCGACCACACGGCCGCCTGAAGCGCTCGATCCTTGAAGGAAGCGGGGCGGATCGCCGATAATTGGGCGATTTTCCTCCCCGCCCGCGTCCCATTCGCGCGCTTCGCTTCCCTTCAGGAGTATCCCCCATGAGCAAGACCATTGCCGTGATTCCCGGCGACGGTATCGGCCCAGAGATCATGGACGCGACCATCCGCGTCCTCGACGCGCTCGACTGCGGCCTCACCTACGACTACGTGGACGCCGGCGTGGTGGCGCTCGAAAAGCATGGCGATCTCCTTCCCCAGGCCACGATCGATGCCATCGCGAAGCACAAGGTGGCCTTGAAGGGCCCGCTGACCACCCCGATCGGCGGTGGCTTCACCTCGATCAACGTCACCTTGCGCCGCAAGTTCGACCTCTACGCCAACGTGCGTCCGGCCATCAGCTTCCCCGGCACGAAGGCGCGCTACGAGAACATCGACATCATCACGGTGCGCGAGAACACCATGGGCGCGTACATGGCCGAAGGCCAGACGCGCGAGGGTGAAGGCGAGAACGAGGTGGCCGTGTCGGTCATCCGCAATACCCGCCCCGGCATGGAGCGCATCTGCCGCTACGGTTTCGAGATGGCGCGCAAGAAGGGCCGCAAGAAGGTCACGGCCGTGCACAAGGCGAACATCATGAAGACCTCGTCGGGCCTGTTCCTCGACGTGGCGCGTGAAGTGGCGAAGGATTACCCCGATCTCGAATTCAGCGAGATGATCGTGGACAACGCCTGCATGCAGCTGGTGATGAACCCGTACCAGTTCGACGTGATCGTCACCACCAACCTGTTCGGCGACATCCTCTCCGACCTTTGCGCCGGTCTCGTCGGCGGCCTCGGCCTCGCGCCGGGCGCGAACATCGGCAAGGACGCGGCCATCTTCGAAGCCGTGCACGGCTCGGCGCCGGACATCGCGGGCCAGAAGAAGGCCAATCCCTGCGCGCTGCTGCTCGCCGCGGCCGACATGCTGGACCACCTCGACATGGTCGCCAAGGCTACCCGCCTGCGCAGCGCCATCCGCGACGTGATGGACGCCCGTGACCGCACCACGCCGGACGTGGGCGGCACCGGCACCACCGACACCTTCGGCGACGCCATCGTGGAGCGGATTCGCGCCACGGCGTAAGCCCTCGGAACAGCACCAGCGAAAAGCCCCGCCGAAGAGCGGGGCTTTTTTTTAAGCGGCTTTGTGTAGGAGCCGCTTCAGCGGCGATGGGTGCTCGCGACGGGATTGCCCGCTGCCGCGGGATCGCCGGCACTGCCGGCTCCCACAAGACGCCGCTTATTGCATATCCGACGTCCGCCCCGACCGGCACACGTCCGCTTTCATGGGATAACGTTGCACGCACCACGCCACCCACTTGCGTGTGTTCTTCTCGCGCTGGGATTTCAGAAGATGGCCGTTCTGCGGACCCATGGTGAAGCCGGTGAGTTCGTTCAGTACCGCTTCGAGGCCGTCATGCACGTACCAGGGATGGTATTGGCGATCCTCGTGTCCATGGCGTCTGACCCAGATGGATTGTTCGGGGAGGCGCCGGCCGTCGCCCAGGCGGGCCACGATGTAAGGAACAGCGGCGCTGCCGAGATGCATAAGCCGGTCGAAGGCGCGCGCCTCGCTGGCGGAATCCTTCGCCGTGTCATCGACCAGTCGGTCGACCAGCGCTCTCATGTCGTCGGGCGGCGGCGAAGCGGAAGCAGTGAACGTCGCGGCGAGCATTCCCAGGCAGAACACCATGTGCTTCATGGATGACTCCTTGGCGGAAAGACTCTTTCCGGTTCGCTATGGCTCAGCGAAAGAACG
The DNA here is from genome assembly GCF_011759605.1 of Luteibacter sp. SG786. GTDB lineage: Bacteria > Pseudomonadota > Gammaproteobacteria > Xanthomonadales > Rhodanobacteraceae > Luteibacter. The sequence continues at coordinate 867,738 of NZ_JAAOYX010000001.1, forward strand.
GATAAGGCGCGAGGAAGATAAGCCAGATCAGCAGCACGATGCCGATGTATTTCAGCACGCGGAACAGCTTCGGATTCGCCTTCTTGAACCGCCGCGTACGCTCGCGGCCGCGCTGGTTGAGCGCGAACATGCGATTGACGAAGCCGACCTGCTCCTTGCCGTCGTCGCTGTTGGGCGATGCGGTGATCGAACCCATGAACGCGCCCACGCGCTTGTTGATCGCTGTCATCAGGCGGCTCTTGAGCGGGCGTTCCACGTCGGCGAACAGGATCACCCGCGTCTGATTGCTGCGGTTTTCCGCCCAGTGCACGTAGGTTTCGTCGAAGACCACGTCCTTGCCGTCGCGCCACGCGTGCATCTCGCCGTCGACGAAGATGCGGCAGTCGTCGGAGTTCGGCGTGATGAGGCCGAGGTGGTAGCGCAACGACCCGGCGAACGGATCGCGGTGGGGGTTGAGCTTGCTGCCCGGCGGAAGCAGCGCGAACATCGCCGCCTTCACGCTGGGAATGGCGTTGAGCAGCTTCACCGTTTCGGGGCACAGCGCCTCAGCGGACGCGAGCGGCTCCCCGTACCACTTGAGGTAGAAGCGCTTCCAGCCTTGTTTGAAGAAGGAATTGAACGAGGCGTCGTTGTGCTTCTCCGCGGACCGGATGAAACCCTCGTCGAACAGGTGCAGGGCTTCTTCGCGAATGGTCTGCCAATTCGCCTGAAGCAGGTCGAGCTGGGGGAAGCCGCTGCGATCGAGGATGGGGCGCGCAGGCACGGCCGAGAAGGCGTACATCAGCAGGTTGTACGGCGCGAAGATGGCCGAATGGTCGACCAGTTGGCGGTCGAAGCGCAGGCGCGAGCGCCCGCGCAGATGAACCAGCAACACGCACAGCGTGAAGAGGATCAGCACGTAAAGGACGATGAAGCGTGGCCCGAGGAAATTCATGCGATGGACTCGAGGGGAACGGGCGATACATACGGCCGCTTTCGGCCCGTATCAACGCGCATAGGATACTCCGGCCTCAGTGGCCGAGCACGTGGGCGGCGCCGGCACCCGGCCGCCAGGCGCGCTGGAAGGCCTTGTTCACCCAGGCCAGTGCTGCGCGGGCCGCGGCGCGTGGCGGCTTGCCTCGCGCCAGTTCGGCGGCGAGGGCGGAGGCGAGCGTGCAGCCACTGCCGTGGCCTTCGAACGGCAGGCGGGGATGGCGGATCTCCAGCACGCCGTCCGCGTCGTAATAGCGATCCACGATGTCCCGTCCCCGTGCATGGCCTCCCTTGAGAAGCACGGCCCGGGCGCCGAGGGCGAGCAGGTCCGCACCTGCGGCGTCGATGTCGCGGCCCACAGGGCGGCCCAGCAGGGCTTCGGCCTCAGGCAGGTTGGGCGTGACCACGTCCGCCAGTGGGATCAATCGGTTCACGAGCGCGTCCATCGCATCCTCGTCCAGCAGGCGTGCGCCGCTGGTGGCGATCATGACGGGGTCTACCACCAGCCACGGCGGCTTGCGCCGCTGCATCTCCCGCGCCACGAGGCGAGTGACGGCCGCGCTGCCGAGCATGCCGGTCTTCACGGCGGCAATGGGGAAGTCGTCAAAGACCGCCTCGATCTGGCTGCGGATGTGTACGAGGGGCAGGGTGTGCACCGCGGTGACGCCACGCGTGTTCTGCGAGGTGATCGCCGTGACGGCAGTGAGGCCGTGCGTGCCGCGCGCGTGGAAGGTCTTCAGATCGGCCTGGATGCCGGCACCGCCACCGGAGTCGGAGCCGGCGATGGTGAGGGTGTTGGGTTTGGTCATGCGTTGAGGATAGTCGGTCCTCGTGCGCAAGGCGCTGGGTTCCTGCCTTCGCAGGAACGACGGTGTTGGAGAATTCTGGGTCTTTCGGGGCCGTCGCCCCTGCGAAGGCAGGGGCCCAGTGACTCAGGCCTCACAAGAGGCCCTCGAACAGGTCGTTCCAGTATGGATTGCGCTCTTCGATCAGCCTGATCTTCCAAGCCCGCTTCCAACGTTTCAGCGCCTTCTCCCGAAGAATCGCCGACTCCATCGTCACATGCATCTCGAACCACACCAGTCGATCGACCGCGTGCTCTGCGCTGAACCCTAAAACGAACTTCCCCTTGTGCTGCCAGACCCGCTTGGCGAGATCGCTCGTCACGCCGATGTAGAGCGTGCCGTTCCGGCCGGATGCCAGCATGTAGACGCAAGGATTCCTTTCCACGCGAAGCTCTCCATGAAGCGGGCGCCGGCCTCGTGCCGGCGCCCGTGTTTCCCTTTACAACGCTTCCGAAGCGAAATCCGCCAGCCTGGACCGCTCGCCGCGCTTCAGCGTGATGTGCCCCGAATGGGCCCACATCTTGAAGCGGTCCACGGCGTAGGTGAGGCCGGAGGTGGTTTCGGTGAGGTACGGTGTATCGATCTGTTCCACGTTGCCCAGGCAGACGATCTTCGTGCCGGGACCGGCACGCGTGATCAAGGTCTTCATCTGCTTCGGCGTCAGGTTCTGCGCCTCGTCGATGATCAGGTAACGGCTCAGGAACGTGCGGCCGCGCATGAAGTTGAGCGAGCGGATCTTCACGCGGGAAGCCAGCAGGTCGTTCGTGGCCTGGCGGCCCCACGAGCCGCCTTCCTCCGGGTTGGCGAGCACTTCGAGGTTGTCGGTGAGGGCGCCCATCCACGGTGTCATCTTCTCTTCCTCCGTGCCGGGCAGGAAGCCGATATCCTCGCCCACTGAGACGGTGGCGCGGGTCATGATGATTTCGCGATAGCGCTGCTGGTCCATCACTTGCGCAAGGCCCGCGGCAAGGGCGAGCAGCGTCTTGCCGGTGCCTGCCGTGCCGAGGAGCGTGACGAAGTCCACGTCCGGATCCATCAGGAGGTTGAGCGCGAAGTTCTGTTCGCGATTGCGCGCCGCGATGCCCCAGACGCCATGCGCGGCATGGGTGTGGTCATCGAGCAGGACGAGCTTCGCCTTGCGTGCGTCTTCGTCGCCGGTGATCTCGAGCACGCGCAGTTCCACGTCGTTCTCGCCCGGCATGTACAGGCACTGATTGGGGTACCAGAGCTCGTCGTCACGAACGTTCACTTCGTAGAACGTGCGGCCGCGCTCGTTCCAGGAGCGCAACTCCGGATGGAGGCTCCAGAAGTCCTCGGGCAATGCGTCCGAACCCGTGAACAGCAGGGCGAAATCGTCCAGGGCACGGTCGTTCTCGTAGTCTTCCGCGGTGATGCCGTAGATGGACGCCTTGATCCGGAGATTGATGTCCTTGGTGACGAGGATGACGGGTCGGTCGGGGAACTGGTCGCGCAGGTCGATCACCGACGCCAGGATCTGGTTGTCGGCCTTGCCGTTGCCGTGCCCGGCGCGCTGCTGGAAGAACAGCCGCCCCACCGCGCCGCGTTTCAGATTCACGCCCTGCGGATTGGTGAGTTCAAGACCGTCGCGAATGCCGTGGCCGTTGCCGCGCTCGATCAGTTCGTTGAGGAACCGGCTTACCTGGCGTCCGTTCCGAGAAACTTCCGATCCGCCTTTCTTCTTCTCGTCCAGTTCCTCCAGCACGGTCATGGGGATGAAGACATCGTGTTCCTCGAAGCGGAACAGAGCGGTCGGGTCGTGCAGAAGCACGTTGGTGTCGAGGGCGTAGATGCGCTTGCTTCCGGTCATGCGGAAGTGACCTCATGCGGAGGTTGCGATTGCCGGCCGCGCGGCGACGGCCGGAGGGGGAACCCGCCTGACGCGGTATCCGTCACGCGGTTGGAACACTCAACAGTGTGTCTAGAACGGCCTGCGCATGGCCGGGAATCTTGATGCCGCGCCATTCCGCGGCCAGGCGGCCGCTGGGATCGATGAGGAAGGTGCTGCGGACCACGCCGAGATAGCGTTTGCCATAGAGAACCTTCTCGTGGATGACGTCGAACGCCTTGCACCAGGTTTCGTCGGCGTCGGAAACGAGCGGGAAGGGAAGTTCGTGCTTGGCGGCGAAGTTCGCGTGCGAGCGCACCGAATCGCGGGACACCCCGATCACCTCGGCATTGCGGGCCTGGAACGCCGCGTAAAGGTCGCGGAAATCCTTGGCCTCGTTCGTACAGCCGGGGGTGTTGTCCTTGGGGTAGAAGAAGACGACGACCCATCGGCCTTGGAGTGAAGACAGGGACAGCGTGCTGCCGTCGCCGAGGGGGCCTTCGAGTTTGGGAAGCTTCTTGCCCTTGCCGGTCATGCGTACGTCTGCCGCTCCTTGTGATTTCAGAATTTCACAGGATCCATGATGGCGTCGAGATTGAGGCCATCGCAAAGTTCGAGGAAATCGTCGCGTAGCGCGGCGATGTGCGTTTCCGCGGGAATGCCGATGGTGATCTGCGCCTGGAACATCTCGGCGCCGGTCTGCATGGCCTGGTACCGCATGGACGAAAGCTGCTCCACGCTGATGTCTCGGCGGGAGAAGAATTCGATGATCTTCACCAGGATGCCGGGCCGATCGGCGGCGATGACTTCCACCAGATAGGGAAGAAGGTGTGCGGTGGGTTCGCGCGGCGTGGTGCGGTAGTGCACGATCTGCAGTTCTTCGTCGCGCCCGAGCTTGCCCAGCGAGGTTTCGAGCTTGGCAACGGCGTCCCAGGCGCCGACCGCCAGCAGCATGACGGACGTGTCGTTGCCGATGGTGGACACACGGGCGTCGGCGAGGTTGCAACCGGAGTCCGCGATGCGCTTGGCAAGCGCCAGGATCGGCGCGCGATGCGCCGGCGACAGCGTCGAAATCAGGAGCTGGTTGTCGGTGGTGGCGTTGCGTGCTGCAGAACGATTCAAGGCGGGTTTACCCATGGCGCGTCCCGCGGGGCGCGGAACCAACGCTTTGGGGGCAGCTTACTTGCCCGCGTCGCGCACTAGCAAGACACGTTTGGCTTCCCGACGGCCGCAGCGCCGAATGGACGCGCCGGAACGGCCCCGGTAACATGCGAAGGGCTGATGACACAACGGGTTTGGCCTTGGATATCTCAGGAAGCATCACCGCGCTGGCGACACCTTTCGCCGCCGACGGGTCCCTCGATCTGAACGCCTTCGCGCGCCTGCTCGACCAGCAGCTGGCCGGCGGTACGCAGGCCGTGGTCGTGGCGGGTTCCACGGGCGAATCGCACTTCCTGGAGCACGACGAATACGAGCGCCTGCTCAGCTTTGCCGTGAAGCATGTGAACGGCCGCATCCCGGTCATCGCCGGCACCGGCGAGGCGGGCACGGCGAAAACCATCGCCACCACCCGGCGGGCCCGGGCCCTCGGGGCCGACGCGGCGCTTGTTGTCGCACCGTTCTACGTGCGCCCGACACAGGAGGGCCTGCGCCGCCACTTCCTCGCCGTGGCCGACGAGGGCGGGCTCCCCGTCATCATCTACAACGTGCCGCCGCGCACTGGCTGCGACATCGCGCCGGAAACGGTGGCCGTGTTGCGCGACCATCCGGGCATCGTCGGCATCAAGGAAGCCAGAGGCGACGCCGAGCGCATTCAGGCCATCGCGGAACTTATCCGTGCCGATTTCGTCTACCTCAGCGGCGACGACGGTTCGGCTCCCGAAGCCATGCTGGCCGGCGCCGCGGGGACCATCTCCGTCGTGTCCAATCTCGTGCCGGAAGCCTTCCGGGCTCTCTGCGACGCCGCTCGTGCCGGCGACGTGGGGCGTACCAAGGACGCCGCGGCGCGACTTGCCCCACTGGTAGATGCCCTCAACTGCGCGCCCAATCCCATTCCCGTCAAGGCCGGTCTGGCCGCGCTGGGGCTGGGCTCGGCGGCTCCGCGGCTGCCCCTGGTGGCGCTGGAGCCAGGTCCGGCGCTGACACGGCTACGCGAAACCCTTGCGGCTCTGGCACCATTGGCGTCTGCCGCCTGAAGCACAACAACGGAACTCACATGAAGAAAACCTCGTACGCGCTGGTCGTCCCGGCACTGCTCCTCTCCGTCCTGGTCGTTTCCGGTTGCGGCGCGTTCCGCTCCAAGAAGGATTGGGAAAGGGCCCAGCAGGAAGCTCCGCTGGAGATCCCGCCGGGTCTCGATACCCCTTCGACCAGCGCCGCCCTTGTCATTCCCGACGCCGGTTCCGGCGCTTCGGGCGGCTCGGCCAGCCAGGCGGCTCCCGTTTCGGACGGCTTCGTCCTCGCCGACGATGCCGACGCCGCCTATCGGCGCATCGGTGAGCTCCTGAGCGTGGGCGACCTCGGTACCGTCACGTCGCACGACGACGCCACTCACACTTACCAGATCGCGGTGAACCGCGGTAAGCCGGAAGGTCGTCCGGGCTTCTTCCGCCGCATGTTCGGCGCCGGCAAGAACGCCGACCAGGACGCCAAGGACGCTCCGGCGTCCGCTTCCGGCGCCACCCATGCCGTGCAGTTGGCTGTCACGCCCAGCGGTACCGGCAGCGAGGTTCGCGCCCAAGGCGACGCCGACGGCGTTCGGCGTGTCATCGACGCGCTGAAGTCCCGGATGGGTAGCAAGTAAATCCGCCGCGCCCGCTGAACCGAAACGCCGCCCCCGGGGCGGCGTTTCTTTTTGCGACCGTTGCGAGGGGCAAGCGGCGGACCTTGCCGAATCGTCTTGCTGGCGCCTGCGACTTAATGTCGATGGACACCTGCCGGTTCAATACGGCGGACCAGGGCATTCAGTAGTGACACGAGCGATGCGCTGTCGAAAGCGACGGCACGCGCGACGAGGCCTCAGCGCTCGAGAAGGTCCAGCTTGCCTGGCTTGCCTTCCCATTCCTTGGCGTCGGGAAGGCCGTCCTTCCGCTCCGTGATGACCGGCCACGCCTTCGAGAGCTCTGCATTGAGCGCCACGAATGTCTCCTGCCCGGCGGGAACGTCGTCCTCCGGATAGATGGCGTTGATCGGGCATTCCGGCTCGCACAGGGTGCAGTCGATGCACTCGTCCGGATTGATCACGAGAAAGTTCGGGCCTTCGTGGAAAGCGTCCACGGGGCAGACCTCGACGCAGTCCGTGTATTTGCACTTGATGCAGTTGTCGGTAACGACAAAGGTCATGCGAACGGTTCGGCGCCGGAAGGAAAAGTGGCGCTCCCTACGAGGTTCGAACTCGTGTTCCCGCCTTGAGAGGGCGGTGTCCTGGACCACTAGACGAAGGGAGCGGGTCGTACTCGAAGTACGAAGCGCGCTAGTATAGCCGAATTCGTACGGCCGGCAACGGGTTTGCCTGCCGCTCGTCGAACCGGGTCGAATTCGTTACATTGGGCCCATTCATCCCGACCGGCAGCCGGTGGGGGCAGCCACTTGAAGGGCGCCGGGGCGCCCGCCAGGACTTCGACCGCTTGAATTCCGATACCAGGAGTGACGTTTCGCCGGTACTGCGCATCATCCCGCGCGACCAGCACTCCATTTCCCGCAAGAACATCAGCAAGGCCGCGCTGCGCGTGCTTTACCGCCTGCACGACGCGGGCTTCGCGGCGTACCTCGTCGGCGGCGCCGTGCGCGACCTGCTGCTGGGCGGGCACCCGAAGGATTTCGACGTCGCCACCGACGCCACACCGGACGAAGTGAAAAGCCTCTTCCGCAACTGCCGACTCATCGGCCGCCGGTTCCGGCTGGCGCACGTGGTGTTCGGCCCGGAAATCATCGAGGTGGCCACCTTTCGCGGCACCGGTGAAGAGGGCGGCGAAGGCGACCGCCACATCGTCGACGGACGGATCGTTCGCGACAACATATGGGGCACCATCGAGGAAGACGCCGTGCGTCGCGACTTCCGGGTGAACGCCCTGTATTACGACATCTCCGACTTCAGCGTGCGCGACTACGTGGGCGGCATGCGCGACCTCGAAGACCGCACCATGCGTCTCATCGGCGATCCCGAGCAGCGTTACCGCGAAGATCCCGTGCGCATGCTCCGTGCCGCACGCCTTGCGGCGAAGCTGGGCTTCACCATCGATCCGGCCGCCGCCGCGCCGTTCGCGTCGCTCGGCCACCTTCTGGGCGAGGCCGCGCCGGCTCGCCTCTTCGACGAGTCGCTGAAGCTCTTCCTGGCCGGTCACGGCCTGAAAAGCTTCAAGATGCTCGAGGCCTGCGGCCTCCTGAAGTTCCTTTTCCCGGCGACCGCTCGCGCACTGGAGCGTGGCGACCTCGCGCTGCGCGCGCTCGTCGAGCAGGGGCTTGCCAACACCGACGCGCGCATCGCCGAAGGCAAGTCGGTGACGCCCGCCTTCCTGTACGCGGTGCTCCTCTGGGGCGAGGTGCGCGACCAGGCCCAGGGCTGGATCGCACAGGGCTACGACGACAACGAGGCATGGCAGCGCGCCGCCGTACACGTGGTGGGCGAACAGTGCCAGCGCGTGGCCATCCCCCGCCGGTTCACCTTCACGATGGAAGAAATCTGGGCGTTGCAGCCGCGCTTCGAGCAGATCCATCGCAAGCGCGTGTTCCGCCTGATGTCGCATCCGCGTTTCCGCGCGGCCTTCGACTTCCTGCTGCTTCGCGCCCACGAGTCGCCGCGCATGCGCGAGCTGGGCGAGTGGTGGGCGCATGCCCAACAGCTTCCGCCGGAAATGCTGGCCGCGGCGCTTGGCGGTGGCGGTGTTCCCCCGCACGAGCCGTCCGCGGCTTCGGGTGCGCCGGCGAGAAAGCGCCGCCGCCGGCGCAAGCCCGTCGGACGCGGCAAGGGCGATTCGGGCGGCACGTGATCGCCCGCGCCTTCATCGGCCTGGGCGGCAATCTCGGCGATGCGCAGCAGACCCTGGAAGCGGCCATCGCCCGGCTGGCGAACCATCCGGAACTGGCGCTGACGGGGCGCTCCGCCTTCTACCGGACAGCCCCCTGGGGCGTGCTTGACCAACCGGACTTCGTGAACGCAGTTGTTTCGGTCGACACGGCGTTGCCCCCGCACGCGTTGCTCGACGTGCTGCTGGAGACCGAGCGTGCATTTGGCAGGGTGCGAGACGGGGCGCGGTGGGGGCCGCGTACGCTGGACCTTGATCTTCTTCTCCATGGGGCGGCGGTTGTCCACGACGAGCGTCTCGACATCCCGCATCCACGCATGGCCCAGCGTGCCTTCGTGCTCCTGCCACTGGCCGACATCGACGCCACGCTCGACATTCCCGGGCAAGGCCGCGTCGCGGAATTGCTGGAAACGCTTGATACACAGGGCTGCGAACGCCTTTCCTAGGCGCGACGCGACGGCGTAGCATGGGTATGCGCCAGGACGGCGCCCAACGGAATCCCTCATGGACGAACAGGGGAATACGATCTTCGTGCAGATTCCCGCGTATCGGGATCCGGAACTGCTGCCCACGCTGGTGGATCTCGTCGACAAGGCGAGGCATCCGTCCCGGTTGCACGTTTCGGTTTGCTGGCAGCACGACGGCAGCGAGAGCCCCGGCGACTTCGAGGCCGGGGGATTCACCCTGAGCAGCCGCATCGTGGGCGGGCGCCTGCATCACCGCCTTTCGCGTCGCGGTGCCGTCGTACAGCTTTTCGACTACGCCATGCACGAGTCGCGTGGCTGCGGGTGGGCGAGGGCCGTCGCCCAGCAGGGGTTCGCGAGCGAGCGCTACACGCTGCAACTGGATTCGCACCATCGCTTCGCGCGCGACTGGGATGCCAGCCTGGTGCAGATGCTGGAGGATGTCCGTTCCCATGCATTCCCGCGCCCCGTGCTCGTTGCCCACCCGCCGGCCTATGCGCCGGGCGACCCGACGCCTCCGTATTGCGATCGCGGCTACCAGATCGATTTCGTGGAATTCGGCGGTCCCGGGTTGGTGCGCACCCGCTCCACGACCATCGATTCCCCCGCCGGGCGGAAAGCGCCCGTGCGTGCGCGCTTCTTCAGCGGGGGATTCGCCTTCACTGACGGGAGTTTCGTTTGCGACGTGCCTGCCGATCCCGATCACTACTTCAACACCGAGGAGATCACGCTGGCCGTGAGGGCGTATACGCATGGATACGACCTTTTCCATCCGCACCGGCACGTGCTCTGGCACTACTACGGACGGCAGGGCATGCCCAAGGTCTGGGACGACCAGGCGAAGGCGCTCGCGCGCGGCGACACGACGCTCGACGGCGCGCAGCTCGGCATGCGGGCCATGGCAGCGGCGGAAGCCGCCTTCGGCATGCATGGCGAGCCCGAGCCGGTGCCCTGGCTGGGCCGGCAGCGGAGCCTGGAGGACTACGAGCGTTACGCGGGCATCTGTTTCGCCCTGCGCTCGGCAACGCCCGAGGTGTTCGCACGCATCGCCCCGTCGGATGCGGACCTCGCCCTCCCGCGCGGCCAATGGGAAGCGAAACTGAAACCGGCGGTGGGCGTTCCTTGAGATACCGCGACTTTGGGCGGACAATTCCGGTTTCTACCCATGAGGCGACAGAGCGTGTACGTCGAAAATGCGAGTGCGCCGGCGCGTAAGCCGGTGACCGTGCCGGGCCTGAAGGCGATGAAAGCCGAAGGCCGGAAGATCGTGATGCTCACCGCCTACGACGCGAGTTTTGCCTCGCAACTGGAAACCGCAGGGGTCGACGTGGCCCTGGTGGGCGATTCCCTTGGCATGGTGGTGCAGGGCCGGTCCAGTACGTTGCCGGTCACGATCGATGACATGGTCTACCACACGGCAGCCGTGGCCAGGGGGCTCTCCTCCACGCTCCTGGTGGCCGACCTTCCGTTCATGAGCGACCGCGACGTGCCTGCGGCGATGGACGCCGCCACGCGCCTCGTCGCCGAGGGCGGTGCGGCCATGGTGAAGATCGAGGGGGCGGGGCGCGTCTGCGAGGTCATCGCCGCGCTCACCGAGCGGAATATCCCCGTGTGCGCGCACCTCGGTCTCACCCCACAGTCGGTGAACCGGCTGGGCGGCTACAAGGTGCAGGGAAAGACCGAAGAAGCCGCCATGCGGCTCCTGGAAGATGCCAGGGCCGTGGAAGCCGCCGGTGCCGACCTCCTGGTACTCGAGTGCGTTCCCTCCGCCCTCGCGGCGCGCATCACGTCGGAGTTGTCCATTCCCACGATCGGCATCGGTGCCGGGGTGGACTGCGACGGCCAGGTGCTGGTGGTGTACGACCTGCTAGGGCTGACCCCGGGAAAGCGGCCTCGATTCTCCAAGGATTTCCTCGCCGGCCGTGGTTCCATCCAGGCCGCCATCGCCGCTTTTGCCGGGGACGTGCGGGAGAAACACTTCCCCGGCCCCGAACACAGCTTCACCTGAGGACACCAGCATGCAGACCGTTACCGATGCCGCCGCACTTCGCGCAGCGATTCGGGGCTGGCGCACCGCGGGCCAGACGGTCGGCTTCGTGCCGACCATGGGCAACCTGCACGCGGGCCACCATTCGCTGCTGAAACTGGCGCGTGCCCGTGCCGATCGCGTCGTGGCCAGCGTTTTCGTGAATCCGACGCAGTTCGGCCCCGGCGAGGACTTCGAGCGGTATCCCCGTACCCTGGCCCAGGATCAGGCGGGATTGGCAGAGGCGGGTTGCGACATCCTGTTCGCTCCCGACGTGGCCACGATGTATCCGTTCGGCCCGGCTTCCAGCGTGAGCATCCATGTACCGGTCATCACCGATACGCTCGAAGGCGCGCATCGCCCGGGTCATTTCGACGGCGTGGCCACCGTGGTGGCGAAACTCTTCAGTCTCGTCCAGCCCGACCTGGCCGTGTTCGGGCAAAAGGACTTCCAGCAGCTCAAGGTGATCGAGCGCATGGTCCGCGACCTCTCGCTGCCGGTGAAGGTGATGTCGGCGCCGACCCTGCGGGAAGCCGACGGGCTCGCCATGAGTTCGCGCAATCAGTACCTGTCGGCGCAGGAGCGGTCCCGGGCACCCTTGATCCACGCCACCCTCCTGCAGATGCGCGAGCTCTTCCAGCAGGGGCATGCGCGCCAGCCGCTGGAAGCGGCGGCCAGGTCGCGCCTGGAGCGGGGTGGCTTCGTCCCCGACTACGTGGCCATTCGCCGGGTGGAAGACCTGGCCGAGCCCGGCGCGGATGAGCGGGAGGGCCTGGTGGCCCTGGTGGCGGCCCGCCTGGGCAGCACCCGCCTCATCGACAACCTGCCGTTCGACTGAACCCCTTCACAAACGGGGACTTGCGTTTCGGACGCCGGTCCCCCATAAAGCGCACCGACAGAGGAAGCCCACGCGACGGATCGGGCAACCCTCCGTTAGAATGGGCGTTTTTGCAGTAACCCCATCCCAGAGACCGCCATGCACCTCAACATGCTCAAGTGCAAGATCCACCGGGCCACGGTGACTCACGCCGAGCTGAACTACGAAGGTTCGATCGCCATCGACGGCACCCTTCTCGACGCCGCGGGCATCCGCGAGTACGAGCAGATCCATGCCTGGAACATCAGCAACGGCGAGCGTTTCGTGACGTACGCTCTGCGTGCGGAAGAGGGCTCGGGCATCATCTCGGTGAACGGCAGCGCGGCGCGCCGCGTGTCGACGGGCGACCTGGTGATCATCGCCGCGTTCGTGGGTCTTTCCGAAGCGGAACTGGCGAAGTACCAGCCGGACCTCGTGTACGTCGACGAGAACAACGTCATCACGCATACGAACCACTCCATCCCCAAGCAGGCGGCGTAAGTCGGGCTGAGTAAGTCGGCGGGCTTTGCCCTGCCTGTGAGTTGGCCGCTGCGCGGCCTGTGAACCGTAAGCAAGAGCGCCTGTGCGCGATTCGGTTCACTGTTCACTGCGCGAAGCGCGACTTACAGGCGGCCACCGGCCGCCGACTCACAGGAAGCCGCAACGCGGCTTCCATACAATCCACTTACGCTGCACTGCGGTAAGATTCGCGCTTCCCTCCGTTGCAGCCAAGTGGAAGCCATGGAATCAAAGCACGCCCCGTTGCCCTCGTTCGAGGAGCACGCCTCCCGCCTTGCCGGCACCCATCTTCGTGACCTCGTACAGGACGACGCCCGCGGCGAACGCCTGCGCAAGCGTATGGGTCCCATCCTTCTCGACATATCGCGGCAGAAGCTCGACATCGCCGCGCTCGACGCGGTGGGCGCCTACATCGAAAGCACGGGGTGGAAGGCCGCGCGCGATGCGATGTTCGAAGGCAAGCACATCAATACCTCCGAAGACCGCGCCGTTCTCCACACCGCCCTGCGCGGCGGTGCCTCGCGGCATCCCGCGGCACCGGCCGAGGTTCGCCGGGACGTTGCCGACGCGCTGGACAAGATGGAAACGCTCGTCAACGCCGTGCACAAGGGCGAAGGCGAGTCGGTCGGCCTGATCGGCGGCGTCACCGACGTGGTGAACATCGGCATCGGCGGATCGGACCTCGGCCCGCGCCTTGCCGTCCATGCGCTGGAACAGTTCCACGTGAAGGGCATCACCAGCCACTTCCTCACCAACGTCGACGGGCAGGCCGCGACGGATCTCATGAACAAGCTCGACCCGGCCCGCACGCTGGTCATCCTGGTGTCCAAGAGCTTCAACACGCAGGAAACCCTGCTCAACGGCGGGGTTTTCCGTAACTGGATACTGAAAGCCAACGACGGCGACGAAAAGAAAACCGCCCGGCACTTCATCGCCGTGAGTTCGAACGTCGAGGCGGTGCAGAAGTGGGGCGCGTCCCAGATACTCCCCATGTGGGATTACGTCGGCGGGCGCTTCTCGCTGTGGTCCGCCGTCGGTGCGTCCATTGCCTTTTCCATCGGCATGCAGGGCTTCCGTGACCTCCTCGCGGGTGCCGCCGAAGCGGACGATCATTTCCGCAGCGCCGAATGGCAGGACAACTTGCCGGTATTGCTGACGATCGCCGAGATCTGGAACCGCAATATCCTGGGTCGCAGCAGTCGCGCCGTGGTGCCTTACGTCGATTCCCTGGCCGATCTTCCCTCCTACCTGCAGCAGCTGGAAATGGAGAGCCTGGGCAAGCACGTGCACCCGGATGACGGCAGCGAAGTACACCAGCCCACGGTGCCCGTGGTCTGGGGAAGCATCGGCACCAATGCGCAGCATGCGTATTTCCAGGCGCTGCACCAGGGCACCGACACGGTGCCGCTCGAATTCATCGGCCTGGTGAAGCCGGCGCACCCGCTGCGCGAGAACCACGACGTGCTGCTGTCCAACCTTCTGGCGCAGGCCGCCGCGCTCTCGCTCGGCAAGACCTTCGACGAAGCACTGGCCGAGGCGAAATCCGGTAGCGACTCCGAGCGCCGCGCCCTCGCGGCGCAGCGCTCGTTCAAGGGCGATCGTCCCAGCACCGTCTTCATGCTGGATTCGCTCACGCCGCACTCGCTGGGTGCGCTGATCGCCCTGTACGAACACAAGGTGTTCATGCTCGGCCACCTGTGGGGCATCAATGCCTTCGATCAGTGGGGCGTGGAACTGGGCAAGGTGATCGCCAAGCAGATCTACCCCTCGCTTGCCAACGACAAGGACGCCGGCGACCTCGGGCAGTTCGACGGTGCCACGCGCGCGCTGATAGGGGCCATTCGCTCCCGACGCTGAACTTTCCCAGTCGTATCGTCATTAAAGATAAGCCCGGCTTCGAGCCGGGCTTTTTCTTTGCCATGCGCGACGAACGTTTTCTTTTGAGCGTGCCGAAAAGACACCGGCTTCGCCTACAGCGTTCGAAATATCGCGTCACGACATCGGGCGGCGCAGTGTAGTACTGCCGAAGCAGGCTTCTCTCCACGGACGGAGATGTGTCATGCATGCCCAGAAATGGCTGCTTGCGATTTCGCTGGCTGTCTTGGCGTTGTGCGACGCCAGGTCGATGCCGCTCCCGGATCCCCAGACCATGGACGACCCGGGTTGGAAGGTGCAGGAACACCTGCAGAAGCGCTTCGACGAAAAGCGCTACGACTGCGGAAGGAACGAGGAGGGATACCAGCACCCTGCGTTCCTGTGCTCCGGCATCTTGATGCGATCCACCAATTTCTCGACGAGCTACCACTCGTGGCTGCCCAATCCGGCCAACGCGGCGTGGGGCGTGTCTTTTTCGTGGCTTCGCCAGGACTCGAATTTTCCCGAGAATTACCCTTCGGCCAACGGGTTCATCATTTATCCCTGGTTCCATACGCCGAAGGGTTACGAGCACCTCATGCTGCGCTGTGCCTACCCGCAAGACGCATGGACCGGAGCGCCCGATCGTTGCAAGACGGCGGGCCAGCCCATCTGTCAGGATCAGGGCGTGTTTTCCGACGGGCGGTGGATCCTCAAGCGTTTCGACGAGGACGAGAACCAGTGCGCCTTTGGCGTCGAGGATTCACGGAAGACCAATACCGCAAGCGCATGGATGCAGATGGTCGAAGTTCGTCAGGAAAAGCAGTTCTTCGTTCGTAACGAGATCGTCGTTGCGGCGTGGCCGCAGGATGTCGGAGCACGCATGCCGGTCGAAGCATTCTTCTACCGGGACAATTGCTTCTATACGGATAACGACTGTGGGAAGGGGGCCGATCCCAAGACGAAGCTCTCCCGGGCGGATAGCATTGTCGCTCGACGCGACGCCGCCAGGAACGACCAGAAGGATTTCCTCAAAGTGACCGGCCGATGGGTGCCCGTCATTCGCTGGACGCCGGCCACGTCCATGGCCGGCCGGGCCATCTTCGATTATCGGAAGGAAGACCAGGCCGTGCCGGAGCCCGCAGTGAAGAATTGACTTCCCCGGTCAGCCTTCCGGCGTCGCCAGGGCGCCTTTTTACTCCAGCCACTGCTTGCGGTCGCCCGCGCGCTTCTTCGCCAGGAGCGTGCCCATCGGCTTCTGCGTGCCATCGTCGGTGTCGACCGTGGGCGGGATCAGACGACGCGCGATGTTATCTAGATATCATTTGACAGCATAATGATACGGTGATAACACTAGCGCCACGAACTAATCGTGCCGTCGCCTCGGGGGAGGAAAGCTCATGTTCCGTCGTCATCCGTTCAACGGTCGGAAGGCCATCTGTGCAGGTATCGCGCTGGCCTTGAGCATGCCTGTTCTGGTTCAGGCGCAGGACACACCCACCGCTGCGACCGGCGACTCGGCGACACAGGGAACGCACCCGGCGAAGTCTCACGAGCCCACCGATCTCACCGCGGTCACGGTTACCGCCAACAAGCGCAGCGAACGCGTGCAGGACGTGCCGATGGCAGTCTCCGCGTTGAACGGCGGCCAGCTCGATCGCGAGAGCGCGCAGAGCTTCGCCGACTACGCGACCCGCGTGCCTGGCCTCAACACCGTCACCCTCGGCCCCGGCCAGACCCAGCTGACCCTGCGTGGTATCACTTCCGGCTCGAATACGCCCAATGCGACCGTGGGCACTTACATCGACGACACGCCGTTCGGCTCGAGCACGGTGTATGCCGCCGGCGCCATGCTGACGCCCGACATCGATCCCGACGACGTGGATCGCATCGAGGTGCTGCGTGGGCCGCAGGGCACGCTCTACGGTTCGAACACGCTCGGCGGCCTGGTGAAGTTCGTTACCACGCCGCCCGACAGCACCCGCTTCGCCGGTCGCGTGCAGGTGGGCGGCAGCAGCGTATCCCACGGCGGTGACGGCTTCGACACCCATGCGATGGTCAACCTGCCGCTGGTCAAGGACGAGCTCGCGCTACGAGTGAACGCGTTCGCCCGTCGCGATCCCGGTTACATCGACAACGTCGCGAACGGGCGCAAGGACACCAACGACGCGAAGATTCGCGGCGGCCGCGCGCAGCTGCTGTGGACGCCGTCGAGCACCGTCTCGGTAAGGCTCGCGGCCCTGGCGCAGAACCTCGACGGTGACGCCCTGGCGAACGCCGGCGTGCAGATCGATCCGGTCTCGCTGCGACCGATCTACGGCGACCTGCGCCAGTCGTTCGCGGTCGGCACCGGCAAGTTTGGCGTGCGCTACCGGCTCTACAGCGCCGACGTCAGTGCCGATTTCGGCTGGGCCACGCTGGTCTCGTCGACGAGCTACGGCAAGCTCGACAAACGCTCCGACACCGATACGACCTTCGCCTACGGCCCGCTGGTCAATCCGTTGCTGGGCCTGGACAACGGCGCCTATTCGATCAGCAACCCGATGGAGCTGAACAAGGTGACGCAGGAACTGCGCCTGCAGTCGGCCACCGACCAGGCCGTGGAGTGGCGCGCCGGTGTGTTCTTCACCCGCGAGCACACTACCAACGTTCAGGACGTCAACGTTTTCGATGCCACCACCGGCGCCCCGATCGCGCTACCGGACACGGCGGGGCACGTCGCCGTGGGTCCGGCAAAGTTCAAGGAGTGGGCCGGTTACGCGGACATAACCTGGCACGCCACGTCGCGCTTCGCCGTCACGGTGGGCGGGCGCTACAGCCACGACAGCACCGAGTTCCATGAGACCAGCTATGGCCTGCTCGCGCCCACGGCAGAGTTCACGCAGAAGAGCACGGACAAACCGTCGACGTATCTGGTCAATCCCACGTTCAAGTTCAACGACAACCTGATGGTCTACGGACGCATCGCCTCCAGTTTCCGTCCGGGCGGTGCGAATACCTCGGTGCTGCCGGGTACGGACGCACCGAAGACCTTCGACCAGGACCGTCTGGTCAACTACGAGCTGGGTCTCAAGAGCAGTTCGGAGGACAAGCGCTCGACGGTCGAGCTCGCTGCATTCCTGATCGACTGGAAGGACATCCAGCTCGCCGCGATCGCGGGTGGTGTGTCTTTCCTCAGTAACGGCGGCAAGGCGCGCAGCCGTGGCCTGGAGGCGAGCTGGAACTACGTGGCGGCCAATGGCCTGGTGTTCTCCACCAACGCCACATGGACACGTGCCGAATTGACCTCCGACACGCCGCCGGGCCTGTTCGGCCGTAAGGGCGACCGGCTGCCGTACGTGCCGAAGTTGAACGCGAACGTCGGCATCGACTACGACTTCCCGATCGGCGAGGACTGGTCCGCCTTCGTCGGCGGCAGTTACCGCTACGTGGGCGATCGCGTTTCCGACTTCTCGACCGAGGAGGGGCCGCGTTTCGCCATCCCCAGCTACAGCGCCGTGGACCTGCGCGCGGGCGTCTACGTGGGCGACTTCACCTTCAAGGCTTACGTCAAGAACGTCTTCGACAAGCGCGGCGTATCGTCGATCGGCCCCGAGACGCTCGATCCACGCGCCTCGCCGTTCAGCGCGCGCTACATCGTGCCGCGCACGGTCGGCGTTTCCGCCAGCGTCGACTTCTGATCCATCGCCCGGCCACCGTTTCTCCTGGAGTCGCCATGTCCCGCTTCGCTAGACGCCTGATGGCGTTGGCCCTCGCGTGCGCCGCCCTCGGCGTGCACGCGCAGGTGCCGTCGCTGCCCGCATCCGCCAGCTCCACGGCCGCGCCGGCGGCGGTCGCGACGCCCGCTGCCGTGCCGTCCACGCCCGACGCCTCGACGCCTGAGCTGAACGCCGAGGACCTGTCGCGTTTCTTCGACGGGCTCATCCCGTTCGCGCTTGAACGCGGCGACCTCGCCGGCGCCGTGGTCAGCGTGGTGAAGGATGGCGACGTACTGCTCGCACGCGGCTATGGCCGCGCGAACCTCGCCACGGGACAGGTGCCGTCGCCGGAGTCGTCGCTCTACCGTCCCGGCTCGATCTCCAAGCTGTTCACCTGGACCGCCGTCATGCAGCAGGTGGAGCAGGGCAAGCTCGACCTCGACGCCGACGTCAACCGCTACCTCGACTTCGCCATTCCGCCGCGGGACGGCAAGCCCGTCACGCTGCGCCAGCTGATGACCCACACCGGCGGCTTCGAGGATACGGCCAGCGGCATGTTCCCGGCATCCGCGGCGGGTATCAATCTCGAGGCCTACCTGAAGTCGCACATGCCGCGACGCATCTACGACGCCGGTATGTATCCCGCGTATTCCAACTACGGCTGCGGCCTCGCGGCGTACATCGTGCAGCGCGTGTCCGGCGAACGCTTCGAGAGCTACGTCGACCGGCACATCTTCCGGCCGCTGGGGATGCATCGGTCCACCTTCCTGCAACCGGTGCCGGCGGACCTCGAGCCGCTCCAGGCGATCGGCTACAAGACGGCCTCGGACGGCGTGCCGAAACCCTTCGAGATGATCAATCCGGCGCCCGCCGGTGGGTTGAGCAGCACGGCCATGGACATGGCGCGCTTCATGATCGCTTATCTCGACGGCGGCGGTCGCGGCAGTGCGGCGATCCTGCGTCCGGAGACCGTGCGCCTGATGCACACGCGGCAGCACACCAATGCGCCCGGGCTCAACGGCATGGACCTCGGCTTCTACGACGAGGACCGCAATGGCCAGCGCATCGTCGGCCACGCGGGCGACCTCGACTATTTCCACTCCGATCTGCATCTGCTGCTCGATGCGCACGTGGGCATCTTCGTGTCCTTCAACAGCCTCGGCAACGAGGCGGGCGCGCACGTGGTGCGCAAGGAGATCCTGCGTCGCTTCCTCGATCGTTATTATCCGCAGCCGGCCAGGCACACGGCCGCGCTGCCGGACGCGGCCGGCGATGCGGCGAAGGTCGCCGGCTGGTATCGCTCGACGCGCCGCAACGACAGCGCCCTGCGCCTGTTCTACCTGCTCGGGCAGACGTCGGTGTCGCCGCAGCCCGATCACACGATTGTCGTCGATGCCTTCACCGACGCGGCCGGCGCCCCACTGCGCTGGCACGAAGTGGCACCGCTGGTCTATCGCGACGCGGGCGACACCACATCGCTTCGATTCGTCGCCGACACGGACGGGAGCATCCGTTACTTCGCCACCGACGAGGAGGTGCCCGTCGCGGTCTTCCAGCGCATCGGCGGTGCGGGGGCGCTCGGCTCGGTGCTGCTGTGGCTGTCGCTGTCCAGCCTGGTCGTGTTCGCCGCATGGTTCGCCTGGCCGATCGGCGCGTGGACGCGTCGGCACTACCGTCGGTCGCTGCCGTTCGCGCCGCGTGCCGCACGATTCCGCCTCTATTCGCGGCTGGCCATCACAGTGCTGGCGCTGGAAATCGTCGGCTGGGCTGCCCTGTTGACCTACGTCCTCGCCAACGACGCCATCCCGCTGCTGCAGGGCGGTATCACGCCGGCGCTCTATGTCCTCTACGCGTGGGGCCTGCTCGCGCTGCTCGCGGTGGCGGTGATCGTCGCGCATGCGGTCGGTACCTGGCGGTCGCCGCGTCGCGGTCGATGGGTCCGCCTGGGCGAGGGTCTGCTCGCGCTTGGCGCGCTCTACCTCGCCTGGTTCATCGTCGCCTTCGGGCTGGTCAGTTTCAGTACGGCCTATTGACCATGGCCGCCTACGCACCTGCGGGATTCCCCATGAACGAAAGCGCGCCGTCGCGTTTGTCCCTTTCCATCGAGACCAAGAGCTGGCCGCTGGAAGTGCCGTTTGCGATCACCGGGTACACCTTCCATTCCTTCGATGCCGTGATTGTGACCCTGACCGACGAGCACGGTCATCGCGGCATCGGCGAAGGCCTCGGTGTGTACTACCTGGGCGACGTACCGCCGACCATGATCGAGCAGATCGAGGGCGCTCGCGAGCGCATCGAGGCCGGCATCTCCCGCGAGCAACTGCTCGACGTGCTGCCGCGCGGCGGTGCCCGCAACGCAGTGGACTGTGCGCTATGGGACCTCGAGGCCAAGCGGGCCGGCAAGCCGGTCTGGGCGCTCATCGAGGGCCAGGCGAAGCCGCATGCGCTGACGACCACGTTCACCCTCAGTGCGGGCGAGCCGGCGACCATGGCCGAGGTCGCCCGGCGCTTCGTCTCAGCGGAACCGCCGTCCGCCGCGGCGCGAGCCGCGGCGAAGAGCAACGCCGATCTCATCCATGGCGCGCGTGCCCTGAAGCTCAAGCTTACCGACGACGCGCGCAACGCGGAGCGGGTGCGCGCCGTGCGCGCGGCGGCGCCCGAAGCGCGGATCATCGTAGACGCCAACCAGGGTTTCACCGTCGAGTCGTTCCGCGCGCTCCTACCTGCATTTCAGGAGACGGGCGTCGAGCTGGTGGAGCAACCGTTTCCCACCGATCGCGACGAATGGCTGTTCGGACTCGACAGTCCGATCCCCCTGGCCGCGGACGAAAGCGTGCAGGACCGCCACGACCTGGAGAAGATGGTCGGCCTGGTCCAGGTGATCAACATCAAGCTGGACAAGTGCGGTGGTCTCACCGAGGCGCTGGCGATCGTCGAGCGCGGTCGCGCGCTCGGCTTCGACCTGATGGTGGGCAACATGTCCGGCTCGTCGTGGTCGATGGCGCCCGCCTTCATCGTGGGCCAGCATTGCCGTGTGGTCGATCTCGACGGTCCGCTCTACCTGAGCGAAGACCGCGATCCCGCCGTGCGCTATGCCGACGGTATGATCGATTGCGCCGACGAGGTGTGGGGCAACGGGCGGGAGACGATCTGATGAACATCGCGTTCCCCGCGGGGAAGAGCTGGTTTGGCCACCCTCGCGGGTTGACCGTGCTCTTCCTGACCGAGATGTGGGAGATGTTCTCCTTCTACGGCATGCGGGCGATCCTGGTCTATTACATGACCAAGCACCTGGTCATGGACCAGGGCTACGCATCGCTGGTGTACGGCACCTACGCCGCGTTCGCGTATTTCACCCCGGTCGCCGGCGGCTGGGTGGCCGACCGCTGGCTGGGCAAGCGCAATGCCGTCATCATCGGCGGCTCGACGATGGCCCTGGGTCATTTCCTGATGACCTTCGAGCCTTCATTCTTCGCCGCGCTGGTCCTGATCGCGCTGGGCAACGGCCTGTTCCTGCCCAGCCTGGCGAGCCAGATCGAAGGTCTTTATCGCGACGGCGACGAGCGCAGCAAGACCGCATACAACGTCTACTACGTCGGCATCAATCTCGGCGGCTTCATGGCGCCGCTGGTCTGCGGGACGCTAGGCGAAGTCTACGGCTGGCACTACGGCTTCGCCGCAGCGGGGGTGGGCATGCTGCTGTCCCTGGTCATCTATCTGGCCGGCGCCCGCTACCTGCCGGCGGAACCGCGCCGCGCCGTGCTGCCTGCATCCGCGCGTCGCCCCGTCGACCGCGCGGTGCGCGAGCGCTTCGCGCTGCTGATCGCGATCGCCGCCATCGTTGTCGTGTTCCGTGGCGCGTACGAGCAGAACGGCAATACCTTGCCGCTGTGGATCGATACGGGCGTCGATCGCCGTCTCAGCGACGCCTGGTCCTTTCCTATGACCTGGTTCCAATCGATCAACTCGCTGGCCGTGTTCGCCTTCACCCCTTTCCTTGTCGCGTACTGGGTGCGCAAGGCGAAGCGGGGCAGGGAGACGCCGCTGTTGCGACGGATGGCCTTCGGCGCCGCCATCGTCGCGGCCTCGTTCATCGCCCTCGGTGTGCTGGCGGCATGGCACGAGAGCCAGGGCTTGCGGGTGAGCTGGGTCTGGGTATTCGCCTGGTTCGTGGTGTTCACCATCGGCGAACTGCACATCCTGCCGGTGGGCCTGGCGCTCTTCGGTCGCCTGGCACCGGAGGGATTCCGCGCCACCAGCATCGCCACGTGGTTCTTCGCCGGGTTCTTCGGCAACCTGCTGGCGGGTGGCCTGGGCACGCTGTGGAGCCGGATGGGTCACGGCGGCTTCTTCGTCCTGATGGGGTGCTTCGCCGGCGCGTCCGGCTTGCTGCTTCACCTGCTCGGGAGCAGGGTGGGCGACGTCGGACGCCATCGCGATCCTGCATATCCGGTGGTCGGTGCACGTTGAGAGAATCCAGATGATCGAAGAGCTGCAGAAGACCTTGAAGAGCCGGTGGGAGACGTTCACTCCCTCCGAGCAGAAGATTGCCACCTACCTGCTGCAGAACATCGGCGGGATCGCCTTCGAAACCGCGGCCTCGCTGGCACGGCACATCGGGGTCAGCCCGATGACCGTCGGTCGCTTCCTGCGCAACCTCGGCTACGAGGGTCTGAACGAGCTGAAGGACGACCTGCGTGGCGAGGCGCCGTGGCTGCCGCTGTACAAGACGCCGGATCACCTCGCGGACGCGTCGCTGTCGGAAGGCCTGCAAGCCGAGATCCGCGACCTGACCAGCGTCCACGCGCTCGCGCATACCCAGGAGTGGGCGGCCATCGTCGACCTGCTGGTGAAAGCCCAGCGGATCTCCGTCGCCAGCTTCCACCACGGCCGTTTCCTGGGCCTTGGCTTCGCAAACCTGCTTCAGCACGTCAGGCCGTGCACGCGTTTTGTCGAAGGCTCCGATGGCGCCTACATCGACGTACTGCTCGACGCGAAGCCGGGCGATTGCCTTGTGCTGATCGACTTCCGTCGCTACTACCGGCATTTCCGCCTCCTTGCCGAGGAGGCGGCGACGCGCGGCATTCCGCTGGTGATCATTACCGACTCGCAGTGCTACTGGGCCCGCAAGCTGACCGACCACGTGCTGATGATTCCCATCGACGAGGCGCGCGCGTGGCACAACTTCGGCCCGGCGATGAGCCTGCTCAGCCTGTTGATCGGCGCGATCGCGCGACGGCAGGAGCAGTCCGGCATGTTCGAGCGCATCGACCGGATCACGCGCCTGCGCCAGAGCTTCGCCGGCTACCTCGAAGCGCCGACGCTCGACGACCGGCCGGCCGGCAAGGCGGCGAGCGGACGCAAGAACACGGCGGGCAAGCTTCGAGCCAAACGATCCTGACCGTAGGGCGCGCGGTCCATCGAAAGAACGAGAAGGGGAGACTGATGTTCCGACAGCCCGCATCCGGCCCGATCCGGCCGCTCCACGCCCTGACCCTGGGCGGTGCCTTGTGTGCCGCCCTCGCCATGGCGCCCGCGCTCGCCGACGAACGCGCTCCGGCCGCGACGGCGCTGCAACGGGACGCCACGCCGCTGGACGATTACGTCGCCCGCGCAATGCGCACCTTCGACACGCCCGGCGTCGCCATCGCCGTGGTCGAGGGCGACCGCATCGCCACGCACACCTACGGCGTGCGCACGCTCGGCGCCGCCGGAGCGGTCGGCCCGCATACGCTGTTTCCGATCGGCTCGAACACCAAGGCGTTCACCGCCGCGGCACTGGCGATCCTCGTCGACGACGGCAAGCTGGCCTGGGACGATCGCGTGGCCGACCACGTCGCCGGCTTCCGCATGTACGACGGCTTCGCCTCGCAGATGACGATCACCGACCTGCTCGTGCACAACAGTGGGCTGGGCAAGGGGCAGGGCGACCTCATGCTGTTTCCCAGCACGGATCGCACGCGGGCGGAGCTGACCCGTTCGATGCGCTTCCTCAAGCCGGAGCATTCGTTCCGTGCCAGCTACGACTACGACAACGTGTTGTACGTCGTCGCCGGACAACTGGTCCAGGACGTCACCGGGCAGACCTGGGAAGCGACGCTGCGCCGGCGCATCCTCGAACCGCTGGGCATGCGCGACACGCAGACCGACGTAGACACGCCGGTGGCCGACCAGGTCGGCCTGCACGGCAAGAACAGCACGCCGATCCGCGGTGTCGGCCCGACCGCGGTGCTCAAGACAGTGCTCTCGGGCACCACGTTCTCGCCCGCGGGCGGACTGCGCAGCAGCGCGGCGGACATGGGGCTGTGGCTCAGGGCGCTGCTGCGCGACGGTGTCATCGACGACCAGCGGCGCCTGTTCAGCGCGGACGCGGCAAAGGCACTGGTGACGCCGCATACGGTGATCGACGAGCCGGCCCCGCCCGGGCCGCTCGCGCTCGCCCATCCGCTGTTCAACGCCTATGCGCTTGGGTTGGAAGTCGGCGACTACCGCGGGCACAAGGTGATCACTCACCTCGGCGGCGTACTCGGCGCCTACTCGGTGACGATGATCATTCCGGAAAGGAAGGTCGCCTTCGCCGTGATGGTGAACGCCGAGGACGCGGGCACGTTGTTCTCCCTCCGCGAGCATCTGCTCGACACGTACCTGGGCCTGGACTCGCCGGACTGGATCGGGACGTACAAGCAATTCTTCGATGCCAGTCATGCCGAGGCCGCGGCTGCCCTGAAGAAACGCGAGGCCGAGACGCATCCGGAGCGCGGCCCGTCGCTCGCCGTCGACCGCTACGTCGGTGTCTACCGCGATCCCTGGTACGGCACGGCTACGCTTTCGCGCGACCCTAAGAAGGCCGGCGAACTGCGCATCCGTTTCGACCGCACGCCGGGCCTCGAAGGGCGACTGGTCCATGTGCAGTACGACACCTTCCGCACGGTCTGGGACATGCCCGACGTGGAAAACGCGTTCGTCACCTTTGCCCTGACCCCGGAGGGCGGCATCGAGCGGATGAGCATGGCGCCCGTGTCGCCGACCGCCGATTTCAGCTGGGACTATCGCGATCTGCATTTCACCCCGGCGGCAAAAGCCCGCTGATCCCTTCGAGGAATCCGCTTCCCATGTCTTTCGTTCCTCCGACCGCACCCACGGAACTCGACAACCTGCCGCAGCCTTACCTGCTGTTCCTCGGCGACGTGACCGAAGCGGGCTACGCCAAGACCGCGTTCGGTCTGCGCGACTGGGCGTTCGATCGTTGCGTCGGGCAATGGGGCTGCGGCAGCACGATCGATACCGGGCTGCCCACGCTGACGCCGGTCGAAGCGCAGGCCGGGGGTGCGCGCGGACTCGTCATCGGCGTCGCGAGTCCGGGTGGCGCGATTCCCCCGCGCTGGGTCGAGGCGCTGATCGAAGCGCTCGAGGCCGGTCTGGACCTCGTCAGTGGCATGCATACGCGCCTGTCCAGCATCGCACCGTTGGCGGACGCCGCACGACGGCTGGGTCGCCGACTGATCGACGTACGCGTCCCGCCGGACGGATTACCCGTCGGCACGGGACGTCGCCGCGGCGGCAGGCGCCTGTTGACGGTGGGTACCGATTGCGCGGTGGGCAAGAAGTACACGGCGCTCGCGTTGGCCAAGGCCTTGATCGAGCGGGGCGATGCGGTCGATTTCCGCGCAAGCGGCCAGACCGGCATCCTGATCGCCGGTCGCGGCGTGCCGATGGACGCGGTCGTCGCGGACTTCGCCGCCGGCGCGGCCGAACGCCTCAGCCCCGCGGCAGAGCCCCCGCACTGGGACGTCGTCGAAGGGCAGGGGTCGCTCTTTCATCCTGCGTATGCCGGTGTCTCGCTGGCCCTGCTGCACGGCACCCAGCCCGACGCCTTCGTCGTCTGCCACCAGCCGGACCGGCCGCACATGCTCGGTTATCCGGACTTCGCGCTGCCGGAGGTCGTCGAGGTGATCGAGCTGACGACGCGTCTGGGCCAGCGCACGAATCCGCGCATCCGCTGCGTCGGCGTCGCCTTCGACACCTCGCGGCTAGATGCCGATGACGCCATCGCGCGCATGCGGGCCGAAAGCGCTCGCCTCGGCCTGCCGGTGGCCGATCCGCTGCGCGGCGGCGATGCCTTCGCCGCCCTGGTCGATGCCGTGCGCGCGGTGTCGCCGTGATGCCCATCCTTCGTTTCCGCCTACGGAGAACGCCCGTGTCCCTGTTCAAGACGATCGTCGCGGTAGCTTTGGCCACGGCCCTGTCCACCGCGATGGCGCAGGTGCCCACGCCACCGACCACGCAGCCCGGTCCCGCACCGGTTCCGCCGGCGGCCACGGCCGAGATGGACGGCACGGCGCATCCGCTCGATGCCCGCGACGCGAACACCTGGCTCGACGGCTTTATGCCCTATGCGCTGGAAGTGTCGGGTATCCCCGGCGCGGTCGTCGTGGTGGTCAAGGATGGCCAGGTGCTGACCAGCCGCGGCTTCGGCTACGCGGATCGCGACCGGCGCACGCCGGTCGATCCGGCCACCACGTTGTTCCGTATCGGCTCGGTGTCGAAGCTGTTCACCTGGACGGCGGTGATGCAGCAGGTCGAGGCGGGAAAGATCGACCTCGACGCCGACGTCAATCGTTATCTGGACTTCACCATCCCGCCGCGCGCGGGCAAGCCGGTCACCATGCGTCAGCTGATGCAGCACGTGGCCGGCTTCGAGGAACAGAGCAAGGGCATCATGACCGAGGACCCGAAGTCGCCCGGTTTCGAGACCCTGCTCAAGCGCTGGGTGCCGCAGCGTGTGTTCGACGCCGGCACGACGCCGGCGTATTCCAACTACGGTGCAACGCTGGCCGGCTACATCGTGCAGCGCGTCTCCGGACAGTCGTATGACGACTACCTCGACGACCACATCTTCAAGCCGCTCGGCATGACGCATGCCACCGCGAGGCAGCCGCTACCGGCGGCGCTGTCCTCGTTCATGGCGAAGGGCTACGTCTTCGGCGAGGACGCGCCCAGGGCGTTCGAAATCGTCGGACCCGCGCCCGCCGGCTCGATGTCGGTGAGCGGCGAAGACATGGCGCGTTTCATGATCGCGCACTTGCAGGGTGGCACCTACCAGGGCGCGCGGCTGCTCGGTGAGGCGACGACGCGGCAGATGCACGACAGCCCGCTCACCCTGCTGCCGCCGCTGAACCGCATGGAACTGGGTTTCTTCGAGACCAACATCAACCACCGCGAGGTCATCGGCCACCTCGGCGACACCGTGCTGTTCCACACCGCGCTGCACCTGTTCCTGCGCGAAAACGTCGGCCTCTACGTCTCGTTCAACAGCGGCGGCCGCGACGGCGCGGCCGGCAGCCTGCGCACGGCGATCCTGCAACGCTTCGCGGATCGTTATTTCCCCGCGCCCGAGGATCCGGCCCGCGTGGACCCGGAGACGGCGGCGAAACATGCGGCCATGCTCGTCGGGCATTGGGACAACTCGCGCGTTTCCAAGAGCACGTTCCTTGCTGCGCTGAACGTGTTCGTGCAGCCCAAGCTGGCGGTCGACGCGGAGCATCACCTGGTCACGCCGTTCAAAGGCGTGGATGGCACGCCGCTGAAATGGGTGGAAACCGAGCCCTTCGTCTGGCGTGCCGTCGGCGGGCACGAACGGCTCGCGGCGAAGGTGGTCGACGGCAAGGCGGTGCGCTTCAGCATCGACCTGGTCTCCCCCTTCATGGTCTTCGAGCGCCCCACTGTGGGACAGAACGGCGCCTGGCTCGTTCCCGCGCTGCTCGCCGCGGCGATCGCGCTGCTGCTGACCGTGCTGACCTGGCCGGTCACCGCATTGGTCCGCCGGCATTATCACGTGCCGGCGGCGCGGCTGGACCAGGTCAGACGGGCGTATCGGCTCAGCCGGTTCGGTGCGCTGGCGATTGTGGTCGCGCTCGTTGCCTGGGCGAGCCTCGTACTGACCCTGTTCTCCCACCTGTCCTACATGAGCGATGCCTCGGATGGCGTGGTTCGTGCCGTGCAGGTGTTCGGCATCGTCGCCTTCGTCGGTGGCTGGCTTGCCATGTTCCCGCACCTGGTCTCGGTGTGGCGTGGACCGTCGCGCTGGCCCGCACGCGTGTGGAGTGTGGTCCTCGTGCTCTCGGCCAGCGTCTTGCTGTGGTTCGCCTGGACCTTCGCGTTGCTGCGCGTGTCCGTGCTTTATTGAGGAGAAGCCCGTCATGTCCACGTCATCCGCCTGGCGGCTTCTCGCCTGCCTTGCCGCGAGCGTCACTGTCGCGCCTTGCGTCGCCGCCGACGCAGCGTCGGAGCGGGCGGCACGGGTCGAGCGCGTGCTCGCCACCACGCCCCTGATCGACGGGCACAACGATCTGCCCTGGGAAATCCGCCAGCGCGTCGGCAATGCCGATGCGATCGACCTGCGCGCGGACACCTCCCGACTCCCCGCAGGCAAGGCCGAACCGTCCGCGCCGCCGCTGATGACCGATATCCCGCGCCTGCGCAAGGGCCGTGTGGGCGCGCAGTTCTGGTCGGTCTGGGTGCCGCCGACGGTCGCGGGGACAGCCGCGTTGAAGATGACGCTGGAGCAGATCGACCTCGTCCATCGCATGGTCGAGCGCTACCCGGACGACTTCCGCATGGCGACCTCGGCAGAGGACATCGAGAAGGCTCATGCCGATGGACGCATCGCTTCCCTGATCGGCATCGAGGGCGGCCATTCGATCGACGACTCGATGGCGGCGCTGCGCCAGTTCCACGCGTTAGGCGTGCGCTACATGACGCTCACCCACACGCTGGACAACGACTGGGCCGATTCGGCCACCGACACCCCGCATCACCACGGACTTACCGCCTTCGGCAAGGACGTCGTGCGCGAGATGAACCGCCTGGGCATGCTGGTCGACTTGAGCCACGTCTCGGAAGCGACCATGCGCGACGCCCTGGCCGTCTCACAGGCGCCGGTGATCTTCTCCCACTCCGGCGCCCGCGCCATCGACGATCATCCACGCGATGTCTCCGACGAGGTGCTTGCGCTGGTCGCGAAGAACCGAGGCATCGTCATGGCGACCTTCGCCACGCCCTACGTCTCGGAGGCGTACAACCGCTGGTCCGCCGACCGCGCCGCGGAACAGACGCGCTACAACGCGCCGCCGTACGCCGGCCTGTACATCGGCCAGCCGGAACGCGCCGCGGCGGCGATGGCGGCGTGGGACAAGCGTCATCCGAAGCCGGTGGTCACCCTGGCCATGGTTGCCGATCACATCGAACACATCCGCCGCATTGCCGGCATCGACTGCGTCGGCATCGGCTCGGACTTCGACGGCATTCCGGACACGCCGGTGGGTCTGGAAGGCGTGGACGCCTATCCCGCGCTCTTTCGCGAACTCGCCCGGCGGCATTGGTCCGACGAGGACCTGGCCAAACTGGCCGGCGGCAACATGCTGCGCGTGATGCGCGAGGCCGCCAGCGTCGCCGCCCGCTTGCAGAAGGAAACGCCGCCGTCGCATGCGACGGCGGAGTGAGGCAGGTAGACCCAGTCAGGCCATCGCGAACGGACAGTCGGGTTTTTCGTGATGGCGGAGTATCCGTCCGGCGCTGCGATCAGACTTCCAACGTTGCCAGGTCGCCCTTTTCTTCCAGCCACTGCTTGCGGTCGCCCGCGCGCTTCTTCGCCAGGAGCATGTCCATCAGCTTCTGCGTGCCATCGTCGGTGTCGACCGTGAGCTGGACGAGGCGGCGCGTGTCCGGGTGGATGGTGGACTCGCGCAGCTGCGCCGGGTTCATCTCGCCGAGACCCTTGAAGCGCGTGACGCTCACCGCGCCCTTCATCTTTTCGCGCTCCACCTTCTCGAGCATCAGGCGCTTCTCTTCCTCGTCGAGGCAGTAGAACACCTGCTTGCCCACGTCCACGCGGAACAGCGGCGGCATGGCGACGAAGACATGGCCCTCGCGCACCAGGGAGGGGAAATGGCGAAGGAAGAGGGCGGAGAGCAGGGTGGCGATGTGCAGGCCGTCGGAGTCGGCGTCGGCCAGGATCACCACCTTGCCGTAGCGCAGGCCGGAGAGGTCGTCCTTGCCGGGATCGCAGCCGATGGCGACGGCCAGGTCGTGCACTTCCTGCGACGCCAGTACCGCACCGGATTCGACTTCCCAGGTGTTGAGGATCTTGCCGCGCAGCGGAAGGATGGCCTGGAAGTCCTTGTCGCGCGCCTGCTTCGCGGATCCGCCCGCCGAATCGCCTTCGACGAGGAAGAGTTCGGTACGGGTAAGGTCGGTAGCGGCGCAGTCGGCGAGCTTGCCGGGCAGGGCGGGGCCCTGGGTGATTTTCTTGCGCACCACCTGCTTCGCTGCCTTGAGGCGCGCGCTGGCGCGCTCGATGGCGAGCTGGGCGATCTTCTCGCCGAGATCCACGTGCTGGTTCAACCAGAGGCTGAAGGCATCGTGCACCACGCCTTCGACGACGCCGGCGGCATTGCGGGACGACAGGCGCTCCTTGGTCTGGCCGGCGAACTGCGCGTCCTGGAGCTTGACGCTCAGCACGAAGGCGAGGCGCTCCCAGACATCCTCGGGTGCCAGCTTCACCCCGCGCGGCAGCAGGTTACGCAGGTCGCAGAACTCGCGGATGGCGTTGGTGAGGCCGGAGCGCAGGCCGTTCACATGGGTGCCGCCCTGCGCCGTGGGAATGAGGTTGACGTAGCTTTCCTGCACCAGCTCGCCTTCGGGCAGCCAGGCCAGGGCGACGTCGAGCGCGTCGGTGTCGCGCGCGAAATGCTTCACGAACAGTTCCGCCGGCAAGGCTTCGGAGCCCTGGAGTTCGCCGCGGAGGTAATCGGACAGGCCGTCCTCGTAGTACCACTCGCTGGTTTCGCCGCCTTCTTCGACGAGGCGTACGGTGAGGCCCGCGCAAAGCACGGCTTTTGCCCGCAGCAGGTGCTTGAGCTTCGACACGAGGATCTTCGGCGTGTCGAAATACTTCGGGTCGGGCCAGAAGCGGAGCGTGGTGCCGGTTTTCTTCTTCGGTACGGTGCCGATCACTTCCAGGTCGCTGGCACGGTCGCCATGGGCGAAGGCCATGCGGAATTCCTGGCCTTCGCGGCGGATGGTGACGTCCACGCGCGTGGACAGCGCGTTGACCACCGACACGCCCACGCCGTGCAGACCGCCGGAAAACGCGTAGTTCTTGTTGGAGAACTTGCCGCCCGCGTGGAGGCGGGTGAGGATCAACTCCACGCCCGGCACTTTTTCCTCGGGGTGGATGTCGACCGGCATGCCGCGGCCGTCGTCGGTGACTTCCACCGAACCGTCGTTGAAGACCGTGACCTCGATGGTTTTCGCATGGCCCGCCAGGGCCTCGTCGACGGAGTTGTCGATGACCTCCTGGGCCAGGTGGTTCGGGCGGGATGTGTCGGTGTACATGCCCGGACGGCGCTTGACCGGGTCCAGGCCGCTGAGGACTTCGATGTCGGAAGCGTTGTAGCGAGTGTTCATCGGGTGCGTTGCTCGTTCGTAGCCGGGCAGGATGGGGCGAGGGGCAAGGGGCGGTCAAGCCTGGGGGACAGCCGTATCACCACCCGAGACTTGTGGGAGCCGCTTCAGCGGCGATCCCGCGGCAGCGGGCAAGCTCGCCGCGAGCACCCATCGCCGCTGAAGCGGCTCCCACACAAAGCGAAGATCACAGCGGCGCGCAGTGCCATTCGAGCCATTCGCGGTCCGCGCCGTCCAGCAATGGCGCCAGTGCCGCGCGCACGGTGGCGTGGTAGTCGTCCAGCCAGGCCCGCTCGGACGGCTCCAGGAGCCGCGGCTCCAGGCCGCGCCGGTCGAAGGGACACAGCGTCAGCGTCTCGAACGCGAAGAATTCGCCGAATTCGGTGCTGTCCGCCTGGGTGACCACGGCCAGGTTCTCGTGACGGATACCGTAGCGGCCGGGCTTGTAGAGGCCCGGCTCGATCGAGGTGATCATGCCGGTTTCGAGCGGCACCAGGGCGCCGCCGGCCACCGGCGGGCGAATGCCGTGGGGACCTTCGTGCACGTTGAGGAAGTATCCGACGCCGTGGCCGGTGCCATGGCCGAAATCCATGCCGGCAGCCCAGAGCGGCGCGCGCGCCAGGGCGTCCAGTTGCGGGCCGCTCGTCCCCTTGGGGAAGCGGGCGCGCGACAAGGCGATCATCCCCTTGAGAACCAGTGTGGAGTCGCGACGCTGCTCGTCCGTGACCGGCCCGAGCGCGAGCATCCTCGTGATGTCCGTCGTGCCGCCGAGGTATTGCCCCCCGGAATCGACCAGCAGCAGCCCCTTCGCGGCAAGCGGGCTGAAGCCCGATTCGGTGGCCCGGTAGTGCGGCAGGGCGCCGTTGGCCTCGTAGCCGGCGATGGTGGAAAAGCTCTCCCCGACGAAACCGGCCTGGACCGCACGCGCGTCGCGGACGATGGTGTCCACGTCCAGCTCGGTGAGCGGTTCGCCGGCGGCCAGGCCGGCCTCGATGCGCCGGAAGGCGCGCGCGAGCGCCGCGCCGTCGCGGCGCATCACGTCGCGAATGTGGTCCAATTCTTCCGGTGTCTTGCGGGCCTTCTGCGCGGTGGACGGATTCGGCGCGCGCACCTGCTTCACCGTGGCCGGCAGGCCTTCGAGCAGGGCCACGACCACGCGGCCGGCGTCGTACATCAGCACAGCGTCGTCGGGCAGGGCGGCGATGGCCGATCCGGCGGTGCCATAGTCGGCGAGCGCGATGCCGTCGGCGGCCAGCGCCGCCTTCACCTCGCCCGGCACCTTGGCGGCGTCGACAAAAAGCGTGGCGGTGGATTCGCCGACAAGCAGGTGCGCCAGGAACACCGGGTTGTACTCGACGTCCGCCCCACGCAGGTTCGTCAACCAGGCGATGTCGTCGAGGCTCGACACCAGGTGATGGGTGGCGCCGGCCTTGCGCATGGCCGTGCGGACATGGCGCAGCTTGTCAGCGCGCGGAACGGTCGCGAAGGGCGTCGCGTGGGCGAAAACGGGGTTGGCGGGCCGGGCAGGGCGATCGTTCCATGCGGCGCCGGGCAGGTCGAGGTCGGTACGCAGCCCGGCGCCTGCCTCTTGCAGGCGCCGGGCGAGGTTTTCCGCCGCCGCCACGGCAATGCTGTCCGCGGCGACGGCGACCACGTCGCCTTCCCCCAGTTGCCCGGCCAGCCATGCCACGTGCTCGGGGGTGTGCGCCACGTTCAGTTTCATCAGGGGCAGGCCGCTACCGGCCAGTTCACTCTCTGCCTGGGCGAAATAGCGCGAGTCGGTCCACAGGCCGCCCCCGGTGGCCGTGACCACCAGCGTGCCGGCCGAGCCGGTGAAGCCCGAGAACCATTCCCGGGCTTGCCAGCGCGCGGGGAGGTATTCGGAAAGGTGCGGGTCGGCCGAGGGCACGATCACGGCGGCGACGCCCTCGCGGGCCATGGCGGCGCGGAGGGTCTGAAGGCGGGTGGGGATAGGGTTGGCGTTCATTTCGCCGATGGTACTTGTCTCCCAAGACTTATGTGGGAGCCGCTTCAGCGGCGATGGGGGCTCGCGGCATGCTTGCCCGCTGCCGCGGGATCGCCGGCATAGCCGGCTCCCACAGGCGGCCCAAGCCTGTTGGTCCCTGCCTCTCGCGAGCCGCCACGCACTCGGGTAAAATACAAATTTCCAGCACTGGCTGCTCGCATGACTCCCCTGATTTTCGTCACCGGCGGTGTGGTGTCTTCCCTCGGGAAAGGCATCGCAGCGGCGTCGCTTGCCTCCATCCTTGAGGCGCGTGGTCTCTCCGTGACCATGATGAAGCTCGATCCGTACATCAATGTGGATCCGGGCACCATGAGCCCCTTCCAGCACGGCGAGGTGTACGTCACCGACGACGGCGCCGAGACCGACCTGGACCTGGGCCACTACGAGCGCTTCGTGCGCACGCGCCTTACCGGCAAGAATTCGATCACCGCCGGCAAGATCTACGAATCCGTGATCCGCAAGGAGCGCCGTGGCGACTACCTCGGCGCCACGGTGCAGGTGATTCCGCACATCACCGACGAGATCAAGCACTCCATCCACGAGGCCACCCGCGGCTTCGACGTGGCGCTGGTGGAAATCGGCGGCACCGTCGGCGACATCGAGTCGCTGCCCTTCCTCGAGGCCATCCGTCAGCTGCGCATCGAGCACGGCCCGGAGAAGTGCATGTTCGTGCACCTCACCCTGGTGCCGTTCATCAAGGCCGCGGGCGAGATCAAGACCAAGCCCACCCAGCACTCGGTGAAGGAACTGCGCTCCATCGGTATCCAGCCCGACGTGCTGCTGTGCCGCTGCGAAGAGCCCCTGCCGGACGGCGAGCGCCACAAGATCGCCCTGTTCACGAACGTTCCGAAGAACGCCGTCATCAGCACGATCGACGTCGACGTCATTTACAAGCTGCCCATGTGGCTGCACGAGCAGGGTCTGGACGACCTGGTCATCCGCCGCCTCGGTCTCGACGCCGGTCCGGCCGATCTCTCCAGCTGGGTGCGCACGGTCGAGGCCGTGGAACATCCGCGCGACGAGATCACCGTGGCCATCGTCGGCAAGTACGTGGAGCACAAGGACGCCTACAAGTCCCTGGGCGAGGCGCTGCGCCACGGCGGCATCAAGCAGTCCACGCGCGTGAACCTGCGCTGGGTGGATTCCGAAGACGTCGAGGCGCGTGGCCCCCGGGCAGTGCTGGGCGACGCGGACGCCATCCTGGTGCCGGGCGGCTTCGGCAAGCGCGGCTTCGAGGGCAAGATCCTCGCCGCCCAGTTCGCGCGCGAAACCGGCGTGCCTTACTTCGGCATCTGCTACGGCATGCACGCCGCGGTGGTGGAGTTCGCGCGCAACATCGCCGGCCTGCCGCAGGCCGACTCCAGCGAGAACGACCGCAATACGCCCGACCCGGTCATTGCCCTCATCACCGAATGGACCACGGCCACGGGCGAGACCGAAGTGCGCAGCGAGCGTTCCGACCTCGGCGGCACCATGCGCCTGGGTGCGCAGGAGTGCCGCCTGAAGGCCGGCACCCTGGCTCGCGAACTCTACGGCGAAGACGTCGTGCGCGAGCGCCATCGCCATCGCTACGAGTTCAACAACCGCTACCGTCAGTCGTTCGAAGATCTCGGCCTCGTCATCTCCGGCAAGTCGATGGACGACCTGCTCGTGGAAATCGTCGAACTGCCGCGGCAGGTGCACCCGTGGTTCCTGGGTTGCCAGGCGCATCCGGAATTCACCTCCACGCCCCGCGAAGGCCATCCGTTGTTCATCGGCTTCGTGCGCGCCGCGCGTGAGTACAAGGCCGTTCGCGAAGGCGAGCGGCTGGCCGTCCGTTCCGAGGAGTCTGCCGCATGAAGCTCTGTGGTTTCGAAGCCGGTCTCGACCAGCCCCTGTTCGTGATCGCCGGCCCGTGCGTCATCGAATCCATGCAGCTGCAGCTCGACGTTGCCGGCAAGCTCAAGGAAATCACCGGCCGCCTGGGCATCAACTTCATCTTCAAGTCCAGCTTCGACAAGGCCAACCGTTCGTCCGGCTCCAGCTTCCGTGGCCCCGGCTTGGAAGAGGGCCTGAAAGTGCTCGACGCGGTGAAGAAGCAGATCGGCGTGCCCGTCCTTACCGACGTGCATGAATACACGCCGATGAACGAGGTGGCCGCGGTGGTCGACGTCCTGCAGACGCCGGCCTTCCTGGCCCGGCAGACCGATTTCATCCAGAACGTGGCCCGCGCCGGCAAGCCGGTGAACATCAAGAAGGGCCAGTTCCTGGCTCCGTGGGACATGAAGAACGTGGTGCAGAAGGCGTTCGACGTGGGCAACCACGACATCATGGTCTGCGAGCGCGGCGCGAGCTTCGGCTACAACAACCTCGTGTCCGACATGCGTTCGCTGGCGGTGATGCGCGAAACCGGTTGCCCCGTGGTATTCGACGCCACGCATTCGGTGCAACTGCCGGGCGGCCAGGGCACCAGTTCCGGCGGCCAGCGCGAGTTCGTGCCCGTGCTGGCGCGCGCGGCGGTCGCCGTAGGTGTGGCGGGCCTCTTCGCAGAGACACACCCCGATCCCGCCAAGGCCTTGAGCGACGGCCCCAACGCATGGCCGCTCGACCAGATGGAAGAACTGCTGGAGACCCTGATGGAACTCGATCAGGCCGTGAAGCGCAGAGGTTTCGCGAAACACGCCTGAGCCGTCCCCCGGGACGGTATGATTGACGGGATCCGGCGCGCCGCGCCGGTACGCCGACAGCGGGCCGGCACGGCCCCGGGGAGACTGGCTTCGATGACTGAAGACAACGCGATCCACGACGCCGGCGCACCTCGCCAGCGTGCGGCCCGCATGCCGCAATCGGGTCACGGCATCGCTTCCTTCGTCATCGCCCTCGTGTCCGGTCTCGTCGTGCTGGCTTCCATCACGTTTTCCGCGCTGCTCGTCGCGTCCGGCAATGCCGAGCAGCACATGCCGGTCTTCGGCCTCATCGGCATCGTCATGTGCGCCTTCCTGGCGCTCTCGCTGGTGGGCCTCATTCTCGGTTTCATGGCCCTGCGCCGCCAGGATCGACGCCGCACGTTCGGTGCGATCGGCCTGGGCCTCAATGCCCTCATCCTCGTCGGTACCACGGGTCTCGTGCTCGTCGGCACCTTCTTCAGTCATTCCAACTCGTAACGGGAAGCGCATGACCACCTCCATCAGCACCATTCACGCCCGCGAAATCCTCGACTCCCGCGGCAATCCGACCCTCGAGGCCGAAGTCACCCTCGCCGACGGTTCGTTCGGACGCGCGGCGGTACCGAGCGGCGCGTCCACCGGTACGCGCGAGGCCGTGGAATTGCGCGACGGCGACAAGAGCCGCTACGGCGGCAAGGGCGTGAAGAACGCGGTGGCGAACGTGAACACCACGATCGCGAAGGCGCTCGGCGGCTTCGATGCGGCCGACCAGAAGGGCCTCGACGCGAAGCTCATCGCGCTCGACGGTACCGACAACAAGAGCAAGCTGGGCGCGAACGCGTTGCTCGGCGTGTCCATGGCCGCCGCGCATGCCGTGGCCGCGTCGCGCAAGCAGGCGCTGTGGCAGTACCTCATGGTGGACGGCGGCGGCTCGCTGCCCGTGCCGATGATGAACATCATCAACGGCGGCGCGCATGCCGACAACAATGTCGACGTGCAGGAATTCATGGTGCTGCCGGTCGGCGCGCCGAATTTTGCCGAAGCGCTGCGTTACGGCGCCGAGATCTTCCACGCCCTGAAGTCCGTGCTCAAGGGCCGGGGCCTCAATACGGCCGTGGGCGACGAGGGTGGCTTCGCCCCGAACCTGAAGTCCAACGTCGAGGCACTCGACACCATCCTGGAAGCCGTGAACAAGGCCGGCTACAAGGTGGGTAGCGACATCCTGCTCGGTCTCGACGTGGCCAGCTCCGAGTTCTTCAAGGACGGCAAGTACGACCTCGAAGGCGAGGGCAAGGTCTTCACCCCGGAACAGTGGGTGGACACGCTGGCGTCCTGGGCGAAGCAGTACCCGATCGTCACGATCGAAGACGGCATGGCCGAAGGCGACTGGGCCGGCTGGGCCCATCTCACGAAGGCCATCGGCGAAGGCATCCAGCTCGTGGGCGACGACCTCTTCGTGACCAACCCGAAGATCTTCGCCGAAGGCATCGACAAGAAGATCGCGAATGCCATCCTG
Organism: Luteibacter sp. SG786; assembly: GCF_011759605.1. Lineage (GTDB taxonomy): Bacteria > Pseudomonadota > Gammaproteobacteria > Xanthomonadales > Rhodanobacteraceae > Luteibacter. Next base: position 905,493 of record NZ_JAAOYX010000001.1, read on the forward strand.
ATCAAGGTGAATCAGATCGGCACCCTCACCGAGACCCTGGAAGCCATCGCCATGGCCGATCGCGCGAAGTACGCGGCCATTGTGTCGCATCGCTCGGGCGAGACCGAAGACACCACGATCTCCGACATCGCCGTGGCCACCACGGCAACGCAGATCAAGACCGGTTCGCTCTGCCGCACCGATCGCGTGGCCAAGTACAACCAGCTCCTGCGCATCGAGGAAGCCCTGGGTTCGAAGGCGAAGTACGCCGGTCGCCAGGCGTTCCCGAGCCTGTCGAAGCTCCCTGGCTGAGTCCTGCCTTGAGCAACGCCGCCATCCTGCGCTGGGTCGGCCTGATCCTCGTCATTGTCCTCATCGCGCTGCAGCTGAAGCTGTGGGTCGGCGGTGGGGGCATGGCCGAGGTCGATTCCCTGCGCGAATCGGTCAGGAAACAGACCGAGGAAAACGCGGGGCTGCAGAAGCGCAACCAGGCCCTGGCGGCGGACGTGGAAGATCTCAAGCATGGCGAGCAGGCCACCGAGGCGCGTGCGCGGCAGGAACTGGGCCTGATCAAGCCGGGCGAAACCTTCTATCAGGTGGTCGAACCGGGCGCCGCCACCAGCGCGCCCCCGCCGCCCCCGCCCGTCGCCCCCGGCGGCCAGTGATGGACGCGCTGTGGTGTGTCCTGCCGGCCGCCGGAAAAGGCGTCCGCGCGGGTGGCGACCGGCCGAAGCAATACCAGCCCATCGGCGGAAGGCCGATGATCGAGCACACGCTCGAACGCCTTGCGGCCCATCCGCTGGTCGCTGGCCTCGTGGTGGCGATCGCGGCCGACGACCGGCATTTCGCGGCCACGGACACGATCGGCGGCAAGCCGCTGCTTGTGACCGTCGGTGGCGGCGAGCGCAGCGATTCCGTACTGGCAGGCCTGCTGGCGCTGCCGGCGTCCGTGGGCGAGCGCGACTTCGTGCTGGTGCACGATGCCGCCCGGCCCTGCGTGCGCGCGACCGACATCGCCCGTCTGGTCGAGCTGGCCGGGCAGGGGGAGGGCGGTCTTCTGGGAGCGCCGTTGCGCGACACCCTAAAGCGCGCGGACGCGGCCTGTCACAGCATCGCCACCGAACCGCGCGAGGGTCGCTGGCGGGCGTTCACGCCGCAGATGTTCCGCCGCGGGCCGCTGATTCGTGCACTCCGCCTTGCCGGTGAAGACGGTATCGTGGTGAGCGACGAAGCCATGGCGATGGAAAGGTTCGGCGTGGCGCCGCTGCTGGTGGAAGGATCGGAAGACAACATCAAGGTGACCACGCCGGCCGATTTCGCGCTGGCGGAGTTCCTTCTAGGGAGAATCAGGTAATGCGCATCGGCCAGGGATTCGACGTCCACGCGTTCGGCGAAGGCGACCACGTGATGCTGGGTGGCGTGCGCGTGCCGCATACGCAGGGCGTGCTTGCGCACTCCGATGGCGACGTGGTGCTGCACGCGCTTTGCGACGCGATGCTCGGCGCGCTCGCGCTGGGCGATATCGGCAAGCACTTTCCGCCATCCGACGCCGCGTGGCGCGGAGCGGACAGCCGCCGCTTCCTGCGCGCGGTGGCGGCCATGCTCGCCGAGCGCGGTTACGTGCTCGGCAACGCCGACATGACCGTGATCTGCGAAGCACCGAAGGTCGGCCCCCACGCGCAGGCCATGCGCGAGACCATCGCGACGGATCTGGGCGTGGACGTCGATCGCATCAGCATCAAGGCGACGACCACGGAAACCCTCGGTTTCACGGGGCGAAGGGAAGGCATCGCGGCGCTCGCTACGGTTCTGGTCCTGCGCACATGAGCGAGGTCGAGCCGCGCGCATCCACGCCTCGCCTGCACGACCGGCTGGAGGTGATCACCGCCCTCCTGCGCAGGCGGGAAGACCTGCTCGCGTTCGCCGGCGCTGCACCGGACGGCGACGAAGCCGCCCTGGAAGCGACCGACGCGGAACTGCAGTCCCGCCTCGACGAACTCCATCCGGCCGACCTTGCCGATGTCCTCGAATCGTTGCCGCTGGAAGACCGCCTCGCGGTCTGGCAGCGCGTGCGCTCGGACCGGGACGGCGACATCCTGCTCGAGGTTTCCGACTCCGTCCGCGAAACGCTGATCGCGGACATGGACGACCGGGAAATCCTCGCCGCCGTCGAGCCGCTGGACGCCGACGAGCTGGCCGACCTGGTCGACGACCTGCCGACCGAGGTGCTGCCCGAACTGATGGCCAGCCTCGACGCGCAGGAACGCGAGCGCGTGCAGGCCGCCATGTCCTACGAGGACGATCAGGTCGGCGCGCTGATGGACTTCGATATGGTCACCATCCGCGAGGACATCAGCCTCGAGGTGGTGCTGCGTTACCTGCGCCGGTTCGACGAACTGCCCGCGCAGACCGACAAGCTGTTTGTCGTCAACGCGGACAACGTGCTCACCGGCGTGCTGCCACTGCACTGGTTGCTGGTGAACCCGCCGGAAAAGATGGTCCACGAGATCATGGCGCCGGACGTCAACACCTTCCGTCCGGAAGACGATGCGTACGACGTGGCCCAGGCCTTCGAGCGCTACGACCTCGTGACGGCGCCCGTGGTCGACAGCCAGCAGCGTCTCATCGGTCGTATCGCGGTCGACGCCATGCTCGACTTCATTCGCGAGGAAAGCGAAACGGAAGCGTTGTCGCGCGGCGGCCTGCGCGAGGAAGAAGACATCTTCGCTTCCGTCTGGAAGTCGGTGCGCAACCGCTGGGCCTGGCTGGCGATCAACCTGGTCACGGCGTTCATCGCCTCCCGCGTCATCGGGCTGTTCGAGCACTCCATCGAGAAGCTCGTGGCCCTGGCGACGCTCATGCCGATCGTGGCCGGCATCGGCGGTAACTCGGGCAACCAGACCATCACCATGATCGTACGCGCCATGGCGCTCGAGCAGATCGGCGTGTCGCAGGCGCGGCGCCTGTGGCGGAAAGAACTGACCGTTGCGCTGGTGAACGGCATCGTATGGGGCGGCGCCATCGGCCTGGTGGCATGGGCACTTTACGGCAGCGTGTCGCTGGGCGCGGTGATGACCGCTGCGATGACGCTGAACCTTCTTCTCGCGGCCTTCATGGGCGTGGGCATTCCCATGCTGATGACCAGGCTCGGGCGAGATCCGGCCCTTGGTTCCAGCGTGCTCATCACGGCGATGACCGACAGCGGAGGATTCTTCATCTTCCTCGGGCTTGCCACGTTGTTCCTGCTGTAAGGCCCCCATGAGCGACACCGAACTTCCCTTCGCCTTTGGCACACCTCCGCTGCGTGCGCGTCTGCGCACCGCACCCGAAGACTTCGTGGTCGAGGAAATCCTCGGCTACGAGCCCGACGGCGCCGGCGAGCATGCTTTCCTCGTGGTGGAAAAACGCGGCGCGAACACCGACTGGGTGGCGCGCGAGCTGGCCAGGTTCGCGGGCACCTCGCCGATGAACGTCGGTTATGCGGGCCTGAAAGACCGCCATGCGGTGACCCGACAGGCGTTCACCGTGCAATTGCCTGGGAAGGCGGACCCGGACTGGTCGGCGTTTCCGCATGCCGAGGTATCGATCCGTTCGCTGGGAAGGCATTCGCGCAAGCTGAAGCGCGGCGCGCTGAAAGGGAACCGCTTCCTCCTGGTGCTGCGCGAGGTCGAAGGCGATCGCGCCGGGGCGGAGTCGCGTCTCGCGGCCATCGCGGCCCGTGGCGTGCCCAATTATTTCGGCGAACAGCGTTTCGGCCTGGGAGGCGGCAACGTCGCGCAGGCGCGGGCGATGTTCGGTGGGCGACGAGTCGATCGCGACAAGCGCTCGATCCTGCTCTCGGCGGCGCGCTCGCACATCTTCAACGGCGTGCTTGCGGAGCGGGTCGCGGCCGGCACATGGGACGCGCCGATGGGCGGCGAGATCTGGGCGCTGGAAGGTTCGCGCTCGTGGTTCGGTCCGGAAGGCTTCAACGACACGCTCGCGGAGCGGCTGGCGCGTTTCGACATCCATCCCTCGGGGCCACTGTGGGGGCGCGGCGACACGCCGGCCGCCGGTGCCGTGGCGGAACTGGAACGCGCGGTAGCCGCGCGCGACGAGGATCTGGCCACCGGCCTTGCGGATGCGCGCATGGACCAGGAGCGCCGCGCGCTGCGCCTGCAACCGCGCGATTTCGCATGGCGCTGGTTGGACGATGGCGCGCTGGAAGTGTCGTTCGGCCTTCCGGCGGGCGCGTATGCCACGACGGTGATCCGCGAACTGGCTACAACTTTGTAGGAGCGCGCCCTGCGCGCGACATGTTTTGAGGCCGTGACCCTGAGCTGGCGCGCCGGATCGGGACCTGGCGCGAAAAGCTGTCGCGCGCAGGGCGCGCTCCTACGGACCTTTCAGCAGCACCACCACCGCCCCGGTGCCGCCTTGCATCGGCCGCGCCGAAGCGAACGCCACCACGTCGTCGCGACGGCGCAGCAGGCGGTCGGTCAGCCCTTTCAAGACCGGGCCGCCGGCCTTCGAACGCAGGCCCTTGCCGTGAATGATCCGCACGCAGCGGATGCCGTCGTGGCGGCATTCGGCAAGGAATTCGGCGATGGTCAACTGCGCCGCCGCCGCGTTCATCTGGTGCAGGTCCACGTCGGCCTGGATGCTGAACTGGCCGCGCTTGAGCTGCTTCAGGACTTTGGGCGGATAACCGTCGCGCAGGTACGACAATTCCTCGCCCACCTCGAGATCGGCCGGATCGTAGTCGAACAACAGGGAGTCCGCGGGAACCGCGGCTTCGTCGGCGTCGCGCATGTGGGGGTGCGGCGCGGGCCTGGGCTTCGCGGGCAGGATTTCCGCCGGCCGCATGAGCCGAACGTCGCCGATGGCCTCGCGGAAGAGGCGGCTGTCGTCGTCGTGCACCTTGGGCGGGCGTCGCGTCATGCCTTCATCCTAAGCGAAGCATCAGGGGAAGTCGCGACGGCGCCGTGACGGCGGTCGCATTGGCTTCCGTGCCCGTTCCGTGAATCCGGCTGCCCGCTCCGGTAGACTTGGACGGTCGGGCGGCCTCTCCGAGATTGGGTCGCCCCGTCTGTTTTTCGATCTGGATCAGCATGCAAGTTCTGGTTAGCAACGACGACGGCGTGGAGGCCCCTGGCATCCAGGTGCTGGCCGAGCGTCTGGCCGAGTTCGGCACGGTGACGGTCGTGGCCCCCGATCGCGACCGCTCCGGCGCGAGCAATTCACTCACCCTCGATTCGCCCATTCGCGTGCAGCGCCTCGAAAGCGGCGCGTATCGCGTTGCCGGCACGCCCACCGATTGCGTGCACCTCGCACTGTCCGGGTTGCTCGATCACGAGACGGATATCGTCGTCTCGGGCATCAACAATGTCGCCAACCTCGGCGACGACGTCATCTATTCGGGCACCGTCTCCGCCGCGATGGAGGGGCGCTTCCTCGGCCTTCCCGCCATCGCCGTGTCGTTGGTCACGCGCGAGGGTTCTGGCCGCCATTTCGATACGGCGGCCAGCGCCGTGCTGATGCTGATGCGGCGGCTCATCGTCGATCCGCTGCCGGCCGACACCATCCTCAATGTGAACGTGCCGGACCTGGCCTGGGAGCAGGTGCGCGGCTTCGAGGTCACGCGTCTGGGCAAGCGCCATCGCTCCGCGCCGGCCATCCGCAGCACCGACCCTCGGGGCCGCGCCATGTGGTGGATCGGGCCCCCTGGCGAGATCGACGACGACGGCCCCGGTACCGATTTCGACGCCGTTCGCCGCGGCTACGTCTCCGTCACGCCCATCCACACCGACCTCACGCGTTTCCAGGCCCTGGAGAAGGTCAGCAGTTGGATGTTGTCGCTTTCGTCCGCCATGGACGACGAGGAGGCGGCCTGACATGGTGAACATGCACGCGCTCCCGCCATCCGCGCTCCGCGGCGAAGGCATGACCTCGCAACGTGCGCGCGACCGCCTGGTGGCCAAGCTTGCGGAAGAAGGCATTCGCGACGAGCGGGTGCTGGAGGTGATCCGCCAGTTGCCTCGCCACCATTTCATCGATCAGGCGCTGCATTCGCGCGCTTACGAAAACAACGCGCTGCCCATCGGGCACGGCCAGACCATCTCCCAGCCGTGGATCGTGGCGCGAATGACGGAAGCCCTGATCGAGCACGGCGTTCCGGAGCGCGTCCTGGAGATCGGCACGGGTTCGGGCTACCAGGCGGCGGTTCTGGCCGGCATCGTGCCGACCGTCTACACCGTCGAGCGGATCGAGGAACTCCTGCGCCAGGCACGGCGTCGCTTCCGGCAGCTCGGCCTCGACAACCTGCGGTCGCGACACGACGACGGCAAGCTCGGTTGGGCCTCGGAGGCGCCGTTCGACGCCATTATCCTTACCGCCGCCGGCGACCGCGTGCCCACGCCCTTGTTCGACCAGCTGAAGCCGGGCGGCGTGCTCGTCGCCCCGGTGGGCAGCCCCAGCCAGCAGGTTCTCGTGCGCATGCGCAAGGACGACGACGGAACCATCCATCGCGAAGACCTCGGCGCCGTGAGCTTCGTCCCGCTGCTTGGCGGCATCGGGTGACACTCAAACACCATAAGGAAACCCGCTGAATGCGGATGTTCTCTTCGCTGTACGAGCGCGCCATCGTCTGGGCACGCCATCGCCATGCGGTCCGCTATCTTGCGGGACTCTCCTTCGTCGAGGCATTCATCTTCCCGGTGATGCCCGAAGTCATGCTGGCACCGATGATGCTGGCGCAGCCGCGCAAGGCCTTCCGCTTCGCGAACTGGAGCCTGCTGTTCTCGCTGCTCGGTTCGTTGGTCGGCTATGGCCTCGGCCATTTCGCGTACGAGGCGCTCAAGCCGCTGCTGGAATCGATGCACCTGCTGGCGCCAATACAGAAGGGCGTGGAAAACCTTCAGCGGGACATGCAGGCGCACTCGCTGGGCCTGTACATCGTGCTTGCCATGGCAGCGCTGCAACCCGTGGTGCCCATGAAGTTCGTCACCTGGGCCTCGGGCATCGTAGGCGTGCCGGTCCTGCCGTTCCTGGTCTGCATGCTCGTCGGGCGCGGCAAGCGCGTGTGGCTGCTGGCCCTCCTCGTCCGCATCTTCGGCGAACGTGCCGAGCAGATGCTGCGCAAACACATCGAGTGGATAGGTTGGGCTGTTATCGTAGCCCTCATCCTGCTGGCCGCCTGGTGGTTCCTGTTGCGATGAGTGACCGTGAAGGGAGATCCGCGATGCTCGTGACCCGTCCGCCTGCCTTGCTGACCATGCTGGCGGCAAGTCTGCTGCTCGCCGGCTGCGATCTCGCGCCGCGCAGTTCGGTGGTGGTCACACGCAGCCCCGGAAGCTATACGACCGCGCGGCCCTCCGCGCCGACGCCGCCGCCGGGCGGCAGCTATCGGGTAGTGAAGGGCGACACGCTTTACAGCATCGCTTTCCGGAACAAGGTGGATTTCCGCGACCTCGCGGCCTGGAATGGTATCGGGTCGCCTTACACGATCTGGCCCGGCCAGGATCTTCGGCTCTCGCCGCCGGGCCACCAGGCAGCGCAAGCCCCGGCCTCGGTGACGCACACCGCTCCTGCCATTGCCGCCGTGCCGGTGCCCGCTCCGGCGCCCACGCGTCCGGTACAGCCCGCGACCGCGACCCAGCCGGGCCTTGCGCCCGTCACCGAGGCGGAAGCGAACCCGCCCGCCGTGCCCGCGCCAGCGACCACGACGAACACCCCTGTGGTCGTCGCGGGCAAGCCGGCCGAATCGGTCGTTCCGCCGCCGGCTCCCGCATCTTCCGCTGGCCAGGCCCCAGCGCCGGTGGAAAATCCGCCGGCGTCCACACCTATCGTGGTCAAGGGCGCCACGCGCAGTGTCGGCGGCATCGTGTGGCGTTGGCCCGCCGACGGCGCCCTCCTCAAGAAATTCTCATCCGGGGACGCGATCCCCGGTATCGAAGTGGCCGGCAAGGCCGGCGATCCGGTGCGCGCCGCCGCCGACGGCGTGGTGGTCTACAGCGGCAATGGCCTGGTGGGCTATGGCGAGCTTGTGATCATCAAGCACAGCGACAGTTTCCTCTCGGCGTATGGCCACAATCGCAAGCGCCTGGTGAAGGAAGGCGAGAAGGTGAAGGCGGGACAGGTCGTGGCCGAAATGGGTTCCACCGGCGCTGCGAGGGACGAGCTCCAGTTCCAGATCCGCCGCGACGGCAATCCGGTCGACCCGCTGCAGTACCTGCCGCCGAGGTAGGATTCCAGGCGCGAGAGCGAAAGTGGCTTCTTGTGGGAGCCGCTTCAGCGGCGATGGGTGCTCGCGGCCAACTGGCCCGCTGCTGCGGGATCGCCGGCAGAGCCGGCTCCCACATGCCGGCAGAGCCGGCTTCCACCATCAGCCTTCGCGTTTCTGGCGAATCTCGTACGCCTGCAGGTGCGCATAGGCCACTTCCAGCAACGGCGCCGCCACACCCGCGTCGCGCGCGCGACGCAGCATGTCGCCGACGATGTGATCGGCTTCGATGCGCTGTCCCGATTCCAGGTCGCGCAGCATCGATGCCGTGAGCGGCGAGCCTTCCTGGGTCAGCGTCTTCCAGGCAAAGGAGCGCGCGTTGTCAGGTACGGCGTGGCCGGACGCGCGCGCCACGGCCAGGCACTCCTCGTACATGCGCTCGACGAGGTGGCGTCCGTCGTTCGTGGCGACGATGTCGCCCACGCTGGCACGGAAGAGGCAGGTGCTGCCCGCCAGCGTGGCGAGGAAGGCGAACTTCGCCCAGAGGTCCCGAAGGATGTCGCCGGAATGCGTATGGTCGACCTTCGCGGCGGCGAAGGCGTTAGCGATCTCGGCGCAGCGCCCTGCGTGCTCCTGGCCGTCGCGTTCGCCGAAGGTAATCGAGGCGCCGTTCCCGAAATGGACGATCTCGCCATCGGGCCCCTTCGCTGCGCTGATCACGCATAGACCGCCCAGCACCCGGTCGGGACCGAAGCGGCTGTCGAGCACAGGGTAGTGGGCCAGACCGTTGAGGATCGGCAACACCGTCGACCGTTCGCCTACGACAGGGTCGATGGCCTCGATCGCCGAATGCAGGTCGTAGGCCTTGCTCGAAAGCAGCACCAGGTCGAACGGGCCCTGGCTGGCCGCGGTTTCGGCCAGCACATGTTTTACCCGCACCGTGGCGTTGCCGAACGGGCTGACGATCACCAGGCCCTTCGCATCCAGCACTCGCGCGCGCTCCGGACGTACCAGGAAGGTGACGTCCAGGCCGGCTTGTGCGAGCCGCCCGCCGAAGTATCCGCCGGTGCCGCCGGCGCCCAGGACGAGGATGCGCATGTGTGCTCCCTTCAGGGAAGGATGAACGCCGCCACGACCTTGCGACCCTCGCCGGCCAGGAGGCTATAGGTGCGCGCCGCCGAACCGTTGGTCATCGCCTCGATGCCGATGCCGCGGCGGAGGAAACCGGCCATGACCTCGGCCGGGGGGAAGACCTGCCGTTCGCCGGTGCCCAGGAGGACGACTTCCGGCTGGAGACCGGCGATCTTCTCGACATCGGCCAGGGTGAGGCGGGCGGCGTCGGTGGCCTCCCAGTCCTCGACCACCTGCTGAGGGGTCAGCAGGATGCTCTTGTGGAAATCCCGATCGACCACGGTGACCGTGCCGGCGCCCACGCGGCGCACGAAAAGGTAGTCGCCGGGATGTTCGAAGGACAGGTCCATGGGAGTTACCGGGGCAGGGCGAGCTTCGGATCCTGCTCGTTACGACGGAACAGGACGACCACATGGCCGATTTCCTGCACGGTTTCGGCACCGGTCTGGCCGGTGAGGAAGGCGATCTGTTCCTGGCGCTCGTCCTTGTCGCCCCCGGAAAGCTTCACCTTCACCAGCTCGTGGATATCGAGGGCCTGGCCGAGTTCCTTGGCGACGGCCTCGGTCGCCCCCTTGTTGCCCAGGAGGATCACGGGGCGGAGGTCGTGGGCGAGGCTGCGCAGGTAGCGGCGCTGTGTAGGGGAGAGCATGCGTTCAGGTTCGGTTCGCGGCGGGTAGGCGGCAAAGGGTATCATGCAAGGCTTGCCCACTTCTTCCGCGGGTCACCCGATGTCACGCAGCAAGAGCAGTTCCCGCTGGCTTCGGGAGCATTTCGACGACGTTTACGTAAAGCGCGCCCAGGCCGAAGGGCTGCGTTCGCGCGCCGTATTCAAACTCGAAGAACTGATCGACCGCGACCGCCTGATCAAGCCAGGCATGACCGTGGTCGATCTCGGCGCCGCCCCCGGCGGGTGGTCGCAGCTGGCCCGGCAGCGTCTGGGCGACAGTGGCAAGGTCATTGCCCTCGACATCCTGCCCATGGTGGGCCTGGCGGGCGTGGACTTCATGCAAGGCGATTTTCGTGAGGAATCTGTCTTGCACGAACTGGAAAGCAAGCTGGAAGGGAAGAAGGTCGATCTTGTCCTGTCGGACATGGCCCCCAATATGTCGGGTGTGGCACTCGCCGACCAGATCCGCGCCATGGACCTTTGCGACCTGGCCCGCCAATTCAGCCTCGACTGGCTGAAGCCCGGTGGTTCATTTCTCGTGAAGCTGTTCCAGGGGGCGGGGTTCGACGAATACCTTAAGAACTTGCGCGCGGACTTCAGTCGCGTGACGATGCGTAAACCGAAGGCTTCCCGCGCGCGTTCGCGGGAAGTCTATGCGCTGGCGACCGGGCTCAAGTCCGCGTCCCGGCAACCAGGCGAGAACCGCGCATGAACGAGATGGCAAAAAACCTGTTGCTCTGGCTGATCATCGCGGTGGTCCTGCTGACCGTCTTCCAGACGTTCAACCCGCACAGCGGCGCGTCGCAGGACATGTCCTATACGACCTTTGCCCAGCAGGTCGACAACGGCAACGTGGCCAGCGGCACGATCACCTCCACCGCGCCGCCAACCATCACCGGCAAACTGAAGGACGGCGGGTCCTATCGCACCGTGGTGCCGGTGGTTGGCCTGTCCACCAGCGACCTCGTGAAGACGATGCGAGACAAGGGCGTCGAACTCCGCCAGGAGCCCGCGGACAACGGCTTCTCGCTCATCGGCCTCCTGTTCAACTGGTTGCCCATCATCATCTTCGTGGCCGTGCTGATCTGGTTCATGCGCCAGATGCAGGCGGGCTCGGGTGGCCGTGGCGCCATGAGCTTCGGCCGCTCGCGCGCCAAGCTGCAGGGCGAAGACCAGGTCAAGGTCAACTTCAACGACGTGGCCGGCTGTGACGAGGCCAAGGAAGAGGTTGGCGAGCTCGTCGAATTCCTCCGCGACCCCGGCAAGTTCCAGAAGCTGGGCGGCAAGATCCCCCGCGGCGTGCTCATGGTCGGTCCTCCGGGTACCGGCAAGACCCTGCTCGCCAAGGCGATCGCCGGCGAGGCCAAGGTGCCGTTCTTCTCCATCTCCGGCTCCGACTTCGTCGAGATGTTCGTGGGCGTCGGCGCAAGCCGCGTGCGCGACATGTTCGAGCAGGCGAAGAAGCACGCCCCCTGCATCATCTTCATCGACGAGATCGACGCCGTCGGCCGCCATCGCGGTGCCGGCATGGGCGGCGGTCACGACGAGCGCGAGCAGACGCTCAACCAGCTGCTCGTGGAAATGGACGGCTTCGAGGGCACCGAGGGCATCATCGTCATCGCGGCCACCAACCGCCCCGACGTACTCGATCCCGCGCTGCTGCGTCCGGGCCGTTTCGACCGCCAGGTGGTGGTCGGCCTGCCGGACGTGAAAGGCCGCGAGCAGATCCTCAAGGTGCACATGCGCAAGGTACCGACCGCGTCCGACGTGGACGCGATGACCATCGCGCGCGGCACGCCCGGTTTCTCGGGTGCGGACCTCGCCAACCTCGTGAACGAAGCCGCGCTGTTCGCCGCTCGCGAGAATGCCCGCGAAGTGCGAATGAGCCACCTGGACCGCGCCCGCGACAAGATCCTCATGGGTTCCGAGCGCCGCTCGATGGCGATGAACGACGAAGAGAAGCGTCTCACCGCCTACCACGAGGCGGGCCACGCCATCATCGGTCGCCTCGTGCCCGAGCACGACCCGGTCTACAAGGTCACCATCATTCCGCGTGGGCGGGCGCTGGGCGTCACGATGTACCTGCCCGAAGGCGACCGCTACAGCATGAACAAGGTGGCGATCGAGTCGCAGCTGTGCTCGTTGTACGGCGGTCGCGTGGCGGAAGAACTCATCTTCGGTCACGACAAGGTCACCACGGGTGCCTCGAACGACATCGAGCGCGCGACGAAGATGGCGCGCAACATGGCCACCAAGTGGGGCCTGTCCGACGAACTGGGCCCGGTCACCTACGGCGAAGAGGAAGACGAGGTCTTCATCGGCCGCTCGGTCACGCAACACAAGAGCGTGTCCAACGAGACCGCGCGCAAGATCGACGAAGTGGTGCGCACCATCCTCGATCGCGCGTACGCGCGCAGCAAGGAACTGTTGACCACCAACATCGACAAGCTGCACGTGATGGCCGAGGCGCTGTTGCAGTACGAAACCATCGACGCGCGCCAGATCGACGACATCATGAACGGTCGCGAGCCGGGTCCGCCGGCCGACTGGCAGAAGCCGGGGTCCACGCCGCCGCCGCCGCCGAGAGGCGATGCGGGCTCGGCGCCCGACAAGGTCGGTAAGCCGGCCACGCAACTCTAAGAGAGAAGGGCGGCCATGGGCCGCCCTTCTTGCGATGGAAGAGGCCTGCGCGTTCGACCTTTCGCTTCGGCCTGCAGCAAGATTTGCACCGCTGTTACCGATTCGCGAAAAAAAAGATGCAAAAAGTGTTGACGCACACGTCGGATATCTGAATAATTCCGCTTCTCGGCACGGCGCTAACGCCTCACGGCGATAGTCTCCGGGTCAACGGTTTAAAGTGTGCGCCCGTAGCTCAGTTGGATAGAGTACCAGGCTACGAACTTGGTGGTCGGGAGTTCGAATCTCTCCGGGCGCACCATCTTTAAGCAAGACCTTCGCGTTCGCGCGGCGGTCGCGGTAGTTGAAAGTGTGGTGTGTTCATACGGATTGACGGGCTTGGCTTTGACCCGTAACATTTGAAGGCTTCACCCCAGTAGTATCGGGATGGTGCTTGAAGTTTCGGGGTATAGCTCAGTCTGGTAGAGCGCCAGCTTTGGGAGCTGGATGTCGGGGGTTCGAATCCCTCTGCCCCGACCAGTTGGCGTTCTACGTACAGTGCCTGCGCCTGTAGCTCAACCGGATAGAGCATCGGCCTTCTAAGCCGACGGTTGCAGGTTCGATTCCTGTCGGGCGCGCCAATTGAAGTTTTATGGTGGGCGTAGCTCAGCTGGTTAGAGTACCGGATTGTGATTCCGGATGTCGTGGGTTCGAGTCCCATCGTCCACCCCACTTACAACGCAAGTTTCAAACGGGCCGTTAGCTCAGTTGGTAGAGCAGTTGACTCTTAATCAATTGGTCGTAAGTTCGAATCTTACACGGCCCACCAATACCAAAGACCCGGAGAAATCCGGGTCTTTTTTTTGCTTTCGGCACGCCCTACATCCCAGGGCGGGTTTGTGCGGCCGACAGTTAGGCGAAAGCCGATTGTGACGAAGATGTTACCTCTGTAACCTCTCGCTCTCTCACGCGCTCGCGATCTCGCCGGGCCATCAGGGCTCGACATGATCATTCAAAACCACGCGGCCGACGGCCACGGCAAGCGCGCGTTGCCTGCGCTTGCGCTGGGCGCTGCCGTCGCCCTCTACATCCTTGCCGCGCTCAATCGCAGTCTCTGGTCCGAACTGCATGAGGCATTGTCCGCGTCGCGGAACATGGAAGGATTCTGGACGCTCAGTGTGACCGTCTGTTGCCGGTTGGTCGGCAACCTTGTCCTCATCCTCGCGCTCGTCACGTGGCCCCGTGTGGGCAAGCCATTGCTGGCGGCGCTCATCCTCGTATCCGCGGCGAGTGCGTACTACGCGCAGACCTTCGGCGTGCGTCTGAACGAAGAAATCGTCCAGAGCATCTTCGAGACGCAGCGCGCAGAGGCGGCAGCGATGATCACCGGCGACGCCGTGCGCTGGATCCTTCTGTTCGGCGTACTGCCGGCGTCGATTGTGCTGCTGGTGCCGCTGCGCTTCCTGCCGAAGTGGCGGCTTCTGGGATGGCACGTGGTCATCGTGCTCGTGGCGCTGGCTCTGATGATTCTTCCGCCGATGGTCGCCGGGCGCAGCTATGTCTACTTCGAACGCAACCATCGCGGCATGTACGACGTCTTCAATCCGTATGCGGCGTTGAGCGGCACCTTCCACTACCTGCAGCGCGAGGTCTTCCGCTCCAAGGCGACGATGACCCCCATCGGCATGGATGCCACGCTCGATCCCGTCCCCGCCGCCTCCGGTCGGAAGCGCGTGGTGGTTCTGGTCGTGGGCGAGACCGCGCGCGCGGAGAACCAGTCGTTGCAGGGCTATCCGCGCGACACCAATCCCGAGATGAAACGGGCCGGTGCCGTGTACTTCAGCGATACCTGGTCGTGCGGCACCGCCACGACGGTGTCGGTGCCTTGCATGTTCTCGAACATGACCCGCGAGAAGTTCGACAAGCCGGTGGCGAAAGCCCATTGGAACGCCCTCGACGTGCTTCAGCATGCCGGCGTCGACGTGTATTGGCGCGACAACGATGAAGGCTGCAAGGGCGTCTGCCTCCGCGTTCCGAACGACGATCTCACGGACGCGAAAGTGGCCGGCCTGTGCGATGCCGACGGCTGCTTCGACGACGTGCTGCTGACCGACCTTCCGGAACGCATCGCACGCATGCGCTCACCCGCGTTGCTGGTGTTGCATCTGAAGGGCAGCCATGGCCCTGCGTATTTCCAGCGCTACCCGAAAGCGTTTGCCATGTTCGGGCCGGGTTGCGACACGGCCGAGGTGCAAACGTGTACCTACGCGCAGACCGTTGCGAGTTACGACAACACGATCCTCTACACCGACCATATCCTCGGCAAGATCGTGGACGCCTTGAAGGCGGCGCCCGAGACCGACAGCGCGATGATGTATCTCTCCGACCACGGCGAGTCGCTGGGCGAGAACGACATCTACCTGCACGGCGCGGACTGGGGCACGGCACCCACCCAGCAGAAGCACATCCCGATGCTGATGTGGCTCTCGCCCGGCTGGGTCCGCGACAACGGCGTGAGCCTGGCATGCATGGACCGCCGCCGCGTCCAGCCGGCAAGCCAGGACAACCTGTTCCATACGCTACTGGGCTTCTTCGGCACGAAGACGACGGTCTACAAGCCGGAACTGGACCTGTTGGCGGGCTGCCGAAGCTGACGGCAGTCGTGACGGTCGGTGTCTTGCGAAGGTGGTGCGAGAGGCGGGACTCGAACCCGCACGCCTTGCGGCGTCAGAACCTAAATCTGGTGCGTCTACCAATTCCGCCACTCTCGCGTGCGCCGCCATTCTAGGGCGCGGACGTGCGCGGGTCCATGTCGGCGTCCGGCCTGGTTGGAGCCGTCCGCCGGTTGCCGTCAGCCGCGCCCGGGTCTGGCCTCCGTGCGGCGGGCAACCACGACACCGAGCGCGGCGAGCACCACGGTGATGGCGAAGTTCGCCGCGAACGCCGCTGTGTGCGACACGTCCAGCAGCGCGGCGAACAACGAGCCGCCGATGGCTAGCGTGGTGGCCACCATCAGCGCTTCGCAGAGTTGCAGCGCCGAACTGTTTGCGCCTTGTTCGTGCTCGGCGGACATCGACAGCGCCAACACGGCCAGCGTGCCGTAGAGCATGCCCATGCCGAGGCCCGTCAGCAGCCATCCCGCAACGGAAGCGGACACGGGCATCCATGCGAAGGTGCTCAAAGACGCCACCACGACGCCGACCACCATCATGGCCGTGCCGCGGCGGATCAGGGCCTGCCGCGACACTTTCGCGTAGTGGCCCTGATACCACGAGCCGGAAAACCAGCCGATGGCGCCGACGCTGATCCCGATGCCGGACCACATCGGCGAAAGCCCGTGTTCCCGTGCGAAGGCCAGAGGAAGGAAGGCTTCGGTGCCGAAGAACGCGGACGCGGCCACGCCGCGCAGCGCGATCACCGCGGGCAGGCCTCGGGCAGCGCGAAGCGTGCCGGCGGGAAGAAGGCGCCGGCCGCACGAGAACAGCAACATCACCGCGGGGACGAGCATGGCGGCGGCGAGCCAGCCGCGTTCCTGGCCGGCGACGAAGAGGAGGCACACACCCAGCGCCGCTCCCACGGCATGGGCCATCCTGCGGCGGGTGTCGGTGCCTTCCTTGCCGGTGGGGCTGCCGAGCGAGCGCAAGGCGCCCCGTAGCGCCGCCGCAGCCGGGATCGCCAGCACCGGCACGCCAAGGAACACCCAGCGCCAGCCGATGTGCTCGACGATCGCACCGCTCAATGCAGGGCCGATCAGGGCCGGCACGACCCAGCCCGCCGAGAAGGCGGCGAATACCTTGGGCCTCAGGGAGTCCGGATAGAGCCGTCCGACGATCACATAAAGAGCCGGCGACAGGCAGCCTGCGCCGAGGCCCTGGACGAGGCGGCCGACCAGCAGGGTGGGCATGTCGTGCGCGAAGCCGGCGATCAGCAGCCCGGCGACGAAGCCAGTCAGGCCCGTCCACATGGCCGGCGCCGGGCCTTTCCGATCGCTCCAGTGTCCGGAAAGGGTCATGCCGATCACGCTGGTGGCGAGCACGCCGCCGAACGCGAGTGCGTAGGCCTTCAGGCCGTTCAGATCCCGGGCCACCGTCGGCATGGCCGTGGTGACGGCCAGCGCCTCGAAGGCGATCAGCGAAATGAGCGCCACCATGCCCACGGTGGCGGCGCGGTAGGGTGGGGCGAGGATGCCCTGGGCCGCGGGGGCGAGGAGGGTTGCGTCGGACGTTCCCACGTTCATCGGGTTTCCTTGGGGGAGGGGGAGTCTCGCACGGTTGCGTGGAGGACCCGGGTGGCGCAGGATGCAACCTCAACCAATGTTGAGGTCAAGCGATGCGGGAACTGAGCGTCGGCGAGGCGGCAAGACGATCGGGCGTGTCGGTGTCTGCCCTCCATTTCTATGAGCGCAAGGGCCTTATCAGGAGCCTGCGGACGGCGGGGAACCAGCGCCGGTACGCCGCCGACGTGCTCCGGCGGATCGCCGTGATCCGGGTTGCCCAGCGTGTGGGCGTGCCGCTGGAGGCGGTTCGGCAGGCCTTCGGGACGCTTCCCGACGAGAGGACGCCCACCCGGGAGGAATGGGCCGGCATGTCGGCCCGCTGGCATGACGAGTTGGACCGTCGCATCGCCCAGCTGGTCAATCTGAGGGATCGCCTTACCGACTGCATCGGCTGCGGCTGCCTTTCGCTGACGGCCTGCGCCCTGGCCAATCCCGGTGATCGGCTCGCTGAGGAAGGGGAGGGCCCGAGGCGTTGGGAAACCCCGTGAGGCAGGTTGCGGCGGCGTCGGGGCAAAACGTAGAATGGGCAGTCATTTGCGGGGTTTTTCGCCGCCGGGGGAAGGTCGTGGCGGCCAACCCGGAGTTCGCGGTGAATCCCTTTGTTTCGGTTACGGCGGACGGATGTCCGCCATCGCGCCACGTCCGTGGTGGTTTCAGGAGAGGTCATGCAGGTTTCGGTTGAGAATGTCGGCAAGCTCGGGCGCAAGCTCACGGTGAAGTTCCCGGCAGAGCGTCTCGAGACGCAGGTCAGCGAGCGCATCGCGGAAATGGGCCGTACGGTTCGCCTGAAGGGCTTCCGTCCCGGCAAGGTACCGACCAACGTGATCAAGCAGCGCTTTGGCGCCCAGGTCCGTGGCGAAGCCCTCTCCGACCTCATCGGCAGCACGCTGCGCGAGGCGTTCCAGCAGGAGAAGCTCCAGCCCATCGCCAACCCGTCGGTCGACACCACGGGCAATGCCGAGAACGGCGAAATCGCCTACACCGCCACCTTCGAGGTGATGCCGGAATTCCCGGCCATCGACGTCTCGACCCTCGAGATCGCCCGTCCGAAGGCCGAGGTGAAGGACGCCGACATCGACAAGATGATCGAGACCCTGCGCACGCAGCGCCGCAGCTTCGACGAAGTCACCCGCGCCTCGAAGGAAGGCGACTTCGTGATGTTCGAATACGCCGCCGAAGCGGGCGACTACCGCTTCCCGGCCGAGGGCCTGGAGCGCGCCGGCAGCGTGCTGGGCTCGGGCACCCTGTTCAAGGCCCTCGACGAGGCCCTGACCGGCCGCAGCGCGGGCGAAGACCTGGTTCAGGACGTCGCCTTCCCGGAAGACTTCCGCAACCCCGACCTGGCCGGCAAGACCGCCAAGGTCACCTTCAAGATCGTGAAGGTGCAGGAGCCCAACCTGCCCGCCGTGGATGCCGACTTCGTGAAGATGTTCGGCGTGGCCGACGGCGATATCGATACCTTCCGCAAGGAAGTGCGCGCCAACCTCGAGCGTGAGCTGAAGGCCACCCTCATGGCCCGCTTGAAGTCGGAAGTGGCCGAGAAGCTGGCCGGCGCCCACCCGGACCTCGACGTGCCCGACCTGATGGCCAACGCCGAGGCCCGCAGCCTCGCTGCCGGCAACCTGCCGCGCGGCCAGGAGCCGAGCCCGGAAATGATCGCCGAGGCCCTGCCGTTCGCCCGCAAGCGCGTCATCGCCGCTCTCCTTATGGGCGAGATCGCCCGGAAGAACGAACTGCGCCTCGATCGCAAGCGCCTGAGCGACATGCTGGCCGCCATCGCCTCCACCTACGAGGAGCCGGAGAAGGTCATTGAACTGTACAACGGCGACCCCCAACTGATGTCGGGACTGCAGAACCGCGTCATGGAAGACCAGGTGGCCGAGTGGGTGGCGGACAACGCCAAGACCACCGACCAGGACCTGAGCTTTGACGAGGTGATGCGGCCGATCGGCGCCTGAGGGCGCTGATCGAAGCACTTACCGGGCCCCACACGAAGGAGAGACCGCATGTCCATGGCTCCGATCCAGAACCTCAACCTGGTGCCCATCGTCGTCGAGCAGACCTCGCGCGGCGAGCGTTCGTACGACATTTATTCGCGCCTCCTCAAGGAGCGCGTGATCTTCGCGGTCGGTCCCGTCGACGACTACATGGCCAACGTCATCGTGGCCCAGCTGCTGTTCCTTGAGTCGGAAAACCCGGACAAGGACATCAGCCTGTACATCAACAGCCCGGGCGGCTCCGTCACCGCGGGTATGGCGATCTACGACACGATGCAGTTCGTGAAGCCGGATGTCAGCACCATGTGCATCGGCCAGGCCGCCTCCATGGGCGCCCTGCTGCTTGCCGCCGGTGCGGCGGGCAAGCGTTACTCCCTGCCGCATTCGCGCATCATGATCCACCAGCCGTGGGCCGGCGGCATCTCCGGCCAGGCGACCGACATCGAGATCCACGCCCGTGAGATTCTCACGATGCGCGAGCGCCTGAACGCGATCCTCGCCCGCCACAGCGGCAAGACGGTGGAAGAGATCGCCCGCGATACCGAGCGCGACCGCTTCATGAGCGGGGCGGAAGCCCAGGCTTATGGGCTGATCGACTCGGTGCTCGACAAGCGTACGGTCGATACCGTCCGTTCAGCTTGATTGAACTTTTCGCTTGTGAAAACCGGCACTTCGCCCCTCCTTCCGGGGGCGGAGTGCTGTGCTATTCTCAAAGCGCACCTGGATTCTCAGTAGGGCCCAAAGCATGAGCGACGAGCGGCAGAGCCGTTCCAATGACGGCGGCAAGATTCTTTACTGCTCTTTCTGCGGCAAGAGCCAGCACGAGGTTCGCAAGCTGATCGCTGGCCCCAGCGTGTTCATCTGCGACGAATGCGTCGAGCTGTGCAACGACATCATCCGCGAGGAACTGGAAGAGAAGGCGGCCTCCGGCCGTACCCATCTCCCGAAGCCGCGCGAGATCATGGAAGCGCTCGACCAGTACGTGGTCGGCCAGACGCGCGCCAAGAAGGCGCTCTCGGTTGCCGTGTACAACCATTACAAGCGCATGGAATCGCGCCAGAAGAACGACGACGTCGAACTCGGCAAGTCGAACATCCTCCTGATCGGTCCGACCGGTTCGGGCAAGACGCTGCTGGCCGAAACGCTGGCGCGCCTGCTGAATGTGCCGTTCACGATCGCCGACGCCACCACGCTCACCGAAGCGGGCTACGTGGGCGAGGATGTCGAGAACATCATCCAGAAGCTCCTGCAGAAGTGCGACTATGACGTCGAAAAGGCGCAGAGCGGCATCGTCTACATCGATGAAATCGACAAGATCTCGCGCAAGAGCGAGAACCCGTCGATCACTCGTGACGTCTCCGGCGAAGGCGTGCAGCAGGCCCTGCTCAAGCTCATCGAGGGTACGCTCGCTTCGGTGCCGCCGCAGGGTGGCCGCAAGCATCCGCAGCAGGAATTCCTGCAGGTCGACACGCGGAACATCCTCTTCATCTGCGGCGGCGCGTTCGCCGGGCTGGAGAAGGTGATCCAGCAGCGTTCCGAGACCACCGGCATCGGCTTCGGCGCCGAGGTCCGTTCGAAGGAGCGCACCGAGAACGTCGGCAAGATGCTCTCCGAAGTGGAACCGGCGGATCTCGTCCGTTTCGGCCTCATTCCGGAGTTCGTCGGCCGCCTGCCGGTCGTGGCCACGCTCGACGAGCTCGACGAGGCTGCCCTGGTGCAGATCCTCACCGAGCCGAAGAACGCCGTCACGAAGCAGTTCCGCAAGCTGTTCGACATGGAAGGCGCCGAGCTGGAGTTCCGGCCCGAGGCCCTGTCCGCCATCGCCCGTCGCGCGCTCAAGCGCAAGACCGGCGCACGCGGGTTGCGTACCATCCTCGAGCAGGTTCTGCTGGACACCATGTTCGAGCTGCCGTCGCTGGAGCACGTCAGCAAGGTGGTGGTGGACGACGCCGTCATCGACGGCCAGGCCGAGCCCTACCTCATCTACCGCGGCAACCTGCAGCAGCAGCGGATCGCGGGCGAGGGCGGCGACGCGGCCTGATCGTAAGTCCGCGGCAATACCAGCGGCCCCGGCGTCCCACGACGCCGGGGCCGTTTTTCTTTGCGTGACGCGGTCTTGATGGATCGTTTCCGCACCACCACTTGACGTGTATGGCGGCTCCGGCGCAGTGTCGAGCTGCGCCCCACACATCTGAGGGAAACCCCAATCACATGGCGAAGATTCGCAGACAAACCACGAGTGGAGCCGAGCTCGACCTCCTGCCGGTCCTGCCCTTGCGCGACGTCGTCGTTTACCCGCACATGGTCATACCGCTCTTCGTCGGGCGTGACAAATCCATGCGCGCGCTGGAACGGGCGATGGAAGGCGAACGGCAGATCCTGCTCGTGGCGCAGAAGAGCCCGGACATCGACGACCCGGCCATCGGCGACCTGCATTCCGTAGGCACCCTGGCGGGCGTGCTGCAGCTGCTGAAGCTCCCCGACGGCACCGTGAAGGTGCTGGTCGAGGGCCAGTCGCGCGTGCAGATCGACGCGTTCGAAGACGACGCCGGCATGATGAGCGGGCGCGCCCGCATCATCGAGCCCGTATACAGCAACAACGAACGCGAGCTGGACGTCGTGTCGCGCTCGCTGGTGTCGCTGTTCGAGCAACTGGTGAAGCAAAGCCGCAAGCTGCCTCCGGAAATCCTTGCCACTCTCTCGGGCATCGACGACCCGTCGCGCCTGGCGGATTCCATCGCCGCGCACCTGTCCGTGCGCATGGCCGACAAGCAGCGCGTGCTCGAAACGGCCGACGTCGGCCAGCGCCTGGAACTGCTCATCGGCCTCGTCGACGGCGAGATGGACCTCCAGCAGGTCGAGAAGCGCATCCGCGGCCGCGTGAAGTCGCAGATGGAGAAGAGCCAGCGCGAGTACTACCTCAACGAGCAGATGAAGGCCATCCAGAAGGAACTGGGTGAGGGCGAGGAGGGCGCGAACGAAATCGAGGAACTGCAAAAGAAGATCGACGGCGCCGGCATGCCTCCCGCCGTGCTCGCGAAGGCGCGCCAGGAATTCAACAAGCTGAAGCAGATGTCGCCGATGTCCGCGGAAGCCACCGTCGTGCGCAACTACCTCGACTGGGTGGTGGGCGTGCCGTGGAAGAAGCGCAGCAAGGTGCGCAAGGACCTCGCGCTGGCGCAGGAAACCCTCGACGCCGACCACTTCGGCCTTGAGAAGGTGAAGGAGCGCATCCTCGAATACCTCGCCGTGCAGCAGCGCGTGAACACGATGAAGGGCCCCATTCTGTGCCTCGTCGGTCCGCCCGGCGTGGGCAAGACTTCACTCGGCCAGTCGATCGCGAAGGCGACGAACCGCAAGTTCGTGCGCATGAGCCTCGGCGGTGTGCGCGACGAAGCCGAGATTCGCGGCCATCGCCGCACGTACATCGGCTCGATGCCGGGCCGCATCGTGCAGAACCTCAACAAGGTCGGCACGAAGAACCCGCTGTTCGTCCTCGACGAGATCGACAAGATGTCGATGGACTTCCGTGGCGACCCGTCGTCGGCGCTGCTCGAAGTGCTCGATCCGGAACAGAACAACGCGTTCAACGACCACTACCTCGAGGTCGATCTCGATCTGTCGGAAGTGATGTGGATCGCCACTGCGAACTCGCTCAACATTCCGGGCCCGCTGCTTGATCGCATGGAAGTGATCCGCATCCCGGGTTACACCGAAGACGAGAAGCTCAACATCGCGCAGAAGTACCTCCTGCCCAAGCAGCTGAAGGCAAATGGCCTGAAGGCGGACGAACTGGAAGTGGGCGAGGACGCCTTGCGCGACATCGTGCGCTACTACACGCGCGAGTCCGGCGTGCGCAACCTCGAACGCGAGATCTCGAAGATCTGCCGCAAGGTGGTGAAGGAGCTGGCGCTCGGCACGGTGCCCGAAAAGGCCAAGGCCAAATCCGCCAAGGCCACGAAGGCCGCCAAGGGCAAGGTCGCGGCTCCGGGGCGCGTGCGCGTGGACGGCGAGAACCTCGACCATTACCTGGGCGTGCGCCGCTTCGACTTCGGTCGGGCGGAACAGCAGAACGAGGTGGGTCTGGTTACGGGCCTTGCCTGGACGCAGGTGGGCGGCGACCTCCTCAGCATCGAGGCCTCTGTGGTCCCCGGCAAGGGCCGCCTGGTCCACACGGGCCAGTTGGGCGACGTCATGAAGGAATCGATCCAGGCGGCGCTCAGCGTCGTCCGGGCGAGGGCGGCGGCGCTGGGTATCGAGCCGGACTTCCACGAGAAGCTCGACATCCACATCCACGTGCCCGAGGGTGCCACGCCGAAGGACGGTCCCAGCGCGGGTATCGCGATGTGCACGGCGCTCGTCTCGGCGCTTACCAAGGTGCCGGTGCGCTCCGAGGTCGCGATGACGGGCGAGATCACGCTGCGTGGCCGCGTGCTGCCGATCGGCGGACTCAAGGAGAAGCTGCTCGCGGCGCACCGCGGTGGCATTACCACGGTGATCATCCCCGATGAAAACAAGAAGGACCTGGTGGACATCCCGGATAACATCACTGACTCGCTCGATATCCATCCGGTGAAGTGGATCGACGAGGTGCTCGACCTCGCCCTCGAACGGCCGTTGGGCCTCAAGAAGACGGACGAGAACGGCAACGCGGTGGAAGTGCCGCGTGCGCAGGGCAAGCGGGGCAAGGGAAAATCGTCGCCGTCGCTCACGCATTGATCCCTTCCATCGTTCCATGACGCGAACAAGGGCGCACTCCGGTGCGCCCTTTTCGTTTTCGTCGTCCTGTCATCGACACTTCGCGATAATCGTTTTTTGCCTTGCGCGCAACCCTCCCTGGACGATGCACATGTGCTGAAAGCCTTGGTATTGCTTGTATTGCGATGGTGGGGGGGCGCTGGTATAAAGGCCACACCGCCATCGCCGCGCCGCAACGGCGCCCTGGATCGCGGGGTTGCCGTATTCGTTACCGAAAGGTAGCAATCGCAGCCTGACGTCTTCTCGTGAAGGATCGCCGTCCGGCGATTCGAATTACCTTTGAAGGGAGTTACGTAATGAATAAATCCGAGCTTATCGACGCCATCGCCGAAAAGGCCGAACTGTCGAAGGCCGATGCCGGCCGCGCGCTGCAGGGCCTCATCGAAGCCGTCAAGGACGCCCTGAAGAAGGGTGACGATGTCGCCGTCGTGGGCTTCGGCACCTTCAAGGTGCGCAGCCGCGCTGCCCGTACCGGCCGCAACCCGCGCACGAACGAAGAGATCAAGATCCCGGCCTCGAAGGTCCCGGCCTTCACGGCTGGCAAGGCGCTCAAGGATCACGTAAACTAAACGGTCTTACCGTCGAGGGTGCTTAGCTCAGCGGTAGAGCGTCGCCTTTACACGGCGCTGGTCGGGGGTTCGATCCCCTCAGCACCCACCAGACGGAAGTGGAGTGGTAGTTCAGTCGGTTAGAATGCTGGCCTGTCACGCCGGAGGTCGCGGGTTCGAGTCCCGTCCACTCCGCCATTGGTCCGCAAAGGCGCCCGCGTGGCGCCTTTGTTTTATCTACCGCCGGCAAGGGTTTGCCGGCGCAACCTTCGCGAGTCGCATCATGCTGCAAGCCCTGCGTAACAAGATCCATGGCTGGCCCGCCGCCATCGTCCTCGGCGTCTCGGTTTTCGCCGTCGCGTTCTTCGGCATCGAGTCGTACTTCGTCTCGCACGTGGACACGTACGTCGCGAAAGTCGGCGAGCACGAGATCTCGCAGCAGGATTGGCAGCAGCGCCTCAACGAACTGCGTCAGCAGGCCGCGCAGGATCCGAACTCGCCGTTCACGGCGGCCGACCTCGAAAAGCCCGAGCTCAAGCAGCGCGTGCTCGACGGCATGATCAGCCAGGCCCTGTTGCAGCAGGCCAATACCGACCTCGGCCTCACGGTGTCCGACGCCAGCGTTCGTGCGGCGATCGGCAGCGATCCGGGCTTCCAGGTCAACGGCCAGTTCAGCCCCGAAACGTATCGCGCCGTGCTCGCCATGCAGGGCATGAGCCCGGGCATGTACGAAGCGCGCGTCCGTAGCTCGCTGGCCACGCAGCTCATTCCCCAGGCCATTTCGAGCACCACCCTCGTCAGCGACGCCGACGTCGACGCCTTCTTCCGCCTGCGTCTGCAGCAGCGCGACCTGCGTTTCGTCGAACTGCCGCGCCCCTCGCTCACCGACGCCAACGTGCCGGATGCCGAGATCGAGGCGTTCTACAAGTCGCACATCGCCGACTACACCACGCCGGAGCAGGTGTCGGTGCAGTACCTCGAAGTGAAGCAGGCCGACCTCAAGGTGGGCGAACCCACCGACGAGCAGCTCCACGCGTACTACGACAAGTTCAAGCAGCGTTACGCTCAGCCGGAGCAGCGCGAGGCGTCGCACATCCTCGTGAACGTGCCCAAGAACGCCACGCCCGAGCAGCAGAAGGCCGCGCTCGAGAAAGCAAAGAAGATCGCCGCGGAAGCCACGCCGGAGAACTTCGCCAAGCTTGCTGCCGAGAACTCCGACGACCTGGGTTCCAAGCGTACGGGCGGCGACCTCGGCTGGCTGGAGAAGGGCGTCGCCAACGCCGCCTTCGACACCGCGCTCTTCAGCATGAAGAAGGGTGAGATCACCAAGGAGCCCGTGCTGTCGCCGGAAGAGGGCTACCACATCATCTGGCTGCGCGACGCGCGCGACGGCGATGCCAAGCCGTTCGCCGAGGTGCGCGGTCAGCTTGCCGAGGATTGGGCGAAGAACGAAGGCGAGCGCCTGTACAACGAGCGTGCGGGCCAGCTCGCCGATCTGTCGGAGCGCAACCCGGGTTCGCTCGAGCCCGCCGCCAAGGAACTCGGCCTGGACATCAAGACATCGCCGCTGTTCGGCCGCGACGGGGGGCAGGGTATCCCGGCCGATCCGAAGTTCGTGCAGGCGGCGTTCGCGGACGACGTGCTGAATCAGGGCAACAACTCGTCCCTGGTGCAGGTCGGCAAGGGCGACGCGGTGGTCATGCACCTCGCCAAGCACAACCCGGCGGCGCCGAAGGCACTTGCCGACGTCACCGACGCGATTCGCCAGCGCATCCTCGATGAGCGCGTCGACACGCTCGCTAAGCAGAACGCCGACAAGATCGCCGGCGAACTCGCCAAGGGCGGCGACGTGGCGGCCCTCGCGAAGGCGCCGGTGCGCACGCTCGCCGGCGTCGATCGCAGTAAGCTCGGCACCCTCACCGACGTGCCTCCGGCCATCCTGCGGCAGGCGTTCACGCTTCCGCACCCGGTCGACGGCAAGCCGAGCTGGACCACCGTGAAAACGGACAACGGCGCCTACGCCCTGGTGGCCGTGGACAAGGTGGTCGACGGCGATCCGTCGAAGGTGGAGAAGGCGCAGCGCGACGCCCTGCGCGGCCAGATGATGGACGCCATGGCCCAGGCGGCCACGATGGAATACATCGAGGCCCTGAAGGCCAAGGGTGAGATCAAGATCGCCCAGGACCGCATGTAAGCTCGTTCAACGGTTTTCAGGAAGACAAGAACCCCTCTCCGGAGGGGTTTTTTGCGTTTGTGGGAGCCGGCTCTGCCGGCGATCCCGCGACAGCGGGCAACCTGCCCCAAGCACCCATCGCCGCTGAAGCGGCTCCCACAAGGGCTCGTCGTCCGTGCGGAAGCGCATGGACGGCCGGGCCGATTACAATACGCGTCTCACTGCGTCAAAGGGACACCCCGTGATCATCCAGCCCAAGGTCCGTGGCTTCATCTGCACCACCGCTCATCCGGTGGGCTGCGCGAAGAACGTCGAAGAACAGATCGCCATCACGAAGGCCAGCGGTGCCTTCGCCGACGGCCCGAAGAACGTGCTGGTCATCGGCGCGTCCACCGGCTACGGCCTGGCCTCGCGCATCACGGCCGCCTTCGGCCATGGCGCGGCCACCCTCGGCGTGTTCTTCGAGAAGCCGTCGAGCGAGGCGAAGACAGGCACGGCCGGCTGGTACAACTCGGCCGCGTTCGACCGCCTGGCTCGGGAGGCGGGCTTGTTCAGCCGCTCCATCAACGGCGACGCCTTCGCCGACGAAACCCGCGCCCGCGCGATCGACATCATCCGTAACGAGATGGGCGGCAAGGTGGACCTGGTGGTCTATTCGCTGGCCTCGCCCGTGCGCAAGCTGCCTAAGACCGGCGAAGTCGTTCGGTCCGCGCTGAAGACCATCGGCGAAACGTTCACCGCGTCGTCCGTCGACACGAACAAGGACGCCGTGGTGCAGGCCTCGGTGGAACCGGCCACGGAACAGGAAATCAAGGACACCGTCACTGTCATGGGTGGCGAGGACTGGGCGCTGTGGATGGATGCGCTCAGCGAAGCGGGCGTGCTCGCTGACAGCGCCACCACCATCGCGTACAGCTACGTCGGCACCGAGATCACCTGGCCCATCTACTGGCACGGCACGCTGGGGCAGGCCAAGCAGCATCTCGACCGCACCGCAAAGGAACTTCGCGAGCGTTACGCCGCCAAGGGGCTGCGTTCCTACGTGGGTGTGATGAAGTCGGTGGTGACCCAGGCCAGTTCCGCCATTCCGGTGATTCCGCTTTATGTCTCCATGGTGTTCAAGATCATGAAGGCCAAGGGCATCCACGAAGGCACCATCGAGCAGATCAACCGGCTTTTCCACGACCGCCTGTACCGTGCGGACGGTAAGGCGCCGGACACCGACGCGGAAGGGCGCGTGCGCCTCGACGACTGGGAGCTGCGTGACGACGTGCAGGGCGAGTGCAAGGCCCTCTGGCCCACCGTCACCACGGAAAACCTCTGGCAGGTGACCGATTACGCCGGCTACAAGCACGACTTCATCAAGCTGTTCGGGTTCGAGGCGAAAGGTGTCGATTACGACGCCGACGTGAATCCGGACGTGCAGTGGGACGTGGTGCAGCTTTAAGCGACGGGCTCACAACGCCGTGCCGCACGCACGTGCGGCACGGCCGTGACAGGATCAGCGCGAGGCCGAGAGTTTCAACACCTGGCCCGGCTTCACCGCCTGGGTCTGCAGGTCGTTCCACTTCATCAGCTGTTCCACGCTCACCTGGTGACGGCGCGCGATCGACCAGAGCGATTCGCCGTTGTTGACCTTGTGGAACACGATCTGCGGCTCGTCGTGGCCCGCGGATTTCTTCGTGGGCTTCTTCGCCGTCTTGACGACGGTGTTCTTGCTCTTGGTCTTGCCGCGCGCCGAAGTGGCGGCTGGCAGCGAGGCGGCCGCTTCGTCCGCTACCTCGGCAACGGCGTCGGGAGTGTCCACCGATGCGACCGGGCCGAGCTTGTATTGGTCCGCCGCCGACTTCGGCAACAGCAGACTGGAACTGACCGTGCCCTTGTTCGTGCGATAGGCCGGATTGAAGTCGCGCAGGTTGTCCATGGACAGGCCGGACTGCTTCGCCGCCTGCGCGAGCGACTGCGGGCTCGATACCTGCACCACCTGCAAGGCATTCTCCGAGTCGCGCTTAGGCAACGACACGTTGAAGCGCGCAGGGTCGCGCACGATGCACGCGATGGCCATGAGCTTCACCAGGTGTTCCTTCGTGCCGGCCTTCATCGGCACGTCGGGGAGGCCGTCGTCGTTCGTGGGGCCGCCGTGTTTGTCGAGCTTCTTCTTCAGCCCGAACTCGCCCGCGTTGTACGCGACGTCGACCAGGCGCCAGTCGCCCAGGTCGTCGTAGTAGCGGCGCATCATGTTCATGACCGATTCGGTGGACTTGGTGATGTCCAGCCGTTCGTCGTAGTTTTTTTCCACGCGCAGCCCGAGCGTGCGGGCCGTCTGCGGCATGATCTGCCACATGCCCGCCGGCCGGTTCTTCTTCCCCGGCACGTGGCGATATTGGCTTTCCACCCAGGGCAGCAGCGCGAACTCGCCGGCCACGCCATGCTTCACCGCCGACTTGTGCGCGTACGCGATAAGCGGAAGCACTTCGTTCACGTTCTGCTCGAAGCGATTCGGCTGCTTCGTGTACGTGCGCGCCCAGGCGAGCACCTGCGGATCGGCTTCGCAGCCGGGAAGCGCGAACGTGTCGCGCATGTCCGACCAGAAGTCGGCCGGCTGTGCCGGACGCAGCAGTTGCGGCGCCACGGCCACGTCGTCCACCGGGGCCACCGGCGCAACCGTCGGGGCGGGCTGCTGTGGCACCGGCTTCGGTACGCCGCCCGCGCAGGCGGTCAGGAACAGGGGGATCAGGGTAGGCAGGAGGCGGCGGTGAAGTGCGTTCATGCGGTAAACGTGTCCTTGGCTTGCCGCAACGCGGCGAAGCGCTCCACTCGTGAGGCGTGGTTGTTGCCCTGGGCCCGAACCCAGCGGGCCACGGCATCGCTGTCCACGCGCAGGAAGGGGTTGCTTGCGTATTCGTCGGCAAGGCGCGTAGGCACGCTGGGCTGGCCCTCCGCGCGAAGGCGCGTGACCTCGTCCGAGCGGCGGCGCAGGTCCGGGTTGTCCGGATCGACGCTCAGCGCGAAACGGATGTTCGCCGCGGTGTATTCGTGCGCGCAGCAGACCAGGGTGTCGGCCGGCAGGTCGGCGAAGCGGTCGAGCGAGGCCAGCATCTGCTCGGGCGTGCCTTCGAAGAGGCGGCCGCAACCGGCGCTGAAAAGCGTGTCGCCGCAGAACAGGAAGCCTTCGCCGGCGTACGCGACGTGCGAACGGGTGTGGCCCGGCACGCCGATGACCTTGAAGGAGGCCTTTGGCGCATCCAGCGTGACCGTGTCGCCGTCGTCGACGATCTGGGTCTTGTACGGGATGCGCGGATCGAGCGGCGCGATCACTTCCACGTCGTGCTCGCGCACGAGGTCGAACACGCCGCCGATGTGGTCGTTGTGGTGGTGCGTAAGAAGGATGGCCGTGAGCGTCCAGCCGCGCTTGGCCAGCGCGGCTTCGACGGGGGCGGCTTCACCGGGATCCACGACGAAGGCATTGCCATCGTCGTCGGCGACCAGCCAGATGTAGTTGTCGCTCAAGGCCGCGACGGGGACCCAATGCATCGGGCTGACTCCGTGACGTCGGTAGGGCGCGAACACCCAAGAGTGGCCGCCGGGGAGGTGCAAACCGGGCGGGGCGGCCGGACTATATCAGCCGGGTATATCTCACTCGTTAGGATCTCATTAACCGCTTCCGGGCCCTCCGACCCGTTAGACTGCAAGCCCATGGCCCCGTTCTCCCCGGACATTTACGCCACGCCCCAGGTCGGCAAGCTGCTGGCCGACGAGGCGCGCGCCCTGGCGCCCCTGCTGACGCGGTGCACGGGCGAGCATGGCCTGCACCTCACCGCCGCGGCGCAGGGCGAGCCGCCCGCCATCCCGCTGCTGGGCCACTGGGCCACGCTCCGGGTGTCGGGGGCGGCCCTGGGTGGCGATGTCCTGGCGAGCGGCCTGGAGGCGCTCCCGTTCGCCGACGAGGCCTTCGGTGTGGTGCTGCTGCGCCATGCCCTCGAAACCACGGCGCGCCAGGACAACCTCCTGGACGAAGCCATCCGGGTGCTGGCGCCCGGCGGCATGCTGGCCATCACCGGTATCCATCCCCTCGGACTGTGGTCGCCCTGGGTGGCGAAACAGAGCCGGGGCGTGCGGCCGCGCCTCACCTGGCCGTGGTGGTGGAGCCAGCGCCTCGTGCGCGACGAATTCGAGCTGTCGATGCCGCGGCGGGTGGGCAGTGCCTGGCCACGCGCGGGCGGTGCCGCCGTCGGCGAATCGCTGGTAGGTGGCGGGTACATGCTCGTGGCGCGCAAAAAACGTCCCGCGGCGGTACCCTTGCGGCCCCGTGTCGCCGCCGTGCCCGCGCCCATTCCCGGGACGCTGGCTTCGGGAGCGCGCCGCAATGCCCGCGAATCGATCACCTGAAGTAGTCCATGACAGATACCGTTGAAGCGTTCACCGATGGCGCATGCCTCGGCAACCCCGGGCCGGGTGGCTGGGCCGCGCTGCTTCGCGCCAAGGGCATCGAGAAGATGCTCTCCGGCGGCGAAGCCGAAACCACGAACAACCGCATGGAAATGATGGCGGCCATCTCCGCGCTCGAAGCGCTGACCCGCCGTTGCAACGTGCACCTCATGACCGATTCGAAATACGTGATGCAGGGCGTGCAGGAATGGGTGCCCAAGTGGCGCCGCAACGGCTGGAAGACGGCCGACAAGAAGCCGGTGAAAAACCAGGATCTCTGGATCCGCCTCGACGAGGCCGCCGCCGCGCACACCGTCACCTGGGAATGGGTGAAGGGCCACAATGGCCACGTGGAGAACGAACGCGTCGACGTCGCCGCGCGCGACCAGGCACTCATCTACAAGGCGAAAGGGAAGGTGGCATGAGGCAGATCGTGCTCGATACGGAAACCACGGGCCTCGAAGCGCATCTCGGTCATCGCCTCATCGAAATCGGCGCGGTCGAGATGATCGGTCGCCGCCCCACCGGGCGCACGTTCCACACCTATCTCAACCCCGAGCGCGCCATCGACGAAGGCGCGCGGGAAGTCACCGGCATCCAGGACGAGTTTCTGCTCGACAAGCCGTTCTTCCGCGACAAGGTGGACGAGTTCCTCGACTTCATTCGCGGCGCTGAGTTGATCATCCACAACGCCGCGTTCGACGTGGGATTCATCAATGCCGAACTCAAACTGGCGGGCGCGCACTACGGTCAGGTGACCGACTACGCCACCGTGCTCGATACGCTGCTGATGGCACGCGCCATGTATCCGGGCCAGCGCAACAGCCTCGACGCGCTGTGCAAACGCCTGGGCGTGGACAACACGCACCGCGACCTGCACGGCGGCCTGCTCGACGCCCAGCTGCTGGCGGACGTCTATATCGCGATGACGTCGGGCCAGGTGGCGCTGGACTTCGCCTTCGACGCCTCAGCCGACGACCGCGGCGCGAACATCCTCGGCGACATCGTCATCTCCCGGCGGCCGATCGTGCTGCGCGCCACCGACCAGGAGCTTGCATTGCATGCGCAGCGCCTCGACGCTATCGACAAGGCGGCGGGTGGGCAGAGCATCTGGCGTCGGTTGGAATCGGAAACGGTTCACTGATCCTACGGCATGGCTCAGGACGAGGCCCCCTGACCGTCGTCCCTGCGAAGGCAGGGACCCAGCGACTTGCGGGCGCACGATGTTTACGGGCGCCCCGGTTCGGCTTGAGCCATCGCACCCGGAGAGTGCGACGAACCGTTTCCCCTCAACGGCGGCTCCTATTGGCCCAACGCCATCCGATCCAACATACGACGAGAGTGATTGCGTCAAAGGTCGCGAGGAGGGGTAGGGGGTCACTCCATTTGTCCATATTTGTCGTCCTGCCGAAGTAGGGCGGGCCGTCTCCAAAATATTCGCTGTAAACCTCGACATTCATGACGGCGGTGACGAGGACGGTACCGAGGCTCAACAAAGCGAAAGAGAGTCTTTTCATGAGCGGTGGCGCAAGTTGTAGTCCACAGTCAGGATGCAATAGATGTTCTCCCTGCCATTGACCTGTTCCTTCAGGTCTTTCGCGAATCGGTCCATGTGAACCCACAAATCTATGCATCCCGCGCTTCCGGGCGTGGTGCCGCCATGGATAAAGAATCCGCCACGTCCATAGGTCTCAGTTTCCGGGAAAGGGTGGATGGTGAGCCGGTGATTTCCCCAAGCGGATCGGGATGCCGGCCGGTACCAGGCGTTGGACCACAGCTCCGCAGGTGTCACCCAGTAAACCCCTTCGGGGATGGGGCCTTCATTGCCCAGGCGCTGACGTTCAATGGAATATCTGAAGCCGTCTGGTGTCAGGCGTCCCGACACGGCTGGGTAAGAGCGCCCAAAGCCCGGCATCCTGAGATATCCACCATTGAACTCCAGCCGAAGGTGGCTTCGTATGCCTGCCAGGATAGGGGCCACCCACGTTCGGCGGAATACCTGCTTGCATTCATCCTTGTTGCCCATCGTTAGCGACGGGCAACGATAGACGTCATGGGCTCTTGCTCATATAGAGGAATTCTGAATTTTTGCCGATGGCGTATCAGCCAGCCACGCGCAGCAAAATAGCAGTGATGTTGTCCCGCCCCTGTCCGCCGAGCGCTTCCAGCAGCAGGTGATCCACGCACTCCTGCGCGGCGATGTCGGTACGCGCGACGATCTCGCCGATGCGCCGGTCGTCCACTTCGTCGGTAAGCCCGTCGGTGCAGAGCAGCAGCCGCGCGCCGGCGGTCAGTTCCCCGCGCGCCAACCCGATATGCAACTGGTCCGGCGAGGTGATGCCAAGCGCCTGCGTCAGCACGCTGCGTTGCGGGTGGATGCGCGCCTGTTGCTCGGTGAGCTCGCCGGCCTCGACCAGCGCCTCGACGATCGAATGGTCATGGGACAGCCGCTGCAAGGCGCCGTCCCAGCGATAGATGCGGCTGTCGCCGACCCAGGCCGCCTCGTACTGCCGCCCGGAAACCCGCACGGCAGCGATGGTGGTGCCCATGGGCCGCGATTCCGAAAGGCCGCTGGAGCGCGCGATCAGCGCCTCGTTCACCCGCTGGATGGCGTCCACCAGCGACTGCCCGGCGGCCACCTGGGCAACCACGCCGTCGCGCGCGGTGGCCGACGCCACCTCGCCGTGCCGATGCCCGCCCATGCCGTCCACCACCAGGAACAGGCCCAGCCCGGCATCGGCGTAATAGGTGTCTTCGTTACGCGTGCGGCGAAGCCCTGTATGCGTGCCGTGTCCGAACTCGATCATGTGCGCCTTGGAAGTGCATGGGGAAGGGCGCCACCGGCGCCGGATGCCCCGGCAGGATGCCCCATCGAAACCCTGTTGTCACGGCAGGGAAGACCCACTATGATTGCGGGCCCGGCCGGGTTCAAACCCTGCCGTCGACCGTTCCCGGAGAGGTGGCAGAGTGGTCGAATGTACCTGACTCGAAATCAGGCGTACGTGTAAGCGTACCGTGGGTTCGAATCCCACCCTCTCCGCCAGTTCTGCAAAAGGCCCGCTAACGCGGGCTTTTTTGTGGGCGAGTAAAAGCTATCGGGTCACGAAGGAGGCTACGCGTGAGCCGCCGAATCCGCTGAGACTCGGTGGTTTAAGCAGCGATCCATTTTTTGCCGCTTGCAGAAATTACTTCCTCTCATCTGCCGTGTTTTCAGCCCTGTCGTGGCCATCGAGGGACAACACGATGTATTCCCCGTCGTCGCTCACACCTTGAGCCGTCTCGACAAAGCCTTGCGCGTGGTAGAACGCAAGTGCTGGCTGATTACGACTCAGACACTTCAGCCGATACTGCCGATCTGACCATTCGGGCAGGGCCTGCAAGAGAGCACGGCCAACACCCTGCCGCGTGTGGCCGGTGTCGACGAACAGATGATGGATGAAGTCATCCGGCTCCCATACCGAGATGAATCCGGCGATCCGATCGCCTGCCTCCGCCACGAAGACGCGTTCGCCTTCCGTCTGAGTGTCGAAGTCTTCGAGATGGAACGCGTCAGGAGGCTGCCAGACGAAGGTGTGCTGCCGAACCGAAAGAAAGAGTTCGCGAAGCGCGGGCAGATCGGCCGGGGTGGCGGCGCGGATGCGGCGGGTTCCAGTCATGTTTCTCCCATGATCATTCAGCGGCCAGCAGGAACGTGGAAACCGCGCCGAAAGGCTGGCGCGGTCAGATGGACTCCGTCCTCTGGAGAAGCCGATGTCCGCCTATTTTCGCTCCTCGTTAGTGTGCCTGACGCTCCTCGCCGCTGGCTGTGCGCCTGTCCCGCCGCGCCCCGAACGCGTGGTCGTGGTTGAGCGGCCTCCGCGCCCCTACGTGGTCCACGTCACGCAGGAACCGCCCAGAGAGGTCGTCGAGGTGGAGCCGCCGCCGCGGGAAGGTTGGGTATGGGCGCATGGGTACTGGCGATGGGACGGGCGAGGGTACGTACGTGTTCCGGGACATTGGGAGCGCGTGGTCGCCGGTCGTCACTACGTCCACGCCTATTGGGAGCATCGCGATGGGCAGTGGTGGTTGCATGAGGGTTATTGGGCGCCCAATTGATATCGAAAACAGGCCGGACGGATCACGGGCCCAGGGCCCTCGCTTCAGGGAAGCATGTTGACGCAAAGTGACTCTCTTCAGAGGCTATCTGCCACGCAGCGTCATCGTTTCCGTGGAGCAGGGGATTTGGATCGAAGCAATTGAGACGTTCGCATTGGCATAGCGGTTGCAGTTTCCCAGGGAAACAGGACGGCGAGCCCGTCCAAGGGGAATGCACATGCGTTATGAAAGATTTTCTGGCGTGAAGAAGGCATTCTGATGCGATTCGCGGACGTCGTGCCGTCGCCTGTTCCTGGTGCCTCGATCTTCTCATCGGTGATCGCCGAGGAGGCCCTGGCCCTTAGTGCGGCGTTCCTTGCTCAGGATGTGGAGGAAATGAGGTTCAGAACCACCTTGTTGCTCACCTATGCCCTCGATACGGGCCAGACTTCATTGACGGCGGCGGCCTCCACACTGTTGAAGCAGGTATCCGAGGGCACGACGGTCGGCCAGCACCTGGCCGACGCGTTCGAGCAGGTGATTGCCGCCGCCGCGGACGGCCTGGCGGCGTGAAGGTCACCGCCGGTTCTTCGTAATGGCATCCACCAGCCGCAGAATGCCTTGCGCCGATTGCAGGCAGGCCAGTTCGGGCGACGGGTCTTTGGCGTCCACTCTCTCCATGAGTTCGATAGCCTTGCGCGAAAGCTCGTCAAAGCCATAACGCTTCGCCCTTACGGCAATGGAGCATGCGCGGAAGCGCACCTCGTCGAGGTCGTGCTTTCGCGCGGCCTCATCGAGCGCGGACGCATCCAGAATCAGATCCGTCCAGGCGATGACCCATTCCGTCGACGCATCCATGGCAGGTCCCTTTCGCTCTTCTGAAGGGATCCATCATCGGGGCGGCCGGTGAAAATGCCGAAAATGTGCCTTCGTGGACGTCGAGACCGTTCAGCGAGATAGGGCACGGCTGTCAGCCGTGTGCAACCGGCGTGCATATGCCGTATGCGAAACGAATACGGCCTTCACGCTTCGAGCGGATCGTCGCCGTGCAGTTCGTCCATCCATCCGCGCCGGCGATGGAGGGCCCATTCCACCTGCGCGGCGAACGACGCCTCGATGGGGGCGCCCTGGTCCATGGCGGCCAACTGCTGCCCTGAAACGCTGCCTAGGTGCTGGGCTTGTTCTTCGTATCCGGCGAGGCCCTCACGCTGCAGTTGTGTGAGGACGGCGCGGAGATTGACGTGGCGAGCGTGTTGGATGGGCATGGCCGGGGTCCCTACCTTGGGTGCTCCTCAGAGTCGGCAGGGGCCAGCGAAACTTGAGCGTTTTCCATTGCCGTTTTTGTGAGCGCCGTCATGACGCGAGCGCGACGGTACGCCGAGTCCGTGGCATGGACGCTGGCAGGGCGTCGGCGGGTGCCGGTGCACGTTTCTTGCACATGGGAGCCACTAATGAACGAGAAGTCCCGCGAGCATCGCCCGCAGTCGGGCGACCGCAACAACAACTATGTCGCCAACGGCGACCAGCCCGTGCACAAGGACAGGGACAGGAAGATCAAGGAGGGCGAAGAGAAGATGGACAAGCTGCGCAAGCGCGACGAGGGCGTCCGCTGAGCGGCACACATAACTTGAAGAACGGCCGGACGGACAGGAACGATGGGAGTATTGGGTGGCATCAAGCGGACGATCGTGTCGGCCGTGGAAGGCTTCAGTGACGACGAGTTGATGACGCGCGCGGCGGCGTTGTCGTTTTACGCCGCGCTGTCGTTCGCTCCCTTGCTGCTGCTTCTGGTGTGGCTCGTGTCCATGCTGCATCCGGCATGGCAGGGCGAGCTTTCCGAGGCGCTGGCCGGTGTCGTGGGCGAACGCGCGGCTGAGGCGCTGAATGTCGTGATCGAAAGTGCCAAGTCCCACCCGAAGCTGGGTGACCTGGCGGGGATCATCGGCATCGTGGTGACCCTGTTCGGTGCATCGGCCGTGTTCGCGCAGTTGCAGGCCACGCTCGATCGCGTGTGGCGTGTGAAGGCGAAGCCGGGCGAAGCGGTCGGAGCGTGGCTGCGTGCGCGTGCAAGGGCATTCGCCCTTCTGGGTGGCATCGCCTTCATGATGATCGTTTCCTTCCTCGTCAGTGCGCTGATCCAGGCGCTGGTGCGGGGCGAGGGAATGGTGTGGAAGATGGCCGAGTACGCGATCTCGGTGCTGGTTTTCGTTACCGCGTTTGGCGCGATGTACAAGGTCTTGCCCGATGCGGTCATCTCCTGGAGCGAGGCACTCATCGGCGCGGTTCTCACGACGGTGCTGTTCCTTGCAGGCAAATATGCGATCGGCCTTTACATCCAGTACGCCAACGTCGGCGGCGCCTATGGGCCGGCGGGAGCCTTCATCGTGCTGCTCACCTGGACGTATTACTCGTCCATCATCGTGTTGCTGGGGGCGGAGTTGACCCGTGGCGTGGCCGACGCGCGGGGCAAGCCCATCCAGCCCAGCGAGCATGCCGTGCGCATCGAGGCCGCGCCTGCGGAGCTTCCCGACGACGCGCCGGGCCGTCCGGCGGGGCGGCTGTAGTATGTTGGTGACGGGCGGCGCGCCCCACGTCGCCGCGGGACGTTAAACATGCTCCAGAAGGTGTCACCGGAGCCACGTGAAGAACCGGCCATGCGCGAGGTGCTCGATGGGCGCCGGCAGGGCCTTGCCGGGCTGTTGCCGTTCGCCGGTCCGGCTGTCGTCGTTTCGGTGGCCTATATCGATCCGGGCAACTTCGCCACGAACATTCAGGCGGGTGCTCGCTACGGCTACGGGCTGCTCTGGGTGGTGGTCCTGGCCAACCTCGTCGCCATGCTTTTCCAGAGCCTTTCGGCGCGACTGGGCATCGTCACCGGTCGGAACCTCGCCGAACTGTGCCGCGAGAGGTTGCCCAGGCCTGTCGTGTACCTGATGTGGGTGGTGAGCGAACTGGCGGCCATGGCCACCGACCTCGCCGAATTCCTGGGCGGTGCCATTGGCCTGGCGCTGCTGTTCGATCTGCCACTGCTGGTGGGCATGGGCATCACGGCAGTGGTCACCTACGCGCTCCTGCTGCTGGAAGGCAAGGGTTACCGGCGACTGGAACTGGCCATCGGTGCCCTGGTGGGCGTGGTCGGGCTGTCCTATCTCGCGGAACTCTTCATCGCGCCCATCGGCTGGCAGTCGCTCGGACAGCAGATCTTCGTGCCCAACCTGCCGGACAGCGCGGCCCTCGCCATCGCGGTCGGCATCATCGGCGCCACGGTGATGCCGCATGCGCTGTTCCTCCACTCGGGGCTGACCGAGCGACGCGCGCGGCCGAAGACCACGGACGAGCGCCGCCGGATCATCCGGCTGTCCAACCTGGAAGTGGTGCTGGCGCTTTCCGTGGCGGGGCTGATCAACCTCGCGATGGTGGTGATGGCCGCCGGCGCGTTCCACGGCAGCCATCCGGACGTGGCGAAGATCGAAACCGCCTACCAGACGCTGGTGCCGCTGCTGGGTGGCGCGGCCGCCACGATCTTCCTGGTGTCGCTGATCGCCTCGGGCTTTTCCAGCTCCGTGGTGGGCACCATGGCCGGCCAGATGATCATGCAGGGCTTCGTGGCTTTCCGCATTCCCCTGTGGCTCCGCCGCGCCGTCACGATGCTGCCCAGCTTCGCGGTGGTCATCGCGGGCGTGGACGCCACGCATGCGCTGGTGATGAGCCAGGTGGCCTTGAGCATCGCGCTGCCGTTCCCCATGGTCGCGCTGGTGTGGTTCACCAGCCGGAGCGATCTCATGGGCCCCTTCCGGAACCGGGTGCCGATCACCGTCGCGGCCGTGGTGGCGGCCCTGGTGGTGCTGGCGCTCAATATCGTGCTGCTGCTCGACGCCTTCGGTATGGTCTCGCTCTAACATCCAAAGCTGCTAACCTCCCGCGCCTTACCGACCGGAGATTGCCATGAGCCTTATCCAGACCCCCGTT
Source organism: Luteibacter sp. SG786 (assembly GCF_011759605.1). GTDB lineage: Bacteria > Pseudomonadota > Gammaproteobacteria > Xanthomonadales > Rhodanobacteraceae > Luteibacter. Next base: position 944,309 of record NZ_JAAOYX010000001.1, read on the forward strand.
TCCTACGGCGAACTGATCGACAAGATCACGATCCTGCGGATCAAGCTGCAGGAGATCAAGGACGAGGCCAAGCTGGCCAACGTGCGCAACGAACTGGAGCTGCTCGAGGCAACGTGGAGCAACGACAAGGCGTCCGAGGTGGACATCGCCGACGAAACGCGCCGCCTGCTGGAAGTGAACCAGCGCCTGTGGAAGATCGAAGACGACATCCGCATGAAGGAGCGCGCGCAGGCGTTCGACCAGGAGTTCATCAAGCTGGCCCGCTCCGTTTACATCGAGAACGACGAGCGCGCGGCGATCAAGCGCGAGATCAACGTGAAGCTGGGCTCCACCCTGGTCGAAGAGAAGTCGTACCAGGATTACCGCGCTCCTGGCGTCTGATCTCTGAACAGATGGTGCTTTGTGTGGGAGCCGCTTCAGCGGCGATGGGTGCTCGCGGCGAGGTTGCCCGCTGCCGCGGGATCGCCGGCACAGCCGGCTCCCACAGGTGCCGTCGTCCATTTAGCCATGCAAGCGCAACTGCAAGTGCGCCGCGCATGCCTCGAAGCGATCGATCATCTCGTCCACCTGCACCAGGTCCATGACCCCGGGTTTCTCGATCTTCGTGCCCCAGGGAATCTCCGAGGCCGGCTTGCCCAGGAATGTGCGCGAGGCCTCGTCGTATTTGTCCACGCACCAGCGGCGATCGGAGTAGGGCCCGGAGCGGTTGGGGTTGCTGGCCGCGTGCAGACCCAGCACCTTCACGCCCGCCGCGTTGGCCATGTGCATCGGCCCCGAATCCGGCGTGAGGATCATCGCGCTGCGTGCCAGCAGGGCCATGAAGCGTTTCAGCGTGTCCTTGCCGGTGAGGTCGAGCGGCGCCTGCCGCACGGCCGCCAGGATGGCATCGGCCAGCCCGCGTTCCGCCGCGGAGGGTCCGCCCACGAGGGCCACGCGCATGCCGCGCGCCATCGCATGGTCGATCAGCGCGGCGTAGCGCTCCACACGCCAGTTGCGCACCGTGTGGCTGGACATCGGGCTGACCAGCAACGTGGGGGTGTCGCCGGGCAGCTGTTCCGCCGCCCAGGCGTGTGCCTCGTCCGGCACGGGAATGTCCCAACGCACCTCGGTCTGTTTCAGGCCCAGCGGTTCGATGAAGCTCGCCATGGCGTCCAGCACATGCTCTCCGCTGCGCGCCGGAATCCGTTCGTTCACGAACAACCCGTGCAAGTCCTTCGACCGGGCCCGGTCGTAGCCTATGCGTCGATCCGCCTTCACGGCGAGGCTGAGGAGATTCGAACGCAAGGCTACCTGCATGTGCAGGAGGGCGTCGAAGCGCCGGCCGGCCAGTGCGTCGCGCACGGCCTTCACCCCGGCGCGGCCCGCACCCTTGTCGAACGTGACGAACTCCACGCCCGGAAGGTCGCCGACGAGCCTTCGCTCGAGCTTGCCGACGATCCATGTGATCCGCGATTCCGGCACCTGCGACTGCAAGGTGCGCACCAGCGGAACAACGTGGGTCACGTCGCCGATGGCCGACGTGCGAAGGATGCAGAGGCTGGAGGCTCCCGGCGGGAGTGGGCGGCTTGGTAGACTGGGCACGAAAGGGTTACCGGATGGGTAGGGCCGCGGAAGGCGGCCGGCAAATGACAGAGCAACGAGTGGATCAGGGCGCGGGCGGTACGATTCTGTTCGACGCGGCCCGTGCACCTCAAGTCGACGCTGACTGGTTCTCGCCCCATCGCTGGCGCGAGCGCGGTGCGCTGCGGTCCCAGCCCGGCGGCCGGGGCGGGGTGGCCGTCATCGACACGCCCGCGGGCGAAGCGGTGCTCCGGCATTATCGCCGCGGCGGCATGGTCGCGCGCCTCTTTGGCGACCGCTACCTCTTCACGGGCGGCGACCGCACCCGAAGCGCGCGCGAGTTCCGCTTGCTGGCGGAGCTGTCGCGGCGCGGCCTTCCCGTGCCGGCGCCGATCGCGTCGCGCTACGTGCGCGAGGGCTTTCGTTATTCGGCCGATCTCATCACGGCCTTCATCCCCGGTGCCGCCACCTTGGCCGAGCGCCTTGCCGATGGCGCCATGAATGCGGCGCTGGCCGGCCGGGTCGGCACCACCATCGCGCGATTCCACCGTGCCGGCGCGTGGCATGCCGACCTCAACGCCCACAACATCCTGGTGAACGGCAGCGATACCTACCTCATCGATTTCGACCGCGGGCGCCTGCGCCGGCCTTCGGCGGCCTGGCGCCGGGCCAATCTCGCCCGGTTGAAGCGCTCGCTGGTGAAGCTCGGCGCACGGGAGGCCGCGGGAGACACCTTCGATGCGGAATGGTGGCCGGCGTTGATGGAACACTACGAACGGGCCCTGCGCGAATGAGCTGGCACCTGCACTTCCTAGGCGCCGGCGCTGCGCATGCCCTCGAACTCGGCTCGTCGGCGGCAGTGCTTGAGCGCGACGGCAAGCCGGAGCTCCTGATCGACTGCGGGCCGGACACGCTGCACCGCTACATGGCGGCTTACGGCAGCCTGCCGCCGGCCCTTTACGTGACCCACGCACACATGGATCACGTGGCCGGCATGGAAGGGCTGTTTTTCCGCTCATGGTTCGACGAGGCGCACCGCGGCCGCATGAAGGTGTTCATGCACGCGGCGCTGCTGCCCTGGTTGCAGGCCAGGGTCGCCGACTACCCGGGCGCGCTCGCCGAGGGTGGTGTGAACTACTGGGAGGCCTTCCATCTCATTCCGTGCACGCGCGGCTTCTGGCATGCGGACCAGTGGTTCGACCTGTTCCCGACGCGCCACCACGTGCATGGCACGTCGTATGGCCTGGCGCTGCGCGGCAGTTTCGTCTACACCGGCGACACGCGGCCGATTCCCGAGGTGCTGGCCATCCACGGCGTGAACGGGGAACTCATCGCGCACGATTGCGGCGTGATCGGCAATCCGTCGCACACGGGCGTGGACGATCTGGAGCGCGAGTACGACGAGGCATTCCGGCTGCGCATGGCGCTCTACCACTACGGCGGCATCGCCGATGGCGAGACGCTTGCCTCGCGCGGCTATCGCATCGCCCGCCCGGGCGAGCGGCTGGCGCTGCCCGAGCCGCACCCGCCGGGGCCCGCGGCGGGTTAAACCGCTTTGTGTGGGAGCCGCTTCAGCGGCGATGGGTGCTCGCGGCAAGGTTGCCCGCTGCCGCGGGATCGCCGGCGCAGCCGGCTCCCACAGAGTCATGGCGCTTGTCTCGCCCATCCCTCCCGGTTATCCTTCCGCTTCTTTGCCGGACAGGATGCCGGGGAAGAGGTTGTACCAGTGCGGAGAGGTGTCCGAGTGGTTTAAGGAGCACGCCTGGAAAGTGTGTATACGTTAATAGCGTATCGCGGGTTCGAATCCCGCCCTCTCCGCCAGTTATGTCTTTATGGTGGCCCTGTCGGTCCCCCCGCGACGATAGCCCGTAAACCCCGCCAGGTCCGGAAGGAAGCAACGGTAGCGGACGATTCGGGTGCCGGGGTGTGGCTGGCAGGGTCATCGCCTTTCGGGGGCGAGCTTTCCCACCCCTCCGGTCCTTGGCACAATCCACTGTCGTCCCAAGGTACTACGCATGTCCTATCAGGTCCTCGCACGCAAGTGGCGCCCCCGCAAGTTCGCCGAACTCGTGGGCCAGGAGCACGTGGTCCGCGCGCTCACCAACGCGCTCGACTCCGGGCGCATGCACCATGCCTACCTCTTCACCGGCACGCGCGGCGTCGGCAAGACCACCATCGCGCGCATCTTCGCCAAGTCGCTCAACTGTGAGCGCGGCGAATCGGCCGATCCCTGCGGCGAGTGCGCCGTCTGCACGGCGGTGGACGCCGGCCGCTTCGTCGACCTGCTGGAAATCGACGCGGCCAGCAACACCGGCGTGGACGATGTGCGCGAAGTGATCGAGAACGCGCAGTACGCACCGTCGCGGGGCCGTTTCAAGGTGTACCTCGTCGACGAGGTGCACATGCTGTCGAAGCCCGCCTTCAATGCACTGCTGAAGACGCTGGAAGAGCCGCCGCCGCACGTGAAGTTCCTGCTCGCCACCACCGACCCGCAGAAGCTGCCGGTCACGGTGCTGTCGCGCTGCCTGAAGTTCAACCTGAAACGCCTGCTGCCCGAACAGATCTCCGGACAGATGCGCCATATCCTCGGCGCCGAAGCCATCGAGTACGAGGACGAGGCGATCGCCGCGCTCGCGCATGGTGCCGACGGCTCGTTGCGCGACGGTCTGTCGCTTCTTGATCAGGCCATCGCCTACGGTGGTGGCGCGCTGCGCGCGGCCGACGTGCGCGCCATGCTCGGTAGCGTGGAGCGCGGTCAGGTGCTGGGCGTGCTGGAAGCCCTGGCCGCCGGCGACGGCGCGGCGCTCATGGCGGAGTCCGATCGCATCGCGTCGTACTCGCCCGACTTCGGCGGCGTGCTCGACGACCTGGCCACGGTGCTGCATCGTGTGCAATTGATCCAGCTGGTGCCGGGGTACCGCGGCGAAGAGGCCGACGCCGGTCTTGCCGATCTCGCCGCGCGCCTTGCCCCGGAAGACGTGCAGCTCTACTACCAGATCGCCACCAGCGGCCGCCGCGAACTGCCGCTGGCGCCGGACGCGCGCATCGGTTTCGAGATGGTGCTGTTGCGCATGCATGCGTTCCGTCCGGTGGAAGCCGGGCAGGGCGTGGCGGCGCCGCGTGCCGCCGCAGCCGCGCCGCAGCCGCGCCCGGCACCGCCCGCGGGTGTGCCGGGTCCAGATCGCTCCGCGTCCGGCGCAGCGGGCGGCCCGTCATCCTCGCGTACCGCGCCGGCTGCGCCACCCGCGTCGAGGCCGGCCGCGGGTCCCGCACCCGCGCCCGCACCCGCACCCGCCGCGCCGCCGCGTCCCATCGCCGTGGGTGCCAACGGCCTGCCGGACTGGCACGACATCGTGGAGCGCGCGAACCTGCGCGGTCCCATCGGGCAGTTGGCGCAGAACTGCTCGCTGCGCGAGATCGAAGGGGAGACCATGGTGCTGGCGCTCACGCCTTCGCACATGCACCTCGCCGTCGAACCGCTTACCAGCCAGATGGAAGAGAAGGTCTCGCAGGCCCTCGGTCACCGTGTTCGTTTCCGTTTCGTCGCCGACCGGGGCAACCTGGGCACACCGGCGGAGCGCAGGGCGCAGGCGGCCAGCGACGCGCAGGCCAATGCGGAGGCCTCGATGGAAGCCGACCCGCTCGTACAGACGCTGAAGCGCGAATTCGACGCGCGCGTCATTCCCCAATCGATCAAACCCGTGGAGCCAGGAACGTGAAAGGTCAAATCGGTCAGCTGATGCAGCAAGCCCAGCGCATGCAGGACGAGATGAAGCGTGCGCAGGACGAACTCGCCAAGACGGAAATCACCGGCAGCGCCGGCGGTGGCCTCGTCACCGTCACCATGACCGGCGGCCACGAAGTGCGTTCGGTGCACATCGACCGCCAGGCTTTCGCGGACGATCCGGAGATGGCCGAAGACCTCGTCGCGGCGGCCGTGAACGACGCCGTGAACAAGATCGCCGAGCTGAGCCGCTCGCGCCTTGGCGGGGTCACGGCCGGGCTCAACCTTCCCCCCGGTTTCAAGATGCCGTTCTGACGAACGGCTGCCGTCCACGATGAGCAATGGCTCCCGCCTCCTCGGCGAACTGATCGACGCGCTGCGCTGTCTGCCCGGCGTGGGTGCGAAGAGCGCGCAGCGCATGGCCTTCCACCTGCTGGAACGGGAAAGGCAGGGTGGCTTGCGCCTGGCTTCGGCGCTGGAATCGGCCATGCGTGACGTCGGCAATTGCACGCGCTGCCGCAATTTCAGCGAAACGGCAGTGTGCTCGCTTTGCGCCAGTGCCAGTCGCGATCGCCAGGTGCTGTGCGTGGTGGAGTCGCCGTCCGATCTCGCTGCGATCGAGCAGGCCACCGGCTACCGGGGGCACTATTTCGTGCTGCTGGGCCGGTTGTCGCCGCTCGACGGCCTGGGCCCTGACGAACTGGGTCTGCCCCTCCTGGCCGAGCGTCTTGGGGAGGGGGAGGTCGAGGAAATGATCATCGCGACCAATCCCACAGTCGAAGGCGAAGCCACCGCCCATTACATCGGCCAGCTCGCGAAAGCCGCGGGTATCCGTGCCACGCGCCTGGCCCATGGTGTGCCGTTGGGCGGCGAACTGGAGTTCGTCGACCGCGGCACGCTTGCCCATGCATTCGGAAGCCGGCAGTCGCTCGGCTGACCATCGAGGAATCAGGATGACAGACACGATTTTCGCCAAGATCGTCCGCCGCGAGATCCCCGCCGACATCGTCTATGAAGACGACGATGTGCTGGCTTTCCGCGACCTCAACCCGCAGGCTCCGGTGCACGTGCTGTTCATTCCGAAACGGCCCATCGCTACGTTGGACGATGCGGCGCCCGGCGATGCCGAACTGCTCGGCAAGCTCTTGCTCGCTGCCGCGGCATACGCGCGCGAGCAGGGATTCGCGAAAGACGGTTATCGCACGGTGGTCAACACCAACACCCACGGCGGGCAGACGGTGTTCCACATCCATGTGCACCTCCTTGCTGGACGCCAGATGCACTGGCCGCCGGGCTGAGAGCCGCAGCCGAGCGCAGATCCGGCGAATGGACCCGTCATCGCGTCTTGACTCGCCAAGGTTGGCGAACTCCATACATGAGCGTTCGCCATAACCATTCCATAGGTCCGAACCGATGCCGCTTCAGCCACCAGTGGCTGACAAGCACTTGGCCCAGGTAAACAGCCATTCCAAGCCACATGGCTTGCGATGAACTCAGGCGGCCAAACAGACCCAGCCCGTACCCGAAGAATATCCAACCGAAAATCAGCGACTGAGCCAGATAGTTGCTGAAGGCCATTCGACCCAGAGGGCCGAGCAGGCTCAGCAGGCGTTGGGTCCCGGTGAACGTGCAAAGGGCGATGCAGGTGGCGCCATAGCCGATGGCGAGCAAGACCGGGGCCAGGGTGATCAGAGCGGAGACGACTGGCGCCAAGCCTCGCCAGGGAGATCCTGCCTCGGGCAATTCCAGCAGGTTCATGCCTAAACCAAGGACGAGGCCGAGCACGGCGGCGCCGATGAGTACACGGCGATGCCTTTCGGGATGACGAAACATACCGCTCCGCCAAGCGAGCGCGCCAAGCAAGAACAACGCGAACGTCCGCGGCGCCACCAACACGTGGAGCGGGACAATGCGAGGTATCTCGGCGAGATTGAAGCGGACGACTTCGCTCCAGGTTCCACTCGAATAGACCGACGTGGCAACTTGGACGTATTGCCGGAGTGCCGCTTCATCCGGTCCAAGGAAACTGTCAGGAAGCCACCACGGCATGGCGGCATAACTCAGCAGGCCCATGACACAGGCGGCGATGAGGACGCGATTCGACGCATATAGGAATGGCAGGACCGTCAGCCCTATCAGCGCGTACTCCGTAAGAATGTCGCCATTCCAGATGAAGCACAGATGCAGGATGCCAAATCCAAGTAGAACAAGCAGTCGCCTGACCAGGAGTGTCAGGCGCTGTGCGTTGGCAGCGAGTCTCTCGAACTGGATGGCAAGGCCAATACCAAATAGCAGGGAGAACAGAGCAAATGCCTTCGATTCCATGCCGATGCTGACCACCGCATCGACCACATGATCCAAGTGGGATCCTTCCATCGTCGGCGGAAGAAACTGCCGAAACAACGAAACACGGAACTCGGTGATCAGGTTGACCGAGAGCACACCGAAGAGCGCCACTCCGCGCAGCACGTCGATCACGGCTATCCGATGGGCAGGGCGAATGGGTAGCGCAACTTCCTGGCGCACACGTTCGCCCGGTGCTGAAACTTGAGTATCCATGTTAGCCACCTGGGGTGCTCATTGGCCTGCGCACTATCGCGCGATTCCCCAAGTAGCGGATCATTGCACACACCGCCGCACGGGCAGCTTGTCGCGGCGCTTTCGATGACAGACTCGTCGTGGCGTTCACTAGCCCGGTATCGCCAAAGCGCTTTGCACCTGAGCGTCTTGCACGCCGAAGGCTCTGGCCTCACCGTCCGAGCCGACGGCGGCGCCAGCCGCTGGCCACATGCATTCGCCTTGGCGAATGAACCGCTGCATCAAGGCAGCGTGCCGGACTTCCGCGAAGAAACAAAAAAAGCCGGCATCGAAGCCGGCTTTTTTGCGTCACTTGCGAGGCGGAGGTGCAGGCACCGGCCTCGGCACGATGATCGTGCGCGGGCGGTACCAGAACGGGTCGCCCCACGGACCGTAACCGTACGGGCCCCAACCCGGACCCCAGCCCGGGCCCCAGAACGGGTCGTAAAAACCTGGCGGGTAGCGGTTCACCGGAACGCGCTTCGGCCACAGGTACACGACATCGGCTTCGACGCGAGGATAGGCGTAGTCGAAGTCGCCCACCTTCTGCGTGACGGCGCCACGCAGCGTGCCCGTGACGGTAATCTCGCGGCCGCGGACGAACACTTCCGGATCGTAGAAGCCGTCGCGGCAGGCGACGAAGCGGCCCTGGCTCTCGTTCTTGCTTGCGGTGGGCCGTGCCTGATCGTCGAGCGGCTCGGACAATACGAAGAAGCAGGTCTGCTGCGGGCCCGGCTCGGTCTTGATGATCTCGCCACCCCAGCGCACCTTGGCGCCCGGCGCGCCGCCCTGCTGGGCACCGGCCGTGGATACGTCGTTGAACTGGCCCTGCAGCGGCTGGGGCACGGTGGCGCAGGCGCCGAGTGCGAGAGTCGCCGCGGCGATGGCCAGCGGTTTGTACATGGACATGTCACGTCTCCTGAATACCGGGCACGGCCGATACCATGCCCTTATTTGACCACGCGGCGCGCCTTGAATTCCTTCACCTCCCGTCGAAACCGGATGACCGATTCAGGCGGCGGTTCGTCATGCCCGTAGCGCGATCTTAAGTAAAGCTCGCCCAACCTTTCCAATGCATTTCTCTGTCCCGGCAGTGCCCGTGCCGCGCGTGCAAGAAAATGCTTCGGTCCTTCACCTGTCCTTCGCACCACGCCGACCCGGGCAAGCTTGCGCTGGAGCCGGCGCATCGACGCGTCCAGTGCATCGCCCTCGTGACGCTGGAACAGGGCCCAACCCAACGCCACGGCGACCAGCAAGGCACAGCCGACGGCGAAGATCGCGACCAGCTCCGACGACTCCGCGCGTGCGATGCCGAACGGTTGCAGCAGTCCCTGCTGACGCAACGCGTCGAAACCGATAACGCCCCGGTTCCACCATTGGTTGACGACGTCCCAGCGGTCGCGCAGGTTGCGCAGCCAGGCCATGTCGAACAGGCCGTCGTTGCCACCGTGCCCCGCGTTCGCCGCGGCGGCGCCGAGTTGTACGCGCTCCGGGCGCACCGCTGCCGTCGGATCGAAGCGAACCCACCCGCGTCCCTCCAGCCACACCTCCGACCACGCATGCGCGTCGGAGCGCCGCACCAGCAGGTAGCGCGCGTTCGCGTTCCAGTAGCCGCCCTGGTAGCCGGTGACCACGCGGGCGGGCAGGCCGGCGGCGCGCATGAGGAAGGTGAACGTGGACGCGAAATGCTCGCAGTAGCCCTCGCGCGTTCCGAACAGGAAATCGTCGATGCGGTCCTGGCCCAGCGGCGGGGCGGCAAGCGTGTACGAGAAATTCGCGTGGAACATCGCGAGCGCGGCGCGCGCGATGGCCTGAGGATCGTTCCCATAACGCTGCGCCCAGGACGCGGCCAGCGCGCGTGCGCGGGGGCCGACTCCCATGGGCAACAACAGGTTCTCCCTGCGCACGTCGTCGTCGAGGGTTGCCTCCAGCCGATAGCGCGTGGCGGCAAGCCCCGGGAACGAGGTGACTTCGTCGATCCGCTTTTGCGCAAGCACCGTGTGGTCGGCGCGCATCGCGGTGTCGGGCGGGGCGGCCATTGGCAGGTCGAGCATGGGCACCACGCGGTCGTGCGTGGGCTCGACCGACACCTCGTAGACCGTCTGCGCGCCATATTCGGCGGGCGCAGGCGGACGGCGTGCATTGCGGAATCCGGGTGCCCAGGCCTTTCCGTCGAACCATTGCATGGTGAACGCACGGAAGTAGCGTTCGGCGTTCGCCGGCGGCGGGCCCGCGAAGGTCACGCGAAGCGCCGGCGTGTCGTCGGTCATCAACTCCATCATCTCGCCCGGAGCCAGACGGTTGGAAAGCCCCGTGGTGCTCGCGGCATTTTGCGGCGCTCCCCATAGCGGCGTACTGAGCCGCGGCACGAAGAGGAAGGCGAACAGCGAGAGCGGCACGGCGGCGAGCAGGGCGAGCAGCACGGGTTTGAACTCGCCCGCCAGGCTCGTGCCCTGCGGGTCGATTTCTTCCAGCGAGCGCAGGGTTGCCAGCGCCGGGACGATGCCAAGGCACACGAAAAAGCTTGCGACCAGTCCCTGGTCGAAAAGCAGCGCGCTCATCAGCGCGAAGCATGCGAACGCGATGCCGACGCGGGCGTCGCGGCGGTGCTCGCTTTCGAGCAGCTTGAGCACGAGGAGGCCTACCGCGAAGGCGCTGCCGGGCTCGCGTCCGAACAGCGTGCCGTTCTGCATCACGACGGCGCCGAGCAGCAGGCCGATGAGGGGCAGCTTGATCCAGGCGGGCGCGTTTCGTCCCCCGCGGCGCCGCTGCCGCCAGCGCGCGGCAAGCACGACGGCGAGGGCTCCGGTGAGCCACAGGGGCAGGTGTGCCGCATGCACGAGCAGCACGAACGCCATGGTGAGGCAGAGCAGGTCGAACGGACGCTTGCCCAGTACGGGGTCGGTCGTCGGCGCACGCCGGAGGGAAGGGCGAAAGCCGGTCACGGCCGCAGCGCCAGGGCGGTCATGCAACGGTGGTAGTGCTCGTCTCCCTGCGCCACGTCGAAATAGGCGTCAGGAAGGCGCAGGCTCCAGCGCCGGCCGGCGTCGCGCGCCTCGTCGATCCAGCGCGTGAGCCGCGCGATACGCGACTCATCGTCGAGGCCATGCATGCCGTCCCAGTCCAGGCGCCAGTCTTCCTGCGGCGCGGGCTGCTCGAGATCCTTCACCAGCAAGCCGTGGTGGCGGGCACTGAGTTTCCAGGCAATCTGCCTTCTGGGATCGCCCGCCCGGTATTCCCGCAAGGCCGCCGGTTCGTCACCGGGACGCGGGCGGCCACGGTCGGCGTCGCCGCGCGGCTCGAAGGGCTTCGGGCCGTGTGCCTCGGGGCGCGGATACACGAGCACGTTGCGGTCGGGGTGCAGCCAGCTCCAGGCCCTGAAAAGACCGAACGGCCAGCGACTGTGCAAACGCATGCGCGGAAGGGCGAGCCACCCGCGGAATTCCGCCGGCAGTTCGAACTCCACGGTGGCCGTGCCCCCGTCGGGAACGACGAAGGCGAATTCGCGGCCAGCGACGTCCAGCCGTACCGCCATGCGTTCGCGCTGGCTGGCCGCGACGTCGATCGAGACGCGTACGGCTTCGCCCGCGCGTGCGGTGCCTGCACGCACGCCCCCGATGGTGAGGCCATTGAGTACGCGGAAGGCGACCAGCATGCTGCCCGATGCCGCCGCGCCCAGCAGGCAGGTCAGCATCAACGCGGCATTGTTCGCGTAGTTCAGTGCGCCGACCAGCATCACGGCGAGCAGGAGGGAGAAGCCCATGCCGAAGCCGGTCGGCACGATGTAGATGCGCCGCCGGTGCAACAGGATGGGCAGCGGCTCCGCATGGCGGAGCCGGGTCAGCGACGGCAGGCGGCGTTCCGCCCAAGCCACCAGCCGCTGTACCTGCGGCGGCATCAGGGCACCGCGGTCTCGGCGAGGATGGCGCGCGCGATGGCCTCGCGATGGCTGCCCCGCGCCGGCACGAGGCGGTGGGCCGCAGCGGGGACGAACACCGTTTGCAGGTCTTCGGGAATGACGTAGTCGCGGCCGCTCATCAGCGCCCACGCGCGCGCCGCCGCCAGCAGCGCAAGGCCTGCACGCGGCGACAGGCCCACGCGCACGTCGTTGTGCTTGCGGCTGGCGCTCAGCAGTGCCTGCAGGTAGTCGAGGAGGGTGCCGCTCGCTTTCACCGCCTGGGCCGCCGCGTGCAGCTGGGCGATCGCGGCCACGTCCAGCCGGGGCGCGAGCGTGGCCATCATGTCGCGGCGGTCTTCGCCCGTGAGCAGGGCGCGTTCGGCGGCCGGGTCCGGATAATCCAGGCTCAGCCGGAGCATGAAACGATCCAGCTGCGAATCCGGCAGCGGGAACGTGCCCGCCAGGTCGAGCGGATTCTGTGTAGCGACCACGAAGAAGGGCTTGGGCAATTCGCGGGTGACGCCATCGACGGTGGTCTGCCCCTCGGCCATCGCTTCGAGCAGTGCGCTCTGCGATTTGGGCGTGGCGCGGTTGATCTCGTCGGCGAGCAGCAGGCTCGTGAAGATCGGGCCGGGATGGAACCGGAACTCGCCCGTCTCGCGCTCGTAGACGCTGACCCCGATAATGTCGGACGGCAGGAGGTCGCTGGTGAACTGGATACGCTGGAACTCGAGGTCGAAGGTGGCAGCCAACGCATGCGCCAGCGTGGTCTTGCCGACGCCCGGCACGTCTTCCAGCAGGAGGTGCCCGCCTGCGATGAGGCAGGTGAAAGCCAGCTTCACCTGGCGCGGCTTGCCCAGCAGCACGCCGTTGACCTGGGCCAGGGCGGCATCGAGCCGATGGCGCAGCATTTCATCGTGGAGTGGAGTCGTCGCGGACATGATCGATGCGTATGCCCCCTGGCCTGGCAATATCGATGGGTGATCGCTCGAGTGTAGCCGCGCCTGCACGATTGTGGCGAGGCATCTTCCTCGCCGTGTTCGTCGCATCGTGCGTGGCGAAAGTGGTGATAGCGTGCACGTTGTCGCCTTTCGGTGACGAGGCGTTCTATTGGCAGGAAAGCCTCTCCCCCGCGTGGGGATACAGCGATCTGCCGCCGCTTACGGCGTGGCTCATCGCGGTGTCGGTGGCCGTGTTCGGGCACGGCCTGTTGCCCATGCGCCTGCCGTTCCTGCTGCTGGGCGCCGCACTTCCCTGGCAGGTGGGGGCGATGGCAGCGCGTTACGGTGGTGAACCGGCGCGTTGGCAGGCCGCCACCTTCGCGTCGTTGTTGCCGCTCGCGGGTAGTCTCGGGGTGCTGGCACTGCCGGACGTGCCGCTCACGTTCGCTACGCTGCTCGCGCTTCAGGGGTTGTTGATGGCGCTCGACACTGGTCGATCGCGTGGCTGGCTCCTGCTGGGCCTCGGCCTCGCCATCGCCTGGATGACGCACTACCGCGCGGCGATGCCGATGCTGGCCGGCCTCGCCTTCCTCGCGCTGACACCGCGCGGGCGGCTGCAATGGCGGTGCCCAGGCCTGTGGTTCGCCATGGGCGTCGCCTCGCTTGGGCTCGTTCCGATCATTCTGTACAACCTGGGTGCCCATGGCGCCGGTCTCGCCTTCCAGTTGGTGGATCGCAATCCCTGGCGCTTCCACGCCGATGCCCTCGTGCAGCCACTGGAACAGGCCGTGGCATGCACGCCGATCGCCTGGGCGACGATGCTCTGGGCGATCGCAAGGGCGTGGCGGCGCCGCGCGGAGCCACCGCTCGATGCGCTCGCGGTGGTCGCCGGCACCTTCGTCGTCGCGTACTTCGTTCTCGGCCTGTTCGCCGACGACCTGCGCTTCCGCGCGCACTGGCCACTGCCCGGTTACCTCGTGGCGTGCGTGGCGCTGCCGCTCGTACTGCGCGAGGCGGGAACCGCCTGGAGGCGCACGGTCCATGCCGGATTCGTGCTGGCGGGCCTGGGTCTCGCCGCGGGGTTGGGATACCTGGGTCTTGCCGCGTCGGCGCATGGCGCCGCCGTTCTCGCAGGCATGAAGGCGTTCCCCACCAACTTCACGGGCTGGCGCGAGAGCGCGGCGGCCAGCCGCGACGCACTGGCTGCGCGGCCGGAAGCCATCCTTGTCGCCGACAATTTCATGCTCGCGGCGGAGCTGCGTTTCGCGCTGGGAGCGTCACGTACCGTGTATTCGCTGGACAGCCCCTTGAACGTGAAGCACGGACGGGCACCGCAACTCGCCGCCTGGGGGCTGGACGAAGACGGCCTCGCGAAGCATGCGGGCGCCACGATCCTGCTGGTGGTCGACGAGTCGAAACTGCACGACATCGAGGCGCGCGACTGGCTCGGGTCCATCTGCGCGCGGGTCGACGTCGTCGCTCCGGTGGGGCGGTTGCAGGCCTTCGACGGGCGACGCCGTTTCGCGTTGTACGAGGGAAGGGCACGGGCCACGCGCGGCGTGCCCGGCAACCCCGACGATTGCGTAGTGTGGATGGCGGCCTATCGGGCTTCGCTAGCGAACGGCCCCTAGGGAAGCACCACGCCCGCGGCGCGTAGCAGTCTCGACGTCGCGATCAGAGGCAAGCCGACGAGTGCCGTCGGGTCTTCGTTCTCGATCCGCTCGAACAGGGCGATGCCGAGCCCCTCGCACTTGAAGCTTCCGGCGCAATCCAGAGGCCGTTCGCGTTCGATGTAGCGCTGGATGTCTTCGTCAGACAGCTCGCGGAAGCGCACCCTGGTTTCGTCCACATGGGTGATTGCATCGCCACGCAGGTCGATCACGCACACCGCCGTGTGGAACACGACATCGTGGCCCGAACTGGCCGCCAGCTGTTCGTGGGCCGCCCGCACGGTGCCGGGCTTGTCCAGGATCCGCCCTTTCAGGTCCGCCACCTGGTCCGAGCCGATGACGACGGCGCCGGGGAACTGGGCCGCCACGTCACGGGCCTTCGCTTCGGCCAGCCGCGCGGCGCGCGCAGCAGGCTGCTCGCCCGGCCAGGCGGCTTCGTCGGTGCCGGGCGCGGCCTGTTCGAAATGGTCGAGCAGACGACGGAGCAGGGCGGCACGGTAGTGCGAGGTGGAGGCGAGAACGACGGTGGGGTGCGGTGACACGCTAGGGTCCTAGAAGTCTTTGTGGATGTGTTCGCGGACGGCGGTATCCAGTGCGGTCTGGGCGTCGTCGAGCGCCCGCAGCCGCGGTTCGAGCTGGTGCCGGGCGCGGACCAGGGCGTCCACCGCGTCGTCCAGCTCCCTCTGGCTGGCCTCCGGGGCGCGGTCGCGGATCCACAGGCGCTGCTGGAGCAGGGCGCGGAGCCCCGACTCGACGGCGTGCTGCGCCTCCAGTTCGCCCGAGGCAGGTACGTCCGGGCTGACCGACATGACGGCGTGCGCACGCTGGAGACGGTCGCGGCAGTCCTTGAGATCGGACTCAAGCCGGTCGGCATTGTCCATCAGGTCTTGCAGGGCCCCGTGCCTTCGGCGCGAACGTTGATGGCGCAACGTCCACGCGCACAGGCCCAGCGCTATCGCCAGCGTGCCCGCAAGTGCATAATAGGCAAAGGAAAACACGCGTGATCTTCCCCTTCTTGGGCACCGGGCCGCAAACCGGGCGCAGGAAGGGCAGTCTGCCCGAAAGTCATCGTGCCGCGCAAAAGCGTCGGACATGCCTGTCGGCGCCCTCTAACCGGTTGACTTCAGGCATGTTGATGCCTAACATCTCACGATTATGTCCGTGACATTGCCATCGTCCGTGGACGCTTGGCGCGAGGTTCGTGCGCGGCGTTCGTTCCAGGGTCAACTTCCCGTTTCGGCGTTTTCGCGCCTGGGTGAAGTGGTTGCGTCTCCCGAAGGGGTCGTAACCTACGAGCTGGATTTCGGCCGCGACGAATTCGGTGTGGCCTACGTGGCTGTACGCGCGAAGGCCGGGTTGACCCTCATCTGTCAGCGCTCGCTGGAACCATTCCAGTTGCCGGTGGAAGTCGATGCCCGTCTCGGACTGATCGTCGAGGAAAGCGAGGAGGCGTCGTTGCCTCCCGGTTACGAGGCACTGCTGGTCGAACAGGACGGCAAACTCGATCCGATCGCGACCATCGAGGACGAACTGCTGTTGGCGCTGCCGCTGGTTCCGGTGAATCCGGACCACGAACTGCCCGACGATGTCACTGGATCCGGCGGGGACGACACGCTCCCGCAGGAAAAATCTGAAAACCCGTTCGCGGCACTCCGCGGACTCATTAAGTAATTTCGCTGGAGATTTGTCATGGCCGTTGCCAAGAGCCGCAAGACCCCGTCCACCCGCGGCATGCGTCGTTCGCACGATGCGCTGAAGTCCGTGCAGCTGTCGACCGATCCGACCAGCGGTGAAGTTCACCTGCGTCACCACGTGACCAAGGACGGCTTCTATCGCGGCAAGAAGGTCATCGACACCCGCGGTGCGGTCGAAGTCGAGGACTGATCTTCCCCCTTGGGAACGATCACAACGCAGGCGGCGCGGCAACGCGCCGTTTTGCATTTGTGGCATACCGTTTTTCCGGCCCCGGGCCGCTCATGCTGCCTGGGTGAATCCTCCGTCTCATTGGGGATACGGTTCTGAAATACGCCCGCATCATCGGTACCGGCAGCGCGCTTCCCGAGAAAGTGCTGACCAACGCCGACCTCGAAAAAATCGTCGATACGAGCGACGAGTGGATCCGCACGCGCACCGGCATCACCGAGCGGCACATCGCGGCGGAAGGTGAAACCACGGGCGACCTCGCCTTCCTCGCTGCCCAGCGCGCGCTGGAAGCAGCCGGCGTGAAGGCCTCCGAGATCGATCTCATCATCATCGGCACCACCACGCCCGATCTCATCTTTCCCTCCACCGCCTGCCTCGTCCAGCATCGTCTGGGGGCGAATGGCTGCGCCGCCTTCGACGTGAATGCCGCCTGCTCCGGCTTCGTCTACGCGCTTGGCGTCGCCAATGCGTTCATGCGCAGCGGCCAATCGAAGAAGGCCCTGGTCATCGGTGCCGAGACGCTTACCCGCATGGTCGACTGGACGGAGCGCGAGTCCTGCGTGCTGTTCGGCGACGGCGCGGGTGCCGTGGTGCTCGAGGCCTCCGCCGAGCCCGGCATCTTCACCACCCGCATGCGCGCGGACGGCGGTTTCAAGCACCTGCTGTTCAATCCCGTGGGCGTGTCGGCCGGCTTCAAGGACGAGCCGAACCATGGCGTGCGCATCAGCATGCTCGGCCGCGAAGTCTTCAAGGTGGCAGTCAAGACGCTCGACGCCCTGGTGGGCGAGACCTTGGAAGACGCCGGCATGAAGGAGGACGAGATCGACTGGCTGATCCCGCACCAGGCGAACCTGCGCATCATCGAGGCGACGGCGAAGCGCCTGAACATGTCGATGGACCGCGTTATCGTCACTGTCGACAAGCACGCGAACACCTCGTCCGGTTCCGTGCCGCTGGCGCTCGACTATGCCGTGCGCTCGGGCAAGGTGCAGCGTGGGCAGAACCTGCTGCTGGAAGCGTTCGGCGGCGGCTTCACCTGGGCCTCGGCACTGCTGCGTTACTGATTCGCTTCATGTGGGAGCCGCTTCAGCGGCGATGGGTGCTCGCCCCACGCTGGCCCGCTGCCGCGGGATCGCCGCTGAAGCGGCTCCCACAGGTATTCGATGCGCGGCTACCAAACTCCCGCGAATGGTGCATTCGTCCCCGGCTTGCTGGCACCATTCGCGGTTTGAAGTCCCGGAACCGTCTCGCATGACCTCATCCAGTGCCTCGCTCGCCTTCGTTTTCCCTGGCCAGGGTTCGCAGTCCGTCGGCATGCTTGCCGAACTGGCGGCGGCTCATCCCGAAGTGCGTGCCACCTTCGACGAAGCCTCCGAAGGCGCAGGCGCCGACCTCTGGTCGATCAGCCAGGACGGCCCGAAGGATGTCCTCGACAGCACCGAAAACACGCAACCCGCGCTCCTGGCCGCAAGCATCGCCGTCTGGCGCGTCTGGGCGAAGCGGGGTGGCCGCATGCCGGCACTGCTTTCCGGTCATAGCCTCGGCGAATACAGCGCCCTGGTTGCCGCATCGGCCCTTTCCCTGAAGGACGCCGCCGGCCTGGTGGCCGAGCGCGGCCGTCTCATGCAGGCCGCCGTGCCGCCGGGTGTCGGCACCATGGCCGCCATCCTCGGAGGCGACGACGCCCAGATCGCGCAGGTATGCGAGGAAGTGGCGCAGGGCCAGGTGGTGTCGCCCGCGAATTACAACTCCCCGGGGCAACTCGTAATCGCCGGCCACGTCGAAGCCGTGGATCGCGCCCTGGCGCGCCTCGCGGAACTCGGGGTCAAGAAGGCCGTGAAGCTCGCGGTGTCGGTGCCGTCGCACTGCATGCTGATGCGCGACGCCGCCGACCGCCTCGGCGAGCGCATGGCCGCCCTCGACTGGTCGCTTCCGTCGATTCCCGTCGTGCAGAACGCCGATGCGAAGGTGCACACGTCCATCGAGGACATTCGCGGCGCGCTGATGCGTCAGCTCTACCTTCCGGTGCGGTGGACGGAGTGCGTGCAGGCGCTTGCCGCAGCAGGAATCGTCCAGACTCTGGAATGCGGCCCGGGCAAGGTGCTGAGCGGGCTCGTCAAGCGCATCGACAAGTCGATCGACGGCAAGGCCATCGGCACGCCGGAAGAACTCGACGCCGCCCTGGCCGCCGTCTGACCCTTACCGAAGGATATCCCCATGACCTCATCCCTGAAGGGCGAAATCGCCCTCGTCACCGGCGCCAGTCGCGGCATCGGCGCCGCCATTGCCGACCTGCTGGCCGAGCGCGGCGCCACCGTCTACGGCACCGCCACCAGCGAAAGCGGTGCCAAGGCCATCGGCGAGCGCCTTGCTCCCCATGGCGGCCACGGCCGCGTGCTCGACGTTACCGATGCCTCGGCCATCGACGGGCTCGTCGATGCCATCGCCAAGGAAGCCGGTGCGGTTTCCATCCTCGTGAACAATGCGGGCATCACGCGCGACCAGCTCCTCATGCGTATGAAGGAGGAAGACTGGAGTGCCATCATGGAAACGAACCTCACGTCGGTATTCCGCACGTCGAAGGCCGTGATGCGCGGCATGATGAAGGCCCGCAAGGGCCGCATCGTCAGCATCGCATCCGTGGTCGGCGTCACCGGCAATCCGGGGCAGGCCAATTATGCGGCCGCGAAGGCGGGCATCATCGCGTTCTCGAAATCGCTGGCCCGTGAGATTGGTTCGCGCGGCATCACCGTGAACGTGGTCGCCCCGGGTTTCATCGATACCGACATGACCCGTGCGCTGCCGGAAGAGCAGCGCACCGCCCTGCTGACGGGCATCGCCCTGGGCCACCTGGGCGAGGCCAGTGACATCGCCGAGGCCGTGGCCTTCCTGGCCTCGCCGGCCGCCCGGTACATCACGGGCGAGACCCTGCACGTTAACGGCGGCATGTACATGCCCTGACCGGGGCACCCTCCGGAACCGCGGCAGTCGCCAGCGGCCCGGATTTGAGAGACAATCGCTATTTCGCGCCTCGCCGACACCGGTGGGGCGTCATCAACGTGATGGCGGCATGCTGGCGGGTACGGTCCTTAGCCACTACAATGCCGCCGGATTTTCCCTCGGGAGGTAAAGGCAACATGAGCAGCATCGAAGAACGCGTCAAGAAGATCGTCGTTGAGCAGCTGGGCGTCAAGGAAGATGAAGTGACCGCGAACGCGTCGTTCGTTGACGATCTGGGCGCCGATTCGCTGGACACGGTCGAGCTCGTGATGGCCCTCGAAGAAGAGTTCGAGTGCGAGATTCCTGACGAGGAAGCCGAAAAGATCACGACGGTCCAGCAGGCGGTCGATTACGTCAAGGCCCACGTCAAGGCCTGATCGAGCGCGCTGGTTGTCGATCGGAGGCGCCGCCTCCCGTCGATCTCCGAGCGACACGGAAGCTGCGCCGTCATGGCGCAGTTTTCGTTTGCGTGTAACGCAACCTGCGCCCGCGTATGGTTCGCGCGAACAGTGAAGGATGAGAACGCATGAGTAAGCGACGTGTGGTAGTAACCGGCATGGGCATCATCTCGCCGGTTGGCAACGATCTCGCCACCGCGTGGAAGAATGTCGTCGAGGGCAACAGTGGCATTGGCCCCGTCAGCGAATTCGACGCCAGCGCCTACGCGACGAAAATCGCAGGCGAAGTGCGCGACTTCGATCCGGTGGAAGCTTATTTCGCCGGTTCCGACGCGGACGACGACGAGAAGCGCAGCATCGGCAAGGACTTCAAGCGGATGGATCCGTTCATCCACTACGGCATCGTCGCAGGTACGCATGCGTTTCGTCAGTCGCGTCTGAAGATCACCGACGAGAACGCTGGCCGCGTCGGCATCGCCGCGGGCGCCGGCATCGGCGGTCTTCACACCATCGAGGCCACGGCGATCGAACTGCGCGACAAGGGTCCGCGCAAGGTGTCGCCGTTCTACGTGCCCAGCTCCATCATCAACATGGTGGCGGGCAACCTGTCGATCTACCACGGCATGAAGGGTCCGAACATCGCCCTGGTGTCGGCTTGCACCACGGCCGCGCACAACATCGGCATGGCCATGCGCCTCATCCAGTACGGCGACGCCGATGCGATGCTGGCCGGTGGTGCCGAGTTCGCCACCACGCCGACGGCGATGGCGGGTTTCTGCTCGGCCAAGGCCATGTCCACGCGCAACGACGATCCCACGCACGCCAGCCGTCCGTGGGACACCGGTCGCGATGGCTTCCTGCTGTCGAACGGCGCCGGCATGCTCATGCTCGAGGAATACGAGTTCGCGAAGGCCCGCGGCGCGACCATCCTGGCCGAGCTGATCGGCTTCGGCATGAGCGGCGACGCTTACCACATCACCGCTCCCAGCGGCGACGGTGCCGAACTGGCCATGCGCAATGCGCTGCACGACGCCGGCCTGAAGCCGGAAGACGTGCAGTACGTGAACGCGCACGGCACGTCCACGCCGGTCGGCGACCTCGGCGAAGCCAAGGCCATCCGCAATGTGTTCGGCGACCACGCCACGCAGAAGGGCAAGTTCGCGGTGAGCTCCACGAAGTCCGTCACCGGCCACCTGCTCGGTGCCGCGGGCGGCGTCGAGGCGATCTTCTCGATCCTCGCCATACGCGACGGCATCATTCCGCCGACGATGAACCTCGAGAACGTCGATCCGGAAGTCGAGGCCCTCGGCATGGACCTCGTGCCGAACAAGGCGGAGAAGGCCGATATCCAGGTCGTCATGTCGAACTCGTTCGGCTTCGGCGGCACGAACGGCACGCTCGTCTTCCGTCGCGCCTGATAGCGCGAACGGGCTCTTAGGCGTTGGCTTTCGTCACGCGAACCCTGGCCGGCCGGCGCGATCTTCTCGCGCCGGCCGCGTCGTATCCGGAGCGTTATGCCGCGCTGCTGGCCAGTGCCGTCTCGGGAACGCCGCAGGCGCGTTTCGACATCCTCCTTGTGGCGGGTGACGCGTCGCTGACTCTATCGGCGGACGGCGTTACCCGGAACGAACACGACGAGGCGTTGCAGGGCACTTTCCTCGACGTGCTCGACGATGCATGGGCTGCGCACCGGCGTCCGCGTGTCGACGATGGCCTTCCGTTCCATGGCGGATGGGTGGTCTACCTAGCCTACGAACTGGTCGGCCAGATCGAGCCGAGTCTCGTGCTGCCGCCGTCCGGCGGCGCCATGCCCGTGGCGTTCGCGCTGCGTACGCCGGCCGCAGCGATCGTCGACCATCTCGAACAACGCACGATCCTTGTCGCGGAAGAGGGCGCGGAGGTGTGGCTGGACACACTGGCCGCGGATCTCGGGGCCGTCATGCCTGAAGAATCTCTCGCGCTGCCGCTCGCGGTCGACGAAGACGATCCGTCTCGCTTCCTCGACGGCGTGCGTCGCGTGCAAGAGCACCTGCATGCGGGCGACGTCTTCCAGGTGAATCTGTCGCGCCGCTGGACGGCGCACTTCGCCGAGCCGCCCGCGCCCGCCGTCCTCATGCGCGAATTGCGCGCCGCGAATCCGGCACCTTTCGCCGGCTTGCTGCAACGCCCCGGCTGGGCGGTGGTGAGCTCGTCGCCCGAGCGGCTGGTGGCATCCCGCGACGGCGTTCTGCAGACGCGGCCGATCGCCGGCACGAGGCCGCGCATCGCGGGCGACGACGATGCCGCGCGCGTCCGCGAGCTCGTCGGTCATCCGAAGGAGCGCGCGGAACATGTGATGCTGATCGACCTCGAGCGCAACGACCTCGGCCGCGTCTGTGTCCCCGGTAGCGTGGCCGTCGACGAATTCATGGTGGTCGAGAGCTATGCGCACGTGCATCACATCGTGTCCAACGTGCGCGGCCGTGCGCGCGAAGGCACGACGCCGGGACAGGTGATCGCCGCCACGTTCCCCGGTGGAACCATTACCGGGTGTCCGAAGGTGCGGTGCATGGAGATCATCGGCGCGCTGGAGCGCGAGCCACGTGGTGCGTATACGGGGGCGCTTGGCTATCTCGACGACAACGGCGACATGGATCTCAACATCCTCATCCGCACCTTGTCCGTCGAAGGCACCCGGGTTTCGTTGCGCGCGGGCGCAGGCATCGTCACCGATTCGGTCCCCGAGCGCGAGCTGGAGGAAACGCGGGCCAAGGCGCGCGGGCTCCTTCGCGTGTTCGGGCGGGCATGACGCCGCGCACCTCCATCGATTTCCTCGACGCGGATCGCGTGTCCGTATCCGATCGCGGCTTCACCTATGGCGACGGCCTGTTTGAAACCGTCCGCGTCGTTCATGGGCGGGCGCCACTATGGCCGCGTCATGCCGGGCGGCTGGCCAGCGGTTGCGAGCGCCTGCGCATTCCGGCGCCGGACATGACGGCCGTGCTCGGCGAAGTGCTGCGCCTGTGTGCCGGCCTCGACGATGCCGTGGCTCGCATTACGCTCACCCGCGGCGCCGGCGCGCGAGGCTATGCCCCGCCGCCCGCACCGCGACCGACGCTTGCCGTGACGGTGTCGCCGTTGGCGCTCGATCCGTCGGCGGGCAGGGATGGTGTCGCCGTGCGTCTTTGCGCCACCCGGCTGGCCGTCCAGCCGTTGTTCGCCGGCATGAAGCACCTCAACCGTCTCGAACAGGTGATGGCGCGCGGCGAATGGGACGACCCGGCGATAGCCGAGGGTCTGATGCTCGACACCGACGGTCATCTCGTCAGCGCCACCGCTGCCAACCTCTTCGCCGTGTTCGACGGCCGGTTGGCGACGCCGCCGGTCGATCGCTGCGGCGTGGCCGGTGTGGCGAGGGCGGAAGTGATGGACGTACGCGACGTGGAACAGGTCCGACTGAACCCGGATCGACTCATGGCGGCCGACGAGGTCTTCCTCACGTCGGCCGTTCGCGGCATCCTCCCGGTTCGGGTTTTCGCGACCCGTTCGTGGCAGCCCGGCCCCGTCACCCGTGCCCTGCAGGCGCATTGGCGTGACATCGGCCTGCCTTCGCCCACAGGTTCCAAGGACTCCGATCGATGAAAATACGCGGCATCGCCCTGTGGCGGGCCATTCTGCTGACGGTGCTGGTGGCGGCGATCGCCGTGGGCGCCTGGCTGTGGTTCGACTGGGCGCGGTTCGCGGGCACGCCGCTCGCCATCCCCGCGGCGGGGCAGAGCATCGACGTGGCGCGCGGCGCCTCGTTCAAGGACATCGTGCACGATCTGCGCGCGCGGAAGGTCACGCATGCATCGCCGCTCTACTGGCGCGTTCTTGCGATGGAGATGCGCGCTTCGGGCCGGCTGCACGCGGGCGAATACGCCCTGCGTCCGGGCATGACGCCCCGCAATCTCATCGCCGACATGGCGGCGGGCAAGGTCATGCAGCGCAATTTCACCATCGTCGACGGCTGGACCTTCGCCGACCTGCGCAAGGCGCTGGCCGCCGTGGACACGCTGACACACGACACCGCGGGCGAGGACGATGCCGAACTGATGAAAGGTCTCGGCGCGGAAGGCGACCATCCGGAAGGCCGCTTCCTGCCGGAAACCTATGCGTACGTGAAGGGCGACAAGGATTCGAGCATCCTGAAGCGTGCATACGCCGCCATGAAAAAAACCCTCGATGCGGCCTGGAACTCCCGCGCGCCCGACCTGCCGCTCGCCACGCCCTACGAGGCGCTCATCCTCGCTTCCATCGTGGAGAAGGAAACGGGCAGGGCCGACGAGCGTCCGCGCATCGCGGGCGTGTTCATTCGCCGCCTTCGCCTGCGCATGCTGCTGCAGACGGATCCCACCGTGATCTACGGCATGGGCGCGGCGTATGTCGGCAATATCCGGCGCAGCGACCTCACCGCCGACAATCCTTACAATACGTACACTCGGGTTGGCCTCCCTCCGACGCCCATCGCCCTGCCGGGGCGCGCGGCTATCGAGGCGGCGCTGCATCCGGCGGATGGCAAGGAGCTGTATTTCGTCGCCCGGGGCGACGGCAGCCACGTCTTCTCGTCGACCCTGGAAGAACACAACCGGGCCGTGGCCTGTTACCAGTTGAAGCGATGTCAGTGACGAGTATCCAGCGCGGCCGGTTCATCACCCTCGAAGGCGGCGAAGGCGCCGGCAAGACCACCTTGCTGCGTGGCCTCGAAGCGCACCTGCGCAAGCACGGGATCGATCTCGTGGTCACGCGGGAACCCGGCGGCACCGAGGTCGGCGAGGCCGTTCGCGCCCTCGTGCTCGACGCCGCGAACAACGCGCTCTGCGCGGAGGCCGAACTCCTGCTCATGTTCGCGTCGCGGGCGCAGCATGTTCGCCAGGTGATCGAGCCCGCGCTGGCCGCGGGCCGCTGGGTGCTCTGCGACCGCTTCACCGACGCCAGTTACGCCTACCAGGGCGGCGGCCGCGGCCAGCCGCTCGAGCGCATCGCCGAACTGGAACGATGGGCGGCGGAAGGGTTGCGGCCCGACGTGACGCTGTTGCTCGACCTTCCGGTCAGCGATGGCCGTGCGCGTGCGGCCGGGCGGGGCGAGGCCGACCGTATCGAGGCGGAGGCCGATGCCTTCTTCGAACGCGTGCGCGACACCTATAGAGCGCGTGCAGCGGGCGATCCGTCGCGGTTCCGTCTGCTCGACGCCACGGCCCCGAAGGACGACGTGCTGGCGCAGGCCGTCGCCGGTGTTTCCGGTCTCGTTGCCGGGAGCGCACGGTGAGCCGCTGGCCCTGGCACGAGGACGCCTGGGCGCGCCTTCAGGCGCGGCGCGAGCGGGACGCGCTTCCGCATGCGCTGTTGCTCGCCGGGCCCGCGGGCCTCGGCAAGCGCGATTTCCTGGCGGCTTTCGTCAAGGGACTGCTCTGTCAGCGGCCCGTCGGCGGCGAGGCCTGTGGCACCTGCCGCGCCTGCCAACTGGTGGATGCCGGCACGCATCCCGACCTCATCACCCTTTCGTTCGGATTGCGCAAGGATGGCGTCACCCGCAGCGAGATCGTGGTCGATCACGTTCGCGACCTCTCGCAGAGGCTGTCGATGGCCAGCCAGTTCGGCGGCTGGCAGGTTGTGACGATCGATCCCGCCGACGCGATGAACGCCGCCGCGGCCAATGCGCTGCTGAAAACGCTCGAAGAACCGACCCCCTCGACGCTGCTCGTGCTCGTTGCCGACCAGCCGGCGCGGTTACCCGCGACGATTCGCAGCCGCTGCCAGCGCATCGACTTCCTGGTGCCGCCGCGCGACGTGGCGCTCGAATGGCTGCGCGCGGAAGGCGTGGCCGATGCGCCGGCCGCGCTGGACGCCGCCGGGGGCAACCCCGGCATGGCAAGGGCATGGGCGGCGGACGGCGCACTGAAACAGCGCGGGGAGGTTCGCCACGACCTGAAGGCACTGGCCGCGGGTCGGGGCGACGCCATGGAGGTCGTCAAGCGCTGGCAGGCCGCCGATCCGGCACGTTACCTGTGGTTCGCCGCCCAGGCGGCTACCGACGAGCTGCGCGCGCGCGCCGCCGGTACGCCGCCACCGCTGGAAAGCCAACTCGACGACGAAGCCCTGGACAACTGGTACGGCAAGGCCAACCGGGCGCGGGACGCACTCCGCGGCCCGCTGCGTGTCGACCTCGTCCTGCTCGAGGTGCTTGCCGCCTGGCGTTAGCGGGAAGGGTTCTTCCCGTACGGCCGTTGTCCTTGACGCGCTCTTATCGTGGCTTCGGTCTTAATCGAGCCGACGTTTCGATCCTCCCTGGAGCAGTCCTTGTCACGCCACCCGGTTATCGACGGCAGCACCCGTCTCCTCGTCGTCGCCCCCCATCCCGACGACGAATCGCTTGCCGCGGGAATGCTCATCCAGCGTACGCTGGCCGCCGGGGGCAGGGCGGACGTCCTCCTGCTGACCGACGGCGACGACAATCCCTGGCCGCAACGCTGGCTCGAGCGGCGCCTGGTCATCGGTGCCGAGGCGCGCGCCCGCTGGGGCCGCCGGCGCCGCGGCGAAGTGGCCGCCGCCCTGGCTCGTCTCGGCGTGGGGGCCGATCACCTCCACGCCCTGGGCTGGCACGACATGGAGGTCACCACGCAATTGCGCCAGCGCCATGCGGAGGCCGTGGCCTCGGTGCGCCGGGTGCTGGACCGGGTACGGCCGAACCTCGTGGTCATTCCCGACCTGGGGGATGCCCATCCCGATCATGGCTCGGCCCACGTGCTGGCCCGGCTGGCCCTGGCGGCGGCAGGATCGATGGCCGACGTGCTCACTTACATGGTGCACGGCACGGAGCGCTCGGCGCCGGAAGACCTGCTGGTGCCGGACCTCGACCCGGAACGCCAGGCGACGAAGGTGTGCGCCGTGCTGGAGCACGCGACCCAGATGGCCCTCAGCCGGAAACGGATGCTCCGCGTGGCTTCGCGGCCGGAGCGCTTCGATCGCCCGCCGCCTGCACCGGTCACCGGCGCCCTGCGCCTGCCGTGGCGACCGGGCCCGCTAGCCCGCGCCCGCCTGCGAGTGGTTCTGGCCGACGGCGCGGGCGTGCTGGTCTGGCCGTGGCGCAAGGCGCCGCTGGAGCGGATGGGCGGCGACTGGGTCCTGCCGCTTCGCGACGTTCCCGGTCCGGCCTTCGCGAAGCTGACCGCCGACCTGTCCACGCCCTGGATCTACGACCACTACGGGTGGGCCGGGCAGGACCCCGAGCCGGTCGGGCTTGTGGCGCGGCCCGTGGGGTAGCTAGCATGGCTCTCAATACAGGGAATCCTTAAGTCCATGACCGCCACCGCCTCCTCGCCGCGCCAGGGCATTCTTTCGCTGAAGATCAAGGACGTGAATTCCCTGTACATCTCGTACATGCCCTACCTGAAGACGGGCGGGCTGTTCGCTCCCACGGCGCAGCGCTACAGCCTGGGCGACGAAGTGGCTCTCCTGGTCACCCTGATCGACGAGAACGAGCGGCTCTCCGTCGCCGGCAAGGTCGTTTGGATCACGCCCGTGGGGGCGCAGGGCAACCGCACCGCCGGCGTGGGCGTCCAGTTCAACGAATCGCCCGAAAGCGAGGCCGCGCGCCAACGCATCGAGGGCCTGCTGGCGGGCACCCTCTCGTCCGAACGTCCGACCCAGACCATGTAGCCTGAGGGCGCGGCATCGCGCCACCTGTGGCGAATGCGCCATCGCAAGGCAGTTTCCGCTCATTAAGACTTGTCGGCATACCTGCACGCACTGGTACAATAGATCGGTTCCCCAACGTGAGATTGTGGATATCCGGAGTCGTTGGCGCGTCCGTCGCGCCGGCTCGGAGCGGTCCATTTGGATCGATTCGAAAAAACTCCGGCCGACACTAGCCGGACCGCTCGTCCCCGTCGACGGTCACTGATGCGCCCAGCGAGGCGCGGAGGTACGCAGCATCGTGCTTGCCCAATACTGGCCCGTCCTGTTGTTCATCGCCGTCGCAGTCGGCCTTGGCATCGCCCTCCTGGTGATCGGCATGCTCGCCGGTCCGAAGCGCCCCGATGCCGAGAAACTCGCGCCGTACGAGTGCGGCTTCGAAGCGTTCGAGGACGCGCGCATGAAGTTCGACGTGCGCTATTACCTCATCGCCATCCTCTTCATCATCTTCGACCTCGAAATCGCCTTCCTTTTCCCGTGGGCGGTGGTGTTCGACAAGATCGGCGTGATCGCCCTCGTCGAAATGGCGCTGTTCCTCGCGCTTCTGGTGGTCGGTTTCGCTTACGTCTGGAAGAAGGGAGCGCTCGAATGGGAGTGATGACCAGCCTCGACCGGGTGATGCACAACCCGGAGCCGCTCAACCTCGTCGACGACATCATTCGTCCGAACGGCAATCCGCCGGCGGTGAGCCGCGGTTTCGGCGTCACCAGCATCGACGCGCTCATGAACTGGGCGCGTACCGGTTCCATGTGGCCGATGACCTTCGGTCTCGCCTGCTGCGCCGTGGAGATGATGCACGCGGGTGCCGCGCGCCTCGACCTCGACCGTTACGGCGTCATCTTCCGTCCCAGCCCGCGCCAGTCCGACGTGATGATCGTGGCCGGCACGCTGGTGAACAAGATGGCTCCGGCGCTGCGCAAGGTGTACGACCAGATGCCGGACCCGAAATGGGTCATCTCCATGGGTTCCTGCGCCAATGGCGGCGGGTACTACCACTATTCCTATTCGGTCGTGCGTGGTTGCGATCGCATCGTTCCGGTCGACATCTACGTGCCGGGTTGCCCGCCGACGGCCGAAGCGCTGATCCACGGCATCCTGCAGTTGCAGAAGAAGATCCGCCGCACCCACACGATCGCGCGTTAACAGGGCCAGGGCATCATGAGCGTTATCAACGAGACCTCGCTGGTCGAACGGCTCGCCGCGCGCTTCGGCGACATGCTGAGCGTGAACGTCCAGCGCAACGAAGTCACCGCCGAGGTGGCTCCGCGCGACCTCGTCGCCGTCGCCACCGCGCTGCGCGATGAGGCCGGTTTCCGCTTCGGCACCATCATCGACGTCTGCGGCATCGACTACCTCGGTTACGGCAAGGCCGAATGGGACACCGACACCGCGCAGGGCGAAAGCTTCTCGCGCGGCGTCGAAGGCCAGGCCATGGGCCGTTTCACCTGGGAAGAGCGTCCGCGCCAGGTCGAACAGCAGCGCCGCTTCGCCGCCGTGATCCACCTGCTGTCGATCGAACTCAACCAGCGCATCCGCCTGCGTGTGCCCTGCGAGGACGACGCGTTCCCGATCGTGCCGTCCATCACGCCGATCTGGCCGGGTGCCGACTGGTTCGAGCGTGAGGCATTCGACCTCTTCGGCATCATTTTCGAGGGCCACCCCGACCTTCGCCGCATCCTCACCGATTACGGCTTCGTGGGTCATCCGTTCCGCAAGGATTTCCCGCTCATCGGCAACGTCGAGGTCCGTTACGACCCCGAGCAGAAGCGCGTGGTGTACGAACCGGTATCGATCGAGCCGCGCGTGCTGGTGCCGCGTACGATCCGCAACGACGCCGACCTCGATCAGGCCAGGGCGGAGTCCGCCGACCACTGGCGGGAGAACTAAGCCGTGGAAGAAATTCGCAATTACACGATGAACTTCGGCCCGCAGCATCCCGCTGCGCACGGCGTGCTGCGCCTCGTGCTGGAAATGGACGGCGAGACCATCGTCCGTGCCGACCCGCACGTGGGCCTGCTGCACCGTGGCACCGAGAAGCTGGCCGAGTCGAAGCCGTTCAACCAGTCCATCGGTTACATGGACCGCCTCGACTACGTGTCGATGATGTGCAACGAGCACGCCTACGTGCGCGCCATCGAGAACCTCATGGGGATCGAGGCGCCCATTCGCGCGCAGTACATCCGCACGATGTTCGACGAGATCACGCGTATCCTGAACCACCTCATGTGGATCGGCTCCAACGCGCTCGACCTCGGCGCCATGGCCGTCTTCCTTTACGCGTTCCGTGAGCGCGAGGAACTGATGGACGTGTACGAGGCGGTGTCGGGCGCGCGCATGCACGCCACGTACTACCGTCCGGGCGGCGTCTACCGCGACCTGCCCGAGCAGATGTCGAAGTACCGCGAGTCGCCGTGGCACAAGGGTGGCGACCTGAAGCGCCTGAACGCCTGGCGCGAAGGTTCGATGCTGGACTACCTCACGGAGTTCACCAACGACTTCCCGGCGCGCGTGGACGAATACGAGGCGCTGCTCACCAATAACCGCATCTGGAAGCAGCGCACCGTCGGCATCGGCATCGTCTCGCCGGAGCAGGCGCAGGCGTGGGGCATGACCGGCGCGATGCTGCGCGGCTCGGGTATCGCCTGGGATCTGCGCAAGAAGCAGCCGTACGCGGCCTATGCCGACATGGATTTCGACATCCCCGTGGGCGTGAACGGCGACTGCTACGACCGTTACCTCGTGCGCGTGGAAGAAATGCGCCAGTCGAACCGCATCATCCAGCAGTGCGTGGCGTGGCTGAAGGCCAACCCGGGCCCCGTGATGCTGCGCAACTACAAGGTCGCGCCGCCCAGTCGTGAAGAGATGAAGAACGACATGGAAGCCCTGATCCACCACTTCAAGCTGTTCACCGAAGGCTACGGCGTGCCCGCGGGCGAAACCTATGCCGCGGTGGAAGCGCCCAAGGGTGAATTCGGCTGCTACCTCGTTTCCGACGGTGCCAACAAGCCGTTCCGCGTGCACCTGCGCGCGCCGGGCTTCGCGCACCTGTCCTCGATCGACGCCATCGTGAAGGGCCACATGCTCGCCGACGTCGTCGCGATGATCGGCACCTACGATCTCGTCTTCGGCGAAGTCGACCGCTAAGTCGACGGAGTGAACTGAACCATGAAAGCCACCGGTCATTTCGAGCAGGTCAAGGACGTCGATCCCCTCGTCGTGCTCAACGATCACACCCGCGCCCACATCGACCACTGGGTGTCCAAGTTCCCGCCGGATCGCAAGCGTTCCGCGCTGATCCAGTCGCTCATGGGCGCGCAGGAGCAGAACCAGGGTTACCTCACCGACGAGCTGATCACGGCGGTGGCCAAGTACCTGGAACTGCCGGCGATCTGGGCCTATGAGGTCGCCAGCTTCTACTCGATGTTCGAGACCACGCCCGTCGGTCGCAACAACGTCGCCATCTGCACGAACATTTCCTGCTGGCTCAACGGTGCCGAGGGCATCGTGCGCCATTGCGAGAAGAAGCTCGGCATCAAGACCGGCGAGAGCACGGCCGACGGCCGCGTTTACCTCAAGCAGGAAGAGGAATGCCTGGCCGCGTGCGCCGGCGCGCCGATGATGGTCGTCAACGGTCACTACCACGAGAAGCTGACGACCGATGCGGTCGACGCGATCCTCGACGGTCTGAAGTGAGGTAAGGGCAATGGCTAGCACCACCGGTCCGGTCGGACCCGCACCGCAGGAACATCAGGTCGTCTACACGACCCTGCACTTCGAAAAGCCCTGGGCCCTCGAAAGCTACGAGAAGGTCGACGGCTACAAGGCCTGGCGCAAGATCCTCGCCGAGAAGCCCGATCCGGCCGCGCTGATCGAAGAGATCAAGAAGAGCGCGCTGCGCGGTCGCGGCGGCGCCGGCTTCCCCACGGGCCTCAAGTGGTCCTTCATGCCGCGCACCGCGCCTGGGCAGAAGTACATCCTGTGCAACTCGGACGAGTCCGAGCCGGGCACCTGCAAGGACCGCGACATCCTGCGCTTCAACCCGCATGCCGTCATCGAAGGCCTGGCGATCGCGTGCTACTGCACCGGTTCCACGGTGGCCTACAACTACCTGCGCGGCGAGTTCCACCACGAACCGTTCGAGCACATCGAGGAAGCCCTGAAGGAAGCCTATGCGGCCGGCCTGCTGGGCAAGGACATCGGCGGCTCGGGCATCGACGTCGACATCTACAACGCCCTGGGCGCTGGCGCGTACATCTGCGGCGAAGAAACCGCGCTGATGGAGTCACTGGAAGGCAAGAAGGGCCAGCCGCGCTTCAAGCCGCCGTTCCCGGCGGGCTTCGGTCTGTACGGCCGTCCCACCACGATCAACAACACCGAAACCTATGCGTCGGTGCCGGCGATCCTGCGCAACGGCGCGGAGTGGTTCCTCAACATCGGCAAGCCGAACAACGGCGGCCCGAAGATCTTCTCCGTGTCCGGCCATGTGAACAACCCGGGCAACTTCGAGATCAAGCTGGGCACCTCGTTCGCCGACCTGCTGCAGATGGCCGGCGGCGTGCGCAACGGCAACAAGCTGAAGGCGGTGATCCCCGGCGGTTCCTCGATGAAGGTGCTGCCGGCCGAAAAGATCATGGAATGCACCATGGACTACGACTCGCTGCAGAAGGCGGGTTCGGGTCTC
Source organism: Luteibacter sp. SG786 (assembly GCF_011759605.1). Lineage (GTDB taxonomy): Bacteria > Pseudomonadota > Gammaproteobacteria > Xanthomonadales > Rhodanobacteraceae > Luteibacter. The sequence goes on from NZ_JAAOYX010000001.1 coordinate 976,394, forward strand.
GGTTCCGGTGCCGTGATCGTGATGGACGAGACCACCTGCATGGTCCGCGCCTGCCATCGCATCTCGCGCTTCTACATGGCCGAGTCGTGCGGCCAGTGCACCCCGTGCCGCGAAGGCACCGGTTGGATGTACCGCGTGCTGTCGCGCATCGTCGAAGGGCAGGGCACGGAAGACGACCTGCATCGCCTGAAGGCCGTCGCCGGCCAGATCGAAGGCCACACCATCTGCGCCTTCGGCGAAGCCGCCGCGTGGCCGGTGCAGGGCTTCCTGTTCCACTTCTGGCACGAATTCGAATACTACGTGAAGCACGGCCGCTCGATCGTTGACGGCCCGGCTGACACGGTCACCACTGGAGTCGCTGCATGAGTGCGCAGCCCGTAGCCAATGCCGCGCCGGACCTCGTCAACATCGAGATCGACGGCGTACCGGTGCAGGTAGCCAAGGGGTCGATGATCATCCAGGCGGCCGATGCCGTCGGTATTCCCATCCCGCGCTTCTGCTACCACCGCAAGCTCCCGATCGCCGCCAACTGCCGCATGTGCCTGGTGGAAATCGAGAAGATGCCGAAGCCTGCGCCGGCCTGCGCCACGCCGGTGGGCGAGGGCATGAAGGTCTTCACGCGTTCCGACAAGGCGCTCAAGTCGCAGCGCAACGTGATGGAGTTCCTGCTCATCAACCATCCGCTCGACTGCCCCATCTGCGACCAGGGCGGCGAGTGCGAGCTGCAGGACGTTTCGCTCGGCTACGGCCGTTCGGTGTCGCGGTTCACCGAGCGCAAGCGCACGGTGGCCGACGAGAACCTCGGCCCGCTGATCGCCACGGAGATGACCCGCTGCATCCAGTGCACGCGCTGCGTCCGCTTCACCAGCGAGATCGCCGGCACGTATGAACTGGGCGGCATGAGCCGCGGCGAAAACCTCGAGATCGGCACCTACATCGGCAAGACGATCGAAAGCGAGTTGTCGGGCAACATCATCGACGTGTGCCCGGTCGGTGCGCTCACGAACAAGCCGTTCCAGTTCCAGGCCCGTGCCTGGGAGCTGATCGCGCGCCCGTCCATCGGCTACCACGATGCGCTGGGTTCCAACCTGTGGATGCACACCCGTCGCGGCGAAGTGCTGCGCAATGTGCCGCGTGACAACGAAACCATCAACGAGTGCTGGCTTTCCGACCGCGACCGCTACAGCCACCAGGGCCTGTACGCCGCCGATCGCGTGAAGGCGCCGATGGTGAAGCGCAACGGCCAGTGGTCCGCCACCACGTGGGACGACGCGCTTTCCGTTGCCCGCGAGGCGCTGAAGAGTGTGGCCGGCTCCGACCTGGGCGTGCTCGTCCATGGCGCCACGTCGAACGAGGAGGGCGAGCTGCTCGTCCGTCTCGCGCGCGGCCTGGGCAGTGCGCACATCGACCATCGCCTGCGCCAGCTCGATTTCGCCGACAACGCGTTCGCGAAGCCGTTCGCCTCGACCATTGCGTCGTTCCAGACGGTGAAGGCCGCGCTGCTGGTCGGTTCCGACCTGCGCCACGAGGTGCCGCTGCTCAACCATCGCCTGCGTCAGGCGGTGAAGAAGGGCGCGAAGGTGTATGCCGTCAATCCGGCGCACTTCAACTTCAACTACCCGCTGGCCGGCGAGTCCGTCGCTGCTCCGCACGCGCTGGTTAACGAGCTCCTCGTGCTGGCCAAGGCCGCCGGCGAGAACGGTGCCGCGGTGCCGGAGGCCCTGGCCTCGGCGCTGCAGGGTGTCGAAACCACCGACGCGCATCGCGAAGCCTTCAAGGCGCTGTCCGGCGAAGGTGCGGTGGTCGTGTTCGGTCACGCCGCCGCCACGCACCCGGAAGCGTCCTGGCTGCGCGCGCTGGCCCGCTTCATTGCTCAGGCCGCCGGTGCCGCATTCAACGAGATCCCCGTGGGCGCGAACGCACTGGGCCTGTCGTCTGTGGGCGTGCTGCCCAGTGCCGGCGGTCTCGATGCGCGCGCCATGCTGGCGCAGCCGCGCAAGGGTTACGTGCTCTACAACGTGGAGCCGCCGCACGACTTCGCCGACGGCGCCCTCGCGCTCCATGCGATGCACTCGGCGCAGACCGTGGTGGCCTTTGCGGCCTTCGCGAGCGATGCACTGAAGGACTCGGCGGACGTGATCCTGCCGATCGCCCTCACGCCGGAGATCGACGCCACGCTGGTGAACGTCGAAGGCAACGCCCAGACGGTGCTCGCCGGTGCCAAGGCGCCGGGCGAAGCGCGTCAGGGCTGGAAGGTGCTGCGCGCCCTCGGCGGCGAGCTGAACCTGCCGGGCTTCGAGTTCGACGATCTTGCCGGCTTGCGTGACGGCCTCACCGAGCGCGCCTCGGAGACCCGCCAGCAGCTGGCGCAGCGCGGGGCGGCGGTGGCCTTCTCGCGCCTCGCCACCACGCCGATCTACCGTGGCGACGCGGTGCTTCGCCGCGCAGGGGCGCTGAACGCGCATCCGCTGAACCGTCCTGCCGCCGTGCGCATCCATGCGGACGACGCCGGCACGCTCGGCCTCGCCAGCGGCGGCAACGCCCGCATCGGCGACATCGTGTTGCCGGTGGCGATCGACTCCGCGGTGCCGAAGGGCGCCGTGTGGATCGAGGCCGCGCATTCCGAAACCGCCATGCTGCCCCCGTACGGCGCGGCCATCACCCTGAGCAAGGCATGACCATGGCCGATCAACTCATCCATCACCTGTTGATCCCCGTACTGTTCATCGTGGCGATCCTGCTGCCGCTGATCATCTCGGTAGCGATGTTCGTCTACTGGGAGCGCAAGGTCATCGGCTGGATGCACGTGCGCATGGGGCCGAACAAGATCGGTCCCCTCGGCATGCTGCAGGCCTTCGCCGACGTGGTGAAGCTGCTGCTGAAGGAAGTGATCCTTCCGACCAACGCGAACAAGTTCCTGTACTACCTCGCGCCGATGCTGGCCCTGGTGCCCGCCATGGCCGCCTGGGCGGTGGTGCCGTTCGGCCCGGACACCGTGCTCGCCAACGTGAACGCGGGCGTGCTCTACCTGCTCGCGATGACCTCGATGGGCGTGTACGGCATCATCCTCGCCGGTTGGTCGTCGAACTCGCGCTACGCGATGCTTGGCGCCATGCGTGCGGCGGCCCAGGTCATCTCGTACGAACTGGCGATGGGCATGTCCATCGTGTGCGTGCTGGTGCTCACGGGAAGCCTGAACCTCACCGCGATCGTCAACGCGCAGAGCGGCAACTTCTTCGATTGGTTCTGGCTGCCGCTGTTGCCGGTGTTCGTCATCTACTTCGTTTCGGGCGTGGCGGAGACCAACCGCGCCCCGTTCGACGTGGCCGAAGGCGAATCCGAAATCGTGGCCGGCTTCCACGTGGAGTACTCCGGTTCCGCGTTCGCCATCTTCTTCCTGGCCGAATACGCCAACATGATCCTGGTGAGCTTCCTTGCCTCGATCCTGTTCATGGGCGGCTGGTTGTCGCCGTTCCCCGAGTCCTGGGGCTTCATCGGCCACGGCGGCTTCCACTGGCTGTTCATCAAGGCCTTCTTCTTCGCCTTCCTGTTCCTGTGGTTCCGCGCCAGCTTCCCGCGCTATCGCTATGACCAGATCATGCGCCTCGGCTGGAAGGTCTTCATCCCCATCACCATCGTCTGGGTCCTTGTCGCCGGCTGCATGAAGTACTTCGGCTGGGTCCACCTCGGCACGGGAGCCTGAAAGCCATGACCCGCGTTACCCAATACTTCAAGAGCCTGCTGCTCATCGAGCTGTTCCAGGGCATGGCGCTGACCATGCGCTACATGTTCAAGCCGAAATACACGATGCGCTACCCGATGGAGCACATCCCCAAGTCCAACCGCTTCCGCGGCCTGCACGCCCTGCGCCGTTATGCCAACGGCGAAGAGCGCTGCATCGCGTGCAAGCTGTGCGAGGCGGTGTGCCCGGCGCTGGCGATCACGATCGACTCGGCCCCCCGCGCCGAGGACGGCCAGCGCCGCACCACGCGCTACGACATCGACCTGTTCAAGTGCATCTTCTGCGGCTTCTGCGAAGAGAGCTGCCCGGTCGACTCCATCGTGGAGACGCACGTGCACGAGTACCACATGGAACATCGGGGCGAGAACGTGGTGACGAAGGCCCAGCTGCTGGCCATCGGCGACCGCTTCGAGCAGGACATCGCCGCCGCCCGCGCTCAGGACGCGGCGTACCGCTGAGCGCCTAAGAGACCCATGCGATGAATACCGACCTGCTTCAACTCATCTGTTTCTACTTCTTCGGTGCCGTGGCCGTCCTCGGCGGCCTGATGGTCATCACCGTGAAGAACTCGGTGCACGCCGTGCTTTCGCTGGTGCTGACTTTCTTCAGCATGGCCTGCGTTTGGCTGCTGGCCGAAGCGGAATTCCTCGCCATCGCCCTCGTGGTCGTCTACGTGGGCGCGGTGATGGTGCTGTTCCTCTTCGTGGTCATGATGCTCGACATCAAGCAGGAGGCGGTCCGCGAGGGCTTCATCCGCTACCTGCCGGTGGGCATCGTCGTGGCCGTGGTCATGCTGGCGGAAATGCTGGCGATGATCGGCGTGAAGGCCATGCACGCGCACACGCTCGGGCCGAACCCGGCCGGCGATTCCAACGTGGCGTGGCTGGGACAGGCGCTCTATACGGAATTCCTGCTGCCGTTCGAGATCGCCGCATTGATCCTCACCGTGGGCATCGTGGCCGCCGTGGCGCTCACCCTGCGCCAGCGTACCGGTGTCCGCCACCAGTCCGCATCGCAGCAGGTGGCCGTGAACGCCGCCGATCGCGTCCGCGTCGTGAAGGTCGCCGTGGAACGTCCGGCATCGGTGAACCCGGCTCCGGTCGTCGTGCCCCCGCAGGAGAACGCCCCGTGATCACGCTTTCCCATTACATCGTGCTCGGCGCGATCCTGTTCTGCATCGCCGTCGCCGGCCTGTTCATCAACCGCAAGAACGTGATCGTGCTGCTCATGGCGATCGAGCTGATGCTCCTCGCGGTGAACACCAACTTCGTGGCCTTCTCGCGCTTCTTCGGCGACGTGGGCGGCCAGGTGTTCGTGTTCTTCATCCTCACCGTGGCCGCGGCGGAATCCGCCATCGGCCTGGCGATCCTGGTCCTGCTGTTCCGTAACCGCAGCACGATCAACGTCGCCGAAATCGACAGCATGAAGGGTTGATCCGATGAGTCTCTCGCTTTCAATCCTGCTGACGATCGCCCTGGCGCCGCTGGTGGGCTCGATCCTGGCCGGCCTTTTCGGAAAGGTGATCGGCCGGGCAGGGGCGCATACCGCGACCATCCTCGGCGTGGCGATCGCCTGCGGCCTGTCGTTCTACGTGCTCTACCAGCTCGTCTGGGGCGGCGCGCAGAACTTCAACCAGGACGTCTACACCTGGTTCGAGATCGGCCGCTTCCACGCCTCGGTGGGCTTCATGGTCGACCGCCTCACCGCCATGATGATGGTGGTGGTCACCTTCGTGTCGCTGCTGGTGCATCTGTACACCATCGGCTACATGGCGGACGACCCGGGTTACCAGCGCTTCTTCAGCTACATCTCGCTGTTCACCTTCTCGATGTTGATGCTCGTCATGAGCAACAACTTCATGCAGCTGTTCTTCGGCTGGGAAGCGGTGGGCCTGGTGTCGTACCTGCTGATCGGCTTCTGGTACAAGCGCCCCACGGCGATCTTCGCCAACCTGAAGGCCTTCCTGGTCAACCGCGTGGGCGACTTCGGCTTCCTGCTCGGCATTTCGGCGATCCTGTACTTCCTGGGCACGCTGGACTACCAGACCGCGTTCAACCATGCGCCGGAACTGGTCGGCAAGACCTTGCAGATCACGCAGAACCACGCGTGGGATGCGGCCACGGTGATCGGCGTGCTGCTGTTCATCGGCGCCATGGGCAAGTCGGCGCAGGTGCCGTTGCACGTGTGGCTGCCGGATTCGATGGAAGGCCCGACGCCCATCTCGGCGCTGATCCACGCGGCCACCATGGTGACCGCGGGCATCTTCATGGTCGCCCGCATGTCGCCGCTGTTCGAGCTGACCGACGCCGCGCTCTCGTTCATCCTCGTGATCGGTTCCACCACGGCGCTGTTCACGGGCCTGATCGGCATCGTGCAGAACGACATCAAGCGAGTGATCGCGTATTCCACGCTGTCGCAGCTCGGCTACATGACCGTGGCGCTGGGCGTCTCCGCCTATAGCGGCGCCGTGTTCCACCTGATGACCCACGCCTTCTTCAAGGCGCTGCTCTTCCTCGGTGCGGGCTCGGTCATCATCGGCATGCACCACGAGCAGGACATGCGTTACATGGGTGGCCTGCGCAAGTACATGCCGGTGACCTGGATCACGATGTGGATCGGTTCGCTGGCACTCGCCGGCACGCCGTTCTTCGCAGGCTTCTATTCGAAGGACGCCATCATCGAGGCCGTGGGCGAGTCGCATCGCTGGGGCGCCGGTTATGCGTACTTCTGCGTGCTCGCCGGTGTGTTCGTCACCTCGCTTTACAGCTTCCGCCTGCTCTACATGACCTTCCACGGCAAGGAACGCTTCACCGTGGCGCACGGTCACGCGCACGCGGCCCATGCCAAGCACGACCAGCCGCACGGGCACGACCCGCACGGCGAGTCGCACGACGAAGATCACGCCGACACGCACAAGGAAGACACACACCACACCCCGGGTGTGCTCGAACACGCGCCGCACGAGTCGCCGTGGGTGGTGACGGTGCCGCTGGTGCTGCTCGCCATCCCGTCGATCGTCATCGGTTTCCTCACCGTCGGCCCGATGCTCTTCGGCGACTGGTTCGGCAAGGCGATTCACGTGAACGAGGCCAACAACGTCCTCGGCGAGCTGGCGCACGAGTTCCACGGTGCGCTGGCCATGGGCCTGCACGGCTTCACCGCCGCGCCGTTCTGGCTGGCCTTCGCGGGCTTCGCCGTGGCGACCTATGTGTATCTGTTTAATCCGTCCGTGGCCGACAAGGCGAAGCACGCGCTGAAGCCCGTCTACGAAGTGCTCAACCACAAGTACTGGATCGACGAACTCTACTTTGCGGTGTTCGCCAAGGGTGGCGTGAAGCTGGGTGAGGGCCTGTCGAAGGTGGGCGACGCCGCCATCATCGACGGCGCCATCGTCAACGGCTCGGCCAGCCTCGTGCAGCGCATCGCCGGCGGCGCCCGCCGCCTGCAATCCGGATTCCTCTTCCACTACGCGTTCGCCATGATCCTCGGTCTGATCCTGCTCCTCGGCGGGTACTGGCTGATCGGGCAATAAGGGAAACGAGCTCTATGTCGAATCACTTGCTCAGCCTGCTGATCTGGCTCCCGGTCGTCGGTGCCGTCCCGGTGCTGCTCGCCGGCGCCGGCCGGCCCGGCCTCGCCCGATGGATCTCGCTGCTGGTGGCGGTTGCCACCTTTGCGGCCAGCCTTGCCCTCCTGCCTGCGTACGATGCCGCCACGGGCACGCTCCAGCTCGGCGAGTCGCTCAGCTGGATCCCGTCGCTCGGCATCAACTACTCGCTGGCCGTCGACGGTATCTCGGTGGCCCTGATCATCCTCACGACCTTCGTCCAGATCCTCGTGATCGTGGGCGCGTGGGAAATCATCCAGAACAAGCCGCACCAGTACATGGCCGCGATGCTCGTGCTGGAGGGCCTGATGATCGGCGTGTTCTGCGCCACGGACGCGTTGCTGTTCTACGTGTTCTTCGAGGCCATGCTGATCCCGATGTTCATCCTCATCGGTATCTGGGGTGGTCCGCGCCGTGTGTACGCCACGCTGAAGTTCTTCATCTACACGTTCTTCGGCTCGATCTTCATGCTGATCGGCCTGATTTACCTGTACCACAAGACCGGCGGCAGCTTCGCCATCGCCGACATGGCCAACGTGCACCTGACGCTGACCGAGCAGGCATGGCTGTTCTTCGCCTTCCTGCTGGGTTTCGCCATCAAGGTGCCGATGGTGCCGGTGCACACCTGGCTGCCCGACGCCCACGTGGAAGCGCCCACCGGTGGTTCGGTGGTGCTGGCGGCGGTGATGCTGAAGATCGGTGGCTACGGCTTCCTGCGTTTCAGCCTGCCGATCACGCCGGACGCCTCGCATGAGTTCGCCTGGCTGGTCATCGTGCTCAGCCTCATCGCGGTCTGCTACATCGGCTATATCGCGCTGGTGCAGCAGGACATGAAGAAGCTGGTGGCCTATTCGTCGATCGCCCACATGGGCTTCGTGACGCTGGGCATCTTCATCGCCTTCCTGCTCGTTCGCGACAGCAACAACCCGGACGCCGCCCGCTTGGGCATGCAGGGCGCCATGGTGCAGATGATCTCGCACGGCTTCATCTCCGGTGCGATGTTTACCTGCATCGGCGTGCTTTACGACCGCATGCACACGCGCCAGATCAAGGACTACGGCGGCGTCATCAACGTCATGCCCGTCTTCGCGCCGTTCTATGTGCTGTTCGCCATGGCCAACAGCGGTCTGCCGGGTACCAGCGGTTTCGTGGGCGAGTTCATGGTCATCCTGGCCTCGTTCAGCGCCAACCCCTGGATCGCCCTGTTCGGCGCCTTCACGCTGATCATCGGTGCCGCCTACACGCTGTGGATGGTGAAGCGCGTGCTCTGGGGCGACATCAAGAACAAGCACGTGGCGGAATTGAAGGACGTCAACGGTCGCGAGATCTTCGTGCTTAGCGCCTTCGCGGCCGGCGTGCTGGTTCTCGGCATCTGGCCCGAGCCGCTGGTCCACCTGATGGATGCGTCGGTTGCTCGTCTCGTCGAGCAGTTGGCCATCACCAAAGTCTGAGCGGGAACTATCCATGCCGAGTATCAACGACATCCTGATCCTGCTCCCCGAGGCGTACCTCGTGGTGGCGGCTTGCGTGCTGCTCCTTCTGGATGCGTACCTGAAGCCGGCCCAGAAGGGCATCGTCCATTGGCTTTCCATCGTGGTGCTGCTGGTCGGTGCCTACCTCGTCGTCGACGGGCAGCCCGCCACATCGGTTACGGCCTTCAGCGGCATGTTCGTACGCGACGGCGTGTCCGAAGTGCTGAAGCTGTTCTCGCTGCTGATCATGGCGGTGATCTTCGTCTACGCGCGTCCTTACCTGAAGGAGAGGGCGATTCCGTTCGGCGAGTTCTATACGCTGTCGATCTTCGCCACCGTGGGCATCATGTTCCTGGTGGCTGCCGGCAACCTGGTCACGGTCTACCTTGGCCTCGAACTGCTCACGCTGTCGTCGTATGCGCTGGTCGCGCTGAACCGCGATTCGCAGCTGTCGTCCGAAGCCGCGATCAAGTACTTCGTGTTGGGCGCGCTGGCCTCGGGCATGCTGCTGTATGGCATGTCGATGGTTTACGGCGCCACGCACAGCCTCGACCTGCACACGATCCATGCCGCCATCGTCGGCACGGAGTGGAAGACGCTGCTGCTGTTCGGCCTCGTCTTCATGATTGTGGGCATCGGCTTCAAGCTGGGTGCCGCGCCGTTCCACATGTGGATTCCGGACGTCTACCAGGGCTCGCCGACCGCCGTCACTGTGTTCATCGGTTCGGCGCAGAAGCTGGCGGCCTTCGGCATGGCCTATCGCCTTCTGTCTACCGGCATGGGCGACATCGCCGGCGGTGCGGCGGGCCTTGCCCCGCAGTGGCAGATGATGCTGGCCGTGCTGGCGGTGCTCTCGCTCGCCATCGGTAACCTCGTCGCCATCGTGCAGTCGAACCTCAAGCGCCTGCTGGCCTATTCGACCATCTCGCACATGGGCTACCTGCTGGTGGGCCTCGTGAACGCCGGACCGGAAGGCTATTCGGCCTCGATGTTCTACGCGGTGAGCTACGCGCTCACCAGCGCCGCTGCCTTCGGCATGATCCTGGTGCTGTCGCGCTCGGGCTTCGAGTGCGAGGAGATCGACGATCTGCGCGGCCTGAACCAGCGTTCGCCGTGGTTCGCCTTCCTGATGCTGCTGGTGATGTTTTCGCTGGCCGGTGTGCCGCCGCTGTTCGGCTTTTTCGGCAAGCTGCTGGTGCTGAAGGCGGCCATCGACGCGGGCATGCTGTGGCTGGCCATCGTCGGCGCCGTGTTCGCCATCATCGGCCTCTACTACTACCTGCGCGTGGTGAAGGTGATGTACTTCGACACGCCGGTGGAGGGCAAGGACGTCCACGCGCGTGCGGATGCGCCGGCTCGCTGGGTGCTGTCGATCAACGCCCTTGCGCTGCTGGTCCTCGGCTTCACCTGGGCCCCGCTGCTGGCTTGGTGCCAGAGGGCGTTCGCGGGCTGATCTGCCGCAAGCACGATGCGAAGAGGGCGCCGGGTTCATCCCGGCGCCTTTTTTTATGGCCGTTGCCCCGGCGCATTTATGTTCGTCGCCCCGGCGTACGCCGGGGCCCAGCGCCTTAGTCGTCCTGCGCTTCGCAGCGCTGCCTACGGCATCGGGTAACTCGCTAACGCGAGTTCATGCCTTATGCGGCTTCGCCGCCGCATTCGTGCTGCATTTGCGCTTCGTAGGGTTTGCTCGCCTTTGGCCTTGCATCGGCGCCTGCACCGTGGTCTGGAAGCCGACAGCCGTCACCCACGCCGCGAAGACTTACGTCGTTCCTTGCGAAAGGAGAGCCGCTTCGCGGCTAGTGTCCTATGGCTTCGCCGCGGCGGACCCGGGCGTCCGGGCGGGGGTCTTCGACTCGGCCTCCTGCCTCGGCGAAGACGGCGGGCCGTCCTGGCCCGCCCCCTGCGGGCCTTCTCCGCCCGCACGCCCTCGACTCCAGACATCGCGGCGTGGGTGACGGCTGCCGGCATCGGACGCCTGGGCGGCGGCGTGGTGTTTCTGTGGGAGCCGGCTATGCCGGCGATCCGCGCCAGCGGGCACGCTCGCGACCATCGCCACTGAAGGCTCCCACAGACGGCCGTTGTCATGGGCCACGGCAGGTCGGCATTATCGCGAGGTTTCACTTGCCGCTATGGCGGCGAGTGAAACGCTTTTTTTCACACGCCCGTAAGAAAACTACTTGCAAGAATCCGGCCACCTCCATATACTTGCTGACTCTGATGCGGGGTGGAGCAGTCTGGCAGCTCGTCGGGCTCATAACCCGAAGGTCGTAGGTTCGAATCCTACCCCCGCTACCAGCGTTATCTGACTCGGCGCGATCTCACCATAGATCGCGCCGTTTCTTTTTGTGACGTGGACGGACTCGCCGATTAGCTCGCGCAGCGCCTCTCGTGCCCTGGCCGTGTCGGCGACGGTCGACAGCTCGGCCACCAGCTTCCGCCACGTCTCCTTCGCTCGGGGGAGTATCTGCGAGGGCTGGAACGACTTCACGGCGGCCAGCGCGGCGCGCGCAGCCTCCAGTTCACCCTCCGTCCGTACGAGTTCGTCGCGGGTGCTCGCGGTCACGATGCCGGCACGGATGGCGGCCATCACGTTGCCATGCACCTTTTCCGCCTCAGCAAGCCGCCGTTTCGCGGCCTCAGCGTCCGGGGCTGCCCGTTTGAGTTCCGCGGTGACGGCCGCCGTGAAACGCTGGAAGGCCTCGTCGGTGAGCAATTCTGCCTGGACGCCAGCGACGAGCGCTTTCTCGGCCGGGATGCGAGGCACCTTCAGGGTGCTCGCGCACATGGTCGCGCCACGGTCCTTGGCGGTGGAGCAGCCGTAGCGATACCGGTCAACGATGACCATCGGCCCGCCGCACTCGCCGCAACGAAGTATCCCGCTCAGCAGATAACGCATTGGGCGGCCGGGTCCGCGAGGGCCATCGGCTGTGCTGCTTGCCCTGTTCCCTAGGCGCCCTGCGCGAGCCTGGGCCGCGTCCCACGTCGACCCATCGACGATGGCCAAATCTGGGTGTTCGGTGATGATCCACTCGGATTCGGGGCGGTCCTGTCGCAGCCGGCGGCCCGTGTCCGGGTGCTTCACGAAGTGGCTGCGGTTCCACACCTGGCGGCCGACATAGATGGGGTTCGCTAGGATGCCGATGCCTCGCTTTCGGTCCGGGTACACCGCGCTGACGTACCAATCGCCGCCGCGTGACGACGGGATGCGGTCCCGATTCAATCTGGCGACAATTTCGCGAGGGCTGGAGCCCTGGACGTATTCAGCGAAGATGCGGCGCACGATCGCGGCCTGGGTGTCGTCGATCGCCCGTTGACCGATGGAAGTGATCCGGTAGCCGTAAGGGAGGCCGCCAGCGCTGGCGCCGGCCAGGGCGCGACCGGTGAGTCCACGGTGCACCTTGTCGGCGAGGTCGTCGAGGTACATCTCGGACATGAGGCCGCGCAGACCCACGTCGGCCTTGTGCGATTTCCGCTCCGTGTCGACGCCATCACTTACCCCGATGAGGCGGACGCCGGCGAACTTCAGCCGGCGGATGGTCATCGTGAGCTCGGCACTATCACGGCCGAAGCGCGAAAGATCGTCCACGAGCAGCACCTGGAAGCGGTGCGCGTCGGCGAGGAGGCGCTGATATCCCTCGCGGTCAAGGCGTGAACCGCTGACGGCGGCGTCGGTATAGACCATAGGCTCGGGCCAGCCCATCCGCGCGCAGTACGCGCGGCAGTTGCGCAGCTGATCCTCGAGGCTGGCGTCGCGCTGGTTATCGCTGCTGTAGCGGGCGTAGGCGGCGGTTCTCATCGGGCGGACTTTAGGCAGCCTCGTTCAAATCGGGCAAGCCATCCCGATTCGATCGCGAGCGGCTGGAATGGCGGTCTGTAGCCGGTTTTGCCGTCAGATAATCCCGCACGGCACGTTTCGCCAGTTCCTCGATCAGGACCGCCATGGCTGGAGCCATGGGGGCTTTCGGGTCAGCTGCCATGCAGCACCTCCTTCATGAGCTTGCAGGTTGCATAGGCCTCCTGGGACTTCGCCCACCCGAGGCCGGCTTCCTCTCGGAAGCACTTCTCCACGTCGTCCCAGCGCGCTGCCAGCCGCGCCCAGTAGGGCGATATTTCGGCCATGCGAGGAAGATGTGGGCGCATCTCTGGCACGGTTTCGAGAAGGATCAGGCACCGGTTGAAGTCGGCCGGATCGTGCGGGTGCCCGCAGTCATCAGGTCGCACGTCGAACCCAAGGTAGAACGCCATGGTCTTGCTGCTGACACCGGTCTTTCCGTTCGCCAGCCATTCGATGACCCGCTGTTGCGCTGCCGTCGTCATGATGCACGTCCTCGTTCTTCCTGTTCTTCGCGAAGCGCCTCGATCACGTCGTCGGGAAACCTGTAGCCGAGGCCTTTCAGGTATTCCAGGCGGTCAGCGCATGCCCCGGGTGTCGGGTCCTCGAACGACTCGCCGGCGTGCGGCAGATCAATGTCGATGCGATCGGCCTCGTCGATCATCTGGAACACGCGCTCATCGCGTTCGAGCCATTCCCGAAATCTTTCGGCGGTGTAGGGCACCGGCGCCGGCAAGGGCTCCTTGTAGACGATGCGGTTCCCAGCCACGTTCGTGCTCCAGAATCCGCCCACCGACTCGTAGACATAGAGGTCGCACTGAAAATCGTCGGTGCTCCAGCGGCAGTAGCTCACGGCGTGCCCTCCACGCGGCGGAACTCCACCACCCACACCCACGGGTTATCGGCCCAGCTCCAGGAGCCGTTGATCGACTCCCACAGCGACCGAAAGCTCGGGATCGGCTGCGAGAACCATTCGGCAGTGTCGTCGAGCCTTCCCATCGAATAGTCGCAATAGGCTGGCCCGTTCCCGAAGTTGTCCGAGACGCGTTCGATGCCTTCGGCGATGGCCTGCACCTCGCTGATGTCCTGCAACCGCTCCACGCGCACGGCGGTCACTTCGAGCGTGATCCGGCTGGCCCAGCGGGGCATGAAGCGGGCATGGCGGTAGCGTCCCGGCACGGCCTCGCCAGGCGTCGAGCCGAAATCCCGCCAGTCCTTCGCGCTGCTCAGCGCACCGTCGGCCTCGAAGCTGATCGGCGCCCACGGCTTCCGGTAGCCCGCCTCAAGACATTTCTCCGCGATCCGTTTGCCGGACAAGTCGTCCAGGCTTGCAGGCACGCGCCATGCCTCGCGCACCCACAGGCGGTCGCCGGGCATGCCATAGGGACAATCGGCCCAACCGTCCCACTCGCCACCCGTCACGTAATCCGGGTGCCACGGCCACTTCGATCCGTCGGCGGCTTCCTCAAGCTCCCAGGAATGACGAAGCTTCACGACCCGCCGCGTCACGGTCTTGCGGCCTTCGAGGATGGCGCGCACCATCGGCGCCGAAAAGAGGATTGGGCGCTCGCGCACGACCTTGCTCATGCTTCCTCCAGTCGCTTCATTTGGGCAGCAAGATCGGCTTTCTGTTCCTCGACCCATGCGTGCCGGCACGCCCATTCGACGTACTCACCTACGTCCTCACCGCCTTCCGTCGTTATTTCCAATGCCTCGCCGATGCGGCGACAGGCCGTGGTGTTGTAACCGTTCGACAGCGCCTCAAGGATGGACGAGCCTCGGCGCTCGGCGGCCTGCTTTTCCTCTCGACCGATGATGTATCCGAAAGCGAAGCCCGTTCCTGCGATACAGCCAGCCATGAAAAGCTCAAAGATCACGACTGCACCTCGCTACCCGCATCACGGGTGTCTGCTTTCTTCAGCGGCTCACTGGTGTAGGTGATTATCGCGTTGCGGGAGAGGTGGTAATCCTCGCCGCAGTGTGCGCAGGTCTGTACAACCTCGCCGTCGATGCTGTCAAAAGGGATTTCCCAAGCATCGCGTTCGATGTGGCCGCAGTAAGGGCAGGTCGGCTGATCGGTCCACGAGGTATCAGGCACGGCCCACCTCCGGCGCGGCGGCGAGCAGCGCGTTTGCAATCTCGAATAAGAGGCGATGCTCAAGCGAGCCGTGCGACGAGACAGTTATGCCCATCGATCCATCTGCTACGCCGATGTAACGCTCATCACCTCGGCCCATGTCTACACGATCTACGACAATGCCTTCCGGCACTACCGCCCTGGCGCTGGGCGAGGCTAGGGCGGAATGAATGGCAGCGTTGAGGGCGTGATACTCCGCTCGTGCGGCCGCGCATTCGTGTCCGCGCAACCGTGTATCGCACAGGATTTGCAGGCGACTGGAGCACGCCCTCGCTGCAACTAGCAACCGGTCCGTAACCCCGCCATCCTTGCGGACCTGACATTGGGCGGTGAGGGCGTCACGAAGCGCCTTGATTTCATCGGCACCACGCATGCACGCGGCGGCGTCCAGCTTGTCCCACGAGTGACCTTCGCTGTAGTTCTCGGCCATCGCACGCAGCACGTACTCGCGCGTGTCGTCCGTCACCTCGGCAGGCGTGGACGCACCATCGTCCAGCGACCCACAATATTTGCAGTGGCGCACGTCTGCCGGCCCTAGTTCGAACTCGCAATAGCGTCCCGTTGCGGGGCATTCGTCAGGCTCGCGCCCATCGGCAGGCGTGGCGACAGCCGGGCGCGAAGTAAGGTGCCAGCCTCGCTCGATGTCGAGCAAGAGGAGGATCATGTCCGCCAGCAGGTTGTCATCTGCGCGTCCGTCGGTGCGGTACGGGCTCATGGCACGAAGCCTCTCGCGATACTGCTCGTAATTGGCGACAGAAGGATCGAAGCGCCACGGCTTCGCCACCCCATCGCCCACCGCCTGCTCGGGCTTCGGCTGGGCGAGAGCTGCGCGCAACTGCTGCTTGGCGCGCACAGCGAACGTATCGCCACCCACCACGAACGACAGCGCAGCGGAGACACGCCGGTCTAGATCTTCACGAGACGGCGATCCTTTCTCGAAGCCCACACGGGCGTTGTACAACTCACCAATCAGGCACTCAGCTTCCACGCAGAAATCCATCGCCGGGTCCGGGTGGTGGCCGAACCTCCCCAGCTTCTGGTTGCTGGCCTCGCCCCTCGGCTGCTCGGAAGGCTGGGAGACGAACAGTTTCCAGTTATCCGCGTTCGGCACGCGCTTCTGATGGATGGTGTAGAGCTGGTGGCCGCTGTCGGATACACCATCGGCGGCAACCGCGTATACAGCCCGGCAATTGCTGGATTCGTCGTTCACAGGTTGTGCTCCTTGGTGGCGCGTATTAGGTCGGAGAGTCGGAACCGCACGTAGACGCGCTCCTCGCCGTAGTGCATGCCGATCTCGACGAAGCCGTGGCCGAAGTCGGTCAGCTCGCCTATGCCATCGTCGTCACAGACCAGATCCCCTTCGCCCCCATCTGCGAACGACATGATCTGGATTGGCAGCTTGCCCTTCACGCGGCGCGCGTGATCATTGAATTCGGCCGTCATGCCTTCGGTTCCTTCGTCAAGGCTTCACACCCCGCGCCGATGGCGCCCGGGTCTTTGGGATCGGTGAACTTCTGCCAGGGCACCCAGCCGCGCATGCAGTGGAAGCCCCACTCGCGGAAACGCGGGCCGGTGATGAAGAGCGTCAGGCACGGGCCGTCGGTAAGTTCGATGCGATGGGCCGTGCTGGCGCCGCGGGCAACGACGTCACCCTCGCGCCGCTCGGTACGCGTGTGGATGCCGCCGGCGTTGATTCTGTGCTCTACGTACCGGCCGGCCAGCAGCACGCTGACGTTCCACCACGGGTGGTCGTGGAGCGCGCGATCGTCGTCCGAGCGCATGAAGACGTGCAGGTAGACGTTGAACAGGCGATTGCGCGGGATCACCCACCAGCGGAGCAGGTAGGGACGCTCCTGGCCGCCGATGACGACATCGGGCGCGCGCTTCAGCGTGCGGGAGGCGAGGCGGTCGAGGAAGCGCATCATGCCTTGACGGCCTCGCGCACGTAGAACGCCACCGGGCCCCATTCCTCGGCTTCCCACATGCCCGCGAGAAGCCAGCCGCCTTCGGGGGTTTCCGGCGTCCAGGCCGAGAAGTCAGGGTCGCCCTCTTCGAAATAGCGGTCGTTCGCAGCTTGGTCATCGCTCCCATCCAGATGGACGAAGCAGTACTCAAAGCCGGCGTTCTTCAGGGCCTCCGCATCGACGAAGGCCTCATCGTCCCTATCCGTCATAAAACGATCTAGGTCGGGATGCTCGACGTGGCCCATTTCATCGCGGGGCGGCAGGGCGGACGGGTCGAACAGCTTGCGAATGGGCTGATCCATGGTCACTCCTTCGGCCGCTGGGCCGTGACGTAGTTGGCGAACTTCACAGCAAGGTCTGCCCGGTCTTCGAGGCCCGTGAGCTTCTTTTCGCCTCTAACCCACGCCTCGCAACCCATGAAATAAGGCGCGACGGCCAGGACGGCCTTTTCCCAGAAGGCGACTTGGCCAGCCCTCACCGAAGCCTTCACCTCATCGGATTGCTGGCGCTTGCGGCCTGCGGCGTAGCCGCGTGCATAGGCCTGATTCTCGGATTCCTTGCTCATTCGAACTCCGAAATACCGTCTTCAACGAGACGGGCGTTGTAGGCATCGCGGATGCGCTGGCGCTGCTGATCCGCGTCGAGGTCGAGGTCGTCCACCGCGGCAAGGGCGGACTTGAATGCTTCGCGCGCTTCGCTGGTGGAGCAGTCGCGGGCCACGCCCAGGACGTCGCTCCAGTGCTGGCGCGCGGGAACAGGCGCGGTCGGGGGCGTCACACCTTGACGGGGCGCCGTTGCTGGCGAGGGCGTGGCGTGCACGGCCGGCACGAATGGCGGCAGGCTGATCGGTGCTGCCGGCGCAGCTGCAGGGCTGGGAGCCAGACCCACGAGCCACCAGCGCGTGCACCCACCCGTCGTGTCGTGCCTCAGAACCTTCGCATCCTTCAGAAGCTTCTCGATGCGCCGCCGTGCCTGTGGCACCGATAGTCCAGCCTCGCCGGCGATCTCGCGAAGATTCGCGCCCGTGAGAACGGCGGTCCGGTCGCCGCACCGGAACGGCTCCAAGATCATCGAGCGGTTCGCAGCCTTCATGCACGCACGTGCAAGGGCCTTCTCGAACTCCTCGGGGGTGATGGTGGTGGTCATACGTTTTCCGGCAACTCGGCGTGGTCGTCCGTCCAGTCCGCAACCTCTCGCGAGATCAGGCCCCGGATGGTTTCGAGCGTGTTGCAGCTTCCGGCGGTGTCGGTGATTCGCCATCCAGGAAGTTCCAACCCACGGAAGAACTCCCCGTAGGTTCGATAGGCCCCGATGCAGGCGGCTGTGAAGCCCTTGTGCGTCACGACGAGGCCAAGCCGCTGGCGCGTGCCATCATCGCGCTCGAGGAAAAGCTCGTACGTCTTGGCCTTGCGGACCCGGCGGAGCGCGGCGCGCACGGCGCCGGAGGTAATGCCGAACTGCGCGGCTACCTGCTCGGTCGTGCAAGACGCACGCGCCGCGGCGATGGCCTGGTCGCGCTCCGGATCGCGGACATTGGCGTAAATGGGAGCGGCAGCCATCATTCGGGCCTCGGCAGCTTGAAGATGTCGGCGAGCCGATCGAGCAAACGCCGGTGCTCAAGAGCCATCAGGGCGAAGGTGGCATCCCGCTCCGCCTCGCCTGACTCGTGCTCGGGCTGCTCGTCGAGCACCACGTCGGTGAACCGGACCTTGCGAATCACGAGGTCTTCGCCGAGCACGAAGCTGATCCGGTCGTCGAACGTGAGACCGATGCGGAAGACCTGCTTGCCGGTGCGCAGGTGCTCGCGCACTTCGTCGGTGTCCAGATCCTGCCGGCGGCAGCGGGCGACGGCGCCGGAGGCGGTAGCCGGGTCGCGCAGCTCGATCTCGTCGCCCAGGGCGAAGCCAGCCGGCAGTTCGCCGGTGGCGACCCAGTGGGTCATGAGGATGCGGGGCGAATCCTCGGGCGCGAGAGGCACGGCGGGGAAACTGCCGAGCGCTTCGCGGATCTGCGATAGTACGCCTTCTGCGGTTTTGCGGCTGGCGGTGTTCACCACGACCCAGCCGCCAGTGAGATTGGCGTAGGCAGACGTCAAGGTCTGACGGACGAAGGCTCGCGGCAGCAACTCGTTGAGCACGTCGTCCTTGATTTTCTTCCGCTCGCGCCCGCTGACCTTGCGGCCCTCGTTCTCGGCGATCTTCTGCACGCGGCTGGCCAGTTCGTCGTTCACGACCGACGGCGGGAGCATGCGGGACTCGCTGCCCACCACGACCATCGTGTCGTGGCCCACCGTGTGCGTGAGGCGGTCATCGCCGCGGCCGAAGGGCGAGACGAAGCCGCGCGTCGACATCTCCATCGGGCCGACGGCGCGCAGCTGATGCTCGGGTAGCACATCGTCAAGGCGTGACAGGTCGGCGGCCACGGCCGGCGAGAAGCGGAACAGGGTGAGGTTGCGGAAGAGCATGGACGGTCCTTTAGGCGGCGCGCGCCACGGCAAACGGTGGGAGATCAAAGCCAGCCACGCGGGCGGCTTCGGTGATGAGTTCTTCAGCCTTGCGGAAGTCCGCCCGGCGAATGGCATCGGCGATGGACTGCCAGTCCACGGGTTCGTCGGCGTCGTCCAGTTCTGCCGCATCGACGAGGCCGAGCTTGCGAAGGTCGTCCTCGTCGAGTCTGTCGAGCACGTCGGCGACATCGATTTCGACATCCAGCGTTACGACTGGCATGGGATTCCTTTGCCGGCCGGAGCCGGCGTGGCGTTGAAGATCAGGACAAGGAAGCCGCCTCTCGGGCGAGGCCTGACGGGGGGAGAGGGGAGGTCCCCGCGCCGAAAGGCGGCTTGCTTGTGCCCCGTTGCCCACGGGGCGAGGGCCTTAGGGGTGGGAAGAAGCGGGATCGATTACCCAGCAGGCCGCGCCTAGCGCCCAGATGCAGACGATCAGCAGGACAGCCGAGCGCTCGTCGAAGGGCGCAGACATCCACCAGGCAATCAGGCGGCGCATCACGGGCGCACCTCGCATCTCTCGGCGGTGACCAGCACCACGGGTGTGTCGTAGGGCCCCATGGTCCCGACCGGCTCGGTCTTGTGGCCGTGCACGCATGACACGGACGACTGCGTGAGCGTCGAAACCTTGAGGTCGGGCCGCGGCCGGAACTCGCCGCATGCCGAGAGCGCGAAGATCGCGAGGCCGACCAGCAAGAACAGGAACCAGCCGGCACGCTCGAACCAGCGCTGCAGCAAGGACTCCGACGATGCTGGCGTCTGCTGCCGAACAGGGAGGCGCACCACGGTGGCGCGGAACTCGCTTTCGGCTGCGCGCATGTCATGCCGCGCGGTGTTCTGGATGTCGGCGTAGCGCAGAGCCTGCCTCTGGCGGACGGTGAGGGCGCTCATGGTGTGTCGCCCTCGTCGGTGTAGCCCTTGGCCCGAAGGCAGGCGGGAACCGTCTCGTTCTGGAGGTACGCCTCACGCTCGCGCTGCGGGATGTTGTCCGGTACGACGGCGCCATAGGTGCACTGCTCGATGTCACGGTCGCGCTGCGTCTTCTGGACAGCGCAGCCGAAGGCGGCAAGGCAGGCGAGGGTGACGAGGTAGATGCGGAGGGAGGCGTTCATGCCACACCCCGGATCGCTTCCTGCGAGGATTCGACCGCCATCAGGCTGTAGTGCCTCACCGCCAGCTCACGCGCAGCCGCTTCGAGGGAGAGCATGGCGTTGCCAAGCGCGACGTACGCTTCCATGGCGTGGAAGGCCGCCCCCGGTGGGGCATTGACGTCGGACTCGATGTCCGCGATCAGTTGATTCGTGGCCTGGGACAGTTCCCCCGCACGTTCGGCGAGCGTCTGGCAGGTCGGCTGGTTCAGGTTGGTGCCCATGGTTCTCTCCCTCGCCGGTGGTTGGCGGCGTGGAAGTGAGGCTATGGCATTCCATAGCTAACTGTCAATGGGATTCCATAACTTTTTTTGGCAGGCGAGAAAAAGGCCGCCGAAGCGGCCTGAGCTGGAGCGCGGTCGTCAGACCTTTACAGCGTGGTGGGCGTGATCTCGACCCCAGAATTCGGGTTGATAGTGATCCGGAAGCGCTTTTCGTCGCCCGGCTTCAGGATGGTGGAAACCTCGCGGCGGTCCTTGCCCTCGCGGTATCCGCACAGCCCGGAGCCGGTGTTCCAGGTGCCGACGATGTGCTCGCCGGCGGGGACGTGGAACGTGGCGCGCTCGCCGGTGGCGACCTTCGCCGCGACCTTGCCGTCGATGAAGATGGCGCCGTAGCAGCCGCTGCCGGACATCCCGACGTCACGGGTGACCACGATAGTGGCGTCGCCGTCGGTTGGGGATTGGAAGGCCAGCAGCCGGTCAGCGGGCGGCTGGCGCAGCTGGTCGGGGCGGGGCGGCTTCGTGACGCAGCCGGCAATGGCGATCGAGCAGGCAGCAAGAATCCAGGCGTGGCGCATTCCCTTTCCCCTGTGGATGGTCGGTCCCGATGATACGAAAAAGCCCGCCGAGGCGGGCTTTCTACCTAGTGAGTCAGGTCACGCATCAGTCACTTAGCGATTGATTTTACGATCTCAGAAGCTAGCTGCGCATTATTCGCGGCAAGCAGCGTGCCGATGATTCCCCACAACGCGGCGACGATCAATACCGCACCGGTGAGCCCCCACCCCAACAATTGGGCCTTGGTTGGGACGTGCTTTAAGCGCTCGCTGACTCCGGCTAGAGTCACTTTTATGTCAGTAAGATCGGTCTCACACCGCTCAACCACGCGCTCTAAGCGATCAACTCTCGGGTCCATACCACCTCCATTTGGGGGCTCGCCGCCGGATAAAAAGTCTCCTTGGCGGACATCGCTCCACGGCCCCTTGGTCACCGTCATTGTTACCCTTCCTTGTTTTTCTGCTGGTCTAGCCAGTAGCCCACGACGAACGCATCGTGAATACGCTGGAAGCCGCAGTTGTAGCACATCATAGCCAATACCGGCCGCGCGCGCCCATGAGTCGTCAAAAGTGTCGAATCTTGCTGCCTGAGCTTCCCGTAGGGCAGTCCGAAGAAAAGCCCATCGTCATTATGTCCCATGAACAACCACGAGGTGCTGCCGCACGACATGCACGAGTCGGTGGCCCCTTTAGCGCGTAGGTACTCCTGAACACCTTCCAACGTGATCGCGTCGAGCTTTTCACGGTCGGTCTTTTCCATCAATCCTCCCAGCTACCGATCCACCGCACGCGGCCGTGGATCTCGAACTGCCTTGTTTCGTCGACCGCGACGGGCTTCCGCCACTTCGGGTCGTCCTTGTTGTCGCTCGATATGAACCACCGCCCACCCAGCTCGACCAGCCGCTTAGCCATGAGGTCGCCCTCGTAGCTGATCACATAGATCTTGTCGTCCCGAGGCTCGATATCTGAAGTGTCGAAGAGGATCGCGTCCCCGTTCTTGATGGTCGGGGCCATGGAGTCGCCGCGGCCGTAGAGCACGGCCAGCCGTTCGGCGTGGAGCTTCTTCCGCCGCAGGCTCTCGGCTCGGAATTTCAGCTTATGGGTCTCGGCGTACTCGTCCACCACGGCACCATCGCCCAGGGCGGCAGCTTGGCGCACCCCGATGATATCGGCCCAGCCTTCCTCGGCTGGCGGCTCATCGCTCGCTTCCATGGGGCCTTTGCCGGTTTCCAGCCATTCCACGCGCACGCGGAGGGCCTTCGCCAGCACGTGGAGCTTCGTGCTCGACGACTGGTCACTGTTCTCGATGCCGGCCAGCGTCGGATATGGCAGATCCGCGGCCTTCGCCAGAGCAGGCCGAGACATCTTCAGGCGCAGGCGCGCCTCCTTGATTCGTTCACCCACGGTCATGGGCGAATGGTTATGGAAACCCGTTATGGGATGCCGTTGACAGCGAGTTATGGGATGCCATAGGCTTCGCCCCATGAAGCCATGGTCCGAACGAATCGCAGATTTGCAGAACGACGGCTGGTCGCTCACCGCGCTTGCCTCAGCCATTGGCTGCTCGCCTCAAGCCCTGTCGGACATCAAGCAGGGAAGGTCGCAGGAGCCCAGGGGAATGGCAGCCGTGCGCCTGCACCACCTGCACCTTTCCGGCGCGAAGCCTCCGGTCGATCCAGTCCCCGCCGGGAAGGTGGCCTGACGTGCTCACCGATTTCCTCTGCCTACTGACGTTTGCCGCTCCGTCCATGTGGATGGTGTTCAAGGCGACGACCCCGAATCGAACTGAGAGGCGCCCATGAGCCTGATCTTCTCCATCGCCGTGCTGGCGTTCGTGGCGTACGACTTCGTCCTGCTGTCGCGCATGCGCAAGGCGGTCAACGCCGCGCTGGAGGCGACCTCCGAACTGGAAGATCTATTGCGCGTGCGACCCACAAAAGCAGGCGAGATCGTCGTAGACCTCAAGATCGATGCGGCCCAGGCCTCCGAAATCCTCCGAGACCTGACGGAGCGGATCAGGTTGGACCAGGAGGCGTCTTCCCAAGAAAAACCCGATTCGCCTCGTCCCGGACAGCCTCCATCTGCGCATTGACCACCTCGAGCGCGCTTACGCGCGGCCCCTCGGGAAGTTCGCGTGCCTTGTCCAGATAGAGCGAATGCTCGTTGTCGATCAGTTGGTTCAACCGCTCCATGAATGCCATCCGGTCCGGCAGCTCGCGGATCAGCGCAGTAAGGATCAGTTCCACCGCGCGGAAACGCGCGTCCTTGGTGAATTCGGGCGTGTAGGTGACGTCGCCAGGGCTCTTTTCCATGGGTTCCCCTTCGTGTGTGGTTGGTGGTGTCGCAGCTCGATTCTGCCACGAAGGGAAACCCGCCTTTTCCGTACGCCGTGATGTCCATGGCGTAAGTGTCGCAACCAGTGAGATTCACCACCATGACGAAGCGTTTTCACGAAACCCGAATCGAACTGGTTCGCCGGATTGCCCGCGAGGCACAGGCCGAACGGCAGCTGGTCGTCACAGCCTTCGCTGACACCTTCGTGACACTGGCGCACACGATGGCCGCCGCGGCGTTCGACGAGTCGAATCTGCGCCTGCCGCACCCGACCGATGGCAGCCAGTACGAGAAGGACAGGGCGCACAACCGCCAGATCGTGGACCGTTGGCTGCGCGGCAAGGTGGAGGAGTTCCCGGCAGAGTTCGAGGAACCCTGGGTGATGGCGTTGCCTGAGCCTGCTCGCGAGCGCGCGCTGCTGGCGCTGTTCGATCGCTACGACCGTCTGCCGGCGAAGAAGCTGGCGCCCGATCAGGGCCTTTCATCCTTCAGCGACATGCTGGCGCACGCCGCGCGCGTCACCGACGCCATGGCGCCGATCGTGGCCGACGGCAGGATTGACGAAGGCGACAGGCCGCACCTGAAGCCCGCGCTCGAGGCCGTGTCGCATCTCATGGCCAGTCTCGCTGGCATGCAGGCCCAGCTCGCCGCGGCGTTGCCGGACGAGGCGAGGAACGTCGTGCTGATGCGGAGCGCAGGCTGATGCGTCACACCCTGACGATTCGCGAACGCCTCGTGTGGCTGCGCACGCTACGCGCTCTGAAGGCCTTCGCCCCATGAACCGCCTGTCGTCCCCTGCGTACCGCCAGGCCCTGCGCGACTTCGCGCACCTGGAAGCGCATGGGCCGACACCCGAGCAGCTCACCGCTGCCGAAATGCACCTCGCCTCGCTGGCGCCATCGCCGCCGCAGGGCTCGTTGTTCAACCCGCAGCACGCTAACTCGGGAGTAGCTGCCCGAGGACAGCCGGATCCGGCCGGTTGCGTGTCTGCACTTTCCCGGAACCCGGAGTGACCATGCACGACAAGTCTATCGACGACATTCTCGGTATCTCGCGCAAGTTCCACGACCTCATCGACCACGCGTCGATCTCTGAGGCGCAGGTGGCCCAGATTATCGGCGTGGGCGCCGCCGCACTCGTTGCCCTACGGCAAATCCTCGATCCGACCCCGGAGCAGGTAGCAAAGCTCCAGAGCGGCCTGGATGCCATCGTCCTCGAGAAGACGGGCAAGGCGCCGACACGAAGCGCGGTGCACTGACATGGCGACCGAACACTGGTTCCGCTGGCACCACGGCACGGTCACGGACCCGAAGTGGAAGACCGTGGCGTCACGCGCCGCACGAGCGCTGTCACGCAATGTCACGGTAGGTCACGTTGTGTCCATATGGGCCGCGATGATGGAGAACGCGTCACAGGCGCCGGTGCGCGGCGAACTGCTGAACTGGTCCGATGAGGACATCGGTGCGGCCCTCGACATCCCCGAAGACGAGGTCAAGGCGATCCGCATTGCCATGCAGGGGAAGACCCTGGAATGCGATCGCCTGACAGCCTGGAAACGTAGGCAGCCCAAGGCCGAGGACGCTACGGCGGCTGAACGGAAGCGTGCCCAGCGCGAGCGTGACCGACAGGCCGATGTCACGGCGCAACAGGTGGAGTCACGGCATGTCACGGAAGGTCACGACAGAGGAGAGGAGAGGAGAAAAGAAGAGAAAGAGCAGATGCCGCCAACTTCGTCGGCGGCTGCTCCCGTTCCTCCCGTCTCCGGCGACAGCAACCGCCCCGACAAGACACCCAAGCGCAACGGCACCCGTCTCCCCGAGGACTGGCGACCGACGCCCGAACTGATCGCCGCCGCACGCGCCGAGCGCCCCGACATCGACCTCCGGCTGGAGACGGCGAAGTTCCGCGACCACTGGCATGCGAAGACGGGCAGGGACGCGACGAAGCTCGACTGGGACGCGACCTACCGGAACTGGATCCGCAACGCCCGTAGCCCGAACGGCTTCGCCCAGCGCGTTGACCCGCCTCGTCACCGCGAGGAACTGCGCCGATGAACCTGCGCGTGCCACCGCACTCGATCGAGGCCGAGCAGAGCGTGCTAGGTGGGCTCATGCTCCGGCCGGACGGCATCGACGTCGTGTCCTCGCACCTCGAGGTCGAGGACTTCTACCGGGGCGATCACCGCCTCATCTTCCGGGCCATGGTGGCGCTTTCTGCCCGCGGCACCCCGTGCGATGCGATCACCCTGGGCGACTGGTTCGCGAAGCACGACTTTGACCAGGTGCCGCCGGCTTACCTGATGCAGCTGGCCAACGACACGCCGAGCGCGGCGAACATCGTCGCCTACGCCCGTATCGTCCGTGAGAAGGCTATCCGCCGCCGCGTCATTGACGCCGCCGTGGGCCTCGTCGAGGACGCCTACGGCGCCGAACGCGAGACTATGGACCTGCTCGACGGCGGTATCGGACAGCTGATGAGCATGCAGCACGTCAGCCAGAACACCGAATACACCCTTCGTCAAACCCTGACGATTGCGTACGAGGCAGCGATGGCCGCCAAGGCGCGGGGCGGCCGGATTCCCGGTATTCCCACTGGCCTTACCGAACTGGACGACGTCCTCGGCGGCCTGCACAACTCCGACCTCATCGTGATCGGCGCCCGGCCCTCGGTGGGCAAGACGGCGCTGCTGCTGAACATCGCGCTGGGCGACGATGGCAGCGCTGGCCTGTTCTCCACGGAGCAGCCGGTCGTGCAGATCGGATCGCGCCTCCTGGCCATCAAGGGCGGCATCAATGCCTCTCGCCTGCGCAATGGCTCCCACGACGACGAAGACCTGGGCCGCATGGCCAACGCCGTGGCGGACTTGATGGAACGCGAGCTGATGATCAGCGACGCGGCCGGTCTGACCATCGGTGAGCTGCAGCGTGTCGCCCGCCGCTGGAAGCACAAGTACGGCATCAGGCGCCTGCTGGTGGACTACCTGCAGCGCGTGAAGGGCAACGACCCGCGCGCCTCGCGCATCGATCAGGTGGGAGAGGTTGCCGTGGGCCTGAAGGACATCGCCCGGGAACTCGACATCCCTGTCATAGCGCTGGCGCAGGTGAACCGCGAGGTCGAGAAGCGCACCGACAAGCGCCCGAACATGGGCGACCTGGCGAACTCGAGCGAGATCGAGAAGGAAGCCGACCAGATCCTGATGCTCTACCGGGACGAGGTCTACAACAAGGATTCGGCCGACAAAGGCCTGGCCGAGATCAGCGTGGAGAAGAACCGTCACGGCCCCACGGGATTCATCCGCGCCGTCTGGCACGCCGAAACGATGCGCTTCCGCGACTTCTCGCACCACGGGGCTTATGACTATTGACCTACTCTCGCGGATCGAAGCTGATCGCGCAGCGGGGCGTGCAGCGCTGGAGAAGGAGCGCGCAGTCCTTCGGGCGAAGTTTCCATTCGTGGCCGAGATTGTCGCCGCGTTCCGCGAGGCCTCCGCGGCTGATCCGACGCCCCCGCGCCTCCTTCCGCGCCCGGTATATGCCGTCAACGACCAGGGCGAGAAGTGGGGCGGTGCGCCGCGTGTGGACGGTCTGCCGGTGGACGGCGACAAGCTGGCGCACCTCCCCGAATTCGAAGCGAGCTGGCGCCGGTTCTACGCGAAGCAGTCCGACGACCGGAAGACCTACAACGAGCGCATGCAGCGCGCGATCCGGCCCCACATGAGAGGCAACGAGGAATGAGACATACCAATCGCCTGAGCCGCAGCAAGGTGAGCGACCTGCGCGTGCACATCGGCAACTTCAACCACGTGGGCGGCGAATACCTGGTGAAGCGGGTGAAGGCCGCTATCAGCGACCACGGCCGCATAGCCCTGTTCGCCGGCGAGAACGGGGAGGTGGCCGCGTACTCCTGGCGCCACGTCGACTACGACCGGCACTGCCGCGTTCACGCGAAGGAACTTGTGGGCATCTACCAAGCCAAGCGCGAGGGCGAGCGGCTGACTGTCGCCGATCTGCAGGAGATCGAGCAGGACCTCGTCTGCCATATCGAGTCCCTGAGCGGGAGGAGAGCGGCATGAAGCGAATCACGTTCGGACCATTCGTCGTTCGCTGGACTTGCACGCGTTGCGGCGAACACGCACTTTCCGCATTCGTCGGCCATCATTGTTCGAACTGCGGCGTCGGTTTCTATACCGCTCGAACGGTACGGCGTCGCGTGTTTCTCAAGCGGGCCTGGTGGCGGCGACAGGAGATGTTCTGGCAGGTGGCCAGCCGATGAAGCGCACCCCTCTCATCCGGAAGACGCCGCTCCAGGCCCGCCGCGGCTTCGCTGCAACTGCGGTCATCCGCGAGGCGAAGAAGCGCGTAACGGTGGCCTTCGACGAGGCTGGAAAGGCCCAGACGGCATACCCCCGTAAGACCCTAACGGCCAAGCCGAAGCCCAGGCCCACGCAGGCGGAGCGGGAGCGCTGGGTGGCGGCGCGCGTTCGCGGGTGCGTGGCGTGCTACCTCAACGAGACGGAACGGTTCTGCTGCCGGGCAAGCTATGGCCAGGAATTGGAGATCCACCACCTGCTCAGTGGCGGTCGCCGGCGGGGCCACCGTTTCACGGTGTGCTTGTGTCACTACCACCATCAGGGCAAGCGGCTCGTCTTCGCGAACCTCGGGTACGAGGATCACGCCGTCGCCTATGGCCCGAGCTTCGGGTGTCAGCCCCGTCTCTTCCGCGAGGTGTACCGCGACGACGACGCCTTGCTGGGCCTCCAGGACTGGATGATCGCGAACCTGCCCGTGCGCTTTCCGGAGGCTGCATGAAGCCTCTGGTAGTGGATATTGAAGACCTCAAACTGCTTGCGGGCCCGAACTCGCGAGGCCACTGGCGCAAGAAGGCCAGTCGCGTGAAGCGAGAACGAGAGGCGGCACACTGGACCCTGCTCGATGCCAAGCGTCCGCCGCTCCCGGTCGTGGTGAGGTTGGTGCGCATCGCGCCTCGTTCGCTCGATGACGACAACCTGCAGGGCGTCTTCAAAGCCATCCGGGACGGCGTGGCGGACGCCTACGGCATCGACGACAAGGACCGGAGCAGGATTCGGTTCGAGTACGACCAGGAGCGCGGCGCTCCCCACCAGTACGGCGTCCGGATCGAGGTGCGGCCGGCATGACCATCCATTTGCCGACCCGGGCATCGTCAAGGCTTAACGCTGTGCGCGAGTCAATCAATGCGATAGGCGAAGTAGCCCAGGCGCACATCGAGATGGCTAAGGCATGCGAGCGCGCGGCGCGCGAACTGAATAGGGCCGCCGGCGACTTTCGCCGTGCAGCACGCCAAGAACGAAAGAACGGTGCCGCTGGCGCCGTGCACGACACGCGGAAGTAACCAGGGGAACCCCATGCACACCGGAAAGCGACTCGCCATGCTCAATCCAAAGAACTGCCGGTTCGACATCGGCTCGGGAGGCATCCCCGACATCGTGGCCACGGACGTAGCTGCCGCCCTCGGCATGGTCGATGCTGGCATTGGCCGCGAGATTCTCTGCCGCGTGTGGTGGCCAGATGGCGCGCGCCTGACGGCTACCCAGTTGCGCGACCTGGTTGATGTGAAGATCCGCGACGAATGGGCAAGGCGCGAGGCAGCGATGCTCGATGGGCTTCTGGCGATCGCGGCCCGCGGCAGCAGGGGGCAGCGGACCTACGCCGATGCTCACGCGGCACGCTGGCCGCGGATGGTTGTCCGTGAGCACGAGGTGCCCCAGCTTGCGCCGGGTTACGCGAAGGTGCGCGACGCGGTGATAGAGGAACTGGCGAGCGCGGGCTTGTGCCAGGCATGCCATGGGCGCGGTCAGGTCGCTAACGACATGCGGGTGTACCGGACCTGCAAGGATTGCAGCGGGGAAGGGCACATGCGACTGAGCGAGCGAGGCCGTGCCGATCTATGTGGGCTCTCGTGGAAGACCTACCGCGAGGGCTGGGCAACCGTCTACGATTGGACCTTCCAGGCGTGCACCGATGACCTCCACAGGGCGGAGCGCCAGTTCCAAGGGGCTTTAGTATGAAGGCAAACGAGATCGTGGCGCCTGGGTACTACTGGTGCACGCATGACTTAGAGCGTATTGCTGTAGATGACAGCCGTTTTCCAAGGGAGTGGCAGGTGGTTATGTTCGAAGACGGCATCCTCTGGCGCACGGGGACTGAGATATCCACGCACGTGAGTGAAGCTCCAGAATACGTGGAATTCTTCGGGCCCTTAGAACCGCCTAACTTGGGTGGGTGATGCCCACCCAAAAAATCAATACACTCGCGCCTAGTGATACAACCCACTGAAGCCCGGCCAAGCGCCGGGCTTCGTCGTTTTCGTCCCGCCGCGGGGACGACCGGCCGTCTCGTCGCCTCCCCTGGCGAGGCGGCCAACCTATTCGGAGAACCCATGGAAGCCCAGACGCTGAGCAAGGTGGCGAATATCTCGCTGCCGCGCGCCAAGCTGTGGGCGGAACCTCTCTCCACTGCCATGCACCTGTACGACATCGAGTTCGACTGGCGCATGGCGATGTTCATTGCGCAGGTTGGGCATGAGTCGGCCGGCTTCTCACTCACCAGGGAAATCTGGGGCCCGACGAAGCAGCAGAAGGGCTACGAGGGGCGAGAAGACCTGGGTAACACCCAGCCTGGCGATGGCGAGCGGTTCAAAGGCCGCGGTCTGATCATGATCACCGGCCGGGCCAACTACGCCGCCGCGTCGAAGGAATTCGGCGTGGACTTCGTCCACAGCCCGACGCTCTTGGAACGCGAGGACTACGCCGCCCTGACCGCCGGCTGGTGGTGGAAGAAGCACCGCTGCAACGAGATCGCCGACGAACGCGACTTCGTGGCCCTCACGCGCCGTATCAACGGCGGCCTGACTGGCCTGGAAGACCGCACCCTGCGCTGGGAGCGCGCCAAGTTCGAGCTGGGTGTCAGAACGTGAGCGAGATGCCGCCGTCGCCACCGCTGGACTGGGTCCGGCTGTTGGCCGTGTCGGCCTTTGCCGCAGTGGGCGGTGCGATCGGCGCGGTCCTTCGAGCGATGGATGCCTCGCAGCCGCTTTCGGTCACCCGTGCCCTGATCGAGTTCTTCGCCGCCGGCTTCGTAGGAGCCTTGAGCGGCCTTCTCTGCTCGGCGTGGGGACTGAGCATCGTGTGGACCGCCTTCATCGCCGGCACCTTCGGCATGTTGGGCGCCCGTGCAACCGTCCAGGTGATGCAGCGCTTTGTCTGGGCGAAGCTCGGGCTCAACCGGAGTTCGCAAGATGGCAAGCCTGATCAGTAAGGCCCTCGGCTGGCTCACCGGAAACGTGCGCCTCATCATCGAATACGTCCTGATCCTCGCGATCATCGTGCTCGGCGTATATGGAACGGTGGCCTACTTCCGCACGAGGTCGCTGACGGACACGACGATCACGCTCAGCGAGAAGCTGGGAAAGGTGAGCGGCACGCTCGACCAGCAGGTGAGCGCCAATGCCGACCAAGACAAGGCGATCGCCGAATTGAAGCGCCTGCGAGAGATCGACAGCCAGGCTTTGAATGGCCTGCATGATGAGCTCGACAAGGCCGATACCAAGGGCCAAGCCCTGCGGGACAAGGTCCGCCAGCTGGAGAAGACGAATGCGGATGCCAAAGCCCTGCTGGACACTGCCGTGCCTCCTACTCTTGGCTGCGTGCTCGACGGCAGGCCATGCCCCGGATCAGGTGGTGACGACCCGGACGGTGGTGCAGCAGGCAAAGCCCGCTGAGGGCCTGCTTCAGCTGTGCCAAAAGCCCGTGCTCGTTGAGACGAAGACGGTGCGAGACATCACGGACAACAGCAACGCGCGGCAAGTGGCGTTCGACAAGTGCGCTGCTCGTCTGCGATGCCTGGTCTGGTGGATCAACGCTGCGGACCGCAAGGCACCGCCAGCCGAGTGCATGACCGATGGCAAGGCTGAGAACGCTCGGTAGCCGGGTCGCTATGGCGCCGTCCAGGCAACCAGCGACGCAGCGAAGCGCGGATCGACGGATGACGGGCAGGGCTTTGCAGGAGCGCCGCCTGCGCATCTGGTCGCGTAACCCTCACTGTGCCGGCTGCGGTCGGCTGGTCGCCATGCACGAGTTCGAGCTTGACCACATCGTCGCCCTAACCAACGGCGGCGCCGACGTGGACGACAACTGCCAGGTCCTGTGCATCGGACCCGATGGGTGTCACCACCGCAAGACGCAGACCGACCTCGGTCGGTCGACGTGAACGAGAACGAGTCGCATCGGGGTTCGCGTGCTTTGCCCCGCGCCCGATGATGCGAACGAGTCGCATCGACGAGGGTGGGGGCGGGTCAAAAGTCTGGCCCGATCCGGACCGGAAACCGACCGTCCCCGCACGCAGAGAAAATTTCCCCTGTTTGATTAATCGCAGCAGGGGCAGGAAATCAAACAACCCGCGCCGCGCAAGGCTTTGAGGCCTATCGGGCGCATCGAGGTGAGGCATGCCGCGAGGTGGCCCCCGCCCGGGTGCTGGCCGACCGAAGGGCAGCACCTCGAAGGGCAAAAAGACGTCCGCACCGAAGGCGGGCGCGAAGACGACGAAGAAGAAGGTGGCCGGTCGCGTCGCGGCGCTCCCGCCTGGCCCGCCTCTGACCGATGAGGTGTTCGAGGGTGAGGTACTGCCAGCGGAGCTGACACCGCTGGAGTACATGCTCAAGGTGATGAACAACCCGAAGGCGGAAGCGGATCGACGGGACCGCATGGCGGTCGCCGCCGCGCCATTCGTGCACGGGAAGATGGGCGAGAAGGGCAAGAAGGACGCCAAGCGCGAGGCAGCGGCAAGCGCGGGAGGCGGGCGATTCGCCTCGGCGCCTCCGCCGCCGCGCACCGGGCGGGTGAACTGACCGCATGGAGTGGAGTACCGCCTGCCCGGACTGGGCGGATCGGCTGCGCGCCGGTGAATCGATCATTCCGCCGCCGATCTTCCCAGATCGCGCCGCCGAAGCGCTCCGGGTATTCAAGGAACTGCGTATCGTCGATGCGCCGGGAAGCCCTACCTTTGGCGAAGCGTGCGACCAGTGGGTGTTCGACTTGGTGGCCTCGATCTTCGGGGCATACGACGCGAACACCGGCCGCCGGCTGATAACCGAGTGGTTCGTGCTGATCCCGAAGAAGAACAGCAAGTCCACCATCGCGGCCGGCATCATGATGACGGCCCAGATCCTGAACTGGAGGCAGTCTGCCGAGTTCTCGATTCTGGCGCCGACCATCGAGATCGCTAATAACAGCTTCCTTCCGGCTCGCGATATGGTCCAGCGCGACGAGGATCTGGAAGACCTGATGCACGTGCAGGTGCACGTGAAGACCATCACGCATCGCGAGAGTGGTGCGACGTTGAAGGTCGTGGCCGCCGACAACAACACGGTAGGCGGCAAGAAGTCGGTGGGAACACTGGTCGACGAGCTCTGGCTCTTCGGCAAGCAGCACAACGCCGAGAACATGCTTCGTGAGGCGACTGGCGGCCTGGCTTCGCGCCCCGAGGGCTTCATCATCTACCTGACCACGCAGTCGGACGACCCTCCGGCGGGTGTGTTCCGGCAGAAGCTTCAGTACGCGCGAGACGTGCGCGACGGCAAGATCGAGGACAAGCGGTTCGTCCCGATCATCTACGAGTTTCCCGCGGCGATGATCGCCGAGGGCGAGCATCGGAAGCCGGAAAACTTCCACATGGTGAACCCCAACATGGGGTACTCGGTGGACAAGGAATACCTGGAACGTGAGTTCCAGAAGGCAGAGACGGCTGGCGAAGAGTCAATGCGCGGCTTTCTGGCCAAGCACCTCAATGTAGAGATCGGTCTGGCGCTGCGTTCCGACCGGTGGGCCGGGGCGGATTTCTGGGAGCGGCGTGCCGGAAAGGTAGGGCTGCCCGATCTGCTCCGGGACTGCGAGGTTATCGACGTAGGGATCGACGGCGGCGGCCTGGACGACCTGCTGGGCTTTGCCGCGATCGGTCGGCACAAAGAAACGAAGCAGTGGATGGTGTGGACCCGAGCCTGGGCGCACCCGTCGGTACTGGAGCGGAGAAAAGAGGTCGCGCCGGCACTGCTGGATTTCGAGAAGCAGGGCCACCTCGCGCTCGTTCGCCAGATCGGAGACGACGTGGACGAGGTGGCTAGCTTCGTGGCCCAGATCGAAGAGGCGGGCCTTCTTGACATGGTCGGTGTCGATCCGGCCGGCCTGGGCGGCATCCTGGATGCGCTTGAGGATGCCGGCGTGCCGAAGGACAAGGTCGTGGGCATCAGCCAGGGCTGGAAGCTAGGCGGAGCGATCAAGACGGTCGAGCGGAAGCTGGCCGAGGGAACCATCGTCCATGGCGGACAGCCACTGATGAACTGGTGCGTCGGTAATGCCCGCATCGTGCTCACGAGCAACGCCATCAACATCACAAAGCAGGCCAGCGGCACGGCGAAGATCGATCCGCTGATGGCGCTGTTTAACGCCGCCTCGCTCATGTCCCTTAACCCGGAGAGCCGCGCCGGAATGGATGACTACCTCAACAACGGCTTCTTCGGGCTGGTGGGCTGACTATGGCTTTTCGTTGGTACAACCCGCTCTCGTGGCGCATGTTCGGCTACACCGACCCAAAGACGGGCGACTACGTCGAGGTCGATATGGAGGTCGGTGGCGGCCGGCGCACACGCGCTGGCGTCACCATCACGCCGAAGCGCGGCATGTCCATCCCGATCGTATGGGCATGCGTGAAGATCCTCAGCGAGTCGGCGTCCGGCCTACCGCTCAAGCTGTATGACGACGACGCCGGCACGCGCGTGCTGGTCAAGGGTGACGGTGTCGTCAACAAGCGGCTCCTGCGGCTTCTTCGGAAACCGAACCCATGGATGACGCTGCTCAACTTCCTCAAGGCCATCGTCGTCAACATGGCGCTGCGTGGGAACGCCTACGCGATCATCGAAAGGAATGCCGAGGGGGACTGGATCGGCCTGATCCCGGTGCCGACGGACAACGTTGAGGTCGACACGACCGAGGCCTTGATCTACTGGGTCACCCTAAACGGGGAACGGTTCGCGGTGTCGCCGGAGAACATGCTGCACTTCAAGCTGTTCAGCCAGGACGGCATCACCGGGCTGTCGCCGGTCGAGTATCAGGCCGAGACCATGGGCATCGCCAAAGCGGGCCAGGACTGGTCGGCGCGCTTCATGCGTAAAGGCGGCTTCACTGGCGGCTATGTCATCTACAAGCAGTTCCTGACGAAGACCCAGCAGGAACAGGTCATGGCGAAGTTTCCCGACATTCGGGAGGGCGACGTCGACGACATCGGCAAGATGGCGATCTTGCAGGGCGACCCCACGGTGTTGCCTGCGGGCCTGAGCCAGAAGGACAGCCAGTTCATCGAGTCGCAGCAGTTCCAGGAAGAGGCCCTCGCTGGCATCTGGGGCGTGCCGCTCTACCTGGCCCAGCGTGCGAGCAAGACCTCGATCATGGGCTCCAACCTGGAGCAGCAGACGAGCGGCTTCGTCACCTTCGGTCTGAAGCCGTACACGGACGCGATCGAGGACGAGATCAACGACAAGCTCTTCGGCGACTCCACCATGTTCGTGGAGTTCGTCATGGAGGGCCTCCTGCGCGCCGACAGCGCCGCGCGTGCGAACTACTACAAGGCCGCCCTAGGCGGTTCGGGTGGGTCCGGATGGATGTCGATTAACGACGTCCGGGTGAAAGAAAACCTGCCGCGGCTCGAAGGCGCCGAATACGACCGAATCACTCGCTGGGAGACCACCGATGCTCCACAAGCTTGAAGTCCCCTTCGAGGTGAAGGCCGCGGACGACGCCGGCAACTTCGAAGGCTACGCCGCCGTTTTCAACAACATCGACTTCGGCGACGACGTCATCCTGCCCGGTGCCTTCGTCCGGGTGAAGACCACGCGGGGTGGCCGCTTGAAGCTGGCGCTGTTCCACGACCTCACGCGCCTGATCGGCTCGGCCGAGTATCGGCAGGACGACCACGGCCTCGCCGTCAAGGGCAAGGTGAACCTGGGCGTCAGCTACGCGCGCGATGCGTACGCGCTGATGCAGGACGGCACGCTCGACTCCATGTCGATCGGCTTCAACACCATCGAAGACGCGATGGAGACCCGCAACGGGCGCTCCGTGCGCGTCATCAAGCAGGCCGAACTGTGGGAGGCGTCCATCGTCCCGTTCGGCATGAATCCCAAAGCGCAGGTCACCAGCGTGAAGGGCGATATCCGGCTTTTCGAAGGCGCCCTCCGCGAGCGGCTGGGCCTTTCGCAGAAGGAGGCGGCGGCAGTCGCCTCGCTCGGCTTTCCGGCGATCCACCGTGATGGTGAGGACGCGGCCACGGCGACCGTGGAGGAGCTGAAAAAAATGCACCTCAACTTCCAATCCATCATCGGAGCACACGCATGACGACCGAAATCAAAGACCTGCGCGAATCCCTCGAAAACGAGCTGAAGACCGGCTTCGCGGGCTTGCAGAAGAAGTACGACGCGGCCATGAGCGAGATCGAGAAGGGCAACTCGGTCACCACGGAACTGAAGTCCCTGATCGAGAAGCAGAAGGGCGAGATCGAAAAGACCATCGAGAAGGTCCAGAAGCTCGAAGAGAAGGGGCTCAAGCTGCGTGGCGCCAATCCCGAGCAGAAGAGCTTCATCGACCTGATCAAGGGCAACGAGGACTACAAGGCCCTCAGCGAGAAGAAGCAGCAGAAGGCCGAGATCGAGTTCACGAAGGGCGACATGGTCGCGATGATGGAGACCAAGCTGGTCACCAGCGCAGGCATCGTGGCACCGGTCTACGATCCGGTGATCCAGGACAAGCCCCGCCAGGAACTGGCGATTCGCGATCTGATTCCGAGCACTCCGGTGACGGGGAACGCGTACACCTACTTCCGCGAGCTGCTCCACACGCGCGGCGCAGCGCCGGTCGCGGAAGGTGGCACCAAGCCGTCCAGCAACGTGACGTTCGAGCCGCACACCGACACGATCAAGAAGATCGCAGTGTGGATGCCGGTAACCGACGAAGCGCTCGATGACGTGCCGCAGCTGCAGAGCTATCTCTGGGAGCTGCTGCGCTACGACCTGAAGCTGGAAGAGGAAGCCCAGCTGCT
Organism: Luteibacter sp. SG786; assembly: GCF_011759605.1. Classification (GTDB taxonomy): domain Bacteria; phylum Pseudomonadota; class Gammaproteobacteria; order Xanthomonadales; family Rhodanobacteraceae; genus Luteibacter. The sequence continues at coordinate 1,013,032 of NZ_JAAOYX010000001.1, forward strand.
GAAGGGTGACGGCACCGGCAACAACCTGAACGGCCTGATGACCCAGGCCACGGCGTTCGACACCACGCTGAGCCGCGCGAGCGACACCGCGATCGACACCGTGCGCCGCGCGCTTTATCAGGCGCAGAAGCAGTCGAAGCGCCGTTCGGATGCCATCGTGATGACCGACCTGGACTGGATGAACATCGAGCTCCAGAAGGACGCCCAGAACCGCTACCTGTTCGCGAACCTGCAGGGTCTCGCCACCCCGATCCTCTGGGGTCGACCGGTGGTGACGTCCGACAGCATGGATGAGGGCGACGGCACCACCACGGGAGGCGAGTACCTCGTCGGCTCGTTCGCCCAGGGCGCACGGATCTACGACCGCATGGCGTACACGGTGAAGGTCGGCTGGATCAACGATGACTTCATCAAGAATCAGCGTGCCCTGCTGGTCGAAGAGCGCCTGGGCCTGGCCGTGCGCCGCGCCTATGCCTTCGTCAAGGGCACCTTCGCCGTTCCGTCCGGCGGCTGACCAACCGGGGCGGGCCTGTGGGCCCGCCCTCTATGGAGATTGATATGCAGATCAAAGCAATCTGGGGGTTCAAGGGTGACCCCGGTGTGACCAAGACGACCGAAGGCCGAGTCCGCGCTGGCGACGTAATCGACGTCGCAGAAGAGTACGGCCACACCCTGATCGGCAAGGGTCTGGCTGAGGCGGTCGGCGACAGCGGTCGAAAGGCACCGAAGGGCAAGCCGGCGACGCCGGAAGAGAAAAAGCCGGCAACGTCCGAAGACAAGAAGCCTGACGTCAGCGGGGAAAGGAAGCCCGCGGCGCCGGAGGAGAAGAAGTAAGTGGCGATCGTGCTCGACCTAGACGTCCTGCGCGATCAGCTTCGCGCCAGTGCCGACGAGGCACCTGACGCCCTGCTGCAGGGTTACGTCGATGCGGCCATCGCGCACGTCGAACAGCATTGCGACCGCAAGATCGTCGATGGCACGCCTGCCGACGATGGAGAAATGGCGCTGACACCCGATGTCGAGCAGGCTGTCAGGCTTCTCGTCGGGCACTGGTATTCCAATCGTGAGGCCGTTGTCGTGGGCGAGGTAAGCAGCCAGCTCGAGCTCGGCGTAGAGCGCCTGCTTCAGTATCGGAAGCGCTACTGATGCCACTCGCGGCCGGTCCTCTCAACCGAAAGATCACCATCCAGAAGCCCGGCACGGTCAAGGACCCCGCCGGCCAGCCCATCAAGGGATGGGTCGACCACGTCATCACCTGGGCGAAAGTGAAGAGCCAGACCGGCATGGGCGTGGTGACCGGAGATCAGGCCGGCGTGTCCACCTCGGTCACGCGCTACAGCTTCCGGATCCGGTACCGGCAGGGCCTCGACGCGAGTATGCGAGTACTGATGGGCGGCGTTATTTACGACATCACGTCCGTGCAGATGGATGAGGACCGCAGGGAGTGGACGGATCTCGTCTGCAACCGTGGAGCAAACAGTGGCTGATGGCTTCCAGGCGAAGGCCGACACGAGCAGTGCACTCGCCGGCCTGAACCAGCTCACGGGTCCACTCGCGACCCGGCTCGCCCGGTCGATGGCCGTCGCCAGCGGAACTGAATACCGCGACGAGGCGAAGCGCCTCGTTCCGGTTGCGGAGGGCTTGCTGCAGAGCGCGATCTATCTGGCGTACAAGGATGATCGCTCCAACAAGGACAACGTCACTTACTCGATCACGTGGAACGCCAGGAAGGCGCCGCATGGTCACCTGATAGAGTTCGGGCACTGGCAGAACTACGCCACGTTCAAGGACGCGAACGGCAAGTGGCACACGAACAAGAACGTCGTGCTCGCGGTGCCATTGTGGGTCCCTGCGAAGCCATTCCTCCGCCCTGCCTTCGACATCGCGCGCGATCGTGCGCAGCGGGCGGCGTTGGAGCGCGGCCGCGAACGACTTCCAGAACTGCTTCGAGAGGCTTACCAGCCGCCGGATGAGGACTTCGTGTGAGCCTTGAAGAACGCCTCTTCGCCGCGCTTAGTCCGCTCGTGGAAGGGCGCTGCACGCCCGATGTCACCGCCGACAACCCCATTTATCCGCTCATCGTCTACCAGACGGTGGGCGGCCTCGCTATCGACTATTCCGAGCAGGCTCCGGCTGACCACGACAACGCTCGCGTCCAGGTATGGGTATGGAGCACGACTCGCCTCGAGGCCAGCGACCTTTCGCGGCAGGTTCGCAATGTGCTGCTGGCCACCAACCTGAAGGTGAAAACTCTCGGCGCTCCGGTGTCCGACATGAACGCCGTCCTGAAGCTTTACGGTGCTCGCACCGATTTCAGCATCTGGTACCCGCGGGCATAGACCAGCGGGCGATGCGCTCCACCGGCCGCCTTCGGGCGGCTTTTTCATGCCCGCCGTTTGGCGGCTACTACTCCACCGTCAAGCACAGAGGACTCAAGCATGAGCCTGAAATTTCCCAATGGCGCCGTGTTCGGCATCTCGACCGCGCTGAGCGCGGCGATCATCGCAACCACCGTCTCCAATGCCAATCCCGCCGTGGCCACCGTGCCGACTGGCTCGGTTGACGAGGGCGACGTCCTCGTCATGCTGTCGGCCTGGCCGGACGCCAATAACACAGCGGTGGAGGCAGGTGCGGTTACCGAGGGGGCATCCGATACCGTAGAGCTTCTGGGCTTCGACGCATCTGACCTCGAAGTCTTCCCCGCAGGCTTGGCCGCGGCGCAGTTCATGGTTGCCTCCGATTTCGTCGACTTCAGCCAGCAGGGCGACGTATCGACGAGCGGCGGCGACCAGCAGTTCTGGACCGGCCAGTTCCTCGAAGGCTCGCGGCAGATCAGCGTGCCCACGGTGAAGAACGCGAAGACCTTCACACTCCCGCTGTATTTCGACCCGAAATTGCCCTGGTATGCCGCCGCGAAGGCTGCCGACAGGAAGCGGAAGCCAATTGTCCTGCGCTGCAAGCTGCCGGACGGCGACACCATCTACCGCTACGGCTACTTCTCGTTCGACGCCGACCCGACCACTGCCGCGAACAATCCGATGGGTAACACGGCGACCTTCACGGCGCTGGGTGATGCCATTCTCGTGGAGGCTGCATGAGCCTGAAGAAAGGCAACGGCCCCAAGGTGCTGCTGGCGACCCTGACCATCACCGGCCAGGGTTCCACGGACAAGCTGGAAGTCACCTATCACAACAGGAAGCAGTCGGAAGTTCGCGAGCGCCTGGAATCTGGCGCGACGATGGCCGGCCTGATTGCGTTCCTGGTGGACTCGTGGGACACGGACTTCGACCTCACCGAAGAGGGCGTGAAGGCCTTCGAGGACGAGTACCCGGGGATCGTCGAGATACTGTTCGCCGGCTTCCACCAGGCGCGCCGGAAGGAACTGGAAAAAAACTGACGGCCGCCACTCGGGCGCTGTACTGGCGGCGCCCGAGTGAAGCGGAACTCGCCGGGACGGGCCTCAAGCTTAAGCACTTCCCCGAGCCGCACGTCGATGTGTGGCCGGAGGCCTGGGATGCCATCCAGTTTTTCAGCCGCATCTGGAGGCAGTGGAATGTGGGCCCAGGCGGGGCCTACGGCTTGAATTACACCGTCGTGTTCCACGAGCTCGACCGCATGAACCTCACCCCCGACCGCTACGACGAGATGCTCGCGCACCTGCGCGTCATTGAGGACGCGGCCCTCGACGAGATCCACAAAGGCTGACGATGACCGAAGCAGAGAGCATCGGCACTGCCCGAATCGACGTCACGGTGAATACCGCGACGATGGAGACGGGCGTCGAGGCCGCCAAGCGGAAGGTATCGGGCCTTGGTGCCGAGGCAGCCGCGCAGTTCGACAAGGCCAACGCGAGCACAAAGCGGTACGCGGAGAGCCTGAACCGTCAGGCTGAGCTGCTCGGAAAGTCCCGCGCCGAACAGATCGCCTACAACGCCCAGGTGCGCATCGGTGGCGAGCTCGGCGACCAGATCGCGAAAAAGGCGCTGGCTAACGAGAAGGCGCTGACTCAAGCGAGCGAAAGCTACGTCATGAGCGAGCGCGCTCGCGCCGCCGCCATGCGCGGCGTGCCGGCACAGATCACCGATATCGTCTCGGGCCTCGCTACGGGTCAGCGACCCCTGTCAGTTCTGCTCCAACAGGGCGGCCAGCTCAAGGACATGTTCGGCGGCGTGGGCGCCGCGGCGAAGGCGCTCGGAGCCTCGCTGCTCGGCCTTGTGAACCCCGCCACGCTTCTCGCCGGCGCGGCCGTGGCGCTCTTTGCCGCCTGGAAGTCGGGAAGCGATGAGCAGGTAGCGTTCCAGAAGGCGCTGATCAACAGCGGCAACTATGCCGGCGTCACCACGCAGCAGCTCCAGGGACTTGCCGAAGAGCTGTCGCGCACGAGCGGCACGCAGCACGACGCTGCCGCCGTGCTCGCCGAGGTAGCTGGATCGGGCAAGTTCACATCCGACCAGCTGCGGCTCGTCGCGTCTGCGGCCATCGCCGCCGGCGATGGCGCCGAGGACATGGTGGCGCGATTCGCGAAGCTGGCGGATGACCCCGTCAAGGCGTCAGCTGAACTCAATTCGTCCTATCACTACCTCACCGCGGCGGTCTACGACCAGATCCAGGCGCTGGAGGACCAGGGTCGAACGCAGGAGGCAGCTCGGCTGGCCATGGAGAGCTACAGCGCGGCTGTGGTTTCGCGGTCGAAGGATGTAAAGGAGAACCTGGGATTCATCGAGCAGGCGTGGAACGGCATCACCGGCGCGACGCGCCGTGCCATCGATGCGGCACGGGATCTCGGACGCGCGCAGACTGACCAGCAAAGATTCGACGTTCTCTTCGAGAACCGCGACGCGGCGAAGAAGCTGGTCGACCGCGGGCTGGGTAGCACGGCGTTCCTCGGGAAAACCGCCCAGCAGTTCTACGACGACGCCACGAAGGAACTGGGCGCGATGCAGGACGCCCAGGTGGCTGCCCAGAAAAAAGCATCTCGAGACGCCGCGACCCAGCAGGCCAACGACGCGGCTATCCGCCTCGCGCAGGAGGCCCAGCAGTACGAGTCCGACGAGACGAAGCGTGCGCGACAGATCGCCGCCATTCACCAGCAGGCGAACGACGCGATCGCCAAGGCGACCCAGGTCGGGGACAAGGCGCTGGCCGACAAGATCCGGGCGAGCGAGGCGGCGGCTGTCGCCGGCATCATGTCAAAGGGGCCGAAAGAAAAAGACCTACGCATCGACGTGTCGGATGGCTGGAAGGAGATGGTCGCCCAGATCGAAAAGGGCATCTCGGCCGATAAGAAGGAGATCGAGCAGCGGGCCCGCGCGACCGTCGAACTGAACAGCTACCGCGAGGCCATGCAGCAGCGTCTGCAGACCGACCGTATGGCTCTCGACATCCAGGTGCAGAGCCTTGGCATGGGCCAGCACCAGATCGACATCCAGCGGCAGCTGGTGGACATCCAGCGCGACGCGGACCGCGAACTGGCCCGGCTCAACGATCCAGCAAACCGGCGAACGCTTACCGACGACGAGTACCAGGCACGGCTGGCGGCGATCAAGGAGTACGAGGACCAGCGCGTGCAGCTGGTCTACGACGCGGATGCGCGCCTCAACGCCGCGCGTGCCGACTGGACGAACGGTGCTCGACGTGCGCTGGCCGACATCACCTACGATGCCAGCGACACCGCGACCAGCTTCGCCAACCTGGTCCAGAGCACGTACGGAAGCCTGTCCGACTTCATCGTCGATGCCGCGACCACCGGCAAGGCCAGCATCAAGGACCTGGTTTCCTCCATCCTGAAGGAAGTGGCGCGACTCCAGGCGAACAAGGCAGCTGCGAGCCTCCTGAATTACGGCCTCAGCTACTTCACCGGCGGATATGGTGGGACGAACGGGCAGGGCGGAGTCGATTATAACTCGCAGGGCTTCGTGTCGAAGGTCTACGCCAAAGGCGGCGTGGTGGACGGCGCCTCCCTGTCGAACTGGTCGAACACGATCGTGGATCGCCCAACCATGTTCGCCTTCGCGCGTGGCGCGGGTCTCATGGGAGAGGCAGGCCCGGAAGCGATCATGCCGCTCACCCGCACGGCCGACGGGAAGCTGGGTGTGAAGCAGGTAGGCGGTACCGATGCCGCGTCGGTGAATGTGAGCGTGGTTGTCAATGCAGACGGTAGCGGCGACACCACTTCCGAAGGCGACTATCAGGCATGGGGCAAGCAGTTGGGTGAGAACATGCGCGCGATCGCGCAGCAGGAGCTCCAGAGGGCCATGGCGCCAGGTGGCGCACTCTGGCGCGCGAGGGGCTGACGATGGCCGAGACGTTTAGCTGGATGCCGGTCGGCGCACCCACTGGCAACGCCAACTATCGCGTACTCAAGTCGCAATTCGGCGATGGGTACTCGCAGGAAGCCGCCGACGGCATCAACAACAAGGTGCAGTCGTGGCCGCTCCAGTTCTTCGGCAGCGGCATCCAGATCGATGAGATCACGGCGTTTCTTGATCGGCACGCCGGCGCGACCGGCTTCCTGTGGACGCCACCGCGAGGCGTTCAGGGCCTTTACAAGGCGTCGGCCTACGGGCTCAACCCGCTCGGCGGTGGCTTCTACACCCTGTCCGTAACCTTCGATCAGAAGTTCGCGCCGTGACGATCTTCGCCGATATCCAGACCCTCGAGCCGGGGGCGTGGGTTGAGCTGTTCGAGATCGATGCGCGGCCCATCACCAACGGCGGCGCGGGCGACATCTTGCGGTTCCATGGCTACACGCAGATCGGGCCGATCATCTGGCAGGGCGTGTCGTATGAGCCCTGGCCGATTGCCACCCAGGGCTTCAAGATCGACCCGGACCAGCCGCCGGTTCCCACGCTCGCTGTCGGCAACGTCAACGGTCGGATCACGGCGCTCTGTCTGGCGTTCCAGGATCTCGTCGGTGCGCGTTTCACTCGCCGGCGCACGCTGGGCAAGTACCTGGATGCGGCCAACTTTCCCGGCGGCAACCCGACAGCTGACCCCGAACAGGAGATTCCGCCGGAATTGTGGTTTATCGAGCGCCGGTCGGCCGAGGATTCGACGCAGGTCACGTTCGAGCTGTCGAGCCCGATGGATTTCGGCGGCCGCCAGTTGCCGCGCCGGCAGATCATCGCGAACGTATGCAGCTGGCTGGCCATCGGTGGCTACCGTGGCCCGTATTGCGGCTACACCGGCCCCGCCGTGGCGAAGCCGGACGACACGCCCACGGACGACCCCGTGCTGGACATGTGCGGCGGCCGGCTGACCTCCTGCCGCCTCCGCTTCGGCCAGGACGCTGAGCTTCCCTACGGCTCTTTCCCTGCGGCCACGCTGATCAAGTGATGAAACATCGCACCCAGGCCGCCATCCACGCGCATGCGCTGGAGGCTTACCCGCGTGAGGCCTGCGGGGTCATCGTCGTGCGGCGCGGGCGTGAGCGGTACATCCCATGCGAGAACCTTGCGGGGACGCCGGACGAGCACTTCGTGCTGTCGCCGCGAGACTTGGCGGCCGCGGAAGACCAGGGCGAGGTAACAGCCATCGTCCATTCGCACCCGGACGTCCCGGCGCGGCCATCCGAGGCCGATAGGGTAGGTTGCGAGCGTTCCGAACTGCCGTGGGTGATCGTCTCGGTCATGCCGGGCGAGCCGGTACCGGTCGTCGCAGATACGCAGATCATCGAGCCGAATGGGTATGAGGCTCCGCTGGTCGGGCGTACCTGGTCGCATGGCGTGCTTGACTGCTGGGCTCTCTGCCGCGACTGGTATGCCCGCGAGCGCGGCATCCTGCTGCCCGACCCGCCCCGCGCCGATGGCTGGTGGGATGATGGCTCGAGCGACCTCTACGGCGACAGCGCCATGGAGGCAGCAGGCTTCCGCAAAATAGACCTGAAGGACATCGCCGCCGGGGACCTTATCCTCATGCAGATTCGGTCGAAGAACCTCGTGCCGAATCACGCTGCGCTCTACATCGGCGACGGGAATATCCTGCACCACCTGCACGGCCGGCTCAGCTCACGCGACGTCTATGGCGGCTACTGGCAGGAGGTCACACGCTCCGTATGGCGCCTTGGCGATCTGGCCGCACCCACCACCATGACAGGCTGACCATGGCCGCCACGACGATCATCCTCTCCGGGCCCATGCGCAAACGCTTCGGCCGTGAGTTTCGATTGCACCTCGATACGAAGACGCCAGCCGAGGCAATCCAGGCGCTCTGCGCGATGTTGGATGGCTTCCGCGCTTACCTCCTCGGAGCGGCGGATAGGGGCATAGAATTCGCCGTTTGGCGCGGCCGTGGTGAGCATGCGGAGAACCTGACCGTCGATCAGCTGCGTGAACCGGCAGGGTCCGTGATAAGGATTGCGCCCGTGCACGCTGGCGCCAAGAACGGTGGGGTACTGACGACCATCGTCGGCGCCGTGCTGATCGTGGTAGGCGTGATCGGCAACATCTACGGCGGCTGGGGCACCCCCTTCATCCAGGCAGGTATCGCCATGGTCGCCGGCGGCGTCGTGCAGATGCTCAGCCCACAGCCGAAGGTGGGTAAAGGCAGTGCGGACTCGGCGAACAACCAGGCCAGCTACATCTTCAATGGGCCCGTGAACGTGACCGCGCAGGGTGCACCGGTGCCGATCCTCTACGGCGGCCCGATGGAGATCGGTAGCGTTGTCGCGTCGGCTGGCATAGAGGCCGTGGACTACAGCTCGCGGCCCTCGAACGTCGGCTTCGGCACGCCCGGTGGCAACGGCAAGAAGACCCCCTACGACCCCGACTGATCCATCTCTTTCTCCGCTCTCCATCCAGGCCCGCCCCGCGCGGGCCTTTTTTATGGGACATCCATGGGCTTCGACCTGATCCACGGCGCCAAAGGCGGCGGTAGCACGCACACGCCCGTCGAAGCGCCGGACACGCTGCGTTCGATATCGTTTTTCCAGATCGAGGACCTGCTCTCGGAGGGCGAGATCGGCGGCCTGGTCAACGGCCTCCAGTCGGTCAAGCTGGACGGCACGCCGGTTGCCAATGCCGACGGCACACTGAACTTCGCCGGCGTCTCCGTCCAGGTGCGCACCGGCACACAGGACCAGAGCTACATCCCGGGCTATGGCTCGGTGAAGAACGAGATCGCCGTCTCGACCGAGCTGAAGTCGAACACGCCCTGGGTTCGCGCGCTGACCAACACGGCCCTTTCGGCCTTCGCCGTGACCCTGCAGGTGGATGCCCTGCAGAAGAGCAACACCAAGAACGGCGACATCAACGGTTACATGATCCAGTACGCGATCGACGTCTCGACAGACGGCGGCGCGTACCAGACCGTGCTCACGACAGCCTTCAACGGAAAGGCCAGCGTTCCCTTCCAGCGCACCCACCGCGTCGATCTGCCCAAGGCTGACCTGGGCTGGAATGTGCGCGTGCGGAGGCTCACCCCGAACGCCAACAGCGCGACGACGGCAGATACGACCCGCGTCGTCTCGATTACCGAGATCATCGACGCAAAGCTGCGTTACCCGAACACCGCCTATGTGGCGATCAGCGGCGACGCCTCCCAGTTCAGCAACATCCCGGTGCGCTCCTACGTATGCTGGGGCCGCACGATCCGCGTTCCGACGAACTACGACCCAGCGACGCGAGCCTATGCGGGCGTCTGGGACGGTTCCTTCAAGATTGCCTGGACCGACAACCCGGCGTGGATCCTCTACGACCTGGTCGTGAACGACAGGTACGGCATCGGCGACCTAGTCGACGCTTCCCTGATCAACAAGTGGGAGCTGTACCGGATCGCCCAGTATTGCGACCAGCTTGTGGCGGACGGCAAGGGCGGGCAGGAACCGCGGTACCGCTGCACGGCCTATCTCCAGTCGCGCGAGGACGCCTTCCGTCTTCTGGGCGACATCGCGTCCGTATTCAGCGGCGTCAGCTACTGGATGGGAAGCGCGATCACCACGGTCGCCGACATGCCGCAGGACCCGGTCTACACCTACACCGCGTCGAACGTCATCGATGGCCGGTTCACCTACCAGTCGAGCGCCCGGAAGACTCGTTTCTCGACGGCACTGGTCACCTACAACGACCCGGCTAACAGTTACAAGCAGGCAGTCGAGTATGTCGCCGACAACGACGCGATCGCGCGGTATGGCGTTCAGCCGGACGAGTTCGTGGCCTTCGGCTGCACAAGCCAGGGCCAGGCGCACCGGCGCGGTCTGTGGGCGCTGACCACCAGCCAGTACGAAACGGACTCTGTGACCTTCGCAGTGGGCCTGGAAGGCCTGCGGGCCGCGCCCGGGCAGATCATCCGCGTGCAGGACCCGAAGCGGGCAGGGATGCGTCAGGCGGGCCGCCTGAGCGATGCCACGGCGGCGTCCGTGACGGTCGACCGTGAGCCTGGTCAGGTGGCGGTCGGGGACACCCTTACGATCCACCTCCCCGACGGCACCGCGGAAACCCGAACGATCAACACCGTCAACGGGCGCACGCTCGGCGTCGGCCAGCCTTTCACTGCGGCCCCGGTGCCGCAATCGGTGTGGTCGGTCGAGAGCGCCGAGCTGGTGAACCAGACGTTCCGCATCCTCAGCGTCTCCGAAGACTCTGGGCAGGGCGAGATCCGCTTCACCATTACCGCTGTGCAGCACAACGCGAGCAAGTTCGCGCACATCGACAATGGCGCGACGATCCAGATCCCGCCCATCAGCCAGCTGCCCACTGGCGTCCAAAAGCCGGCGACGAATGTCCGCATATCCGGCCACGTGGTGGTCGAGCAGGGTATCGCCAACAACGTGATGACCATCGAGTGGGATGCGGCCGAGAGCGCCGTTTCCTACAAGGTGGAATGGCAGAAGGACAACGGTCAGTGGATCCAGGCCGGTACGGTATCCACGACTTCCCTAGACGTTGTCGGCATCTACACGGGCACCTACATCGCGCGCGTGACAGCCTTCAACAGCGGCCGCACTCCGTCCCTCGCCGCCCTGAGCGTCGCGACCGACATCGTCGGCAAGACCGGAGAGCCGCCACGTCTCACGACGCTGACGACAAAGACCCTGATCTTCGGCATAGGCATTGATTGGACGTTCCCGCCGGGCGCGGAGGACAGCCAGCGCACGGAGATATGGGCGAGCACCACCGCGGTGCGTCCGGACGACGAGGACACGATCGCGTACCACCTGGGGGACTATGCGTACCCAGGTAACCATACCGAGCTCCACGGGCTTTCCGCCGGCGCCTCGCTCTTTTTTTGGGGCCGCATCGTCGATAAGGCGGGCAACGTCGGCGGCTGGTATCCCGAGACAGGCGCCGTCAATGGCCAGAGCAGCAGCGACGCCGGCCCGATCCTCGAATACCTCACTGGGCAGATCACCAAGACGCAGTTGGCTCAGGAGTTGGCCGCGGCGATCGACTCGATCGATGACCTGCAATCTTTCATTGAGCCGCCCACTGCATGGGACGCGGCCGTCGCTTATTCCGCGGGCGCGTTTGTAAGCCACAACGACCGGCTTTGGCTGGCGCTGGAGAGTGCGGCCGCCGGCGTCGAGCCCGGCACCGACCCAGAGGTGTGGCGGGACGTCGGCGCGGTGTCACAGACCGCGGCGGGGCTGGCGCTCGCCATGTCCAACATCAACGTGACCGTGGAGGAGTTGGACGGCCAGGTGCAGGCCACAGCCGAGAAGACAGAGTCCGTCTATGCCCAGCTGAACCCGAAGAAGATCGGCGCGGACACAGGGGGCACGATCGGCGGCGCGAATGACCTTCCGCCCACGGCGGGGTACTTCGCCCAGACGCTGGCCCAGGTGAGCGATAACAAGGCGCTCGGCAAGAGACTAACCACGGTGCAGGCGCAGTTCGGCACGCAGCTGGCGGGCGTCACGACGCAGATAGACACGTTGGCCGATGGCCAGCAGGCGCTCGCGTCGCAGATCACGACCGTGCAGGCCACAGCGGGTGCGGCTCAAGCGTCGGCCCAGCTCGCGTTCCAGACGGCGGCAAACATCGATGGACGCGTATCTGCGGCGCTGATCGGCAAGGTCGGAGTGACCACGGATGGGAAGTACTACCAGGCTGGTTTCGCTGTTGGTATCGACAACAGCGGCGGGACGGTGCAGTCCCAGTTCCTGGTGACAGCGGACCTCTTCGGAATACTTCCATCAGCCGCTGGCGGTAACGCCCTGTCGCCTTTCGTCGTCGTGGGTGGACAGGTATTCATCAACCAGGCGTTCATCGGCAGCGGCTGGATCACCAACGCCATGATCGGGGATTTCATCCAGTCCACGGACTACATCCCCGGGCAGCGCGGCTGGCGCATCAGCAAGAGCGGAAACAGTTTCGAGCTGAACGGTTCGAACGGAAGCGGGCGCCTATCGCTCACGAACAACCTTCTGCAGATATTCGACTCCAACGCGACGCTTAGATTCCGCGCAGGGCTCTGGTAATGCCGGCTGGGATGCAGGTTTGGGATGAGAGCGGACGCCTCCTCGTCGACATCACGACTCGTATCACCAGGGTGAGTGGGCTCACTGTGATCCCTGCGGGAAGCACCGGGTCTCTTGTAGTTGCGAACGCTGAACAGGGCACCATCTGGTACGCGCTCTACCTCAACTACAACGGCAGATACCGGCCTTCGATGAGCGTCTCAGGCGGGACCATCTCGTGGTCACCGTCATCGATCGGCGGCGCGCCGGTCGACGTCCCAATGTTGTACGGAGTGTATTGATGCCAGCCGGCTTCACCATCTGGAACCCTGACGGCCACACCGTGCAGGTCGACGACACCTACAGGAATTTGGCGGTCCGCGAGCAAGGGGTCATAAACACTGTGGGCTCGCTTTTCGGCGGCGGGTCGATGGTGTCGTTCAACCGATCAGGCTTGCAGTACCCGCTTCTCGCCCTGGGCGGGACGGGCTGGACGATGGGCGCAAGCTGGAACGACCAAGCCGGCGGATTCATCTTCAACGTGGTATCAGCCGGTCCGGTAGGGACCGGCGTGCCCTATTACATCTTCGACGTCCCAGACAACACCGACTTTCACTACGGCGCGCAGGTCTTCGACGCGAACGGGAACAAGACGTTCGACGCCCTTAGGAAGTACCTGCGCGTCGTCGATATGTTCGACAGCAATGGTGACGTTTCGAGAACGTACGACGCCTCACGAACCTATGCCTTCATCCATATGGTCTTCGGGTTCCGGCAGTGGAACCAGATCGGCAGCAGCCAAGTCGTTGCCACCCGACCAACTGGCGGCCTGGTCGAGACCTCCTACATGACCACCGACCAATTCCCCGGCAGCCCGCCGGCGCTCAACGTCCGTACCGCGACGATTCTTGTCGTGGACGTAACGAATTTCTGAGGCACCCATGGCACTGACGATCCAGCGCATCAACTTCGACCCGGTGACGGGCGACAACCCCAGCGAAGGGTTCATGAAAACGGAACTCAACATCGTCGAGATCGCAACGGCAATCGATGGCGATGGGACACCAGGCAACCCAGGCATTGAAGGCCGCCTTGCGGATGTGGAAGCCGTGGCCGATGGGCTCGGTAGCGCGTCTACAAGAAATGTCGGCACGACGGCGGGGACGGTGGCGGCTGGCGACGACGCTCGACTTCTTCGCGTCGGCAGAAATTTATTCATCAATGGCGGCGGTCGCATTAAGCAGCGCGTCTTTGCGGGCGGCGCTATGGCGGCCAACGTCTATGGCTATGATCGGTGGCGAACGTTCGGTGCCGCGGCAAGCTTCACGCGCGCCGCAGATATGACCACGCTCACGCTGAACGGGACGATCGGGCAGATCGTCGAGGCGCCCCTGGCGGGCGCGACGGTGACCGTGTCGGTAAGCAACCCGACGGGACCGATCACGGTAAATATTCGGCCCGATGCGACTACGGCCGGTGTGAACGGCGTTATCCCTGCCGGCGCTGGCTTGCAGTCTGTCACGCTCGTGGTGCCCGGATCTATTACGGGCAATGTGTTCGTCCAGCTGACCACATCGGCCCCTGTGTCGTTTGACGGATGGGCTAAGAGGGGTGGTATCCAGCTTGAGCTGGGCTCATTCGCATCCGCTTTCGATGTCCGACCCATTGGATATGAGTTGGCCTTGTGCCAGCGCTATTGCTGCAAGAGCTTCGATCCGGACGTCGATCCCCAGACTAACCTGGCCGGTGGCACGGGGAATCAGGCCACGCATATTGCGGCTGGCCTCAGCACGGCGGCCGCGCGTACGGAAGGTATCCCATTCCCTGTAAACATGAGGGCGCAACCGACCATTACGCCTTACACGAATTCGAGTGCGCCATCACAGGGTAACAACTGGGCGATCTTCACCAGCCAGTGGTTCACGGTGCCTGTCGCATTCACGGCTGGGGCTTCAGGTTTCAGTGCGACGCTCACGCCAGGCAGTGGCCTGGTGCAGGCCTCGGCGTATACGGTTGCAGGCAACTGGCTTGCGGATGCGGAGCTTTGATTATGGGACGCTACAAATACAACACACAGGATCGCACCACGGTCATGGATACCGAGACGGGGGCGATTATCCCAGTCGAAGAGGGGCAGGGAGGCTGGCAGGGTGATGTGTTTCGCACCTGGCTGGCCGAAGGCAATGAGCCCGATCCCTTTCCTGCGCCTACCTTCGCCGATTATGTCGCCGCCTTCACGCCGGGCCTTCAGCAGTGGATGGAGGACACGGCGAAGACCAACGCCTATGACTCCGTGCTGTCCTGCGTGTCGTACAAGGATTCGGGGGTGCCGCAGTTCGCCGGCGACGCCGCGGCAATGATCGCGTGGCGCGATGCGCTGTGGCGGTGGGCGTCACAGTGGCAGGCGGGTTTCAACGGTCAGCTGCCTGACCCGATTCCCACTCTCGAACAGGTCATCGCTCTGGCGCCGCAGCCCGAGGATTTTAACTGGGTGGTGCATCCGGCGGGGACGATCATCGAATCGCAGCTGCCGCCAGTCGCGACGGCCTGACGCCGCCGTCACACCTTGACGGTATGCTGCGGCCATGTGCGGCCGCTACGCCACCTTCGGACCCGTCTCCCTCTCCCGCCAGGCGCGCGAAGCCCTGGAGCAGATGGAGCTCGATATCATCAGCGAGATCAACCAGCGGGAACCCCAGTACAACATCGCGCCGACCCAGAAGGCACCGGTGGTCGTATACCGGGAGGGCGGCTACCACGTCCGGGCCTACCACTGGGGGCTGGTGCCGCACTGGGCGCCGGACATGAAGTTCGGGGCGAAGACCATCAACGCCCGTGCCGACACGGTGGCCACCAAGCCCTCTTTCCGCGAGGCGTTCAAGAAACGCCGCTGCCTGGTGCCGGCCAGCGGGTATTACGAGTGGAAGGGCGAGCGCCCGCATAAGCAGCCGTACTTCATCCACGACCCCGCCGGCGACCTGCTCATGTTCGCTGGGCTCTGGGAAGGGTGGCGCGAGTCCCCGGACGCCGAGTGGGTGCACACCTACACCGTGATCACCGGCGAGCCCGGGAAGGTTTCCGGGGACATCCACGACCGGCAGCCGGTCATCCTGCCGCCCGACCTCTGGTCCGTCTGGTGCGAGGCGCCGCCGGCGGACGCTCAGGGCGTGCTCACCGATGTTCCTGAAGCGGACCTCGTCTACCACCCCGTGACCAAGGCGGTCGGTTCCCCTAAGAACAAGGGGCCAGAGCTGGTCGAGCCCATCGATCTGTAGGCCGGGTGGCGGGTTACCAGGGAAACCTCCCATCACACCCTAACGCCGTCCACATTCCTGAGACTGCGCCCGCGTATCGTCCGCGGCCATGCGCACCGTCCCAGCCATCGAATGGAAGAAGCCCTCGGTCAACGGCGCGGCCTGGTTCGCCCAAGTCGACGGCGTCTATGTCGGCTACGTGTCCCAGACGGCCTTCCCTGATGGGCGATGGGCGTCCACGGTGACGCCGTGGGTCGATCGCGAGCTTTACTGCTACGCCGGCAGCGAGGCGCAGGCCAGGCGCTTCGTGGAGCGATACCTGCGCCACCACATGCCGGACGTGAAGGCCTTGGCCGCCGCGCGCAAGGCGTGGCGGGATTCCGGACCGCTCCCGCGGAAACCGAAGGGGCTCGATGATCGGTCGTAGCTACCGGCGCCGGGATGCCTCGTAACGCTCGGCTGCGCACTTCGGGCACTCGCCCATGCGCCATCCGCCCAGCGTGCGCTGATACGGGTTATAGCCGCCGTGCTTCGGGCAGTTCACCCATGCATTCTCCATCTCGAGGCGTCGCAGCCTTCCGCGTGACGAGCGGTGGGGAGAGTCCTTGATCATCGGCACCCCGGATGGCAACCAGGGCAGCCGTTCGCCACCACTTCCCCGCGGCGTAGCACATTCAGGCGGTACTCGCCGTGCACGCGGCACTTGCCACGAAGAGAGAGGGCGCGCCGGCGAGATGCCGCGGCGTCGAAGGGGAGGGATGGCCGCTTCGTTTTGCGCTGGCCAGACGCGGTGAGGTAGTAGCTCATGTGGCGATTTTCTCGCCACCGGTTCTCACCGTTCGCGACCCAGATCAAGAGGCGGCGGAACGCCAATACTCCCGAACCTGGAGGCGCCATGTCGGCCAAGCCATGTCCTCTCGGGTGACTAATGGAGTCCGGTAGGGCATCACGTGCGATCGGCAGGTTCCGTTGATGGCCTGCTGCAGCGCCTCCTGGTCGTACAGGTCATCGCACCGCGTCTTTTCGACGTTCCAGGGAGGGTTCCATGCATGGATGTAGGCGTACTCGACCGCGCTCCTGGCCCACTCGGGAATCCCTGCAATGGCGGCCACTCCGTCGAACGGACGTCCTTCGCGCTCGTATTGCACCATCCTTGCCCCGATGCAGCGGGACTGTCCCACGTAGCAGACCATCCCCTCCCACACGAGGAAGTAGACGCCGGCAGCCTGCCAGCGCGTCTCGGGCCGGGCGGCCGCGACCACCATTTCGCTGTCGAAGCGAAGGTTTGGGAGATGCCGGTCGAACCAGGCCCGTCGCACGTGCGTATGGCAGAAGGGCGTGTCTTGGGCGCGTAGGTCGGTGAGGATTCCATCATTCATGGGTATGGGTCCATGGTGGACAAGTGCGCAAGATGATGGGGTGCCCCAGTCTCGTGGACCGCGACCACGAGCGGTTCTAGCCTATGCGCAGGCTCAATGTCTCTGTGAGATAAAGACCGGATCGGGCCCCCGCTACCAGTTTAAAATTGAACGGCGCGATCTCACGTAGATCGCGCCGTTTTCTTTTGTGGCGGGCGTTTCATGGATTCGCGCAATGCGTCGCGCAATGACTCGGTACCCCCCATCTTGCAGCCTTCGCGAACGGCGCGCACCATCGGCCCTCGGAAAATCACGGGGCACTCAGGCATGGCGGAAGTCATCAGGGTTGGGGAAAACTGGGCCGCGATTCAGACCGAGCAAGCCACGGGTCAACTCGATCGGTGGACGGCGGCATGGGCGGTCTATGCGACCCAGAAGGAGGCCGAGTCGGCGGCTCCGGGCGAACCGGTTCGTTGCCTTGTGTCGGGTGGTACGGCCACTTTCGACACGGAGGCCGGCGCTCGGGCGCGGGCCGAACTGGACGCCACTCGCACCGCCGCTGTCCTCAGCGGAACCTATCGGGACTGACCGGGCCGCCATGACGCCTCGTCCCTTGGCTCGCCGGAAGGGAGGCCGACCGGCACATGTGGCGTGGACGCCGCAGCGTTAGGTTTCGCTCAAGCCCAAAAGGAACAAGGTATGCGCGCGATAGGAAACATCATCTGGTTCGTCTTCGGCGGCCTGGTCATGGGCCTTGGCTGGTGGCTGGCGGGGTTGCTCGCCATGATCACCATCGTCGGCATCCCCTGGGCGCGCTCCTGTTTCGTGATCGGCACGTTCGCCTTTTTCCCGTTCGGCAAGGAGGCCGTGGACCGCGAGGAGCTCTCCGGCCGCGGCGACATCGGCACCGGCATCTTCGGCACGGTCGGCAATATCATCTGGTTCGTCTTCGCCGGGATCTGGCTTGCCATCGGCCATGTCTGTTCCGCCGTTGCCTGCTGCCTGACGATCATCGGCATTCCCTTCGGCATTCAGCATCTGAAGCTGGCGGGCATCGCCCTCGCGCCCATCGGCAAGACCGTCGTCAGCTCCGACGTGGCGGAGGCTTCGCGCCGGTTTCACGCCGACGCGACGGTGCGGAGGATGCGCGGCGTCGCCTGAAGCGCTTTCCACTACCATTGCCGGCGACCGACCGCATGGCGCGGGGCAAGGGAGTGTGGAATGAAGGCAGGGTGGATCGTCCTCGTGCTGGTGTTGACGCTGGGTCTGGTGGGCTGCAATCAGGATGCGATGATTGCGAAGTTCACGCCGCATCCCGAAGCGGAGCTGGCGAAACAGGCGGTCGACGACTGGCGTGGTGGGCGTCTCGCCGCACTTCGTGGGTTGTTTGATCCTGTGTTGCAGGACAAGGCCACGGATGCACAGCTTTCCGAATGGGCTGCCGGGTTCCCGAAAGGTGAACCGCGCTCGGTGAAGGTCGTGGGTGCGAACACGCACATCTGGAGCGGCGAGCGGCGCTACGACTTGACCTACGAATACGAGTTCGAGGGAAAGTGGCTGGTGGCGAACGTCGTGCTGCGGAAGCACGGTGACAATCAGGCCAGGATCGTCGGCCTCCACGCTCAGTTGTTCGACCGGTCGCTGGAACAGATGAATGCCTTTACCTTTCGCGGCAAGGGCGGCCTTCACTTCCTGATGCTGTTTCTCGCCGTCATGTCGCCATTGGTCAGTATTGCGGCATGTGTCACCTGCATCCGTACTCCGATTCGCCGGCGCAAGGTGCTCTGGGCCTTGTTCACGCTGGTCGGCGTGACGACCGTGCACCTCAACTGGACAACCGGA
The DNA here is from genome assembly GCF_011759605.1 of Luteibacter sp. SG786. GTDB lineage: Bacteria > Pseudomonadota > Gammaproteobacteria > Xanthomonadales > Rhodanobacteraceae > Luteibacter. The sequence goes on from NZ_JAAOYX010000001.1 coordinate 1,031,880, forward strand.
CAGCTGAATTTTGTGCCGGTGTCGTTCCAGATATTCGGGGCCTCGGCCTTCGCGCCGGCCTATGGACCATGGACGCTCGGAGTGTCCTTGCCCCTCGGCGCGATCATCTTCTTTTTCCGTCGCAAAGCGCTGATGGCTCGCGAATGAGCCCCGTCCTCGCTTGGCGAGGACGGGGCGAGACACCTCACTGCACGATGTTCGCCGTGACGTGATACACGCGGCCGCCCCAACCGTCGTTGGGGAAGCTGTCGGAGACCTTCAGGTATACCGGCTTGGAGCCGTCGGCACCGCTTCCCAGGTAGGGTGTCAGATCGATGGTGCGATCGGCCTTGTTCGATCCGTCGGTGATCGGGCGGTCTTCCTTCAGCACGGTCGTCCAGTTCGTGTTGTCGGAGCTGACCTGCACCACGAACTCGGCGTCGATGGTCAGGGTGACCTGTGCCGAGGTGGTATCGGCCGGGAAGGGAAAGCGATAGGTGAAGTGCGCGTTGCCGTCGGCGAAGCGATTCTGCACGCCGTTGCTCTGCGAGTGGTCGGGGTCGAACAGCCATGGCAATTCGCCGGCCGTGCCCGTGTCGAAGTCGACCGAGTGCGCCACCAGCACGTCTGCCTGCGCAGTGAAGCGCAAGCCTGCCGCAAAGGCGTTCGCGGTCACCGTGTGGTGTCCATCGGTGGCGGCACTGGGTACGGTGATCCGCATCGGCACGCTGCGATAGACCGGCGCGGCGTTGCCGTGCGGCCGAAGGGTAACGAGGGTAGCGCGCGGCGAGGCGCTCCATCCCGCCGGTGCATCGGTGGAGACGAGCGTCACGAGCGGCAGGTATCCGGAGGCCGACAGGCCGAGTTCGCCGGGAATGGTCGCGTTGCCGGAGGCGGACGGCATGATCACCGGCTGCGCCGGGGACAGCGTGGCGGCCAGCGATGCGAACGGCGTGGGTAGCGGCACGTCGCCGATGAGCGCGCTCAACGCGCTGGCCTGCGTGCGCCAGTCGAAGACGTTGGGATGGTCGTCGTTCGTGGCGCCGGCCCAGCGGGTGCCGAGGCGGTTCGCGGCATCCCTGTCCTGGTTCCATACGGTTTCGGCTTGTCGCTCGAGGAAATCCGCGTAGCGCCGATCGTGCGTGGTATCGACGAGGTCGGTCCAGTAGCGCGTGAAGATGCCCTTGAACTGCTTGGCGTTGTCATCGCAGGTCTGGTCGGTGGCGTCACAGGCTTCGGTCAGCGTGCCGTCGGTTACCAGGCCGCCGGGGCCGATCGAAGCGTCCGCGAGGCGTTTGACCGTGGCGAGAATCGCGGGATCCTTCGTGGCGCGCCACAGCTCGAGGCCGCCGCCGATGGCAAGCCCCTGGTTGTAGGTCCACACGTTCTGGCCGTTGTTGGTGCAGGCGTTGGTCAGGCCGTCGTTGACGAGGCCGTCGGCATTGATCATGCCGCTGCCCTGGAACCACTGCCACGCCGTGCGGGAGCGGCTCAGCCAGAGCGTGTCGCCGGGGATCCGGTTATGCAGCTCCGCGGTGAGGCGGATCCACAAACCGTTGGTGATGGCGTTCTTGTAGGTGCGCTCGGCATCCCACCACACGCCACCGCCACAGGTGCTGGTATCCCAGTAGCCGTACACGTAGTTGGCGATGGTCACCGCCATGTCGAGGTACTTCGGGTCGTGGGTCAGGTCGTACGCCTGCAGCCAGGTCAGGCCCCACCATTCGGAATCGTCGATGGCCCGGCTGGTGAAATTGCCGAGCAGCGGATCGCCCGAAAGCACGCCCGCGGGGAAGACGCCCTTGTCTTTCTCGAAGGTGTTGTCCAACTGGCCGAGGTAGCGACGATCCCCCGTGCGCTGCATGTAGTCGCCGATGGTCTGTAGTGCCACGGCCGAGTTCCACCAACTGGATGGGAACCAGGCCTTGTCCGGATCATAGGAGCCCATGAGGACGTCGGCGGCCACGCGGGCTCGGGCAACGGCCGTGGGGCCGTCGTTGTGCGGGTTGGCGACGGAGGGCGCCTCCGCAGCTCCCGTCAGCGGTGCCGCCAGGAGGACGAAGCCGGTCACTGCAAGCAGTGTCTTGAGTCGTACGCGTAGTCCGGAAAACTCGATCTTCGGTTTCACGATGCGAGGTGCTCCTCAGGGCCCACGAAGAGAGAGCCTCGGCTCTCTGGCAGTGCGGCCGGACCGTGGGCGGTGATCCGGCACGAAAACTGCTTGCGTGGGAAATTTAGACGTCTAAATACCTGAGCTTCCCCTGCAACCCGTGGAGTGTTGCAGAGGAACGGCACAAATAGTGAGAACCCGGTCAACCCCGGGCCCCCGGAGGCGCCGAGGTCCGCAAGATCGGTCATGCGCGGCACGCCGACCGCCCGGTACGCTGTACCCATGAACGATCCAGCCAACGAACGATTCCGCCGTGTACTCGATCACGTGGACAGCCATCTGGACGGCGACCTGTCGCTGGATGTGCTTGCGCGGATAGCAGCCTACTCACCACACCATTTCCACCGGCGTTTCTCGGCGCTTACCGGAATGCCTGTACATCGCTACGTGCAGCTGTCGCGCTTCAAGCGTGCGGCGTGGCAGGCCGCCTTTCGTCCGGAGGTGTCGCTGACCGATGCCGCTCTGGACGCAGGTTACGAGAGCCCGGAAGCGTTCTCGCGCGCATTCCGGCTGCGGCTTGGCCAATCGCCCGCGGCGTTCCGCGAGGCGCCGGACTGGCGCGTCTGGGCTACCGCATGGCGTGAACTCGATGAAGTAAGGAGATTCCATATGCTCACGCGCTTTCGCCTCGACGATGTGCGCATCGTCGATTTTCCCGACACGCCGGTTGCCTGCCTTTCGCACGTGGGCCCGCCGGAGCGCGTCGGGGAGAGCATTCGCCGTTTCATCGCCTGGCGTCGGGCCAACCACCTTCCTCCCGTCAGGCACGCCACCTGGAACGTTCTCCACGACGACCCGGAAACGACGCCGCCCGAGCGCTATCGCCTCGATCTGTGCGTGTCCTGCGAGTCGGTGGCTCCTAACGACGCGGGCGTCACGGCCGCGTGCCTCCCCGGCGGTCGCTGCGCCATGTTGCGCCATGAAGGATCGGACGCCCTGCTGGGCGACGCCATCCGCTTCCTTTACGGCGAGTGGCTGACGGAAAGCGGCGAGGAGCCGGGCGATGCGCCACTGTTCCTCCGCCGTGTGGCGTTCTTTCCGGATGTGCCGGAACACGAGGCGGTGGTCGATATCTACCTGCCGCTAAAGTCCCACTGACGTGGGGTCGCAACCTGCGTCGCAGTAACTTGCGAATGGTTCAGCGCTGACGGAAAGCCCACTGCGCCGCGGGCGATCGGGTGCCGATTCTGCGCTGTCATAATTTGCGTGTCGTGTCACGGACTTGGATTTCTTCCTCGCGTTCTCCGCTTTTCCGAAAGCCTTGCGAAAGCTCGCCTTGCCATTGCTCGAAGCACAGGGGGAGCAAGTGGCGGAAAGGGTGGGGTGACGCAATTTCCTGCGATACGCGGAGCGGCCGGCAGCCATGCCGGTCGGGGAAGGGTGCCGCTCGATCCAGAACGCCTGCAGTGTCAGGGCTTCCGCCTTGGCGGAAGCAATCTACGGGCTAATGGAAGGATCACTCATGAAGATCGATGCTTTTGCTTCTGGGATCTCGCGCAAGACGGTACTGACGGTGGCCATCGCGCTGGCGATGTCCACCCTTTCCGCGCATGCGGAAGACAGTTGGGTGTCAACGCGCACCCAGGCCGCGATGCTACCCGTCGCGGGTACGCAGACGCTGGCCGCGTCGTCCACCACCGGTACGCCGGTGGCTTCGGGTTACGCGTTGAACATGACGGGCTCGCCGCGAATCGACGGAGTCGCCGTCACTGCGATGCCGGCGGACAAGCCGCTGCACGTGGCCGTCAGCCTCAAGCTGCGCCATCCCGATGAACTGGCGTCCTTCCTCTCGGCGGTCACCACCCCAGGCAACAAGCTCTACGGCAAGTTCCTCACGCCGGAGGAGTTCAAGGCACGCTTCGCGCCGACCCAGGCGCAGGTGGATGCGGTGGTGACACACCTGAAGCAGGCCGGCTTCGGCAACATCGACGTGGCGCCGAACAACCTGCTGATCTCGGCGGACGGCAACGTCGGCGCCGCCGCGAACGGCTTCCATACGTCGATCAAGCGGTTCACCGCGAACGGCCGCGAATTCTTCGCGAACGATACGCCGGCCCTCGTGCCCGCCGCGCTGGGCGACTCCGTGCAGTCCATCCTCGGCCTGCAGAACGTGTCGGTGAAGCGTCCGCTCAATCACGTGTACAAGCCTGCGGACGTGACCGTTCCCGGGCCGAGCATGAGCACGCAGGCGGCCGCAGCCGTCGCCGCCCATCATCCCCAGGACTTCGCCGCCATCTACGGCGGCAGCAACGTGCCGACCGCGAGCGGAACCACGGTCGGCATCATCACCTGGGGCTCGATCACGCAGACGGTGACGGACCTCAACAGCTTTACCGCGAGCGCCGGCCTGCCGACGGTCAGTTCGACGATCACGAAAGTGGGCAGCGGCACCTTCGCCAACGATCCCGATTCGAACGGCGAGTGGTCGCTCGACAGCCAGGACATCGTGGGTATCGCCGGTGCGGTGCAGCGCCTGATCTTCTACACCTCGGCCAACGGAGACTCCAGTTCCAGCGGCATCACGAACGCCGGCATCACCGCCACCTTCAACCGCGCGGTCACCGACAATCAGGCGAAGCTGATCAACGTCTCGCTCGGCGAAGACGAGACGGCTGCGGAGCAGTCGGGCACACAGGCGGCGGACGATGCGATCTTCCAGCAGGCGGTCGCGCAGGGACAGACCTTCTCGGTGGCGGCCGGTGACGCGGGCGTGTACCAGTGGTCCTCCGACCCGGTGTCGGGTTCGCCGGGCTATGTGGCCAATTCCGCCGGTACGGTGAAGATCGACCTCACGCATTACTCGGTCAGCGAGCCGGCGAGTTCGCCCTACGTGGTTCAGGTGGGCGGCACCACGCTGTCCACCAGCGGCACCTCGTGGACGGGCGAAACCGTGTGGAACGAAGGCCTCTCGGCCATTGCGCCGAGCCAGGGCGACAACAACCAGCGTCTGTGGGCCACCGGCGGCGGCACCAGCCTGTACGAAACCGCGCCTTCGTGGCAGTCGTCGGTGACCAGTTCGACGAAGCGTGTGGGTCCGGACGTGTCGTTCGATGCCGCGTCGTCGTCGGGTGCGCTCATCGTCGTCAACGGGCAGACGGAGCAGGTGGGCGGAACCAGCCTGGCGTCGCCGTTGTTCGTCGGCGCCTTCGCGCGCATCGAGTCGGCGGCCAACAATGCCATCGGCTTCCCCGCGTCGAAGTTCTACCAGGCGTTCCCCAGCCAGACGTCGCTGCTGCACGACGTGACCTCCGGCAACAACGGTTATCAGGGGCATGGCTACACCGCGTCCACCGGTTTCGATGAAGCCACTGGCTTCGGCAGCTTCAACATCGGCGCCCTCAATACCTACGCGCAGGCGAACTGGGTAAGCGGGGGCGGCGGCGGGAATACGCCGCCCGTGGCCAATTTCAGCTTCACCACCAGTGGCCTCACCGCCACCTTCACCGACAGTTCCTCGGACAGCGATGGCAGCATCGCGTCGCGTTCCTGGAACTTCGGCGACGGCTCCACGTCCACCGCCACGAACCCGAGCCACACCTACGCGTCCGCCGGCACCTATTCGGTGAGCGAGACGGTGACGGACAACGGCGGCTCCAGCAATACGAAGACCTCGTCCGTAACGGTGGGTTCGTCCGGCGGCGGCAACGTGTTGCAGAACGGCGTGGCGGTCACCGGTCTCTCGGCGGCCAAGAACGGGAAACTGAACTACACCGTGGTGGTGCCGTCCGGTGCGACGAACCTGAAGATCGCCATCTCGGGCGGCACCGGCGATGCCGACCTGTATGTCAAGTTCGGTTCCGCTCCAACGACCTCGTCGTACGACTGCCGCCCGTATGTCACGGGTAACACGGAAAGCTGCACGTCCGCGTCGCCCACCCCGGGCACCTACTACGTGATGCTCAACGCGTACGCGGCGTTCTCGGGCGTGACGTTGAAGGCAACCTGGACGAACTGAGCCTGAAGGGAAGCGACGGGCGCCGGTCCTGAAGGGCCGGCGTCCGTGTCCGCAGGAGCCACTTTTTTTCAGCCAGATGCGGCGGCGAGGTATAAGCTGTCGGGCATGAGCCGCACGTTGCTGGCACTCATGGTTCCGGAGGCCGAGCCCCTCATCGGCGACCTTCGCGCGCGCCTCGATCCCGCCGCGAAGCTGGGCCTCGCTGCCCACATCACCCTGGTCTATCCGTTCCTCGACAGCGAGCGCATCACGCCGGCGGTCGAGGAAAGGCTGCGCACGGTGGCCGCGGCCCGCCAGCCATTGGCATTCCGTCTGGACGCGGTGCGCATGTTTCCCTCCACGGTTTGGCTGGCGCCGTCGCCGTCTGCCGCCATCGGGGCACTGGCCGCCGCGTTGCAGCTGGCGTTCCCGGAACGCCCCCGCCGGGATCGCGAGTTTCCGGAATACATTCCCCATGTTTCCGTGGCCCGGGAGGTACGCCGCGATCGCGAGGCCATCGCGGCGGCCCTCGAAGAACGCCTGCATGCGAATGGCCCCGTCGCCTGCGTCGCGGAGCAGGTGCATGTGATGGAGCGCGCGCCGGACGGTTGGAAAACACGACGGGTCGTGCCGCTGGGCGGTACCCCTACCGATCCTGGGGAAACAAGCGGCGGTGCTCGCCGTGGTCGAACCATTCGCTGACCGACGAAGGCACGAAGGCCCGCACGTCGATGCCGGCGGCCTCGAACATGGCCCAGGTGTCGAGCAGGGCGCGGCGGAGCGTGGTTGCGCCCGGGTCGTCCGGGGCGTTGGCGCGGGCCCAGTCGAGGGTGTCGACGATCCTCAGCGCCCAGTCGTGCAGGAGGTCGGCACGGGCCAGGAGGTGCTCTCGCAGCCACGGCCTCAGCCCGTCGTGGAGATATAGTCCCTCATCCGCCGCGATGCGTCTCAGCGTGTCGGAGACAGCCAGGTGCGCGCCGCGATACCATTCCGTGTGGCCTCCCGCCGTGGCACGCACCGCCAGCGGCGCCATGGCGCGGTGTTCCCGAAAGCCCTCGATCAGCGTCCGCTCTATCCTGCGCGCCGCGGCCACCCGCTCGGCGTCCACCAGCAGGCCCCGGTCCAGGTCGAAGAACCCGAAGAACCGGCGGTGCAGGGTGGAAAACCGGGTAAAAGGATCGCGGGAGAAGCCCAGTTTCAGCAGGTCTTCGTCCCGGCAGGGCATGACATAGACAAAAGCCCGGCCGCGGGTGGCGAATCGGGGGTAGGGCGCGTCTTCTGTCATGGGGCCAGTATCGCTACCCCGCGTCTCAGGTTCGTGGACGCCGCGGCGGTCTTCTCATCCGCGTCCTGCGAAACCTTGCGTGAACCTGTAAAAATCGATAGAATCCGTGAATCTTAAGCGGTGTTCGCGACGGCCGAGGCCTCCCGCCCATATCGCTTCAGGAACTTTCTTTTTACAAGAAAGCCTCCTCGTGAGGCTTTTTTGTTGGGCGCATGGAGGCGCCTTGCGACACTCTGTGAGCGCCGTCAAGGCATCGCGTATGGGCGCTGGAGGAAAGTGTCGGGATACATCGGCGACGTAAAGGAATGGGCCGTTCGCGCCCTTTTTTTGTTTCTGGCGACCGGAAAAACCGCAGGCAACGTGGATACCAACGCACTTTCACAGCGATTCTCCGACATCGTGGCCGACCTCGGCCTCGAAGTGCTGGGGATCGAGTTCCTCCCGTCCGGCGGGCAGAGCACCCTTCGCGTCTACCTCGACGTGTCCGGTGGCGAGCGCGAGGTCACGGTCGACGACTGCGAGGCCGCAAGCCGCGAGTTTTCGGCCTACCTCGACGTTGAAGATCCGATCCCCGGCAACTATGTACTGGAAGTCTCCTCTCCCGGTATCGACCGCCCCCTGTTCACGGCGGCGCAATTCGCGCGCGTGAGCGGTCAGGAGGTCAAGGTGCTGCTGAAGGCCCCCATCGAGGGTCGCCGGCGCCTCAAGGGCAACGTCGTTGAAGTAAACGGCGAGCACATTGTGGTCGAGGGCGAGGCCGGCAGATTCGAATTCGAGCATGCGGACGTCGAAAGCGCCCGCGTGGTTCCCGACTGGGTGGCCCTCGGCTATGCGCCGCAGCCGAAGCCCACGCCGGGCGGCAAGAAATCCAAATAACGCAACGACGGGATGCGGGGCATCCTTACGGGAGTAGCGGCAATGAGCAAAGAACTTTTGCTGGTAGTCGACGCGGTCGCCAACGAAAAGGGCGTGCCGCGCGAAGTCATTTTTGAAGCCATGGAAGCGGCGTTGGCCTCGGCCGCCAAGAAGCGCTACCCCGACGAGGATCCGGACATCCGGGTCGAGATCGACCGCAATTCCGGCGATTACGAAACGTTCCGTCGCTGGGAAATCATCGCGGACGACGGCGAAATGGAGGACCCGTCCTTCCAGATCCGCCTGATGGACGCGCAGGACGAAGCGGGCGAGGGCGAAGTGGCGGAGGTCGGTGGCTGGATCGAGCACCAGATCGAAAACGCCGAATTCGGCCGCATCGCCGCCCAGGCCGCGAAGCAGGTCATCGTCCAGCGCGTGCGCGAGGCCGAGCGCCAGCAGGTGGTCGACGCCTTCCGCGACCGCGTGGGCGAGCTGGTCACCGGTATCGTGAAGCGCGTGGAGCGCGGCAACGTGTACCTCGACCTGGGCAGCAACGCCGAGGCGTTCATTCCGCGCGACAAGACCATTCCCCGCGAATCGGCTCGCGTGGGCGACCGCGTACGTGGCTACCTTTACGAGGTCAAGTCGGAAATTCGCGGTCCGCAGCTGTTCGTTTCGCGCAGCGCGCCGGAATTCATGATCGAACTGTTCAAGCTCGAAGTGCCGGAAGTCGGCCAGGGCCTGGTGGAAATCAAGGGCTGCGCCCGCGATCCGGGCGACCGCGCCAAGATCGCCGTGGTGGCCCACGACAGCCGCACCGATCCCATCGGCGCGTGCATCGGCATGCGCGGTTCGCGCGTGCAGGCGGTGTCGAACGAGCTCAACGGCGAGCGCGTCGACATCATCCTGTGGCACGAGAACCAGGCCCAGTACGTCATCAATGCGATGGCGCCCGCCGAGGTGCAGTCGATCATCATGGATGAGGAAAAGCACTCGATGGACATCGCGGTGGCCGAGGACAAGCTGTCCCAGGCCATCGGCCGCGGCGGCCAGAACGTGCGCCTCGCCAGCAAGCTCACCGGCTGGCAGCTCAACGTGATGACGCAGGACCAGGTCACCGCGAAGTCGGAAGCGGAGCAGCAGGCCGCGCTTACCCTGTTCATGGAACGGCTGGAAGTCGACCAGGAAATCGCCAGCATTCTGGTCCAGGAAGGTTTCTCCTCCGTCGAGGAAATCGCATACGTGCCCAGCGCCGAGCTGCTGGCTATCGAAGGCTTCGACGAGGACATCGTCGAGGAACTTCGCGCCCGCGCCCGCGACGCACTGCTTACCGAGGCCTTGGCGGTCGAGGAAGGCATCGACGAAAACGGCCCTTCCGCCGAGTTGCTCGAGCTGGAAGGCATGGACGAACCCACCGCCTTCGCGCTCGCCGAGCGTAACGTGAAGACGCTCGACGACCTGGGCGACCTGGCCGTCGACGAACTGATCGATATTGAAGGCATGACCGAGGAACGCGCATCGCAGCTGATCATGGCTGCGCGCGCTCCGATGATCGCCCGATTGGAGAAGGGCGGCTAAGCGCGAGTCCGGAAGCGCCCTGGAGGGGCGCCCCGAGGGAGGCCGCGAGGCTTCCCCCCATGGATGGAGGCAGCCGTACGGGTCATCGACGGCACGTAAGGTTACGCGCGGGAACGGCGGAGAATAAAGAACGATGTCGGACGTCACTATCAAACAACTGGCCCAGGTCCTGGAGATGCCAGTCGAGAAGCTCCTCGGGCAGCTCGACCAGGCCGGGATGAAATTCAACAATGCGGATCAGGTCATCAGCAGCACCGAAAAGGTGAAGCTGCTCGGTTTCCTGCGTCGCACGCACGGCAAGAACGAGCCCGCGCCCGAAGCGGACGACTCGGCCCCGCGCCAGATCACCCTGAAGCGCCGCACCGTCGGCGAGCTGAAGGTGAATACGGGCAGCGGCCGTGGCGCCGGTCCGGCCAAGACGGTGAACGTCGAGGTTCGGGCGAAGCGCACGTACGTGAAGCGCAGCGCGATCGCCGAAGAGGCATCGCACGACACCGAGCGTGAGGAAGCCGCGCGCAAGCTCGCCGAATCGCAGGCGCAGCGCGAGCACGAGGAAGCCCAGCGCCGCGAGGAGGCCGAGCGCCGTCGCGAGGCAGAGGAAGCCCGTCAGCTCGCCGAAGCCGAAGCCCGTCGCCAGGAAGAGGCCGCCGCCGAGGCGCGCCGCCAGGCGGAAGAGGCCGCGGCCGAGCGCGCTCGCGCCGAGCAAACCCGTGCCGAAGCCCCGGCCGCCGAAGCCCAGCCGGAAGCCCCGGCCGCGGCGGGCGACGACGGTGTCGGCCATCAGACGGCGAAGCTCGATAACCGCTCGCTCGGCATGATCCTTCCGCGCATCCACGAGCCGCGGAAGCGCGAACGCGTCGTGTCCAAGCCTGCTCCGGCGCCCGCGCCTGCCCCGGCTCCGGCCCCGGCACCCGTGGCGTCCACGCCGGCGGCGCGTCCGGCCGCTGCATCGGGTGGTGCCCGTCCGGCCCCGGCATCCGCTCCGTCCACGAACGACGCCCGCGGTGCGGCGCGTCCGAAGCATGGCGGTGGTGCTGGCGGCGGCCGTAATGGCGATCGCGAGCCGGGCGGCAAGCGTTTTGCCGCCGGCGAACTGCACCTGTCGGATGCCGACCGCGCGCGCCGCTCCAGCGGCAACCGTCGCGGAGGCGGCAAGGTCAAGGGCCGTTCCGAGGCCCCGCGCGGCGCCACGTCGTCGGGTCCGCACGGCTTCACGCGTCCCACCGCCGCGGTGGTGCGCGACGTGGTGATCGGCGACAACAACCTCGTTACCGAGCTGGCCCAGAAGATGGCCGTGAAGGGCGCCGAGGTGGTGAAGGCCCTGTTCAAGATGGGCGTCATGGCCACGATCAACCAGACGATCGACCACGACACCGCCGCGCTGGTGGTCGAGGAACTGGGCCACAACCCGGTTCGCGCCACCGACAACGACGCGGAGGCCGCGCTGGCCACGCACACCCAGAACGTGGAACTGGAGGGCGAGAAGATCCAGCGTCCGCCGGTCGTCACGATCATGGGCCACGTCGACCACGGCAAGACCTCGCTGCTCGACTACATCCGCCGTACCAAGGTCGCCTCGGGCGAAGCGGGCGGCATCACGCAGCACATCGGCGCCTACCACGTCGAAACCAGCCGCGGTGTCATCACCTTCCTCGACACCCCGGGCCATGCCGCGTTCACGTCGATGCGTGCCCGCGGCGCCCAGTCCACCGATATCGTGGTGCTGGTGGTCGCGGCCGACGACGGCGTCATGCCCCAGACCATCGAGGCGGTGAAGCATGCGCGCGCCGCGAAGGTGCCGCTGATCGTCGCCGTCAACAAGATGGACAAGTCCGACGCCAATCCGGACAACGTGAAGCAGGGCCTCGCCAACCTCGAGGTCATTCCCGAAGACTGGGGTGGCGACACGCAGTTCGTGCCCGTGTCCGCGAAGACGGGCGACGGCGTGGACGCGCTGCTCGACGCCATCTCGATCCAGGCGGAAGTGATGGAACTCAAGGCGGTGGCCGACGGCCGCGCCTCGGGTGTCGTCATCGAATCCAGCCTCGATCGCGGTCGCGGTCCGGTGGCCACGGTGCTGGTGCAGCAGGGCACGCTGAAGAAGGGCGACTTCGTCGTCTGCGGCGTGGAATACGGCCGCATGCGCGCGCTCGTGGACGAAACCGGCAAGCAGGTGAACGAGGCGGGTCCGTCCATTCCGGTGCAGGTGCTGGGTCTGTCCGGCGTGCCGGAATCGGGTGACGACTTCGTGGCCGTCGAGGACGAGCGCCTTGCTCGCCAGGTGGCGGCGGAGCGTCAGCAGAAGCGTCGCGAGAACCGTCTCGTCAGCAAGTCCAACCGTCTGGAAGACATCATGGCCCAGATGGGCCAGGGCGAAGGTCAGCAGACCCTTAACATCCTGGTGAAGGCCGATGTGCAGGGTTCGGTGGAGGCGCTGCGCGACTCGCTCACCCAGATCGGCAACGACCTGGTGAAGGTGAACGTGATCTCGTCCGGCGTGGGCGGCATCACCGAATCGGAAGCAACGCTGGCGGCGGCCTCGAAGGCGCTGATCATCGGCTTCAACGTCCGTGCCGATGCCTCGGCGCGCAAGGTCATCGACACGAACGGTCTCGACGTCCGTTACTTCTCGATCATCTACGACGTCATCGATCAGGTGAAGCAGGCGGCATCCGGCCTCCTCGGCATGGAGATCCGCGAGGAGATCATCGGTATCGCGCAGGTGCGCGATGTCTTCCGCTCGTCGAAGTTCGGCGCGGTGGCGGGCTGTATGGTCACCGAGGGCGTGGTCAAGCGCTCCAAGCCGATCCGCGTGCTCCGCGACAACGTGGTGGTGTTCCAGGGCGAACTGGAATCGCTGCGCCGCTTCAAGGAACTCGTGGATGAAGTGCGCAACGGCATGGAATGCGGTATCGCCGTGAAGCAGTACAACGACGTGAAGGTCGGCGACCAGATCGAGTGCTTCGAGCGCATCGAAGTGGCAAGAACTCTGTAAACCGTGAACCGTGAACAGTGAGCAGTGAGCAGTGAACAGTGAACAGTGAACAGTGAACCGTAAGTAAGATCCTCGGTCGTCAAAGCGACGACGGCAGCTCACGGTTCACTGTTTCACTGTTTCACGCATTGGAGCCCCCATGCCTTCCCGCGACTTCAAACGCACCGACCGTGTCTCCGCCGAGCTTCGCCGTGAAATCGGTCTGCTCGTGCACGCGGCTGTGCGCGACCATGCCTTGCCGTCGGTCAGTGTGTCCGACGTGGAAACCACCAAAGACCTCGACTGGGCCACGGTGTGGGTCACCGCGCTCATGCCCGAGCAGTCCACGGTCGCGATGAAGGCGCTGAAGGAACTGGCTCCCGAATTCCGCCGCAGCCTGTCGCGCTCCATGCGCCTGCGCCGTGTGCCGGAACTGCGCTTCAAGTACGACGAATCGGTGGACCAGGGCGAGCGCATCGAGCGACTGTTGCGCGACAACCCGGTGCCGCCGGCCGATGACTCGGGCGAAAGCAAGGGCGACTGACGGCTTTGTGTGGGAGCCGCTTCAGCGGCGAATGGATGCTCGCGACAAGCGTGCCCGCTGCCGCGGGATCGCCGGCGTAGCCGGCTCCCACAATGTTTCGCACCCGCCACGTTCCGGTATTCATGAATCGCCGAACCTTCCGCGACATCCACGGCATCCTCCTCCTCGACAAGCCGCTGGGCCTGAGTTCCAACCAGGCCTTGCAGACGGCGCGACGGCTGGTGGGCGCGGCGAAGGGCGGGCATACGGGCAGTCTCGACCCCCTGGCCACGGGCCTTCTGCCGCTCTGCTTCGGCGAGGCGACCAAGATCGCCGGCTGGTTGCTGGGGTCGCGCAAGGCCTACGAGGCCGAGGTGAAGCTGGGTGAGACCACCACCACGGCCGACCTCGAAGGTGAGGTGGTTGAGACCCGCGCCGTGCCGCCGTTGGACGACGCCACGCTCGAAGCCGCCCTCGCTCCCCTGCGCGGGCGCATCGTCCAGATTCCTCCGGCGTACTCGGCCATCAAGCAGGACGGCGTGCCGCTCTATGTGAAGGCCCGCCGGGGCGAAGCGGTGGACGTGCCCGCCCGCGAGGTGGACGTCTATCGTCTCGACGTGATCGAACGCAGCGGCGACACGCTCCGCCTTCACGTCGAATGCGGGTCTGGTACGTACGTACGCAGCCTGGCCGTCGACCTCGGCCAGAACCTGGGCTGCGGCGCACACCTCACCGGATTGCGCCGCCTGTGGGTGGAGCCCTTCATGGCTCCGGCCATGGTCACCCTCGACCAGTTGCGGGAGGCGGCAGAGGCAGGGCCCGACCCCCTCGATGCCTGCCTGCTCCCCGTGGAAGCGGGTCTGGCGCATATTCCCCGGGTAGATCTGAACCCCGACCAGACCCGCGTACTCGGCTTCGGCCAGCCGGTGCCCTTGCGGCCCGGCGCGGCTCCAGGCCAGGAGGGAGCCTCAGAGGCAGCAGCCCCGGTAGCAGCATCCTCAGAGGCAGCAGCCCTGGAGGCAGCAGCCCTGGAGGCAGCAGCCCCTGTGGGAGCCGGCTACGCCGGCGATCCCGCGGCAGCGGGCAGGCTTGCCGCCACGGCCGGGTTCCAGGGCCGCTGCGCCGCCTATGGCTCCGATGGCCGCCTCATGGCCCTGGCCGAGGTGGACGAGGGGGGAGTCCTACGTGTCCTGCGGGGGTTCAATCTGCCCTAGGGACTCTCTGATCCGACGGGCTTGTTGCCACTACGTGCAGGACGTTACAATTACGTGCTCGTTTAACGGCTTTCATCAAAAGCGAGGCTTGCGCAACTTCATCGGGGGCCGTTGAGGTTGCGCAAGTCTCGCATCCGCTTTTTAAGGAATCGATACACATGTCGCTCACCGTCGAACAGACCAGCCAGATCATCAAAGACTACGGCCGCGCGCCCAACGACACGGGCTCGACCGAAGTCCAGGTCGCCCTGCTGTCCGCCAACATCACCGCGCTGCAGGACCACTTCCAGGCGCACAAGCAGGATCACCACTCGCGTCGCGGCCTGCTGAAGATGGTCAACAAGCGCAAGACGCTGCTGGCCTACCTCAAGAAGAGCGACCTCGCTCGTTATCAGACCCTGATCGAACGCCTCGGCCTGCGCCGCTAAACCACCGGAACAGGACGAGGAGAGATCGAAGTGGCGAAAGTAACCAAGTCATTCCAGTACGGTAGTCACGAAGTCACACTGGAGACGGGCGAAATCGCCCGGCAGGCCTCCGGTGCGGTCATGGTCAGCATGGGCGGCACCGTCGTCCTGGTCACGGTCGTCGCAGCCCCCAAGGCGCGCGAAGGCCAGGACTTCTTCCCGCTCACGGTCGACTACATGGAGAAGTTCTACTCCGCGGGTCGCATCCCCGGTGGCTTCTTCAAGCGCGAAGGCCGCCCGACCGAGAAGGAGACGCTCACCTCGCGCCTCATCGATCGTCCGCTCCGTCCGCTGTTCCCGGAAGAGTTCCGTAACGAGATCCAGGTCATCGCGCAGGTCGTGTCGCTGAACCCGGAAGTCGACGGCGACATCCCGGCGCTCATCGGTGCCTCCGCTGCCATGACCCTGGCCGGCGTGCCCTTCAAGGGCCCGATCGGCGCGGCACGCGTCGGTTACGCCAACGGCCAGTACATCCTGAACCCGACGGCCACCCAGCTGAAGACCTCCGACCTCGACCTCGTGGTCGCCGGTACGGCCAAGGCCGTGCTGATGGTCGAATCGGAAGCGAAGCTGCTCAGCGAAGACGTCATGCTCGGCGCGGTGGTCTTTGGCCACCAGCAGATGCAGGCCGCCATCGACACCATCAACGCCTTCGTCGCCGAAGCCGGCGCCAAGTCGTTCAAGTGGGAAGCCCCGGCCGCCAAGACGGCGCTGTACGACGCGGTGAAGGCCGCCGTCGGCACGCGTTTCGCCGAAGCCTTCCAGATCCGCGACAAGCTCGCCCGTCGCGACGTCATCGCCAACCTGAAGGCCGAGGTCAAGACGGCTCTCGCCGCCCAGGCCGAGGCCAACGGCTGGACCGACGGCGACATCGGTGCCGCTTTCGGCGAAGTGGAATACCGCACCCTGCGTGACGGCGTGCTGTCCACCAAGGTTCGTATCGACGGCCGTCAGCTCGACGACATCCGTCCGATCTCGGTGCGCGTCGGCGTCCTGCCGCGCACGCACGGCTCGGCGCTGTTCACCCGCGGCGAAACGCAGGCGCTGGTCGTCGCCACGCTCGGCACCACCCGCGATTCGCAGGTCATCGATGCGCCGGAAGGCGAGTGGAAGGACACGTTCCTGTTCCACTACAACTTCCCTCCGTTCTCGGTGGGCGAAACCGGCCGCGTCGGCAGCCCGAAGCGTCGCGAGATCGGCCACGGCCGCCTCGCCAAGCGCGGCGTGCAGGCCGTCAAGCCCACGATCGAGGAATTCCCGTACGTGGTGCGCGTCGTCTCGGAAATCACCGAGTCGAACGGATCGTCCTCCATGGCGTCGGTCTGCGGTTCCTCGCTGGCCATGATGGACGCCGGTGTGCCGCTCAAGGCGCCGGTGGCGGGTATCGCCATGGGCCTGGTGAAGGAAGGCGACGACTTCGTCGTGCTCTCCGACATCCTGGGTGACGAAGACCACCTCGGCGACATGGACTTCAAGGTGGCCGGTACCGCCGATGGCGTGTCCGCGCTGCAGATGGACATCAAGATCGAGGGCATCACCGAAGAGATCATGCGCACGGCGCTGGCCCAGGCCAAGCGTGGCCGCGTGCACATCCTCGGCGAGATGGGCAAGGTCATGAGCACGGCCCGCTCGGAAATGAGCGAGTTCGCGCCGCGCCTGCTCACGATCAAGATCCACCCGGACAAGATTCGCGAAGTGATCGGCAAGGGTGGCGCCACCATCCGTTCCATCACCGAAGAAACCGGCACCACCATCGACATCACCGACGACGGCAACGTGGTCATCGCCTCGGTGAACCGCGAAGCCGCCGAAGCCGCGCGCAAGCGCATCGAGCAGATCGTCTCGGACGTCGAGCCGGGCCGCATCTACGAAGGCAAGGTGGCCAAGCTGATGGACTTTGGCGCGTTCGTCACCATCATGCCGGGCAAGGACGGCCTCGTGCACGTCTCGCAGATCTCCAGCGAGCGCGTCGAGAAGGTGTCCGACAAGCTGAAGGAAGGCGATATCGTCAAGGTCAAGGTGTTGGAAGTCGACAAGCAGGGCCGTATCCGCCTGTCGATGAAGGCCGTGACCGAGGAAGAAAGCGCGGCGAACTGATCTCAAGCTCATCGCGTTTCTAAAGAGCCCGGCATCGCGAGATGCCGGGTTTTTTTATGTCGCGCACTGTGGCGGCTTTGTTGGCTTGCTTGTGCTTTTCGGTTCGTAGGGTGGGCTCGCCTGTTCGGCCTCGCATCGGCGCCTGTGCCGTGGTCGGGAAGCCGGCAGCCGTCGCCCTCGCCGCGAAGGCTTACGTCGTTCCTTGCGAAAGGAGAGCCGCTTCGCGGCTAGTGTCTTATGGCTTCGCCGCGGCGGACCCGGGCGTCCGGGCGGGGGTTTTCGACTCGGCATCCCTGCCTCGGCGAAAACGGCCGGCCGTCCAGGCCGGCCCCCTGACGGGCCTTTTCCGCCCGGCCGCCCTGGACTCCAGACATCGCGGCGAGGGCGACGGCTACCGGCATCGGACGGTGCGGTGGGGTGTGGTGTTTGGTGCGTGGCTTGCGTTGTTATGTTGGTCTGTGGCGACCTTCCACGCTTGAGTCGCTGGGTGCCTGCCTTCGCAGGCACGACGGTGTGGGGCTGGGGATGCCGGGGCGCGCGCTCTTCTGTAGGAGCCGCCATGGCGGCGAGACAACCTGGCCTCGGTCCCCAAGAAATACAATTGCCCAATGCTCTCTGTGGGAGCCGGCTACGCCGGCGATCCCCGCGGCAGCGGGCCAGCTTGCCGCGAGCACCCATCGCCGCTGAAGCGGCTCCCACACAAAGCGAAGCGGCTCCCACACAAAGCGAAGCGGTCCCCACACAAAGCGAAGCGGCCCCCACAAGAGCGCGATGCGACGGTCTCGCAGCGACCCACCTACCGTCGTGCCTGCGAAGGCAGGCACCCAGCGCCTCCGTCGGCAAGGTGTGGGAGCAACCATCGGCTCCTGCTTCGGCTCTCCGAACACCAACCCGCACCGTCCGTGCCAGTACCCGTTCCCCTCGCCGCGATGTCTGGAGTCGAGGGCGTGCGGGCGGAAGAGGCCCGAAGGGGGCCGGCCTGGACGGCCCGCCGTCTTCGCCGAGGCAGGGATGCCGAGTCGAAAACCCCCGCCCGGACGCCCGGGTCCGCCGCGGCGAAGCCATAAGACACGAGCCGCGCAGCGGCTCTCTTTTCGCAAGGAACGACGCAAGCCTTCGCGGCGAGGGGAACGGGTACTGGCTCCCAGGTACCGGTACAGGCGCCGAGCGCGAGGCCGAAGGCGAGCCCACCCTACGAAGCGAACCGGCAAACAAGCAGTGCCGCGACGCAGGTTTACTCGAAGTGCCGTAAACGTTTACATTCGGCGTTTGTTCACGTTCCGGATTCCCATGCGCGCCTCGTCCCGTTCCCTTTCGCGTCCCAGGGCGCTCTTTCTCGCCGTTTCCCTGGTCACGACCCTCGGCAGTGCGATGGCCGCCGAGGTGCCCGTCGTTCCGGCCAACGCGCAGTTGGCGTCGCCGGAGATCGAGAAGAAGGTGGACGCTCTGCTGGCCCGGATGACGCTTTCCGAGAAGATGGGGCAGCTCGTGCAATACGGAGCCGATGGCGGGGCGGCACTTGCCGGGGCGGATGCCATTGCCGCCAATCCGGAAGCGCGTGCGCACGTCGACGTCATGGCGCTGGCGCGGAAGGGGGAACTGGGCTCGATGCTCAACGTGGTGGGCGCGGAGACGACGCGCAAGTACCAGGAGGCAGCGCTGCATAGCCGCTTAGGTATCCCGCTCCTGTTCGGTGCCGACATCATTCACGGTTACCGCACTATCTACCCGGTGCCGCTCGGCTTGTCCGCGAGCTGGGATCCATCACTGGTGGAGGACGTCTCGCGCATGTCCGCGGCGGAGGCGGTGACCGGTGGCGTGAAATGGTTCTACTCGCCCATGGTTGACATCTCGCGCGATGCGCGCTGGGGCCGCTCGACGGAAGGCGCGGGCGAGGACGCCTACCTTGGCGCCGCCATGGCGCGTGCGTATATCCGTGGCTACCAGGGCAAGGACCTCGCCGATACGGAGAGTGTCGCGGCATCGGTGAAGCATTTTGCGGCTTACGGCGCGGCCGAGGCGGGGCGCGAATACAACACCACCGACATGTCGGACGTTCGTCTGCGACAGGTGTACCTGCCGCCGTACCGCGCAGCGGTGGAAGCCGGCGCGGCGACGATGATGAGCGCTTTCAACAGCCTCAATGGCGTGCCCGCCACCGCCGACCGTTATCTCATGACGGATATCCTGCGGAAGGAGTGGGGCTTCAACGGTTTCGTGGTCAGCGACTACACCGCCGTGATGGAACTCAACAATCACGGTATCGCGCTGGATGCCGCCACGGCGACGCTGAAAGCTCTGACCGCGGGTGTCGAGGTGGACATGATGAGCCACTACTACGACACCGAAATTCCCGGCCTGCTGAAGGACGGCAAGCTGTCGATGGCCACCGTGGACGAGGCCGTGCGACGCGTGCTGCGGGTGAAGTTCGCGCTCGGTCTGTTCGAGCGTCCTTACGTACAGGGCGCCGAGGTGACGAGGGCGGTGGATGCGAATCGGCCGCTCGCGCGCCGGGCCGCCGAAGCGTCCTTCGTGCTGTTGAAGAATGGCGGCGACGGCACCGCGGCGGTCCTGCCGCTCGACGGCCGCGTGAAGAAGCTGGCCCTGATCGGGCCGCTCGCCGACGCCGCCGGAGAAATGCAGGGCGCCTGGGGCGGCGCGAAGCATTTCCCGGACGTGGTCACGCTGCGCGCGGGTCTGTCGCAGCGCATGAAGGCGCAGGGTGGCGAACTGATCTATGCGGAGGGAACCGAGGTCGAGACGGACTCGGAAGCCGGTTTCGCCGAGGCGAAGAAGGCGGCCGGGCAGGCCGACGTGGTGGTCATGGCGCTCGGCGAATCCTCGCGCATGAGCGGTGAAGCGGGTTCGCGCGCGCACCTGGACCTGCCGGGCAATCAGCAGAAGCTGCTCGAGCAGATCGTCGCCACCGGTAAGCCTGTGGTGCTGCTGGTGTTCTCCGGACGGCCGCTGGTGCTCGACTGGGCCGACCGGCACGTGCCCGCCATCATGGCTGTGTGGTTTCCGGGAACCGAAGCGGGCAACGCGGTGGCGAACGTGTTGTTTGGCGACGTCGCTCCCAGCGGCAAGCTGACCATGAGTTTCCCGTACGCCGAGGGCCAGGAGCCGCTTTACTACAACCAGTTCCCGACCGGCCGCCCGCCGGGCGATGCGGACCTCCGCAAGCCGCCGGGTCGCGATAGCACCTTCGTGTCGCGCTACATCGACGTGCCGAACACCGCGCTGTATCCCTTCGGCTACGGCCTGTCGTACACCACGTTCTCCTATTCGGACGTGCAGGTGTCGCGCCGCCGCGTGCCCTTGCGGGAGGCGAACGACGCGGGCGCGAAGCAGCTCGTCACCGTCACCGGCACGGTGAAGAACACGGGGAAACGCGCCGGCACGGAGGTGGTGCAGCTGTACGTGCGCAACCTGGGCGCCAGCCTCGAACAGCCGGTTCGCAGCCTGCAGGGCTTCCAGCGCGTGACATTGCAGCCGGGCGAGTCGAAACGCGTGAGCTTCCAGCTCGGTTTCCACGAACTCTCGTTCTGGAATGCGAAGAGCGAGGAGGTGGTCGAACCGACCCGCTACACCGTATGGGTGGGCGGCAGCTCCACGGCGGACCAGGCGGCGGGGTTCGAGATCGCGCCCTGACGTGCCGTAACATAGCGGCATGGCAGACAAACCCACCGATTTCATCGACCAGTACCAGGCCTGGGTTCGCCAGGGCCTGGAAGCCTGGTCGCGCCAGTTCGATCCGAAGGCCGAACCCGCCCAGGGCGCTCCGTCTCCGGACATCGCGGCACGGCTGTTTGCGGGATTGGGCGGCTACGGCGACTGGATGCGGTCCATGCTGGGCGGCGAGGGCCCGGCCGCGCCGTTTGCGGCAGGCATGCCCCCCTTCGGCCACGGCCAGGGAGCGCCGCCGAACATCGACGACCTCTTGTCCCTGCCGGCCTTCGGCCTCACCCGCGAGCAGCAGGAAGAACAGCAGGCGCTCATTCGGGCGTGGATCGATTACCTGGGCCATTACCAGCGCTACCAGTCGCTGCTGCAAGGTGTGCACGAGCGGGCGAACGCAGCCCTGCGCGAGCAGGGTGCGCCGACCGATGCCGAGTCCTTGCGTTCGGTCTACGACCGCTGGGTGAACCTCGCCGAGGAAAGCTACGGCGAAGCGGCGCTCTCGGACGAGTTTCGCGAGGTGTACGCCGCGCTGGTCAACGCGCAGATGCGCCTGAAGGTGCTCCAGCAGCGACAGGTGGAGCGCATGGCCGTGCAGGCGGGCATGCCCACGCGCAAGGAGGTGGACACTCTGGGCGAACGGCTGCAGGCCGCGCGCCGCGAACTTCGCCAGATGCGTGGTCTCGCGTCCGAAGTGGCGGCCTTGAAGGCCGAAGTGGCTGCCTTGCGCGGCGCGGGGAAACCTGCCACCAAGCGCGCCGCGACGAGCAAGAAGGCGCGGAAGTCATGAACGGCGATCCGTTCCATATCGATCCGGTGCGCGCCCGCGCCGAGATCGAGGCCTTCCAGCGCAAGCTGGAGGCCGGCCTCGCCACCTTGAAGAACGTGGGCCCCATCGAAGTCGGCACCACGCCGCGCGAGGCCGTCTATCGCGAAGACAAGCTCACGCTCTGGCACTTCAAGGGAGAGAAGCCGCCGACGTCGCGCACGCCACTGCTGATCTGCTACGCGCTGGTCAACACGCCGTGGATGATCGACCTGCAGGAAGACCGCTCCATGGTGCGGAACCTGCTGGAGCAGGGCGAAGACGTCTACCTCGTGGACTGGGGTTATCCCGACGGCTCCGACCGCTGGCTCACCCTCGAAGACTATATCGACGGCTATCTCGACCGTTGCGTCGACGTGCTGCGCGAGCGCCATGGTGTCGAGGCCGTGAACCTGCTCGGCATCTGCCAGGGGGGCGTGTTCTCCCTCTGCTACACGGCGTTGCATCCGGAGAAGGTGCGCAATCTCGTCACGATGGTGACGCCCGTGGACTTCCACACACCCGACAACATGCTGTCGCATTGGGCGCGCAACGTGGACATCGACCTGTTCGTGGACACGATGGGCAATGTGCCGGCCGACGTGATGAACTTCGCGTATCTCACGCTCAAGCCCCTGCGACTGAACCAGCAGAAGTACATCGGTCTGGTCGACATCCTCGACAATCCGAAAGAGCTGGAAAACTTCCTGCGCATGGAGAAATGGATCTTCGATTCGCCCGATCAGGCGGGCGAGACATTCCGTGAGTTCGCCCGGGATTTCTTCCAGAAGAATCTGCTGATGAAAGGCGAGGCGCGCGTCGGCGGACGTCGCGTCGACCTGCGCAAGATCACCCAGCCGGTGCTGAACATCTACGCCGAGCAGGACCACCTCGTTCCGCCGGCCGCTTCCTCGCCGCTGGGCGGGCTGGTGGGCAGCAAGGATTACACCGCACTGGCATTCAAGGGCGGCCACATCGGCATCTACGTGTCCGGCCGTGCACAGAAGCAGGTACCGCCGGCCATCCACGCATGGCTGGCCGACCGATGACCTTCCTGAACCCGCAGGGCGCGCTCCTACAGGGGGAGACCCGGCGTGCGATAATCCGTGGATGAACACCCACGCTTCCCACGACTCCATCCGCGCCGTGCAATGGCATGGCGACCGCCTGCGCCTGCTCGACCAGCGGCGCCTGCCGGCGGAGGAAACCTGGATCGACTGCACCTCGTCCGACGACGTCACCCGCGCCATCCGCGACCTGGCAGTGCGTGGCGCCCCGGCCATCGGCATTGCGGCGGCCTGGGGTGTGGTGCTGGCCGCCATGCATGGCGAGAATCTCACGTCGGCCATGGCCACCCTGCGCGCGGCCCGTCCCACGGCCGTGAACCTGATGTGGGCCCTCGACCGCATGAATGGCCGGGTGAACGAGGGGGCCGGCGCCGCGGAACTGGAGCGCGAAGCACAGGCCATCCAGGACGAGGATCTGGCCGCCAACCGGCACATGGGGGAGCTTGGCGCGGCCCTGATCGAAGCCGGTTCGCACGTGCTGACCCACTGCAACACCGGGTCGCTCGCCACCGCCGGTTACGGCACCGCGCTCGGCGTGATCCGCGCGGGCGTGGCCAACGGGCAGATCGAGCAGGTGTACGCCGGGGAGACGCGGCCCTGGCAGCAGGGTGCCCGGCTCACCATGTGGGAGCTGGTGCGCGACGGCATCCCGGCCCGCCTGATCGCGGACTCCGCCGCATCGCACCTGATGAAAGACGGCAAGATCAAATGGGTGATCGTCGGCGCCGATCGCATCGCGGCCAACGGCGACACCGCCAACAAGATCGGCACCTACCAGCTCGCCATCGCCGCGCGCCACCACGGCGTGAAGTTCATGGTGGTCGCGCCATCCACCACGGTGGACATGGCCACGGCGACGGGCGCGGACATCGAGATCGAACTGCGCGACGCCACCGAACTGCTTTCGGTGTCCGGCACCCGTACGGTCATCGAGGGTGCCGACGCGTGGAACCCGGTGTTCGACGTCACGCCGGCTGAACTCATCGATGCGATCGTCACCGAGCGCGGCGTCATCCTGAAGCCCGACGAAGAGCAGATGCGGATCCTGTTTCCGTGACACGGCTGCGCCGCGAGGTCGCGCTTTTCGCAGTGGGCGGGCTCATCGGTCTCGCCGTCGATGCCGGCATCGTGCAGGGCCTGGTGACCCTGGCCGGCTGGAACGTCTACACGGCTCGCGTCGTCTCGTTCCTCAGCGCGGCCACGGTGACGTGGTGGTGGAATCGCACGCATACCTTCGCGCATCGCGATTCGGGCCGCGCGAGGCACGCGGAATGGTTGCACTGGATGGGTCTGATGGCGCTGGGCGCGGTCGTCAACAACGGCGTTTACGTGCTTGCGTTCAAGCTGTTTCCGGCGCTGCACGCATGGCCCGCGGTGGCCGTCGCCGCCGGTTCCGCGGCGGGTTCCGTCGCCAATTTCCTGCTGGCTCGGACGATGCTTTTTCGCCATCCCGAAAGCGCCGTGTAAGTCCTTGAATTTGCGCCTTTTTTAGCTGTCTTTTCCACGCCCCCTGTGCTATGATCGACAGGTTGGGTCGGCGGCGTGTCGCGAGCGCGAAACGCATAGCCGGCGGGGGTATTTCACGGACATCCAGGAAGCCGATTGATGGCAGAACTCGCCAAAGAAGTCATCCGCGTCAACATCGAAGACGAGATGCGCCAGAGCTATCTCGATTACGCCATGAGCGTGATCGTGGGGCGCGCACTGCCCGATGTGCGCGACGGCCTTAAGCCGGTGCATCGACGCGTCCTGTTCGCCATGAACGAACTGGGCAACGCCTGGAACAAGCCTTATAAGAAGTCGGCCCGCGTGGTCGGTGACGTCATCGGTAAATACCATCCGCACGGCGACGCTTCGGTGTACGACACCATCGTTCGCATGGCGCAGCCGTTCTCGCTGCGTTACATGCTTGTCGACGGTCAGGGCAACTTCGGTTCGGTCGACGGCGACAACGCGGCGGCCATGCGATACACCGAGGTGCGCATGGCGCGCCTCACGCACGAGCTGCTGGCCGACATCGACAAGGAAACCGTCGATTTCGGGCCCAACTACGACGAAAGCGAGCACGAACCGCTGGTGCTGCCCACGCGGGTGCCGAACCTGCTCGTGAACGGCTCGGCCGGTATCGCGGTGGGCATGGCGACCAACATTCCGCCGCACAACATGACGGAAGTGATCAACGCCACGCTGGCCCTGATCGAAGAGCCGTCGCTCGGCGTCGACGACCTCATGACCCACATACCGGGTCCCGATTTCCCCACGGCCGGCATCATCAACGGCTCGTCGGGCATCGTCGAGGCTTACCGCACCGGCCGCGGCCGCATCCTCGTGCGTGCCCGCACCGAGATCGAAACGGAAGCCAACGGCCGCGAGACGATCCTCGTCCACGAGCTGCCTTACCAGGTGAACAAGGCGCGTCTCATCGAGAAGATCGCCGAGCTGGTCAAGGAAAAGAAGATCGAGGGCATCAGCGAACTGCGCGACGAGTCCGACAAGGACGGCATGCGCGTGGTCATCGAGATCCGTCGCGACGCCATGGCCGACGTGGTGCTGAACAACCTGTTCCAGCAGACCCAGCTGCAGGTCACCTTCGGCATCAACATGGTGGCGCTGCTCGACGGCCAGCCGAAGCTGCTGAACCTCAAGGACATCCTCGAGGCCTTCATCCGCCACCGTCGCGAAGTGGTCACCCGCCGCACCATCTTCGAACTGCGCAAGGCGCGCCAGCGCGCCCACATCCTCGAAGGCCTCACGGTTGCGCTCGCGAACATCGACGAGATGATCGAGCTGATCCGCACCTCCTCGTCCGCCGCCGAGGCGCGCGAACGCATGGTGGCGCGCCGTTGGGAGCCTGGCCTGGTGAAGGCGCTGCTCGCCGCCAGCGGCGCGGCGGCCTCCCGTCCGGAAGACATGGATCCGCGCGACGGCCTGCGCGACGACGGCTACCAGTTGTCCGAAGCCCAGGCCACTGAAATCCTGCAGATGCGCCTGCATCGCCTCACCGGCCTCGAGCAGGAAAAACTCTCCGACGAATATCGCGAGATCCTCGAAACCATCCGCGGTCTTATCGAGATCCTGGAAAACCCGGCGCGTCTGCTCGAAGTCATCCGCGAGGAACTGGAACAGATCCGCACGGATTACGGCGACGCCCGCCGTACCGAGATCCAGCATTCGCAGGAAGACCTGAACGTTCTCGACCTGATCGCGCCGGAAGACGTCGTGGTCACGCTGTCGCACACCGGTTACATCAAGCGCCAGCCCGCCAGCCTCTATCGCGCGCAGCGTCGTGGCGGCAAGGGTCGCTCGGCATCCGCCTTGAAGGACGAGGACGTCGTGCAGCAGCTGTGGGTGGTGAACACCCACGACACCCTGCTCACGTTCACCAGCACCGGTCGTGTGTACTGGCTCAAGGTGTACCAGATGCCGGAAGCCGGCCCGGGTGCGCGTGGCAAGCCCATCGTGAACCTGTTGCCGCTGGCCGAGGGCGAGAAGGTGCAGGCACTGCTTCCGGTGCGCGATTACGATCCGAGCTGCTTCGTGTTCTTCGCCACCCGCCAGGGCACGGTGAAGAAGACCCCGCTTACGGAGTTCGCGTTCCAGTTGCAGAAGGGCAAGGCCGCCATCAACCTGGAAGACGGCGATGCGCTGGTCGACGTGGCCATGACGGACGGTGAGAGCGACGTGCTGCTCTTCGCCTCGAACGGCAAGTCGGTGCGCTTCGACGAAGGCAGCGTCCGCTCGATGGGCCGTACCGCCACGGGTGTGCGCGGTATGCGTCTCACCGACGGGGCGGAAGTGGTGTCGCTGATCGTCGCCGCCGGCGAAGGCGACATCCTTACCGCCACGGCGCGCGGTTACGGCAAGCGCACGGCCCTCGAGGAATTCCCGAAGAAGGGCCGAGGCACGCAGGGCGTCATTGCCATCCAGTGCTCGGAGCGCAACGGCAACCTGGTCGCCGCCACGCAGGTGACAGAGGCGCAGCAGCTCATGCTGATTTCCGACCAGGGCACGCTGGTGCGCACACGCGTTTCGGAAGTCTCGCAGCTCAGCCGCAACACGCAGGGCGTCACGCTCATCAAGCTGCCGAAGGAAGAGACGCTCATCGGCGTCGTTCGCCTCGACGCGGAGGAAGAGTTGGAAGGCGAGGGCGAAACGCCCGACGGCGAAGCCGCGGCGGACATGCCGCCGATCGAAAGCGGCCCGACGGGCGACGGTGCGGAGCCGAGCGAAGCGTAAAGGAAAAAGCCGCGGAAACGCGGCTTTTTCTTTGCCTTGCCGTTGTAGGAGCCGCTATAGCGGCGAGAAGCCCACGAAGCGGTGTGGCCGTGACGCGGGTTCCCTCGCCGCTGTAGCGGCTCCTACAGGATCGCGTCAGGCGTCGATCGCTTCCAGCATCGCCTCGGCCGTCGAGACGCGGAACTCGCCGGGCTCCTCCACGTGCAGGATCTTCACCACGCCGTCTTCCGCATACAAGGCGAAACGCTTCGCACGAATACCCATGCCGTTCTTCGTGCCGTCCAGTTCGAGGCCGAGCGCACGGGTAAATGACGCATTGCCGTCAGCGAGCATCAGCAGGTCGCCCGGCACGCCCTGCGACTCGCCCCAGGCGTGCATGACGAAGGCGTCGTTCACCGACATGCAGGCAACGGTGATCCCACGCTCGCGGAAGTCTTCCATGTGCTGGGTGAAGCCGGGCAGGTGCTTGTTCGAGCAGGTGGGTGTGAAGGCCCCCGGCACGGCGAACAGCACCACCTTGCCCCGGCCGAGCACGTCGGTGCTCGTCACGGTCTTGATGCCGTTGTCGAACACGGCGAGAGTCGCTTCCGGAAGGGTGTCGCCAACGGCGATGGTCATGGCAAAGCCTTGTGGGAATGAAAGGACCCAGTCTACGTCAAGCACGTGGCCCCGCACTCCCGCCAGTGGGCGCACCTGAAGGCGAGACAACCGCAAGTGGCATCCACTTGAATAGCGGCGGCGCGCTCATATGTTGATCACCAGACGGCCACGGGGCCGGAAAACTTCTTGGGAGTCAAACAGATGAACCAGCTTCGTCAGGTTTCGTTCCGCCGTGCGCCGCTGTTCGGCGGTGACGTCAACCGTGTTTTCGATCACTTCTTCGGCAGCGATATCGCCGCCCCCACCAGCGCCGAGAGCGCATGGGCGCCGCGCGTCGACATCCGCGAGGAAGCCGGCCGCTTCCTGATCCTGGCCGACGTGCCGGGGGTGGACCTGGCCGATATCGAGATCCAGATGGACAAGAACGTGCTCAGCATCAAGGGCGAGCGCAAGGCGTTCACCAGCGAGGCCGAAGGCAAGTTCAGCCGCGTGGAGCGCGTCGCCGGCCAGTTCAAGCGCAGTTTCACGCTGCCGGAAAGTGCCGATGCCGACGGTATCACCGCTTCGGGACGCAACGGCGTGCTGGAAATCGCCATCCCGAAGAAGGCGGAAAGCGCACCGCGTCGCATCACGATTAACGCTGCGGGCTAAAACGGCCTAAGCTAGCTGTCTGGCCCGTGGTGGACGTGTCCACCGCGGGCGTTCCATTTGGATTTTCGACACAAGCCCGGGAGAGCCTGTGGAGTTCAAGGATTACTACGAGACATTGGGAGTCAAGCCGGACGCGACCGACGCCGAGATCAAGGCGGCGTATCGCAAGCTTGCCCGTAAATACCACCCCGACAAGAACAAGGACGCTGGCGCGGAAGAGAAGTTCAAGGCGATCAACGAGGCCAACGAAGCCTTGAAGGATCCCGAAAAGCGCCGCGCCTACGACCAGTTCCGCGCCGGCGGCTACCGCCAGGGCGAACAGTTCCGTCCGCCGCCGGGCTGGGGGCAGGGAGGCGGCTTCGATTTCGGCGACATGGGTGGCCGCGGCGGCGGCGACTTCAGCGACTTCTTCGAAAGCCTGTTCGGTGGCGGGCGTGCCCGCGGCCAACAGCACGCCCGGCGGGGCCGCGACATCCAGGCGAAGATCGAGACCGACCTGCAGACGGCGTACTACGGCGGCAAGACGCGCGTCGTGCTGAACGACGCCTCGGGTGGCGAGCGCGTGCTGGAAGTGAAGATTCCGGCCGGCATCACCTCCGGCCAGACGATCAGGCTGGGCGGGCAGGGGCATCCGGGGTCGGGTGGCGGCCCCTCGGGCGATCTGCTTCTCGAGATAGGCATCCGCGACGATGCGCGCTTCCGCCTCGACGGCCGCACGGTGACTCACGTACTGCCCATCGCGCCATGGGAAGCCGCGCTCGGGGCGACGGTGCCGGTGCCCACGCTGGGCGGGCATGTGGATCTGCGCATTCCCCCGGGTTCGCAGTCCGGACGCAAGCTGCGCCTGAAAGGGCGGGGCCTGCCGGGTTCGGAACCGGGCGACCAGATCGTGGTGCTGGAGATTCGCGTGCCGGTGCCCGAAACGCACGAAGAGCAGGCAGCCTACGCCGAGTTCAAGGACGCGTTCGCGGGTTTCGATCCGCGACGGGGTTGACGTATGGTGGGCCGCGCTACGCGCGGCATCGCCGCCATGGCGGCTCCTACGACGGCAGTGGATGCCAGGTAGCTGAAGACAGCGGCGTAGGAGCCGCTATAGCGGCGAGGTCAGGTCCCCTCAGCCCGGCAGGTGTTCCTTCAACGCCGCGACCAGTTCCTCTTCCTTGATGGGCTTCACGACGTAAGCCTTCGCACCCTGCCGCAGGCCCCACACCTTGTCGGTGTCCTGGTCCTTCGTGGTGACCAGGATGATGGGGATGTGCTTGGTCGTTTCTTCCTTGCTGATGGTGCGCGTGGCCTGGAAACCGTTGAGGTTCGGCATCACCACGTCCATCAGGATCAGGTCGGGGATCTCGCGCTTGGCCACCTCCACGCCCTGGGCGCCGTCCTCGGCGGTGATGGCCTCGTGGCCCAGCTTCTCGACGATGCGCTTGATTCCAAGCAACTGCGACGGCGAATCGTCGACGATCAGGATGCGAGCCATTCACTTTCCCCCGGGTCGTGCCCGATGTGTTTTTTCATTGCGAACCGCGGTGACGAAAAAACGTCGCGCGTGGCGCCACTGGCGAAGGGCCATTCTACCGGGCATGGCGCGTGGTTCAATGGTGGCACGATAACTACCTGCCTGAGCAAGGATCTACGAACGGCTAGCCGTTTATGCGGACGAGCGTCCGGCCGAACGAGCCGCCTTCGAGCATGGTTCCGAATACGCTTGCCACGTCGTCCAGTGCCACTTCGCGTGTGCAGATCGTGTCGAGATGGCGTGGTTTCCAGTCGCCAGAGAGCCTGCGCCAGACCTCGTCGCGCACGTCGCGGGCCGTGCCCGCCGACGCGATGCCCAGCACGCTGACCCCGCGGATGATGAAGGGCATGACCGTGGTGGCGAGTTCCGGACTGCCGGCCAGGCCGCAGATGGCCGCGTTGCCATAGGGCGCGATCAGCGGAAGGAAACCGGCGAGCGTATTGCCGCCCACATTGTCCAGCAGCCCGCCATATCGGGCCGAATCCAAGGGGCGGCCGCTGAAGGCCAGTTCGTGACGGTCCACACATTGGCTGGCGCCGATGTCGCGAAGAACATCGAAGCGATCGGGCTTGCCGCTGATGGCATGCACCTCGTAACCGGCACGACTGAAGATGTCGATGCCGAGCATGCCTACGCCGCCCGTGGCGCCCGTGATGGCGATGGGGCCGAGCGAGGGCGCCTGGCGGTTCTCGCTCATGCGCAAGAGGGCGAGGGCCGCCGTGAAGCCGGCCGTGCCGATGATCATCGCCTCGCGCGTGGTGAGCGTGGCGGGCAGGGCGATGGTCCACGCCGCCGGAAGGCGAACGTACTCGCCGTAACCACCGTCGCGTGTCTCGGAGAGGCCGCTGCCAGTGGCAAGCACCTTGTCGCCCTCGCGGAAGGACGGGTCGGTGGACGCGACCACGGTGCCGGCCACGTCGATGCCGCCGTTCAGGGGGAACGTTCGCAGGATCTTGCCCTTGCCGGTGCCGGCGAGCGCGTCCTTGTAATTGACCGACGACCACTCGGCCCGAACCAGCACCTCGCCCGGCGAAAGGGCGTCGGTGTCCATGGTTTCGATGCCCGTGCGGTAACCGGCGTCGTCCTGGCGGATGCGAAAGGCGCGGAATGCAGTCATGCGAGAGGTCCCCTCAGGGCGATCAAACGTTGCTGTCCACAGAGGCTGCGGTGATCCACTTCGGCGTGAACATGGATTCGTAGTGGCGCATCCAGTCGAAAAGCGCATCGATGTCTTCGCCGAACCATACCTGATCGCGCTGCACCGGTTTCACGAATGCCTCCGCCACCATGTGATCCATGGCTGCCGAGAGGTTGCGATAGAAGCCGCGAACGTCGAGGAAGGCGCAGGGGTA
Source organism: Luteibacter sp. SG786 (assembly GCF_011759605.1). Lineage (GTDB taxonomy): Bacteria > Pseudomonadota > Gammaproteobacteria > Xanthomonadales > Rhodanobacteraceae > Luteibacter. The sequence continues at coordinate 1,062,864 of NZ_JAAOYX010000001.1, forward strand.
GCTGTGCAGGCCGAGCTGCGCCCAGGTGAGCATCTCGAACATCTCGTCCATGGTGCCGAAGCCGCCGGGCAATGCCACGAAGGCATCCGACAGTTCGTACATGCGTGTCTTGCGCTCGTGCATGGTCTCGACGACCTGCAATTCACTGAGCCCCGTGTGGCCCACTTCCTTTTCCATGAGCTGGCGCGGGATCACCCCGATCGCCTTGCCGCCGGCAGCCAGCACGGCATCGGCCACGATGCCCATGAGGCCCACCTTGCCCCCGCCGTAGACGAGGGCGATGCCTTCCTCGGCCATGCGCGTGCCGAAGGCGCGTGCCGCGTCGGCGTAGGCGGGATGCGAACCGGTGCTGGAACCGCAGTAGACGCAGAGGGCTTTAATGTCACGCATCTCGGAATTCCCTCTTTAAAGAGATCGGCTGGCAGACTTTAACCCTGCCGTGACTTGTGGGAGCCGGCTTTGCCGGCGATCCCGCGGCAGCGGGCAACCCTGCCGCGAGCACCCATCGCCGCTGAAGCGGCTCCCACACAAGCGACGAAGCCCACCCATGCTTTCGGCAAGGATGGGCTTCCAGGCACAGAGGCGATCAGTTGCCCTTGTGAATCGCGCGCTTGTCGACCGAGAGCGCTGCCTCGTGCACCACTTCCGACAGGGCCGGGTGGGCGTGGACGATGCGGGCGAGGTCTTCCGAGGAGCCCTTGAACTCCATGGCCACGACGCACTCGTGGATCAGTTCGGAGACCACGGGGCCAACCATGTGCACACCGAGGATGCGGTCGGTTTCGGCGTGGGCGATCATCTTCACCTGGCCGATGCCTTCGTTCATGGCGACGGCACGACCGTTCGCGGCGAAGGGGAAGGCGCCCGTCTTATAGGGAATGCCTTCTTCCTTGAGCTGCTCTTCGGTCTTGCCCACCCAGGCGATTTCCGGTTCGGTGTAGATGACCCACGGCACGGTGTCGAGGTTGACGTGACCCGGCTTGCCGGCGATCAGCTCGGCCACCATCACGCCTTCCTCGGAGCCCTTGTGGGCGAGCATCGGGCCGCGCACGGCATCGCCCACGGCCCATACGCCGTCGACACCGGTGTGGTTGTGTTCGTCGACCACGATGCGGCCGCGCTCGTCCAGCTTCACGCCGGTGTCGTCGGCCAGCAGGCCGGTGGTGTAAGCGCGGCGGCCTACGGCCACCAGCAGCTTGTCGACGACGAGGGACTGCGAGGCGCCGTCCTTGTCGGTATAGCCGACGTGGACTTCGTCACCCTTCACCTCGGCCGAGGTGACCTTGGCGTTCACCTTGATGTCGAGGCCCTGCTTGGCGAATTCGCGGGCGGCCATCTTCGCGATGTCCTGGTCGGCCACCTGGAGGAACTTCGGCAGGGCTTCCAGCACCGTGACCTCGGCGCCGAGGCGCTTCCACACGCTGCCCAGCTCCAGGCCGATGACGCCCGCGCCGATCACGCCCAGACGCTTCGGCACCTCGGTGAGGTCCAGCGCGCCGGTATTATCGATGATGTGCTTGCCGTCGAACTTCGCGAACGGCAGTTCGATGGGCACCGAGCCCGACGCCAGGATGACGTTCGTGGCCGAGATGGTCTGCACGTTGCCGTCGTTGCCCGTGACTTCGACCTGGTTGCCCTTGAGCAGCTTGCCCTTGCCGAAGTAGGAGGTGATCTTGTTCGCCTTGAACAGCATCGTCACGCCGCCCGTGAACTGCTTGACGATCTTGTCCTTGCGGCCGATGAAGGTGCCGATGTCGATCTTCGGATTCTCGGCCGTGATGCCGTGATCCTTGAAGTTGTGCGTGAGGTTGTGGAACTGCTTGGAGGAGTCCAACAGCGCCTTGGACGGAATGCACCCCACGTTGAGGCAGGTGCCGCCGAGGGCGGCCTTGCCGTCCTTGCCGACGAAGGCGTCGACCACGGCGGTCTTCAGGCCCAGCTGCGCGGCGCGGATCGCGGCCACATAGCCCGCGGGGCCGGCACCGATGACGATGACGTCGAACTTGTCGCTCATTTGCTTAGCTCCGATGGAACGGCGGTATGCGCTACCGCGTATATGGGGGCGGAACGTGAAAACGGGAGTCTTTCGACTCCCGCCTTCACATGTCCGGTCAAGCGCCCATTACAGGCCGAGCAGCATCCGCTGCGGGTTTTCCAGCTGGTTCTTGATGTCGACCAGGAACAGCACGGCGTCGCGGCCGTCGATGATGCGGTGGTCGTACGACAGGGCGATGTACATCATCGGGGCCGCCACCACCTGGCCGTTCTCGACCACCGGGCGCTCCTTGATGGTGTGCATGCCCAGGATGGCGCTCTGCGGCGGGTTCACGATCGGGGTGGACAGCAGCGAGCCGAAGGTGCCGCCGTTGGTGATGGTGAAGGTGCCGCCCTGGAGGTCGTCCAGGCCCAGCTTGCCGTCACGCGCCTTCTTGGCGTAGCCGATGATGCCCTTCTCGACGTCGGCGAACGACATGTCCTGCACGTCGCGAAGCACCGGCGTGACCAGGCCCTTGTCGGTCGACACGGCGATCGAGATGTCCTGGTACCCGTGGTAGATGATGTCGTTGCCGTCGACCGAGGCGTTGATCACCGGGTAGCGCTTCAGCGCCTCGGTGGCGGCCTTCACGAAGAAGCTCATGAAGCCGAGCTTCACGCCGTTGGCCTTTTCGAACTGTTCGCCCAGCGCCTTGCGCAGCTTCACCACCTCGGCGAGGTTCACTTCGTTGAACGAGGTGAGCATGGCGATGGAGTTCTTCGACTGCATCAGGCGCTCGGCGATGCGGGTGCGGATGCGGGTCATCGGCACGCGCTCTTCCGGACGGCTGCCCGGGGTGGGCTTCGCAGCCGGCGCCGACGCGGCGGCAGGGGCGGAGCCGCCCTTGCTGGCGTTGACCAGGTCTTCCTTCGTGACGCGGCCGTCGCGGCCGGTGCCTGCGACCTTGGACGGGTCGATGTTTTCTTCCACGGCCACGCGGCGGCCGGCCGGGGACAGTTCGTCGACGCCCTTCGGGGCTTCCTTGGTTTCGGCCTTTTCGGCCTTCGGCGCTTCGGCGGCAGCCGGGGCGGCGGCCGGGGCAGGCGCGGCAGCGGCGGCACCTTCCTCGATCACGGCGATCACCTGGTTGCTGGTGACGGTGGCGCCTTCCTCGAACTTGATTTCCTTCAGCACGCCGTCGACGGGTGCCGGCACTTCGAGGACGACCTTGTCGGTCTCGAGGTCGAGGAGGTTTTCGTCGCGCTTGACCGCGTCACCGGCCTTCTTGTGCCAGGTGGCAATGAGCGCGTCGGAGACCGACTCGGGCAGGACCGGGACTTTGACTTCGATGGACATGCTTGTCTTACTCCGCTGCGTGATCGGTGCCGACCGGCGCGACCAGCGCCTGTTCGACGAGCGCCGTCTGTTCGGCGATATGGGTGTTGAGGTGACCGGCGGCCGGTGCCGGCGAGCGGGCACGGCCTGCATACGACAGGCTGTGCTTCGGACCCAGGCAGGCCTGCAGGTGGTGACGGATCTGGAACCAGGCGCCCTGGTTCATCGGTTCTTCCTGGCACCACACCACTTCCTTGGCGGAAGGGTATTTTTCCAGTTCGGCCGAGACTTCCGGGCGCGGGAACGGGTAAAGCTGCTCGATGCGGACGACGGCCACGTCGGTGAGGCCGCGCTTTTCGGATTCCTCGAGCAGGTCGTAATAGACCTTGCCCGAGCACAGCACCACGCGCTTCACCTTCTTCGCCGGCAGGTCGCGATGTTCGCCGATTACGAGCTGGAAGCGGCCGGTGGCCAGTTCGTCGAGCGACGACACGGCCAGCTTGTGGCGGAGCAGCGACTTCGGCGTCATGACGATCAGCGGCTTGCGCACCGGGCGCACCTGCTGGCGGCGGATCATGTGGAAGGCCTGGGCAGGCGTGGTGGGCACGCACACCTGCATGTTGTCCAGCGCGCACAGCTGCAGGAAGCGCTCGAGGCGGGCGGAGGAGTGCTCCGGGCCCTGGCCTTCGTAGCCGTGCGGCAGGAACAGCGCGAGGCCGCAGAGGCGGTCCCACTTGGCTTCGCCGGAGCTGATGAACTGGTCGATCACCACCTGGGCGCCGTTGGCGAAGTCGCCGAACTGGCCTTCCCAGATAGTGAGCTGGTCGGGCGAGGTGGTGGCTTCGCCGTACTCGAAGGCCATGACGGCTTCTTCGGAGAGCAGCGAGTCGATGACCTCGACGCGGGCGTCCTCACGCACCTTCGACAGCGGGAGCAGGGTGTTGCCGGTCTTCTGGTCGTGCAGCACCGCGTGGCGGTGGAAGAACGTGCCGCGGCCCGCGTCCTGGCCCACGACGCGGAGGTCGTTGCCCTCGGCGATCAGCGTGCCGTACGCGAGATTCTCGGCGAAGCCCCAGTCGCCCGGGAGTTCGCCCGCGGCCATCTTGCGGCGGTCTTCGTAGATCTTGGCCACGCGCGAGTGCAGCGTGATGTCGGCGGGCACGTCGAGGATGGCATCGAGCACCTTGGCCATCTGCTCGCGCGACACGCCGGTGTCGACGTCCATCGACAGGCTGTTCCCCTGGAAGCGGGTCCAGTCGACCGGGATGTCGCGCACCGGGTTCGGGTCGATGGCGATCAGCGGCTCGCCCTTTTCGAGGCGGGCGCGATAGTCGTCGAGCATCTTCTGGCCGTCGTCGGCGCCGATGGCCGATTCCTTCACCAGCTGCTGCGCGTAGAGGTCGCGCGTGGTGGGGCGCTTGCGGATCACCTGGTACATCAGCGGCTGCGTGGCCGCCGGCTCATCGGCCTCGTTATGGCCGTGGCGGCGGTAGCAGACGAGGTCGATCACCACGTCCTTCTTGAAGCGCTTGCGGAACTCGTAGGCCAGGCGGGTGACCTGGATCACGGCTTCCGGGTCGTCGCCGTTCACGTGGAACACCGGCGCATTGACCATCTTGGCGAGGTCGGTGCAGTAGAGGGTGGAACGCGCGTCTTCGCGCTTGGAGGTGGTGAAGCCCACCTGGTTGTTCACCACGAGGTGAAGCGTGCCGCCGATGGCGAAGCCGCGGGCCTGCGACATCTGCATCAGTTCCATGTTGACGCCCTGGCCCGCGAAGGCGGCATCGCCGTGGATGAGCACCGCCAGCGACTTGTCGCGCGCGGTGTCGCGGCGGCGCGCCTGGCGCGCATGCACCGAGCCGGCGACCACCGGGTTCACGATCTCGAGGTGCGACGGATTGAAGGCCAGCGCCACGTGCACGCCGCCGTTCGGCGTCTTGACGTCGGCCGAGAAGCCCATGTGGTACTTCACGTCGCCGGAGTGGATGGGGCTGTCGTCGTGCTCGAACTTGCCTTCGAACTCGTTGAAGAGCTGCGAGGGCGCCTTTCCGAGGATGTTCACCAGCACGTTGAGGCGGCCGCGGTGGGCCATGCCGATGACCACTTCCTTCACGCCGTTGTCGCCCGCCGCGCGGACGACGTCGTCGACCATGGGGATGAGGCTGTCACCGCCTTCCAGCGAGAAGCGCTTCTGGCCGACGTATTTCGTGTGCAGGTAACGCTCCAGGCCTTCGGCGGCCGTGAGGGCCTCGAGCACGCGCAGCTTCTCCGCCTTTTGCAGGCCGGGCGAGCCGCCGGCCTGTTCCAGGCGCGAGTGGATCCAGGCGCGCTGGTCGTGGTCGGAGATGTACATGAACTCGGCGCCGACCGTGCCGGTGTAGATCTGCTTGAGCTTCGCGAGAAGCTCGCGCAGCTTCATCCGATGGCCGCCACCGGCGAAGCTGCCGGCGTCGAACTCGGTGTCGAGGTCGGCGTCGGAGAGCCCGTGGAAGGGCAGGCCGAGGTCGGGCGTTTCGATATCCGGAACGGTGAGGCCCAGCGGGTCGAGCTTGGCGGCGATGTGCCCGCGCGAGCGATAGGCCGTGAGCAGGCGCAATACGCCGGCCTGCTTCTGCGCGTACGCATTGTCGACCGGACCGGCGGGGCCGGCGGCGGCGACGCGCCGCTGTTTCTGCGCGGCCTCGATGCGGGCAATGGCACCGGAGTGGGCGACGTCGCCTGCCTCCCGGCCCTTGAAACCCTTGAAATAGGCGTCCCATTCGGCCGGGACGGAGCCGGGATCGGCCAGCCAGGCTTCGTAGACTTGTTCTACGTAATCGGCGTTGCCGCCGGCGAGTTGGGAGGATTCGGAAAACTCGCGGATCAGGTTTGCGCTCACGTCACCACCGGCACACACGAAAAGGACGGGCCGCCGCAAGGCACGTGGGGACAGCCTGCGGCATAAGAATCCGTTAATTATAGCCCCGTGCTGCTGCGCCGCGCCAACCTGAAACGCAGTTTCCGATTTGCGTCAGATACCGAGTGGTCTTATCTGCCACGCCGGCTCCGCCCGCTCCCAGACTTCTTCGAAATAAGCGGTCAGACGAGAGGTCTCTCCGGGGGCGTCGAGGGACCCACGGGCCTCGTAGCGGGTGGCGACGGGCCTGAACAGAAAGCCACCGGCGCAGTCGGTGGCGAAGGCCGATCCGTAGCGGAGCTGGGCTTCCTCGGTCGGCACGCGGATGGCGATCGCGGTGGGCAGGCGCTGGGCGAGGGCCAGCAGGCGGTGGCCCTCGCGATGAGCGCGTTCGGCGTCGTGGGTGAGGACGCGGATCTGGGCCTGCCGGCCGCTCGTGGCGATGCGGCGCAGTTCGGCTTGCGCCGCTTCGCCGTCCAGCAGCCCGGTTTCCAGGAGAGGCAGATAGATGCAGACGCGGTGCCGGGCGGCGGCGAGCAGGCGGACATGGGCGGCTTCCAGACCGGTTCGGTCGTCGGCAGCCAGCAGCATGTCCGCCGGCGGATTCACCGCCGGCGACCCTTGCGCACGCCCAGGTGGCCGTCGTTCACGAGATTCAGCAGCACCGCCTTTTCCGTTCCCTCCGGAGCGCGCTCGAAGGCGAGCTCGCGCTCGCCCGCGAGCCGCTCGGCAAGCGCGGCGGGGCAGTCATAGGCCTGGCCGCTGACATAAAGGGTGGCGTCCTTCTTGCCCTTGATCCACGCAAGGCGCGCGTAGGGATGACGGACGAGCGTGGCGCCCGCTGCCAGCGCCTTGTCGAGCGCCGCTTCGGTCGTGGCCTTCGGTGGCGCGGCGGCCATCTGGGCGTTCCGGTAGCGCGTGATGAAGCGGCCGAACCAGTCGGCCAGCAGGTCGCGGTCGAGCGCCGCGGCGAAGGGCAGCGCCTGGCGCAGCCGGTTCAGGGCCGCGTTGTCGATCTCGCCGGCACGCTTCGCGGGTGCCAGGTCGGGATCGGTATAGCGCAGCTCCTCGGGCATCCGCTCGGCGAGGAAGTCGGACAGATCGACCGTGAGCTCGGCCTGCGAGGGCGCGCGCATGCCGATGGAGATCGTCATGCAGTCGCCGATGGCGACGCCGTCGTGCGGTACGCCCGGCGGGAGGTAGAGCATGTCGCCCGGTTCGAGCAGCCACTCGTGGGTGGGTTCGAACACCTTCAGCTGCTTCAGTTCCACGTCGTCGCGGAAGTCGAGCGGAGCGTCGGGGTCGTCGCTGATTGCCCAGTGACGCTCGCCGACCCCTTGCAGCAGGAACACGTCGTACTGGTCCACATGGGCACCCACGCCGCCGCCGTCCTCCGCATAGGAGATCATGATGTCGTCGACGCGCCAGCTCGGCAGGAAAGCGAAGTGGTCGAGCAGGGCGGCCACGTCGGCGTCCCACTTGTCCACGTCCTGCACCAGCAGGGTCCAGTCGCGCTTGGGCGTCTTGCCGAATTCCGCTTCCTCGAACGGCCCGTTCTTCACCGTCCAGCGGTCGCGCTTCTCGTCGTGCACGATGAGGCGAGCGAGCACGCCTTCCTCGCAGGCCAGCCCGGCCAGGTCGTTCGGCTCGATCGGCGGCTGGAAGTCGGGGAAGGCGTTGCGGATGAGCAGCGGCCGTTTCTGCCAGTAGTCGCGCAGGAACTGGCTGGCGCTCATGCCGAGCGGCTGGCTGGCGCTGCCGCGCACTTCGATGGGGAGCTTTTTACGGGTAGGGGTCTGGATGGCCATGCTTGAATTCTAATCGCGCTAGGAGCGCGTGTTGGCGACCTGGCGCCGGATACGCTCGAGAGTGGGCTGGCACTGAGCTTTCACGAAGCGGACGAACCAGGGTGTGTCCGCGGTGCGCAGCGGCTCGAGATCCTTGTCGCTCAGGAACCCGACGCAGATCTGGTCGTCGATGCGGTGTGCATCGGCCAGCGCCTGAAGATCGCTCTTCGCGGCGGGCATGTCATCGAGCAAGACATGATCGACGGCAATGTTGTACGCGGCGAGCGGGTCGGTGGCGCTGACCGTGGAGAACGCCGCGATGCTTTCCTCGATAGCCTTGCGCCACTCCGGGCTGCCCTTGGTGGCGCGCTTGGCCATTTCCCCGAGCGCGATGCCGTAAGGCTCCACCAGCTCGGACTTGTCGGTGGCATGGGCCATGCCGTCCCGGGCCGTCTGGAGCGCCTTCGCGAGCATGGCGTCGACGTCCTCCGGCCGCTCGGCTGCCTTGGCGGCGTCGAGGTAGCCATGCGCCACGAAGTAGTAGGCCATGCCGCGGGCCACATCCTTCGGGTCCTTCGCGTGCGCTTCCCCGGCGATGTAGGTGGCAATCAAGGCTTCGGCCTGGGCCAGTCGTGCGTCCCGCTCGGCTGCGGGGCCCGACACCGCTTGGCGCAGCAGCGCGAGGGATTCCTGCCCCCGGGCCATATTTATCCAGTTCGACGAAGGATCTTCGTTTGCAATCACGAAGGCCATGCCTTCCCTGGTGTTCTCCACCATGGCCGCCTTGCATGCGGGCTCATGCGCGAGGTCCGCCCAGGAGAGCTGGTCGAATGCCAGGTAGGCACGCCAGTCTTCCGGCTTCTCCCGCGCTTTCAACTCTGCGAGTTGGTCGAGGACGTTGTCGGCGCGTGTACACACCGCCTTCAGCCGATCGATCTGCCTTCCGGCGAGATCCTGGATGGCGGTGGCCTGTGCCAGCGCCGGTACAAGCAGCAAACCGAATGCGCACGAGCGAACGAACATGAACCATCCCCTGTAATGGTTGCGCGTAATGGCTGCGCGCCGATGCCGGCGCGCGATGATGTCAGACCGACTTCGCGAGCTTTTCCGCAAGGCCGATATAGGTAGCGGGCGTCAGTTCGGCGAGCGCCTGCTTCGCCTCGGCGGGCAGGTCGAGGCCGGCGATGAAGGCACGCATGGAGTCTTTCGTGATGCCCTGGCCGCGGGTCAGGGCCTTCAGCTGCTCGTACGGCTCCGGCAGCCCGTAGCGACGCATCACCGTCTGCACGGCTTCGGCGAGCACTTCCCAGCTGGCGTCGAGGTCGGCGGCGATGCGCTCGGCGTTGACGTTGAGCTTGCCCAGCCCCTTCATCAGGGATTCCAGCGCCACCAGCGAATGGCCGAAGGCCGTGCCCAGGGCGCGCAGGACGGTGGAGTCGGTGAGATCGCGCTGCCAGCGGCTGATCGGAAGCTTCTCGGCGAAGTGGCCAAGCAGGGCGTTGGCGAGGCCAAAGTTACCTTCGGCGTTCTCGAAGTCGATGGGATTGACCTTGTGCGGCATCGTGGAAGAGCCGACTTCGCCGGCCTTCAGCGCCTGGCGGAAGTAACCCAGCGAAATGTAACCCCAGATATCGCGGGCGAGGTCGATCAGGATGACGTTGATGCGGCGGAGCACGTCGGCGAACTCGGCGATGCCGTCGTGCGGCTCGATCTGCGTGGTGTACGGATTGAAGGTGAGCCCCAGGCCGTCGACGAAACCGGCGGCGAGCGCCGGCCAGTCCACGCCCGGATAAGAAACGACGTGCGCGTTGTAGTTGCCCACGGCGCCATTGATCTTGCCGGGGATCTCGATGGCGACGAGTTGGCGGCGCTGGCGTTCCAGGCGCGCGACCACGTTGGCGATTTCCTTGCCCAGGGTGCTCGGCGAAGCGGTCTGGCCGTGCGTGCGCGAAAGCAGCGAGAGGCCGGCGTACTCGTGGGCGAGGCCGCGCAGCTTCGCGATCACCTGGTCGAGTGCCGGCAGCAGGACGTCCTGGCGGGCGTCGCGCAGCATCAGCGAATAGGCGAGGTTGTTGATGTCCTCGCTGGTGCAGGCGAAGTGCACGAACTCCTTGGCCTGGGCCAGGGACGGATCGCTGCCGATCTTCTCCTTGATGAAGTATTCCACCGCCTTGACGTCGTGGTTGGTGGTGGCTTCGATGGCCTTGATGCGCTCGCCGTCTTCCACCGAGAAGTTGTTCGCGATGGCCAGCAGGCGCGTTACCGCCTCGGCGGAGAATGCGGGCAGTTCCACGATGCCCGGCTGGGCGCCCAGCGCCAGCAACCAGTGGATCTCCACGTGCACGCGCCGGTGCATGAGGCCGAACTCGCTGAAGATCGGGCGCAGCGGCTCCGCCTTGGGGGCGTAGCGGCCGTCCAGCGGCGAAAGGGCGGTCAGCGTGGCGTGGGACATGAGGGGCATTCCTGGAGATGGGGCGGGTGCAGCCATCCATTATAGGGCAGCGTCCGGCCCCATCCCTCGAGTCGGCGAAAACTGGCATGGCAGTGAGCAGTGGACCGGCAGCCCGGCCCGCCGCAGCCCCTATAAAGTGCCGCGGGCCCGGCCTTGCGTCGGCGCTTCCATCGCACCCCTTGCGTCCCCGGCCGCGATATCCCTTCGGGGCCGGAAGCAGACGCGCGACCGAACCACACCAGGGAAAGGAGCATCGAACGAATGGACCCGTCCTCGTCCTACACCGCCCGCTTGGGACTTCTGGCCGCACTGATGGCAACCACGGCATGGCCGGCCCTTCCCGCGTCCGCGCAGGTCGCCGCCTCTTACCGCGGGAATGAAGACGCCCCGAGCGCCCCACCCGGCGTGGCAGCAGCGGAGCAACACCCTTGGCAGCCGGGCACCGCGCTGGCGGTGTCGCCATTCACACTGACCTTCACCACGCCGGACGACGCGCATGCCTATGGGGAAATGGCGGCCCGGGCGTACGCGCTGCCGGTCCCTGATGCCCGCTCGGTGGCGAAAGCCTTCCTGCGCGAGCGGCTGGGTGTGGACGGCGATGCCTACGTCGTCGCGCACTTCGCTTCACCGCGAGCTCGCTTGCTGGGCCAGCCCGATCATTGGATGACGCTTACCGATGCCTTGATGGAGGCCTTCCCGGAACATTCCCGGCACACTTTTTTTGCGGGGGCATCCGACGCCGTCGGTGGTGTGACGTCGGGAGGCAGGGCGAGTCCGGGCGTGATCGCGCTCGTAGGCAATCTGGTCCACGGCAAGGATGTACGGGAGTGCTTCACGAACATCGGCCGGTTCCTGTGGAGCCGGACGGGGCCCGGTTACGTTTACAACACATTCTTCGCCAACGGAAACGTCATCGACACAGTGAGCGAGGACGCGCGAACGCTGGACGAGGCCTTCGGCGTGTTCGCTGCCGGAGGAAACTTCAAAGGGGACACGGGACTGCAGCTTTCGCACATCGTCGGCGCATTCAAGGAGAAGGGCGCCTTCTCCGAGCTTCCCTATGTCAAGCGGCTGTACCGCGAGCTCGACACATACTGGGATGCCGTGCGCACCGATTGGCCCGTGCTCGCCCGTTACCGGTTCGTCCAGCAGGCTCGCCGGGCGCGCATGAGGGGAGAGTTGACGCAGGCTGCCTATGAACTCGTCATGCGTGGCGGTGCCCCGCATGTGCCCCTGAATGGTCCCATCACCCTTGCGCAACTCCGCGACGCGCGCCCGTCGGCAGAGCCTGTGGTCATGCGGCGCTTCGACATCAATGGGTACTTCGCCAGCAATCTCGTTCGCTTCCTCGACAAGGGTGGCAGCGAGGTGCTGTATCTCCCAGGCGCCGACTCGCCATTCGTGGCCTTCGCCTCCGAGGGCGATCTTCGCCGCTGGGCGCTGGCGCAAGCGAAAGACCCGGGCAAGCTGGAGGCGCTGCTTGCGCGTTTCTCGGTTTACGACGGCCAGGATGGCACGTTCTGGACCGGGGTGAGGCACGCGCTGGACAACCTCGCCTCGGGCAAATGGGAAGCGGACGCGGGCACGATCGATCACGCGGGCGCCATCATTGCCAGCGACGTGTTCGCAGATATGCGTGCGCAGACGGAAAGGCGGTGGCGCGACGATGCCGGGATGAAAGTCGGCACCGCGTGGGAAGCCTGGCGCACCGCGATCAATCGCACCGTGGTGTTGCTGGGCCCGCTGGGCTACGCACCGGCGCTGGCCATTCCCATGCAGGTCGGCACGGGCCTCGTCAGTCTCGGTACCGGCATCGATCAGGGCGTGCGCGGGCGAACGGAACAAGCAAGGCGCAGCGGCGTGGAGCAGACCGTGATGACCGTGGTCGGCAACGTGCCTCTTGGCGTCGGTCTTGGCGGGCTGCGCAAGCCCAAGGCCATCGGTGATGGCACGACGTCCGTATTCGTGGCGCCACGCAGGGTGAACGGCAGGATCGGCTACCTGATGGGGCAGACCAGGCCCCTCCGCATCTTGCCGACGTTGCACGAGGACGCCACCTATCCTCGCCTCGACCCGGTCGCCGAAGCGGGGCCGCCCACCACGGCGAGGGCCAAGGAAAAGGCGCTGACCGACGCCGGTTACATCGTACTGGCCGTACCGGAAAACCACGCGAGCAGGGTACTGGCCGTCATCGAACTGAAGAAGGAGGAGATCGCCGCGCGGCAGGCCGAACTGGCCGAAGTGGGCGACAGCGAGCCGAAGCGGAACGCGCTCGGTTACCTCACCTCCACGGACCGCCCCTTCCTCTACCGGGTGGATTCCCGATCGCCGCAGCAGCTTCTGGCGCGGGGAGGGTTCGGCCCGTCCAGGGATTTCATCGACGTGGAACCGCTATTGCCGGGCGAGGCGACGATCGCCAGCGACTCCATGGGTGCAAGCACGGACATCCTGCATTCGTGGGCGAGCGATCCCGCAAACAGCCACCTCGGCGCGTTCTTCCAGTACGTGGTCCGCACCGGAGGGCGAGAAGTCGCGTCGGTATCGGACAACGCCATTCCGGGGGCGGATCCGGCCATGAGCGAGGTCCACTTTCCTTCGGACATCGGTCCTGACGACATCTATGTCGTGGATTCCACCGACGCGAATTATGCGAAGGCGATCAGCGAGATCATCGAGTCGGAGCATGTATCGACGCCGTACGGCGTTCCGTTGGAGGCGCTGGTGGAGTACATGGACGGCCGTCTCGACATCCACGCGCCGAACCGGTTCTCGGAGCATCATCTCGACGCCGACCTGGTTTCCGTGCCTGGACGGCAGCCCGGCGCGGCATCGGACGAAGGTACGGCTTCGACCGCCAAGCTCCCATCGGCCGCTCGATGAGCCGTTCCGGATGCGGTCGCCAGCGCGCGATCGCACCCGGTTTTCCGATGCATGCACCTGTAAATGCACGTCCCATGGCCTTACCTTAGGAAGTCACCCAAACCAGCCTTTATCCGGAGTCCGCACATGAGCAAGTTCCGCACCGAACGCGACAGCATGGGCGAGTTGAAGGTGCCCGCCAAGGCGCTTTATGGGGCCCAGACCCAGCGGGCCGTGGAGAACTTCCCGGTATCCGGACTGACCATGCCACGCGAGTTCATCCGCGCGTTGGGCCTGATCAAGTCGGCCGCGGCCGAGGCCAACGTGAAGCTGGGCCACCTCGACAAGGCTTCCGCGAAGGCCATCCGTGATGCCGCCGCCAGGGTGGCCGCTGGCGAGGTGGACGAGCATTTCCCCATCGACGTCTTCCAGACCGGGTCGGGCACCAGTTCCAACATGAATGCGAACGAGGTGATCGCGCACCTCGCCGCGGCAAGCGGCCGCCAGGTGCATCCCAACGATCACGTGAACGCCGGACAGAGTTCCAATGACGTGATCCCGACCGCGATCCTGGTGAGCGCCACGCTGGCGACGAGCGAAAAGCTGCTTCCGGCGTTGAAGCATCTGCGCAAGACCATCGACGGGCGCGGGAAGGAACTGAAGAAGGTGGTGAAGACGGGGCGCACCCATTTGATGGACGCGATGCCGATCACGTTCGGCCAGGAATTGTCGGGCTGGTCGGCGCAGATCGCCGACGCCGCCGAGCGCATCGGCGACACCCTGAAGCGCACCCGTCGTCTGCCCCAGGGCGGCAGCGCCGTGGGCACCGGCATCAACGCCGACCCGAACTTCGGGCCGGCCGTAGCCGTCGAACTGACGAAGCTGACGGGCGTGAAATTCGAATCGGCGGAGAACTACTTCGCCGGGATGGCCGCGCAAGATACGCCGGTGGAGCTTTCGGGCCAGCTTCGCACGCTGGCCGTGGCGGTGATGAAGATCGCGAACGACCTTCGCTGGATGAACTCCGGGCCGCTTGCCGGCCTGGGCGAGATCGAACTGCCCGCCCTGCAACCCGGTTCGTCGATCATGCCGGGCAAGGTCAATCCGGTGATACCGGAAGCGGCGGCGATGGTGGCCGCGCAGGTCATCGGTAACGACGCCACGATCGCCATTGCCGGCCAGTCGGGCAACTTCCAGCTCAATGTCATGCTGCCGGTCATCGCGTACAACCTGCTGCAGTCCATCGAGATACTCGCCAACGTCGTCACGCTGCTCGCCGACAAGGCGATCGCAGGGTTCAAGGTGAACGAGGAACGCATCCGCGAGGCGCTGGACAAGAATCCGATCCTGGTCACCGCGCTCAATCCCGTCATCGGCTACGAGAAGGGCGCGGCCACGGCAAAGCAGGCTTACAAGGAGAAGCGGCCCATCATGGACGTGGCGCTGGAAACCACGGGTCTTTCGAAAGCCGAGCTGGCGAAACTGCTCGATCCCGCCGCGCTGACCAAGGGCGGCATCCATGGCGGTGGCGGCGGCGGTGGCTGATCGCCATCCCTACGCAAACAGGGATCCAGGGCCGCGGCGCGCATTCGGGCGGTAAGGCTCTGGATTCCTGCGTTCGCAGGAATGACGGGTAGGCGGTTGGTTGGCTCCCTCAATGCCGTCGTCCCTGCGAAGGCAGGGACCCAGCGACTCACTCCCTTACAACACGCAGGCCGGATGCCGATTCGGCAGCACCGGCTCCGATCGCAGGGCCGGCCGGTCGTAAGGGACGTAGCTGCTCCAGTACCACGGGAAGCAGGTCTTCCCCAGAATGTCGTCGAGCAGGTACGCGAAGATCGACTCGCCGTTCGAGCTGTTGCTCATCATCAGCACGCAGGTCGTCGAACGTTCCAGGCACACGAAGAGGTTGTTGGTGCCGTCGTCGTGTCCTTCCTTGAAGAACGCCGGGCCGCGCGGCGATTCGAACGTTCCCACGCCCATGGCGTAACCGAGCGAGATGGAATCGTTGTCCTTGGAGTCGGCGAGTCCAATGGTGGGGAACTGGCGCACCGAATGGATCTTCACCACCGGCTTGAGCCAGATGCGATACGTGGCGGGCTTCAGCCCGTCGCCGCGGGACATTGCCGCGAGCAGGTTGGCGTAATCGGCGATGGTCGTATCCATCGAGCCGGCCGCACGCACCGATTCGCGTCGCTTGTGGCCGAGCGGCTTGCCCGCCTCGTCGTAGCCGATGGCCACGTTGTCCGCGAAGTCGTCGCGCCAGACCATGCCGCTGCGCTTCATGCCGTAACGCTCGAAAAGCCGTGACTTCATCAGCTGCCCCACATCGATGCCCTTGCCGTTCTCGAGCACGAACTGCAGCAGGTTGATGCCTTCGCCGGAGTAGCCATAGCGCGTGCCGGGATCGAAGTAGAACATGAGCTTGCCATCCGGATCGTAGTCCTTCCCGGGATGCCAGAAGCGGAAGTTGGGAAACCCGGTGCGATGGCTGAGCAGGATCGACGGCGTGAGCTTCCGCCAGCGTTCGTCGCCCGCGAGGTCGGCGTACTTCGGGTAGTCGGGAAGCGGCTTCGGCAGGTCCTTCGCGATGCTCGCGTCCAGGTCCAGCTTTCCCTCGTCGACCAGGGACATCGTGGCATAGGCGAACGCGGCCTTGGTGAGCGACGCCGCATACATCACCGTATCGGTGGTGAGCGGCAAGCCCCTTTCCACGTCGCGCTGTCCGTATGCCTTCACGGACACGACCTTGCCGTTCTCGACGATGGCGACCGCGAATCCCGGCACCTTCGCTTCCTTCATGAGGAAAGCGATGCGCGCGTCCAGCGCGTCGCCACGGAGCGGCGCCGTTTCGGCAGCCAGAGCAGGTACGGTGGGAACGGAAACAGCCAGGAGCGAACCGAACAGCAGCGAACGAAACATCGTGCGTCCTCCCTAAAGGAGACGGCTCCCGAAGGAGCCGTCCGTTGTCGTCGAAGTTCAGCTGTCGTCGCGCCAGCGGCGGAACCAGATGGCGCCGGCGATCATCGCCACGCCTGCCACCGCGCCGATCCAGAGCGAGGGGCTGGCCAGGGCGCTGTAGTGATAAGCCAGGCCCATGCTGTTCACCAGCGAGGCCGGATCGTCGTGGCCTATACCGCTCAGCGAGGAGGCGTTGCTAACCCAGCCGCCCGGCACCAGGCTACCCAGCAAGCGACCCACCACGTTCGACCAGAACCACTCGCTCGAGAGCCTGGTGTCATTCAGCAGGCCGAACCAGGCCACGATCACGCCGGCACCGATAGGAAGGGCGATGGCCCAGAGGAATGGCTTGCTACGGGCCCAGGACGAGCAGAGCAACAGCCAGCCGATGGTCGGCAGCGCCCAGATCGCATACAGCGGGATCAGCAGGATCATGTTCAGCACGACGCGGATGGGGTGAGCGGCCATCAGCAGGCCCCAGAGGCCCACGCCATGCATGGAGGCGACCACGGCGAACAGGAAGCTCATCGCCAGGCCTACGATCACTCCGACCACCACCGCGATCGCCGGAGCCAGCAGAGCGGCGCTTGCGACCTTCGAAAGCACCGTCGACGTGTCCGACAGCGGCAGCGACTTCCAGAACAGCACGCTGCGGTCGCGGCGATCGTCGTAGAGCGCGCCGAGGCAGTAGAAGAACACCACGATGGCCGTAACGCACAAGACGATGCCGGCGATGGCGTAGAGCGAGATGTCCATCACCGCGCCCGCATTGTTCATGTCCTGCACGCTCATCGTGGCATGCATGTCCATGCCGCCGTATTTGAACATGCCCCAGTTGTTGCGCCGTCCGAAGACCTCGCCGAGGATGATCCCCATGACGTTCAGCGCGAGGAAAACGATGCCGGTGACCACGGGTGCCCAGAAGAAGCCGCCCTTGTGTTCCCAGAATTCGCGCTTGACCAGCCAGTAGAAGGTTTTCATGCGTAGGTGCCCTTCATGGTGGCGACGAAGAGGTCGCTGATCGACGGCCGCCTGACTTCGCCGAGGCGTTCGAGCTGCGGCCGGCTCACGTTGTCGAAAAGGAAGATGCTCTTGCCGAATACCTGCCGCTCGTCGAGGGGTTTCAGTTCGCGTGCCGCGGCCGCCATGTCCGAACCGACCAGGACTTCGGCGAAGCGCTCGCCCAGGCTGTCCATGTCCGTGTCGAGCACGATCTTTCCGTCGCGGATGAACATCAGGTCGGTGAGGATGTGTTCGATCTCTTCAACCTGATGGGTGGTGACCAGGATCGTTTTCTCCTCGTCGAAGTAGTCCTCCAGCAGGCTCTGGTAGAACTGCTTGCGGTAGAGGATGTCCAGGCCCAGGGTGGGTTCGTCGAGGATCAGCAGCTTCGCGTCGATCGACATCACCAGCGCCAGGTGCAACTGCACGATCATGCCCTTGGACAGCTGCTTCACCTTCTGGCCCCTCTGCAGCTTGGTGCGGGCGAGGAAGGCGTCGCACTTGGCGCGGTCGAAGCGGGGATGGGTGTTGGCCACGAAATCGACGGCGTCGCCCACCTTCAGCCAGCGGGGCAGAACGGCCACGTCGGCGATGAAGCACACCTGTTCCATCAGCTTGTCGCGTTCCTTGCGCGGATCCAGTCCGAGGACGTTGAGCTGGCCGTCGAACGTCGTGAGGCCCAGGATGGCCTTCAGTGCCGTGGTCTTGCCGGCACCATTGGGGCCGATAAGACCGACGATGCGGCCGGATTCGATCTGGAACGAGGCCGAATCCAGCGCAAGCGACGTCTTGTAACGCTTGCTCAGGCCGGTGGCGGTGACGACCGCTGTCATGACGGGTCCTCCGTGGAGCCGCTGGCTTCACGCATCAGGGTTTTGAGATCGAGGCCCATGCGCTGCAGGCGGGCATACAGGGCCGGCCATTCCTCGCGCAGGAAGCGCTCCCTTTCACTCTTCAGCAGCGCTTCGCGCGCCCCATCGATTACGAACATGCCAAGACCCCTCCGTTTCTCAACCAGTTGTTCGTCGACCAGCTCTTGGTACGCCTTCGAAACGGTCAGGGGATTGATCTGGAAATCCCCCGCGACCTGGCGCACCGACGGCAGCGGGTCGCCTTCGTTCAAGGCGCCGTCCAGGATCATGGCCACCACGCGTTCGCGGAGCTGGCGATAAATCGGGACGCTGTCGTTCCAGGTGATGGACATGTATGTCATTCCTTCGCCGTCTGGCGCAGTGCGTTACCGAACGAATAGTAGGGCATGGCCAGCTGCGCACGGATCAGCGCGGCGGCCCGTTCCTCCGCGTTGCGCTTGAGCGCATCCGCGGCGGAATCGAAAGTGGCCTCGCTCAGCAGTGCCGCCTCGCGCACATCGGCGGCGGTGGGGCGGACTTCGAGCGAAGGCAGGTCGACGACGGCGGTGCCGTTGACGAAGTGGGGAGCGGCGAGCATCGCCGCCGCGCGGTCATCGAAGGAGCGCAGGGCGAACACGGCGGTGCCGGCGATCAGGACAGATGCGGTCAGGGCGATCAGATTCGGCGCTTTCATGGGACGACTCCGATGACGTGCTGTGTGATGCCAGGGTTAGAGGGAGGCGACGTTCGCGCCGGTGTCGGCGTAGACGACGATGGGGGCCAGGTCGGTGACCTTGGTGCCGTTGATCTCGGTGAGCGGGGCAGCGGTGGTGGACGTGCTGCTGAACACGCCGAGCGTGAAGGCGGCGATGGCGACGGAGGCGGCCAGGGCGATGTAGTTCGGGCTTTTCATGGTGTCTGCTCCTGTGGTGCTGTGGGTGACCGGTGTTGTAGTGAACTATAACACCAGATTTTTAGTCGTCAACCAGAATTTTGCGAAATTCCATATGACTTATGGCCTATGCCGTGCCGGGGTGTGCTGGTGCGGTGAGCCGGCGGGGCACCCGTTCTGATGCGGGATTGCCCGTAAAGGTTTAGCTCGGCGGGGCCTTGTTGCTTGGAGTTCTTGTGCTTTTCGCTTCGTAGGTTGGGCTCGCCTTGCGGCATCGCATCGGCGCGTGTGCCGGCACTGGGAAGCCGGCAGCCGTCGCCCTCGCCGCGAAGACTTACGTCGTTCCTTGCGAAAGGAGAGCCGCTGCGCGGCTGGTGTCTGATGGCTTCGCCGCGGCGGACCCGGGCGTCCGGGCGGGGGTTTCCGACTCGGCCTCCTGCCTCGGCGGAAACGGCGGGCCGTCCTGGCCCGCCCCTGCGGGCCTTTTCCACCCGCACGCCCTCGACTCCAGACATCGCGGCGAGGGCGACGGCTGCCGGCATCGGACGGTGCGGTGGTGTGTTGTGTAGTGCGTGGCGCGGCGTCGTTTGTTCGGTCTGTGGCGACCGTCCGCGCTTGAGTCGCTGGGTGCCTGCCTTCGCAGGCACGACGATATGCGGCAAGAAAACCCGGCACCGATGCCCACGACATACGAGTACCCGGTGCTTTGTGTGGGAGCCGGCTACGCCGGCGATCCCGCGGCAGCGGGCAAGCTTGTCCCGAGCACCCATCGCCGCTGAAGCGGCTCCCACACAAAGCGATGCGGCTCCCACAAGAGCGCGATGCGACGGTATCGCAGCGTCCCCACCTACCGTCGTGCCTGCGAAGGAAGGCACCCAACGCCTCCGTCGACAAGATGCGAGAGCAGCCATCAGCTCCTGCTCCGGCTCTCCCACCACCAACCCGCACCGCCCGCTGCCAGTACCCGTTCCCCTCGCCGCGATGTCTGGAGTCGAGGGCGTGCGGGCGGAAGAGGCCCGAAGGGGGCCGGCCTGGACGGCCCGCCGTCTTCGCCGAGGCACGGAGGCCGAGTCGAAGACCCCCGCCCGGACGCCCGGGTCCGCCGCGGCGAAGCCATTAGACACTAGCCGCGTAGCGGCTCTCCTTTCGCAAGGAACGACGTAAGTCTTCGCGGCGAGGGGAGCGAGTACTGGCTTCCCGACCACGTACGAGCGCCGAGCGCGAGGCCGAACAGGCGAGCCCACCCTACGAAGCGAACCCCACCAAGTACCAAGCAACAAAGCGACATCGCCGCACCGTACCCTCCCAGCCTCCGCGAAGAACAAAAAAAGGCCGGCCCCGAGGGGCCGGCCTTCCGTCGATCGCGATGGTCGCTGCGCTTACAGCTCTGCGCGGAACTCCACGCCGATGATCCGCGGATCGTTCACGAACGCGGTGCGGTTGTTGAAGTCGATACCGCCCGTGATGACCTTCTTGTTCGTGATGTTCCGGCCATACAGAGCCACTTCGCGCTTGCCGAAGTCCCAGTTGTAGCCGATGCGGATGCCGCCTTCGAGGAAGGGCTTGCTGCGGAACTCTTCCGAGTCGTACAGGAAGAAGTTCACCTCGCTACGGTAGTTCCAGTCGGTGTACACGAAGAACTCACCGCTTTCGCCATACGGGATGCCATAGCGGGCCGTCCAGGTGCCGATCCACTTCGGTGCGTTAGGCAGCACGTTGCCGTCGATGAGAGCGTTGCCGCTCGCGTTCAGCGGATCGATCACCGTGCAGCCGCCGCCGCACGGCGCGACGGCCAGGTTGCGGTCCTTCAGCTCGGTGTGGTTGTAGCTGCCGCCGGCGGTCATGTAGAAGTTCGGCGTCAGATAGGCTTCGAGGTCGAACTCGGCGCCGTAGCCTTCCGTCTTCTTCGCGTTGATCAGCTGGGTGACGTTGGTCGCACCGCCCACGGCCGTGAGCTGCTGGTTGTGCATGTTGTACTTGTACACGTCGGCGTTGAAGCGCAGCTTGTTGTCGTCCGACGTGGACTTGTAGCCGATCTCGTAGGACGTGATCGTTTCCGGCTTCGCCGTGGAGATGCTGTTCGCGAAGTTGATGCGGCCCTGCACGCTGGGCGCGCGGAAGCCGTTGGCGATGCGTGCGTATACGTTCGAGTTTTTCGACAGCTGCCACGTACCGGTCAGGTCGCCGCTCCAGCGTGCGTCGGTGGGCTGCGAGGTGAGCGGGCCGACGGGGCCGGTGAAACCGAGGAAGCGCTCGGCCTTGAAGTCGCGCTTGTCGTGCGACCAGCGCGCGCCGGCGCGCACGTCGAAGTCGTCGGTGAAGTTGTAGTCGGCCGAGCCGAACACCGCCCAGGCTTTCGTGCGCTGGCTCTGGTCGACCCAGCCGTTGAGTGCGTGGTTGTTGAGCGTGTCGTACGAGAAGTTGGTGATCGCGATGTCTTCGTCGAAGTAGTACGTGCCGACCTGCCACTTCAGGCGTTCGGCGCTGTCGTTCGACAGGCGGAATTCCTGGGTGATCTGGCGATCCTTCGGCAGCGCGTCCGCGGTCTCGGAATAGAACGGGGTCACGCGGTTGGTGGCGCTGGGCTTCGCGGGCGTGCCGGATGCGTCGTAACCGCCGTCGACGTCGCCGAGACTGTACGTGGTGGCGCGCTCGAGGCCCGTGATCGAGGCGAAGTTGAGGTCGCCAAAGTGCCAGTTCAGGTGCAGGTTGCTGCCCCAGGTGAACAGGTGCTGTTTGTTGCGGCCGTCCTGCGAAACCGAGTCGCGATCGAAGCCCGGCACGAACTGGTCGCCGCCGAGGGTGATGGCATTCGCGCGGTTGACCATGGCGCTGCCGTCGAGCCAGCGGCCGTGCACGTTGATCAGGGCGTCGAAGTCGTCCGACGCCTTATACAGCGCCTGGAGACGCACGGCGCGGTCGTTGTAGCCGCCGAGATCGTCCTTCTTTCCGGTGTAGTCGTTGTCGATCCAGCCGTCGCGGTGCTGGGCGAGGGCGGAAACGCGACCCGACCAGCTCGAGCTGAGCTTGCCGCCGATGGCGGCCTCGGCGTTGGAGGTGCCGTACGAACCGTAGGACACGCGGGCGTAACCCTCGGTTTCCTGCGTGGGCTTGCGCGATTCGAACTTGATCACGCCGGCCGGGGAATTGCGGCCGAACAAGGTGCCCTGCGGGCCGCGCAGCACTTCCACCTGCTCCAGGTCGAAGAGCGGGAAGCCCTTGAGGATCGGGTTCTCCTGAACGATGTCGTCGTAAACCATCGACACCGGCTGCGATGCGTTGAGGTCGAAGTCGCTGTTGCCGAGGCCGCGGATGTAGAAGCGCGGAAACTCGCGGCCGTACGACGTCTCGGCGTAGACGCTGGGGGCGCGCGACGCGAGCTGCAGCACGCCGTCGCCGGCCTGGCCGAAAGCCTCCAGCTTTTCAGCCGTGACCACGGTCATCGAGATGGGCACCTTCTGCAGATCTTCCGTGCGCTTTTCGGCGGTCACGTTGATGGTCTGCAGCGTGGCGGTGCGGGAAGGCGCGTCGGAGGGCTGCGTTTCCTGCTGGGAGGCGTCCTGGGCGATAGCCGTACCCGCGGCGAGCGCGGAGGCGATGGACAAGGCAATGACGAGACGTCGCGGCGTGCGGCGCGGGCTTGCGAAGGACATGGGTTGTTTCCGCCTGGGATGCGTGGGTGGGAGAAGCGTCTCGCCCACTGCGGTGGAGCCGGTCCCCGGGCGAGGCGCGTCTGCCGGCAATTATCCACTGTGACGCCGTGATGACGAAAGGGTTGCGGACGCCGAATGCCACAGCGCCTGGATGCCGCGGGCGACTGTCACGGAAGTGCAACGCGGTCGGGCTAGCTTCCTCTCGCTCGGAACGAATCGGTGACTTGACGGCAAAATGACGTCGTTATCGCCGACGTTTGAGTATTTTCTCAAAATATCCAGGGAAGCACCCATGAAGAAAATCCCGTTGGCCGCGGCCTTCTGGACCATGTGCGGTACCGCAGCCGCCGAAGGCGCACCGCAGGCCGCCGTGGAACTGTTTGTCGACACGGCGACTCGGCAGATCTTCGCCGAGCCCGGTCCCGGCCGGCAGCGCCTCGGCAAGTTCGTGCCTGCGGTCGAGGGCGCGGCGGTATCCGCCCCGGTCGCCGCGCGCGACACAGCCGTGACCGCGTCCGCCGCTGGAGCGGCCGTTCCCGCGGCACCGGTGCGGTCGTCGTCCGCGAAGGCCTGGTACGAGAAGATCGGCATCCGCGGCTATGTGCAGATGCGCTACAACCAGGAGTTGAGCGGCGATGCGAAGAGCCTGAAGTCTCCCGGCGACCGCTTCATCGGCCGCGAGCAGGGCTTCGGTATCCGTCGCGCCCGCGTGGTGATCAGCGGCGACGTGAGCGACAGGATGTCGATCTACATCCAGCCGGACCTTGCCAGCACGCCCTCCGGCTCCAGCACCACCCATTTCGCACAGCTACGCGACGCCTATGCCGACCTGTGGCTCGACAAGGAGAAGACCTGGCGCATCCGTGCGGGGCAGTCGAAGATCCCCTATGGATGGGAGGATTTGCAGTCGAGCCAGAATCGCCTTGCCCTCGATCGCGCCGATGCGCTCAATTCGGGCGTTCGCGACGAACGCGACCTTGGCGTCATCGCCTATTGGTCGCCGGCGGCGGCGAAGGAGCGTTTCGCCTATCTGCAGAAATCCGGCCTGAAGGGCTCGGGCGACTATGGCGTGGTGGGTTTCGGTGTCTACAACGGACAGGGTGCGAACCGGCCCGACCGCAACGACCAGCTGCACTCGGTCATCCATTTCTCGTATCCGTTCAAGTTTGCGAACGGCCAGTTCCTGGAAGTGGGTGCCGACGCCTATGCCGGCCGCTACAAGGTGTCCACCGCCGCCGCGACGATCGACGGTGCCACCTTCACGCCGCGAGTCGATGCGCCCGAGGCAGGTTCCACCGACCGCCGTGTCGCGGCGCACGTTGTCTATTATCCCCAGCCTTTCGGATTCCAGGCGGAGTGGACCGTGGGCAAAGGCCCGGAACTCGACATCGGGCGTCGCACGATACGCACGAAGTCGCTACGCGGCGGCTATGCACAGGTGATGTACAAGTTCGACGGCGGGTACGGCTCGCTCATGCCCTACGCGAAATGGCAAACCTACCGCGGCGCATCCAAGTTCGACACCAATGCCCCGCGCATGGACGTCGACGAGGTGGAAGCCGGCGTGGAATGGCAACCGTCCAACGCCGTGGAGCTTGCCGTGGCGTGGGCGAACATGCGCCGCACGGACGTGAGCGCGGCGCCGTATCGCCGTGTCGACGGGCAACTGCTGCGGGTGCAGTTGCAGGTGAATTACTAGCGAATGCTTCTGCACAAGCATGCAGGCTTTGTGTGGGAGCCGCTTCAGCGGCGATGGGTGCTCGCGGCAAGCTTGCCCGCTGCCGCGGGATCGCCGGCAAAGCCGGCTCCCACACAAAGCAGTCGCTATTTCTTTTTCTTCGCCCCGTCGGCCAGCGACTTCTCGCGCACCGCCTTGAACTCGCTGCCGTCTTTCCATGCCGGCCACACGTCGCTGTCGGCGAGCTTCTCACCCAGGCCATAGAACGCCTTCACGTTCTGCATCACGCCGTCGAAGTTCCAGCGCATGTCGTAGACATCGGTCGGCTGGTGGTAGCGGTTCTTGCCGTATTCCTCTTCCGCGGCCATGCCGGCCGCCTTGCCACCGTCGACCATGTCGATGCCCCCACCCGCGGCAAGTGCGGGTACGCCCGCCTTGGCGAAGTTGAAGTGGTCGGACCGGAAGTAGTAACCCTTCTCCGGCGCCGAATCGCCGCTGACCACACGGCCATCGGCCTTGAGCACATCCGCAAGCATGTCTTCCAGATCGTTTTGCCCGTGGCCTTCCACCGTCATGTCGTGCGTTGCGCCGCCGATCGCCAGGGCATCCATATTGATGTCGGCGACGGTCTTTGCGAGCGGGAAGGGCGGGTGCGCCACATAATATTTCGAGCCGAGCAGCCCCGATTCCTCCATCGTCACGGCGGCGAACACCACGGAGCGCTTCGGTTTCTCCTGGGCGAACTTCGCGGCGATCTCCAGCATGGCCGCGATGCCCGTGCCGTTGTCGATGGCGCCGTTGTAGATCTGGTGTCCCTTGAGCGCCGGATCGTGGCCCAGGTGGTCCCAGTGCGCGGTGTACACCACGGCTTCGTCGGGCTTCTCGCTGCCCTTGACCATGCCGATCACGTTGTTGCTCAGCGAGTGCGTGATCGTGCTCTTCAGGTGGAGCGTTGCCTTGGCATCGAGGGGGACGGGCTTGAAGCCGCGCACGTCGGCCTGCTTTGCCAGTTCGTCGAAATTCTTCCCGGCCTTGGCGAACAGGCGTACGGCCGCGTCGTGGGTGAGCCATCCGGCCACCGGCAGGCGCGGCGCGGGATCTTCGCTTTCCGGCAGGTCGAGGCGGGGCGTGGTCCAGCCGCTGCGAACCACATTCCAGGCGTAGCCGGCCGGCTCGGTCTGGTGCACGATGAAGGCAGCCGCGGCGCCTTTGCGCGCGGCTTCTTCGAACTTGTATGTCCAGCGGCCGTAGTAGGTCATTTCGCGGCCCTTGAACAGGTTGGCGTCACTGCCGTTCCAGCCGGGGTCGTTGACGAGCATCACCAGCGTCTTTCCCTTGACGTCGAGGCCTTCGAAGTCGTTCCACTGGGATTCGGGCGCGTCGACGCCATAGCCCACGAACACCACGTCGGAATCCTGCAGGTCCACCTCCGCCTTGGCCTGGAGCGTGCCGGCGACCATGTCGGTGCCGAACGCGAAACGCTCCGTGCCGGCACCTTCCGCGATGTCGAGGGTGAGGGAGTCCTGGCCGGTCAGGGCGGTGGACACGGCGGGAACCGTCTGGATCCATTCGCCCTTGTTGCCGGGCTCCAGTCCCGCGCGCTTGAACTGCTCAATGATGTAATTCGTGGTCAGCCGCTCGCCAAGGGTGCCTGGTTTCCGGCCATCGTATTCGTCCGATGAGAGAGTCCTCAGATGCGCGGCGAAATCCGCAGCGGTGATGTCTGGGGTGAACTCGTGGTGCTCGTTGGCGACGGCGGGCAGGGGCGGAGGCGGGGCGGTAGAGGGACGGGCCGGCGCCGGGGCTGGCGCGGTCGCGGTCTTGTCTTCGTCGTGGGACTGACACGCGGCCAGGATAAGGACGGTCAGGCAGGCGAGAGCGAGGTGGCGCATTGGCGTGGGTTTCCCTTCGCGGCAGGTAACGCGAGGAGTGTATCGCCTGCCGCCCGGCCTTGGCGGCTGGAATCTGAAGCACGAAGTCGGCCAATGGCCGTGCCGGGAGCGCATTGCGAATGCGCTAAATCGGCAAATTCACAAAGTACTGGCATTTGATCCCATACACCGTTAGTTATAAGTGTCGCCGGAACGAGCGTATAGGCCGGCGAGGGGGTAGGCATCGAGCGCCATGCCGGGGGCCGTCCAATACGGACGGCGGCAGACGTTCGGGGGAAGTGAGCACTGGGAGGTAATCGCATGAGCCGCCTTGCCGATACACAGGGAATGGAAGACTACGATCTCGTGAAGCTGGGCGCGGTGCTCG
This sequence comes from Luteibacter sp. SG786, assembly GCF_011759605.1. Taxonomy (GTDB): domain Bacteria; phylum Pseudomonadota; class Gammaproteobacteria; order Xanthomonadales; family Rhodanobacteraceae; genus Luteibacter. The sequence continues at coordinate 1,089,464 of NZ_JAAOYX010000001.1, forward strand.
GCGTGTGCGAGGTCGACCTGCTGACGTTGAGCCCTGCGCGACCGCGCGCGGCGATCGCCACCCGGATGCACGACGGAATAACCTATCTGTCCGCACACATCGATTTCGACGTTCGGGGCGCTCTTACGGTTCCCGAGGACGCGTGCATGCTCGTTTACCTGCACGAGACCGGCGAACGCAGCTGGTGCCAGGGCATCGGGGTGGAGTCGGACATGGCCGTAACGCTGTTGCGCGGCACGCCCAGCGACTTCATGTTCGAGCGCGGCACCCGTTTCACTCTCGTGGTGGCGCCGTATGCGCGTTTCCGCTCGCGCTTCCTGGCATCCGACCATGCCGACGTGGACATGGCCGCGCAGCGCCTGCGCCTATTTGCCGTGCGCTCCGAGCATCTGAAGCGCGCCTATCGCCAGATCGCCGCGAGCACGCACGATGCCGACGATCACAGCATGGGCCCGATCGAGGACCTGCTGGATGAGCACATCCGCGTTGCACTCGCGTCGTCTCCCGAGGAGCGCCCGGTGGCTTCGCGCGGCCGGCGCGCCCATTACCAGGTGGTGCGGCGAGCCGAGCGTTTCATGCGCGCCAACCTTCGCCGCGATATCTACTCGCAGGAACTCTGCCAGGCCGCGGGTGCCAGCGAGCGTGGCCTTCGCTATGCGTTCGACGACCTCCTCGGCATTCCGCCCAACCGTTACCTCGCCATGCTGCGCCTTTGCACGGCGCATCGCAGTCTGGTCACGGCCGAGGCGGGCAGGCGCTCCGTCAAATCCGTCGCGCTCAGCTGCGGCATGTGGGACCTGTCGCGTTTCGCCGAGAAATATCGCAGCGTATTCGGCGAGCAGCCTCGGGAAACGTTGACCAGGCACGCGCCGTCGGAGGACCTGACGCCGGCCGACGAGTACTACGACTGGTGACGGTGCCCATTCACAGTTGCCTTGGCTCGCCGGGAGAGGTATTGGTAGGGATCGCCACGCCTTGCCCGACATGCCGAAACGACTCGATATAAGACTCATCGCACCTTCCGGTTACGCCGCGGACCGCGCCGCATGCCATCGGGGCATCGAGCGGCTCCAGGCTGCCGGGCATCGCGTGCAGGGTGAGGCCGTCGTCGAGCGCACCTTCCTGCGCTTCGCGGGCAGTGATGCCGAACGAGCGGCCGACATCAACCAGCTGGCCGACGTCACCGTGCCGTTGCCGGACATGGTCATGGCCACCTGCGGGGGTTATGGCGCCATCGCCTTGCTCGACCTGCTCGATTACGACGGGCTTGCCACGCGTTTCCGCGACCAGCCCTGCGTGTTCGTGGGGCACGGCGATTTCACGGCCATCCAGTGCGCGCTCTACGCGCGCAGCGGCATCGGTTCGCTGCACGGCCCCATGCTCCTGCAGGATTTCGGTGCCACCTACCTGCGCGAAAGCACATGGCGCCACTTCTGGCAGACCGCCACGTCGCCGCGTACCGAAGTGAGCTGGCTGTGTGCCGAAGACCAGCCCGACATGTACATCCAGGGCACGATCTGGGGCGGCAATCTTTCCACGGTGTGCAGTCTCATCGGCACGCCCTACCTGCCGGAGTTCGACGGCGGCATCCTCTACGTGGAGGAAACCGGCGAGCAGGCGTGGCGCGTCGAGCGCATGCTCTACGAGCTGAAGCTTGCCGGTGTGCTCGATCGCCAGCGCGCGATCCTGATCGGCGGGCTCTCGGGCCAGCGCGTCAGCGAATACGACAACGGCTACGACACCGACCACGCGTTGCAGCGCTTCGGCGACGCATGCGGTCTTCCGATACTGCGTGGTCTGGCCTTCGGGCACGGGCCCGACAAATGGACGTTGCCTTTCGGCGCACAGGCTACCGTGGATGTGCTCGACGGAACGGCACACCTTGCTGCCTCGGGATACCGGCACGCCGGCGACGTGTCCTCCGTGAACTGACGGCCTGTTCATCTGCCAGCCAGCTACCAGACGTAGATCCCGGTAGCCTTTCGCCGCATTCTTCTTCCTGCGGCCCCTCCATGATCGATCCTCTGCACGCACCGCACGACCGTGCGGCGATTCCGCTTGCGCCTTCGCTCGATCAGGCGCTTGCCGACGCACATATGGAGCCGCGCTTGCCGTTGCTCAGCAAGCGCGTGCTGCGCATCGGCCTGCTGGCCATCGGGCTGGGCGTTGTCGTCGGATGCGTGGCGCGCCTGCTCACGATGCTGATCGGGCTGGTGACCAACCTGACCTTCCACCAGGCGTGGAGCACGGCGCTGACCTCGCCAGCGGGCCATCGGCTTGGTGCCTGGGTCATCGTCGTGCCGGCCATCGGCGGCATCGCGGTGGGCATGATGGCGCGCTGGGGGTCGCGTGCCATACGCGGCCACGGCATTCCGGAGGCCATGGAGCAGGTGCTCACTAACGAGAGTCGCATCCCCGTGCGTATGACCTGGCTGAAACCGCTCTCTTCGGCGATCGCGATCGGCACCGGCGGCCCCTTTGGTGCCGAAGGCCCGATCATCGCGACCGGCGGCGCCCTCGGTTCTTTCCTGGGCCAGCGGCTGCCGGTGAGCGAGCATGAGCGCAAGACGCTGCTGGCCGCGGGCGCTGCGGCGGGCATGGCCGCCATTTTCAGCGCTCCGGTCTCGGCCGTATTGCTCAGCATCGAGTTGCTGCTTTTCGAACGGCGTGCCCGCTCGCTCCTCCCCGTGGCGCTGGCTGCGGCCACCGGGACCGGGGTGCGTTTCGTCCTCGAAGGCCCCGGGCCGGTGTTTCCCATGCCTGCGTTGTCCGCGGTGGCGCCGCAGGCCCTTGTCGTCTATGCCGTGCTCGGCCTTCTGATGGGCGTGGCGGGTGTACTCATCACGCGGCTCACTTACGGCATCGAAGACGCTTTCGAAAAGCTGCCCATCCACTGGATGTGGTGGCCGGCTCTCGGTGGCCTCGTGGTGGGCGCGGTGGGATATGTCATGCCGGCCACGCTCGGCGTGGGCTACGACAACATCACGAATGTCATTTCCGGTCGGTTGGGGCTGACCGCGATGGTCCTGCTCGCGTTGGCGAAGCTCGTCTCATGGTCCGTTGCCTTGGGTAGCGGTACCTCCGGCGGTACGCTCGCACCGTTGTTCACCGTCGGCGGTGCGCTGGGCGGCGCTTGCGGCATCGTGCTCGCCATGTGGCCGCCGCTGCATGTCGATCCGCACATGGCCGCGTTGATCGGTATGGCGGCGTTATTCGCCGGCGCTTCGCGCGCGCTCATGACGTCCGCGGTATTCGTGTTCGAAACGACGATGCAACCGCATGCGCTGCTGCCCCTGCTGGCAGCCTGCACCACGGCCTATATCGTGTCCGGCCTGATGATGCGGCACACGATCATGACCGAGAAGATTGCTCGCCGCGGCGTGCATGTGCCCACGGATTTCGTGGCCGACCGCGATCTGCATCGCCCCGGTGCGCCCGGGGCGTAATCCGGATCGCGTCAGGTGAGGGCGGTGACCTGGGTGGCGCCGATCACCCCGATGAAGACGATCGAAAGCATCCAGAAGCGGGCCGGGTCGCGCCATACGCAGATGCCCAGGCACACGATACCGAGCACGCACGACACGATGCCGGCGGCGGTGAGGCCGAGAGCGACGAGCGATGGATCGTTGCCGCCCGAGGCGATCAGCATGGGGCGGAAGATCGCGTACCAGGCAAGCACGAGGCAGGCACCGCCCACGATACCGAGCAGCCAGTTGGCGGGATGGTGCTTCGGCAGCATGTTGATGCCGAGGAAGATGGAAAGTACGACGACAGCGAAAACGACGAGCAACAACGCCATGCATTGACCCCTTTGTCGTGGCCTGCGGTCCCCACCGCGAAAGCCGTTTCCCGAGAATGACCCATCGGGCACCCCAGGTCATGCTGCGGCGCGCAAGCGGCGCGGTCCCCGCCGCAAGTTGGCATGTTTCGTCGCCGCATAAGGCGTTTCGTCGGAATCGCCACCTGCCGCGCGGACACGCGTCGTATGCTCCACGGCGTTTCCAGGGTGGAGTAGGCAAGATGGCAAGCCTGAAGTTCCTCGCACGCATCGTGGTCGCATGGGTAGCTGCGCTCTGCGTGCTGATGGTGGTGTGGTCGGCGCTCGGTTGGAACCGCGGCGACCTGCCATGGATATTCACCCTGGCGTGGTTCGTGGGCGTACTCGTCGCACTCGCGCGGGGCGTTACGCACCTCTACCGGGTGCGGGTCATCGCCGGCCGCATCGACGCGGAAACCGTCTCCAATCGTCAGCGGCGCCGTGTCGAGGTGGCGTACCCCGCCGACGAGGCCTTTGCCATTGCCGAAGAGGTCATCCGCGAGCTGCCCAATGTGCAGCAGGTGAGCGGTGCGCGCGGCGGGTTGCAGCTGCGTGCCGTGATCCGTGCCCCGGCCGCCGAGCAGAATCGCCGGCGTGCCCGGGCCCAATGGCAGGCTGCGATCGACCGGGCGACGAACGTCTCCGCGACGATCACGCCCGGCGATGGATCGAGCAGTGTCATGTTCGTATGCGAACCCGACAGCGGCGCATGGACCGACTGGTTCAACCCCGACGGCGGCACCTCGCTGGAACTTGCGGAAACGCTGGTGCGGGCCATGACCCAGCGCCTTTCCGAACGGCGCAACCGCGAGCGCGCCGACGCGCGCCAGACGAAGATGGAAAAGGAACTCACAGCGGCGCAACTGGGCCTGCTGCAAGCGCAGGTGGAACCCCATTTCCTCTACAACACGCTGGCCAGCGCGCAGGAGCTGGTGCGCACGGATCCGGCCCGCGCGGATCGCATGCTCGGGCACCTCATCGATTACCTGCGGCGTTCGCTGCCGCGAACCGATGGCTCTCTCTCCACGCTGGGCGAGGAACTGGAGCGCTCCACCGCGTGGCTCGAGATCATGAAGCTGCGCATGGGCGAGAGGCTTGCCGTGCACACCGACGTGCCCGAGAACACGCTGAAGGTGCCGATGCCGTCGATGATGCTGCAGACGCTGGTCGAAAATGCGATCAAGCACGGCCTCGAACCGAAGCCGGGTGGCGGCGGCATCTGGATCCGCGCCGGCGTGGATGGCTCCGGCCTTTCCCTCACGGTGGCCGACGACGGCCTGGGTTTCCGCAGCGACGGTGCGGGCACCGGTATCGGTCTGAAGAACCTGCGCGAGCGGCTGCGCCTCATGTACGGCAGCACGGCCACGTTCTCCATCGGCAACAACTTCCCCCATGGCGTCGCAGCGACGATCACGTTGCCGGCGACGGGAGCGGCCGATCATGCGTAACACGCCTTGCTGCATCGTGGCCGAAGACGAGAAGCTTCTCGCCGCGGCCTTGCAACGCGAGCTTTCCAGCGCCTGGCCGGAACTGGAGGTCGTGGAAGTCGCCGAAGACGGCGGCGCGGCGCTCGACGCCATCGCCACGCACCGCCCGGACGTGGCTTTCCTCGACATTCGCATGCCGGGCTTGACCGGCCTGGAAGTGGCTGCCGCGGCGGCCGACGCGAGCCCGCACACGCTGGTGGTTTTCATCACCGCGTACGACCAGTACGCGATCGACGCATTTGAGCGTGGTGCCGTCGACTACCTGCTCAAGCCGGTGACGCCGGACCGGCTGGCCCAAACGGTGGTGCGGCTGCGCGGCCGTCTTGCCGACGCGGCACGCCACGTGCATCGCACCGCGCAGGTCGCGCGGGACCTTGGCGAGCGGCTGGAAGGCTCGGCGGATGAACCGCTGACGTGGATCACGGCAAGCACGGGAAGAGCGACACGGCTGATCCTCGTAGAAGACGTGATCTATTTCCGCGCGGACAACAAATACACCCTGGTGGCGACGGCGGAGGGCGATGCGCTGCTCACACGACCCATCCGGGAACTGCTGCGTCAACTCGATCCGAAGTCGTTTCGCCAGATCCACCGCTCGACCATCGTGAACCTGCGGCAGGTGGCCTCGGTGGAGCGTGACGACACTGGCAAGGGCTGCCTGCGCCTGCGCGGCCGCCCAGAGACCCTGGCCGTGAGCCAGCCATTCATGACCCTCTTCCGGGCCATGTGAGGGAGGACACGACATGCGCATCTTCCTGGCCATCATCTATTGCTTCATGAACCTCGCCGGCTGCACCGACAGCCAGAACCGGACACTCGCCACCACGACGAAAGAGAACGGCGTGACGACACTCGACAGCGTTGTCGAAGTGCGCATGGGGCGTGCCCGCTTCGCATGTGAGGCGAGCGCGGGAGGGCAGTGCCACTACACGGTGTTCGACGGCGGGCAACCGATACGCTCTTTCGCCCTCGCGGTGTCGGAAGAGCGCCTGGTGGATGGCTTGCCGCCCGGGTTCGCGCTGTGCGTGCTTCCCACCGAAACCAAGGCACTCTCCAGCGACTGCCGTTCTGCTTAGACCTTGTGGGAGCCAGCTCCCACAAATGCGCTCAGCGCGGCACCACCGTGAAGGTGATCTTCGATGGATGTCCGGCATCGTGATGCACCGCGTTGTGCGCGATCACTCCCTTCGCTTCGTCGTAGTTGTTGCCGCCCGTGTTGAGGTTGCGGTCGAAGCGCGGAAAGTTGCTGCTTGATATGGCCACGCGCAGCTTGTGCCCCGGAAAGAAGAAGTTGCTGGTGTCGATCGGCTGGAAGGTGACCTTGTACACCTCGCCGTCCTTCATCCACACCGGCGGCTTGTCGTAGCCCTCGCGATAGCGCATGCGCTGGATATTCTCGGTGAGGTTCCAGGCGGTGCCGTCCGGGTGCACGTCCATCACCTTGAACGTGAAGTCGGTGTCCTTCGCATCGGACGACACGTAGAGCGTGACCGTGATCGGACCGCTTACCTCCGTGCCTTCCTTGAAGGGCTCCGAGTCGTACACCAGGATGTCGTTGCGAGCGAGCTGCGTGTTCTGGTCGAACGAGCCGAACTTCACCGCCGTGCCCTGGCAGCAGCCGCCACCGCCCAGGGTAGTGACCGGGTTGGCCGGATCGTAGACGAAGCGGTCCGGTTGATCGGTGCCGCCAGCGGCATCGACGAGCTTGCCGTCGCCATAGAGGGTGTTGGCCTTGCCGCCGCTGGTGAAGTAGAGGTCCCGCGTGACGGCGCCGGCGGGCGGCCACGTGGGCGAGTCGTGCCACTTGTTCTCGCCCATCACGTAGTACATCACCTTGGGCTGCTTATCCACGATGGGGCTGTCCACGCCCTTCAGGAACTTGTCGAACCAGCCGTACACCAGCGCGTCGTAATCGAACCGGGCGTCGCCCACGTCGAGGTCGCCGATCATGGTGTGTTCCGTGGCGCGGGTGTACGCGCAATGGAGCACCGGTGCGATCACCGCGTACTGCTGGTCGGCGATCTTCTTGGGAGCGGTGGCCCGCACGTGGTTATAGGCTGCGAGGTTGGGCGACACCGATACGTCGAACCAGCTCATGAACCACAGGCCCGGGCGGTTGATCTTCATGTTGTCGTGCCACAGGCCGCCCTTGTACCAGGCGGCGCTGTTCGGCGTGCGTGCGATCATGTTGCCGCCCGTGGGCACGTCCATGGCGTCGGCGAAGATGCCCTTGGGGCCGCCGACGGCCTTCATGATGTCTTTCTCTGGAAGGGTCCAGAACGCCTTGTCCCAGTCGGGCTGCGGTGGCTGGGAGTCCAGGTCGAACATCTTCGACGCCTGGATGAGTTCGGCCTGCGAGAGGTTGGACGGAAACATCGGTCGCAGCTGGTTCTGCTCCTTGTAGAGCCAGTCGATGAAAAGCATCTGCACCGCGCCGCCGCGATACCAGTTGCCTTGCTCGTAGTAGGGGCCCACGCGGCCCACGCCGGCACCGAATCCCTGCACGTTGAATGTGGCCAGGCCGGGTTCGTCCTGAGCCACGACCGCCATCTGCCATTCGGCGGTCGATGAGCAACCGGTGGTACCGACCTTTCCGCTGGACCACGGCTGCGACGTGATCCAGCGCACGGCGTCCACGCCGTCGGAGAGCGGGGCGCCGAGGATCTCGTAATTTCCTTCGGAGAAATAGTGGCCGCGCTCGTTCATCTCGACGAACGCGTAGCCCCGCTTCACCGCATCGAGTTCGTGCGTCATGTCGCGCGGCGCGCCGAGCTTCACGTCCCAGAAATTGAAGTTGTAAGGCGTGCGCACGAAAATGGCGGGCACCTTGCCGCCGGCGTTCTTCGGCCGGTAGATGTCGGCCGCCATGCGCTTGCCGTCACGCATCTTCACCATCACCTTGCGGTCGATCACGGCGAGGTTTTCGAGTTGCTTTTCGATGTCCTGCCGCTTGGCGATCGTCGCCAGCTGCTCACGGGTGAGAGCGGTCTGCTGTGCCGCGACGGGCGTGGCGACCACGGCCAGGCAGAAAGAGGCGGCGCCGACCGACAGCGCGGTCCTGACGTGGTGGAGGGCAGGGCGCTTGAACATCGATAGTGCCTGTTTTCAGGGACGGTTCATCGAGTCTGGCAAAATGTCCACGTCCGGTAAATGCATGACTTCCGGCACGGTAGCCGTGCTTCCGTGCAATAGATGTCGGTATCAACGCGGCTAAGATGCGGCATACCGCTCTGGGGGATGCATGGCTTCGACCGAGACTTTCAAGTTCATCCTCGTATTGCTCGTGGCGATCCTTGCACTCGAGCTGATCGCCCGACGCCTCCGTTTGCCTTCCGCGGCAGCGCTGCTCGCCGGCGGCATCGCCATCGCCTTCCTGCCCGGCGTGCCCGAGGTCAGCTTCGATCCCGAACTGGTGCTCACCGTCTTCCTGCCGCCGCTCCTGATGGACGGCGCCTTCTATACGGTGTGGGCGGAGTTCCGCCGATATCTCGGCGGCATTCTCTGGCTCGCGGTGGGGGCCGTAGTGTTCACCACCTTCGCGGTAGGTGTCGCCGTGCATTGGGTGCTGCCCTCGCTGCCCTGGGCCGCCTGCTTCGCGCTCGGCGCGGTGGTGTCGCCGCCCGACGCGGTCGCGGCCAAGGCCGTGCTCGACAAGGTGCGGCTCCCGCGCCGACTGACGGTGCTGCTGGAGGGCGAAAGCCTGCTCAACGACGCGACCGGCCTCGTGCTCTTCCGGTTCGCCGTGGCCGCCGCGCTGACCGGTGCCTTCAGCATGCAGGATGCCTTGCTCAGCTTTGTGGGTCTCAGCCTCGGCGGCATCGCCGTGGGGCTCGTTGTCGGTGGCCTGGTGGTGCTGACGCTGCGTCGCATCGACCACGTGTTCCTTGCCATCACCGCTTCCTGCCTCTCCCCTTGGGCCGCCTACATCGGCGGCGAATCGGTGCACGTGTCGGGCGTCATCGCGGTGGTGACGTGCGGCATCATCTTCGGGTGGTACCAGCACGACGTGTTCACCGCCAACGTGCGCATGCGCAGCACGGCATTCTGGCAGGTGCTTATCTTCCTGCTGGAAGCACTGGTGTTCATCCTCATCGGCTTCTCGCTACGTGGCGTGATCGAGAGGCTGGGCGGTGTGGGGCAGGCGCTGCACACGCTGGGTGTGCCCATTCTCGTGGTACTGGGCACCGTGATCCTCTCCCGCTTCGTCTGGGTCTACGCCACGGACTATCTCCGCGTGCCGCTGGCTCGCATGGTGGGGCGCAAGCCATTGCCGCCGTCGCCGAAGGCTTCGTTTCTGCTGAGCTGGGCTGGCATGCGTGGCGTGGTGACGCTGGCGATCGCGCTGTCGCTTCCCGAGGCGATGCCGGGACGCGACCTGACCCTGGCCGCCGCGTTCGCGGTGATCCTGGTGACCGTCGTCATCCAGGGCAGCACCGTGGGCGCGATCATCCGCTGGCTGGGCTTGGAGGCGGAGCGGCATGCCGACTCGGCCTATCTCAACGAAGGGCAGGCGTCGCTGCTCATCGACAGCGCCCAGCTGGAAGCGGTGAAGGCGTGCGCATACGACGATCAGGGCACGCTGATCCATCCGCGGCTGCTCGAGCAGTACACGTACCGGGTATCCGTCGCGGAGCGTTACAGCAAGACGCCGGAAGCATTCACGGGCGGGCGCGAGGCGCATTACGACGTGGTGCTCGCGGCCATCGCCGCCGGCCGTGCGGAACTGCTGCGCCTGCACCGCGCGGGACGCATCCACGATGAACTGCTGCACTACATCGAACGCGACCTCGACCTCCAGCAGATCGAAGCGGAAAACGACCGGGAAAGCCCCGGCATTTGACTGCCCCCCAAGAGATCGCACTCGCGGGAGAGATAGGCGGAACCTTGCCGGGAATTCCACGCGGCGTTCACCCATGCGCAGGGCACGCTCAGAGGCCCCGCCGGAGGTTCAGACATGGCTGACGACAAGAGCAATCGAGGACAGGCCGACCGCAGCCGCATCAACGTCAACGAGGACTACGAGGTGCGCTACTGGACGAAGGAGTTCGGCATTTCGGAGGACGCCCTGCGTGACGCGGTGAAGCGCGTGGGGCCCATGGTGGACGACGTCCGCGCGGAACTTCGTCGCAAGCGGTGACGCTCGCCGGTTCGCTGGACTAGCGGCTCCCCTCGTAGCTGGCTCCGAGCAGCGCGGTGGCGAGATTGCCGATCTTCATATGGTCGTAGCTTGTATGGTTCATCACGACGACGGTATGGCCGTCGTCGATGACGCGCCAGGCCAGCACACGGTACGCGCCGTCCGACCCGTACTCCCACGCGACGGTGCGCGGCTTTCCCGCCACCTCGAGGACCTTGGTGCGGCCGCCGAGGGCATAGCTCTGCTGCGGCCGCACCACCGTCATGAGCGTGCGCACGCTTTCCGGTTTCAGTATTCGGCCGGAAAACAGGGCGTCGAGCAGCGACAGCATGTCGTCGGCGCTGGTGTAGTAGCCGCCTGCGAGGGTCATGAACGGCGGGAGCTTCTTATCGAACCGTGACGTCGTGGACGGTGTGCCCTTGAAGCCTGTGGCCATCGCCGGGATATCGCCCGGCATGCCTGAAAAGACACCGCTGTGGCGCAACGCCAGCGGCTCGATGAGGAAGCTCCGTACGAGGTCGTCGTAGGAGCGGCCGGTGGCACGTTTGATCACACCTTCCAGGACGATCCAGTTCGAGTGTGAATAGTCCCACTGGGTGCCCGGTTCGAAAGCGAGGGGGCTGGACGCGAAGCGGCGGATCGCGGTGGTCGTGTCCAGCGTGAGGTTGCGTGTGGCCGGATCGCCCTTGATGGCCTTGTCGATGTCGTTGGGGATACCGCTCGAATGCGTGAGGAGGTGCAGCAGGGTGACTTTGTCTCCCGATGCCTTCGGGTAGTCGGGCAGGTAGTGCGACACGGGCTGGTCGAGCGAAAGGAGACCCTGTTCCACCAGCCGCATGACGACGATGGCGGTCACCCACTTGGAGAGGGAGCCGGTAGGGAAGGCGGTGGCCGTGTCCAGGGGGACGTCGGGATCGACCCGGGCCTTGCCGTACGCAGCCCGGAAGACGGGGCCGTGGCCGTCTGAGACCAACACCACCCCTTCGAACCCATTGGCGGCGGCCTTGTCGGCGATGGCCTGGCAGGCGCCACATGTGGCGGCGGCGTTGCCGGAAACGAGCAGGAGAAGCGAGGCGATGAAGGTGCGCATGAGTTCCCCCGAAAACCGGTTCGATGCCGCAAACGGCTCCGGGGTTTAAGGGCACGGGCCGCTGTCGCGACCGGAATACGGGCACTGGCGCACGCGTTGGGGTCGCCTCCGTGGCGATCGTTTGGACGTCTAAACGATCCATGAATCCGGGGTCTTGAAATCCTCCCGCCGCTGCATAAATTACTGCTCGCCGGCCGCCTCGGGGCCGGCCCACCGCTCGCTATCGGGGCGGCAAGGAGAACCCATTCCGTATTGCTTCTAAGGAGGATATGGCCATGCGAACTCTTCTCGATTATTCCCCGCTGCATCGTTCCAGCATCGGCTTCGACCGCGTGTTCGACCTGCTCGAGAGCGCCGCGCGTAACCAGGCGTCCGACAACTACCCGCCGTTCGACTCCATCAAGCTGGACGAGGATCGTTATCGGGTCACCATGGCGGTCGCCGGTTTCCGCGAAAGCGACCTCACCATCACCACGCAAGGCAACCTGCTGTTGGTGAGCGGCGAGCGCAAGGGTGAGCCGGAAGGCGAGTACCTGCACCGCGGTATCGCCACGCGGCCGTTCCAGCGCCGCTTCGAACTGGCCGAGCACGTGCGCGTCACCGGTGCCCGGCTGGCCGATGGCCTCCTGTCCATCGACATGAAGCGCGAGGTGCCTGAAGCCATGAAACCGCGCCAGATCCGCATCGACGCGGGTGAGGGCGGCGAAACCTCGGTGCGCCAGCTCACCGACCACCAGGCCGCCGCGTAAGAAGGAATGGCCCGGACGCCTTTCCGGCGTCCGGGCCATGGGATGGCATCCGTCGCACGGATGCGCTTCAGCGAGATCCTTGAGGAATCATCCCGATCGTCGCCAGCCACTTCTCGGCAAGGTCGGGCCAGTGCGTGATGGGTTCGGCCGTGGGCCTCAGCCCGAACGCATGGCCGCCATGCGCATAGAGGTGTAACTCCGCCGGTGCCTGCACCTTCGTCATGGCCGTGAAATACACCAGCGCCTGGTTCGCGCCGTCGACGTGGTCGTCTTGGGCTTGCAGCACGAAGGTCGGCGGCGTGTCTTTCGTCACGGGGATATTCGGATTCAGCGTGCGGTAGTCGGTGGTGAGGTGGCCGGGATAGATCGCCAGCGCGAAGTCGGGGCGTGCGCTTTCCTTGTCCGTTGCATCCACCGGGGTATAGATGCGCTTCCGATAGTTCGTGCTCGCCTCGGCGACGATGAACCCGCCAGCAGAGAAACCGAGGACACCGACCTTGTGCGGATCGATATGCCATTCGGCGGCGCGAGCGCGTACCAGCCGTAACGCGCGCTGGGTGTCGGCGAGCGATGGCAGGGACAGCGCGAGGTTGTGCGGCCTGCAGTCACATCGCCAGTCGTAGGGAGCGCTGGGCACCCGGTACTTCAAGAGCACGCAGGTCACCCCTCGCGGCGTGAGCCAATCGCAGACTTCCGTGCCTTCCAGATCCATCGCCAGGCCTTCGAAGCCGCCTCCGGGAATGACGACGACGGCCGCGCCCGTGTTGCCCGAGGTCGGCGAATAGATGGTGATCGTCGGCTGCGAAACGTTGGTGACCCACGTCACCGGTTTGCCGCCGATGAGGTCGGTGCCCGTCTTGACCGACTCGGGGCCGGGTACCGTATTCGCGTTGGGCGGCTTGCCCGGCCAGAGCGGTACCTGGGCGCGACCTTCCGCAGGTTGCCATGTGGCGGTTTCGGCCGATGCGGCGCTGGATGCCAGCGCCACGGCCAAGGCGATGAGGAACGGCCTCATATGATTTCCCCCTGCGTGACTGGAGGAAGCATTCTTCACCGCATGCGGGGCGTGGCGCGGCAGGATTGCTGTCCTTGTTCGGGCAAACCGTGCAGAGGGAGGGGCGAGGCCCTCCGCTCCGTTTCCGCGAGCCGGCTCAGGCCGCGAACCCTCCGTCGATCATGAGGCTCGCGCCGGTGATGTAGCCCGCTTCCGGCCCCGCGAGGTAAGCGACGAAACTGGCGATTTCGTCGGGGCGTCCATACCGCCCTGCGGCGAGCATCGGGATGAGGCCTTGCGCCATCGGGCCGCTCGCCGGGTTCATGTCGGTGTCGACAGGGCCGGGTTGCACCACGTTCACGGTAATGCCTTTCGGGCCCAGGTCCCGGGCCAGGCCCTGGGTCAGCCCCTGTAATGCCGACTTGCTCATGGCGTAGACCGCACCGCCGGCGAAGGGCATGCGCTCGGCGTTGGTGCTGCCGATGTGGATGATGCGGCCGCCCTGGCCCATGACCCTCGCCGCCGCGCGACTGGCGATCACGGCAGCGCGCACATTGACGGCGAGCGTGCGGTCGAGGTCCTCCGTCGTGAATTCCTCGATCGGCGCGATGGCGAGCACGCCTGCGTTGTTCACGAGGATGTCCAGCGCCCCGAATGCCTCCCGTGTCCGCGTCACCGCCGCCTCGATGGCCTTCTCGTCGGCGCTGTCCGCCTGGATGGCGATGGCGCGCCCGCCGGCCTTCTCGATGTCGTCGACGACGGCTTGGGCCGCCGCGGCGCCCTGGACATAGGTAAGCGCGACGGATGCACCGCCGGCCGCCAGGCGGCGCGCCACCGCCGCCCCGATACCGCGCGATCCGCCGAGGACGAGGGCGCTCTTGCCCTGGATGCTGTTGAGGTTGTTCATGGTCGATCTCCGGTAAGTGGGATGTCTCGTGCGCCATCAATCTAGGCGTGCGGAGGCACAACCGGTAGTCACGGAACGGTAGTTTCATTCCATCCAGAAGGTTTAGAATCCCGCCGTGGACACCTTGAACGGCATCGCCTGTTTCGTTCGCAGCGCGGAGGCGGGCAGCTTCGCCGCGGCAGCTCGCGTGCTCGGGCTGACACCCGCCGCCGTCGGCAAGAACATCGCACGGCTGGAGACGGAACTGGGTGTCCGGCTGTTCCAGCGTACGACGCGGCGTCTGTCGCTCACCGAGGCCGGCGAGGCATTCCGCCAGGACGTGCAGGGCAGCCTCGACCAGCTCAACCACGCGATGGCGAACGCACGCGCCCGCACGACGGGCCCGGCCGGCGAGTTGCGCGCGGCGCTGCCCAATGCCTTCGGTCGCGAATACATCGTTCCGATGCTGGAAACGTTTCTCACGTCGTTCCCGTCCATCCGGGCGGACTGGCGTTTCGACAATCGGCCGGTCGACCTCATCGCCGATGGCTTCGATGTCGCGATCGGCGGAGGCTTCGATCTTCGGCCCGGCGTGGTGGCCCGCGCATTGGCGCCCGCACACCGTATTCTCGTCGCGTCGCAGGGGTTCCTCGACGGCGGTCCGGCCATCGCCACACCAGCCGATCTTGCGGGCCGAAGCGGCATCCTCATCCGCTCGCCGCAGACGGGGCGCGTCAGGGACTGGGTGTTGTCCAATCGCTACGGCGCGGAAGCGGCCATCGAGCTGGACAGGAGGGTCCTCTTCGACGACCCCGACGCCGCGTGTCACGCGGCGGCCCTGGGCATGGGCATCGCGCTCGTGGCGGTGCAATCGGCCTTGCCGTGGATCGAACGCGGCCGGGTGAAACGTGTACTGCCCGACTGGTGGGTCGAAGGCGGCAACCTGTCGCTGTATTACCCCGCGCAAACCTTGCTGCCGCAGAAAACCCGCGTATTCATCGACCACATCGTGGAGAGCTTCCGCGCGCAGGATCTGGCGGGCCGCTTCAACGCCCTGCACCCCGCCGTGCTCTGAGGGCGGGCGGCAACCACCGCCGCTGGTTGCGCCTACGTACGTTTCGTATCGCCGGCTTCCCATGGCGAAGCAACAGCGCGCGAACGAGGCTGCACGGATGCGATACGACCGTGGCTCTTCCCTCATCGAATCACTCGCCGCGCTCGCGGTGTTCGCCATCGGCTCGGCTTGCCACGCCGTGTGGATCGGGCAGTCCGTGGCCACGCATGCGCGCGCATCGCGGCTGGTCGCCGCCACCACGATCGCCTTGAGTGTGGAGGCGCGAATGCGTGCGAACCGGGAAGGCGTGCTCGCCGGGTACTACGAAGGCGACGCGCGCGACCTGTCCTGCGCCGTCGGCTGTGACCGGCGCGAGATCGCTGCCGCCGACCTCTGGCTGTTCCACAAGGCCATCGACCGACATCTCGGCGCAGGTGCGTCCTCACGCGTAGCCTGCGGGCCCGCGAGCGAGTGCTCGATCTCCATCGCATGGTTGGGTCGTCCCGTTCTCGACTGGTCGTTCCGGCCGTGAACGCGAGGGGCTTCACCCTGACCGAATTACTGATCGGAACTGCCGTCGCAGGCATCGTGGGCGCGATCGCCCTGGCGGTACTTTGGCGAGCTGGGCTCGTGGCGGCGCGTGCGCATGCCGACGTACGCATCGACGCCGACGCCTGGCTGGCGCTGGCCGCCATCTCGCGCGATCTGCGTGCGGCTTCGCAGTGGCGCGGCTGTCTCGACTCCGACGCCTGCGCGATCGGTGCACCACGTCGCGTCGGTTCCTCGATCGTCGCGGGCAATGTGCAATGGTTTGCCGACGACGGCCTGTGGCGCTGCGAGCGGAAAGAGAAGCGCCTCAGGAACCCTTGGGTTTGCGACCGGTTCCTCGATAGCGTTGCTTCCGTGCAATTCGTGGCGGACCTGCGCAGACGCAACGGCTGGGCGATTCGACGCGACTACGGGGAAGGCGACGGCGACAGAGCCAAAGCGATCGAGGTCATTGTATGGACTCGTAAGAGCAGGCCTTACTCCCGCACAACCGGCCTTCATGAACGTGCGCACTGAGCGTGGCGCCATCCTCATCGTGGTGCTCGCGATCCTGACCATGATGACAGTCGTGGGCGCGGCGTTGTCGCACTCCGCCTCGGCACGCATGCTGGCGGCGCGTGAATTTCTGCGCGTCGAAACCGCGGCCCGCAAGCAGCGCGACGTGTGGGTGGCGACGCAGGCAGCCGCCATGCGACCATCGGAGGCGGCGCGACACGCGCGTCGTCGAATAGAAGGGGAGGCCATGGATCGCAGACGATTCCTACAGGGCGCGACGATCGCCTCGGGTGTGGCGATGACCGCGACCGGTCTTGCGAAGAGTCCCGCCAAGGCGCCTTCCGGCGCATCGGGTGCCGTCCCCCGCGTGTGCTCCACCTGGGATTTCGGCGTGGCCGCCAACCAGGCGGCGTGGAAGGTGCTTTCGGGTGGCGGCCGTGCGTTGGATGCCGTGGAACAGGGCGTGCGCGTGCCGGAAGCGGACCTGAAGAACCACAGCGTGGGCCGCGCGGGTTACCCGGATCGCGACGGCAAGGTGACGCTGGACGCCAGCATCATGGACGAGAACGGAAATTGTGGCGCCGTGGCCGCGATCGAGCATATCGCCCACCCCATTTCCGTGGCGCGGCGGGTCATGGAGCGCACGCCACACGTACTGCTCGTTGGCGACGGTGCGCTCCAGTTCGCGATGGAACAGGGTTTCCCCCGCGAGGAACTACTCACCCCGGAGTCGGAACAGGCGTGGCACGAATGGCTGAAGACGGCGAAGTACAAGCCGGTGGCCAACAGCGAAGTGAAGAGCTACAACGCAGGCCCGGGCGGTACGCCGGGCGATGCCAGCAACCACGACACCATCGGCATGCTTGCCATCGATGCGAAGGGCAATCTCTCCGGCGCCTGCACCACCAGCGGCATGGCGTGGAAGCTGCACGGTCGCGTGGGCGACAGCCCCATCATCGGCGCGGGACTCTACGTGGACAACGACGTCGGCGGTGCCACGTCGACGGGCGTCGGCGAGGAAGTCATTCGCAACGTCGGCAGTTTCCTGGTGGTAGAGCTGATGCGCCAGGGGCGCTCGCCCGAGGCGGCCTGCCGCGAGGCCGTCGAACGTATCCTGAGGCGCAAGCCGAACGCGAAGTATCTCCAGGTGGGCTTCCTCGCGATGGACAAGAAGGGCAACGTCGGCGCCTGGGCAATCCAGAAAGGCTTCTCGTACGCGGTTTGCGATGCGCAGAAGCAGGACGCGCTGATCCCCGGCAAGAGCACCTACTGATCGTGGCGCTGCTCGAAATCGCGGCCAATTCGGTGGCCTCCGCCTTCGCGGCACAGGAAGGCGGTGCGGGCCGCGTCGAACTGTGCGCCTGCCTGGAAGAGGGCGGGGTCACACCTTCGCACGGCACCATCGCGCTGGCCCGCGAAGGCCTTTCGATTCCGTTGTATGTCTTGATCCGGCCTCGCGCGGGCGATTTCCTCTACGAGAACGCCGAGATCGAGGCGATGCTTGACGACATCGCCCATTGCCGCGACCTGGGTTGCGAAGGCGTTGTCGTCGGCGCGCTCACCGCGGAAGGCGAGGTGGACCGCGAGGCCTGCGGGCTGTTCCTGCGTGCGGCGGAAGGCATGGGCGTCACCTTCCACCGTGCGTTCGATCTCGTGCCGGACCGGCACGAGGCGCTGGAGACATTGATCGAACTCGGCTTCGAGAGGGTGCTCACTTCCGGCGGCATGCCCAGCGCGGTGGCAGGCGCCTCGACCATCGCGCGACTCGTGTCGCAGGCTGGCGGTCGCATCGTGGTGATGCCGGGCGCGGGCATCGAGCCCGGCAACGTCGTCGCGTTGCGCGAAGCGACGCGCGCCAGGGAGTTCCATGCCTCCGCGAAGCGACGCCTACCGTCGGCCATGCGTCGCGTTCCTGGCGATGCCCTCGGTATGGGTGCTGGTGAAACACGCACGGATGTCGAGACTGTACGCGCTCTGGTCACGGCCTTGGCCTGAGCGGTTGGTGTGACTTCGTCTCGCGGAATGCCTGTTGAGTTCGCTTCGTAGGGTGGGCTCGCCTGTTCGGCTTCGCGCTCGGCGCTCGTACGTGGTCGGGAAGCCAGTACCCGCTCCCCTCGCCGCGAAGACTTACGTCGTTCCTTGCGAAAGGAGAGCCGCTTCGCGGCTCGTGTCTTATGGCTTCGCCGCGGCGGACCCGGGCGTCCGGGCGGGGGTTTCCGACTCGGCCTCCTGCCTCGGCGGAAACGGCGGGCCATCCTGGCCCGCCCCCTGACGGGCCTCTTCCACCCGGACGCCCTCGACTCCAGACATCGCGGCGAGGGGAACGGGTACTGGCAGCGGACGGTGCGGGGTGTTGGTGGGAGAGCCGGAGCAGGAGCCGATGGCTGCTCTCGCATCTTGTCGGCCTAGGCGCTGGGTGCCTGCTTTCGCAGGCACGACGGTAGGTGGGGCGCTGCGAGACCGTCGCATCGCGCTCTTGTGGGAACCGCTTCGCTTTGGGAGCCGCTTCAGCGGCGATGGGTGCTCGCGACAAGCTTGCCCGCTGCCGCGGGATCGCCGGCATAGCCGGCTCCCACACAAAGCACCGGGTACTCGTATGTCGTGGGCATCGGTGCCGGGTTTTCTTGCCGCCACATCGTCGTGCCTGCGAAGGCAGGCACCCAGCGACTCAAGCGTGGAAGGTCGCCACAAACCGACCAAACGACGCCGCGCTACGCACTACACAACACACCACGGCACCGTCCGATGCCGGCAGCCGTCGCCCTCG
This sequence comes from Luteibacter sp. SG786, assembly GCF_011759605.1. Lineage (GTDB taxonomy): Bacteria > Pseudomonadota > Gammaproteobacteria > Xanthomonadales > Rhodanobacteraceae > Luteibacter. Next base: position 1,108,489 of record NZ_JAAOYX010000001.1, read on the forward strand.
CCGCGATGTCTGGAGTCGAGGGCGTGCGGGTGGAAAAGGCCCGCAGGGGGCGGGCCAGGACGGCCCGCCGTTTCCGCCGAGGCAGGGATGCCGAGTCGAAGACCCCCGCCCGGACGCCTGGGTCCGCCGCGGCGAAGCCATCAGACACCAGCCGCGCAGCGGCTCTCCTTTCGCAAGGAACGACGTAAGTCTTCGCGGCGAGGGCGGCGGCTGCCGGCTTCCCGACCACGTACGAGCGCCAAGCGCGAGGCCGAACAGGCGAGCCCACCCTAAGAAGCGAACCCCACAAGTACCAAACACGAAGAACAAGAGGCCCTGAAGCCGCTAAACCCGGCCACGCTGTCTCAGCGGCACCAGCCCCGCGGGTGTGGCCGCCACGATGCGTCGGCCGGGTTCGAGCATGAACTCGTGCAATCCGGTCAGCGTGCCGAATGCCGGCAACATCGCCACCTCGCGATCGAAGACGAACGCCGGCAGGCGATGCCGTCGCCAGCCATCGCGCACCGTCACGCCCGGATGCACATGTCCTGCGAGGGTGTAACCGTCCGCGTGTGGCGACGGATGGTGCGCGAACACGAACGGAGGCGCGAGCACGCGATCGGGGCGCACGTCGACACCCAGCGCGGCGGCGTCGAAGTGCCTGTCGTGGTTGCCCGCGATAAGGTCCATCGCCACATCCGTGTGCGATTCGCGCCATGCGCGAACCTTTTCCACCCAACCGCTGCGTTCCGTGGCCGCGCCGTGCACCAGGTCGCCGAGGACGACCAGCCGTTCCGGTGCGAACTCGGCGATGAGCGCGTCGAGACGGGCCAGATCGTCTTCGGTGTCGCCGCTGGGCACGGCGATGCCTGCGCGCCGGAACACCGCGCCCTTGCCGAAGTGCACGTCGGATACGAGGAGCGTTCGTCGCGCCGCCCAGTGAATGGCGCGTTGCGCATGCAAGGTGAGCCGTTCGCCCGCGACCTCGATGTCGTGCGTCATCATGCGTCGGCTCCCGCTTCCAGTGTGGCGAGCATGCGCTCGACGCGGGTCTTCCAGTCGTCGCCCGCGATGCCACCCCGCAGCCGCTCCACCCAGAGCGGGAAGGCGAGAGGACTTAGCCGTTTCGTCTCGCGCCACAGCAGCCGCGACCGCGACACGCGCAGAAGGCACGCGCGCAGCCGCGAATAGTCCAGTTGCTGGTCGAGTACTTCGCGCTCGGCCTGCCACAGCAGCGGGTGCGCGGGATCGTGGCGGCGAAGCACGTCGAACAGCAATCCGCTGGATGCCTGCAATTGCCGAAGCGTCTTGCCGTGCGAGGGGTATCCGTTGAAGACGAGCCCGGCCACGCGGGCGATCTCGCGGAACTGCCGCCGCGCCAGTTCCGACAGGTTGATGCTCGCACGGATATCGGCGCGAAGGCCCCAGGGATGAAGCAGGCCGCGCATCGTTTCCTCGTCCAGTGGCGGCATGCGCGCGGCCGTCAGCGTCAGGCCATAGTCGTTCACTGCGTAACCGTAGTCGCCGGGCTGGATTCGCGCCATGCGATAGGCGAGCACGGCGGCCAGTCCTTCGTGCGCCAGACGCCCTGCGAAGGGGAACACGAAGAGGTAATCGCCTTCGCGGGTACGGGTGCGCTCGCAGAGCGTCTCGTCGACGCGCGGAATGGACGACTGCCGGCTCTGTACGTCGAGCAGTGCTCCGAGCGCGCGCATCTCCGCGGACGCCGGGATGCCGCCCGCCAGCGCCTCGCGCAGTTCGTCCGACAGTTCGCCGGAAAGAGGCAGCCGTCCGCCCATCCAACGAGGCACCCCGCCTCGCCGGTTGGGGGCGGCACGCACGTAGGCGGTCATGTCGCGTACGCGTACCAGTTCGAGATTTCGGCCGGCGAAGAGGAAGCGATCGCCGGGGCGGAGTCGCGAGAGGAAGCTCTCCTCGACGGTGCCCAGCCGTGCGCCCTTCATGTAACGCACGTGCAGGCTGCCGTCGGACGTGATCGTACCGATCGACAGGCGGTGCATGCGCGCGATACGCCCGCTTTCCACGTGGAAGCGTCCGTGGGTTTCCACCAGCTTCTGGTATTCCGGATAACTCGCCAGCGCCGAGCCGCCGGTGCGCAGGTAGGCAAGCACGGCGTCGAAGCGTTCGCGCGGGAGGTTGGCATAGGCAAGCGACGACGTGATTTCGGCATAGGCGTCGTCGGCGGTGAAGCCACCGCCGAGCGCCATGGTGAGAAGGTGCTGCGCGAGCACGTCGAGGCATCCGCGCATGGGCCGGCGTGGTTCGAGGTGTCCTGTCTCCAGCGCGTGGCGTGCCGCGGCGATCTCCGCGAGTTCGAGCAGGTGCGTCGGTACGCAGAGGATGCGGGAAGGAGCACCTGGCCGGTGCCCACTGCGGCCGGCGCGTTGGAGCAGGCGCGCGATGCTCTTGGGGCTGCCGACCTGGATCACGCGCTCCACGCTGGCGAAGTCGACGCCGAGATCGAGGCTGGAAGTGGCCACCACGCAGCGCAGGGCGCCCACGCGCAAACCCTCTTCGGCGGCGAAGCGCAGCTTCGGATCGATGGAACCGTGGTGCAGTGCCAGCGTATCCGGCGACTCCGGCCACACCGACGACAAGGCTTCGTGCCACAGCTCCGCCTGCGAGCGGGTGTTGGCGAACACCAGGCTACTACGCGCCTTCAGCACGGCATCCAGCACGCGCGGCAGCTGCGAAAGGCCGAGGTGGCCGGCCCAGGGGAAACGTTCGCCGCTTTCAGGCAGCGCGCTTTCGACGATCGTTTTCTTTTTCGAGCGGGCGCCGATCAGCACGCCGTCATGGGCGAGCGCGCGCAAGGCTTCGTCGAGGTTGCCGAGCGTGGCTGACAACCCCCAGGTGCGCAGGCCAGGCAGCCAGTGGCGAAGGCGTGTCAGTCCAAGCTGCAGCAGCGTGCCTCGCTTGTTGCCTACAAGCTCATGCCACTCGTCCACGACAATGCCGCGCAGGTTTGCGAAGCGCTCTTTCGCATCCGGATAGCTGAGGAGCAGGGCCAGGCTCTCCGGCGTGGTGACCAGCAGTTCGCATGCGCCGCGGCGGAGGCGGGCCCGTTCGGCACTGCCGCTGTCGCCCGTGCGGCGCAATACACGCCAGGGAAGTTCCATGGCTTCCACCGCCGACGCGAGGTGTTGCGCGGTGTCCGTAGCCAGCGAACGCAACGGCGTGATCCATAGGAGTTGCAGGCCCGTCCGTGGCCGCAGCACGGCGTCGATCAGCGGCCCGCCCGCGGCGGCCAGCGTCTTTCCCGTGCCGGTCGGCGCGTGGATCAGCCCGTTATGGCCTTCGTGCCACGCGCGCCACGCCGCCCGCTGGAACGGTGCGGCACGGCGTTCCTGCGCGGCGAACCACGCGAGGAGGCGCGCCTCAGCCCGACGCCAGGCGGCGGAGGTCGTCGAGCTTGTCGGCATCGCGAATGCCCAGGTCCGTGCGCCAGCGCAGAATGCGCGGGAAGCGCACCGCCACGCCGGCCTTGTGGCGGCCCGAGGCCTGGATGGCCTCGAAGGCGAGTTCGAAGACGTGCGTGGGTTCGACCGAGCGTACGGGCCCGAAGCGGTCGATGGTGTGCGCGCGGATCCAGCGGTCGAGACGGCCGATCTCGGCGTCGTCGAGGCCGGAATACGCCTTGGCGACCGGCACGAGCGTGTCGCCTTCCCAAACGCCGAACGTGTAGTCGGTGAAGAGTCCGGAACGGCGCCCATGGCCCGGCTGCGCATACAGCAGCACGGCGTCGACCGTGTATGGATCCACCTTCCACTTCCACCAGTCGCCGCGCTTGCGACCGACGCGGTAGGGCGATTCCAGGCGCTTCAGCATCAGCCCTTCGGTACGCCGCTCGCGCGACTCGCGGCGCACGGCGGTCAATGCTTCCCACGTCGACGCGTCCACAGCGGGCGACAGCGCAAGCGTGGGGCCATGCCCTTCCACCAGCGCGGCCAGCATGGCGCGCCGCTCGCGAAGTGGACGTTCGCGCAGGTCTTGTCCGTCCAGTTCGAGCAGGTCGTACGTCATGAGCCGCACCGGCGTGTCGGCAAGCAGCTTCGGCCCGGGCTTGAGTTTGCCGATGCGCTTCTGCAACGCGGCGAAGGGCAGCGGATGCGCCTCGTCGAGCGTCCACGCGAGGATCTCGCCGTCCAGCACGCAGCCGTCCGGCAGGTTCAGTGCGGCCAGCTCGATCTCCGGAAAGCGGCCGTCCAGCCGTTCTTCGCCGCGCGACCAGAGCAGCGCGCCGTCGGCACGGCGCATCAATTGCGCGCGTATGCCGTCCCATTTCCATTCGGCCAGCCAATCGCCGACGCTTCCCAGCACATCGATATCCTGCTCCAGCGGCGAGGCAAGGAAGAACGGGTAGGGCCGTTCGCCGGCGTGCTCGTCCGCGCGTTCCGGTCCCGCGAGCGCGAGGAAGGCGTCGGCAGTGGGCTTCCATGTGCCGCTGAGGCGGTGCGCGATGAGATCCGTGGGAAGGTCGGCCCACTGGGCCAGAGCCTGCACGACAAGTCGTTGCGAGACGCCGACACGCAGGGACCCGGTGAGGAGCTTGTTCACCAGGAACACCTGCTCCCGCGGCAAGGGCCTCCACCATTCGCGCAGCAGCTCGATGCGTTCCGACGGCTCCAGCCGGGCGAGGGAAGGCAGCCTCGCTTCCATCCAGACGTGCAGGGGCACGTCGTCGCCGCCGTCTTCCGTGCCCGGAAGCATGAGCGCGATCGTCTCCGCCAGGTCGCCGACGTGCTGGTAGCTGTCGTCGATCAGCCAGTCCGCGTAACCCGTTTCTGCCGCGAGGGCCAGGCGAAGCTCCGTGGACGTGGCGGTGCGCTTGAGCTTGCCGCCCCCCAGCACGTAGACCGCCCACGCTGCATCGACCGCCGGTGCGTCCGCGAAATACGCCGCCATCGCGTCGCGCTTGGCGGACGTGGACGACGTGCGGTCCAGGGCTTCGAAGAGCGCGGCGAAGCGGCGCATCAGTCGCCTTCCTCGCTGCTGCGGGACTCCGGCATGGCGCCGCCGAGGGATCGCAAGGGGAACGCCTCGTGGCCGGTGTCGCGCAGGTGCCTGACCAGCGCTTCACCGTCGCCGTGGGTCACGTAGATACGCTTCGCGCGGCAATCGTCCACGCTGCGCAGCAGACCCGGCCAGTCGGCGTGATCGGAAACGACAAAGCCCCGGTCGTAGCCGCGGCGCCGGCGCGCACCGCGCACCTGCATCCATCCCGATGCGAAGCCGGTCGAGGCCTTTCCGAAGCGGCGCATCCAAGGCGAACCGGCGGCGGAGGGCGGCGCCATGATCAGTTCACCGGCGAAATCCTTGCCGCGTGCGGACTCGCTGACCGCCACCGTCGGCAGCATGTGCACGCCCGCGTTCCGGTAGACCTCCACCAGCCGCAGCATGGCGCCATGCAGGTGCACCGTGCGATCGGTGCGCGTAGCCAGTTCCGCCAGCAGACGCTGGGCCTTGCCCAGCGCATAGCAGAACAGCACCGCCGGCACGCCGCGATCGCGGCATTCGTCGACCCAGTCAAGGATGTCTGCCACCACTGTGCGCATCGAAGGCCAGCGATAGATGGGCAGGCCGAAGGTGGATTCGGTGACGAACACATCGCAGGGCACGGGTTCGAACGGCGCGCAGGTCGGGTCGGGGTCGCGCTTGTAGTCGCCGGACACGACCACGACCTTGCCTCGGCCCTCGATGCGGACCTGTGCCGCGCCGAGGATATGGCCCGAAGGATGGAACGACAGGCTCGTGTCGCCGAGGGTGAAGCGTTCGCTCCAGTCGTGCGCATGGATGACGGAATCCGCGCCCAGGCGTTCGCGCATCAGCAGGGTACCGGCCGCAGCGACGTGATAGAGGCCGCTGCCCGACCGCGCGTGGTCGCCGTGCGCGTGCGTGACGACGGCGCGCGCCACGGGCTGCATCGGATCGATGAAGAAGTCGCCCGCGGGACAATACAAACCTTCGGGGCGCGGCAGCAGCAGGTCGCTATCCATGCCGCGACGTTAGGTGGCGCTAAGTCAACGCCGCGAAAAGGTGACGCGGGATCAGGTGACGAACTGCAACCGCGCCAGTTCCGCGTACAGGCCACCCTCGGCAAGAAGGCTGTCGTGGGTGCCCTGGGCCACGATGCGGCCGCCGTCCATCACCACGATGCGATCGGCCCGCTGCACCGTGGCCAGGCGATGGGCGATCACAAGGGTGGTGCGTCCTTTCTCCAGGCGCTCGAGCGCGTGCTGGATGGCGGCTTCCGATTGCGCGTCCAGCGCCGAGGTGGCCTCGTCGAGCAGCAGCAGCGGTGCGTCGCGCAGGATGGCCCTGGCGATGGCCACGCGCTGCTTCTGTCCGCCGGACAGGCGCACGCCGCGTTCGCCCAGCGCCGCCTCGTAGCCGTCGGGCAGGGCGGAAATGAAGCTGTCCGCTTCGGCCAGGCGCGCGGCCTCGCGCACTTCGTCGTCGCTGGCGTCGGCGCGGCCGAAACGGATGTTGTCCGCCGCCGTGCCGCCGAAGATCACCGTCTCCTGCGGCACCAGTGCGATGGCTCCGCGCAGTTCCGGAAGGGCGAGCGCACGCAGGTCGACGCCGTCGAGGCGGATGGCCCCAGCAACGGGGTCGTGGAAACGCAGCAGCAGGCTGAACACCGTGCTCTTGCCCGCGCCGGAGGGGCCGACCAGGGCCACCGTTTCGCCCGGCGCGATCTCCAGGTGGAAGTCGGAGAGGGCGGGAACGTCGGGTCGCGACGGGTAACGGAATTCCACATGTTCAAAGCGCAGCGCACCGGTTACCGGTCGCGGGAGCGGTTCCGGCGCATCGGGCGTGCGGATCGTGGCCCGTTCGGCGAACAGTTCCCCGATGCGCTCCATGGCGCCCGCGGCCCGCAGCACGTCGCCCCACACTTCGGAAAGCCCCGCCACGGAACCCGCGGCGAAAATGGCATAGAGCACGAACTGGCTGAGCACGCCGGGGGCGAGGTCGCCGGCGATGACGTCGCGCGCACCGGCCCACAGCACCAGGGTGATCGCGCCGAAGATCAGCACGATGACGGCGGCGGTGAGCAGCGAGCGCATGCCGATGCGCCGGCGCGCCGTGGCCAGCGCCAGTGCGATGGCATGCGCGTAACGGCGGCTTTCGATCGGCTCGCGCGCATACGCCTTTACCGCCTGCGCGGCGTTCAGCGTTTCGTTCGCCACCGCGGCGGCGTCGGCGATGCGGTCCTGGCTGTTTCGGGACAGCTTCTGCACGCGCCGTCCGAACACGAGGATCGGCAACATCACGGCGGGAATCACCAGCGCGGTGAGGCCGGCGAGGCGCGGGCTGGTCCAGGCCATGGCCGCGGCGGCGCCGATGAGCATCACCACACTGCGCAGGGCCACGGAGATGCCCGAGCCGACCAGGGTCTGTACCACTTCGGTGTCGGTGCCCAGCCGTGAGGTGAGTTCCCCCACGCGCGTGCTTTCGTAGAAACCGACGTCCAACTGGATGACGTGCTCGTAGAGCGCGGTGCGCAGGGAGGCGAGCGAGCGCTCGCCGAGCAGGGCAATGCAGTAATAACGGGCGGCCGTGGCGAACGCGAGCACCAGGGCCACGCCGAACAAGGCGAGGAAGGTGCCGTTGATGGCCGCCAGGCTCGATGCGAGGAAGCCGTGGTCGATGATGTGCCTCACGGCGACAGGCAGCACCAGCGACGCACTGGACGAGATGCCGAGGAACACGAGCCAGCCGATGGCGAGCCGCTTGTGCGGCTTCAGGAACGGCCAGAGGTTGCGCAGCGCGCCGATCTTGCGCGACTTCTCCCTGCGTTGCTCGCTCATGCTCACTTCGGTGGTTTCCAGGCAATTCGGGAACGGATGGGGCCGCGCGGTACGGTATTCAACCGCGAATTCCTGCGAAGCGGCTCTAATCCAGGCGGCGGGGGCGCACCCGGCCGCGGGTGAGGTCCACCACCCGCGAGACGATCGAATCCAGCGCATCCAGCGGTGCCGCCACGGTCAGCGTTGCGCCGTCCGCCTCGAACGTCTCCCGTTCCACCGTCGCCCCCATCTCGCGAAGGCGCGCGTCGAGCAGGGCCAGCTCGCCGAACTCGCAGCGCAGCACCAGGCGCCCGACGGGCACGATGGGTGTCCTCGGCGCGAGGCGCAGGCATTCGGCGGCACTGCCTCCGTAGGCCCGGGCGAGGCCGCCCGCGCCGAGCTTGATCCCGCCGTACCAGCGCGTGACCAGCACGGCCACGCGGTCGCAGCCTTGCCCGTCGATGGCGGCGAGAATGGGCCGCCCCGCGGTGCCGCCGGGTTCGCCGTCGTCGTTGAAGCGATAGGCGTCGCCGATGCGGTAGGCCCAGCAGTTGTGCGTGGCTGCCGGATCGCCGTTCGCGTCCAGCCACGCCAAGGCCGCAGCGGGCGTATCCACAGGGGCGGCCTGGGCGAGGAACCGGCTTTTCCTGATCTCTTCCTCGTGCCGCCACGGCGCGGCCAGCGTGTCCAATGGCGTGCTCAAGGTTCCAGATCGTGCAGTTCTCGGGGCAACGAGGTTAAGGCATCCGCGGCGTCGCCGTCTGCAAGGTGTCGCCAGTGATCAACCGACGTGACGCGAGCCATCCAGGCGCACCGTGTTCATGCGCCCGCCGTCCTGGCTGCCGACGCGGTTGCGCCCGGCCTGCTTCGCACGGTAGAGCGCGCGGTCGGCCGCGTTGAGAAGATCGAGCGGGCCACTTTCCGAACTCGCGTTGGCGGCAGCCACGCCGATGCTGATGGTCACGACGCCGAAAGGGCTGGCCGGGTGCACGATCGACAGCGACTGGATTTCCTTGCGCAGGCCTTCGGCGAGCGCGACGGCATCCGGCAGGTTCGTGCCGGGCGCCACCACCGCGAATTCCTCGCCGCCGAAGCGGGCGATGAAGTCGCCCGCGCGCAGACCCCGGCGCAACAGGGCGGAAGCGAGGGTGCGCAGGCATTCGTCGCCCGCGAGGTGCCCGAAGCGGTCGTTGAATTCCTTGAACTGGTCGACGTCGATCATGAGCAGGGCGATGGGATCCTGTTGGCCCGGACGGTGCCATTCGCGCAGCAGGCGTTCGTCGAGCGCGCGGCGATTGGCCAGGCCGGTGAGGCTGTCGACGAAGACCAACCCCTGCAACTCGTCGCGGCTGCGAGCGAGGCGAAATTCCTCTTCGACCAGATCCACCTGGGCCAGCGTGCCGCGCAGGCCGATGCCGATCACGGCCGCGATGGCGCCGCCGATGCCGAGGACCGGATAACCGGGAATCACCATCAAGCCGAAGCCGAGCACGCTCATGGCGAGGAACGTGGGACTGGCGCTCTGCACGAAGCGCACCAGGTACACCGGGGCGTGCCAGTAGCGCTGCGGCATGCGCGTGGCGGCGGCCAGGAAGAGGGCGAGGAATGGCACGTCGAGCAGGACATCCCACGGCGAGGTGCCGAACTCGGGGTGCCCGCCCAGTGCGATGTAATGATTGTAGAAATAGCCGCAAAACGCGTAAGTGACGAAGAAGGCGCTGACGCCGCGAAAGTAGAAGTGGTCGTCCGCCCGATCGGTGGCGACGTAACGGAGCAGTGCGGCCACGGCGAGGCAGCTGTTCTCGAAATCGAGCATGTAGGCCACGTCTACCGCGGCCTGCGTGCCGACGGCGCCCTCGAGGGACACGATGGAGAACGTGCGGATGTAGAAGAGCACGCCGAGCAGCGACGCCAGCACCAGGTCGATGGCCATCGCCCATTTCTTTCGCGCCGCCACGGGCGCCGACGAGACGGACACGAGCACCGGCAGCACATACAGGATGTAGAAGAACATGCTGTCGCCGGGCGCGGGATTGGAGTTTTCCAGCACGTAGTTCTGCCGCGCCGAGAGCGACATGCCCACCGTCCACAGGGCAAGGCTGGCCAGCAGCAGCCACCACCGGCGGTCCCTCGGGGTACCCGATCGCCGCCATGCGACCACCACGCTGGCCATGGCGAGGCCGGACACGGCGAAGAAGAACGTGTACGAGATGGCCATGCCCAGGTCGGGCACGAGGACAAGCGCCGCCACGTGGGCCACGATGATGGTCGCCGCGACGACTGGGTATTTCATGGCGAGCCTCCCGCCACCTGCAACACAATAGTCATATCGGCCGTGCGGGCGGGAAATTTAGAGCCATGGAAAGATGTTAGGGGCCGTTCCGCCCCCAAAGGTGTTAAGCGGTTCCCAGGAAATCATGGTGCGGCGTGTCAAAAGCGATGGGGCAGTGCAAGAAAGTATCTTTGCGGATCGGTAACGTCACCTGTTCCCGTTTGTCGGCTTGGATTCATCCTGCCCGGGTCGCAGGATGTCCGATCCAGCCGCATGCGCCTGAGCGCATCCGGGACTGACCGTTCCACCAGGGAGCCCCCAATGCAAGCCCTTGTCGATACATCCATGGCGCCCGGCGCCTCCGTTCACGGCCGCGACAACCTGCTCTCGCTCGCGGAGCGTTACGACGCGGTCCGTGCCCGCACCGAGGCACTCGTGGCGTCGCTCGGACCGGAAGACATGGTCGTGCAGTCGATGCCCGACGCCAGCCCGGCCAAGTGGCACCTTGCCCACACCACGTGGTTCTTCGAAACCTTCCTGCTCGGGCCGAACGTGCCCGGTTACCAGGTTTTCGACGCCGACTTCGCCTATCTGTTCAACTCGTACTACGAAGCCATCGGCCCTCGCCACCCGAGGCCGCTGCGCGGGTTGCTCACCCGTCCGGCCATGCCGCGCGTGCTTGCCTACCGCCACCACGTGGACAGGCACATGCGCAGCTTCCTCGCCGACGACCTCTCCGTGGAACTGCAGGCGCTGGTGCGCCTGGGCTTCGCGCACGAAGAACAGCACCAGGAACTGCTCGTGATGGACGTGCAGCACCTGTTCGCGCAGTCGCCGCTCAAGCCGCCTTTCGATCCTTCCTGGAAGGCCCCGGAGCCTGGCCCCACGGGCCGCTTCCGTTCGGTGGGCGGCGGGCCTGTCCGCATCGGCGCGCGCGACGAGGCCTTCGCCTTCGACAACGAAGGGCCTGTGCACACGGTCTGGCTGGAACCGTTCGAGATCGCCGACCGACTGGTGACCAACGGCCAGTGGCTGGCCTTCATGGCGCTGGGCGGATACCGTCGGGCCGACCTCTGGTTGTCCGATGGCTGGGCCCAACGCCAGGCCGAAGGCTGGGAAGCGCCGCTCTATTGGCAGCACGACGGCGAGGCCTGGTCGCATATGACGCCGGGTGGTTGGCAGCCCGTCGATCCGGATGCGCCGGTGACGCACATCAGCTACTACGAGGCCGAGGCATTCGCGCGCTGGGCCGGGGCGCGTTTGCCCACCGAGGCCGAATGGGAACACGCCATGCGCACGCGCGACGATCTCGAGCAGGTCGACGACGTGGCCTGGCAATGGACATCGAGCGCCTATGCGCCGTATCCCGGCTTCCGCGCGGCAGACGATGCCGTGGGCGAATACAACGGCAAGTTCATGAGCGGCCAGATGGTCTTGCGCGGTGGCGCCAGCGTGACGCCGCCGGGCCATTCGCGCGTGTCGTACCGCAACTTCTATCGTCACGGGCAACGCTGGATGTTCGCCGGGGTACGCCTCGCGCGCGATCCGGGAACCTCGCCCGACCGCGAGCGGCTGACCTTCCTGCGCGATACCCTCGCGGGACTCTCGTCGTCGCCCAAGGCGTTCTCGCCGAAGTATTTCTACGACGGCGCCGGCTCGGAACTCTTCGAAGCCATTTGCGTTACGCCCGAATACTATCCGACACGCACGGAGACGGCGCTGCTGCGCGAGATCGCGCCGGCGCTCGCCGAGGCGATACCGCAGGGCGCCGTGCTGCTGGAGTTGGGCAGCGGCGCCAGCGACAAGACGCGCATGCTCCTGGACGCGGCGCCATGGATATCCGCTTATGTGCCGGTGGATATCAGTGCCGACGCGCTCGAAGGCGCGACGGCACGATTGCGTGAGGCCTATCCCTCCTTGGCGGTGCAGCCGGTGGTGGGCGATTTCACCCAGGCCATCGAGCTGCCGCCGTCGCTCGCCGGCAGGCCCGTGGTCGCCTTCTTCCCGGGTTCCACCATCGGCAACTTCACGCCGGACGAAGCGGCGGCGCTCTTGCGAGCGGTGCGCGAACGGCTGGGCGACGACGCACGCTTCATCGTCGGAGCGGACCAGGTGAAGGAACTCGACGTGCTGCTGGCCGCCTATGACGATGCAGCCGGGGTAACGGCGGCGTTCAACCGCAATGTGCTCGTGCGCATCAACCGTGAACTGGGCGGCGATTTCGACCCGCAGGCGTTCGAGCATCGTGCCGTCTGGAATCCGGCATGCGAGCGCATCGAAATGCACCTCGTGAGCCGCGGGGCGCAACGCGTCACGGTGGCCGGACAGACATTCGCGTTCGCCGCCGGCGAGTCGATCCACACCGAGAACTCGCACAAGTTCACGCCGGAGTCGTTCGCTCGCCTCGCGGCGAACGGTGGATGGGAGGTGGAACGCTCCTGGATCTCGCCGGCCCCGGCCTTCGGCGTGTTCGTCCTGAAAGCCGTCTGAGCGCTTCGCTCAGACGGCTTCGTTCACGGTCATGAAGCCATCGGCGGAAACGCTCACCACGGCGCGGCGGTGGGCTTGGATCTTCAGCGCATCATCCGTGGACGCCCCTATGGCCGCCGCCGTCTGTGCCACGCCAACCGGCTTGTTTCCACGGCGCTTCTGCTTGCCGGCGAAGCGCGCGTGATTGTATTTGGACCAGGAGAAGAAGATCGCGGCGCACGCCACGGCCACGATCAGAATGACATTGATGTCGCCGCCGTTTTCGACAAGATCGAACACACGCAGCTGCACCCATGCGGTGCGCACTCCGAAGGCCCAGGCGGCGAGCGTCAGCAGGGGTAGCCAGAGAAATGCCCAGAAGAGCCAGGCGAACACCGTAAGGGTGGCAAATACCGCACGCTGCGCGTGCGACTGGCGCTCAGGCCGCTGGATGATGATGGCTTCGGCTTTCATCGCAGTCCCCGGTCCGGGCTGACCCATATGGCGCGCGTGCCGCGACGTTTCAACAGCGCCTTGGGGAACGCGACCACCGACGTCGCGGTGTTGAGCAGCCAGTACACGAGCGGGTACCAGATCATCCAGTAGTAGTTCCGGCCTATGCGTGTTTCATAGCGGCGGTCGATCAGCAGGCTGATGAGGAACTGCGACAGGCAGATGATGCCGAGTACTACGCCGTGCCACTGCGGAAGGAGCGTCTGGACATGCAGTGCGGGCGGCAGCGGGACGAACTGCCCAAGCACCCAGAGCACGATGATCGCCGCCATCGTGTACGACCAGGCCAGGCTGGTGATGTACTCGAACGCTACCGGCCACATGCGCCGCTGACGCCACCTGAACAGGCGGCTCGTGTAGCGGAGCAACACTTCGGAGCCACCCTGGGCCCAGCGCAGGCGCTGCTTCCACAAGCCGCGGAAGGTTTCGGGCATGAGGATCCAGCACAGCGCATTGGGTTCGTAACGAATTTCCCAATGCCGCATCTGCAGGCGCCAGCTCACGTCGATGTCCTCGGTGACCATGTCGGTGTTCCAGTAGCCGACGTCGTGCAGGGCACTCTTGCGGAAGCAGGCAATCACGCCCGACACGGTGAAGATGCGCCCGTAGATACGCTGCGCGCGCTTGATGAGGCCGATGATCGACGAGAATTCGCCGACCTGCACCTTCCCCAGAAGGGTGGAGCGGTTGCGGATGCGCGGGTTGCCCGTGACAGCCGCGACGCGCGGGCTGTCGAGCATGTGCATCATCATCCAGTGTGTGGCGTAGTCGTCCAGCAACGCATCGCCGTCCACGCACACGAGGAAATCGGCACGCGAAGCGAGCGCGGCCGCGCGAAGGCCCATGGCCTTGCCCTGGTTGCTCGACATGTGGATGACCCGCAGCGAGGGGTACTGGGCCATCAGCTGATCGAGCTGCGCGCCGGTATCGTCGGTGGAACCGTCGTTGATGGCGATGATCTCGAAGTTCGGGTATTGCTGCGAGGCCAGATGGGCGATGGTCTCGCGAACCTGCTCGCCCTCGTTGTGGCAGGGCACCACGAGGCTCACGAGCGGATATTCCGGCAGCGGGGTGGGGTGCACGCGCGGCGGTTCCCGTCGCTCCCAGCGCATGAAGTAGATGACGCCGCCGCTCATCCAGAAAAGCGACATCACCAACGGGTAATAGAACGCGAACTCCAGCAGGGCATGAAGGATGCCTCCGTTCATCGGGCAGGCTCCGCGTAGGGATAGTCGGAGGAGGAGATGGCGGGGCGAATGACTTCCAGGGCCGGCCGGTCGTTGAGGAAATCGTCGGGGTAATAGCCGATATGGCGCACGCCCAGGGCCTGCACGGCGCGCATGCGGGCGGCGATGTCGCGCGCAAGGATGGGCCGGTGCGTGCGCCAGTCCTGCGTCGCGAATTCGAACAGCGTGTTGTCCATGGCTCCGGGCGTCGCCTTCACGGCGGCCACGAGCTTGCGGTACCTGCCGAGGCTATCGGATTGGCCGTCGAGCTGCGGCATGGCCATGACCGCGGTCATGTCATAGGCGCGATTGAAAGCGGCGAGGCTCTGCGCGAACCAGGCCTCCGCGGCGGGTTCCATGATCGGCCGGGTGTAGATGTTGCGCGCGGTGCGGAGCTGCGGACGCCACAGCTTCATGCGGGCCGTCAGTTCCCGCGTGAAGTCGATGAGCGCCTGGGTGTTCTGGGCCGGGGTGTTGTGTGCCCACGGACCGAGGTTGTCCGTGTCTCGCAGGTACGCGTCGTCGGAATACAGCACGCCGGCCTCGGCGGCGTGCATCGCCAGGTCCTCGTACACGTCGCCAATGAGGGCCCGCACCTGCGGATCGTACGGTGCGAGGCGATAGTGGTCCCCGCCGGGTTTGGGTTCGCCGGCAAGCGTAGGCAGCGATTTACCGGGGAAGCGGAAAGCAAGCACGGGCATCCATGCGTAGACCCGCACACCGGCGCGGGTGCGAAGCTGCCATGAAACGCGCGAGAACAGATCGGCGCGCACGGGCAGGTGGCGATTGGGGAAATACACCGCATCGGCGACGCCGTCGCCGTCAGGGTCCGCGTACGCCTGCAGCCAGACGTCGGTCGGATTCATGCGCTTGATGCGGTCCAGCAGCTTCGAGAGGTTGCGGTCCTGCTGCGCCGGATCGGGGTCGTATACGTAGTCGAGGTCCACCTGCACCACGCGTGCCGGATCGATCCTGGCCTGGTGGCGGATGAGCCAACCGAGCCGGTTCGCGGTCACGTTGTCGCTCACCAGCAGGCGCGGCACCGTCCGCCCCGGCTCCAGGCCGGGATTGTCGTCGCTCAGGCTGAAGGTGACGGTCATTCCCACTTCCGCGGCCACGTCGCGGCCGATCCGGGTGTACTCGCCGTACGGCCAGGCCAGGGCGCGCGGCCGTACGCCGATGTGCTGCGCGATCTCGCTGGCACTGCGTTCGAGATCGTTACGGATGCGTGCGCGGTATTCGTCGACCGTTTCGTACCGGTGCTTCGCGTCGTCATAGCTAAGCGACGCCGCGGTCGGCAGAAGATTGCCCTGCGGATTCGCGTTGTGGCCCTGGTGCATGGCCCACGAATGCGAGGCGAACTCCACGAGTCCGGAGGTGTGCATTTCCGCCACCTGGTCCCAGGTGAGGAAACAGGAACGGTCGCAATCGCTGCCGTTGTAGGGCATGCGCTTGCCGTCGGGCATGTCCATCCAGGAGCCCACCAGTGCCTGCACGGCGGGATAGCCGTACGCGCGCAGCAAGGGATACACGCGCGTATAGAAGCTCTTGAGGCCATCGTCGAACGTGAGCAGCACGGCGTCCTTCGGCAACGGAGCGCCGCCATGGCTCGCCTGCACCACCTGTTCGAGGCTGACGACGTGGTAACCGTTCGCCTTGAGCCAGTCGAAGTGGGAAATGAGGTGGTCGGTACTGATGGCGTCCGGATCGCGGTCGCCATGGGAGCCGACGTCGTCGCGGACATCGTGGTACGCGAGCACGATCAGGGCCGGTCGCACGGCGGCGACCGGTTGCGCGAACGCGGGAAGCGCAAACCCGAACAGGGCCAGCAGGATCAACAGCGGGCGCATGGTTCTCATTCTCCCCAGTGCAGCGTCAGGTCGAGGACAACGCGGTGCTCGCGCCGTCCGTCGTACGGTTGGTTGTGCCAGCCGAGGCCCCAACCGACGTTGAAGCCGGGCCCCGTCTGGATCACTTGCCCGTAGCGAACGCTGGCCATCCAGTCGGTGGCGTAGCCGCGTTCGGCGTATTGGCCGACGGCGACGTCGATGCGTTGGGTGACGCTGCGGTCGTAGAACTGCCCCAACAGGTTCTGTAGACGCCCGGTCAGGGCGTAGCTGCGATCGCGGCGGGGATTGAAATAGGGTCGGTCGGATCGCGAGTTCGTCGAGCCGCCGATTTCCACACCGCCGTCCAGGGAGAGGTTCGGGGCGGTGTGCAGGCGTTGCACGACGGCCGCCAGCCACCCATTGCGCCGGTTCCCGTCGCTGAAGCGGTCATGTGAAAGCCCGATGCGTGCCTGGGTCAACTCGCTGGCGCGCCAGGTGACCGCCGTATCCAGCGTCTTGGCGGAGATGCCGTAGTACTGCGCACGAAGCGGAGTGTCGTCGCCTGCCGTGCTGTAGTCGGCCGCCCAGGACCAATGGTCCGACAGCGACCAGTTGAAACCAGCCTCGATCGCCGTCTTGCCGACGTAGCGGTCGGCGGAGGGCAGGGCCTGCACATAGCCTTCGAAGCCGTAGGCATAGCCGCGGATGCCGACGCCCGCACGTGTCCGGCGTACATCGCCTTCGGGAAGGTTGGCGGTGGAATAACGTCCGAGCGCGACGACACGCCAATGGTTGTCGATGAGCGGACTGGCGATGGTGGCCTGGGTGGTGGCGTCGCGGTCGCCGAAGTCCGGGCTGGATCCCTTGCCATGTTCGCTGTCGATGTCGAACTGCCAGCCACGCTCGCGCTGCCACGATTCCCGCGCGCGATCGACGCGCTGGTTGCGGGAAGCGAGCGCGTGCGCCGTGTCGAGGTCGGCATCGACGGCCGCGTAGTCGTTGAGCACGCGTGCGGTGTTGGCCTTGCCGATATAGGCGCCGGCCTCGCGCGGGTCCAGCGTGAGGGCGATGTCGAAGTCGTCGCGGGCACGTCGCGGCCATCCGCGGGCCAACTCCACCATGCCCAGTTCACTGCGAAGCTGTGCGTTCGCGGGCGCTTCGCGATTCAGGGGTTCCAGCCGCGCATAGGCATCGGCATGCATCTCCACGTAGTCGCGCACGGCGGCGGCATTCAGGTCGGCGTCGACCTTGCGCTGGTTCTGTGCCGGTGCGGCGATGCCGCGCACGCGCAGCCACTGCGGCTCTTTCGCGGCAAGGTCGTCGATGGTGCGGAATGCCTTTTGTGTCTGCCCGGATTCCAGGTAGGCGTACATGAGCCCGATCCGCGGCTCGCTCTCCGTGCGGTCGTACGGGCCGGGGTCCTTTGCGATGCTGTCTTCGTAGAGTGTTACCGCTTCGGCGGGGCGGCGCTTCGCCAGCAACGCATCGGCGGCTGCGCGCTCCGCATACGGGGGCAACGTCACTCCTTGTGCGCGAAAGGCGTCGTAGCGGGCAACGGTTTCGTCCACATGGCCGGCTCGCGCCAGGGCCACGAGCAGGTCGAAGCCGGCGCGCCGGCGCAGGTCGGCCGGCAAGGACGGATCGTCGGCGACGTGCCGGGCGTCTTCCACGGACTTGTCGGCTTCCACATAGGGATGGAACGGGTCGGCGGGCTCGCCGTCGGCCCAGCGAATTTCCTTCGCCACGCGATCCGCCCGAAGACGATACGTCTCGGCCGTCGATAGGGAGGGATGGAGCGCCGCCGCCAATTCCCCGGCGCGCGTACTGGCGCCCAATTCCGTCAACAAAGTGACGTTCAGGGCCTGCGCCTCGTGATCGTCCGGCCATCGCGAGAGGACGGCCTGGCAATGCGCAAGCGCGTCGACACGGTGTCCCTCGTCGCGTTCGTGACGTGCCATGGCGAGCAAGGCATCGCGCTCCGCCGGGGCGGTGACCGCGGTGGCGATGGGCCCGTGCAGCGCCAGCGCGAGCGCGAGGCACAAACGTACCCCTGGCACCCGCGCGGCGCGCGGGCGTGTCGTCGAATTCAGTTTCATCCTGCCAACCAGCTCCATTCCGGCGGTCCGGAGCGAAGTTCCGGTGCCGATGGTGAAGAAGAGGTCGCCATGTGCTCTTGCGTTGGCGACCGAGCCCTCCATTCTCGCCGCAAACACCGTGCCAGGGACACCCGATAAGCGTTCCCGCCAGGCCTGCCATACGGCGTAGGCCGAAAGTTATATGCCGACCCGCTGCGGAATTGCTCAGTGCTTTACCGACGCCTGTAATGCTGCCGCCAGTCCAGCGTCGCCGCTGAGCACATCTTTCCACGCCAGTGAAACGCCGTTGCGCTTGCCTTTGCCAACGAGCTTCAGGCCGTCCGGATCGATGGTCAGCGTGTACGCCTGGCCGTCGACCTCCAGTTCGCGCTTCAGGGGTTTGTCCAAGGGAGTCATGAGCTTTCCAGGGCAGTGAGGGTGAGCCGAGGATGGCGCCGTCCACGTCGGGAGACGGTGTAGCGTCATGGCCCAAAAAGGGAATTTGGGGTATATTGGCCTTCGAGTCCCACAGGATCCACCCATGGCCCTGACCCTCAAGCTCGATCCCCTCGAAAACCTGCCCCGTACGCCTGCCTCCGACGTGAAGAAACTGGGCTGGCGCGGCGTCATGCGCGCGATCGGGCGCAAGGGCAAGGTGGTCGTCACGAATCACAGCGAGCCTGAGGCGGTCATCCTCTCCGCCGAGGAGTATGGCCTCATCCTCAGGGCGCTCGACGATGCCGGCGCGCGTCAGGCGTCGGCCCTCGACACGCTTCGCCGCCGTTTCGACGAACGCCTGGCCTCCTTGCAGGCCGACGACGCCAGCGAGCGGCTGCGCGCGCTGATGCAGGGGCCGACCACGCTGGCCGGCAAGGTCAAGGCCGGGGAGTCTCATTGAGGGGCCGTCCTGTCCTTTACGTCCTCGCTGGCGTCAACGGGGCAGGGAAGAGTTCTATCGGCGGATATCGTCTGCGGCAGGCCGGGCTCGACTGGTTCAATCCCGATACGTTTGCGCGGGAACTGGTTGCGTCGACCGGATGCGGCCAGACCGAGGCCAATGCCATGGCATGGCAGGAGGGTATGTGGCGTTTCGACGATGCGATCGCCGGGCGCGCGGCCTACGCCTTCGAAACCACGCTCGGCGGGAACACGGTGCCCGCGAAGATCGCCGAGGCGGCGCGCACGCACGACGTGCTGATGTGGTTCTGCGGATTGTCCTCCCCGGAGAAGCACATCGCCCGGGTGAAGGTGCGCGTGGCGGCGGGCGGCCACGACATTCCGGAAGCGAAGATTCGCGAGCGCTATGTCTCCGCGCTGGAAAACCTCGTGGCGCTCATGCCGTCCATCGCCTTTCTGCAGGTGTACGACAACAGTGTCGATGTCGCGCATGGCGAGGCGATCCCCGATCCGACCCTGCTGGCCGACATCGCCGGAGGCACGCTCGTCCGGCCGACGGATTTGGCAACACTGAGCCGCACGCCGGAGTGGGCGAAGCCGGTGTTGGCGGCTGCCATGCCAGGGAAGTAAAGATCGTATTGCGAGGCAAGACCGGTGCATTAACGCGCGCGTCGGGCAGTTCATGGCGCACTTCCGGCAGATGCACTGTGGCTCATCTGTAGTAGCCGCCATGGCGGCGATAGAAACCTCATGACAACCCTGACGACAAGGGTCAATCGCGCGCATGGAAACCAAAACGCCGAGGATTCGCATCCTCGGCCATTCTATGACTACTTGAATTTGGTGGAGCAGAGGAGGATCGGCATTGACGCGCGACTGTATGTTTAAGTCTTGAAAGCCGACGTATTCTTAAAAGGCCTCACATCCAGCCAACGCGGCTGTGCCTTGAGCATTGCTGGCAGTGTGCTATGGACCAGCTCTTGAGCTTCCTGTGCACTGTACTTAGGCGCGTCCTCACCAAGGATTCCGCATTTATGCATCAGCTCCTGGGTCGCTGAGACGCGCGCCTCCAGCCATTGTGCACTCTGCTTTCTTTCTGTGCCGCACTCGTCCATAAGCGCACCCATGAAAATGAAAGCGCGTATTGCGCCGCTATGGTAGCAGTCCTTTAACGCTGGAAATCCCGAAAAGGTCAGCGTTACGCTCACAAGCAGGTCGAACATTGTCTGTCGGCCTTCCGTGCTAGAGAGTGGATCACTGCCGAGGTAGGGCTTGAGTGCCAATTTCGCTAGCATTCGCCCAGCCGTCGCATCGGCATCCGTTTCGACGTAAAGACGAAGTCGCTTCTGATTGGGATCGTCGGGGACGTGCTGCTCGTCGAACGAAAAATGTGGGTCGTTCTTAACAATGCAGTTGATATGGCCGCGAAAAATGTGGGCCAACTCATGGAGAAAAACCGCATACAAGCCATAGGAAGCATACTGGACACCCATAGCGCGTCGCTGCTCCGATCGAGGAATCGGAAATTCCGGAATGTCGAGCCACTCGGAGGACGCTTTAACAGTGCCTCCCACCGCAACGCGTGGCTCGAAAGCCGGCAAACAAAGTAAGCGGTAAGCAGATGTGACCGTTCTGATCAGGGTGCCTACAGTGACGGCAATTCCATATGTCTCCTCTCCAGGCTGGATGCGCCAAGCGAGCCCGTTCGTGTCAGCCGAATCCGTAAGAAAGCCGCACAGGCGTCCCGGACTTAGCAGCCTCCACGCACCGTTAAAGCCTGCACGGATGTTCGCGAACGCTGCAGTTGCAATTGGGATCGCGTCGACGTTCTTCTGATCGGCCTGCATGACCAGAAGCGGCCCGGTTGCTTCCGAAAGTAGATTGCCGTGGCACTTTGCAAGCACGGGCCGAGCAGCAATCCGATCGCGCTGTTGTATTTCGCCGAATTCGAAAGGGCTCGGCGAAATTCGTTGGTTGTGGAGATGTTCTTGGAGTCGATTGAGTACCGCTCTTACTGGATTCAATAATTGTCTCCCCCGTTGTTCAGTTTGCATGCGCTTGTCTACACTCGCAAAATGAGCTGGCGATAGCATTCTTGAGGCAGGGGCCACAAAGCGATGTGAGGTTGGTAGCCAGAAGGTCGCTTGTACAAATTGCAGCACCACCTGAGATGTTCAGCGCATACCGGAACCGATGTCCAGACGTCCGGATTCCGTGGCCGCCATTGGGGCGGAGTGGACCGCGGGATATTCGGGGCAATCCCGTTGCAGCGCCCTGTAACGTCTAGTCACGCCCTGCGACAGATCGGTAGGGCATGGAAAGCAAAAGGCCGAGAATTCGCATCCTCAGCCTTTCTGCAAGTACTTGATTTTGGTGGAGCGGAGGAGGATCGAACTCCCGACCTTCGCATTGCGAACGCGACGCTCTCCCAGCTGAGCTACCGCCCCACGAAGCGCGAACTATATCAGCGATCCCGGCGACTGCCAACATCCTCCGGGGCGCTGCCGCGCGGTCCGCGGGTCATGGCTCCGGGATCAGGTGGAAGGCCTTCAGCAACTCGCCGACCTCCGTGGCTTCCAGCTTCTTCAACAGGTGTCTGCGCAGGAACTCGGGGCCGGGGAAGTCGATGGGTTTGCCGTCCCTCAGCGGGCCGATCGCGGCGAGCAGGGTGCGGATGTCGTAGGTCGAGTTGAAGACCTCGGGTACCCCGCGTTCGACGTCGAGCAGCGTGTAGACGGCTTCCATGGGCGTGCGCACCGAATACTCCGTGGTGAAGATGCAGTCACGCTGCGCGGATTCCGCGAACTGCCCGATGAAGGCGAAATTCACCGCCCCTTTCGGCACCACGTCCGGCCGGTCGCCCGCCTGGCGCGGCATGAAGAAGGCGGTGATGTACGGCATCATCACCGGTACCGTTCGTGCCCCGGTGGCGGCGAGTTCCGGAATGTCCTCGACGGGCACGCCGAGGTGATAGAGCCATTCCCGCGTGATTTCCTCGCCCGTGCACTCCTGCATCGGCTTTTTCACATAATCGCCCGGGCGATCCACGAACAGCGCATAGAGCCAGCCGACGATCTGGTCTTTCGGCTGCTTCCTGAAATGGGGCTGGCGGCTCACCGTCCAGCTCAACAGCCAGCTCGAGTCCTTGACGGTGACGATGCCGGCCGTCACGACCTTGCCGCTGAAGGGATCGCGCTTCGCGATGCGTTCGATGTAACGGGGGATGCGCGCGTCCAGCGTCGTGATGGTCGCCGACGCCCATTTGGTTTTCGGGATATCGCCGCCGAACACATCCGGGCGGCCAAAGGCAGGGTCCTTGGCCGCGATACGGCGCCACAGATCCCAGGCGGGGGCCGGTCCGTCCTTCAGCCTTGCCGGCGTGTGGTGGTCGCCATCATCCGAATTCTCGGTCAGCGAGCCGATGGTGATGAAGGCAAGATCGTCGGGTCCCAGATCCACGCCGCCTTCGACGCCGTTCTCGATCCAATGAATGCGCGTGGCCTGTTTGGTTCCGGCCTGGATGGCGAAATCCACATCGGTCACCGTTACCTCATAACGAAACCGTACGCCCCGGTCCTCCAACCATTTGACCAGCGGCAGGACCATCGATTCGTACTGGTTGTAGCGGTTGAACTTCATCGACGAGAAGTCGGCAAGGGAGCCGATGTGGTGAATGAAGCGATGCAGGTACAGCTTCATTTCAAGCGCCGAATGCCATTCCTCGAACGCGAACATGGTGCGCCAGTAGAGCCAGAAGTTGCTCTTCAAGAACTCTTCGCCGAAAACCTCGTCGATACGCTTGTTTTCCATCTCCTCGCGGGTGGCGAGGAAGACTTCGACCAGTTCCCTCAGCGCCTTGTCGCTCAAGGTCAGCAGTGCCTTGTCCGGCACGTCCTGCCCCCGATTCTGCGTGACACGCTGGAGCGAAACGTTTGGATCGTCCTTGTTGACGCGATAGAACTCGTCCAGAACGCTCGCATCCTGGATCTCCAGTGACGGAATCGAACGATAAAGGTCCCAGAGGCATTCGAAGTGTTCTTCCATCTCGCGGCCACCGCGGATGACGAAGCCCTTGTCGGGCACATCGAGGCCATCGAGCGCACCGCCCGGCAAAGCGAGCTCTTCGAGAATGGTGATGCGCTCTCCGGCGACACCGCCATCGCGGATCAGGAAGGCGGCTCCGGCCAGCCCGGCAAGGCCGGAACCCACAAACCAGGCCGTTTTCTTCTCGGCACCTTGGGGCTTGCGGGGGCGAACGAAGGCCTCGTAGTTCCCACTGCTGTAATGCATGGCTCGCAATTCCTCGCGGTTTGGCAGGCTGGAGCGCACGATAACAACCGATATTCGGTTGCACATGATCTGTGTCAATTCGGCGAGAGCCGAAGACGCCTACGTTCTCTTACGCAGGCCACACCGGCAGGGTGGGCCAACCATGTGGAGTAGTTAATGGCGATCGAGATAGCGGTGCTCAGGGAAACCGGGCCCGGAGAAAGGCGTGTTGCCACGGTCCCGGCGGTTGCTGCGCGTCTTGCCCGGCTGGGTGCATCGGTGACATTGGAGCGCGGAGCGGGCGTGAGTGCGACGTACCTCGATCAGGCCTTTCAAGGCACGGCCTTCGCGGACACGCCAGCGGCGCTGGTGGCAAAGGCCGATATCGTCCTGGCCGTGCAGCCGCCATCCGTCGAGGCGGTCAAGGCCATGAAACCGGGGGCGGTGCTCATTTCGTTCGTCTATGGCGCGCAGAACCCGGCCCTTGTCGCAGCATTGCGCGACGGCAAAATAACGGCCTTCGCCATGGAGCGCATTCCGCGCATCAGCCGGGCGCAAGCGATGGATGCCTTGTCGAGTCAGGCCGCGCTGGCGGGTTACTACGCGCCGCTGCTGGGTGCCGTGCATATGCCGCGCATCCTGCCGATGATGACGACCGCCGTGGGTTCGCTCCGTGCCGCCACCGTCCTGGTGATGGGGCTCGGGGTAGCCGGCCTTTCGGCACTGGCCACCGCACACCGGCTCGGCGCCATCACCGAAGGCTACGACGTGCGGCCCGAAACGGCCGAACAGGCTCAGTCGCTCGGCGCGAAGTTCGTGGATACCGGTGTCGATGCCCGCGGCGAAGGCGGCTATGCACGCGAACTGACGGCGGAAGAACAGGCGAAAGTGCGTGAGGCGCTTTCGCGGCATATTGCCCAGGCGGACATGATCGTGACCACGGCAGCGGTGCCGGGCCGGCGTGCACCCATTCTCATCTCGGCGGAGCAGATCGCAGCGATGAAGCCGGGTGCGGTCATCGTCGACCTCGGTGCCGAAAGCGGCGGCAACTGCGAAGGTACGCGGCCGGGCGAAACGGTGACGGTGGGCCCCGTGACGATTCTGGGGCCACTCAATGTGCCCTCGGCGCTGGCACAGCATGCGAGCGAACTCTATGCGAAGAACGTCCTCAACCTGGTCACGTTGTTCGTGAAGGATGGCGCGATCGCCCTCGACTTCGACGACGAAGTGATCGCGGGAACCGTCCTCACGCACAGCGGAGAGATACGCGACGAAGGAGTCAGGAAGGCCGTGGAAAAAATCGATACATCCTGCGTGGAGGCGGCGAAATGACCATGGACACCACGATGACCTGGCTTATCGCGCTCTACATTTTCATGCTGGCGGCCTTCACGGGCTATGAAGTGATCAGCCGCGTGCCTTCGATCCTCCACACGCCCCTCATGTCCGGCTCGAACTTCATCCACGGCATTGTCGTGGTCGGTGCGCTCCATGCGCTCCTCAACGCGACGACGCCTTTCGCCCAGACCGTGGGCTTCATCGGCGTCGCGCTCGGTGCCGCCAATGCAGGCGGCGGTTACGTGGTGACCGACCGCATGCTTGCCATGTTCAAGTCCAGCGGCAAAAGGAAGAACTGAACATGCTGATCCAGCACATCCTTGGGCTGAGCGGCCTGGTCGCCGCGTGCCTTTTCATCTTCGGTCTCAAGCGCATGTCGTCACCGGTGACCGCGCTATCGGGCATTGTGGTGGCGGGCATCGGCATGGTGGTCGCCGTGGCGGCCAGCTTCCTGGTGGTGTTCGACCTGCCTGCCGACGTTGCGCCGAACCGGGTCGTGAATGTCATGCTCGCTGTCCTCGCATTGTGCGTGGGTGGGGGCTGGGCGTTCCTGCGCGGGCGCAAAGTCGGCATGACCGCCATGCCGCAGATGGTGGCGCTCTATAACGGTATGGGCGGTGGCGCCGCCGCCGCCGTGGCAGCGGTTGAATTGTCGGCGCGCGCCGAACCTACGGCACTGGGCCTGGCAACAACCGCGGCCGGTGCACTGATCGGCGCCATCTCGCTGACCGGTTCGGTGATCGCCTGGGCCAAGCTGGACGGCAAGATACAGAATCCCTGGCGCTTCGCAGGGCAGCGCATCGTCAACGGCGCGCTGTTCCTCGCCACCGTGCTTCTCGGCATCGCGCTCGTCGTGTCCTTCGACAGCCCGCATTTCTCGCTGCTGGCCATCCTGTTCTTCGCTGGGGCCCTGGCGTTCGGCGTCATGATGACGTTGCCCATCGGTGGCGCGGACATGCCGGTGGTGATCTCGCTGTACAACGCGTTTACCGGTCTGGCCGTGGGGCTCGAAGGCTTTGCGCTGCAGAACCCGGCGCTGATGATTGCGGGCATGGTGGTGGGTTCTGCCGGCACGCTGCTGACCCTGCTGATGGCAAAGGCGATGAACCGCTCGCTTGCCAACGTGCTCTTCTCGAACTTCGGCGATGGTGCTGCACACGGCGGTAGCGAAGCGCACGGAGAAATGAAGAGCGCCGATGCCAGCGATGCCGCCGTGGCCATGCGTTATGCGTCGTCCGTCATCATCATTCCGGGCTATGGCCTTGCCGTCGCACAGGCGCAACAGAAGCTGTATGAGTTCGTGAAGTTGCTGCAGGCCGCGGGTGTGAGCGTGAAGTTCGCGATCCACCCGGTCGCGGGCCGCATGCCCGGCCACATGAACGTGCTTCTTGCCGAAGCCGGCGTGCCTTACGACATCATTTTCGACATGGAAGACATCAACGCCGAATTTCCCGCGACCGATGTCGCGCTGGTCATCGGTGCCAACGATGTCGTGAATCCGGCCGCACGTACCGACACATCGTCGCCGATCTACGGCATGCCGATCCTCGATGCCGACAAGGCCCACCAGGTCTATGTCGTTAAGCGTGGCCAGGGCAAGGGCTACTCGGGCGTCGAGAACCTCCTTTTCTTCGAAGACAACTGCAGCATGGTTTACGGCGATGCCCAGGCCGTGCTGACGCAAATGGTTCAGGCAGTGAAGGATCTGGCGGCCTGACCGCTCCAAAGATCGCAGCCCTCAACTCACGAAGGACAAAGTCAAATGGCCTATGCAACCACCAATCCGTATACCGGCGAAACCGTCGCAACGTTTCCCGACGCGACCGATGCCGAAGTTCGCGCTGCCCTGGACAAGGCGGATGCGGCGTTCCGAAAGTGGCGCGACACGTCGTTCGCCGAGCGCGGGCGCATTCTGCAGAACGCCGCGAATATCCTGCGCCGCGACAGCGAGGCCTTCGCCAAGCTGCTGACGTTGGAAATGGGCAAGCTCATTGCCGAGGCGAAGGCCGAGGTGGAGCTGTCGGCGAAGATCTTCGAGTACTACGTGCTCCACGCGGAGGAACTGCTGAAGCCGGAGAAGCTGCCGGTGCTCGACCCCGCGGAAGGCGACGCGATGCTCGTACACGAGCCGCTGGGCGTCCTGCTGGCGATCGAACCCTGGAACTTCCCGTATTACCAGATCGCACGCATCCTGGCGCCGCAGCTTTCGGCAGGCAACACGCTGATCCTCAAGCATGCTTCGAACGTTCCGCAGAGCGCGGCGGCGTTCGAGAAGCTGATGGCTGAGGCGGGTCTTCCGGACGGTGCGTTCAAGAACCTCTACGCCACACGCGAGCAGATCAATCTGATCATCAACGACCCCCGCGTCCACGGCGTGGCACTGACGGGCTCGGAAGCCGCTGGCGCCGTGGTCGCTTCCGAGGCCGGCAAGGCGCTGAAGAAGTCGACGATGGAGCTGGGCGGTGCCGATGCCTTCGTCGTTCTAGCCGACGCGGACATGCCCAAGACCGTCGACTGGGCGGTGTTCGGTCGCCATTGGAATGGCGGCCAGGTATGCGTTTCTTCCAAGCGCATGATCGTCGTGGACAAGGTCTACGATGCCTTCCTCGACGCCTATCGCAAGGGCGTGGCCAAGCTGGTGGCCGGCGACCCGTCCGATCCGAAGACCACGCTCGCGCCGCTGTCGTCGCAGAAGGCGGCCGACGACATCAAGGAACAGATCCGCAAGGCGGTCGAACTGGGCGCGAAAGCCGAGGAAGTCGGTCCGCCCGTGCCCAGCCAGGGTGCCTTCGTGCAGCCCACCATCCTGACCGACGTCGGCGAAGACAATCCGGCACGTTATTGGGAGTTCTTCGGGCCGGTGTCCATGCTGTTCCGCGCGAAGGACGAAGAGGACGCGGTGCGCATCGCCAACGATTCGCCGTTCGGCCTCGGCGGCTCCGTCTTCACGTCCGACACGAAGCATGGCGTGGAAGTGGCGAAGCGCATTTCCACCGGCATGGTGTTCGTCAACCATCCGACGAAAGTGGAAGCGGATCTGCCGTTCGGCGGCGTTCGCCGCTCCGGTTATGGCCGGGAACTCCTGGGCCTGGGGCTGAAAGAGTTCGTCAATCACAAGCTGATCGACGTCGTCGATATCAACGCGCACTTCTAAAGCGAGGAACAACCCATGGACAGAACGATGAAAGCCGCGGTGGTCCGCGAATTCGGCAAGCCACTGGTGATGGAAGAGGTGGTCGTACCGAGGCCCGGCACGGGGCAGATCCTGGTGAAGATCGCCGCCACGGGCGTTTGCCATACGGACCTGCACGCCGCGGAAGGCGACTGGCCGGTCAAACCCAACCCGCCCTTCATCCCAGGCCATGAAGGCGTGGGCCACGTGGTCGCCGTCGGTGCCGGCGTCACGCACGTCAAGGAAGGCGACCGCGTGGGTGTGCCCTGGCTCTACGACGCTTGCGGCCACTGCGTCCACTGCCTGGGCGGCTGGGAAACCTTGTGCGAGCAGCAACACAACACCGGTTACTCGGTCAACGGCAGCTTCGCCGAATACGTCGTTGCGGACCCGAACTACGTGGGGCACCTTCCCGACAATGTTTCCTTCATCGACATCGCGCCGATCCTGTGCGCGGGCGTCACGGTCTACAAGGGCCTCAAGGTGACGGACACCAAACCCGGCGACTGGGTGGTCATCTCCGGCATCGGCGGGTTGGGGCACCTTGCCGTTCAGTACGCCAAGGCCATGGGCCGAAACGTCATCGCGGTGGATGTCGACGACAGGAAGCTCGAGCTCGCCAAGTCACTCGGCGCGTCGCTCGCGGTGAACGCTCGCAACGAAGACCCGATGGCATTCGTGAAGAAGCACGTGGGCGGTGCCAAGGGCGTGCTGGTCACCGCGGTATCGCCCAAGGCTTTCGAGCAGGCGATGGGCATGGTGGGTCGCGGAGGCACGGTGTCGCTGAACGGCTTGCCGCCCGGCGATTTCCCGCTGCCGATCTTCGATACCGTGCTCAACGGCGTGACGGTGCGCGGATCGATCGTCGGCACGCGGCTCGACCTGCAGGAAGCACTGAACTTTGCGGGTGAGGGCAAGGTGAAGGCCACGATCTCGACCGACAGGCTCGAAAACATCAACGACATCTTTGCGCGCATGCACAAGGGCGACATCCAGGGTCGCGTCGTGATCGATTTCGAGCACTAGCCGGCAGGGCGGCCGTCGGGGCGTCTTCGTTGACGTCCGGCGGCCCCTTAAAGCGAGTTCCCGCCCGAGGGCGGGAATTTTCAGCCCGGCAACAGCGGCGACAGCCGCTCGTGAAGCACGCCGCGGCGCCAGCCCTCGAGGGCTTCCGGCCACGCGCCGGTCATCACGTACTCCTCCATCGAACGGCGTGCGCAGAGCAGGCCGGGCGGGATGTCGAGTTGCACGGCGAGGGTGTCCACCGCACTGCGCATCTCGTTGATGGCGCGCTTGGCTTCGCCCACGGGGTGCCCGATGACCGGTGCCGTTGCCTCTATTTCTTCGGCGTCCAGCGGGCGGCGGAGCAGTTCGAACAGTTCCTGGCGCTGAGGCGAGCGCAGGGCGCGCGTGCCGCGGGTGCGCTCGTCGAGCTTGGCCGGCGCATCGGGCACGTTGCCCACGAGGTCCAGCGCCTGCACGTCGTCGAGCAGCCACGACCGCGGTTTGTCGAGTTCACGGGCCGTGACCTCGCGCCAGCGCAGCACGCGGTGGAGCAGGGCCTGCTTCTCGCGTGGCCATTCGCTGGCCGCCTTGAAGCCGCGTTGCGGCTGCGGGTCGCCCTCGCGATGGCTGGCGCGGCGCTTCATGCGGGCGCAGTCTTCGGCGTGCCATGCCGTGCGGCCGCGCTCCGCCAGCCGTTCGGCCAGGATCGCGTGCACGGGATGAAGGTGAACCACGTCCAGCGTGGCGTAGAGCTTCTGCGAGTCCGTGAGCGGGCGCTGCAGCCAGTCGCTGCGTGTTTCGCCCTTGTCGAGTTCCGCGCCGACCAGCTCCGCGACCAGCGCCCGATAACTGATGCCCAGGCCCATGCCCACGAAGGCGGCGGCGATCTGCGTGTCGAACAAGGTGTGCGGGCCGTCGGGCAGGTTGGGCGCCAGGGCTTCCAGGTCTTCACCGGCGCTGTGCATCACGGTGATCACGGGTTGAGCGGCGAACACGGGCTCCAGCGCTTCGCGCAGGGGGAGGGCAAGCGGGTCGATGAGCGCATAGCGTTCGTCGTGGGCGAGCTGGAGCAGGGCCAGCTGCGGGTAGAAGGTGTTCCGCCGCATGAATTCCGTGTCGAGGCCGACGACCGCGTGCGGTCCTATGGGGGCCAGCCAGGTGTCCAGCGCCTCGCGGCGTTCGATCCAGGGGGCGTCGGGGGCGACGTCGCTCGATGTCATGCGGATTCCTCGAAATTCCGGGCCGCGTCGACGCCTCGTGTTGCCCTGCCGCGCGCGATTCCCTAAGGTGGCAGCGCACGATAGCAGGCCAGCACGGAACCGCCCACCATGCCGAATACCGAGACCGTCCGCCGACAGCGCGCCATAGGCGGGGCGCTCGGTGTCGCCGTGCTCGCGTTCGCGCTGTTCTATCACTTTTTTCCGCAGGCGTTGCACGTGCAGCGCACACAGAACACGCCACGCTCCGCCCTGCGCGGCCAGCCTGCGGTCATGGGCTTCGACCAGCGTCCGCAGGCGGCGCCCCCGTCCGTTGCATCCGAGATCGATGCGGGCCCGCCCATCATGCTGGCGCCCGCCGCCGTGATTGCCGCCCGGCATCGCGAGAAGAGCACCGATATCCAACTGCCCGCGCAAAAGACCCCCGACTCGCCCGAACTGGCCGCCTTGCTCGACCGGGGCGACAAGGCGCTGGCGGCCGACCGGCTCGTGGGGGGCAAGGACAGTGCCGCGGCGCTCTTCGCCAGCGCGCTCAAGCAGCAGGCGGACAGCCACCGGGCCCTTGCCGGCATGGACGAGGTGCGTGCGCGGCTGGCCGCCGGTATCGAGCAGGACATCGCGCTCGGCGACGCCGACGCGGCCAGGGAATCCCTGGCCGCGCTGAAGGCCCTGCCGTCGTCGGCACCCGTCGCCGCGCCGTTGCAGCAGAAGCTCGAGGTGCTCGACAAGGTGCGGCCGTTGCTGGGCCAGGCCGCGGCGCAGCTGCAGGCGGGCAAGACCACGCAACCGCGCGGCGACAGCGCCCTCGACACCTACCGCGCGGTGCTCCAGCTGGATCCGGAAAACGCGGTGGCGGAGCAGGGTATCAACACCGTGCAGCGCTCCGTGCTCGACAAGGCCCTGGCCGCCGTCGCGCAGAACGATTTCGCCGCGGCGGATGCCGCACTGGCGGAAGCGGCGACGATCCTGCCCGAATCGCAGGCGCTGCAGGACACGCGGGGACGTATCGAGGGCATGCGGCGGCAGAACGCCACCACCATGCTTGCCCAGGCGCGCTCGGCGCTGGATGCCGGCAACATCGATCTTGCCGCGCAACTTGCCGCCAAGGCGCAGCAGATCAGCCCCGACCTCGCCGGTATCGACGACTTCAACGAGCGGATGACCAACGCACGCCTGTATGCGAGCTACAAGCCGGGGCAGGTGTTCGCCGACCGCTTCCTGGACACCGCGGGTCAGGCCCCCGCAATGGTCGTCGTGCCGACGGGAACGTTCACGATGGGCTCGCCGGAAAGCGAGAACGGCCACGACGCCAACGAAGCGCCGGCGCACGAAGTGCAGGTAAGCAAGGGCTTCGCCATGGCGCGCAGCGCCGTCACCATCGGGCAGTTCCGCGACTTCGTCAGGTCGTCGGGCTACGTGCCGCAGTCGCAGAGCCTTGGCGGTGGCAGCGTCTACGACGAGCAGAGCGGCGGCCTGCGCGACGATGCCTCCGCCACCTGGCAGGACGACTACGCGGGCAAGCCGGGGCAGGATCGCCTGCCGGTCATCAACGTCTCCTGGAACGACGCCAAGGCCTACGCCGACTGGTTGTCCAAACGCAGCGGCAAGACCTACCGCCTGCCCAGCGAGGCGGAATTCGAATACGCCCTGCGCGCCGGCAGCACCACGCGCTACTGGTGGGGCGACGGCAATCCCTCGTCCCGCGTGGAGAACCTCACGGGCGGCAACGACCGTTCCGGATCGGGCCGCCGCTGGAGCAACGCATTCACCGGTTACAAGGACGGCTATTGGGGTCCGGCACCGGTCATGAGCTTCGCACCCAATCCGTTCGGTCTCTATGACATGGGCGGCAACGTGTCCGAATGGGTGGCCGACTGCTGGCACGACAACTACGTGCGCGCGCCGCGTACCGCTGAGGCCTGGGTGAATCCGGGCTGCGCGCGCCGCGTGATCCGCGGCGGTTCCTGGGGCAGCGCACCGAACATGGTGCGCTCGGCGTACCGGCAAGGCGCGTCGGCCGACCTGCGCAATGCTCGCGTGGGATTTCGCGTGGTGCGGGAGCTCTGACGGGTCGCAACCCTTACTTTTGGCGAAACGTTCGACGCGCGCGACGCAACGCGCGCCGAATGCCGAAAAAGAGCTGGCCACCTACACGGTACGGCCACATGGACACTGGCAATTTTCCCCCGCGCCTTGTCGATGTGCGGCGGGCGGCATCGGTCTCGCCGATCCATGGAGGGAAGGCAATGAACAGCGAACTTGAAAATCGCTTCAAGGGAATCGTGGCGATCACGTTGAACATTCCCGTATCGGAAGTCACGCATGATGCGAAGTTGTTTGACCTGGCCTCACGTGACAAGAATAAATTGGCCGCTGTTGCGGCAGCGGTACTGAAGGGCTTTCAGATCGCAGAAAGTGAGATCAATACCGTTTTTTCCGAGAGCATGACCGTTCGGGATTCCCTGGATTCCATCGATGCTGCACTGGTTAGAGAAGGCGATAAGTGGTCCAACCCGGTTTACTTTACTCAGTATCGAAGGATCAAAGGTCCGGAGCAGATCGTTGCCCTGAACTATCTGGTCAAAAATACCAGGACGGTGGAGAACGTCGCGTACGTGGAGCACGATGTAAGGTTCAATGGAATGGCGTGGGCGGAGAAACTCAATGTAGGAACGGATGCGCCATCCATATTTTGTATTGAAGGCACATTGGACGCTTACCATAGTCCCGAAAAACTCTTGCCCGCATATGCAACGGTCGGCTACAAGACCGCCAGCGGAAAGAACTGGAATTACCGGACCTATGCCTACGAGGACACGCCGCAAAAGATCCTTATTTCGGATGTCCGGCAGCCGCGTGAAAAGATACTCATGAAGGTCGGCGGCACAAGCCAGATATTCAATACATACGATTATTGCCGAGAGCAAGAATTCGACTTGGTCGACCCCGTGATCCCCGGGATGCTCTGATGTCGATAGTGGCGTAGGATTTCGCGTCGTGTGCGAACTCCGATCACGCGATTTCGCAAGTTATTGCGTATGTTAAAGATTACTACCGATATCTATTGACTTGTCATCATATGGACGCCTAGTCTCGCCCTCAGCCCGCAAACGATTTGGACATCCAAATCGTTTGCTCGGTTAACCGGTACCTCTGTTCGGCGCGATGTGACATCGTTGCTTGGGGAAGCAGTCGCGTCGCATTGACGGTATCGCCTGGCATGGAAACACGGGTGTAATCCGACTTTTTTTCATTTCGAATCACTTTCCTTGGGGGAAAGCATGGAATTCTTTAGAAGCGAGCGGCGCACGAAAGTGCGGCCGTCGGTGCTGGCTGTCGCGCTGGCACTCGGCATGGGGGCTACCTGCACGGTTTTCGCGCAGGCGACGACTGGCTCCATCTTTGGCCAAGCGCCGGCCGCGGCGGGCGAATCCGTCACCGTGACGAGCGACAGCGGTTTCACGCGCGATGTGCCGGTCGATGCCGATGGCCGTTACCGTGTCGGTAACCTGCCGCTGGGCAATTACACCGTCAGCCTGAAACGCGATGGTGCGGTCGTGGATTCGCGCAAGAACATCCAGATCAAGGTGGGCGGCGCCTCGGACGTCTCGTTTGCGAGCGCTGCGACCGCAGCGAATGCGCAGTCGCTGGAATCCGTCACCGTTTCCGCCAACGCCTTGCCTCCCATCGATACCTCGACGGTCGATTCGCGCACCGTCGTGAATGCCCAGACCCTGGCTCGTTTGCCGTTGGGTCGTAACGCGGAAGCCATCGCACTGCTCGCCCCAGGTGCCGTCGCCGGCCAGAGCACGCTCGGCAATGGCCGTTTCCGCACGGTGTCGTTCGGTGGTTCCGGTGCTTCGGAGAATGCCTACTACATCAACGGCTACAACACGACCGATCCTTACAAGGCCCTCGGCGGCGTCGGCCTGCCGTACGGCGCGATCGACCAGCAGGAAGTCTATACCGGCGGCTATTCGGCCAAGTACGGCCGTTCCGACGGTGGCGTCATTTCGCAGGTCGGCAAGCGCGGTACCAACGAGTGGCATTTTGGCGCGCAGATTCTCTGGGAGCCGAAGTTCGCCGCGTCCGATCCGGGCAGCGTCTACTACGGCAGCCGTCCGTTGCCGGCCGGCTACGGCTACCAGGACACCAGCAAGGTAGGCGCCATCTACCGCAACGGTGAGGACAACACCAAGTGGACGCAGACCTATAGCGCCTACGTCGGCGGTCCGCTCATCAAGGACAAGCTGTTCTTCTTCGTCGCGGCCGAGGCCGAGAAGTCGGAAGGCACCAGCACCTCGAATGTCGAGTCCAACCCGGTCGCGAACAACCACTACACGTACAACCTGCCGAAGATCTACGCGAAGCTCGACTGGAACATCAACGACAGCAACATCCTGGAGTTGACGGGCATCCATTCGACCGACGAGCAGCGCGGCTACTACACCGGCTACGACTACGATTCGCGCACCAGCACGGGTCGTACCGGCGCGGATGCGGACACGTCGAAGATCACGTCGAAGTACGCGATCGCCAAGTACACGTCCTACATCACCGATGACGTCACGCTCACGGCGACCTATGCCAAGGGGTGGACGGACGATTACCTGCACAATCCGACGCCGAACATCGACCAGCAGCCCTACATCTTCAATCCGGCGCTGCAGAATCCCGCGCTCAACGGGGGCACCCCCATCACGAACCTGAACTCGTCGCAGACCAGCCAGGATCCGCGCGCGGGTAGCCGTACCCACGGTCTACGCCTCGACCTCGAATGGCAGCTGGGCGATCACCACCTGGCCGGTGGTATCGACAACATGCATTACAAGGGTATCGACGAAGGTACGTCGACGAGCGGCCCTGGGTATTACTGGCGTTACTTCCACTCCGCCAATCCGGGTAATCCCATCAGCGTCGGGCAGGGGGTCGGTGCGCCGGGCGGCGACGGCTATTACGTGCGCCGCGTGATCTTCTCGAGCGTGACGAACATGTCGCTCGACCAGCGCGCGCAGTACATCGAGGATCGCTGGCAGGTCAACGACAAGGTCCTGTTGAGCATCGGCTTGCGTAACGACGGCTTCAAGAACTTCAACGACAAGAACAAGCCGTACGTCAACAACCAGGCACAGTGGGCCCCGCGCCTCGGTGCGTCGTGGGATGTGTTCGGCGACTCGTCGCTGAAGATCTACGGCAACCTCGGCCGCTATTACCTGGCGCTGCCGAACAACGTCGCGGTGCGCGGTGCTTCGTCGTCGACCTACACGTACGAATATTTCAACTACACCGGTATCGACCAGAATGGCCGCCCGACCGGTCTTACCCCTCTGGGGAACGGCATCGTGTCGCCGGATGGCGAGTTCGGCCAGCCGATCGACGCCCAGTCGGTCGCGGCGCGCGACCTGAAGTCCCAGTACCAGGACGAAGCGATCCTGGGCTTCGACAAGACCCTTGGTTCCGAGTGGGTCACCGGCGCCAAGGTCACGGTACGCAAGCTGCGCACGGCGATCGACGACGTATGCGATACGGGCAAGATCGCCGACAAGATGACTCGCGAAGGCCTCGACCCGGATTCCGTGGTCATCCCAGGCTGCATCATCTTCAATCCGGGCGACACCAATACCTTCAGCCTGGCCAACGTCGACGGCTCCGGTCGCACCGAAGTGAAGATGAACCAGGAAGACTGGGGTTTCACGCAGAAGGCCAAGCGTTCCTATTACGCGCTGGATCTCTACCTGGAACATCCGTTCGACGGCAAGTGGCAGGGTCGCCTTGACTACACGTTCTCGCGTTCTTACGGCAACACGGAAGGCCAGACGAAGTCGGACATCGGCCAGACGGACATCTCGAAGACGCAGGATTGGGATTCCGCCGAACTGATGCGTTATGCCAATGGCCTCCTGGCCAATGATCGTACGCACCAGATCAAGGCTTACGGTGCCTACCAGTTCACGGACGAATGGATGGTCTCGGGTAACCTGCGTCTCGCCTCCGGCGCGCCGAAATCGTGCCTGGGCTTCGAGGACGGCGAGGCGGATCCGGATCCGATCGGTTACGGTTCGTCGTACCACAACTGCAACGGCCTGCCGTCGCACCCGGGTGACAAGCGCAATCCCTGGTACCGCCAGCTCGACCTCGCGGTGACTTACCGACCGTCGTACTTCGAAGGCAAGCTCGCCTTCGGCCTGTCGGTCTTCAATGTCACCAACGAGCGTAAGCCGCTCAACAGCTACGCGACGTATGAAGCGCTGCCGCAGACCGTGCTCAACAACTACGGTCTCGGTCAGTACTTCCAGAACCCGCGCTACGCCCGCCTGACGGCTACGTACGACTTCTAAGCGACGCTTCGCCCATAACTAGAAATGTCCCGCAAGGGTCATCGCGTGTTTCCCCAGTGCCGCCTGCTTGCGCAGGCGGCCTTTTTATTGGGAAGCCGGCATCGGACGGTGAGCTGGTGTGTTGTGTAGTGCGTGGCGTGGCATGGTTTTGTCGCTCTGCGGTGACCATCCGCGCTTGAGTCGCTGGGTGCCTGCCTCCGCAGGCACGACGGTAATTGGAGTTTCCCGCGGGTGGTGGACGTCACGCACGCACCCGTCAGGCGTCGACCTTGGCGCGGGGTTTCAGACGGAAGCTGACGCCCATTCGGTTGATGGCGTTCATGGCCGCGATCGTCAGCGTGAGGTCGACGAGGTCCTTCTCCGTGAAAGCCGCGGCGGCCGCTGCGTACGCCTCGTCGGAAGCATGCGTTTCAGCGACGCGAGTCACCTCCTCGGCCCAGGCCAGGGCAGCGCGCTCCTGGTCCGAAAAGAGATAAGCCGCCTCATGCCATACCGGGACCAGCACCACGGTATCGATCGACATGCCGGCCTTGATCAGATCGCGGGTGTGGATATCGATGCAGTGAGCGCATCCGTTGATCTGCGACACGCGCAGGAATACCAGGTGAATCAGCTTGGGCGGCAGCGCCGTTCCCGTCGTCACGAAGTGATGCAGCGCCCCGATGGCCTTGGCGCCTTCGGGGGAAGCGGTAAACCAGTTAGCGCGATTCATGATGAGACTCCTCGTTCGGGACGTTGGCGCCCGGCACCGTGCCGGGCGTACATCACCTAGACGATTGAGCGAGGGAGTCTGTGACGTGCTGCGGTAAATTCACCACCGGGTGGTCCTTTCAACCTCGGGTCAGTACCCGGATCGTGCGAGCGTGACAGCCTGCAGGATATTGTCGACGACGAAGTCGGGCGCTTCGTGGGGTAGCCCGTGCCCGGCCGTGGCGGCGATGTTCTGATGGCTGTTGGACGATAGCGACAGGAACTCTTTCTGCATGCGCTGCGTGGCGTCTTCCAGCTTCACGGCGATCGGTTCGGACAATCCGGGCACCATGCGGAAGCGCGGGCTGTGCGTCGCTACAACGACAGGTTTGGCGCCTAGCGAATGCAGCTCCTTCGCCTGCTTCGCGCTGGTGCTGAAGTCCAGCATCTCTTCATTCTTCGTCGGATCACTGGCCAAGCCGGTCAGGAACGCCCGAGCTTCGCTCACCGCTTTCTCTTCGCCAGGCGCGGGGGAGGGAAGCAGCGACAGCCACGTACGTGTCTGGTCGGGGTGAGTCGAAGATACGAGCACCAATCCCGCCGTGTCGGCTGGATATCGGCTTGCGAACACCTGCGCGTGCAGCCCGCCGATCGAATGGCCGACAAGCAGATAGGGTCCGGGCACGTGGGCGGCAAGGAGCGCGGCGTGCAGGTCGTTGGCCGAGTCCGCACTGGTACGCGGTCCGGCGGGCGGCTTCGCACTGGCGCCTAGCCCCGCTCGGTCATAAAGGCACACCGTCGTGACGGTCGCCACCTTGTGCGCGATTCGCTGCCACCCCGGGTCTTCCGCCGGGGCGGTGCCCATGCCGGCATCGACCACCACCACCGGATTCCCGGTGCCTTCACACGACAGGTGAATGGTGCGTCCGCCGACGTCGAAGTCTCCCTTCAAGGTCCCCGTGTTCCGCGATTCCGCGGCGGCCGCGCCGGCCGCGAGGGCGGCCAGGATGAAACAGATCGGAAATGCGCGCATGCCGCTGCTCCAGTGAATGGAGCTTGGATATAGCAGGCTCACTTTCTACGACACAGTGTCATTCGTAAGGGAGCGACCGTGCCATCCGTTGGGTCGAAGACCTCGCCATGATTAGGCTACGTTCGGCTCTTGCAAAGGGGGAGCAGAGCGGAATGAAACACGTATGGCTTACGACGCTGATGGTTTGCCTGGGGACCGTCGCCACAGACATTGCACGGGGAGAGGACGCATGCTCCATTGTCCGCGCACCCGATTCTCGCGCAGTCGTTATTCCCTTTTCGGTGGTGGACGGCCGTATCTACGTGCAGGCGAGGGTCAACGGTAAAGGCCCTTTCCGCTTCGCGGTGGACACGGGCGCAAGCGGCGTCGGCCGGCTTGATTCAAGTTTGCTTCCCACGCTGGGACTCCAATCCTCCGGCAGTGCCGCAACGTCCGACGGCGTGACCACCGCGGAGGCAGAAACAACAGCCGTCGAATCCTTGTCCGTAGGGTCGATCGAGCGCAGGGGCCTGAGCCTTATCACCCGCGATTACCGCAAGCATGTGAGTGGCGAGGCAGCCTTCGATGGCATTCTCGGGAGGGAGTTCTTCGCCGATGGGTTGCTCGTCATCGACTACGGCGCCAGGAAAATTTCTTTCAGCACGTCCAGAGGCCTTTCCCGCGACGACGCGGGTGCCTTGCCGTACGAGCGTGCGTTCCGGGTGCCGATAACCATTGGCGCCAAGTCCTTCGAGGCCAACCTCGACTCCGGCGCCAACGTCGCCATGGTGGTTCCGGCGCGCCTGTGGCCTGAGGTGTCGGGTTCAGCGTTGGAAAAGGCGGCGTCGGGCCAGCTTACCAACGGCAAGATCGAGACATCCAAAGGTGTCGTGCCGGGGCCAGTGAAAGCAGGTGCTATGCGTTGGTCCGACGTGGACGCCAAGGTCTCGGAACGCTTTCCCGAAATTCTCATTGGCGCGCACGCGCTATCTTCCACCGTTCTTGCGATCGACCAGCGTTCCCGCTCGATCGCGCTGTGTCCGAATTGATCGGCATTCGAGGCACTTTTTACTTTCGGACGTTGGGACTTGCCTCCGTCGTCGCTGGCATCTTATCCGTCACGCGCACCAGCTTCATCGGCGGCGCACCTTCGATCATGGTGAAGAAAGAGAAGTCCGGCGCGAATTCCACGGTCGTGCTCAGTGACATGGAGCGGAAGCGCCTGGGCGAGAGCGGGATCAGGCGTTCGGCATAGGAAGGTGGGGCCCCGACCAGTAGTGCGTACAACCCGTCCGGTTTCACTTCGAGGTTGAGGTCCAGGCCGCCGCCCTTGAAATGCCCGGCGGCCTTGGAAAGCTCGGTCATCGACAGCGTTTTCTCTTCCATGGCCGCGGGTGCCATGTCGGCCCAGCCGTAGTCGGTGGCGATGGCGCGAGTAACGTCGTCCATCAGCGCGCGCGAACCATCGCCGTTGGCCATGACAACGATGCCGTTGCCCTTTTCGTCGGCGATCATGAAAGACAAGTAACCGGCGTTGAGGCCGTCATGGCCGAAGCGCTTCGGGCCGTCCGGATAGACGGCGACGCCAAGACCCCAGTTGTCCTTGACGGGGGTGAGCATGTCGCGTGTCATGGCGGGCGACAGCAGGTGGCCCTTCTTGCCCGCGGCCGACGCCTGGATGTCGATCAGCAAGCGGGCGAGGTCGGCGGGCGTGGTCCACAGGCCCCCCGCTGCCAGCTGTGGTACCACTTCGTAGTTCCCGGGGATGGGCGCGCCGTGGCTGTGGCCGAACGCCACGTTGTCGAGGACGGCCGGCGAGGGCGGTTGCGCGAAGCTGCTGCGCTTCATACCAAGAGGGCTTAGCACCTCGCGCTGGGCGAGATCAGCGAATGGGATGCCGCTGACGTCGGCGAGGGCGAGTTCCGTCACCAGGTAGCCGCCACCGGAGTACTCGAACTGCGCACCTGCTGGAAGGATGCTGCGGACCGGGCCGACCTTGCTCGGCGGCTGCCCGTCCAGCATCTGGACTTCTGTCGGCAGCGCATCGCCCGGTGCGAAGCCATTGAAACCGTGGATGCCAAGACCAGCCGTGTGGCTCAGCAGTTGGCGAAGCGTCACACCATGCGGTGCCAGGTGCAAATCGACCGGCAGCTTCCAGGACTTGAGCGCATCGTTGATGTTGCGATCCAGCCCGATCTTCCCCTGTTCGACCATGCGCAAGGCCAGCACGGCCGTCACCGCCTTGCTTATGGAAGCGGCTTGGAAATCCGTATCCGGCGTGATGGGCTCGCAGCTCTTGGTATCGCGAACACCCCATCCACGCGCCCATGCGAGCTTGCCACCTTGTATGACGGCGACGCTGATGCCGGGGACGGCCGAGTCGCGCATGCGGTCGGCCAAGGTGGACGGTTTTTCGCCTGGCTTGATGACTGAAGGGAGCAGATGAGTTTCGACGTAGCGGCTATGGGCGTTTGTGGGGCCGCCTGCGGATTCCGCTGGGGCCGGGCAGGCGGCTTGGGTTGCGAAGGCGGGGATGACGACCACGCTGGCGAGGGCTGCCGCGCTGCGCAAAGTGAGCTTTCGAGTCCGCTGCATGGTTTGCCTCCTGCTTATCTACTATAGGTATAGTAGATATAGGCCCACGGGTGCGGCGCTGTCAACTATAAGGATAGTTTCAGAGTCGCCGTTCGGCACGACGCAGTTCGTCGGAGCGCTCGCTTGCCGGGTATCGCCAAAGCGCTTTCGATGGTTGATGTGTGAGACGGTGTCCCGACCGGGGGCGTTCGTCTGACCGGCGCTGGCGGTGCAATGCTGTCCCGCCCGCAGCGGCTGTCGTCTTCGGCCGTGCCGGCTCTCCGGACACGTCGCCTCAGGTACGGGGAGAGTCTTCGGTGTCCATCCTCGAGGCGAGTTCCGCACAAGAGAGCGGCCGAAGGCCATATAGGTACACGGGCCGCGCAAGCGGCCCCACCTTTCCGAACGCGGAGGACCTGTCTGAGCAGCGAGGGTGGGCACCGAAGGCTCTGGCCTCACCGTCCGAGCCGACGGCGGCGCCAGCCGCTGGTCACATGCATTCGCCTTGGCGAATGAACCGGTTGCATGCCGGCAGCGCACCCGGACTTCCATGAAGAACCATTAAAAAACCCGCCTTGTGGGCGGGTTCCTGACGTCTTTGGTGCCGAAAGTGGGACTCGAACCCACACTGTATTTCTACAAACAGATTTTGAGTCTGCCGCGTCTACCGGTTCCGCCATTTCGGCATGGGGAGGCGAATTATGCTGGATTCAGTGCACCCGGTCGAGGCCCAGCTGGCGTTCGGTGCGCTGGTACCAGTCGTCGCCCTCGGGCTTGAACACGGCGCATTGGGTCATGCGGCCTGAATAGATGTGCAGGCTGACGGCCACGGAGTCGTCGCTGGGGTTGCGGATGGTGTGGTACTCGTGCGGCGGAATGAGGCTGCCGGCCGAGCCGGGGCCGGCCTGGATCGAGCCCACGGGACGGAAGTGGTAGCGCTCGGCCTCGCGGTCGAGCAACTCGTACTGGACGATCTCCAGGGCGCCGTTCCAGACCCCTTCCACGCACCACATGCCGCAATGGTCGTGGATCAGCGTGCCCTGGCCGGGCCCCCAGGTCATGGCGACCACGCTGTAGCCGTGCTCTTCGCTGCGATAGAGCTCGCGTCGGGCGTAATGGTCGCCGGCGGGTTCGAACACGCAGCTGGGCAACTCCACTTCCCGCGAACGGATCAGCCGGCACAGCGCATTGCGCAGGTTGTCGGTGATGGCCGGCGTGCTCGGCTGGATCACCGACGCGTCGATGGCTTCGATGAGCTTGCGGCTGCCGGGGAAGTCGACCGTGATCATGGGGGGAACCTCTGCATGCGTGGCGCGAGCGGGCGCCGGTCGCCCCCAATGATAGCAAATGGGCCACCCCCGCCTTGCAAATACCGGAGGTGGAGGCGCCCGACCGTCAGATCTTTCGAAGGAACCCGCCGATCGCCCGGCTGTAGTTCTCGATGTCCACCAGGAAGGCATCGTGCCCCTGCGGGGAGTCCAGGGCCACGAAATCGACGCTGGCGCCGGCGGCCTCCAGGCCCTTCGCGATCGTTTCCTGCTGTTCCAGGGGGAACAGGATGTCGGTGCTCACGCCGATGACCAGCGCCCGGTCCACATGGATGCGTGCCAGGCCGCGCATCACGTCGCCCTCGCCGTATTCGGCCACGTCGAACCAGTCGCTGGCGCGGGACAGGTAGAGGTAGCTGTTCGGATCGAACTGCCGGTTGAAACGGCGTGCATGGCCTTCCAGGTACGACTCCACCTGGAATTCGAAGCCGAAAGGCGCGTTCTCGTCGCGTTCGTCCGGATCGAGGCGGATGCGCGCGAAACGGCCGTTCCATTCCATAGCCGAGCGATAGGTGATGACGCCCAGCTTGCGCGCGATGCTCATGCCGTGTTCCGGCCACTCGTTGCCTTTGTACTGGCCATGACGCCAGTTCGGATCGAGACGGATGGCCTCGCGTTGCAGGGAGCGGATGGCGATGGCGAACGGCTGCGCCTGGGGCGCCGTGTCCACGCTGATGTGCGTCCGCACGCTGCCCGGATGCAGCAGCATGTACGCGAGCGCGCTCATGCCCCCCATGGAACACCCGACGAGGCAGGCCAGCCGGTCGATACCCAACCCGGAAACAGCCTCGTGAGCGGCGTTGGCGACGTCCTCGAGCGAAAGCTCGGGGAAGGTGAGCCGGTAGGGCTCGCCCGTGGCCGGATCGATGGAGGCGGGGCAGGTGGAGCCCTTGTCGCTGCCCAGCGAGTTCACGCAGATGACGAAGAAGCGATCGGTGTCAAATGCGCGGCCGGGGCCTATCATGTCGTCCCACCAGCCGCGTGTGGGGTCTTCGGCATTCGCCGCGGCATGGGCGCTGGGCGAGAGACCCGTGAGGATCAGGATCGCGTTGTCCCGCGCCGGCGCGAGCGTGCCCCAGGTTTCGAAAGCCACGCGGGCGCCGTGCAGTTCGCCGCCGCGCTTCATGCGGAACGGTGAGGAAAGCGAGTGGTAGCGGCGCGCGTCGCCCATGTGTGGTTCCTTCACGGTTTGCCGTCGATGGTGCCACGCCCCGCGTCGGGCTGTCCCGCGGCGGCGCGTTTCTCCGCCACGGCGATCTGCTGGGCGACGGCATGGGCCACGTTGGAGTCCGGATCGAGCAGGGGCTGCAACTTGCGCCAGGTGCCGGCCGCGTCCGCATAGCGCTCTTGCTGGAACTGCGCGATGCCCAGCAGCCACAGTGCGCGCTGACTGTCGGGTTCAATGGCGATCGCCCCCTGCAGCAGATCCAGGGCGCGCCCCTCGATGCGATGGTCCGCACGCACCAGCGAATCCGCTTCCGCCCAGCCGACCATGGCGGCGACGTTCTTCGCGTCGGCCTTCAGCGCATGGTCGTACGCGCTGCGCGCGTCGGCGGGCTGTTTGAGCATGGCGTACGTCTTGCCCAGCAGCACCCAGGCTTCGGCGTCGTCCGGGTGATCCTTCACGCGCGCCAGCAACTGGTCGATGGCTTCGCCGACCGTCATTTCCCTGGCCGGCTCCACGCCGCCCAGCGTCGAAGGCGTGCCCACCAGCAGATACATGCCGACGCTGGCGA
Source organism: Luteibacter sp. SG786 (assembly GCF_011759605.1). Taxonomy (GTDB): domain Bacteria; phylum Pseudomonadota; class Gammaproteobacteria; order Xanthomonadales; family Rhodanobacteraceae; genus Luteibacter. The sequence goes on from NZ_JAAOYX010000001.1 coordinate 1,152,239, forward strand.
GCGGCACGACGATCGCGATGGCCACGGCCAGGCCGAAGACAGCGCGCGAGCGCCCATGGCGCCGGCCCTGGCGAACGAGGGGAACGAGCAGCAGGGCGAGCGCGAGGGCGAGCATGGCCCCCGCGACGAGATAGAACGCGAGAGTCACCAGTCGTCCTCGGTATCGTTGGCGGGTGTGGACGCGGGCACCTGCCGGGCGCGACGGCGCACCTGGATGGCGACGACGACGGCACCGGCGGCCAACAGCACGGCCGGCCCGAACCACAGCAGCCACGTGGAGGGCTCCACCGGCGGCTTGTACAGCACGAATTGGGAATAGCGGTCGACGAGGTAGGTCTTGATCTCGTCGTCGCTCTTGCCTGCCTGGATCATCTCGAACACCTGCCGGCGCAGGTCGTGCGCGATCGGGGCATTCGAATCGGCCAGGGTTTCGTTCTGGCACATCGGGCAGCGCAGCTCGGCGCTCAGGCGCTGGAACCGCACCTCTTCCGCACGGTCGCGGAACGGCAGCGGCTGGATCGCCTGCGCGAACGCCAGTACCGGCAGAAGGCAGAGGATGAGCCAGGCGAGAGCGCGGCGCATCACGGCGTTTCCTTCGCGAGGGCTGCCAGAGCCGGACGAATTTCCTTGTCCAGCACCTCGGGGGTGATGGGGCCGATGCGCTTGTAGCGGATCACGCCTCGTCCGTCGATCAGGAAGGTTTCCGGAGCGGCATACACGCCGAAGTCGATGCCGGTACGGCCGTCACGGTCGGCGACGATCACGTCGAACGGATTGCCGTGCTCCGCCAGCCATGCCCTGGCGGCCTGCGGATCGTCCTTATAGTTGAAGCCGACGATGGGAAGGCCGAGCTGCTTCACGTCGGTCATCAGCATGGGATGCTCGTGCACGCACTCGATGCACCAGCTGGCGAACACGTTGAGGAAATAAGGCTTGCCCAGCAGCGAGGCCTTGTCGACCATGCGCGCCGGTTCGCCCAGCACCGGCAGCGAGAACGCGGGCGCCGGCTTGTCGATCAGCGGCGACACGATCTCGTGCTGGTCGTGCTGCGTGTTCCACCAGATACCGAAGCCGAACAGGCCGACGAGCAGCAGGAAGGCGAACAGGGGCAGGAGGCGACTCATGCCGGCGACTCTCCCGTCTTCAATGCCGGGCTGGCGGGCTGCGTGGCGGCCGCTTCCGCGGCGATCTTCTTCGCCCGGAAACGCCGCTCGCACGCGGCGAGGAATCCGCCGGCCATCATGAAGAGGCCACCGAGCCAGATCCAGCGCACGAAGGGTTTGTGATACAGGCGAACGGCCCAGGCGCCGGCTGCGTCGTTGGCGTCCATGGGTTCGCCCAGCGCCACGTAGATGTCGCGGAAGAGGCCGGCGTCGATCGCGGATTCCGTCTGCACCTGTCCACGTGAATACGTGCGCTTCTGCGGATGCATGGTGCCCACCGTGTCGCCGTTGCGCAGGATGGTGACGATGCCTTCGTCGGCGCGCCAGTTCGGACCCTCGGTTTCTTCCACGCCATCGAACCGGAAGTCGTAACCACCGACGGATGCCACCTCACCGGGGGCGAGGCGCACGTCGCGCTCGACGCTGAGCGACTCGGACAGCATGACGCCGATGAGGAAAATGGCGACGCCGGCATGGGCGATCAGCATGCCGCCCATTTCAGCGGGGAAACGGCGGCCGCGCGGCATCTCGCGCCAGCGCTTCACGACATAGGCGAGCGTGCCCGCGCCCACCCACACCGCGCCCGCGACGCCAGCGATGGCGCGCAGGTGCCCTTGCGCGAAGAACGCGGCGGCGATGGCACAGACCACGGCCGCCACGCCGGCACGCAGCGCCATGGCCGTCAGCTGGCGGCCTTCCGCGTGGCCCCAGCGCAGGTACGGGCCGAACGGCAGCAGCAACACGGCGGGTGCCATCAGCAGCACGAAGAGGAAACCGAAGTACGGCGGCCCGACCGATACGCGGCCGAGGTTCAGCGCGTCGCCGATCAGCGGGAACAGCGTGCCGAGCAGCACCATGGCGGCGGCCGTGGTGAACAGCAGGTTCGCGATCATGATGCCGGTCTCGCGCGACAGCGGAGCAAACGGCTTGCCGGTGGCGACCTTGGGCGCGCGGATGGCGTAGAGCAGCAGGGAGCCGCCGATCACGATGACCAGAAAGCCGAGGATGTACAGGCCGCGGCGCGGATCGGAGGCGAACGCATGCACCGAGGTGAGCACGCCGGAACGCACGAGGAAGGTGCCCAGCAGCGACAGGGAAAAGGCGAAGAGCGACAGCAACACTGTCCATGCAGGCAAGGAACCGCGCTTTTCCGTCACCGCTTGCGCGTGGATCAGCGCCACGCCCACCAGCCACGGCATGAACGAGGCGTTCTCCACCGGGTCCCAGAACCACCAGCCGCCCCAGCCCAGTTCCGCATAGGCCCACCAGCTGCCGGCCACGATGCCGAGGGTGAGGAATGCCCAGGCCACGTTCGTCCAGGGGCGCGCCCAGCGTACCCAGGCCTGTTCCATGCCACCGCCCAGCAGCGCGGCGATGGAAAAGGCGAAGGCCACGGAGAAACCCACGTAACCCATGTAGAGCACGGGCGGGTGGAAGGTCATGCCCGGGTCCTGCAACACGGGGTTCAGGTCGCCGCCGTCTGCCGGCATGGGCAGTTCGCGCAGGAACGGATTCGAGGTGAACAGGATGAAGGCGAGGAAGCCCACGCCGATGAGCCCGAGTACGCCGAGCACGCGTGCCACGAACGCATCCGGCAGATGGCGACTGAAGGCGGCCAGTGCCAGCGACCACACGTTGAGGATGAACACCCACAGCAGCATCGAACCCTCGTGCGCGCCCCATACCGCGGTGACGCGGTAATACCAGGGCAGGGCAAGGTTCGAGTTGTCGGCCACGTACGCCACCGAGAAGTCGTAGCTCAGGAACGCGTAGATCAGGATCGCCATGGCGGCGAACACGAACACGGCCTGACCGGCCGCGGTGGGGCGCGCCGTGGCGATGAGCGCGGCATTGCCGCGCCAGGCGCCCACTATGGGCAGCACACCCTGGGCCAGCGCGAGGATCAGCGCCAGGACGAGGGCGAACTGGCCAAGCTCGGGGATCATGGTTGCGGATCCTTCATGGCCTTGTCGTCGATCTTGCGGTTCTCGTGCGCCTTGGCCATGGCGTCCTTGAGTTCCTTCGGCATGTAGTTCTCGTCGTGCTTCGCGAGCACTTCGCTGGCGATGAAGCGGCCGCTGTCCATGCGCCCGGTGGCGATCACGGACTGGTTGTCGCGGAACAGGTCGGGAAGGATGCCCGTGTACTCCACCGGCATGGCGCCTGCGTCGTCCACCACGATGAAACTCACCTTCAACGAATCCGCGGCGCGCTGGATGGAGCCGGCCTTCACCATGCCGCCCAGGCGGAAGGTGGGGTACTGCGTGGCCTGGCCTTCCTGCACCTGGCTGGGGGTGAAGAGGTAGTTCATGTTCCGCTGCAGCGCGAACACGATGAGCCCGACCGCCACGACGGCGGCGACCACGACGGAGACCACGATGGCGAGACGGCGTTTACGCGTTGGATTCATTGCTTGGAGGGGTTCCCGGCCGGCGGCGGTTTTCCTGGCGCGCGATCCGCGCGCGCAATTCGCGCAGGTTGCGGCGGCGCCTGGCCAACGGGGCCAGCGTGTCGATGAGGAGGACGATGAAGAAGACGGCGACGGACGACCACACATAGAAGCCGTAAGCGCCCATGGCGAGGGACGGGTTCATGCGCCGCTCCCGTCGCGATGCGCGAGCAGCTCGCGCACCCAGCCCTTGCCGCTCTCGGAAGCGATGAGGTCGGCACGCACGCGGGCGAAGAGGCTGGCGATGTAGTAGAGCTTGGTGGCGGCCATCATGGTGAGCAGCGGCCAGAGCATGCTCGCTTCGATGTGCGAAGGTCCGAGCAGGCGCACCGTGGAGCCCTGGTGCAGCGTGTTCCACCAGTTCACGGAGAAATGCACGATGGGCACGTTCACCGCGCCCACGAGCACGAGGAACGAGGCGGCGCGGGCGCCCTGGCGACGGTCCTCGAAGGAGTGGTAGAGCCCGATCACCCCGAGGTAGATGAAAAGCAGCACCAGTTCGGACGTGAGCCGCGCGTCCCAGGTCCACCACGTGCCCCACATCGGCTTGCCCCAGAGCGAACCGGTGACGAGGGTGATGAAGGTGAACGCGGCGCCCACCGGCGCGGATTCCATGGCCACCACCTCGGCGATCTTGATCCGCCACACCAGGCCGACGAAGGCGGCGACGGCCATGGCGCCGTAGATGAAAAGACTCATCCAGGCACTGGGCACGTGCACGAAGATGATGCGGTATGCGTCGCCCTGCTGGTAATCCGCGGGCGCGACGAACAGGCCACCGTAAAGGGCGACGCCCGCCAGTACGAGCGCAAGGCCGAGCGCCCAGGGCCTCACGGCTCCGGCGAAACGGTAGAACACCGGCGGCGAGCCGAGGCGGTGAAGCCAGAGCGGAACCCAGTTAGCCATCGATCCTCGTCGCAAGTTCGTTCAAACACCATGTGTCCCCCTTTCGGGCCACAGGGTTGCTTCGCGTTCATGTGTCCATGGCGATGCGGAGCGCGGCGGCACAGGCGAGGGGTGCCAGCACCACCGCCATGGCGAGCCCGGCGCCCAGCCAGGCGATCGGCGCGATCCACGGGAGCCCTTCCTGCGCGGCGGCCACGGCCCCGGCGGCGAAAATCACGACCGGCACGCACAACGGCAGCAACATGAGCGCCAGAAGCATACCAGAGCGCCTCGACCCCGCCGTCAGCGCGACCAGCACGGCGCCGAGGAGGCTGAGCAGCGGCGTTGCGAGCACGAGCGCGAAAACCAGCACTGGCGTGGCTGGCGCGGGGAGCTTCAGCATGCCGGCGAGAAGCGGCGCCACGACGATCAACGGCAGCGAGGAGGTGATCCAGTGCGCGAGGATCTTCATGCCCACCAGCAAGGCCAGGGGCTGCGGCGCGAGCATCAGTTGCTCCATCGAGCCGTCTTCGATGTCCGCGCGGAAGAGGTTGTCCAGGGACAGCAGCACGGCCAGCAGCACCGTGACGAACACCACGCCACCGGCGATGCGGGCGAGGAGGGTGGGCTCGGGCCCGAGCGCGAACGGGAACAGCGTGGCGACGATCAGCGCGTAGAGCACCGGCATGGCGATGTCGCCGCGGCGGCGCCAGGCCAGGGTGAGGTCGCGCCGCAGCAGTGCGGCGCACGCGGCGGACGTGCTGCCGGGCGTCATGCGTGCAACCGGATGCGTCGAGGTTCGCCCCCGGCGAAACTGACGGCGCCGTGGCTCGTGACGAGGGCGGCGCCGCCACGCCCGGCGTGGCCTTCCAGCAGCCGGTTCACGAGCGCGATGCCCTCGCGGTCCAGGTTGGCGTAGGGCTCGTCGAGCAACCACACGCGCGCCGGCAGCAACAGCAACCGTGCCAGCGCGGCACGCTTCTTCTGGCCTGCCGAGAGACGGCGCACCGGTTCGTCCTCGAAACCGGCCAGGCCCACCTCGGCCAGCGCGGCGTTGGCGCTCGTGCCCTGGCGTTGGCCGTACAGGCCGACGCTCACGCGCAGGTTCTCGCGCGCGGAGAGATCCAGCTTGAGGCCGAGGTGGTGGCCCAGGAACACCACCGCACCGGCCATCGTGTCGAGCGAGAAGGCAGCGCCGTCCAGCCGGACCTCGCCTTCGCCCGGTCGCAGCATGCCCGTCAGCACGCGCATCAAGGTGGTCTTGCCGCTGCCGTTGTCGCCTTCCACCAGCGCGACCTCGCCGGCACGCAGCGCGAAATCCAACGGCCCGAACACCGGCTCGTCCTGCCGCAGGAAGCGCAGCGCGCGGGCTTCGAGCAAGGGAGCGGGGTGGGGGGCGGAAGTCATCACGCGATTGTTGCGGTCATGGCGGGAGTTGTCCACGCTTCGTGTGGGAGCAACTGTCCATTTCGAAGCCCTTCCCAAGCATGGAGGTTGCTTCACAAGCATGCGAGCTTTGTGTGGGAGCCGCTTCAGCGGCGATGGGCGCTTGCGGCAAGGTTGCCCGCTGCCGCGGGATCGCCGGCAAAGCCGGCTCCCACACAGAGCAGGTCGGCTCCCAAGAAAGCGGAGGCCCGACCCGTTACAGCAGCGAGGGCAGCGGAGGGAGAGTGGCCTCAAGCGTGCGCACGGCGGTATCCAGATCCACCGACGCCACGGTGTCGTGTCCCTTCAGCAGTTGCTCCACCAGCACATCCTGCGCGCGGCCGCGCTCAAGCGCATACGCATAGGGCAGGTGGGTGAAGGTGACCATGCGATAGCGCGGCAGGTAGTGCGTGGGCGAACGTTCTGCCAGCAGGGCACCGAGTTCGCGCTTGCGCAGGTAGTGCGGGTCCGCCACGGAGTCGCGCATTTCCACGTAGTTTTCCAGCGCCATCTTTGCGATGGCATCCGCATTCGGCTTGCGTTTCGCTTCGAAGGCCGCGAACACGGCCGCGGCGTCGTTCGGTTGCGCGGCGAAGAGATCCGCCAGCTCGGCGGCATCCTCGAAGCCGCAGTTCATGCCTTGCCCATGGAACGGCACGATGGCGTGCGCCGCGTCGCCGATCAGCAGCGCGCGTCCGCCGATATGCCAGCGGTCGAGGTAGAGCGTGCCCAGGGTGCCCACCGGATGTGCCGCCCAGTCGGCCGCGAAGTCGGGCATCAGTGCGAGCGCATCGGGGAATTCGGACCGGAAGAACGCTTCGGCGGCGCCCGCTCCGGCAATGCTGCGAAAGCTCGGATGCGGCCCGTCGTTCGGCAGGAACAGCGTCACGGTGAAGCTGCCTTCGCGATTCGGCAGCGCAATGCACATGTAATGGCCGCGCGGCCAGATATGCAGCGCGTTGCGCTCGATCGCGAACGGCGCGGACGGATCGCGGCGGGGCGGGATTTCCAGCTCCTTGTAACCGTGGCCCAGTTCCTCCACGCGTTCGCCCAGCGGCGCATGCGCGTGCATGGCGGCACGCAGGGCCGACCCGGCACCATCGGCTCCGATCACCACCGGCGCATCGACGGTGCTCTCGTTGCCGGCGCTGTCGCGCAGGCGCAGCGTTCCCGCTTCCAGATCGGCACCGGCCAGGCCCTGGTCGAAGTGCACCGTGGCGCCCGCTGCCTCGGCGGCGTCCAGCATCAGGGTATTGAGTCCGCCGCGCGATACCGACCAGATCACTTCGGTGTCGTCCACGCCATAGCGTTGGAGCCCGCTATGGCCGGCAGGATCGTGCACCATTCGGCCGCGCATCATCACGGCCTGTTCGAGCACGCGGTCTGCCAGTCCGGTGGCGCGCAGAGCGTGCAGGCCGCGCTCCGCGAGCGCGAGGTTGATCGAGCGCCCCCCGAGGAAGCCGGCCTTGCGCGGGTCCGGGCGCTTTTCGTAGACGGTGACGCGAAAGCCGCGTTGGGTCAGCAGGGTGGCCACCATGGCGCCGACCAATCCGGCGCCGACCACGGCGATGTCGTTACGGGGCATGGCGACCTTCGTCCGGACGCGATATTGCGGGGCAGCGCATCGTGCGCCGCAGCGCCGCCGGGGGCAAGAGGGCCGGGGGCGCCGGTCAGCTAGCCTTCTTGCCGGTGCGCGTGGCGGGCCGCACGGGTTCCGCCGGCTTGGCGGTGGCGGCATCGAGGAACCCGCGCTGCATCGACTTCCAGACGTCGAGATTGCGCTCGGTCATCTCGTTGAGCATGGACCATGGCGTCTGGCCCATCAGGCTGTTCAGCTGGTTGCGGAACTGCTGCTGCTGGTCGAGGAAGACCTGCAGGCTGCGCTCCAGGTACGGACCCATGAAGCCCTGCAGCGAATCGCCGTAGAAGCGGATGATGTGCGACAGCAGCTGCGGCGAGAGCATCGGCTGGCCGTGCTCTTCGTGCTCCGCGATGATCTGCAGCAACACCGATCGGGTCAGGTCCTCGCCGGACTTGGCGTCGCGAACCTCGAAAGTTTCCCCGTCGAGCACCAGCTGGCGTACCTCTTCCAGCGTGATGTAACTCGAGATTTCCGTATCGTAGAGACGACGGTTCGGATACTTCTTAATGATGCGTAGGGTTTGTGCCATGCGGCGAAAGCTACCACGAGGTATTGCGCCGCACCAGTTGTCCTAAGTCACGGTAATCGTTTTCAGATTTCACAAGTGGTATTTGGATCGATTTAGGTAACGTCGATTTAATGTGCGGCTGCACCACCGGCATTCCCGAACGGCGGCTTCGCAAACCAGAGGATGGGGATGAGCGACAGGAACAGGATGGCGCAGCCCCAGAACACGTCGTTTACCGCCAGCGTGGCGGCCTCGCGGGTGACCAGCTGGTCCACCACGGCCAGGCCCGGCTTGCCCGGAATGCCCAGCGTGGTGAGCTTCTGGGTGAACGCCGTGGTGGCGGGCGAGGCGTGCGTCACATATTCGGTGAGTGCCGCATGGTGGGAATCCGTGCGGTGCTGCCACAGCGTCACCGTGATGGCGGTGGACACGCTGGAGGCCAGCGTGCGGCAGAAATTCGCCAGGCCCGACGCGCCTGCGATCTGGTCCGGATTGAGGCCGGAGAGGAATATCTGGTTGAGCGGAATGAAGAAGCAGGCGATGGCGATGCCCATGATGAAGCGCGGCAGCACCAGCGCGGCGTACGACGCACCGCTGTTGAACCCGGCGAACCAGAACGAAGTGAACGCGAACACCAGGAAGGCGAAGGTGACCACCGCGCGCAATTCCAGCCGCTGGATGTTCTTGCCGATGAAGGGCGAGACGAGGAAGGCCAGGATGCCCACGGGCGCAGTGGCGAGGCCCGCCCATGTCGCGGTGTAGCCCAGGGTGGTCTGCAACCACAGCGGGAACACCACATTGATGCCGAAGAAGGCGAGCATGCCGAGCGACAGCGCGGTCACGCCGATGGCGAAGTTGCGGCGGGCGAACAGCGAGAGGTCGACCACCGGATGCTTGGCCGTGAGTTCCCAGATGACCAGGAACACCAGCGCCACCAGGGCGATGAGACCCAGCGTGAGGATCATCGGCGACGCGAACCAGTCGTGGTCGTTGCCGTTGTCCAGCATGAACTGCAGCGAGCCCACGCCAAGGATGAGCAGCGCAAGGCCCACGGTATCGATCGGCGCCTTCACGATCTTCGTTTCGCGGTGGCGCAGGATGGCCCAGGTGACGAAACCCGCGGCGGCACCGACCGGCACGTTGATGTAGAAGATCCACGGCCAGGAGAAATTGTCGGTGAGGTAACCGCCGAGGATCGGACCGAAGATGGGCGCCACGACCACCGTCATGGCCCACATCGCCAGGGCGATGCCTTGTTTCGTCTTCGGGTAGCTGGCCAGGAGCAGCGATAGCGACAAGGCCACCATCGGCCCGGAACCCGCGCCCTGCATCAGCCGGAAGATCACCAGCATCGGCATGTTCGTGGCAAGGCCGCACAGCATGGAAAACGCCACGAACAGGCCCACGGAGACGCAGAACGTGCGCACTTCGCCGAAGCGCTTCGCCAGCCAGCCGGTGAGCGGCTGCATGATGGCGCTGGCAAGGGCATAGGAACTGATGGCCCAGGTGCCCTCGCTCGAACTCACGCCCAGGCTGCCCGCGATGTGCGGAACGGCCACGTTGACGATCGTCATGTCGAGGATCTCCATGAACGTGGAGAACGCGACGGCGATCGTCAGCAGGACCAGCGGCCCGCCGTGCAGCGGCTTGGGGCCGTTGGCGGCGGCGTCGGGAAGGGCGGTGTCGTCGCTCAAGGCACGCCGGCTCCGAGGTTGGCGCGCACGATGGCGTCGGCGGCGGCGTCGGCCTTGGAAGCCACGTCGTCATAAACGCGCGTCTGCGCCACGGGAACGTTGGAGGGTTGGGCGGGCAACACGTCGCCCTTGTCGTCCGTGATGTCCACCGTCACAGCGGTGGAAAGGCCGATGCGCAGCGGATGCTTGTCGAGGTCCTTGGGATCGAGCGCGATGCGAACGGGGACACGCTGCACCACCTTGATCCAGTTACCGGTGGCGTTCTGCGCGGGCAGCAACGAGAAGGCGCTGCCGGTGCCGGCCCCGAGGCCTATCACCTTGCCGTGGTATTCCACGCCGCCGCCGTAGATGTCGGCTTCCACCTTTGCGGGCTGCCCGATGCGCACGTGGCGCAGCTGGCCTTCCTTGAAGTTGGCGTCCACCCAAAGGTCGTGCAGCGGCACCACGGTCATCAGTTGCTGGCCGGGCTGTACGCTGTTGCCCACCTGCACGCCACGCAGAGCGACATAGCCGTCGATGGGCGCGACGATGGCGTTTCGCTGCGCAGCCACCCACGCCTGGCGGAAGTTGGCACGTGCCTGGGCCACGGTGGGGTTGTCCTCGACATTGCTGCCGTCCACGAGCGCACGGGCCGCGTCCGCCTGCCGCTGGGCCGAGTCCAGCGCGGACTGCGCGCTGGTCACCGCGTCGCGGGCGTGCTGCACTTCCTCGGGCGCCACGGCCTTCTCGGCAAGCAGCGGGAGACGGCGCTTCAGGTCGTCCTGCGCGCGCTTCAGGTCCTGCTGGCGGGCCACGAGCGCCGCGTCGGCGCTTGCGGCCGACTGCGTCTGCTGGCGCACCTGGCGCACTGCCTGCGCGAGCGCGCTGCCGGCCTTGCGCAGCGCTACGTCGGCATCCGTCGGATCGAGCCGCACGAGTACCTGGCCGGCGTTCACGCGCTGGGTGTCGTCCGCGTAGACGCCGACGACGATGCCCGGCACCTGTGCCGAGATGGCCACCTGGTTGCCGCCCACGTAGGCGTCGTCGGTGGTCTCGCGGGTGGAGAACACGAAAAGCCAGAGAAGGAACCAGATCACGCCCGCGAGGACGAAGACCAGCAGCGCGATGAGCAGCGCGCGGCCGCGCTTGCGCTTGTCCTTGGGCGCGTTGCCGCTTTCGTCCTGCGCGGGCTGCGTATCGTTGGGGGAAGCGCTCATGGGCTCGTGGTTCCGTGGGTGCTGGTAGTGGAGGAGGATGCGATGGGCTCGGCGCGGTAACCGCCGCCGAGCGCCTTGATGAGTGCGACGTCGGTGGACAGCGCCTGCGCGTGCAGATCGGTGTCCGCGTCCTGCTGCTGGATCAGCGCCGCTTCCGTTGCCAGGGACTCGCGGTCGTCGCGTACGCCGCGCGCCGCGCGTGCCTTCGCGCTAGCAAGCAGCGCGTCGGCCGCGTCGATCTGGGCGGCCTGCTGTGTCCGTCGGTTAGCGAGCTGCTGCGCGCCCAGTGCCTGCGTGGCGACGTCGCGTGCGGCGGATGCCACCGTGGCGTTGTATTGGGCCACGGCCGCGTCGAGCTGTGCCCGGGTCACGCCGTGGTTCGCCTCGAGCGCACCGCCTTCGAAGATCGGCAGGTGAATCGCGGGACTCAAGGAGAACACGCGGCTGTCGGCAGAGAACACCTTGTCCATGTCGATGCTCGACAAGCCGGCCATCGCACTGAGGCTGACATCCGGGAAGAACTGCGCGCGCGCGGCATCCGTCTGGCGCAATGCCGCTTCGATCTGCCACCGGCTGGCGGCGATGTCGGGGCGGCGCGCCATGAGGTCGGTGCCGGCATCGGACGGGAGGCCCGGCGTCACCTGGGGGAGCGGGCGCGGCGTCAATGCGGGAAGCTCGGCCGGCGACACGCCGACCAGCGTGGCGATCGAGACGCGGCGGATATCCGCCGAGCCCTGCAATGCCACGCGCTGCTGGCGCGCGCCGGCCAGTTCCGCGCGGGCCTGCTGGGCGGTGTCGGGTACGTCGACGCCTTGCTTCACGCGCAGCTCGGCGATGCGCAACGCGCGTTCGCGCGCGGCGACGAGCCTGTCGGCGAGGGCCACGCGGGCCTCGTCGGCAAGCCAGCCGAAATACGTATCGGCCACCATCGCCTGGATGCCCAGCGACGCCGCCGAACGTTCGGCTTCCGCCGCCCGGGCGCTGTCGATGGCGGATTCGATGGCGAATCGCTTCTTGCCCCACCAGTCGAAGTCGTAGCTCACCTGGATGCCGAGGTCGGCCTGGTTGTACCAGGTGAACCCGAGAAACTGCGAGGGAATGAGGCCGTGTTCGCTCATCCGCTGGCGGGTGACCTGCGCGCTGCCGTCCACGCGGAGGCCAGCCTGCGCCGCGGCGACACGGATGTTCTGCTCGGCCGACGACACCCGGGCGCGCGCTTGCGCCAGATCGGGCGCGCCGCGCAGGGCCATGTCCATCAGCGTGTCGAGTTGCGGATCGCCGTACACCTTCCACCACTGAGCGTCGGGCCACCCCGCGCGCTGGGTGGTGTTCAGGCCGGCCAGGGGCGCTTCGTCGCGAAGCGCAGGCCGTTCGATTTTCGCCGGCACGTGGCAGGCGGCCAGCAGCGTGGCAACCGCGCAGGCGAGCAGGGCGGGGCGGAGCGGGGCAAGGGTCATGGTGTGGCGTCCGGGTCCACCAGGGGATCGATATGCAGGGCGAGCTTCTTCAGCAGGCGCTCGAAGGTCTTGCGTTCGGCCGCGCTGAAACAGGCGAACGATTCGACCAGCGAAGGAAACAGGGGGGGCAGCATCTTCGCCACGAAACGGCGGCCTGCCGGTGTGATGCGAAGCACGACCTGACGCCGGTCGTGCGTGGCGTGCGATCGCGAGATGAGATCGCGCTTGGCGAGTGCATTGGCGATGCGCGTCATGTTCGTGGGTTTCTGCTCGGCGAGCAGGCAGAGTCGGCCCGGTGTCGCGGTGCCGTCCTCGCTGCTGTACAGCATCATGAGCGTGCGGAAGTCGCTGTCGTTGAGGCCGTAGGGCTTGAGCTTGACCTCGAATTCGCGCAGCAGCGCACCGGCGGTCAGCATCAGCAACCGCACGAGAAGCACTTCCGACACGGGCATGGCCGGCATGCGGCTGGCCACGCTGTCGACGCCCTCGTAGATGGCCTCGACACACGTCTTGATCCTGGACATTTCGCTGGCTAATAGTTCGCTAGTGAACTATCAGGCTAGCAAGAATCGTCTGACGCTAGCAATAGGCCGTTGCTTACAAGCGGAACAGCGCCGTGGCGTTGGCCGTGGTCCGCGCGGCCACATCCGCCTCCGATTCCCCGCGCAGGTTCGCCACCGTGCGCAGCACGTCGCGCAGATAGGCGGGCTCGTTGCGTTCCCCCTGGTGTCCCGAGCCGGGCTGGTCGGGTGCATCGGTTTCGAGGAGCAGCCGGTCGAGGGGCATGGCCGCCACGACGCGGTGGATGCGGTGGGCGCGCTCGTAAGTCACCGGGCCGCCGATGCCGATGTGGAAGCCGAGGTCGAACAGTTGCCGCGCCTGCTCCTCGCTGCCCGAGAAACTGTGCACCACGCCGCGCAATCCGCCCATGCGGCGCAAGGTGTGGATCACTTCCTCGAAGGCCCGCCGGGCATGCACGATCACCGGCAGGTCGTGTTCCCGGGCTATTGCCAGTTGCCGATGGAACAGGTCGCGCTGGCGTTCCGGGTCGAGCCCGTCGACGTAGAAGTCCAGGCCTATCTCGCCCACCGCCACGGCGCCGTGGTGTTCGAGCCAGGCCGGAAGTTCGTCCAGGTGCTCGTCGCGATGGTTCGCCAGGAAGAGGGGGTGCAGGCCATAGGCGACTGAAACGCCTTCGCGCGATGCGGCCAGGTGCTCGATCCTTTCCCAGTTTCCGCGGTCGATCGCGGGAACGACCCAACGCCGCACGCCTGCCTCGCGCGATCGCCCGAACATGGTGTCGCCGTCACCGTCGAACGAGGCGTCGTCCAGGTGCGCGTGGGTGTCTACGAGGTCGAGCATGTCGGTGCGTTACCTGAATGGACGTAAGTGTGAGTCTAAGGCGTCGTTCAGTTTAACGACTGTCAAATGGCGACGAGGCGGCTTTGGGTGATGGGGCTCAAGCGCTATCGGGTCGCCGATCCACAGTGGAGATTAGGGTATGAACAGGTTGAAGATTTCCGTCCTGAACGCCGGTTTGGGCGCGGCCCTGGTATTTGGCCTGTCCGCCTGCAACCGCGATGCGAACGCCGACGTGGCGAATGCGCCGGCCGGGGCAGCGGCCTCCCAGCCGATCGCACCGCCGCCGGCCGAGCCGGCCGGCCCGAAGTATGCCCGCGTGGTCAGCGTGGACCCGGTTCGCGAAACCACCGAAGGCCGTCGCGAGTGCCATGACGAGGTGGTGACCCGCCGGGCTCCGGTGAAGGATCAGCACCAGATCGCCGGTACCGCCATCGGTGCGGTCGCGGGCGGCCTGCTCGGCAACCAGATCGGCGGCGGCAAGGGGCGCACGCTCGCGACGGTGGCAGGAGCGGTGGGCGGCGGTTACGCCGGGCACGAGATCCAGGAGCGTCGACAGGAAACCAATACCGTCACCAGCACGGTGCGCAAATGCAGCTCGGTGCCGGGCAGCGACAAGATCGTGGCTTACGACGTTCGCTACGAATACAACGGCGTGACCCGTTCGGTGCGCATGGACCACGATCCGGGTGACCGCGTCGAGGTGCAGGAAGGCGTCACGGCGGTATCGGACGCGCGTTGATCCACGAATTCCTCTCCTAAGGAGTACAGCCCATGCACAGCATCGTTCGGAAGGCCGGCCTCGTTGCCGCCGCTTTGGCAACATTGTCGTTGACGGCGTGCTATGAGCAGCCGCGTCGGGTTTACCGGGACGATCGCGTCGTGTATTCCGGTGCACCGCGCGGTTGCGAGCAGTGCGGCGTGGTGGAGGATGTCGAGCAGGTGTACGTGGAGAAGGACTCGTCGCCGCTTGGTGCGGTCATCGGTGCCGTGGCGGGCGGTCTGCTCGGCAACACCATCGGCAAGGGCGACGGCCGTTCGGCGGCTACCGTCGGCGGCGCGGTGGTCGGCGGTGTCGTCGGCAATCAGGTGGGCAAGCGCAATGGCGCGAACGATGTGGCGTTCCGTGTGCGTATCCGCCTGGACGACGGCCGTTGGGCCACCGTGACGCAGCGGGAAGATCCGCAGCTGCGTCGCGGCGATTACGTCGAGGTGCGTGGCGATCACGTGTATCGTCGTTAAGACGTCTATACGTCCAAACGCGATGTCTCGTTGAAGTCGCTGGGCTCCTGTCTTCGCAGGAGCGACGGATTTCCAGCTTGTTGCGAAGAGTGGCGAGACCTCGTCCCTGCGAAGGCAGGGGCCCAGCGACTCAAGAGCCCGCGTCAGCGGGCTTTTTTATGCAAAAAAAAAGACCCTCGTCCGAGGGCCCCTTTTTCCCGGAGATCCCAAGCTGCCCGCCTGGATCTCTTTTCCCCGCAAGTTGTTCGCGCGTCAGTTGACGGCGTAGAACGCGTGGTCGCCGATCTTGCGAACGACGCGGCTGGCGGACCAGCTTGGTGAAACAGCAACGGTGGCGAAATGATCAGCCTGCGGAACGTAAACCAGGCGTTCGCTCTTCGGCAGGCTCCAGTTGTTGAGGGAGTCGCCGGCGATTTTCCATGCCTTGTTCCATGCTACGAGATCGTTGACCTCGAAATCCTTCGGTGTGGTGGTGATGGCGAACTGGCGTGGCGCCTTGACGACGTCGCAGACATTGCTGCCGCCCATGCGGCGATCGCGTCGCCTCAGGGCCACTTCCGCCACGGCGTACTGGCCGATGGTGGGTTCGCTGCGTGCCTCCAGGTAAACCGTCGTCGCCAGGCACGTCTGGTCGGCGAGGTGGCTCGGGAGGACGGACGCCATCCAGAGCAAAGCGGAGAGTTTCATGTGTATCTGCCTCCAACGAGCTTTTCCGTCACTTGCGGCTGGAGGGCCATGGGAGACGTATGAGCGGTAGACGGGCGGGCAGGCCGTTACTACCTGGACCAACCGATGGCATCCGTTGAATCTGATGAACACGGATGACTCGGGCGTCACACACTGTGACTGTACTGGGCGGCTGTCCGGAGCCGTCCGGTATAGGGTTTTCGGCTCGCGCGGAAACGGTGCGCGTCGCTCGTTCTCCGGTGGGGACCGGGTCGCGCCAGAACCGTCATCTTCGACGGATCGTCGCGGGTGTAACCGTGTCGTAACACCACGGCCACGTAAATGGGATCGGCGGAGCCTAGTGGCGGTTCGCCGTTTGCGCAAGTGCGGAGGGCGCTTGGTTCAGCTTCGACTCACACACATGCGCGAACATTTTTTTCGAAACAGTGCGCTTTATTCTGCGAATGTCGAGATGAGATGAAGGCGTGCATCGGCGATGTCAAGAGTCTCCTCCTGTATCGCCGTATCGTCGAGTACGACAAGAGTTGTAGGCAAATTGCTGATGTGCGCGTGCATCAACACCAAGCCTGCATCCTTGCCGTGAATGCGCAGCGCTTGCCCGTTCGCGAGACTCATGTGGCCTTCCACGCGCGCCGCATGCAGATGACGCTTGTGGCCACCGAGGAAATGCAGGCGCGCTGCAATCTCCTGACCGGGAAAACATCCTTTGTCGAATGCAACGGCACCCAGCCGTTCCATCGACAGTGCCGGTGGAAGCAACGTGCCGAGAGCGGCGTCGGGCAACCATGCAAAACCTTTCGCGATGTGACGTGCGATCCACGCGTCGTCGCTTTCGTTCGCGCCGATGCGCAACGATGCATCGCCTTCACCGAGCGTCAACACACCATCGTCGGTTTCCATCGCTTCGCTGTCGGCGAGTGCGTCGCCATCGGCGACGTGCCGTTCCTGCGATACCTCGATCTTCACCTTCGCGCGGAACACGAAACGCGCCAGATCCTGTGCGAGCGCTTGCGCGTCGCCGCCCCGCGGCACCGCCACGAACCGTTCGTCCGACACCCGCGCCACCTGGAGCAGGGCACGTACGCGCCCCTTGGGGTCCAGCCAGCCGCTCCACTGCCATTGGCCGGGGGCGAGCGACAGGATGTCGCTGCTGAACTGGGCATTGGCGAAGCCCGCGGCGTCAGGGCCGGTGAGGGTTATCGTACGAGTGGTAGTGCTCGGCATGGGGGAGGCGCACGAGGGAGGGGAGGGGTAAGATATACGGTCCGGCCGGGGCCTTCCCAAGGTCCGACGCATTCGTCAAGGTTGTGCTGCCGTGGCACAGGTATTACGCTTTCAGGGCTTTATAACCATGTCCGACAATCCCTCCGAACCCAAGGGCACGAACGATTCCGCTCCGGCGAAGCCGCTCGTTCCGCCGGTCGTCCCCACGAACGGCGAAGCAGGGGTCGAGAAAGCGCCATTGGACCCAACGCGTTACGGCGACTGGGAAAAGAACGGACGCTGCATCGACTTCTGAGAACCGGAAGGCGAAGAGAGAGACCGTCGGGCACCAGCGATTCCAATCAGGATAGCCGCCATGGCACAAACGGGACGCCCGCTCTCACCGCATATCCAGGTCTACAAGTGGCAAGTGCAGATGGTGACCTCCATCCTGCATCGCGCCACCGGCATCGTTCTCGCCGTCGGTAGCCTGCTCCTCGTCTGGGGTCTCGCGGCCATCGCCGCCGGCCCGGAGGCCTTCGCCACCTTCACCGACTGCGCCGGCAGCCCTCTGGGCATGATCGTGCTGGTCGGCTGGACCCTGGCCTTCTTCTATCACCTGGCCAACGGCATTCGCCACCTGGTGCAGGACACCGGCGTCGGTTACTCCATTCCCGCCTTCGTGCGCAGCAGCTGGCTGTCGATCATCGTCTCCATCGTGCTCACCGTCGCCGTCTGGGCCTATGTCCTCGCCGGGGGGCACGCATGAGCCGGGACCTGCGCAATCCGCTGGCCCGCGCTCGCGGCCTGGGCTCGGCGAAGGAAGGTGTCAGCCACTGGATGCTTCAGCGGGTCACCGGTCTCGGCCTGGTGTTCCTCACCGTCTGGTTCGTCGTGACCGTTCTCGGCCTCATGCACTCCGACTACGCCACCGCGCGCGCCACGTTGGCGAAGCCGTGGAACGCGGTGCTGCTCGCCGCCCTGCTGATCACCACGTTCCGCCATGCGGTACTCGGCCTGCAGGTCGTGATCGAAGACTACGTCCACACGCGCTGGCTCGAAGTGGCCTCGCTGGTGCTCATCAAGTTCATCGCCGTACTCGCCGCGCTCGCGGGCGTACTGGCCGTGCTGCGCGTCGCGCTCGGAAGCTGATCGATGGAAGCCTACAAGGTTCAACAACACAAGTACGACGTGATCGTGGTCGGTGCCGGCGGCGCCGGCCTGCGCGCCACCTTCGGCCTCGCCGAGAAGGGCCTCAAGGCCGCCTGCATCACCAAGGTGTTCCCGACGCGTTCGCACACCGTCGCCGCGCAGGGCGGTATCTCCGCCGCGCTCGGCAACATGGGCGAGGACGACTGGCGTTTTCACTTCTACGACACGATCAAGGGTTCCGACTGGCTCGGCGACCAGGACGCCATCGAGTACATGTGCCGTGAGGCCATCCCGGCCATCATCGAGCTGGAACACTACGGCGTGCCGTTCTCGCGTACCGAGGAAGGCAAGATCTACCAGCGCCCGTTCGGCGGCATGACCACGCATTACGGCCAGGGCACCGCGCAGCGCACCTGCGCCGCGGCCGACCGTACCGGCCACGCCATCCTGCACACGCTGTACCAGCAGGCCCTGGCGCACGACGCCACGTTCTTCATCGAGTACTTCGCCATCGACCTCATCTTCGAGGAAGGCAAGTGCGTGGGCGTGCTTGCGCTCGACATGAACGAGGGCACGCTGCACCTGTTCCGCGGCCATGCCGTGGTGATGGCTACCGGCGGTTACGGCCGCGCCTACTTCAGCGCCACCTCCGCGCACACCTGCACGGGCGACGGCGGCGGCATGGTGCTGCGCGCCGGCCTGCCGCTGCAGGACATGGAATTCGTGCAGTTCCACCCCACGGGTATCTACGGCGCCGGCTGTCTCATCACCGAGGGCGTGCGCGGCGAAGGCGGCTACCTCACGAACTCCGAGGGCGAGCGCTTCATGGAGCGCTATGCCCCGAATGCGAAGGACCTCGCCTCGCGCGACGTGGTCAGCCGTGCGATGACCATCGAGATCCGCGAAGGCCGTGGCGTGGGCCCGAACAAGGACCACATCCACCTCAACCTGATGCACCTTGGCCCCGAGGTCATCCACGAGCGCCTGCCGGGCATCGCCGAATCCGCGCGCATCTTCGCGGGCGTCGACGTCACGAAGGAGCCGATTCCCGTGCTGCCGACCGTCCACTACAACATGGGCGGCATCCCCACCAACTACCACGGCGAAGTCGTCACCAAGCTGGGCGACGATCCGGATGCCGTGGTGCCGGGCCTGTTCGCCATCGGCGAGGCCGCGTGCGTGTCCGTGCACGGCGCGAACCGCCTCGGTTCGAACTCGCTGCTCGACCTGGTGGTGTTCGGCCGTGCGGTGGCGAACCGCTGCGCCGAGATCGTCAAGCCGGGCGCCCCGCACCGCGACCTGCCGGCGAACGCGCTGGACAAGGTGCTCGGACGCTTCGACGCGCTGCGTTATGCCAATGGCGGCACGCCCACCGCGCAGATCCGCGCCGAAATGCAGAAGACCATGCAGTCCGACGCCGCCGTGTTCCGCACGGGGGAGACGCTGAAGGAAGGGTCGCAGAAGATTTCCGAGGTTTACACGAAGTTCCAGGACGTGAAGGTCACCGATCGTTCGCTGGTGTGGAACTCCGACCTCATCGAAACGTTGGAACTGTCGAACCTGCTCGCGCAGGCCGTGGCCACCATGCATTCGGCCGAGCAGCGTCCGGAAAGCCGTGGCGCCCATGCCCGCGAGGATTTCCCGGACCGCGACGACCACGAGTGGCAGAAGCACACGCTGGTATGGATCGACGAGGCCGGCAAGTCCCGCTTCGACTTCCGTCCGGTGCATATGTACACCTTGACGGACGACGTCGAAGTCGTGCCGCCGAAGAAGCGCGTTTACTGATACCGGACCGGAGAGGCAATCGTGGCAGAGTTCACGCTACCCAAGAATTCCAAGATCCAGGCCGGCAAGCATTTCCCGGCGAAGGGCGCGAAGAACGTGCGCACCTTCAAGGTGTACCGCTGGACGCCGGACGACGGCCAGAACCCGCGCACCGACACGTACGAGGTCGACCTCGACACGTGCGGTCCGATGGTTCTCGACGCCCTGCTGAAGATCAAGAACGAGATCGATTCCACGCTCTCCCTGCGCCGTTCGTGCCGTGAGGGCATCTGCGGCTCGTGCGCCATGAACATCGCCGGCACGAACACGCTGGCATGCACCAAGGCCATCGAGGACTGCGGCAGCGGCACGGTCAACATCTATCCCTTGCCGCACATGCCGGTGGTGAAGGATCTGGTGCCCGACCTCACGCACTTCTATGCGCAGTTCGCCTCCATCAAGCCGTGGATGCGCACGCAGAGCCCAGCGCCGGCCGACAAGGAGCGCCTGCAGTCGCCGGAAGACCGCAAGAAGCTCGACGGTCTCTACGAGTGCATCCTCTGCGCGTGCTGCTCCACGTCGTGCCCCAGCTACTGGTGGAACGGCGACCGTTACCTCGGTCCGGCCATCCTGCTCCAGGCCTACCGCTGGATCGTGGACAGCCGCGACGAGGACACCGGCAATCGCCTGGACGACCTCGAAGACCCGTTCAAGCTCTATCGCTGCCACACGATCATGAACTGCGCGCGCACCTGCCCGAAGGGTCTGAACCCGGCGAAGGCGATCGCGGAGATCAAGAAGCTGATCGTGGAGCGCCGTTCGGCCTGACTTCGGCAGTTTCCGGTCATGCCATACCTTGTGGGAGCCGGCTATGCCGGCGATCCCGCGGCAGCGGGCAAGCTTGCTGCGAGCACCCATCGCCGCTGAAGCGGCTCCCACACAAGGCGGCGTCGTTGCAGGAGTCGAGTTAGGATGGACGAAGCCCGCCTCAAACGCCTTCGTTGGCGCACCCGTCGCGGCACGCGCGAACTGGACCGTCTTTTCGGCGGCTGGCTCGACGAGCGCTTCGCCGACGCCGACGAAGCCACGCGACTGGCATTCGATGAACTGCTCGACGTGCAGGATCCCGATCTCTGGGATTGGGTGATGGGCCATGCCCGCGCCCCGCGCGACGACTGGCAGGCGATCATCGATGACATCCGCACGAGGCATCGGCTTTGATTGCCGGCCTTCGGCCACGCTGACGGCTCTCGTGGCGACGGTGCTGCTCCTGGCAACCGCCGCTCCGTTTTTCACCTCGCTGCCGTGGTATCTCCGCACGGCGCTCGCGACAATCGTCGCGGCGTACGGCCTGCGACGCCTTCGCGTGTTCCGCGAGCCACCCGTCGCCGCGGTATCGCTATCGCAGGCAGGCTTGTGGTCCGTGACGCTCCGCACCGGTCGCAACGCACCGGCCGAACTGCTCCACGCCCGCCTTTTCGCAGGCGGGGTGTTTCTGCACCTCGGCTGGCGCGGCGGCACGGCGCACCTGGTCCTTCTGCCCGACAACGTGCCCGCGGAGGACCTGCGCCTGCTGCGCGCCCGCATTCGATCGCGCAGGGTCTGACCGCATCCGGGTCTCCCACAAGGTTTCAGCAAACGGGTGGGAGACGGGCCCCAAGCGAGTCGGCAGCCGGCTCCCGCCAAGGGTCGGCTTGCCCCCGCGGGCCGCATCGGGCACTCTGCGGCGCGGTGCGTGTCTTAACTCGGCACCCCCTCATCCCAGGCAGTTGTCGACAGGTATGTTCAGACCCCTAGAGCTCTTCATCGGACTGCGGTACACGCGGGCGAAGCGTCGCAACCAGTTCATTTCCTTCATTTCCACCGTGTCGATCGTATGCATCGCGATCAGCGTCACCGCGCTCATCACGGTCATGTCGGTCATGAACGGCTTCGACAGCGAGCTGCGCAACCGTATCCTGGGTGCCGTCTCGCACGTCACCGTGTCCGGCATCGACGAAACGGTGCAGAACTGGCAGACCGCGGTGAAGACCGCGGAAAGCACGAACCACGTGCGTGGCGCGGCACCCTACGTGGAGATCCAGGCCTTCCTGCAGGCCCGGCGCCCGAGCGGCGCGCTCATCCGCGGCGTCTTGCCGTCGATGGAACCCAACGTGTCCGACATCGACCGGCACATGGTCGAAGGCAAGATGTCCGACCTTACCGACCGCAGCTGGAAGATCGTGCTCGGCCGGGAACTGGCCCTCACGCTCGGCGTGCAGGTCGGCGACAAGGTTACCGTGGTGGTGCCCCAATTCACGGCCACGCCCATGGGGGCCGTGCCAAAACTGCGAAGCTTCACCGTCAGCGGCATCTTCGAACTGGGCATGCAGGAATACGACGCCAACCTGGCGCTCATCTCCATGCAGGACGCCGAACGCCTGAACGGCTTCGACGGCCCCACCGGCATCCGCCTGAAGCTGGACGACATGCGCGAGGCATGGCCCGTGGCGCAGGAGCTGGTAAACAAGCTCGGCCAGGCCTATCGCGTGGAAACGTGGATGGATACGCATGCCAACTTCTTCCGTGCCATCGACATGGAAAAGAAGGTGATGTTCATCATCCTCTCGCTGATCATCCTCGTGGCCGTCATCAACCTCATTTCGATGCTGATGATGCTGGTCACCGACAAGCAGGCAGACATCGCCATCTTGCGCACGCTGGGCTCGACGCCACGCAGCATCATGGGCATGTTCATGGTGCAGGGCGTGCTGGTGGGCGTGGTGGGCATCGCCTTCGGCGTGCTGCTCGGTGCGGTGCTGTCGCTGAACCTGCCGGCGCTCGTGAAGTGGATCGAGCACGTTACCGGCCAGACGTTCCTTTCGCCGGACGTTTACTACATCAGCGAGCTGCCGAGTCAGCTGCTCTGGTCCGACGTGGGCTGGGTGGTACTGGTGACGTTCGCCTTCTCGCTGCTGGCCACCCTGTACCCGGCGTGGCGCGCCTCGCGCACGCAGCCCGCCCAGGCGCTTCGCTATGAATAAGCCAAACGACGACATCGTTCTGCGCGCCACCGGCGTCGCCAAGGTCTATGAGGAGGGCGACCTGCGTACGGGCGTCCTTTCCAACGTGAACTTCACGCTGCGCCGTGGCGAGACCATGGCCATCGTCGGCGCATCCGGTTCCGGCAAGTCCACGCTGCTGCACATCATCGGCGGCCTCGACACGCTCACCGCGGGCAAGGTGGAGGTCAACGGCAGGGTGCTTTCCGAGCTGTCGGATGCCGAGCGCGGCCGGGAGCGCAACCGCTCGCTCGGCTTCATCTACCAGTTTCACCACCTGCTGCCGGAATTCACGGCGCTCGAGAACGTGTGCATGCCGCTGCTCATCCGCGGCGTGTCGATCGCACAGGCCGAGAAGGAAGCGACGGCGTTGCTGGAGCGCGTGGGCCTTGCCGCGCGCCTGCGCCATCGTCCGGCGGAGATGTCCGGCGGCGAACGCCAGCGTTGCGCCGTGGCCCGCGCGCTGGTCACGCGTCCCGCATGCGTGCTGGGCGACGAGCCCACCGGCAACCTCGACGAGGCCAATGCCGCGCACGTGTACGAGTTGATGCTGGAGCTCAATCGCGAGATCGGCACGAGCTTCGTGCTCGTCACGCATGACTCGCGGCTGGCAGGTCGCATGGACCGCACGCTGGAGCTGCACTCCGGCGAACTGCACGAGCGTTGAAACCACAGTGTGGGGCCTGCAGTTCCCTCGCGGGGAGCCGCTTCTGTGGGAGCCGCTTCAGCGGCGATGGGAGCTCGCGGGACCGTTGCCCGCTGCCGCGGGATCGCCGCTGAAGCGGCTCCCACAGGAGTTGCTCCCACATCGGTTCTTCCCACAGAAGCGGCTCCCACAGGAGTTGCTCCCACATCGGTTCTTCCCACAGAAGCGGGTTCTGCAAGTGACCTTGCAGATTGCGGGGCCGTCAAATCGCCTTGCCGGTCACCCGGTCGGCCGCCTGCCTGCCGGCTGCATCGGCAACCGCCACCACGGCGTAGTTGTGGCCGCCTTCCGACCAGTAGTTCGCCAGCAGACCGTCGTCCTCGCGGGCGCCGCGCGGCAGGAAGCGCCGCGCCGGCCCCGGCGGCCGGACATAGAAGCTCACCGTATGCCCGCTGCCGTCGTCGTAGAGCACCATGGCCGCCGGCCCCTCATTCGTCGCGAACAGGCGGCCACCGATGGGCCGGAAGCCGGCATCGGCGAGGTCCGGCAGGCGCACGTCCTGTCCCACGCGACCGGAGAGCCAGGCGCGCAGGTCGTTCTCGTTGCCGGTGGTGATGTCCATGCCGACGCCGTGATCCAGTGCGAGCAGGCGGTAAGCCTGCATCGCATCGGCCATCGGCGCGTCGCCGGAACCGATACCGCGGGCGGCCCAGCCCGCGATACCGCCGACGAAGAGGCACAGGACGATGCCGGCGGCCATGCCCAGGCGCACGAAGCGGCGGCGCCGTGCGCGCTCACGCACGCGTGACGGGTCCAGCGCCGGTGCCGGTGCCAGGTCGCCCGCCAGCAGGGCCCGCAACTGCTGTGCATCCTGGCGCCAGCCGTGCACCTCGTCGGCCTGTTCCGCATGGCGCGACAGGTAGCGCTCCACCTCGCCCCGGCGCGGGTCGTCCAGGTGGCCGTCCACGTAGGCGTGGATATCGTGTTCGCTCGGAGGCGTGAGGTTCATTTCAGCAGTCGCAGGGAAGGGGATTGGGGGTCGCCTTCGCCAAGCTGGCGCAAGGCACGGCGCGCGCGGGAGAGACGGGACATGACGGTGCCGATCGGCACGTCGAGGATGTCGGCCACCTCCTGGTAACTCAGGCCCTCGACCGAGATCCAGATCAGCAGGCTGCGCTGTTCCGGCGGCAGCGCGGCGAAGGCGGCCAGCGTGGAGTGAGCCATGGCCACGCGTTCCGCCGAAGGCCATGTGGGCTCGTCCTCCGCCAGCGATCCAATCAGCAGCGCATAGCGACTGGCGCGGCGTTTTCCATCAAGGAACAGTCGGTAGAGGATCGAAAAGAGCCAGGCTCGCAGGCTATCTTCCTCCCGTCGCGTCTTCCAGCGCGACAACGCGCGTTCGATCGTGGACTGCACGAGATCGTCCGCGGCATGGCTATCCCGGGCGAGCCACAGCGCGAAGCGCCGCAGGCGCGGCAGCATCGTGCGCAGGTCGTCGTCGATGTTCGGGGTGGGCATGCCGGGCCTCCGCCGGGCGTTCGTCGGACATATGACGTCCGGTGCCGTGGATTATTCCCAGGGGAGGGAATAAAAGTCCCTGACGTACGTCCCACCCTGGAACGACCACTTGGACAGGATGCAGATATGACAGACGAAACCGGGGCACGTTCCCGCCCCCCGACCCATACGGCCTGGCGCTGGGCCCTGATCGGCCTGGCCGTCGCCGGTTTCGCGGCCGCGTTCGGCTACGTGGCAGGCTGGCTGGCGCCGGGCCGGCTCACACCGCATCGCCTGGTGAACGCCGTGGCGGCGAACGGCGGCGAGCACGCGGGGTTCCGGCGCAACCATGCCAAGGGCGTCTGCGTCGCCGGCCGCTTCGAAGCAAGCGGTGCCCTGGCCGGCTTTTCCACCGCCCCGCTCTTCGCCGCGGGTACCTCCACCCCCGTGGTGGGTCGCTTCGCGGTTCCCGGCAGCAATCCGTACGCGGCCGACAGCAGCGTGCCCATCCGCAGTCTTGCGCTGCGTTTCGACCTGCCCGACGGTGAGCAGTGGCGCACGGGCATGAACGCCATGGCGATGTTCCCCGTGGCCACGCCCCAGGCGTTCTACGCGCTGCAACTGGCCACGCATGCCGACCCTGCGACAGGCAAACCCGATCCCGCCAAGACAAAGGCGTTCTTCGAGAGCCATCCGGAAACCGCGCCGTTCCTCGCCTGGGTGAAGACCGCGAAACCGTCGGCCAGCTACGCCAGTGAAACCTATCGCAGCATCAATGCTTTCTATCTGCGCGATGCAGCGGGCGACCGCCACGCCGTGCGCTGGGCCATGGTGCCGGAACAGCCGGCGGAAGGAGACGGCGGCCCGGCCGCCGGCGACACCGACTATCTCGCCGCGGATCTCGGGAAGCGCCTTGCCGCGGGCCCGCTGCGTTGGCACCTGCAAATGGTGTTCGCTGTACCTGGCGACGCCGTGGACGACGCGACGCGCGCCTGGCCCGACGACCGGCGAATGGTCGATGCCGGCACGCTCGTGCTCACCTCGTCGCAGCCGCAGGCCGACGGCCCGTGCCGCGACGTGAACTACGATCCGACGATCCTGCCGCGCGGCATCGAAACGTCCGACGATCCGCTGCTCGCCGCGCGCTCGGCGACCTATGCGGACTCGTACCTCCGCCGTACGAGCGAGGAAGCCCATGTGCCTGGCACGAAGCATCCGGGGGAGGACAAGCGATGAGCCGTTCCGACACGTTCCATCCGTTCGCGCGGGTGCTGCATTGGCTGATGGCGCTGATGATCCTGACCATGCTCTTCGTCGGCGCCGGCATGGTGAGCACCGTGGAAACGAAGCACGACTGGCTTCTGGCGATCCACAAGCCGCTGGGCATCACCATCTTCGTGCTGGCGCTCATTCGCCTGGGCTTCCGCCTGACACATCCGGCGCCGCCGCTGCCGGTGGACATGCCGTTGTGGCAGAAGCTGGCGGCCCATGCGTCACACTGGCTGCTCTACGCCTTGATGATTGCGCTGCCGCTGATCGGGTGGGGCATGCTTTCGGCCGGCAATTACCCGGTGACGCTGGGAGGTGGTCTGCTGTTGCCGCCCATCCTGCCCAGCGATCCCCTGGTGTTCGCCTGGCTGCGCGAAGCGCATCGCTATCTTGCGTGGCTGTTCTTCCTCACCTTCCTGGCGCATATGGGCGCGGCGCTGATGCACGGGCTCATTCGCAGGGACGGCGTACTGCAGTCGATGACCGGGGGGCGCACGCCGGATTGAAGGTGCGGCACAATGGCGCGATGCGCATTGCCATCGCCGCCATCCTCGTGCTCCTCGTCTCGGGGTGCCGCTCCATCGGTTACTACGCCCACGTGGCGCACGGGCAGGCGGCGCTTCTCCATGAACGCCGCCCGATCGCAAAAGTGCTTGCGGACCCGAAAGTTCCGCAAGCCACCCGACGTCGGCTCGAGCTCGCCACCGAGGCCCGGCGCTTCGCGTCCATGCGGCTGGATCTGCCGGACAATCGCAGCTACACGTACTACGTGCAGCTGGATCGTCCATGGGTTGCCTGGAACGTGTTTGCCACGCCGGCGCTCTCGGTGACGCCGGTGACACACTGTTTTCCGATCGCCGGTTGCGTCGCCTACCGCGGTTATTTCGATCAGGGTCTCGCCCGGCGCGAGGCCGAGCGCGAGAAGGCCCTGGGCCACGACGTCGCTATCGGCGAAGTGCCGGCGTATTCCACGCTGGGATGGTTTGCCGATCCGATCTTGAGCAGCATGTTGCGCTGGGACGACGACGAGCTCGCCGGCACGATCTTTCACGAGCTTGCGCACCAGAAGATCTACGTGAAGGACGACTCGTCGTTCAACGAGTCGTTCGCCACCTTCGTGGAGCGCGAAGGCCTGCGCGAGTGGCGTTCGGCGCGGAACCTGCCGCAGCCCGACGAAAAGGACGACGCGCTGGAACGTGCCTTCACGCAGCAGGTGCTGGCCTTGCGGGAGCGCCTGAAAGACCTCTATGCCAAGCCCTGGACCGACGACGCGAAGCGAGTGGCCAAGGCAGAGGAGTTCGAGGATTTCCGCGGACGCTACCTCGCGTGGCGCGACGGCGAGGCGGGCGGCGATCGCCGCTACGACCGCTGGATGTCGCGCTCCCTCAACAACGCGTCGCTGTTGCCGTTCGGCCTTTACGACACCTGGGTGCCGTCGTTCGCGGCACTGTTCGACGAAGCCGGCCGCTCGTGGCCGGCATTCTTCGCGCGGGTGAAGGCGCTGGCGAAGTTGCCTCCGCCGGCGCGCACCGAGGAACTGCAACGCTTGTCGCGAATTACTGTGGGAGCCGGCTATGCCGGCGATCCCGCGGCAGCGGGCAACCTTGCCGCAAGCACCCATCGCCGCTGAAGCGGCTCCCACACAAAGCCAGTTTGCCTTGTGCGGTGTGGCGGGCCTTCTGTGGGAGCCGGCTATGCCGGCGATCCCGCGGCAGCGGGCAACCTTGCCGCGAGCACCCATCGCCGCTGAAGCGGCTCCCACACAAAGCCAGTTTGCCTTGTGCGGTGTGGCGGGCCTTCTGTGGGAGCCGGCTATGCCGGCGATCCCGCGGCAGCGGGCAACCTTGCCGCGAGCACCCATCGCCGCTGAAGCGGCTCCCACAGGATCTCCGGCGTTACGGCGAGACTTTCTGCTTGCGCGTCGCCATGTGCTTCAGATAAGCCACCAGGTCGTCCAGATCTGCATCCGAAAGCACCTTCCTGTCGAAGCCCGGCATCTTCGCCTGCGGCCAGTGCCGGAGATCCTGCGGGTTGCGCACGAGCGTGCGGAACATGTCGTCGCGGAGATACTCGGTAGGACTGTGCGGCACATTGAGGTCCGGCCCGAGCTTGGCGTCGCCCTGGCCGTTGAGGGTATGGCAGCTGAGGCAGTTGCGCTGGAACACGGCGAAGCCGCGCCGGGCCGGTGCATCCGGCGGCAGCGAGGCTGCCGGCTGCATGGCCGGGAAGCGCGCCGCGGGCGGGGCCAGCACCCGGATCGAGGCTACCTGGTAAGGCCATTGTTCGGGCCCTACGTGCGCCGCTTCCGGATGCAGCCACACGAGGTAGAACGGCCCGGCGCTGGGCTTGCCCTCGCCGAGCGGAGGCCACCCGGCGGCCGGCTCGATGGCGAGCCAGGCTTCCGCGCCCTGGCCCTCCAGCACCAGGGACGCGGGCACCTCGGCCGCGAAACCGTCGAGCGCCACGAACTGCAGGTGCGCGTCCGCCGACACGCCCGGCAGGAGGGCGCGCAAGGGAACTGCACGGTAATGGGCCGTGCGGTGGTACGAGACGTCTCCGGGTACATCGATGTCCCGGGCGTCGGGCCGCGCAAGGAGCTGTTCCGTGGTGAACGTGCGGGCCCCCGCGCCCGTGTCGACGACAAGGTTGGCTGCCGTTGCCGGAGCGGCGCAGAGCAGGAGCAGGCATGCGAGAAAGATGCGCACGGGAAATCCCTGGTGGAGGTACCCTCGGATTATCGCCGCACCGACCCCATGTGGGCTGTTCGACCCGATCACGGATTTTCCCATGTCCGATACCAGCGTTCCCGAGTTCTTCCAGCGCTTTCCGATGGAACGCATCGTCGACCGCGAACTCGACGCCAATCTGGCCGCCGATGACAACCGCATCGCCATCCTCTTCCTTTGGGGGCGCGACTGTCCCAACTGCGATATCGCCAAGCGCCAGATCCTGCTCACGCCGGAACGCTTCGCGTGGCCGGAGGTGCGCTGGCTGCACGACAACGTGTACGACGATCCCACCATGGCCACGCGTTTCGGACTGCACGGCATTCCGGCATTCTTCCTGTTCCACCGGGGCAAGAAGCTCGGCCGCATCACCTCCTGGCCCGGCACGCAGCCGTTCGTGGATGCGGTGAACCGGCAGATCGCCGCCACGGGCGCCAGCGCATGATCGTGCAGTCGCTACTCGACACCGACCTCTACAAATTCACGATGATGCAGGTGGTGCTGCACCAGTACCCGGCCGCGCAGGTGGAGTACCAGTTCCGCTGCCGCACCCCGGGCGTGAACCTCGTGCCGCTGATCGACCGCATCCGCGAGGAACTGAAGGCGCTGTGCAGCCTGCGCTTCACCGAGGAGGAACTGGCCTACCTGGGCAGCCTCCGCTTCATCGACAGCGATTTCGTCGACTTCCTCGGCCTGTTCCAGCTCAATGCGAAGTACGTGACGATCCAACCGTCGACGAAAGCGGAAGGCGAAATCGAGATCGTGATCGCCGGCCCGTGGCTGCACACCATCATGTTCGAGGTGCCGCTGCTCGCCATCGTGAACGAGCTGTATTTCCGGGCGACCTGTCCGGACATCGATCTGGACGAGGGCAGGGCGCGCCTGCGTGCGAAGATCGCGCTGCTGCGCGACACGCCCGGTTACGAAAGCGTGCGCATCGCCGACTACGGCACACGCCGCCGCTTCTCGCGCGAGTGGCACGAAGAGATGCTCGGCATCCTGCGCAATGAATTGGGGCCGCAGCTGGCAGGCACCAGCAACGTCTGGCTGGCCATGCGGCAGGGGCTGGTACCGATCGGCAGCATGGCGCACGAATACCTGCAGGCCTTCCAGTCGCTGGGCCCCCGCCTGCGCGACTCGCAGACCGCCGCGCTCGAAGCCTGGGCGCGCGAATACCGGGGCGACCTGGGCATCGCGTTGTCCGATGTCTACGGCCTGGATGCGTTCCTGCGCGATTTCGACATGTATTTCTGCAAGCTGTTCGACGGCGCGCGGCACGATTCCGGTGACCCCATCGTGTGGGGCGACCGGGTGATCGCGCACTACGAGAAGAATCGGGTGGACCCGCGCACGAAGACGCTGGTTTTCAGCGACAGTCTGGACATACCGCGTGTCATGGAGCTCTACCGGCATTTCGCCGGGAGGTGTCTGCTTTCGTTCGGCGTGGGCACCAACCTCACCAACGACGTGGGGCCGAAGCCCATCAACATCGTCATCAAGATGACCCGCTGCAACGGTCAGCCGGTGGCGAAACTGTCGGATTCGCCGGGAAAGAGCATGGGCGTGGAAGACCCCGATTACGTGGCGTATCTGCGCAGGGTGTTCGAGTTGCCGGCCGCGTAATTTTTATCTGTGTGGGAGCCGCTTCAGCGGCGATCGATACTTGCCCGCTGCCGCGGGAACGCCGCTGAAGCGGCTCCCACATTTCTTCCGTCGGGTTACTGCACGCGGGACACGTTGCCCTGGTCGTCGACCACCACGATGTCGCCTTCGCGGATGGCCGAAGCGTCCTTCACCTGGACATTGGTGTAGCCACCCGTGCCCATCTTCAGGCGCAGCGTGTAGCTGTCGCTGCCGCCGCCCTTGCCGATGGCGTTGCCGGCGAAGCCGCCGCCCACTGCGCCGCCGACCGTGGCGAGGGTGCGGCCCTTGCCCTTGCCGACCTGGTTGCCGAGCACGCCGCCGGCGATGGCGCCGATCACCGCGCCGGCGGTGCCATGCTCGCGTCCGGCGGTAACGTTGTGTTCGATGCTCTGCACCACGCCGCACTGGTCGCAGCGCACGTAGATGCCGTCGCTGCGCGTCAGCACGGCCGCCGATGCGGGGGCGGCGATGGCCGTGGCGAGCAGGGCGGCCAGGGGGAGGCCGAGGACGGTCTTGATATTCATGGAGGCTCCTTGGGGACGACCTTGGAGGTGGTCGTCTGCCGACACAGTCTAAGCCTGCTCACTGAACGGAGATGGAGCGCGATTCTCATTTCACGCGCTCGGTGGATACTGTGCCGATGAGTACCGCCATCGTCTGGTTCCGTCGCGACCTTCGTCTTGCCGACCATCCCGCCCTCCACGCCGCGGTGGCCGCCCACGATCGTGTGGTGGCCCTTTATGTGCACGCGCCCGACGAAGAGGGCGAGGGTGCCCCGGGAGCCGCCGGCCGCTGGTGGCTCCACCACTCACTGGCCGCGCTGGACGCCTCGCTTCGCGCCCGGGGTGGGCAACTGGTGGTGGCCGCCGGGTCCAGCCTCGACGCGCTGCGCCATGCGGTCGCCGCGAGCGGTGCCGAAGCCCTGTATTTCAACCGGATCTTCGAGCCTCGGCTGGTCCGGCGCGATGCGGCGGTCCGCAGCGCCCTCGAAGCCGACGGCATCGCCGTTCGCCCGTTCAACGGATCGCTGTGGTGCGAGCCCGGGGAGGTCGCCACGAAGCAGGGCGATCCGTACAAGGTGTTCACGCCGTTCTGGCGTGTCTTGCGTACGCATGTGGAAAAGCGAGAGCCCTGGCCGGTGCCGTCACGCATGGCCTTGCACGCTTTCGGCAGCGATTTCCCCGGCCGGTCGTCGATCGCGTCCCTGGGCTTGCTGCCCACCCGCGACTGGGCGAAAGGGTTCACCGAGTGGAGGCCCGGCGAGCAAGGCGCGCACGAGATGCTGGAGTTGTTCGCCGACGATGCATTGGCGCACTACGCGGAGAGTCGCGACCTGCCGGCCCGCCATGGCACCTCGCGGCTTTCGCCGCACTTGCACTGGGGCGAGATATCGCCGGTGCAAATCGTGGCCTTCCTGCGCGAACGCACGGCGAGGCGGCGCGACGGAGCTGACCCCGAGCCGTTCCTTCGCCAGTTGGGCTGGAGGGAATTCTCGCAGCACCTGCTGTACCACTTCCCGAAAACCACCAGGGAGAGCTTCAACCCGGTATTCGGCGCCTTTCGCTGGGCCGGACCCGATGCGCATGCGCTGCGGCGCTGGCGCCAGGGCCGCACCGGCATCCCCATCGTGGATGCCGGCCTGCGCGAACTGTGGGCCACAGGGTGGATGCACAACCGTGTACGCATGCTGGTGGCCAGTTTCCTCACCAAGAACCTCCGGCAGCACTGGAAACTGGGCGAGCGCTGGTTCCGCAACACGCTGGTGGATGCCGATCTGGCGAACAACGTGATGGGTTGGCAGTGGGTGGCCGGAAGCGGCGCGGACGCCGCGCCGTATTTCCGGATATTCAACCCCGTATCGCAGTCGGAGAAGTTCGACCCTGATGGCGCGTACATCCGCCGCTGGGTGCCCGAGCTGGCCAACGCGCCGGGCCGCCTGGTGCACGCGCCCTGGGAAGACCCCGCCTTCCTGAAAGCGTCGGGCTACCCGTTGCCCCTCGTGGACCTTAAGACCTCGCGCGAGGCGGCCCTTACGGCGTACCGGAACCTGCGCCGCGGTCCCGCAGAAGCAGCGCGAGAATCGGCGGAGTGACCATGGCGGTGAGCAGCGACATGGCCACGATCACCGCGTAGATCCGCTCGTCGAACACACCCGCCGCGAGGCCCAGTGCGGCGATCACCACGCCCACCTCGCCGCGCGGCACCATGCCGAAGCCCACGATGGTCGCACCGCGACGGCCCAGGCTGAGGGCACCGAGGAAACCGCCGGCCAGCTTCGAGACGATGGCGATGGCCGTGACGACGGCGAGCATCCACAGCGCGCTGGCGTTGCCCAGCTCCGCCAGGTTCACTTTCGCGCCCGTCACCACGAAGAAGAACGGCGTGAGGAACGCGAGCAACGGCGCCGTCTGTTCCTCCAACAGGTGGCGCTGCCGGGTTTCGGACGCGATCATGCCGGCGAGGAACGCGCCGATGATGGCGGCCAGGTGGAATTTCATGGAAAGGTAGGCGAGGCCGAGGCACAGGGCCAGCACGATGGTCAGCGACGACATGGGATTGCTGGGCTTCTCCAGCCAGCCCGAGCCGCGGCGCATCACCCGCGTGCCGCCCCAGCCGATCACCGCGACGAAGCCCACGGCACCGAGCAGCGTCATCAGCAGGCTGCCCACATCCACGGCGCCGCCGCCCTGCAGGGAGGAGACGATGCCCAGGAGCAGCATGGCAAGAATGTCGTCGATCACCGCTGCGCCGAGGATGATGCGTGCCTCGCGCCGCTGGAGCACGCCCAGTTCCTGCAGCACGCGGGCGGTGATGCCGGCCGACGTTGCCACGAAGGCGGCAGCCACGAACATGGAACGTATCCAGTCGAAGCCGGAGCCGTGCGCCCAGATCGAGCCGAGCGCGAAGGGCACGATCACGCCGAGTACGCCGACCAGGAAGGCGCTGATGCCCACCTTCTTCAGATCGTCCAGGCGCGTTTCCAGGCCCACCGAGAAGAGCAGGAGGATGACGCCGATTTCAGCCAGCACGTCGAGCGGCGTGCCCGTGGCGATGTCGGGCAGGGCCACCCAGCCGAGCGCGGAGGGGCCGACGGCGCAACCCGCGGCGATTTCGCCGACGACGGCAGGGAGGCGCAAGCGTTGCGCTATTTCGCCGCCGATCTGGGCGGCGACGAAGATGATGAACAGGGTCAGCAGGATGCCGGCGGAATCGTGCATGGGATCGTTCCAGATCGAGCCGCGAAGGAAGGCGCGGTGTCCTTTCGGTTATACCGGATTGAGTGTATCCGTTGTGGCGCGTGGATCGCGAAGGCGGCTGAATATCCAGCTGGCCGCCAGCGTGACCATGCCCAGCACGATCACCGACCAGCGGAAGGCCCAGACATAGCTGTGGGCATCGTGCGAGCCGAGGAATCCTGCCATGAGCAGCGAGGCGAGCGCGATGCCGAAGCTCATTGCCAGGTATTGCGCCGTGGAGGCCATCGACGACGCCATGGAAGCATGCTTCACGTCGAGGTCGACGTACGCCAGCGTGTTCATCGACGTGTACTGGAGCGACATGACCGCGCCGTAGACGAAGACGAAGCCGGCAATGATCCAGGGGGGCGTGTCCGGCGAAAGCAGCGCGAACGCGCAGAGCACCGCCGACACGGCCACGGTGTTGCCGAGCAACAGCTTGCGGTAGCCGAAGTGCGTGAGCATCCGGTCGATGAACGGCTTCACCGTAATGGAGCCGATGGCTTGCGGCACCATCATCAGGCCGGCGGCCAGGGGCGACCAGCCACAGCCGATCTGCAGGAACAACACCAGCAACAGGTACATGCCCGACACGCCGAGGCGGGTGAACAGGTTTCCCGCCAGCGCCACCCAGAGACTGCGCACCTTCAACAACGACAGGTCGGTGACCGGATGATCGGTGCGTCGGCTATGCCGGACGTAGAGCGCCGCCAGCGCCAAGGCGCCGAGCGCATAGCTTGCGATGGTGACCGCGTGGCCCTTCGTGCCCACCGTTTCCGCGGCCAGCAGGCAGAGCGCGGAAGCGCCGGCGAAGAGAAGGAAGCCGAAAGTGTCGAAACGATGCGCGTGGTCGAGTCGATAGTCGGGCATCTCGCGCCGGTTGAGGAGCAGCCCGACGATGCCCACCGGCACGTTGATGAGGAAGATGAGGCGCCAGTTGGTGAACTCCACCAGCAGGCCGCCGAGCAGCGGTCCGAACACGGATCCGAGCAGCCCGAAGGTGGCCACCGTGGTCATCGAACTGACGAACTCCCGGCGGTCGATACTGCGCACCAGGACGTAACGGCCCACCGGCATGAGCGCGGCGCCGCCGAGGCCCTGGACGATGCGCGACACCACGAGCTGCGGCAGCGTTTGCGCCATGCCGCACAGCAACGAGCCGAGCGCGAACACGAGAATGGCGCCGGCGAACACGCGGCGCGTGCCGAAGCGGTCGCAAAGCCATGGGCTCATGGGAATGAACACCGCCAGGGTCAGCACGTAGCTCGTGAGCGCCGTGCGCATGCTGAGCGGCGTGACGTCGAGCGCGCCCGCGATGGCGGGCACGGCCGTGTTCACGATCGTCGAATCCAGCGCCTGCATGAAGAACGCGGCCGAAACCAGCCAGATGAGGCCGCGATAGCGCGCCTTGCTGGAGGGCTCCGCGGGTGCGAGGGCCGGTCGGTCGGATGGAAGGGCTGGGACGTCGATGGGGTCGGTACGGCTGCTGACGTCTTGGAAAGGCATAGCTTGGCGATTATAGCGGATACGGTCCTTGCTTTTGCGCCGCCTTCGGCCGACAGTTCAGGGTCGCGTCGGTCGAGCCACACCATCACGGACCCTGCACATGCCCCAAGCCATCGCCCCCGTCGAAGCCGTCGAGCGCGCGCAGGCCCTGCGTCGACTGATCGAAGACGCGAATTACCGCTACCACGTGCTGGACGATCCGGATATCGCCGACGCCGAGTACGACCGGCTGATGCGCGAGCTGGAAGCACTGGAGAACCAATACACCGATCTGGCGACCGATGACTCGCCCACCCGCCGGGTCGGCGCCCGTGCACAGGGTGGCTTCGCGGAAGTGGTGCATGCGGTGCCGATGCTCTCGCTGGGCAACGCCTTCGAACAGGAGGGCGACACGGATCGTGAGAAATACCGTGAAGTGGCCGACTTCGAGCGCCGCATCGAGCAGACCCTCGGGCGGAAGCAGCCGGTGTTCTCGGTGGAACCGAAGCTCGACGGGCTGGCCATCAGCCTGCGCTACGAAAACGGCGTGTTCGTGCAGGGCGCCACCCGCGGCGACGGTGCCGTGGGCGAGGATGTCACGGCCAACTTGCGCACGGTGAAGGCCATTCCATTGCGCCTGCGCGGAAACGACTGGCCGCGCCTGCTGGAAGTGCGCGGCGAGGTGATCATGCCGCGCGCGGCGTTCGAGGCCTTCAACGAGCGCGCCCGCGCCTCCGGCGAGAAGCCGTTGGCGAACCCGCGCAACGGCGCGGCCGGTTCGCTGCGTCAGCTGGATCCCGCGATCACCGCGAAACGGCCCCTGGCGTTCTTCGCCTATGCCGTGGGCCGCGTGCAGGACGGCGACCTGCCCGATACGCATTCGGCCACGTTGGCGAAGCTGCGCGAATGGGGTTTCCCCGTGTCGCCGGAAGTGTCGACGGCGAGAGGCTTCGAGGGCCTTATCGCGTACTACCGCCGCATCGGCGAAAAGCGCGACACCCTTCCTTACGACATCGACGGCGTCGTCTACAAGCTCGACGACTACGAAGGCCAGGAAGAAATGGGCTTCGTGTCGCGTGCGCCGCGCTGGGCCATTGCGCACAAGTACCCCGCGCAGGAACAGATGACCACCGTCGAGGACATCGAGATCCAGATCGGGCGCACGGGTGCCGCCACGCCCGTGGCGCGGCTCAACCCCGTGCAGGTGGGTGGCGTCACCGTCACCAATGCCACGCTGCACAACGCGGACCAGATCGCTCGCCTCGACGTGCGCATCGGCGACACCGTCATCGTCCGGCGTGCCGGCGACGTCATTCCCGAAGTGGCCCGCGTGGTGCCAGACAGACGCCCCGCCAACACGGTGCCGTGGCACATGCCCGCGACGTGCCCCGTGTGCGGCTCCGAGCTGCTGCGCGAGGAAGGCGCCGCGGCGTACCGCTGCTCGGGCGGACTCATCTGTGCCGCGCAGCGCAAGGAAGCCCTGATTCACTTCGCGTCGCGCCGCGCCATGGACATCGACGGTCTGGGCGACCGCTTCGTGGACGCGCTCGTCGAGTTCGACATGGTGCATACGCCTGCCGATCTCTACGGGCTCACCGTGGAGAGCTTCGTGCGCATGAAGGCACTGGCCGACGAGCGCGACGGCTCCACCCCCGAAACGGTGAAGCAGGGCAAGGTGGCCACGAAGTGGGCCGAAAACCTCGTGGCGTCCATCGAGGCCAGCAAGAAGAGCACGCTGCCGCGTTTCCTCTTCGCGCTCGGCATCATGCACATCGGCGAAAGCACGGCGAAGACGCTGGCCACCTGGCTGGGTTCCCTTGCCGTGGTCCGGCGCACACCCGCGCCGGTATTGCGCGTGCTGCCCGACATCGGCGACGAGGTGGCCACGTCCATCGCCGCTTTCTTCGAACAGGAGGGCAACGAGAAAGTGGTGGATGCGCTGCTCGCGGCAGGTATCACCTTCGCCGACGAAGGAGCGCCGTCGCCGAAGCTGCGCGACCGCCTCGGGCTCGACGTGCTGCTTGACGCGGCGAAAGTGCCGAAGCTCGGCCCGAAGAGCACGGCTCTGCTCGCAAAAACGTACGCAAACGTGCAGGAACTGGTGTCCGCCGGCGAGCACAACTGGATCATCGCCGGCGTGCCATCCACTGCTGCGGCCAACCTGTGGGCATACATCAGCGATCCCACGAACTACCGCAAGCTCATCAACGATTACGCGGACATGGCCTGGCTGCTCGACCAGCTGCCGGCGGCATCGGCCGCCGCGCTTCCGCTGGAAGGCCATACCTACGTGATCACCGGAACCATGGAGACGCTCAAGCGCGACGATGCCACCGAGCGGCTGGAATCGCTCGGGGCGAAGGTCGCAGGTTCCGTGTCGAAGAAGACGACGGCCGTTTTCGCAGGCGAGGCCGCGGGCTCCAAGCTCGACAAGGCGAAGGAACTCGGCGTGCCGGTCCACACGGAGGCCGACCTCATTGCCCTGCTGGCGGAACATGGGGCGGCGCCGTGAAGAACATCGGCCAATTGCGCCTTCGCGCGGCTACGTATGGGCGGATCCGCAGCTTCTTCGCCGCGCGCGGGGTGCTGGAGGTGGAAACGCCCATCCTTTCCGCCGCCGGCAACACCGACCCGAACATCCAGAGTTTTCATACGCGCTTCGGCGGCCACGTGGACGCCGGCTCACCCGACCGCTGGCTGCGCACCTCCCCGGAATTTCCGCTGAAACGTCTCCTGGCGGCCGGCGTCGGCGACTGCTACGAGTTGGGGCGCGTTTTCCGCGACGGCGAGGCCGGCGGCAGGCACAACCCCGAGTTCACGATGCTCGAGTGGTACCGCGTGGGCTGGGACGAGGCGAAGCTCGCGCGCGAGGTGGTCGATCTGCTGGAACACCTGCTGGTGGAGGCGGGGCGAACCTTCGACGTGGTGGAGACCACGTACCGCGGCCTGTTCCACGACGCGCTGGGCATCGATCCGCTCACCGATCCCGTGGAACGCCTCCGGGCGCCGCTGGCCGAATTCGGCATCGACCCGCAGGGGCTGGAGCGCGACGACTGGCTCGACCTGCTCATGACCCACCGCATCCAGCCGGCGTTCCCGCCCGACCGCATCACCGTGGTGTCCGACTACCCGGCAAGCCAGTGTGCGCTCGCGCGCATCCGGCCCGGCGAGCCGCCGGTGGCGAAGCGCTTCGAGGCGTATGTCGGTCCATACGAACTGGCCAACGGCTATCACGAACTCAACGACGCGGTGGAACAGCGCGAACGGTTCGAGCGGGACAATGCGAAGCGTCGCGCGCGCGGCATGTCGGCGATGCCCATCGACGAAAACCTGCTTGCCGTGCTGGATCGCATGCCCGATTGCGCGGGCGTCGCGCTTGGCGTGGAGCGCTTGCTCATGGTGCTGGCGCGCACGGACGCCATTGCCGACGTGCTCGCCTTTCCGTTCGCGGAGGCCTGACCCGATGCTCGAAGCCATCCATCATGTGGCGCTGATCTGCTCCGACTACGAGCGGTCGAAAGCCTTCTATACGGAAGTGCTGGGGTTGAAGGTGATCCACGAGGCATACCGCGAGGCACGCGACTCGTGGAAGCTCGACCTCGAAGTGAGCCCTGGCGTGCAGCTGGAACTGTTCTCCTTCCCGTCGCCGCCGAAGCGGCCGTCGCGTCCGGAGGCGCAAGGCCTTCGCCACCTGGCGTTTTCCGTGCGCGATATCGATGCGGCGGTGGCGACGCTGGCGAAACGTGGCGTCACCTGCGAACCCATTCGTGTGGACGAGTACACGGGGCGGCGGTTCACCTTCTTCGCCGACCCGGACGACCTGCCGATCGAGCTTTACGAACGCCTCAAAACTCCAGTTCCTGCGCCGCACACAGATAATCCACCATCGGCGCCAAACGCTTGAAATTGTCCACCACGAACGGAAGCAGTTCCGACGAGCACGCCATCGCCTCGTCGAAATCCTGACCGGCGGCGAAGTTCTTCCGTTTCAGATCCTCGATCAGCTCGTGATTCGCGTCGAAGCCGCGCGGCGGTCGCGACAGGCTCTCGCCCCAGAACGTGAAGCGTTCCACGAACGCCTTGGAATGCGTGGCGCGCTTCCACGCACCCGGATTGTCGGCCAGGAACTCCCGCAATTTCTTCAAGACGGGCGGCTCCGGATGCCACATGCCGCCACCCACGAAACATCCGCCCGGCTGGATGTGCAGGTAGAAGCCGGGCGCCTGGATCTCGTGGCGGCGCTCGTGG
This sequence comes from Luteibacter sp. SG786, assembly GCF_011759605.1. Lineage (GTDB taxonomy): Bacteria > Pseudomonadota > Gammaproteobacteria > Xanthomonadales > Rhodanobacteraceae > Luteibacter. The sequence goes on from NZ_JAAOYX010000001.1 coordinate 1,191,860, forward strand.
AAGAAACGCGAGCCCTGCCAGCCCTTGTACGGCTGCTTGTCGTTCGCGAAACGCGTGTCGCGGTGGATGCGGTAGAGCGACCCGCCCACCTTGCGCGTATCGGCACGGAAATGCGGGCTGATCTTCTGCAAGGGCGCGGCCAGGTCGCCGATCAGGGCCAGGAACGGCTCGCGCACGTGGCGTTCGTAATCGTCCTTGTGCGCCTGGAACCATTCGCGGTTGTTGTTGCGAACCAGCGACTTGAAGAAGCGGAACGTGGAAGGCGTGAAATAGGTCTTGGGCATGGTCGGTCAGCGCAGTTCGCGGCCCCAGGCTTCCAGCTCGTCGAGCAGGGCCAGTGGGGCGCCCGGAAGGGCGCGCAGGGCGGCGAGTTCGTTGTCGTAGTCGTCGAGGGTGAGGGTGGTAAGGGGGCCGTGCCGCGTCAGGCGGTCCGTGCGGAAGGCTTCCCAGCGCTGCTGCTCTTCGAGGCTGAGCGTCTGCGGCCAGTTGCGTGCCCGGTAGCGAAACAGCAGTTCCGGATAGCGCAGATCGCGGAAAGGGAAGGCGCGGCTGCCCAGTTGTTCGGGCGGCGTGGCACGCACGTCGGCCAGCAGGCGGCGGTCGGCGTCGGGCAGGAAGCCGCCGTAGAGTGCGAGTTCGGGATCTTCGGCCGACGGCATGTCGCCGGCGCGCGCGTAGATCCGCCGCAGCTTCTCCGCAAGCCCGCTGGCATGCCGCAGCGCGCCCAGGTGCCGCTCCACGGCGTCCATGTCGAGGCCCAGGCGGGCGTGGTCCACGTTCTTCAGCACCGACAGCGGCGCAAGGGCGGGCGCGTGGTTCGCGCGGACGGTACGCAAGGCGATGCGCTCCACGCCCTCCGGCAGATCGGCGCGCGAGGTGAAGACGCGGTCGGCCACGCCCTCATCGTCCAGCGCCAGCAGATCGGCCGGATCGGCGGAGAGGTCGTAGACGATCACTTCCGCCGGGCGCGAGGGATGCGCGGCGAGCGGCACGATCACCGCGAGGCACTGCCGGCTGGTCGGGTAGCGCGAGGACACGTGAACCACGGGCGTCATGGCCGCCACGTCGAGCAACTCGAACACCCGTTGCTTGCGGCGCAGGGCGAAATACCAGTCCCACAGCTTCGGCTGCCTGCCGCGGATCAGGCGGGCCAGGGCGATCAGGGCTTCGACGTCGGACAGCGCATCGTGCGCGCGCTCCTGCTTCAGGCCGTTGGCCGTGGCCAGGTGCTCCAGCTTGAAGCTGGGCGTGCCGTCTTCGCGGGTGGGCCAGACGATGCCTTCGGGCCGCAGCGCCTGGCACATGCGCACGAGGTCGATGAGGTCCCAGCGCGAATTGCCGTTCTCCCACTCGCGCCCGTACGGATCGTAGAAATTGCGGTACAGCAGGTGACGGGTGAACTCGTCGTCGAAGCGAAGCGAGTTGTAGCCCACGGTGCAGGTGCCGGGGAGGGCGATCTGTTCGTGGATCGCGGCCGCGAAATCCGCTTCCCGCAGGCCCTCGCGCTCGGCCAGCTGCGGCGCGATGCCGGTGACCAGGCAGGCCGCCGGCTGCGGGGGCATGTCCCGCGGCGGCTTGCAGTAGATCATCAGCGGCTCGCCCACCACCTCCAGGTTGGCATCGGTACGGATGCCGGCGAACTGGCTGGGACGGTCACGGCGCGGGTCGGCACCGAAGGTTTCGTAGTCGTGCCAGAAGAATGTCGGTTCGGCCATGCCGCCATGTTCTCACGATACCCGGGCAGGTTAGACTCCCTTGACAGAAGGGAGCGCCCATGACGCCTGCGAACGACGACAACCTCATCTGGATCGATCTGGAAATGACCGGTCTGGACACCGACAACGATTCCATCCTCGAAATCGCCACCATCGTGACGGACAAGGATCTGAACGTGCTCGCCGAGGGGCCGGTCTTCGCCATATCGCACTCGGACGCCCGCCTGCAGCAGATGGATGCCTGGAACCGCAACCAGCACATGCGCTCGGGCCTGTGGGGCCGGGCCGTGGAATCGGACACCTCGCCCGAGCAGGCCGAGGAAGCCACCATCGCTTTCCTGCGCGAGTGGGTGCCCGCCGGCAAGTCGCCCATGTGCGGCAACTCCATCTGCCAGGACCGCCGCTTCATGCATCGCGAGATGCCGAAGCTGGAGCGCTATTTCCACTACCGCAACCTGGACGTGTCCACGTTGAAGGAACTCTCGCGGCGCTGGTCGCCGGAGATCGCCCGCGGGTTTGCGAAAGACTCGGCGCATACGGCGCTTTCCGACATCCGCGATTCCATCGACGAATTGCGCTATTACCGGCGCTTCATGGGCGCGATCGGCGGGCAGCAGCCGGGTTCGGCATGAATTTCGATCCGTTCGCCACGGTACTGGACTGCAACGGCCGCTCGCTCGTCCTCGACCGTCCGCGCGTCGTCGGCATCGTCAACGCCACGCCTGACTCGTTCTCCGACGGCGGGCAGCACGCCTCGCTCGAAGCCGCCTATGCGCATGCGATGAGGCTGGCGGAAGAGGGGGCCGACATGCTCGATGTCGGCGGCGAATCCACGCGCCCGGGTGCCGAAGAGGTCCCGGTCGAGGAGGAGATCCGGCGGGTCGTTCCGCTGATCGAACGCCTGGCAGCAGCTACCACCCTGCCGATATCCGTCGACACGTCGAAGCCCGAGGTGATGCGGGCCGCGGTCGGTGCGGGCGCGGGCATGATCAACGACGTATACGCGCTGCGCCGCGAAGGCGCGCTGGATACCGCGGCCGAACTTCGCGTGCCGGTGTGCCTGGTGCACATGCTGGGCGAACCGCGCACGATGCAGCAGGCGCCGGAATACGACGACGTGGTCGGCGAGGTCCATCGCTTCCTCACCGACCGCCTTTTCGCCTGCGAACTCGCCGGCATCGAGCGGCGACGGGTGCTGGTGGATCCGGGGCTGGGCTTCGGCAAGACGCTGGAACACAACCTCGCGCTGCTGCGCGCCACGGCGCGCTTCGCCGAGCTTGGCGCGGGGGCCTATGTGGGCGCCTCCCGCAAGGGCATGATCGGCACCCTTACGGGGCGGATCGAGCCAGCCGCCCGTGTCCACGGCTCCGTGGCGGCGGCCATGATCGCGGTGCAGCGTGGCGCGCTGATGGTTCGCGTCCACGACGTGGCCCCGACCGTCGACGCCCTGGCCGTCTGGGCCGCCGTGAAGGCGGGCGACACCGCCCCCCGCAACGACAAACCCGCCATGCCTCGCTGGCCCGACGACGATTGAAAGCATTTAGGCAGGCTGGCTAAGGCATCCGACATATCCGGTCCGTTCACCGCACCGGAGTATCCTCGGCGCACTCCGGAAGAAACGATAAGACCATGAGCGAACGCAAGTATTTCGGCACCGACGGCATCCGCGGGCATGTGGGCACCTATCCGATCAGTGCCGACTTCATCCTCCGCCTGGGCCGTGCCGCGGGTGCCGTGCTGGCGCGCAGGCGCGCTGCCGACCTCCGCGGCGCCGGCGCCGGCGTGGATCGCCGCGATCACAGCCGCAAGGTCACGGTGGTGATCGGCAAGGACACCCGCGTGTCCGGCTACATGTTCGAATCCGCGCTGGAAGCCGGACTCGTCGCCTCCGGGGCGAACGTGCGCCTGCTCGGGCCGATGCCCACCCCTGGGGTGGCGTATCTCACCCGTTCCCTCCGTGCCGACGCGGGCATCGTCATCAGCGCCTCGCACAACCCGCACCAGGACAACGGCATCAAGTTCTTCTCCGGGCAGGGCGAGAAGCTGGACGATGCGCTGGAAGCCGAGATCGAAGCCGAACTCGACGCCGAATTCGCCACGGTGGCCTCCGAGGCGCTGGGCAAGGCCAGCCGCGTCGAGGACGCCGTGACGCGGTACGCCGAGTTCTGCAAGTCCACGGTGTCGGACGATTTCTCCCTCGCGGGCATGCGCCTCGTGCTGGACTGCGCTCATGGCGCCACCTATCAGGTCGCGCCCAAGGTCTTCCGCGACCTCGGCGCCGATGTTTCCACCATCGGCACCGAGCCGGACGGTCTCAACATCAACCGCGGCGTCGGTTCCACCGCTCCTGAGGCGCTGGCCCGCGCGGTGGTCGAGCGTGGCGCGGACCTCGGCATCGCCTTCGACGGCGATGGCGACCGCGTGCGGCTGGTGGACCGCGACGGCACGGTTACCGACGGCGACGACATGCTCTACGTGATCGCGCGCCACTGGAAGAAGCGGGCGTCGCTTCCCGGGCCGGTGGTCGGCACGCTGATGAGCAACTACGGCCTCCAGCGCGCCCTGAAACAACTGGACATCCCATTCGTGCGCGCCAACGTCGGCGACCGCTACGTGCTGCAGCAGCTCAAGGAATACGGCGGCGTGCTCGGCGGGGAAACCTCCGGCCACGTGCTTTGCCTGGACCGCTTCACCACCGGCGACGGCATCGTCGCGGCGCTGGCCCTGCTCGAGGTGCTGGCCGAATCCGGCGAGACCTTCGCCGAGGCGCGCGCAGGTCTGGTCAAACTGCCGCAGACGATGGTGAACGTCCGGGTCGAGGGCGCGAAGGCCGCGCTCGGCACGGAGACCGTCCGCCAGGCGCTGGCGGAGGTGGAAGCCGCCCTCGACGGGCGGGGCCGCGTGGTGCTGCGCGCCTCGGGCACGGAGCCGCTGGTGCGCGTGACCATCGAGGCCGCCGACGCGGCCGAAGTGGATCGGCTGGCGGGGCAGCTGGCCGACGCCGTAAAATCGGCGGCCCAGGCCGCGGCCTGAACCACCAGCGACGGGTTCCGGCGCGCCCCGCGCGCCCGCTCCGTCACGCCTCCCTGCAGGAAACGCCATGAAGAAGGTTCCCACCCTCGATATCCGCCGCTACGACACCGACCGCGAGGCCTTTGTGGCCGAGCTGGGCGCGGCCTATCGCGAATTCGGCTTCTGTTGCATCAGCGGCCATGGCATTCCGAAGGAAGCCATCGACGGCGCGTACGACGCTTTCCAGCGCTTTTTCGCGCTGCCGGACGAGGTGAAGCGCAAGTACCACGTTCCCGGTGGCGGCGGTGCGCGCGGGTATACGCCGTTCAAGGTGGAAACTGCGAAGGACAGCAAGTTCGCCGATCTGAAGGAGTTCTGGCACATCGGCCGCGAGATTCCGCGCGACTCGAAATTCGCCGACGTGATGCCGCCGAACGTGTGGCCGAGCGAAGTACCGGATTTCAAGGAAAAGGGCTACGGCATCTACGAGGCGCTGGACCAGCTCGGCGCGCGCGTGTTGCGGGCGCTGGCCCTGCACATCGACCTGCCGGAGCACTTCTTCGACGACAAGATCGATTCGGGCAACTCCATCCTGCGTCCGATCCATTACCCGCCGATCGAACAAGCCGACGTGCCCAACGTGCGTGCCGGCGCGCACGAGGACATCAACTTCATCACGCTGCTGGTCGGCGCCAGCGCCGCGGGCCTCGAGGTGCTGACGCGCGAAGGCGAGTGGCTGCCGATCACCACCGAAGGCGACGCCATCGTGGTGAACATCGGCGACATGCTGCAGCGGCTCACGAACCACGTGTATCCGTCGACCACGCACCGCGTCACGAATCCGCAGGACGATAACGCCCGCAAGCCGCGCTACTCGGTGCCGTTCTTCCTGCACCCGAACCCCGACGTGGTGCTGGACGTGCTTCCGTCGTGCGTCACGCCGGACAACCCGAAGCGGTACCCCGAGCCCATCACGGCGCACGAGTACCTCCAGGAACGCCTGCGCGAAATCAAACTCATCTGACGCGCTTTTAGCGGGTTCTTCACCGGGAGGGTCGGAGCATCGACCCTCCCGGTTCCGTTTCCGGAGTTTCCCAGTGAATCCTTCCCGCCCGCCTTCGCGAGCCAGGCGCCCGTCGCCCGGCAAAAAGCCCGCCACCCGCTCCGCTGCCCAACGCGTCCGCCGCCAGCGCACGATGCGCGCCCGCGGCCGGGCGTGATCCTCCTCCGATGTAAGAGGCGGAAGCCGCTCCCACACGGAGCAGCCTGGCTTTGTGTGGGAGCCGCTTCAGCGGCGATGGGTGCTCGCGGCAAGGCTGCCCGCTGCCGCGGGATCGCCGGCATAGCCGGCTCCCACACAGAAGTTGGTCAGGGTGCGACCAGATCCGCCGGCTCCGCCTTCTCCCCGCGATGCAGCCAGGGATGTGCGAATACGGCGAGCAGGATGATCGCCACGCCCACGTAGAACGTCCAGCCGAGTTCCCGCTGTTCCCCGAGTAGCGGAATGGCGAGCACGATCGCGTAGACGGGTTCGAGGTTCGTCACCATCTGTGTCGCGAAAGCAGAGAGGTGGCGCAGCGCCGCGAGGGCCAGCGCGAACGGCAGTAGCGTGCAGCCATAGGCCAGCACCAGCAACAGCGCGCCGTCGTGGAGATCGGGCAGCGGAAACGCCGGGGAAGCGAACAACGGCGCCAGCAGGGTGAGAAAAAGCGTACCGCTGCCGAGTTCCACGCAGGTGACCGTGAGCGAATCGGCCCGGTCGACGAGCCGCTTGTTCAGCGCGCTGAAGAATGCCACGAACACCGCGGAAAGCACGCCCACGGCAAGGCCCAGGCGCATGTCGCCCGGAAGCCCGCCGGCCACGAGCGCCACGCCGGGAACCACGGCAACGCCGATCAGGAGTTCGCGCGCATCGAAACGCCGTCCGGCCACCCACGGTTCCACCAGGGCGAGGAAGGCGGGACACAATGCGATGCAGGTGGCGGCGACGGATGCGTTCGCCAGCTTGATCGCGCCATAGAACGTGAGCCAGTGCAGCGACACGATGACGCCGATGCCCGCGTAAGAGAGCAGCAGTCGCGGCGGCATGGCCCGCAGCCCGCGCCACACGCGTGGCAGGCAGAGCAGGGTGGCCGACACCAGCAACATGCGCCACCACACTAGCGGCAACGCCGGCAGGGCGATGAGCTTGCCGAGGATGGCGGTGAAGCCCCAGAGCAGGACGCAGAAGTGGATATGCAGGTGGGCTTTGCGGGAAGGCGACATGCGGCGAAGCTTGCCCGAAGCGGCGCGGCTTGTGTACCGCCTGCGCGATCGGTCCGCGCTACTGTGGGAGCCGCTTCAGCGGCGATGGGTGCTCGCGGCGAGCGTGCCCGCTACGCGGGATCGCCGGCACAGCCGGCTCCCACACAGAGCGGCTCTCCCACTAAGTGACTATCTCAAACGAGGCAAGCGTCAGCCCCGGCTCTTGCCTGCCGGCGGCGCCTTCGGCGGGTTCTTGCGCAGATCGTCGAGCAGCGGCTTGCATTGCGTGGCATCGGCCTTGCCGCTCTCCGGCACCGCCAGCGGAGCGAGCGCCGCGATGGGCGCCGCGAACACGGCCAGGGCCACGGCGCCACCGCCGCGCAGGATCAGCGGCCCGGCATGCACGCCCACGGAGGGATTCTTCAGCGTCCCGTGGACGTACAGCGGCGAGCGCAATGAGAACAGTCGGAAACCCTTGGTATGGGGAACGATGTCCAGGTTGAGCTTCTCGTTGCGGAAGTCGATGTCGCCATTCACGTTGATCAGCGCCTTTTCCGTATCGAACGCGAACAGCTTCGACTCCATCACGCCGTTGGTGGTCACGAGGTCCGCTGCCATGCAATTGATCTTCACCACTTCGTCGCCGAAGAGCTTGTTCACCGCGTAGCTGCCCACGTTGAGGCCGGCCAGTTCCAGCAGCGAACTGCTGATGGCGCCGTCGTTGATCAGCAGCTTCACCTCGCCGTTGGCACTGCCGAGCAACGCCGCCGGCGAGTTGCCCACGGCGGTGAGCGACGCATCGCCGTTCAGTTCGCCGAAGCTCGTCTGCATCGGCGCGAAGGTAGGGAACAGCTCCTTCAGTTTCAGGTGGCGCGCGCCGAGATTGAAACCGCCCTTCATCGGCGTCTTCGAGCCGTCCAGGCGGATGTTGCTTCCGACCGTGCCGCCGGCCACCCCGAACTTCAGGGGGTCGAGGGTGAGCACAGCGTCCTTCATGGTGAGGTGCGTCGACAGGTTGTCGATCGGCAACCGTTCCCCGTGGACGATCTTCACGCCGGTGAAGCGCACATCCGCGTCCATGGCGTTCCAGCGGTCTGTCCTGAACGGTTCCACGGGCAGCACCTTGTCCGCCGGCTGCCGGGTGACGTCGCCGCGCTCGGCCTTCTCTTCGTTGGAGCCGCCGCCGACGAGCGGCGCGAGGTCGCTGAAAAGCAACTGGTTCGACTTCAGCGTGCCGGTGAGGCTCGGGCGCTGTCCATGCGTGTCGAAGACGAGGCTGCCGCCGAGATCACTGCCGCCCACGCGTCCGGTGAAGTTCTCGTAGGTGTAGACGCTGGCGCCCTTTTTCAGGTTCGCCTTCAGGTGGCCCTCGGTGGCGAAGGGCGGTGTGTCGGGGAGGGTGACACCGGTGAGGTCGTAGAGGTGCGACATGCTGGTGCCGGAGAACCAGAGGCGAACGTCGAGCGCACCCATGTTCAGCGGGTCGGTGAGCGTGCCGACGAAAGCGATATGCGTGTCGCCGAAGCGGGCGTCGGCCTGCACGGGGAACGGGCGGTCCGCATCGCGCAGCGCCAGCACGCCACCGGTGCGGGCCTTGGCCGATACGGTGGATTTCTTGTAGGTACCCTTGGCGTCCCAGGCGAAGTAGTACACCTGTTTCTTCTTGGTCTCGTCCTTGCGGTCGTTCTCGTCCGCGTCGCTCTTCGCGAGGACCTTCGCACTGGCGCCGGTGATCTTCTTCGCCTGAGCGCGTGCGTCCTTCTCCTGCTCGGCCATGATCTGATCGAACGGAATGCCCTTGCCGAGCGGCGTCACGTCGATGCCCATGGCGATCTGGGTCATAGCATCGGTGAGGTCGATGTGTCCCTTATCGAAGGCGATGGCGTTGAGTTCGAGCTGCCATTCGGAGGGGCCGGTGCTGTCCGGAAGCTTGAACGTCCAGGTGTTGTCGCCGTTCTTCTGCCGTTGCAGCGCGACATGCGGCTGGCCCAGGCGAATCTCGGGTACCACGATGCGGTGGGCGATGAGGGGGAAGGGCGAAAGCCGGAACTGGATCGAATCCAGCGTGGCGAAATGCTTGTCCTTGGCCCAGTCCGGATTGGCCACCGTGATGTCGCGCGCTGTGAAGTGCGGCCACGGGATCAGTCCGACCAGGCCACCTTCGCCCGGCTCGCGCGACCACTGCGCCGAAAGGTCGCCATTGATCGCGAAAGGCCGGCCGATGGCTTCCGACACCTTCTCGTTGATGGTGGGCTTCAGCCGGTTCCAATCGAAGAATGCGATGAACAACACGATCGCCACGATCAGCAGGACAAGGATGCCAAGTACCCAAGCCAGTATTTTCCTGCCACGCCGCATCATGTCGCCTCCGCCTTAGGATCGGCCCTAGGGGTATCGTGAAAGGCGGCAAGGTTATGTGTTTATGGAACGGGCCGCATTAAGCGACGTGCAGGAACCGTGATCCAGACCTCCTAATCGTCCTCAGCCTGCCAGTAGCCCGTGGCCTTCACCCAGTCCTTGTCGATGCCGCGTTGCTCCACGAGCAGCGAGCGCAGCATACGGGCGCGCTTCGACTCGGTCGCCACCCACCAGAAGGTGTCGCCCTCGGGGATCGGAAGCGAGGCGATCGATAAGTCGAGGCCCGGCGAGCTGCCCTCGACAAACCACTGCACGTCACGGGCAAGCGCCTGGCGGTCGTCGAGCGAGGGGATCTCGACAAGTACGGTGGCCTTGGCTTCCGGCCGCATCTGCTCCAGCCAGCGGCCGATGGCGGGCAGGGCGGTGGCGTCCCCACGAGAACGTAATGGTCGTAGTCGTCGGGAACCACCATCGAGCCGCGCGGACCACCCACACCGAGCATGTCGCCGGGCTTTGCATGCTCGGCCCAGGTCGACGCCGGACCTTCCCCATGCAGCACGAAGTCGATATCCAGTTCCCCCGCTGCCGCGTCGTACCGGCGCGGCGTGTAGTCGCGCGAGGGGGAGGGCTCGACGCCCTCCGGGTAAACGGGGCCTTCGGGGCCCAGGGTCGGCAGGTTGAGCACGCCGCCCGCCACGGGAAAGAACACTTTCACGTGGTCGTCCGGGGCGGCCGACACGAAACCGTCGAGGTCTGGGCCCACCAGGGTCACGCGAACCATGTGCGGCGTGAGCTGCTGCACGCGCGACACCTGGAGCCGGCGCATCTTCAACGGATGGCGCACGCGCACGATCGCATGACGTTCGGTCATGCCTCGCGCTCTGCGACGGCACGCGCCGTGGCCTCGATAAGCTTTGCGACGCGCCGCACCTCGTCATCGTCCCAGCCCTTGTGGTGATTCATGAGCTGGTGCTTCAGCACGTGCATGGCCTCGCGGATGGGGTTGGGCACGCTCATCCGGCGCATGTGGCGCGACATCACCTGCAGGCGCTCCGTCAGCGCGTCCAGGCTGTCGCGGTTTTCTTCGAGAAACGCGTGTCCGGCCTCGGTGATGGCGTAGAGCTTCTTGCCGCCCGTCTCGGCCTCGACGTGGGCATAGCCCAGTTCCTCGAGCATGGTGAGGGTGGGGTAGATGGCGCCGGGGCTGGGGCTGTACTGCCCCTCGAACATCTCTTCGATGGTGCGGATCAATTCGTAACCGTGCCGGGGCTGTTCCTCGATCAGCGCGAGGAGCAGGAGGCGCAGGTCACCGCTGCCGAACATGCGGCCGCCGAACCGGCCGCCGCCACGGCCACCGCGCATGCCTTCACGGTCGTCGAAGCCGAACGGCCCGCCGCCGAAGCGGCCACCGCCCCGGCCGATGGCGTGCATCTGTTCGTCCTGGAAGCGGCGATGGGCGTGGTGATGGTGGAAAAAGTGCATGGGTGTTCTCCGATATATCGTACGTAGTGGTCGTACGATATATCGCAAGATACACTCTTGCAAGACCTGCGGGCACCCTGACGTTTCGGGAGCCGCCTTGTGTGGGAGCCGGCTATGCCGGCGATCCCGCGGCAGCGGGCAAGCCTGTCGCGAGCATCGCCGCTGAAGCGGCTCCCACACAAAGCCTTGGGCTCCTTACCCGAACGTGAAGGTAAACGCGTGGAAATTCGCCTTCGGGACGCGGATCGTCAGCACGTGGTCTTTGTAGTCCTCGCCGCTGTAGAGCGTGTAGAGCATCGATTTCTGCACCGTCACCGGCGCCTGGGGCTTGCCGTCGACCAGCACTTCGAGGGTGACCGGGTCGTTGGCGCTGGCCACGATGTGCACCTTCTTCGCCTTGAAGTGCAGCCGGATCTCGCCGCTGGGGCCGACGAGGCTCGCGTTCTGGCGGCCGATTTCCCAGCGGCCCACCAGGGCGAAGCGATTGAGGTCGAGGCGGGAGGGCGCGGTGAAGTCGCCCGTTCCGGTGCGGTCGCCGCCTGCGCTGGCGTTGTTCTGGCTGCGGTCGGCGCCGAAATACATCTCCGGCGAGCCCAACTGGGTGAAGTCCGGGGCGTCCTTGTCCGCGGCCGCGGCGTCTGTCAGCCGCGGCAGGCCCAACAGGGTGCGGATGGCGTTTTCCATTTCCAGGTAATTGCCCTCGCCGAAGTGGTGGGCGATGACGTTGCCGCGCTGGTCCACGAGGTATTCCGCCGGCCAGTACTGGTTGCTCCAGGCGTCCCAGGTGGCCAGATCGTTGTCCTGCGCCACCGGGTAATGGATGCCGTAGCGCGCGATGGCGTCGCGGACGTTCCCTTCCTGCTTCTCGAACGGGAATTCCGGCGAATGCACGCCCACGACCACCAGGCCCTTGTCCTTGTACTGGTCGTACCAGCGGGTGACGTGCGGCAGGGTGCGCAGGCAGTTGATACAGGAATACGCCCAGAAATCGATCAGGACCACCTTGCCGCGCAGCTGGCGCATGGTCAGCGGCTTGGAGTTGTGCCAGGCGGCGATGTCGGCGAACTCCGGGGCGGTCTGGGCGGCGGTGGCCGGTCGCACCACGCCCAGCGCCGTGAGGGCGAGGACGCAGGCGAGAAGGGCATGACGGAACGGGTGGCGCATGGAAACTCCGTGTTCTCGGGGGTACGGGAATAAGACCGGCCGTGGTAGCGGCACCTTACATCGGCCCGGTGCGCTAAAATTGGCGTTTGCCAGCCTCGCGAGCCAGCCGTAGCGCCATGACCTCGATCAAGCAGGACGACCTCATCACCAGCGTCGCCGACGCCCTCCAGTACATCTCGTACTACCACCCGGTGGACTACATCCGGAATCTCTCCGCCGCCTACGAGCGCGAGGAATCCCCGGCCGCGAAGGACGCCATCGCGCAGATCCTCATCAACTCGCGCATGTGCGCGGAAGGCCATCGCCCGATCTGCCAGGACACCGGCATCGTTACCGTCTTCCTGAAGATTGGCATGAACGTACGCTGGGACGATGCCACCATGGGCGTCGAAGACATGGTGAACGAAGGCGTGCGCCGGGCCTACAACCACCCGGACAACAAGCTGCGCGCCTCGGTGCTGGCCGATCCGGCGGGCAAGCGCATGAACACGCGAGACAACACGCCCGCGGTGGTCAATGTGTCCATCGTGCCGGGCGACAAGGTCGACGTGATCGTCGCCGCCAAGGGCGGCGGTTCGGAAGCGAAGTCGAAATTCGCCATGCTCAATCCGTCCGATTCCATCGTGGACTGGGTGCTGAAAACCGTGCCGACCATGGGCGCCGGCTGGTGCCCGCCGGGCATGCTGGGCATCGGCATCGGCGGCACGGCCGAGAAGGCCATGCTGCTGGCGAAGGAAGCGCTGATGGAGCCCATCGACATCGTCGACCTCATCGCACGCGGCCCGTCGAACCGTGCCGAGGAACTGCGTCTGGAACTGTACGAGAAGGTGAACGCGCTCGGCATCGGTGCACAGGGCCTGGGCGGTCTCACCACCGTGCTCGACATCAAGGTGAAGGATTACCCGACCCACGCCGCCAACCTTCCCGTGGCGATGATCCCCAACTGCGCCGCCACGCGTCACGCGCACTTCGTGCTCGACGGCTCGGGCCCGGTGGCGCTCGATCCGCCTTCGCTGGAAGACTGGCCGAAGCTCACCTACGACGCCTCCAAGGGCCGTCGCGTGGACCTCGACACGATCACGCGCGAGGAAGTGCAAGCCTGGAAGCCGGGCGAGACGATCCTGCTCAACGGCAAGCTGCTCACCGGCCGCGACGCCGCGCACAAGCGCATGATCGACATGTTGAACCGCGGTGAGACGCTGCCGGTGGATTTCACCAATCGCTTCATCTACTACGTCGGCCCGGTGGATCCGGTGCGCGACGAAGTGGTGGGCCCGGCGGGCCCGACCACGGCCACGCGCATGGACAAGTTCACCCGGCAGATGCTGGAGTCCACCGGCCTGCTGGGCATGGTGGGCAAGTCCGAGCGCGGTCCGGCGGCCATCGATGCCATCCGTGACAACAAGGCCGTGTACCTCATGGCGGTGGGCGGTTCGGCGTACCTCGTGTCGAAGGCGATCAAGGCCTCGCGCGTGCTGGCATTCGAAGACCTCGGCATGGAAGCGATCTACGAATTCGAGGTGAAGGACATGCCCGTGACCGTGGCGGTGGACAGCGCCGGCACCTCGGTGCACGAAACCGGGCCGAAGGAATGGCGCTCGAAGATCGGGAAGATTCCGGTCGTCGTTGTCTGATCGCCCAGGGCTAGTGGCTTTGTGTGGGAGCCGCTTCAGCGGCGATGGGTGCTCGCGGCAAGATTGCCCGCTGAAGCGGCTCCCACAGAAGTGGCTCCCACAGAAGTGGCTCCCACAGAAGCGGCTGCCATGAAGGGGCGCCCGACGAGCGGTCAGGGGGCGTGAGCGAGGCGCCACGTGTGCCTCGCGATCTGCTCGTCTTCTTCCGTGCGCATCACGCGCACGTCGAATGGCCCCATCCAGCGCAATCCGTCGACGATCGCGTCACGCGTCACGGCATCGTTCTCCCCGATGCCGCCCGTGAATATCAGCAGATCCATCCCACCCAGTGAGGCCGCCATCGCCGCCACGTGCTTCTTTGCCACGTGCACGAACACCTCCTGCGCGAGATGCGAGGCCTCGTTATCCATCGCATGCAGCTTGCGCATGTCGCTGGTGCCGCCCGAAAGGCCTTTCAGTCCGGACTCGCGATCCACCAGCACTTCCAGCCGCTTCACGTCGTAACCGCGCTCGCGCATCAGGTACAGCAACACGCCCGGATCGAGGTCGCCGGGGCGCGTGCCCATGACGATGCCACCGGTTGGCGTGAGGCCCATCGTCGTATCCACCGATTTGCCCGCGCGCACTGCGCAAAGGCTTGCGCCATTGCCCAGGTGCGCGATGACTACGCGCTCCGGTATCGCCTTGCCCAACTGCCGGACGATGGACTCGTACGAGAGTCCATGGAATCCGTAACGCTCGATGCCGCCGCGACGGAGGTCTTCGGGAAGGGGCAGCGTTTTCGCAACCGGGGGCAGGGTGGCGTGGAACGCCGTGTCGAAGCACGCCACCTGTGGCACCTGCGGGAAGGCGCGTTGCGCGTGCCTCACGATATCCACGGCAATGGGCACATGCAGCGGCGCGAACGCCTTTGCCTCGTCCAGGTGCTTCATGAGGCCCTGATCGATGAGCGCATGTGCGCGCACGTTCGGGCCGCCGTGCACGAGGCGATGGCCGACGGCGTCCGGCATCGGAAGCGAGCGCTCGCGCAGCGCTGTCACAATGGCGTCGACCGGGTCCTTTCCCGCGTGGCCGGCTTCCGTCTGCGCGGCCAGCAGTTCCTCGCAGTCGTCGCCTGCGACTCGGTAGAGCCCGTACTTCAACGACGACGAGCCGGCATTGAGGGCCAGCACGTGACCCGACGACGTCATGCGGCGTCCTCGGCCTTCCACTGCCAGTCGCGCACGTCGGGCAGATCCTGGCCGTGTTCGCTCACGTAAAGCTTGTGCCGCTCAATGTCGGCCCAGTAGCGCTGCTCGGCCTTCGCGCGTTCGCCCGCGAAGCGGGGGATGCGGTTGATGGCGTCGAGCGCAAGCTGGAAGCGGTCCATGTTGTTCAGCACCATCATGTCCAGCGCGGTGGTGGTGGTGCCTTCTTCCTTGTAGCCGCGCACGTGGATGTTGTCGTGGTTGTGGCGGCGGTAGGTCAGCTTGTGCACGATGCCGGGGTAACCGTGGAAGGCGAAGATCACCGGGCGGTCTTTGGTGAACAGGTCGTCGAAGCGATCGTCGTCCATGCCGTGCGGGTGTTCTTCCGGTGGCTCCAGCGTCATCAGGTCCACCACGTTCACCACGCGGATGCGGATGTCCGGCACGTACTCGCGCAGGAGCATCACGGCGGCCAGCGTTTCCACGGTGGGCGCGTCGCCGGCGCAGGCCATCACCACGTCCGGATCGTCGCCGCCCCGGCCCGCCCACTCCCAGATGCCCGCGCCCACGGTGCAGTGGCGCACGGCGCTTTCCATGTCCAGCCACTGCCAGTCCGGCTGCTTGCCCGCGACGATCACGTTCACATAGTGGCGGCTGCGCAGGCAGTGGTCGGCCACCGAGAGCAGGCAATTGGCGTCGGGCGGCAGATAGATGCGCACGATCTCGGACTTCTTGTTGGCCACGTGGTCGATGAAGCCCGGATCCTGGTGCGAGAAGCCATTGTGGTCCTGGTGCCACACGTGCGAGCTGAGCAGGTAGTTCAGCGACGCGATGGGCGGACGCCACGACATCTTCCGCGTTACCTTCAGCCACTTGGCATGCTGGTTGAACATCGAATCGATGATGTGGATGAAGGCTTCGTAGCAGGAGAAGAAGCCGTGGCGGCCGGTGAGCAGGTAACCCTCCAGCCAGCCCTGGCACTGGTGCTCGCTCAGCACTTCCATCACACGCCCGGCCGGCGAGAGGTCTTCGTCCACGGCTTCCGTGCGCGCCAGCCAGGTTTTGCCGCTTGCCTCGTACACGGCCTGGAGGCGGTTCGACGCCGTTTCGTCCGGGCCGAAGAGACGGAAGGTTTCCATGTTCTGCCGCATTACTTCGCGCAGGAAACGGCCCAGCACCCGGGTGGCTTCCGCCTTGTGGTCGCCGGGCGATGTCACCTCCTCGGCGAAATCGCGGTAATGCGGCATGTGCAGCTGCTTCAGCAGCAGCCCACCGTTCGCGTGCGGGTTCATGCCCATGCGCCGGCGTCCCTTCGGCGCCAGCGAGGCGAATTCCTCGCGGAAGCGTCCGTTCTCGTCGAACAGTTCTTCCGGATCGTAGCTCTTCATCCAGCGCTCGAGGATGGCCACGTGCTCGTCGCTGTCGAAGTTGGAGATGGGCACCTGGTGCGCACGCCAGGTGCCTTCCACCGGCTTGCCGTCCACTTCCTTCGGGCCCGTCCAGCCCTTGGGGCTACGCAACACGATCATCGGCCAGCGCGGCCGTGCGGCTTGTTCGGCCGTGCCCTCGCGCGCCGCCTTCTGGATACGCGCGATGTCGTCGAGGCAACGATCGAGCGCGGCGGCGAATGCCTGGTGCATGGGTTCGAACTCGTGCCCCTCGACGAAGTGCGGCTCGTAACCGTAGCCGCGCATGAGGTCGCGCAGTTCTTCCGGCTCGATGCGGGCGAGCACGGTGGGATTGGCGATCTTGAAGCCGTTGAGGTGCAGGATGGGCAGCACGGCGCCGTCGCGTTCCGGGTTAAGGAACTTGTTCGAATGCCAGCTCGTGGCCAGTGCGCCGGTTTCGGCCTCGCCGTCGCCCACGATGCAGGCCACCACAAGGTCGGGATTGTCGAACGCCGCTCCGAAGGCATGCGACAACGAATAACCCAGTTCGCCGCCTTCGTGGATGGAGCCGGGTGTTTCCGGAGCCACATGGCTCGGGATGCCGTAGGGCCACGAGAACTGGCGGAACAGTTCGCGCATGCCGGCGACGCTGCGATCGATGTGCGGGTACACCTCGGTATACGAACCCTCGAGGTAGGTGTGCGCCACCGCGCCGGGGCCGCCGTGGCCCGGGCCCATCACGTAGATCATGTTGAGGTCGCGCTCGACGATCGCGCGGTTGAGATGGGTGTAGATGAAGTTCAGGCCGGTGGTGGTGCCCCAATGCCCGAGCAGGCGATGCTTGATGTGCTCGCGGCGTAGCGGTTCTTCGAGCAGCGGGTTGTCGCGAAGGTAGATCTGCCCGACGGTGAGGTAATTGGCGGCGCGCCAATAGGCGTGCATGCGGCGAAGCAGGTCGGGCGCGAGCGTCTCTGACATGGGGAGCTTCCAGTCGACAGGGTCGCCCTTCAGGGTAGAACGTCGGGGACTTGGCGTGCGTGAAAAATTCGGTCGCGATTTGGGCGGGTTATTCCGCCGAGCCGACTTCGCGCGTGTTGCGCTCCATCACCTTGATGGCATCTTCGGCCTTCCGGCGCGATTCCTGGGAAGGCGCGGACTCGGACGTGCCGCGCAGGCGGGCGCGTTCCTCGAGTTCACGCGTGGCCGAGGGCACGCCGTGCGGAACGGCTGCCGGCGGCGTTGTCGCGGTCGGTGGTGGTGGCGGGGGCGGCTGCGTGGGCACGGCCGCAGCCGGCGGTGAAGCCGACGGCGCGCTGCTGCTCGTATCGGCTGGCATGGGCACGGGCTCGGCACGACGCGACATGGCGCGCCAGATGAAGATGCCGAGCAGCACGGCGATGACGACCATCAGCAACAGTGGCAGAAGGCGCGAACCCGCACCGTCCGATGCGCGGCGCACCTTGCCGGATTTGCGCGCCGCCACCGTGGGAAGCGCCACGCCCGGAATCGAGGTGTCGCGCTGGTCCTGCAGCTTCAGCATGACGCGGAGAATGTCGCCGTCGATGAGCTGGAGGCGTGGCTGGCGCCGCGGCACGGCGCGGGCCTCGGCGCTGTAACCGCCGCGCGTGACCAGGATGCCGCGTGTGGCGGCCTCGTGGAGCATGGTGCCGAGGAGTTCGTTGACTTCCTGAAGTTCCACCTGCACGGCGTCCCAGTGCTTGCACTGGACGATGACGGTCTCGCTGCCGCGATGCAGGCGCAGGTCGAAGGCGCCATCGAGTTGCTTCAGCGAGGCAGGGGGCGCGTGGTATTCCACACGCCAGCCCTGGTCACGGTAGTACTCGGCCAGCAGGTGTTCGAAGTCGTGCCAGCTCAGCCGCGCGAGTGCGTCCGTACCAGCGGGCGAGGGCGGTCGCGCCGAGAACATCGATCAGTGGTACCTGCCAGGGCGAAAACACCATGATAACCGCTCGAGCGTCCGATTCGTGCGCCGGTTCATATACGTGACGATTGCCGGTGCACGCGGCCTGCGGCTACATTGGGCGTTTGTGTTCGGGGAATCCGGGGGAACGACGTGGGCAAGAAAGTGTGGGCCGTGGCTGTGGCCCTGGTGTTGTCGGGTTGCGGTGGCAAGGCGGTGATCGAGAGCGACATGAGCCGCGTGGTGGCGAGCAGCCCGTCCTCGCCGTGGCTTACCGTGGAAGGCAACGGCGGCGCCGTGCTCACGGTGACGGGCCTGGAGCAGAAGGCCCGTGTGCAGGTGAACCCCGATGTCGCATCGGCGGTACAGGCGCGCGTGCGGACGCTGCTGCAGCCGCGTTACTTCACCGACCTGCTGATCAACTGCGCCGAGCTGGAGGTGCAGGTGTCCGCGAAAGCGGACGACGAGGCCGCGCCGCCGACCGCTAACCTCGACCTTGCCGTGAACTGCCGCATCGTCGCGCGCGGTCCGGCGGTGGCGAAGTCGTACCGCCTTCGCCAGTCGGCGACGATCGATCCGGCGGCGCCGCATCTCGATACCCTGGTGCCGAAGCTGCTGGTTGCCGCGTCGAACGAGCTGGCGGAAAAGCTCTGGGCGGACGTGCCGGTGCCCGCTGCGCGCCGTTGACCGCCAACCCTCCGCTGTAGGAGCCGCCATGGCGGCGAGGAACGCTGCCTCGCGGCATCGCGCTTGCGTAGGCCCTCGCCGCCATGGCGGCTCCTACAGAGGTAGCGTGTCGGGCTTTGTCGGTTCGGCCGCGGAACGCAGGTCGTCCCGGCACGCCAGCAGCCGCTCCTGGCTGAAACCCTGCGCCGGCGTGGCCAGCAGCACCGCCTCCGGGTCGGCCCTGCCGCGTGCCACCAGCACGTCGAGCATCGCCACGCGGCTCGCCGCGAGCAGCGCGCGCCCCAGCGGAGTGCGTGCGCCGGCGTCTGCCGGGTCTGCGCGCTCGGCCAGGGCCTGCACCACGCGCGACGGAAAATTCCAATGCCGCGCCGCATGCAAAGAGAGGCGCTCGATCTGCTGCCCCAGCGCCGCCACGAAGGGGCGGCTGAAGGGGAGTGCCGCGGGCTCGGGCACGCGTTCGACCTCCCGCAGGATCGCCTGCGCACCTGTCTGGCTTGCTATCCCCGCCAGGAACGCCTCGAACGGGTCGCACACACCCTTGCTCAGGAAGGCACAGGCGCGGGCGCAACGTTCGGCATGTTCCCAGAGGCGTTCGCCCGCCTGCTTGCCGGCCTCGCTGTGATCGGTATGCAGGATCGGCCGCATCACCATCTGCATCACCACGCGGCGCAGGCCGTCGTGGCCCAGCAGCGTGATGGCCTGTGGCAGGCCCGCCACGGGACGCGCGGTGCGGAAGTACGCGCTGTTGGCGACACGGATCACTTCGCCCACCAGCACGGTGTCCCGCGAGATCTGCTCGGCCAGCGCGCGGGTGTCGGTGTCGTCGTTGCGCAGCGAGCGCATGAGTTGCGGCACCACCGCCGGCAGGCGGGGCAGGGAACCGACGTCGAAGCGCTCGTTGCCGAAGGCGTCGCGCACACGGCGGAGCGTGGTCTGCTCGGCAGGCGTCAGGCCCTGGTCGTGCGGCGGTCCGATGCCGAAGACGAGGCGATAGAAGGCGTCCTCGATGTCGTCGCCCGGCACGACGCCAGGGAACGCCCGGTCGATGGCGACGGGCGGCAAGGACACCGGTGGCTGGATGCGCTCCTGCGCGACGGCGGCCTTGCGGCCGGCGCCGAACCACTTCCTGAAGAACCGGCCGATCACGCGGAAGCTCCCGGCAGAGGGTTGGGGACGATGGGAGGAGTATATCCCTCGGACTGCGGCCAACCGCACAATGCGGCATGGTCACTCACTTGCCCACCAGCCGCATCGTGCTGCCACCCGGTAACTGGCCGTCGGTGCTCGATTTCCTCTGCGAGCGCTTCCCGGCTGTCGGCAGGGAGGCATGGCTCGGGCGGATGGCGCGGGGGGCGGTGACGGTGGACGGGATCGTGGTCCACCGGCTGGCGCCGTATCGGCCGGGGGCGGTGCTGGCGTATCGCCGCGAAGTCGAGAACGAGGAACGCATCCCGTTCGAGGAATCGATCGTCTATGCCGACGACGACCTCGTGGTGGCCGACAAGCCGCATTTCCTTCCCGTGATGCCCGCGGGCCAGTACGTGGAGGAGACGTTGTCGGTGCGCCTCGTGCGGCGGCTGGGGAATCCGGACCTGGTGGCGCTGCACCGGCTCGATCGGGCCACGGCGGGGCTTGTGGTCTTCTCCGCCCGGCCCTCCAGTCGCGATGCCTATACGCGGCTGTTCCGCGAGCGCGCCATCGCAAAGATCTACGAGGCGCTGGCGCCCCCGCTACCCGAGCGCACGTTTCCCTTCGTGTACGAGAGCCGGCTCGAACGCGGCGAGCCGTTCTTCCGCATGCGCGAGGTGCCGGGGCCTCCAAACGCCTGCACGCGTATCGACGTGATCGAGCGCGGCGATCGTCTGTGGCGCTATCGGCTGGAGCCGGTCACGGGGCGGAAGCATCAGCTCCGCGTGCACATGGCGGCGCTGGGTGCGCCGATCGACGGCGACACCGTGTATCCGGACGTGCGCGAAGAACTTCCGGGCTTCGCTCATCCCCTGCGCCTGCTGGCCCGCGAGCTTCGCTTCGAGGATCCGTTCACCGGCGAACCGCGAACGTTCCGCAGCGAACGCCAGGTGTAGGAGCGCGCCCTGCGCGCGACAGGGATCGACCTTTCACACCGACGGGCGCAAACTATGCGCCTCTTCGTTGCCCGTCCCCGGATGAACGCCGCCCCAGGCTTCCGCACCGTTGCCCTGATCATCGCAAGCGCGATGTTCATGGAACAGTTGGACGGCACCATTCTTGCCACCGCCTTGCCTGCCATGGCGGAATCGTTCGACGTGTCGCCGCTGCACATGAGCGTGGCGCTCACGTCGTACATGCTCAGCCTTGCCGTCTTCATTCCCGCCAGCGGCGCCATCGCCGATCGCTACGGCTCGCGCAACGTCTTTCGCGCCGCCATAGCGCTTTTCACGCTGGGTTCCGTGCTGTGCGGCGTTTCCGGAAACCTGCCCCTGCTGGTGCTTTCGCGCCTGCTGCAAGGCATCGGCGGCGCGATGATGGTGCCGGTGGGACGGCTGGTGCTGCTGCGTTCGGTGCCGAAGTCCGAGCTGGTGTCGGCCATGTCGTGGCTGCTGGTGCCGGCGCTGATCGGGCCGGTGGTCGGGCCGCCGCTGGGCGGCTTCATCGTCACCTGGGCGTCTTGGCGGTGGATCTTCTACATCAACGTGCCCATCGGCATCGCCGGCATGTGGCTCGCGTCACGCTACGTGCCCGACATCCGCCTGTCCGAGAAAGTGCGCTTCGACAAGCTGGGATTCGTGCTGTCGGGAGCGTCGCTTTCCTGCCTGGTGTTCGGCCTGGAAATGGCGAGCCATGGCGCCACGTCGCTCTACGGTTCCACCGGCCTCGTCGTGACGGGCCTCGTCACCGGTGCGCTGTATGTCTGGCACGCGCGGCGCGTGGAAAATCCCATTCTCGATCTGTCGCTGATGCGTTTCACCACGTTCCGCCTCTCGGTGGTGGCCGGCTCGCTCACCCGTATCACCGCCGGCGGCATGCCGTTCCTCCTGCCGTTGATGATGCAGCTGGGATTCGGTTTGTCCGCCGCACACAGCGGCGTGGTCACCTTTGTTTCGGCGCTCGGGGCGATGCTGATGAAGGCCACCGCTTCGCCAGTGCTGCGGAAGTGGGGTTTTCGCAACACGATGGTGTGGAACGGCGTGTTGTCGATGATCTGCGTGGCGTTGTGCGCGGCGTTCCGGCCGGACTGGCCGTTGTGGACGATCTACACGGTGCTGTTGCTCAGCGGCTTCTTCCAGTCGCTGCAATTCAGCGCGTACAACACGGTGGCGTATGCCGATGTGCCGAGCGAACGCTTCTCCGCCGCCACCAGTTTCTATTCGACGTTCCAGCAGCTGATGCTCTCGCTCGGCATCTGCGTGGCCGCCGCGTCGTTGCACGCGTCGGTGGCGTGGCACGGACACGAAAGCTCGCAGCTGACCGACTTCAGCGTGGCCTTCCTCGTGATCACGCTCGTCTCGCTGATCGCAGCGCCGGTGTGCGCGCTGTTCCCCCGCAATGCAGGCGCGGAGATGAGCGGGCATCGCTCGCGCTGAGCCGCGGGAGCCTGCTTTAGCCTGGCTTTGTGTGGGAGCCGGCTATGCCGGCGATCCCGCGGCAGCGGGCCGTCTTGCCGCGAGCACCCAATCGCCGCTGAAGCGGCTCCCACACAAAGCTGAGCCCAAGCGAAGCCGGCTACAAAATTGAGGGCAGGGCCACGGGATACCGGACCCACGGCCCCACAACCCCCGGCATGGCCGCCAGACGCCGGGCCTGCGACACGAACTCGCGACGCGGGATTTCAATGGCGCCCATGCTCAGCAGGTGATCGTTCGTCACCTGTGCGTCGAGCAGGGGGAAGCCCCAGCCATGCAGCAGGCCGCATAGCGCGGCCAGGGCCGCCTTAGAACCGCCGGTGCGCGCGCTGAACATCGATTCGCCGCAGAACAATCGGCCCACCGCCACGCCGTAGATGCCGCCGACCAGCGAACCCCGGTCCCACACTTCCACGCTGTGTGCGTGCCCGCGCCGATGCAGTTCCTCGTAGGCGGCGATCATGTCGTTGCCGATCCACGTGCCCGGCTGGCCGGCGCGCGGGGCGGCGCATGCGCGCATCACACGACCGAACGAGGTATCGGCCGTGACGCGCCAGCCCGAGCGGCGCAGCTGCTTGCGCAGGCTGCGGCTGATGTGCACGCCGTCGGTGCGGAACACGCAGCGCGGATCCGGCGACCACCAGAGGATCGGCTCGTCCGCGTTGAACCAGGGGAAGATGCCCTGGCTGTACGCCGCAAGCAGCCGCTCGGGCGAGAGATCGCCGCCCCATGCCAGCAAGCCGTTCGGCTCGGCCAGCGCCGATTCCGGGTCCGGAAAGAGCCCCACGCGCGTGCGATGCAGTTGCGGCAGCGTGATCATCGGTCGGCGTAGGGCGAGTGGGCCATGAGTTCCTGCCGATAGGCCTCGCGATGGGCGGCTTCCTGCTGGAGCGCGTCTGCGACCGCACGGCGGAAACCTTCGTGGGCGATGTAGTGGCGCGAATGCGTCAGCGTGGGCAGGAAGCCGCGGGCCAGCTTGTGCTCGCCCTGGGCGCCCGGTTCGAATCGATGGAGCCCCTCGCGAATGGCGTAATCGATGCCGCGGTAATAGCACAGCTCGAAATGCAGCCCTGAAACCTCGATGCTCGCGCCCCAGTAGCGACCGTACAACGCCTCACCGCTGCGCAGGAACAGCGCCATGGCGACGATGTCGCCGCCGTCGCGCGCGAGCGCCACCTGCACGCCGGGTCCCATCGTCCGGCCCAGGTACTGGAAGAAGCGCGCGGTCAGCGCCGCGTGGTTGCCCTTCATGTCGAAGGTGAGTTCGTAAAGGGCGTGGATCTGCCGCCACTCGGCATCGGACAACGTATCGCCGCCGCGCATCTCCAGCGTGAGGCCGGCCGCATGCGCATGCGCGCGTTCGTGCCGGATGTTCTTCCGCTTTTTCGCGGTGAGTGCGGCGAGGAAGGCGTCGAAGTCGGCGTAACCGCGGTTATGCCAGTGGAACTGGACATCCGAGCGTGCCAGCCAGCGGTCGTCGAAGGCATCGAGATCGGCGTCGGGCAGGAAATTCGCATGCACCGACGAGAGGCCGAGTCGATCGGCCTCGTCGACCAGCGCGGCGGTGAGGCGGTTGCGCGTGACTTCCGCCCCGACGCCGTCGCGCACCAGCAGGCGCGGGCCCGGCACGGGCGAGTAGGGCGAGGCGACCAGGAGCTTCGGGTAGTAGTCCCCGCCGGCGCGCTCCCAGGCGGCTGCCCAACTCCAGTCGAACACGAACTCGCCGTGCGAATTGCCCTTGAGGTAGGTCGGTGCGGCGCCGATCAGCCGGCCGCCCTCGAACAGCCCCAGATGGTAGGGCTGCCAGCCGTAGTCCTCGCGCAGGCATCCCTTCGCCTCCATGCCGTGCAGGAAGGCATGCGACACGAAGGGATTGCCGTCGGGCACGAGCGCATCCCAGTCGGCAGCCGGAATGCCGCCGAGGCCGTCGAGGAAGCGCACCTCGGTCATGCCGCTTCCCACGACACCGTGGCGGCCGTCAGGCGAGCAGGTGCTGCTGGTCCAGCCAGCGCTCGGCGTCCAGGGCGGCCATGCATCCGAAGCCGGCCGAGGTGATGGCCTGGCGGTAGACGTGGTCGGCCACGTCGCCTGCCGCGAACACGCCGGGCACCGAGGTGGCGGTGGCCATGCCGTTCAGGCCCGACTGGATCTGGATGTAACCGTCCTTCATCTCGAGCTGGCCTTCGAAGATGCCCGTGGCCGGGGTGTGGCCAATGGCCACGAAGAAACCCTGGACGTCCAGGTCGCGCTTGGCGCCGGTGTTCACGTCCTTCACCCGCACGCCGTTCACGCCGGAGTCGTCGCCCAGCACCTCGTCCACCTGGTGGTTCCAGAGCAGTTCGATCTTGCCGGCGGCGGCCTTCTCGAACACCTTGTCCTGCATGATCTTCTCGGCGCGCAGCTTGTCGCGGCGGTGAACCAGGTAGACCTTGCGGCAGATGTTGGACAGGTACAGCGCCTCTTCCACGGCCGTGTTGCCGCCGCCGACCACCACCACGTCCTGGTCGCGGAAGAAGAAGCCGTCGCAGGTGGCGCAGGCGGACACGCCGCGACCTTTGAACTTCTCTTCCGAAGCGATGCCCAGGTACTTGGCGGTGGCGCCGGTGGTGACGATGAGCGCGTCGGCCGTGTATTCGCCGCTGTCGCCCTTGAGGCGGAAGGGGCGGTTGGAAAGATCCACGCTGTGGATGTGGTCGAAGACCATCTCCGTCTCGAAGCGCTCGGCGTGTTCGGCCATGCGGCGCATCAGTTCCGGACCCTGCACGCCCTTCTCGTCGCCGGGCCAGTTGTCCACCTCGGTGGTGGTCATCAACTGTCCGCCCTGCTGCAGGCCCGTGATCATCGTGGGCTTCAGGTTGGCACGGGCGGCGTACACCGCAGCGGTGTAGCCGGCGGGGCCCGAGCCGAGGATCAGCAGGCGGCTGTGCTTGGGGGTGCTCATGTATAATCCTTGGGTTTACTGCGGCGCGTTAAGTCGTATCGGTCCGAGAGGGACGTTGTCGACCCGGGAGAATGGGGAAGACGCGGGTGCGATTCAAGACGTGCGCCTCAACGACGGCCGCCGGTCCGTCCCCACGGGCCGGCTTTATTCTGTACTTTCAGGATCCTCCATAAGATGCGCATCGGTATTCCCTCCGAAACCAAGACCCTCGAGGGCCGCGTCGCCCTCGTTCCGGCCGCCGCCGCCGATCTCGTTCGCCGCGGGCACGAAGTGTTCATCCAGGCCGGTGCCGGCACCAAGAGCGGCTACGCGGATGCCGACTACGCCGCGCTGGGTGTCACCGTGGTGCCCGACGCCGCCGCCGTCTACGAGAAGGGCGAGCTGATCGTCAAGGTCAAGGAGCCGATCGCGGGCGACCTCGCGCTGCTGAAGAAGCACCACCTCCTGTTCTGCTACCTGCACCTGGCCGCCGAGCCCGCGCTCACCAAGAGCCTGCTCGACATCGGCCTCACCGGCGTGGCCTTCGAGTCCGTCGACGAGAACGGCGCGCTGCCGTTGCTGCTGCCCATGTCCGTCATCGCCGGCCGCATCGCCACCCAGATCGGCACCACGCTGCTGCACCAGCCCAACGGTGGCAAGGGCAAGCTGCTGGGCGGCATGGCTTCCACGCCGCGCGGCAAGGTGGTGGTGCTGGGCGCCGGCGCCGCCGGCGGCAATGCCGCCGCGCTGGCCGCATCGGCCGGTGCCAACGTGGTGGTGTTCGACAAGCGCCCGGACCGCATGGCCGAAATGATGGCCCTGGGCCCGAACGTCACCGCCCTGTATGCCTACGAGTCGTCGGTGGCCGAGGAAGTCCGCAACGCCGACATCGTGGTCGGTGCCGTGCTGATTCCCAGCGCCAAGGCGCCGCGCGTGGTCACCGAAGACATGGTGAAGACGATGGAGAAGGGCTCCGTGCTCGTCGACATCTCGATCGACCAGGGCGGCTGCTTCGAGACCTCGCGTCCCACCACCTGGAAGGAACCCACCTACGACGTGCACGGCGTGACGCATTTCTGCGTCACCAACATGCCGGGCGCCGTGCCGCAGACCTCCTCCACCGCCATTTCCGCCGCCATCCTGCCGTACGTGCAGCGCCTGGCTGGCGGCAACGAGTGGCGCGACTACGCCCCGCTGGCCGCGGGCATCAACATCGAGAACGGCAAGATCGTGCACCCGGCCCTCCAGGGCATGGCATGATGCCGAAAACCGGGACCGAGGTCGTTCGTTAGTGGCGCGAAGCGCGAAAGTCGTAAAGAAGCAGGCGAGGGCGCAGGTCAAGGCCCAGCGGGAGGGCTTGAGCGACGAGCTCAAGCGCCGCCTGCGTGAAGCAGGGGCCTTGCTCCTGCTCCCGCTCGCCCTTTACCTCCTCGTCTGCCTGCTCAGCTACAACGACCAGGACCCGAGCTGGGGCCACATGGGCGTCGCCGACCATGCCACCAACTTCGGTGGCGCGGTCGGCGCGAACATCGCCAACCTGCTCAGGTACATCTTCGGCCTGGTGTCGTACGGCTTCCCGTTGCTGCTCCTGGCGCTGGGCATCCAGGTGATCCGCCATCGCGGCGAGCGCAACGTGCAACCGTGGGAGCCGTCGCTGCGGCTCATCGGGTTCGTCTTCTTCTTCATCACCGCACCGGCGCTGGTCTACCTGAACGTCGATTCGGTGGTGCTTCCGGAAGGTCCCGGCGGCATCGTGGGCAAGTGGGTGGGCCACGGCCTGCACAATGCCTTCGGCGACAAGGGCGCGCCGCTGCTGCTGCTCGCCGTGTGCCTCATCGCCATCACCCTCGCCACCGGGCTTTCGTGGTTCCGCCTGATGGACGCCACGGGCGAACTGGTCATGCGCTTCGGGGGCTGGCTTGGCGGCAAGCTGCGCCGCGCTCCCGATGTCATGGCCGCACGTTCCGCCCGCGCCGAGCGCGAGGTGGTGAAGAAGGCCGAGGCGGTGAAGCAGGCCAAACGCGAGCCCGTGCGCATCGAAACCCCCACGCCGATGGTGGTGAAGAGCGAACGCGCCACGCGCGAGAACCAGATTCCGCTGTTCACGGGCGCCTCGATGGACGGCGAAATCCCGCCGTTGTCGCTGCTCGACGAAGCGCCGCCGCAGGGGCCGGGTTATTCCGAGGAAACCCTCGAAGTCCTTTCCCGGCAGGTGGAGCTGAAGCTCAAGGATTTCCGCGTCGAGGCGCGTGTGGTCGGTGTCTATCCGGGCCCCGTCATCACCCGTTTCGAACTCGAACCCGCCGCGGGCGTGCGCGGCAGCCAGGTGTCCAGCCTGGACAAGGACATTGCACGCGGCCTTTCCGTGGTCAGCGTGCGCGTGGTCGACGTCATTCCGGGCAAGAACGTCATCGGCCTGGAAATCCCGAACACCAAGAAGCAGATCGTCTACCTTTCCGAGATCCTGCGTTCCGAGCGCTACGACCAGGTGAAGTCGCCGCTTGCGCTCGCCCTGGGCAAGGACATCGGTGGCAAGGCCGTGGTCACCGACCTCGCGAAGATGCCCCACCTGCTGGTGGCGGGCACCACCGGTTCCGGCAAGTCCGTGGCGGTGAACGCCATGGTGCTGAGCCTGCTGTACAAGTCCAGCCCCAAAGACGTCCGGATGATCATGATCGATCCGAAGATGCTGGAGCTCTCGGTTTACGAGGGCATCCCGCATCTGCTGGCGCCGGTGGTCACCGACATGAAGGAAGCCGCCAACGCGCTGCGCTGGTGCGTGGCCGAGATGGAACGCCGCTACAAGCTCATGGCGGCGGTGGGCGTGCGCAACCTCGGCGGCTTCAACAAGAAGGTGAAGGACGCCGAGAACAACGGCCAGCCGCTGCTCGATCCGCTGTTCCGCGCCAACCCCGACATGCCGGGCATGGTCGCCGAGCCGCTGGAAGCACTGCCGCACATCGTCATCATCATCGACGAGTTCGCCGACATGATGATGATCGTCGGCAAGAAGGTGGAAGAACTGATCGCGCGCCTCGCGCAGAAGGCGCGCGCCGCGGGCGTGCACCTCATTCTTGCCACGCAGCGCCCCTCGGTGGACGTCATCACCGGCCTCATCAAGGCGAACATTCCCACGCGCATCGCCTTCCAGGTGTCCTCGAAGATCGATTCGCGCACCATCCTCGACCAGTCCGGCGCCGAAGCGCTGCTGGGCCACGGCGACATGCTCTACCTGCCGCCGGGCACCGCCACGCCCGAACGCGTGCACGGCGCCTTCGTGGACGACCACGAAGTGCACAACGTCGTGGAGTGGCTGCGCGCGCAGGGCTCCCCGAATTACATCGAAGGCGTGCTGGAAGAAGTGCAGTCCACCGCCGACGGCAAGATCATCAACGACGCCGGCCTGCCGCAGGACGCCGACGGCGATGGCGACAGCGACAACGCGCTCTACGATCGCGCCGTGCGCGTGGTCACCGAAACGCGCCGCGCGTCCATCTCCGGCGTGCAGCGCCACCTGCGCATCGGTTACAACCGCGCCGCCCGCCTCGTCGAGCAGATGGAGCAGGACGGCATCGTCAGCGCGCCGCAGCACAACGGCAACCGCGAAGTGCTTGCGCCGCCGCCCCCGAAGGACTGATTCCGCATGAACGCCATGAAGCCGGGCGCGCTCCGCCAGCGCCCCTGGGGCCTGCTCGTCACCGGCGACCTCACGCCCAACCCCGAGGTGCTGGACGAAGTCGAAAGCATCTTCGAGCTCAATCCTTCCATCCCCGGGCTGGAGCTGCGCGCCGACGACGGCCGCGCGTGCTTCGTCACCCGCGATTACCCCAGCGGCCATACGGCCGGCGTGGACGACGCCCTGGAGGTGATCTTCGCCGAGCAGCCGGAGATCGCGGAGATCGCCGTGCTGGGGCAGGACGCCCGGCCCGTGCATACCGCCACCCGCGACGCGCCGTTCTGGCACAAGGACGGCAAGGCCATTGCCGACATCAGCGAAAAGATGGAATCCGGCGAGATCACACCCTCGGAAGCCATCGACATGCTTAAGTCGCTGTTCGAAACCGATCGCTGACAATCGCGCCGAACCCAACGGAACCCGCCCATGAAACGTTTCCTGCTTGCCGCGACGCTTTCCCTGCTCAGCCTGCCTGCCTTCGCCGCGGGCCCGGCGCGCGAGCGACTCGACGCGTTCGCCAAGGGCATGCATTCGCTGACGGGCCGTTTCAGCCAGACCATGTCCAACGCCAACGGCGACCAGGGCAAGACCAGCTCGGGCACCATGGCCTTGCAGGCGCCCCGGCAATTCCGCTGGGAAACCACCGCACCGTACAAGCAGACCATCGTGGCCGACGGCAGCCGCGTGTGGCTCTACGATCCCGATCTTGAGCAGGTCACCGTCCGCAAGCAGAGCAGCGAGGAAGCGCAAAGCCCGCTCACCGTGCTCACCGACCTCTCGCTGCTCGACAAGGACTTCAAGGTGTCCGAGCAGGGCGAGCGCGACGGCCTGCAATGGCTGCGCCTCACGTCCACCGGCAAGGACCCGCAGTTCGAATACGCCGATCTCGGCTTCGACGTCGGCGGCCTCGCCCGCATGGTGTTCCGCGATCAGCTCGGCAACACCACGCGGATCGACTTCGCGGGCTGGAAGCGTAACGTCGACCTGCCGCCGGACACGTTCACCTTTGTGCCGCCGCAAGGCACGGACGTGATCGGCGATGCACCCGTGATCCAGACGCAGCCTGCGAAGTAATCGTCGGTTGGTCAAACGGCGAGAAGCGAACTTGCCGTAACGACGCTGCGACGGCCCTTGAGGGCCTTTGCCACGCGATCTAAGGTCGGGATAACGACTTCAATGACGAGGTTCGCCGTGGCAACGCAGGCCGCCCAGGTTCCGGACTCCAACCAGGTCCTCGCCGCGACGTTCGCGCGAAACTGCGCCGACTTGCTCTACGTGGAGCAGGTGATCCCCACCCGGGGCGACGTCACGCACATCTTCCGGTTGGGACGGAAGGTCATCGGTGGCGTCGTTTTCCGCCACGACAAGATCTGTGCCATCTGGAACCTTGCGGACACCGATCCCTCGCTTCCGCCCGAGGTCGAACTCGAATACGGCGCTCCGGACCTGCGCTGGTCGCACTTCGGCGGCGAGGGCACCGGCGCGTGCGCGTCGCATCCGATGCCTTGGACTCCCGGCCAATGGTATGGGCTGGCCGTCAGGCGATGCTACGTGCCGTGGGAGGATGTGACCCACGCAGCGATATTCATTTATTCCCATGCGCAATCCACGTGGATGCACTGCCTGACGGCCACCGTGCCCGGTGCGAACCTCAAGCTTTGCGGAACCACCTGCACCCATGTTCTGGAGCGGTTCCAGCGGGCGTCGGACGTCTGTTACCGACATTTCCGCATGCTCTCAGGGCAAGGCTGGGAAAAGCCGCTGGATCAATCGGAAGCGAAGCCCGAGCCGGCCGACGCGAATGCGATGGTTACCCATGTGACGGCGATGCCCAACCAGGGCGAACTCACGGTGCGCTGGACGGTCCTCGCTTCCGCGCCGCCGCAACTCGGCGCCCGCATCTGGATCGAAGACGAGGACAGCCGGGTCTGGGCGACGGAGCGGGTGAGGGTGCCCCACATCCACGAAGTTACGATGGATATCTCCGGTCTGCGCGGCAATTACCACGTACACGTCGTCGTCGAGGACATCTTCGACCATGATTCGAACGACGGCTATGCCGGCTTCGTCTGCTGACGCCGTGCGAAGGCGACGCGGCCGGGAATCCTGAGTCGCACCGCCACGCCTTTGTGCGGCATCGAGACGACCCGAAGATGGCCCCCGATGCGCGCAGCGCGCTCGCGCATGCCCACGAGGCCGAAGTGATTGCCACCTGCGACCGTCGCGGTATCGAATCCGTCACCGTCGTCTCGCACCCAGATCTGCAGGTAGCGGAACGCGTACTCGACGGTGACGCGAACCGAACTGGCGCGGCCGTGCTTCGCGGCATTGAGCACGGCCTCGCGCACGATGGCATGCACCTCATCCACGACAACGGGATTCAGCGGGCGTCGTCGGCCCGAAGGCGGCGAAAGATGCAGCGGCAGATCCATGTCTTCGCCGAGGGTCGCGAGCCGTTGTTCGAGCGAGCCTTCGTCCACGGCACGGTCGCGCAACCCCTTCACCCGGTCGCGCCCCTCGACCAGGAGCGCTTCCGCGCGTTCGATGGTTCGTTCCAGCGCCGCGCGGTGACGGTCCTCTTTCGCCAGGGCATCGGCAAAGGCCTGGAACCGCAGGATCAGCCCCTGCACGCCTTGCAGCAGGGTGTCGTGCAATTCGCGGGCAATGCGCTCCCGCTCGCGGTGGCGTTCGTCCAGACGCCAGCGCAGACGTCGCGTGAGCAGCCGAACCCGCCAACGGTGCGCCAGCCAGATAAGCGCGGCGAGAAAGACCGCGCAGAGCACCTTGAAGCCCGTGCGCTCGAAAAGGCGTGGGGCCACCGTTACCGCGAGCGAATCCGAATGGCTCCAGTGCGTGCCGTCGTAGGAGGCCTCGGCATGGAAGGTGTATTGGCCCGGCGGCAGGTCGGTGTAGATGGCTTCGCGCCGCGGGCCGGCGTCCTGGTAGGCAAGGTCGCTGCCTTCGAGGCGATAGCGGAAAACAAGCCCGCGAGGCTGGCTCGGCGCGAGCGCCGTGTAGGCCACGCGCAGGTCGCGGTTCTCACGCAGTTTCACAGGTGCGCCCGGCTGGAACACGGTGCCTCCTGCTGCCGCCCAGCGGATGACCACGGGCGGTGGCGACGGCGATGGCGGTTGCCGACGCGGGTCCAGCCACGCGAGGCCTTGCGATCCCGCGAACCACAGGCGGCCATCGCTGGCGGCGAGGACGGTCGGCAACGGGCGCACCAGTTGCACGGGGCCGGGTGCGCCGTCCTCCATCGTGAGCAGGCGCGTGGCTACCGGTGCGGACGGGTCGCGCAGCACGGCGGCCCAGGCCTCCTGGCTGAAGCGGACGACACCGGCGATGCCGTACGCCCAGACGCAACCGTCCTGGCTTTGCACGATGCCTGCAATGGAATCGAGGCGCCCGGCTGGCTGCGCCGCCACCTGCCGGAAGCGTTCGCCGTCGAAGATCGTCAAACCGCGCTCGGAGCCCACGACGATGCTTCCGCGGATCGTGGCGATGGAGACGATCGGCCCCTGGCGCAGGCCCTCGGCGGCACCGAAGCGGCGTAACGTCGTGCCGTCGAGCATCGCGATCGTGCCGTCGAGGTAGCCGAACCACGCCCTGCCGGCAGGATCGATATGAATCGTCGCGGGGGCGAGGGGAGGGAACGCCGCCACGGTGGAAGCCGGCATCCAGCGCTGGTCGACCTGCATGTAGAGGCCGCGAAGGCGCAGCGATATCCACAGGCGGCCCGCGCCGTCGCGCGCGATCGCCTGGACGATGGTGCCGCGCGCCTCGACGTCGGCCGGGAGCGCGACGCGGGCGGGAACGCCGTCGCGCATATGCCAGAGCTTGCCGCTGCCGCCGAGCCACACGTTGCCGTCCACGTCGCGGAAGGCCGAATTCACCGTGCCCACGAACCCCGGCAGCGGAACCGGGGCGGGCGTGAGTTGCCAGAGCCTGTCGGGGTTGGCGGCGCGTGCGGCCGTGCCGGTCCAGGTGCGCCCCTGGCCGTCCTCCACGAGGGCGAAGTACACCTCGAGCCTGGGGAAGCGCACACGCGACATCCAGCTGTCGCGGAATGTGTCGAGGCCGACCTTCGTGCTGACCCATATGTGGCCGTCGCGATCTTCCATCAGGCTCATGGTCGCAGGCGAGGTCATGCCCAGGTTTTCGCTGTATTCCTGCACCCCCGGGTCGCCCACCTCGCCGCTCGTGCCGGCGTTCACGTCCTTGCCCGCCATGCGGCAGAGGTTCGCCTGGCAGGCCACCGTCCACAGGTTGCCGTCCCGGTCGAAGACGGTGGTGCTGCTGTTGGCACGGCGCGGCGCAGCATGCGGGAAAGGGCGGCCCCACTCGTTCGGCAGGGGACGGACGCCCGTATCCGTACGCAGCCACACGCTGCCGTCGGGATGGTTGAACAGGTGTTCTGGGGAGACGTTCTTTATCCCGATGTCCTCGAAGCGCGCGGCTCCCTTGCGCAGGACGTAGATCGCTTTCGTCGTCGCCACCCACAGGTTCCCCCGTGCGTCTTCCAAGAATTCGCCCACTTCGTCCGGTATGCCCGACGCTGCGGAGACGTCGTTCCAGCGCGTGCCGTCGAACCGGTAGAGCCCGGTCTCCGTCGAGGCCCACAGGCGACCCTCGCCGTCGCTGGCGAACCCGTCGATGGCCATGTGGTCGGGCAGCCCCTCGGCAGCGCCGTACAGCATGACGTCGCCGTGCCTAACCCGCGCCGCACCGCCATCGGCCCGGCTTACCCAGAGATCGCCGCCCGGTGCGGCGTAGACGGCCCAGGTGGCTTCGGTGCCGTTGTCGCCCGGAGGCAGCAGGTCGATCTTTTCGAACATGAAGCCGTCGTAGCGGTAGAGGCCCATCCGCGTGCTCAGCCAGAGCCAGCCGTCTTCCGTCTGCGCCATGTGGGTCGCGCCGCCGGGCGCGCCGTCTTCCCCGCGCAAGGCGGTGTGATGCAATTGTGCAAGCGTGCGTTGCGGGTCGGTCGCGCGTACCGTCGCGCTCCAGCAGACCAGCGCAACGATGAAGAACGCGAAGCGACAGACGAAGGGCATGGCGCATGATCGCCTGTTCGTTCGCCGTTGGCGAGGAACCTGACGCGGCTGCTACGTCGCGGCGGTTCATGCCAGACTCTGTCCGGACAACGGATGTATCGGGGAGCAAGGACATGTATCTGGTGTGGGCTATCGTCGGAGCGGTGATCGGCGCCTTCGTGGGGGAGGGCATCGCGGGCGGCATCGCCGGCTTTGCCATCGGTTTCCTTTGGGGGCGTACATCGCAATTGCGGCGCGACCTCGACGACACGCGGCGCCTTCTCGATGCGCTACGCCCCGCGGCCGCCGCCGCGGCGCCGTCGCCGCAGCGCATCCCGGTGCCCGAAGCGGCCGCGCATGAAGCGCCGCCTCCGCCACCCCCGCCGCCTCGACCTGCGCCCATTCCACCCGTACCGGAACGAGCGCCGGTCAGCGCGCCGATCGCTCCGCCACCCCGTCCGATACCGGTCGGCCCGACGTTCGCGGAGCGCCTGGCGGCCAGCATCAAGCGCTGGTTCACCGAGGGCAACGTGCCGGTGAAGGTGGGCATGCTGGTGCTGTTCGCCGGCATCGCCGCGTTCCTCAAGTACGCGGCGGATACCGGGCTGCTGCGTGTGCCGATATCCGTGCGTCTGGCCCTCGTGGCCCTGGCTGCCATCATCGGCGTCGCCTTCGGCTGGTGGCAACGCGACAAGCGGCGCGCCTTCGCGCTGTCGTTGCAGGGTGGTGCCATCGGCATCCTCGTGATGACGGTGTTCGCCGCCTACCGCATGTACGGCCTGCTGCCGGCCGGGTGGACCTTCGCCCTGCTGATCGTCTTCGTCGGTGCGCTCGGCGTGCTTGCCGTACTGCAGGATGCGATGGCGCTTGCCGTTCTTGGCCTGGTGGCCGGATTCGCCGCGCCGATCATCGCCTCCACCGGCGAGGGCAACCATGTGGCGTTGTTCTCGTACTACGCCGTGCTCAACCTCGGTATTCTCGGCATCGCGTGGAAGCGCGCATGGCGCGTGCTCAACGTGCTCGGTTTCGTGGCGACGTTCGGTGTGGGCACTGCATGGGGTGTGCTCAGCTATCGGCCGGAACTGTTCGCCAGCACCGAGCCCTTCCTCGTCCTGCATTTCCTCCTGTACCTCGCCGTGCCCTGGTTGCACGTGCTGCGCTCGCCGAAACGGGGCGCCGCGATCCTCGACGGCTGCCTGATGTTCGGCAACCCCATCGCCTGCCTGTTGCTGCAAGGTGCGCTGCTCGACTGGCGGCCGCTTCCGCTCGCGTTCTCCGCGCTGGTGGCCGCCGTGATCTACGTGGCCGTGGCGTTCGCCATACGTCGGCGCGACGACATGTCGCTGCTGCGCGAAACATGGGCGGTGCTGGCCGTGGCATTCGCCACCATCGCCGTGCCGCTTGCCTTGAGCGCAAGCGTCACCGCCAGCGTATTCGCGCTGGAAGGCGCCGGCCTCATCTGGCTCGGATTCCGCCAGGGCCGTCGCCTGCCGCGTTGGGCCGGCGTGTTCCTGCAACTGGCCGCCGGCGTGGCTTGGGTGATCGCCGCCGTATTCGATGTGCATCGCTCGGATACGCCGTTGCTCAATGCATCTTTCATCGGTGCATTGCTGCTTGTGGCTGGTGCCAGCGCGGGCGTGTGGCAGTTCGACAAACATGGCACCTCGCGCGGCGTGTCCAGCGTGGCGCGTGTCGGCCTGCTGGCGTGGGCCGTGCTCTGGTGGCTGGTGGCGTTCGCGAACGAGATCGATGCCTTCGTATTCCAGCCGGCGCCGGAAGCGGCATGCTGGCTCGCCTTGTTGTCGGTGACCGCGGTGCCCCTCGCTCTGGCATGCCCGGCGGCGCGCAAGCTGGACCTCGGCGTGGTGCTGGCCTTCGGCGTGCCGACCTTTCTGTTCGGCGGATTGATCGTGATCCTGCAAGCCGCGAACGCGGGCGTCCAATGGATGACCGGCTGGCCGCTCGTGAGCGTGGCGGTCATGGCGGCCACCGGTTGGCTGGCCTTGCGCGGGGTGGCCGCGCACCGCGTCGCGGCGGTGGCGTCCAGCACGCTGTGGTGGGGACGCTGGCTGGCCGTGTTCACGGTTTCCATTGCCCTTGCACTGGACGCGTCGGCGCGGCTCGGCGACGGCTGGCACCAGTTGGCGCAGTCGTTGCCGACCCTCGTGCTGGCAGCGTTGGTGCTATGGGGTGTGCGCGTGCTGGTTTCGCCGCTGGCAATGCATGCGCGCGACATTCGTTACGCCGTCGGTGCACTGGCCGCATTGGCCATGCTGGTGGTGGGTGTCGTTGCACTCGGCGCGGCGGGAAGTGCCTCGCCCCTGACCTTCATTCCCGTGCTCAATCCCGTGGATCTTCTGCTGGTGGCGGTGCTGCTCTTCGTGGCACGCGCGCTGTCGGACGATGCCATGCCGCGTGGCCTTCGTTCGGCGCGCCCGGCGGCACTTGCTGCGATCTTCTTCGTCCTGGCGACCAGCACGACCTTGCGCGCCGTGCACCACCTCGGTGGCGTGCCGTGGAACGGCGCGATGGCGGGATCCAGCCTCGCCGAACTGTCGCTTACCGTGGTGTGGAGCGCGATCGGCGTGGTGGCGTGGGTACTGGGCTCGAAGCGTGGCCAGCGACTGCTCTGGTTGGCCGGCGCCGCCACCATGGCGCTGGTGCTGCTGAAGCTTCTGCTGGTGGACCGCGAGCATCTGGGCAATCTGTTCGGCATCGGTTCGTTCATGGCCTATGGCCTGCTTTGCACCGTTATCGGTTATCTCGCACCCGCGCCGCCCCGGGCGGCGACGGCGGAATCTACGGAGTCTTCGCATGCGTCGTGAATGGCGTGCCTGCCTGCTGATCGTCGGCCTTGGTGTCTTCACCGCGCGAGCGGACACGCCGCCGTCGTTCGCCGTGGCGTACTCGCTCGAGGCGAAGCCGGGCGCCAAGGCTTACGTCGTGGAGCTGCCACAGGACGCCTACGCCTGGGCAAGCACCGATGCGGGCCTGGGCGACGTCGTGGTGGTGGATGCCCATGACCGCCAGGTGGCTGCGGGTTTGTACGCTCCCGCAACGCCCACGGCGCATCCCGCGACACTCGATGCACCCCTGCTGGCCGTGCCGCCGAGTGCCGGTGGTGTGGCCGGGGCGCGCATCCAGCGAAGCACCAACGGCGACATTCTGATCGAACCGGGCGCCGCGGCCGTCGCCGGGGCACCGAGCGACTGGTTGTTCGATGCCCGCCAGCCGGTTGCTGCCGAACGGCTGGAGTTCGCGCCGTTCGACCGCGACGCGGACCTGCGCATCGATATCGACGCCAGCGCCAACCTCCAGGATTGGATGCCATTGGTTCGCGGCGCCACCGTCGTCACGCTAGGCAGGGGCGACGGCGCGGTGGATGCGCGGGTGGTGAAACTGCAAGGTGCACCGGCACGCTATTACCGCGTGCACGTGGCCCGGGGCGAAGCGCCTTGGGTGGCTGGAACGACGGCGAAGGTGACCCTCTCCGGCACGGTGGAAGATGCTGCCGCCATAGACCAATCGCCGCGCCGTTGGCTCGAACTGTCCGCAGCGAACACGACGCAGAGCGGGCAGGGGGTCGATTACGACTACCGGTTGCCGGCGGCACTGCCGGTGACGGCGCTGCGCGCGAAGCTGGGCAACGGCGATGCCGTGGCACGCTTCGATGCCATCGCCATCGAGGGCGCGATGACCGGGCGGCAGTTGGGCACCCTCGTGGTCACCTCGCAGGGTGGCGGCGACGGCCGTCCGCTGGAGGTGGCGCGTGGCCGGCGCGAGGTTCTGCGCCTGCATTCCGCCACGCCCCTGCGCGAGCCGCCCCACCTGCTGGTGGAATGGCAGGCGGACCGCATCGTCTTCCTTCCGGAAGGCGACGCGCCTTACCGCCTGTTGGTGGGCAGCCACCTGGGCCGGCGCGCGGCATGGCCGATCGCGGACGCCATCGTGGCGCTGCGCAAGGATGGCGGCCCGGCATGGCGTCCCGAACCGGCGGCCACCGCCAGCGTGCGCATCCTCGACGGCAGCAAGGCGCTGGATGCGGCCGCGGCGCCGTTCGACTGGACCCGCCCCCTGCTATGGGTGGTGTTGCTGCTGGGCGCGGCCGCGGTGGCGGCCATGGCCGTGAGTCTGCTGCGGAAACCGAAGGCCTGAGGGCCGTTGAGGCACCCTGCACGCCGGAAGGGCGATAATGGCCGCTTGTCGACTGATCCTGGCGCCATGTCCTTCCAGCCCCCTGGCCTCTTTGCCGAACCCGAAGCCCTGAAACCCCTGGCCGAGCGCATGCGTCCGCGCGCGCTCGACGAGATCGTGGGCCAGCAGCGCGTGGTGGGCGAAGGCAAGCCGTTACGCCGCGCGCTCGAAGCCGGGCGGGTGCATTCGATGATCCTGTGGGGGCCGCCGGGTTGCGGCAAGACCACGCTTGCCCTGCTTGTCGCGCGCTATGCCGATGCCGACTTCCGGGCCATTTCCGCGGTGATGAGCGGCCTGCCGGACGTGCGCAAGGCGCTGGCGGAAGCGGAAGGCAACTTCGCGCAAGGGCGGCGGACGGTGCTGTTCGTGGACGAGGTGCACCGCTTCAACAAGGCGCAGCAGGACGCGTTCCTGCCCTATATCGAACGTGGCGTCATCATCTTCGTCGGCGCCACCACCGAAAACCCGTCGTTCGAACTCAACTCCGCGCTGTTGTCGCGCTGTCGCGTGCACGTGCTCGACGCGGTGGGTGCCGACGACATCGTGGCCGCGCTGCATCGGGCGCTTGCCGACAGCGAGCGTGGCCTGGGCGAACTCGGCCTTTCCGTGGACGAGGCGTCGCTGAAGCTGATCGCGAGCGCCGCCGACGGCGACGTGCGCCGCGCGCTCACGTTGCTGGAAATCGCCGCCGAGCTGGCGGAAGACGGACGCATCGACGACGCCACCCTCGAACAGGTATTGGCGGACCGCACGCGCCGGTTCGACAAGAGCGGTGAACAGTTCTACGACCAGATATCCGCGCTGCACAAGTCGGTGCGTTCGTCCGACCCCGATGCCGCCGTGTACTGGCTCACGCGCATGTTGGACGGCGGTTGCGATCCGCTCTACCTCGCCCGCCGCATGACCCGCATGGCTGTGGAAGACGTAGGCCTTGCCGAGCCTCGCGCATGGCGCATGGCTCTCGACGCCTGGGATACCTACGAGCGCCTCGGCAGTCCGGAAGGCGAACTCGGCCTTGCGCAGCTGGCGATCTGGTTGGCTATCTCGCCGAAGAGCAACGCCGCCTACATGGCCTATAACAAGGCGCGCGCCACCGTGAAGCAGATGGGAAGCCTGGACGTTCCCATGCACCTGCGCAATGCGCCCACCAAGCTCATGAAGGGGCTGGGTTACGGCAGCGGATACCAATACGACCACGACGTGGAAGGCGGCGTGGCACTCGGCCAGCAGTGCCTGCCCGACGAGTTGGTGGGAACGACCTTCTACGAGCCCGTCGATCGCGGCCTGGAGCTGAAGCTTCGCGAAAAGCTCGATGCGCTACGTGCCGCCCGCGCCGCAGCCCGCGACAGGAAAGAGTGACGACGCGCGGCGAGTGAAGGACACGAGCACGCGAAGGCCACGCGTCTGCGTTGCCGGGGCGACACCTGCCGCATTACGCGCGGCAGGTGCGAAGAATCAGGATTTAGCCGATACGGCGCGCACGCGTCGCGACATACCGTGGCCCTTCCATCCACCGGGAGCAGCACCGAGATGTCGACGATCCTGATCGCGTGGCACCACCATTCCATCACCCGGAGCGCTGGCCGTACGCACGGAAAGGGCAGATGCGGCGGTGCCGGCGCGATCGCCGGCGGCATGGGGAATCTCTGACGGCAGGACGCCTTGAGGCGGCCGCCGGGAGAGCCCGGCGGCCGGGGAGCCGGCGCGGTCTGCCGGCTTGGGAGCAGACAAGGGTAGGGGGTCCAGGATGCATGCCCAAGACCGCGCCACCGCCCTTCGTGGCGGTGGCTTCCGCTGTGTACCCGCGGCGTCGTCCATGGGGGGTGCCGCATGACGCGAGTGACCGTCCTTCTGGCCGACGAACAGGCCTTGTTGAGGGAAGGCGTAGCCTCGTTGCTGGCAGGCTCGGCACGCTACGAAGTGATCGGCAGCATGGCCGACGGGCGCGACTGCGTGCGCAGTGCGTTGCGCTGCCAGCCGGGGCTTATCGTGTTCGACTGCGCCTTGCGCGGTCTGAGCGGACTCGAGGCCATTCGCCGCATCGCACCGCGGTGTCCGCATACGCGGTTGCTATGCCTCTCCGCTTACGAAGACGCGCGCTGGGTGAAGGCGGCATTCGATGCCGGCGCACACGCCTACGTGCTGAAGCGTGACGGCTTCGGCGTGCTGAACGAGGCTATCGAGAGCGTGATGCGTTCGCGCTACTTCATAAGCCCCGATATCGCCCATCTCCTGGTAGGCGGATTGCGCCGCAACGACGGGCCGGCCTTCGCGCAAGGCGAAGCCTTGAGCGCGCGCGAGCGGGAGGTGACGCAGCTGTTCGCCGAAGGCTTCAGCGCACGCGATATCGCAGAACGCCTGCACGTGAGCGTGAAGACGGTGGGCACGCACCGGGAGCACATCATGGCGAAGCTGGGCATCAGCGGCATCGCCCAGCTCACGCGATATGCCCTGCGCGAAGGGCTGACGACGCTGGAACCCTGACGCATTCGTCATCCCACGCGCCCGGCATCCCCAAACGCCCGTCATCCCATACATCCGTCATCCCTGCGAAAGCAGGGATCCAGTGCCTCGTTCCACATCGACGCGATGAGTCACTGGATTCCCGCCTTCGCGGGAATGACGGAGGCCATCGCTCGTCATCCCTGCGAAAGCAGGGATCCAGCGCCTCGTTCCACATCGACGCGATGAGTCACTGGATTCCCGCCTTCGAGGGAATGACGGAGGCCATCGCTCGTCATCCCTGCGAAAGCAGGGATCCAGCGCCTCGTTCCACATCGACGCGGTGAGTCACTGGATTCCCGCCTTCGCGGGAATGACGAGGCACTTCAGCAAGCCAATGCAACCTAATCAGGATTTCACCGATCCTCGACCGGAGAGCCCAAGCGGAAAGTACATCGGCCGGCGCCACCGCGCCGAACCAGGAGTGCACCGCAATGGCCGACTTCAACAGCTTCTTTCCCACACTGCTCAAACACGAAGGTGGTTTCGTCAACGACCCCGTCGATCCCGGTGGTGCGACCAACAAGGGGGTGACGCTCGCCACGTTCAAGCAGTGCGCGCAAAGCCTGCTGGGCATCGCGCCCACCCTCGACAACCTGCGTAACCTCACCGACGCGCAGGCCGGCACCATCTACAAGGCGCTCTACTGGGACAAGGTGTGCGGCGACAAGCTTCAGCCGCAGGAACTTGCGAACATCGTGTTCGACTTCCAGGTGAACGCGGGTGCCAATGCCTCGCGCCTGCTGCAACGTGTGCTCAACAACCTGGGCGCGAAGCCACAGCTTGCCGTCGACGGCGCCATCGGCCCCGGCACGCTGGCCGCCATCGCCGCTGCCGATCCGCAGAAGTTGTACAGCGCCTATAAGCAGGGCCGGAAGGACTACTACAACAACCTCGTGGCGCAGCGGCCGCCGCTGGGCAAGTTCCTGAAGGGCTGGCTCGCGCGGGTGGACTCCTTTCCGGACACCGTGTCCGCACCGAAGGGAGGCGCGTGACCCATGGCCGCGCAGACCTCACTCAACACCCTGATCGAAGCCATCGCCGGCGCGGTGGTGGACGCGCAGGACCGCATCGAGCAGCACCAGATGTCTCGCCTCAGCGACTTCTTCGACGAGGACAACCGGCCGAAGAGCGTGGTGATCCGCATGCCTTCGCTGCACCCCAAGGCGGGGGAGGCCGACGAAGACCTCTACCGCGCACCGTTGCTGCCGCTGGTATCGACCAACGTGCTGCGCATCAAGGACGTGGAGATCACCTTCGACGCAGACATCGGTCCGCTGGTGGAAGGCGAGGTGCCTGCCGAGCAGCACATCGATCCCAACTGGAAGGGCAAGCCACCCGCCGCGCGTCCGCACCTGAGCGTGGACCCCAGCGCGGGCGGGAAGGACCGCCGCACGGGCAACGTGCACGTGGTGCTGCGCGTGGAAGGCAGCGAGCCCACCGATGGCGCCACCCGTCTCATGAACCACCTGGCGCAGACGCAAGGGGTCTTCAAGACGTTCACACCGGGCGACTGAGGGGTCGACCGCATTGAACCGCGGCGTGCATGTCGCGCGTCGCGTCAAACATCGGAAGGAGTCACATCATGGCTGACGAACTCGTCAATCTATCCAGCCAGTTCAAGGGTCTGCCCATGGGCGACCTGATCGGCTCGCCGCTCACCGCCGCGTGCGAAGCGC
The DNA here is from genome assembly GCF_011759605.1 of Luteibacter sp. SG786. Taxonomy (GTDB): domain Bacteria; phylum Pseudomonadota; class Gammaproteobacteria; order Xanthomonadales; family Rhodanobacteraceae; genus Luteibacter. The sequence continues at coordinate 1,234,258 of NZ_JAAOYX010000001.1, forward strand.
AGGTGAAGCTGGCCCAGGCCACCGCGGATTTCATCAAGGTCATCGGTTTCATGCCGCCGGCCGCGAACGATCCCAATGGCGTGGGTGCCACCCGTACCGCGCAGTTCCGCTTCAAGCGCCCCGTCGATGATCCCACCAATGCCGGTGGCATCGCGGAAGAAGACGTGGAACTGGAGGTGCCGCTGCTCGCTATCGTGAAAGTGCCCAATCTCAGCGTCACGAAGGTGGATATCACCTTCGACATGGAAGTGAAGTCGTCCTTCAGCCAGGTGGAAAGCGAAGACAAGAAGGGCGAATTCGGTGCCGAGATGTCCATCGGCTGGGGCATCTTCAAGGCCACCGCGCACGTGTCCGGTTCGGTCGCGACCCACAAGGAAAACACGCGCACGTCCGACAACTCGGCCAAGTACCACGTGGAAGTTCACGCCGAGGACAACGGCATGCCGGAAGGCCTTGCCCGCGTCATGGACATTCTGCAGACCGCTTGCGCGCCCCGCCGGGTCAGCCCTCCGACCCCGGTGCCGGCCATCGACACCACGCCCCCAGTCAACAACAACACGCCGCCGCCCAACGGTAACGGTTAATTCGCGCTTCGCTCCACGCACCTGTCGCGGCGTCCATCCGGCCGTCGCGATTCTTTCCGGGAGAAGAGGATGTTCGACCTGACGGATGTGAAGTTCGTGAAACGCGTGGTTGTTGGCAGCGACAACCCGAACCAGATGAGCAGCGAGGCTCAGATCGAGGATGCACGCAAGTTGCTCAACCGCTGCCTTACCGACACGCCGAAGGGTTGCATCATCGGCATCGAGAAGTGCTTCAACGTGCTGCAGCTGGGCGAGCACCAGGTGGTGATGCAGTGGCTCTGCTACCACGTGGGGTTTCCGCGCAAGCCCGTGTGGCTGGCGGAAGGTTAGGCGGCCATGGCGACCTGCACCTTCGACCAGTTGTTGTACGCGCTGCGGGTATCCGTCGAGGCGGCCAACGAGGCGCTACGACGGCGCCGCCTCATGCACTACGCGATGGGCGACGCTGGCGACCGGGCCTTGCACGTGGATGTGCCGCGCGATTCCGCCTTCGATGCACCGCTGGAATCGGTGGTGATTCCGCTGAACTGGTTCCGCGACCCGCACGTGCCGCTGGTCACCGAGCTGTCCGTGGAATTCGATTGCCGCCTGCGCTACGAGCGCGGCAGCACCAGCACCGGCGGCCTCGTGATCGACCTGTCGCCGCCGCGCCGCACGTGGTTCCGGAGGAGGGCGCTGCATCGCATGCGCGTGGCCTTCCGCGCCAGCGACGCGTGGCAACCGGACGTATCGATCGACGGGCGCGTCGTGGCGTTGCCCTTGGCAGGGAACGGCTGATGGAACGCCTGTCGCGCCTGCGCGTATCGCCCGAGTGGGAGCGCGCGCTCATCGCCTGTCTGGACGAACCGCCGAAACGGCCGAGCCGCCTCCGTCCGTGGATTCTCGGTTTCGTGCTGTTTCTGCTCGTTTTCGCCGGCCTTGCCGGCATCGCGGTATGGCTGCGCCTTCCGGCGTAGCCGTGCCATCCACAACGTAAGGGAGACCACCATGTATACGCGTAACGTAAAGGCCCTGGGCGCCGCCGCCTTGATCTGCCTCCTGCTGCCTGCCGCGGCCTTCGCCAAGGACCCGGAGGGCGTCTGGTCAGGCACGCTCAAGCGCGAGAACCTCAACACCGTGGACGCGGAAGTCCGTTTCAGCGACTCGAGCGTGCACTTCGGGTCGCCGTACCGCTGCAGTGTGCCCATCGTCCGCGGCGCTGATGCGTCGAGCCTGACGTACACCTTCGGTACCTCGACCGGCGGCGGCATGTTCTGCCAGGGCCTGGAGGATGTGACCTTCGTGCTCACGCCGGACGCGGACGGCAAGGTTATCGCCATTGCGTTTGCCACCAACGGCACGATCGGCAAGGGCAAGTGGGCCGGCAAGCTGCGTCCCGCGTCGAAGCCGAGCCCCTGAGGCAACCGCCATGGACACCGTGCTGCTCTTCACCCGCTTCTGGCTCCTGCTGGCGGCGATCGGCGGCGCCATCCTTCCGGTGGCGCTCGGCAACGAGCCTTCGCGCAAGCGCGCCGTGGTGCAAGTGGTATGCGGCGCCATGCTGGCGATCTTCCTCGCGCCCGCGCTGGAAGAACGCTTCCTTCCGGATTCGCCGGCGGAAATACACGCCGGCGTTTCCTTCCTCATCGGCTGCTTCGGCCTTCGGGTAACGATGATCGTGCAGCGGCTCATCGATACCCAGGGCGAATCCCTGGCCAACCGTGTGATCGACCGTTTTACCGGAGGAAATCGCCCATGAACGACGGCGCGTTTTATCTATACAGCAACCTGGCATGCAACGTGGTGGTGACCATCAGCGCCGTGTGGTTGCTGACCGACCGCCGCTTTCACCGGCTGCTGCGCGCCTGCCATGCACTGCTGGCCGCCGGCGCGCTGGTGAACGTGGCGGGCATGCTCGGCGCCATCTTCGGATTCCAGAACATCGACTACGGCCATGTATGGCCCGGTGAGCTGGTGGCGAATTTCGGAACGGGCGGGCTGCTGGTGTTCCGGATCTGGCAAACCTCGCGCAGCCGCCGCGGGGCGACCCCGTCGGAAGGGCACGAAGAAGCGTCCGCGTCCTGAGCACCCCCTGCCAAAAGGCCGATACCGATGGCAGCGGCCCGGACGTACGCTCGGGCCACCATCCTGGGAGGAGAGGAGCCATGCGTATCGCCATTGCGACACTCATCGGTGGTCTGGTGATGTTCTTCTGGGGCGCGTTCGCGCACATGGTGCTGCCGCTGGGCGAGCTGTCCATGCGCGCACCCACGAACGAGGACAGCGTGCTGGCCGCCCTGCGCGAAGGGCTGCCGCCCGAGCACGGAATCTATGTGCTGCCGCACTTCGACCCGTCCATGCACGGCAACGACCAGGCGATGAAAACCTATTCGGAGAAGGCGAAAACCAATCCATACGCCTTCATCGTCTACACCCCGAACGGCAAGGACCCGCTGGCGATGGGCGGCAACCTGTTCCACCAATGGCTCTCCGACACCCTGGCCGCCTTGCTCGTCGCCCTGGTGCTGGTTCGCACCGCGGGCCTCGGGCTGGTGCGCGGCCTGTGCATCGGCCTGGCCTTCGGCGTGTTCTCGTGGCTGGCCTTGAGCGTGCCTTTCTGGAACTGGTACCGCTTCCCCGGCGCCTTCACGGCGGGATATCTGGTGGAGCAGGCGTTCGGCTGGCTGCTGGCCGGTGCGGCCATGGGGTGGTGGCTGGGGCGAAAGGCGGAGCCCTCCCTGAAACCCATGCCCTGACGGCAACCTGCCGTCGTCCCTGCGAAGGCAGGGACCTAGTGACTGTCACCTCACCGTCGTCCCCGCGAAGGCGGGGACCCAGCGCCTTTCGCCTCACCGCTGCTGCCCACCCCCACCGCCCACCAGCGACTTCCGCCCCATTTTGCGATAATCCCGCATTCGACACCCACGGAAGCCTAGAACATGCTGGATCCCGCCCTCCTGCGCGGCCGCCTCGCCGAAACGGCAGAACGCCTCCGCGCCGCCCGGAACTTCGACCTCGACGTGGCCACGATCGAGCGCCTCGAATCCGAGCGCAAGGCGCTTTCCACCGAGACGCAGGAGTTGCAGAACCTGCGCAATACCCGTTCCAAGGCCATCGGCCAGGCCAAGGCCAAGGGCGAAGACGTGGCGCCGCTGATGGCCGAGGTGGCCGGCATCGGCGACAAGCTCAAGGCCAACGAACACGCCCTGGCCGAAGTACAGGCCAAGCTCGCCGACATCGCCCTCGGCATCCCGAATCTCCCCGACGAGTCCGTGCCCTTCGGCAAGGACGAGAGCGACAACGTGGAACTGCTCCGCTGGGGCCACCCGCGTCCGTTCGACTTCGAGGTGAAGGACCATGTGGACCTCGGCGCCCGTCACGGCTGGCTCGACGCCGAAGCGGGTTCCAAGCTTTCCGGCGCTCGCTTCACGGTGCTGCGCGGCCAGCTTGCGCACCTGCACCGGGCGCTGGCGCAGTTCATGCTCGACCTGCACACCACGCAGCACGGTTACCTGGAACACAACGTGCCGCTGATCGTGAACGCGGATGCGATGCAAGGCACCAGCCAGCTGCCCAAGTTCGAGGAAGACCTCTTCGGCACGCAGGTGGGTGATACCAAGCGTTACCTCATCCCCACCGCGGAAGTGGCGCTGACCAACCTCGTGCGCGAGAGCATCGTCGAAGCCGACGAACTGCCCATGCGCATGACTGCCCATTCCATGTGCTTCCGCGCCGAGGCCGGCAGCTACGGCCGCGACACGCGCGGCATGATCCGCCAGCACCAGTTCGAAAAGGTGGAAATGGTGCAGATCGCCACCGCCGACACCAGCATGGCGCAGCTGGAGGAAATGGTGGGCCACGCCGAAGCCGTGCTCCAGGCCCTGAAGCTGCCCTACCGCAAGGTGCTGCTGTGCTCGGGCGACATGGGCTTCGCCGCCGCCAAGACCTACGACCTCGAGGTATGGCTGCCCAGCCAGAACACCTACCGCGAGATCAGCAGCTGCTCCAACTGCACAGATTTCCAGGCGCGGCGGATGCAGGCGCGCTGGCGCAACCCGGCCACTGGGAAGCCTGAGCTGGTGCACACGCTCAACGGTTCTGGGCTTGCCGTGGGTCGCACCCTGGTCGCAGTGATGGAGAATTTCCAGCAGGCGGATGGGAGCATCGAGGTGCCGGAGGTGTTGCGGCCGTATATGGCGGGGATTGAGGCTATCGCCTGAGGTACAATTGGGCGCGCTGGGGCAGGGGCCCTGGCGCGTTCGAAGCGGGAAGCCGGGTGGGTGCAACGCCCAGACGGTGTGGTAAATACGGAGAGATGGCCGAGTGGTTTAAGGCAGCAGTCTTGAAAACTGCCGTAGGTGTAAGCCTACCGTGGGTTCGAATCCCACTCTCTCCGCCAGACCAAGCTAAATGATGACTGTTAGCGCGATGGCTGTGGCGAGAACTATGTATTTCATGTAACTCCCTGGCTAGAACAACGAAGCGGATTAACCGCTGACTCTCCGTTGTAAATCGAAGATCATTTGACCTTCCACCCACCGTTCATACCCCTGCACGTCGATCAGATTTCTTCCATCCGGTGCCTTGATCCACACACGTCCCATCACCGGTTACTCTTCGGTTGAGACACGCATCACATTTCCTCGTGTTACAGCACAGACATTCTGCGTTGCCTCACGCGCGCGGGCTCCGTATGACCCCACCGCAAGTGTTGGACACGAAAGCCATTCCAGTGGCAGAGCCGCTTTCGTCCCTGGCCCGTTCGTGCCGCATGTAGGAAAAATCCTACACGCATATCAGCCCACGCTCACAACAGTGGCCTCGTATCCTCCTGCGAATTTTCTCAAGCAGGGGCGGTCATGGACTTTTCCGCAAATCGTGACGGCATTTGGTCACTGTGGCGTCGGCTTGCCGCGTTGTTGGTGCTCGTCTTGGCGAGTGGTGTAGCGCAGGCCGACTGGGTCTACGGCCCTCCCTACAGCTACAACACGGCCTGGGGCTCGGAAGGCGGGTTTCTCTCTGTCGATGCAGCGGTCAATTCGCTCATTGGCGGCTATGAAGCCGACTGCAACAACGGGTCGTTGGAATGCGGGCCCCATTCGTTTTCGGTTGCCTACGGCGGTCCCCACAGCGGCACCGCTGCGACGATCACCATTACCTATATCCATTCCGATGGCACCAGCAGCAGCGACCTCTTTGGGTACATCTGGGCCGAAGATGTTACGGGCTCTGGCTTTCAGCCGAAGAACGCCGGTGGATGCCGCACGATGTGCACGGCCGGCAACGGCTCCGGGCAAGACTCGATGGGTCCGCGCGGCAGCAGCGGCAACGGCACCACCAAGCGTCAGGATGCGGATCGTGGAACCTCGCTCGAAGGCGATCCCATCAACGCGGCCAACGGCAACGAATACCGGCAAGACACCGATGTCAGTGCCTCTCCTTGGCTGACGTTTAGGCGCTTCTACAACTCATCGTCCTATGTGGTATCGAGCAATCTAGGTCCGAAGTGGCGTCACTCGTTCGATCGTCGATTGGACCTCATGCCCAACAGCGGACCCGATGGCGGCTTGCTGTATGCCCGCCGGCCTGACGGGTCCATGGTCCGGTTTACCACCGCCGGAGGGGTTTGGAAGGCCGATACCGATTCGGCGGAGACCCTGACGGCAATAACGGACGCGGCCACGGGAGCGCTCACAGGCTACAAGCTGCGCCTGGCGGCTACTAAGGAGACCGAGGGTTATGACGCCTCCGGGCGCTTACTGAGCATCACCGACGACAACGGCTGGGTGACGACGCTGACCTACAGCGACGCCACGACCGCGCCGGCCATCGCGCCGGCAGCGGGTCTGCTGATTGCGGTCACCGATCCGCAAGGTCGCGTGCTCAGTCTGCGGTATGACACCAATAGCCGCCTGAGCCAGGTCATCGATCCGGCGGGGCAAACCGTAGCCTATGCCTATGCCGGCAACGGCAATCTCGCCAAGGTCACCTTCGCCGACGGCACCAGCCGGCAGTACCTCTACGCCGAGCCTGCGTATGCCGCGTCGCCGAGCAGCTATCCGAGCGAGCTGACGGGGATCATCGACGAGAAGGGGGTGCGGTATGAGACCACCACCTTCAACTCGAACAATCGAGCCACCAGCAACCAGTTTGCCGGCGGCGCCGACAAGATCAGCATCAGCTACGCCAATTACTACAGCAACGGCGGCATTCCCGCCGACCTCACCACGCCGTTGGGTCTCGTGGTCACCTTGGGCTTTGCCGACGACGGCGCCCAGATGCTCAAGCCCAGCGGCACAAGCACCTATTGCGGCAACCAGTGCAACCAGGGCAACAAGTCAGTCACCTACGACACGAACGGCTATCCCGCGACTCGAACCGACTACAAGGGGACCGTTACCAAGACGACTTACGACGCTAACGGGCTGCTGACCCAGCAGGTCGATGCATCGGGCACGGCGGTGCAGCGCACGACCAACACGACTTGGGATGCAACGCATCGTGTGCCATTGACGCAGACGGTTGTCGACGCCAACGGCGCGGTGGTGGCCAAAAGCGGCTGGACCTACAACGCTCGCGGACAAGCCACGGCCGAATGCGTCATCGATCCGTCGGTGACGACGGCCTACACCTGCGGCAGCCAGACCAATGCACCCCAAGGCATCCGGCAGACGCGTTACACGTACTGCGATGCGGTTGACAGCACGCAGTGTCCGCAAGTGGGGTTGTTGCTCAGCGTTGATGGGCCACGGACCGATGTCAGCGATGTCACGTCCTACACGTATTACCTGACCACCGATGAGAGCGGATGCGCCGCGGTGGGCGGAGCGTGTCATCGTGCCGGCGACCTTGCTCAGGTCACCGATGCAGCCGGGCATGTCACGGCCACGCTGGCCTATGACCGGAATAGCCGACCGGTGCGCCAGAAGGACGCCAATGGCGTCATCACGGACGTGACCTACACGCCGCGCGGTTGGCTCGCTACGCGCACCGTGCGTGCGAATGCCGATGGTTCGGCATCGTCGGCGGACGCCACCACCACGCTGACGTATGACCCGGTGGGCGCGCTCAAATCCGTGACCGATCCGGATGGTGTGACGGTCACCTACAGCTACGACGATGCGCACCGCCTGATCGATGTGGCGAATGGCCTCGGCGAGCACATGCACTACACGCTGGACGCTTCGGGTAACCGCATCAAGGAGGAGACCTTTGACGCCTTGGGCGTGTCGCGTCGAAGTGTGTCGCGGAAATACAACAAGTTGGGGCAGTTGGTCAGCGTGACGGATGGGTTGGGTCATGTCGTGTTCGATGCCACGGCCACCGGGAGCTACGACGCCAACGGTAACCTCGTGTCGGCCAAGGACGCGCTGGGCACGGTGCAAAAGAACAGCTTCGACGTCCTCGATCGCTTGGTCAGCAGCGTGGCGGACGCCAACGGTACCAATACGGCGACCAAGGCCACGACCAGCGTATTTGCGCTCGATGCGCTGAACCAGTTGACGGCAGTCACCGACCCGGATGGTCTCAAGACCACGTATGCCCTCGATGGTCTCAGCAATCCCATCGGCCAGACCAGCCCCGATACGGGCACGCAGGCGTCGACCTTTGACGCCGCTGGCAACGCACTGACCTACACCGACGCCAAGGCGACGGTCGCAACCCAGGCATTCGATGCGATAGGCCGGCGTATCTCGGTCAGCTATGCAGACAGTTCGCTCAACGTGGCCTTCCACTACGACGAGGGCAACAGCATCACCGGCTGCGCCAGTTCGTTCCCCATCGGCCGTCTGACCCGGGTCGTGGAACATGCGGTCACGACGGTTTACTGCTACGACAACCAAGGTCGGGTGATCGAACAGCGCCAGACCCAAGGCACCGTCACCGACACGACGGACTACGTCTACACCAAGGCGGGGCGCCTTGCGGCAACCGCGTCGCCCAGTGGCCTCGTGACGCAATACAGCCGCGATGCCGCCGGCCAGATCACGACGGTGACCGTCACGCCGGCCAATGGATTGGCGAGCGCGGTGGTCAGCTCGGCAACGTATCTGCCGTTCGGTCCGATCCTTAGCTACACACTGGGTAATGGCCAGACCATCACCCGTAGCTATGACGCCAACTATCGGTTCACCGATATAGTCAGCCCCGCGCTGAACCTGCATGTGGCGCGCGACGCCGTCGGCAACATCGTCGCCCTGGGCAATGCGTCGGGCGCGTCGCCAGCCATTGAGACGTACACCTACGACGCGCTATACCGGCTCACGGGTGTGAAGGACGCGAGTGGTGCAGCCGTCGAGACCTATAGCTACTCCAAGGCGGGGGACCGCCTGAGCAAGACGGCTCCGGGATTGGCGACGGGCACCTACGGCTATGAAACCAGCTCGCACCATCTGACCACCATAGGTGCTGCTTCTCGCACCTACGACGCAAATGGCTCGACCACAGCTAACGCCAGTGCGGGTACGGCCTGGGGCTATGGCTATAACGGACGCGGCCAGTTGACGGTGCTTCAGCAGGGCGGCGCGACGGTCGCGACGTACGTCTACGACGCTGCCTCTCACCGAGTCGCCAAGACCGTTGGCTCAGCGACGACGCGCTACGTATACGGCCCCAGCGGATTGGTGGGCGAATACGGCGCCACTCCGCGCGACTACGTTTGGATGGACGACACGCCCGTCGCAGTGGTGGATGGCACCACGGTTGCCTTCGTGCATGCCGATGGACTGGATACGCCACGTGCCGTTACCGACGCCGCTGGCGCGGTGGTGTGGAGATGGGCCTATCAGAGCAACCCGTTTGGTGAGCAGGCGCCGACGTCGGCGAGCGGCTATGTACTGAACCTTCGGTTCGCAGGGCAGTATTACGACGCGGAAGCGGGCACCGTATACAACACCTATCGGAACTTCGACCCGTCCACCGGTCGCTACCTACAGAGCGACCCCATTGGCCTGGCAGGTGGTATTAGCACCTATAGCTACACCGAATCGAACCCACTGGGTGCGGTGGATCCGCTAGGACTTTTGGGCGAGAAATACGAGTATCAGCCAGCGGTTCCAACGCCTCAGATGCTAGAAGCAGAGGAACTCTTGACGAAGTTGGCGACCCAAGCTGCCAACAAGGTCGACGCAGAATGCGGCCTCCGTTGCCAGCTGCCTTGGATACGCGGCACGCTCATCCATAGCGAGTTTAAGCGACTTGTCGATGCACAATGTCCGCAATCCTTGTATCACACGGAAGTTAGTTATTACGATCACGTTGAGGTTAGGTATGGTTACCCTGGGTCGTCTCGGGCCGACGTCGTATTGGGTCCGAAGGCCGCGCCGATTGCCGTCTACGACCTCAAAACCGGCTGGGGTTACATCAGTAGATTTCAGGCAAATGCCTATGGTGCTAACCTCCCGGTAGGGACTGTCATTGCACCCATTTACCCCGTAGGTCGTTAGATACATGAATAAGCGTTCGATTGCTCGTCTCCTGCGTCAGCAAGTCGATGGCTTGGCGCAGTCGGGCGGCTACTTTTTTCGCAAGGACTGTGACCTTGTCTTGCATGGTGTTCTGCTAGAGGACCGGCCTCAAGGCATATATTTGTGGCAATTTCGCTTTCCACTTTTCGATGCATTTGGCGAGAATCTGCTCTATAGCAGCCGCCTGGAGGATGGTGGATTTATAGCCAAGGGTGAACTTTCTGACGAGCAAGTCGTTGAGCGAGTGTTGGCTCGGCCAGAATTAGCTGAGGCACTGCGGCCCGGGCCGCCGATGACTTTGCATAGCTTCTTGCACTACTTAGAGGGCTCAGAGGCCATGCTAAATCCACATGCCCACCTCGTGCTCGCTTCGGGATTGGTCCTGGCCCAAGAATTTACTCGGGCTCAAGAAACGCTCAAAGCGATGTTCAGAGAGATGTTGGCTCGCCTGGGCAAGCGCGACGAAGAGCTCGGCCGAAGCCTTCTTGGGCGCTTGAGGGAAGATCCAGATGCGGCGGTTGCTTTGCTGAAGGAGGTGGTCGAAAGGAACCGTCAGGCATTTGGTATTGCATGACCTATTTTCATGCCCGAAGTTGTATTTTTCCGAGTCGAGCCTTTCCAGCTAAGTAGCTGATGCCGTTAGGACCCAGATAAGCTGCTATTTCAAGTGGGCAGCCCAAGGGCGTGATCCCCGGCCAACCTGCGTGAGCGTGTACAAATGTCGCCTTTCGGATGGTCTCGCGGGGCGCCTGCAGACGGAGCGGGCAGCAAGCTCAGGTGCGGTGCCGGCGTGCTTCGAGTCGCCAACGCTCGACAAGGCTCGGTTCGAACTGCTCGAATCGCGCGAGTCTGGAACTCCAGCACTAAGGCCATCTCATGAAGGAGTCTAAAACGCTACTCATGTCAGTGCTCTGGTTCGCGGTCCAGACGGCCTTCGCACAAACTGCGCCAGAGCAGCCGGTGAACCTCAATCGAGACTTGGTCCTCACGCAGCAGCAATTGCAAACCCTTGCGGTTGAGGCGATGCGTGGGTCGTCGGAGGCGGCGTCCAAGATCTCCGTCTTCTACGGTTTCGTGCTTGTTAACCCGATGGAGGAAAGGCGCTGGGCACTCATTGCCGCGGAGAATGGCGATCCGGTCGCGCAATACAATGTCTACGAGGACTTCATGAACAACGACACGGCGCTTGATCGCGAGCGTGCACTGTTCTGGCTGAGAAAGTCAGCCAACGCCGGCTACAATGAAGCGCAGGAAAAACTAAAGCGCGTCGGGGAAGAAGGGAAGCGTGCATCGGACCCGCATGCTTTGAAGTCAGATCCGCAGGGACATTAAGCGAACGCTTCCGAGTGACCAGACTCGATAGGACGCGACGAGCCTTATTCGGCGTTGACCCAAAAACAGGAGATGTGATCTATCCGACGGGAGAGGTCGTAGGCAACTTGGATGACGTTAAGTCCAAGTGATATGCCAAATTGGATGCTGAGCCGGATGGCCAGTGTGACTCTGACGACGAACAGGTGAAATATGCCGTCTTTTGCGCGTTCTCGCGCCACATTGCGTATCGCTGGTGAGTTACTCGTACCAGACGAAGTCAGCCGAATGCTGGGGAGTGAGCCCACTGATTCTCAGCAAAAAGGGGGCGAAATTCTTGGGCAGTCTACCGGTCAAGTGAGGATTGCCAGAACGGGTATGTGGAAGTTAGTTGCACAGACTCGCGAACCAGAAGATCTGTGCGGGCAGATCGATGAGATTTTGGGTAAATTGACAAATGACCAGGATGTTTGGGCGGACATTCGTCGGAGTTTCAGCATAGATCTCTTCTGTGGACTCTTTATGGGATCAGGTAATGATGGAATATCTCTGCCGCCGGAGCGCCTACAGGATCTAGCCGAGCGCGGCATCGAACTGGCACTAGATATTTACGATTCAACGGACTGATAAATTGGCACCGCGAGTTCAACGCCGCAAGCACGTGACACAGGTAGCGGGACCTTCGAATGAGGCTGATATGCAGGGCGCGGAACGCGTCATGTAGAAAAAAATTGGCCCGGTAATCTCTAGTCATCGACGACGCAGGGTCATCATTCATAACCGTTGCCGGATACCGTTGGCCGCCGTCGATGGCGCCTCCACTGCATTCGATCCAAATCCGTACAAACTCATGGCTCGTAGGACGATGCAGCAGCTACCAGTATCTGCCCATGGCATCAACATGGTTGGCAAACGCGGCACGATGAACCTGGGATGGTGCGCGTGATACTCCGAGTGTGCGTGTTTACTTTGATCGTGGCATTTGTAACGTGGTCTACAACCTGTGGTTCCTCTGTACGGACAGGCCATGTGGCGGTGGTGGGCGGTGAATCCTATGTGAGTTGGGCCGCCGACGCTATCTGGGGGCGGCGCAGCCGGGACCCGAGAGCACGAACGGCCATACAGATGACCCAATGGGTGAGACGAAATCCCGCCCAGGTTAGCGATGCAGACATCTCCATCCTGGCTGGGCTTATGCGACATGAGGATGATATTGTCCGCCGCGAAGCCGCCGCATCGTTGGGCTTTGTTGGCCATCGTGCGGTATCGGCTGCTCCGGCCCTCATTCACGCCCTTCTTGAACGGCCATGCTCGCCTCAGCCTGCCATGCCCGCAGACACCATACGCGTTGCGCTTGAGCGGATTGGTGCGGAGCCTGTCAACATACCGTGCGCGGATCCGTTCGGTTCCCGGCAATGAGTGCCCAATGCCCGATTTTCTGTTCCTGATTTTCGTCTTGCTAGCATCGGTCAGCTTCTTCTGGGCTGGAACGAATGCGGTGGCGCTTATGCGCTCAAACGTTCGGGACAGGCGCGAGCAAGGACAGACGCCTTTGAGCCAGCCGTTCAATGCGATGTTGATGCCAGGCTTGAGTGCGGAAGGCATTGCATTGCGGCGACGTGTTTGGCTAGGTCTTTTTTTCTGCATGGCGTTTGGCATTTGCGCAGCAGCGGCCAGTTATTGGATGTAAGCGCCAAGGCGGCGGTGCAGTCACGCCAAGACTTGTATGTAAGTAACAAGAAATTGTAGCCATCTAGACATGAATGACCTTGTCGAAAGTTTTAAGAAAATGCCTGGACCTTTGAGGGTCTTAACACTGTTCTCGTTGATGTCGGTGCTGCTTCTAGTGGCAACGATCGTTATTCCAGGTGGCGCCGTCGTAGGTCAGAAGAGGATTGGATCAGCCAACTGGTGGATCAACGGCAGCGGACTAATATTTGCCATAGCTGTTTGCCTTTTCTTCAGTGCGGGGATCTTGCTGCTCAAAGCGAGGAGCCTCGGTCGCCTGGTCTATATATTAGGTGTCGTGGGGCTCTACGTTGCAGGTTATTTAATCGAGCTAATCAACGGGGTGAGTTACTCTCGCGGCGCCTACTTTTATGATCTTCTCTTTGCGGTCTTGCAGGTTGTAGCTTTGAGTGCCTATCTTTTCCTGAATCGTCGCGTGAAGAATTTTTTGGTCGCTTAGTGTCCGCTGCGTCCGCGCGCATTCGGGTCTGTCGCGAATGACAAGGTTATCTGTTGCTAAGGACTTATAACGATGAGCAGGCAGACCCTGGCGGGAGCTGCACACATTCTCCTCTTATGGCTCGCCGCGGGCGTGACGCACGCTGATACACCGCTTGAACCTGCCAACGAAACCGCCTTCTGCTCAAAAGAGGGCCGCTACTGCGCCCATTCGACAGTAAACCCACCGCATCTAGAGGTGTTTGCGAGGCGCAATCCAGAGGACGTCCTCTGGTCGAGGAATGAGTCCGTGACCAAAGGTTTTCTTTCGGACGACGGTAAGACCGTGGTGTCCTGCTACGGCGGACTCAACTTGATTCCTTTGGACGCTACACTTGAATTTCCTGTCGTACGAATGCTTCATGCTTCCGGGAACGTCGAGGAAATTCGATTGAAGTTGCTCTACTCGGATATCCGCCAACTTCCTCGTACGGGTTCGCATCTCGAGTGGGGAAGATGCGTGGGTATTGAGGGCGGCAACGCTCTTCTGGAGCGCGCGGATGGAACTCAGTGGCAGAGCTCCAAGCTGTAGTTGGACAATGTCGGGCGTATTCCCGAAGGTTCCGGGCATTGAAGGTCAATGAAATGGAATGGCGATTGTTGCGCTTTTTGGGTGTGGTGTTGGTCACTTGCCTGGTTTCCTCGCATGCCGCCGCGCTTGCCCGGACGAAGTGCGGGTATTGAGCCCTGGATGGTCGGTTACTGGAAGGTCTCGAAGAACGAAGACCCATTACCACCTGACACCTTCGGCATCGAAGCGGACGGGACGTACATCATGCAGGGCATCAATTGCCGGATGGAAGTTCGGGGAAGGGCGCACGTTTTTGACGAGGAGATATTCACCCGGCTTATCCTGCCCGGAAAAGGACCTATCGGGTTCATCCTCAAGCCCGACGGTCAGGGCAATCTGACCTTCACATCCACACGCACCCAACGCAATGCTATCTACAGCAAGCTGCCTGAAAACCCTTGCCCGAATGGAGCCATTGCGTAACCGGCCGGGGCTGGGGACCAGGAAGGGCACTGACCTAGCGCTGGTTCGCTGCTCTGACCTGCCGGGTGGCTCTCGTCCGGGGACCAGGAGGGGGACAAATGCCTTGCTCGCTTTCCTTTTTCTGCTCAACGGGTGTGAGAGCGACCAAGCCGTGGTGTGGCGGACAGACTCGGTGTCCCCTGGCGGTGAGTACACGGTGCACGCCGAGACCGTCCAGCAAAGCGGGCCGGGAAATGCCTGGATATCGACGACGGTCACCCTGCGTCAGCTGGGCCAGAAGGCCGGCGTCCATATCCTCGACCTCTCCCACGACCTATTACCTCGGCCGCCGGGGAGCGCCGTTGATATAACCTGGGCGGGCCCACGGCACCTTGTGCTGGTGTGGGCGCCAGGAAGCGAGGTCGGCTTTCAAGCCGGGAAGGCGATCGAAGTGGACATCGATGCCATGCCGCGCCGTCAGGAATGACCGCTGTGTGCGTTGCAGTTCACCTGTGCACTCCGCTCCCGACGAAGTCACGGTGCCACGGTTTTCCGTAGCCGACGGGGCACGCAGAGAGCTCTCTTGGCAAAGGGAAGAGGCCGCAACAGTCGCGAAAGAGGTAGGCCAAGGAGCCGAGGATATCGCCAAAGGCCTCGGCCGAAGCAAGAACAACTTGAAGCCAGTGAGTGAGGCGGAAGGTGCTCACTCTGTTTACAAGAGCGGACCCGATGGAAAGATAACGAATACGGCGACTTATGAGCCCAACGCGAAGAACCCGTCGGGATTTCAAGAAACGAAGCGTTTTGACGTAACGGGCAAAGCGCACACAAATCCTGACGGCACCGTTGTCCCAATCCCTCACGTTAAGGAGGCGGGAACGCGCGGTGTAACCTGCACGACCTGACGAGCTACCGAAACAATGAATAATGACGTTAACCGGACAGGCCAAGCGGTTCTTCGCCTCCAACAATGGTACGAGAACCAATGCGATGGAGATTGGGAGCACTCATTTGGCATAACCATCGACACACTGGACAATCCTGGATGGATTTTATCGATTGATCTGGCAGAGACAGAGTGGGAGGAAGTCGCTCTCCCACTGGTGCGAATCGTGCGCAGTGATTCGGACTGGTTCCAGTACGAGATCGTGGAGAAAAAGTTCAGGGCTTGCGGCGGAATCGGGAACTTTGTGGAATTGCTTGAGGCCTTCTTTCGCGAGCTGGGCGGTTCCGAGGAGCGTCAACACGCCGGCTAGGGAATCTAACAACCAACCCACCAATAAGGCGGGTGACGACCGAATTAGTCGGGCTGACCAGAATAGTGCCGAAAAGTCGTATGAATTCCCTGACGGACACCGCGTCACCACGGCTGGTCTGTCGCGCGGCACAACAGGGGAAATCTATGACGAGGTCTCCCCGCGCAGGTGCTTGCATGGGGGCTGTATGGGTCCCGATTTGCTACTGGGTGATGCTGCGGGAATACTCGTCGAAGAGCCTGGCTGCGGTCAGGTCGTTTCGAAGCTCTACCGGCACCAACTCGTCGATGAGAACCTCACGGATGCGTTCGGTGATGACATCGCAGTCACTTCGGGAGAAGCCGAGCGCCGTGGCATAGACACGCTCGGCGGCGTGAAGGCCCTGGAGTTCGAGGAGTTGCATGTTTTGCTCGAGAAAACCGAACCCGAGGAAGACAACAGTGCGCGCCTCGCTGAGACGTTCGATCATCGCCGAGTGGTGGGCATTGTCGATTTGCTCGGAAAATGTTTGGATACGCTTCGAGAGTTCGAGGAGCGTCGTGGCACTGACTTTCTCACCGTAGGGCGCCTCGGGTCCGCCGCCGGATTGCCAGGGCAACCGACCGACGGAGCCGTAGGCGTGATACACCACTTGCATGCCAACAATCTCTGCCGCGCGCTGCTCGGTCATGCCGTAATAGGTCTGCAGAGCCCGCCAGAGAAACTCTTCAAGTGATCGGTCGTAGTTGAAAGTGATGAAGCCGACATTTTGGAAGAGGTCGTCCGTGTCTTCTCGCTTGACGCCTTCCGTAAGGTTCCTAATAAGCCGGGTCAGCCACGAACCTTGAAGCGTAGTATCCGAAAAATCGATCGATGAGCGTCCTCGGCCCGTGGTGAGTCTGGTGTTGCCCTCCGCCTCAAGGATGGCGCGGACTATGGCGAGCTTGCCGACGATCTGTGCATGCTCGTCAGTCGAGTGCGCCTCAAGGTAATTATCGATTGAAATCGCCAAGGGCAAGGCGCTTTTCATCGCCCGGCCCGCGCGATAGGCAAGATTGCCGTCGCGTCCAGCGGCCTTGTAGCTCATGTGGAGCGCCTGTTGGACGAGCTCGTCTCCCCGAATCAGCTTGGCATAATCGAAATAGAAATCGCTGAGGTCGCCGATGCGGTCTTTCAGGCCCGAGCCTAGCGGAAACCCCAACTCAAAGCTGGCCCCTGCGCCAATAACAAACACGGTTTTTGACTTAAACATTGAAGTCCCTATCAGCCTTACGGCTATCGTACCGACAGCGCTTGGCTCATTAACACTGAGAACTTTGACAACGACAAAACCTCGTAGCAATGTGTCTTGCCGAATTTGCGTAAACGGGGTTGAAGGCCAAGGCTCTTAACGTAAGCAACTGCAGGTGCAGATAGACCGTCATGAGTTAAACGGGATTGAATCAGCTACTCGGCGGGCGCAAGATGGTCCCGCCAAAGGAGAGCTCCATGACGAAGAAAGACATCCATGTGGTTCCGCGCAAGGATGGTTGGGCGGTAATCAAAGAGGGTAACCAGAGGGCTGGTTCTATTCATCGTACGCAAGCCGAGGCCCTTATTCAGGGACGTGACCAGGCGAAACGCGACAAGGTCGAACTCGTAACACATGGCCGTGACGGCCGCATTCGCGATTCCGACAGCTACGGTAACGATCCGAATCCGCCGAAGGACAAGGTTCCCTGAGCTGTTTGGATTTTGGTATATCTTGGAAACTGCACACGGCAGGTAGGCCAGCAGGCCCCGCGGACGAGCGGGCACGGTGAAGGTGAATATGTCACTGGCATTCGCTTCGGACTGACAGCACCGCACCTTCGTAGTCTCCCTGAGCATTTTTCACCCGTCGGAACTCGCTACTGCAGTCTTCGCTCAGATCCCCATTTTCAAGGCACTGCATGTAGCGCTTGGCGTATCCAAGGCTCTCATTTGCTGCCGCGCCCGCCTCCTCTCTGGCGCTCTGGCATTCGGTCGAACCGGTGTCGTCTTGGACGTCCTTCGTCGCGCGATAAACTAGAATAACTTCGCGCTGCTCGTCGGGAGAGAGACTGTCCAGCCTTTTTTGCCCGTTTACGATGGCTTGGTAATTACGAAGGCCACGTTGGAAGTCTTGCGCAATCGTCGATATGGGAACAAGGCAAAGGAGCATCATGATCGTGCGTAATATGACGTGCCACGGTTGGGAATGTGCTTTGACTATTGGGTTCATGTAAAGGTATCGGCAGTTTGACCAATGACCTTAGGCCAGGGCGGCAGTGCCAAGTATTATTCGTGACGAAGCAGGTCGGATTCGGGACACATTCGGTATGCAGTCTGTAGCCGGGGGCAGTAAGCGTGTCTTGCACGATTTCTTCAGAACTAAATTCGTCATTCGTGCCATCAGGGCCGAGTGTACTCGCCGGCGTCCATATACCTTGTTTAGATAGCGACATAGTCCGGGCCGCGATTCTCGTCGGCCATCCTGCATCACCCGACCCTAACCAATGTGTCGCCACGCACCACTCGACACCGAACGCAGCCTTCACACCAGCCCCGCAATCCTCCACCAAACAGTGGAGGCATCGATGGCGAAAACCCCACAACCCCACGGCAAACTCTACGTCGTCCGACACGGCCAAAGCGCCGGCAACGTGCTACGCGACCACGCCGAAGCCCACGGCGAGGAGCTCATCGCCCTCAACAACCGGGATGCCGACACACCGCTATCGCCACTGGGCAAAGCGCAGGCCGACGCCTTGGGCGAATGGCTCGCAGCCCTGCCCGATAGAGTCCGTCCCGACACCATCCTGTCCTCGCCGTTTGTCCGCGCCCACGAAACCGCGGCCATCCTTGCAAAGAAGCTCGGCATCACCGAGACGGCCATCGAGATCGACGAGCGCCTGCGGGAAAAGGAATTCGGCATCCTCGACCGCTATACCCGTAAGGGTATCGAGAACAAATACCCGGAACTCGCCGCGCAGCGTTCAATGGTCGGCAAGTTCTACTTCCGTCCCCCAGGCGGGGAGAGTTGGTGTGATGTCATTCTCAGACTTCGCAGTGTCATCGACGGCATACGGCTGACCAAGCCGGATTGCCGGGTTGTGGTCGTCGGCCATCAGGTCATCGTCAACTGCTTCCGATACCTTCTGGAGAACATGCGCGAAGACGACATCCTCGCGATCGACGCCGAAGGCGACTTCCCCAATTGCGGCTACGCAGAGTACGACGTCCAGAAGGGCCCACCCGTGACGTTCACCCTCCGTCATGGCCGTTTCGTGCCCCCGACACTGGAAGCGGTGGACGTCACCACGGAGAGCGACGTGCCGGCGGGGCCACGCTGATGAATGGCATTCGTGTCACGCGCTCATTGCTCCGTAGATGGCCACTTCCCGCACCCGGAACCAGCAAGGAAGACCGGGGCCGGATCATCGTGGTGGGCGGCTCTCGCCAGGTGCCCGGTGCACCCCTCCTGTCGGGCGAGGCTGCACTCCGGGCGGGTGCCGGAAAACTGATGCTTATGACCGGGGAGCCGTGGGCGCTCCAGACTGGCTTGGCGATGCCCGAGGCGGGCGTTGCAGCGATAGGGGTTGGAGAAGACGGAGAACTCGGCACGCTTGACGCCGGCATGGTCGAGCTCGTCCGACAGGCCGGCGCGGTGCTTGTTGGACCGGGCATGGCGACCGGCGCGTCCCCGGCCTCTTTGCAGATCGCCCGTGCCGCGCCGCTGTTGGTTGCGGACGCAGGCAGCCTCCATGAGGACGCGTTACGGCCGGCTGCGGGCCGGCTGGTTATTACCCCTCATATTCCGGAAATGGCCGACCTCCTCGGCCTGCGCCCCGAGGAGGTGAGTCGGCGTCCGGCCGACATAGCCGTCGACGCGGCAGCCCGCTTCGACACCGTAGTCGTGCTCAAGGGGCCGACGACGTGGATCGCTGCACCCGATGGACGCCTGTGGGTTCATGAGGTCGATGCGCCGGGTCTTGGCACCTCGGGTTCGGGCGATGTACTCGCCGGCATCCTCACCGGTCTGCTCGCGCGCGGCGCCGACCCGGTCCAGGCGTCCGTATGGGCGGTCGCCGCCCACGGCAGGGCCGGCAGGATGGCGGCAAGGAACGTGGGGCACCTTGGTTTTCTGGCGCGCGAGACGCTCGGGTATATCCCGCGCATCCTGGATGCGCTCTCGTAATCCGATCCGCGAAACCAACCTACTCCTAAGGAGCGATGACCTCGCCATCTTCCTTCACGAACGGTGATCGAAGCGGCGAGGTGATCTCCAGAACAACCTCCGACGGCCGGCACAGCCGGGTTCCACGCTCGGTCACCACAAAGGGTCGGTTGATCAGGATGGGGTGGGCGAGCATCGCGTCCAGAATCTGATCGTCGGTCACCCCGGGATCGCCCAAGCCCAGTTCGGCAAACGGCGTGCCCTTTTCGCGGGCTGCCTGGCGCGGGGTCAAGCCGGCGTCGGCGATCAGCTGGATCAACGTCCTCCGGTCGGGTGGGGTGACCAGGTATTCGATCACCTGGGGCTCGATGCCGACGTGGCGCAGCAACGCCAAGGTATTGCGCGAGGTGCCGCACGCCGGGTTGTGGTAGATCGTCGCGTTCATGGTCAGGCCTGTGTCGAAGAGGCGGAGGCGGCGCCGGAGGCCGCAGCCAGAGCAAGGGCTTCTGCCGCACCCTTGCGCTCGCTGTAGCGGTCCACAAGGTAATCGGCCCGCCCGCGCACCAGGTAGGTGAACTTCACCAGTTCCTCCATGACGTCCACCACCCGATCGTAGAACGGGGAGGGCTTCATCCGGCCGGCCGCGTCGAACTCCTGCCAGGCCTTCGCGACGCTCGATTGGTTGGGGATGGTCACCATGCGCATCCAGCGGCCGAGCACCCGGAGGGTGTTGACCACGTTGAAGGACTGGGAGCCCCCGGATACCTGGAGCACCGCCAGGGTGCGGCCCTGGGTCGGGCGGACGCCACCCTCTTCGAGAGGTAGCCAGTCGATCTGGTTCTTGAACACCCCGGTGATCGTCCCATGCCGTTCAGGGCTGACCCAGACCTGGCCCTCCGACCATAGCGACAGCGCCCGGAGTTCCTGCACTTTCGGATGGTCCGCCGGGACGCTGTCGAGCATGGGCAGCGTGGCCGGGTCGAACACTCGGGTCTCGGCGCCCAGGTGCTGGAGGATGCGCTCGGCTTCCAGGGCCAGTTTGCGACTGAAGGACTGGGGCCGCAGCGAGCCATAAAGAAGGAGGATCCGCGGCGGGTGCCCGGCATCGCCTGCGCCTACCAGATCGGTCTGGACCGGGGCAGGGAGGTCGTGGGTGAGGTGAGGCAGGGAGGGCGCGGCCATGGGGCCTCCGGTTGTGTCATTTCGATAACTCTAGCACTATGGAGATCAACTTTCGAAGCCGCCAACGCCGCATTCATGCTCTTAGCGTTCCTGATCTTCCTGGTCACCTTGGTTCTCGTCGTCTGGCAGCCCCGAGGGTTGGGCATCGGCTGGAGCGCAATGGCCGGCGCCGCCGTGGCGTTGTGCGTGGGCGTTATCCATTGGGCTGATATCCCTGTGGTCTGGCACATCGTCTGGAACGCCACGGCCACCTTCATCGCGGTCATCGTCATCAGCCTGCTGTTGGACGAAGCGGGGTTCTTCGAGTGGGCCGCGCTCCACGTCGCCCGGTGGGGCGGAGGGCGGGGGCGGGTGCTGTTCGCCCTCCTGGTGCTGCTGGGTGCCGCGGTCTCGGCGGTGTTCGCCAACGACGGAGCGGCCCTGATCCTCACCCCGATCGTCATGGCCATGCTGGTAGCCCTGGGCTTCTCGCCTGGCGCCACCCTGGCCTTTGTGATGGCGGCGGGATTCATTGCCGACACCGCCAGCCTGCCCCTGGTGGTGTCCAACCTGGTCAACATCGTGTCGGCGGACTTCTTCCGCATCGGGTTTGGCCGCTATGCGGCAGTGATGGTCCCGGTGGCCCTGGTGTCGGTCGCGTCTTCCCTCGCGGTGCTGCTGGCTTATTTCCGCCGGGCCGTGCCGGTTACGTACCCATGGGATCGCTTGAAGGCGCCGGCGGAAGCGATCCGCGACCGGCCAACCTTCCTCGCCGGATGGTGGGTGCTGGCCGCACTGCTGGTCGGCTTCTTCGGGCTGGAACCGTTGGGGGTGCCGGTCAGCGCGGTTGCCGCCGCCGCAGCAGTGGCGCTGCTGATCGTGGCCGCGCGGGGCCACCAGATTCCGACGATGAAGGTGCTGCGCGGTGCGCCGTGGCAGATCGTGCTCTTTTCCCTGGGCATGTATCTGGTGGTTTACGGGCTGCGCAATGCCGGTCTGACAGGCTACCTGGCAGGCCTGTTCGACCGCTTCGCCGCCCACGGCGTCTGGGGCGCGGCCCTGGGCACGGGACTCACCACGGCCGTGTTGTCCTCCGTCATGAACAACATGCCCACGGTTCTGGTGGGGGCCCTTTCGATCGACGCCAGCCAGGCCACGGGCGCGGTCAAGGAGGCCATGATCTACGCCAACATCATCGGCTGCGACCTGGGGCCGAAGCTCACCCCCATCGGCTCGCTGGCGACCTTGCTCTGGCTCCACGTGCTGGCCCAGAAGGGCGTGCGAATCTCGTGGGGCTACTACTTCAAAGTCGGGGTTACCCTCACGCTCCCCGTTCTGCTGATCACCCTGGTCGCCCTGGCCGTGCGGGTGGCGTGGTGAGCCGGCGTGTGGGAGCAGGTTTGGTAACCTGCGCCGGTATGACGCCCCCCATGACCACCCCCGATGCGATCAAGGCCCTGTCTGCCCTGGCCCAGGAGAGCCGCCTGGCCATCTTCCGTTTGCTGGTGGAGCACGCCCCGGACGGCCTGGCGGTCGGAGCCATTGGCGAAGCCCTGGGCCTGCCCAGCGCCACCCTGTCGTTCCACCTGAAGGAACTGACCCACGCCGGACTGGTCACGAGCCGGCAGGCGGGCCGCTTCATCTATTACACCCCGGTGCTGGATACGGTGACCCACCTGGTGGGCTTCCTCACCGAGAACTGCTGCGCGGCCTCGGGCGGACCGTGTGCCCAGGCGCTCCCCCACGAATCATGAGTGCAACGCCAGACAGCGCCACTCCAGCCGCGAACAGCTTCGCGAACGACAGGTGCTCCCCCAGCAGTGCGGCGGAAAGCAGCAACGCAACCACGGGCGCGGCATAGTTGAAGGTGTTGGCGATCGTCGGGGAGACGTCCGAGTTCACGGCGAGAAACACGGCATAGCCGACCAGCGTGCTGCCGACGACGAGAAAGCCCAGTGACCCCCACGCTGCGGCCGGCAGGTGTATCACGTCCGTTCGACCTGGCTCCCCTGTCGATGCGGCGACGATCACGAGAACCACGGCGGCAGCGGTCAACTGCGCTGTCAGCGCCACGACCGGATCGGCGGGCAGGCGTAGCTGCCGCGCCCACAGCGATCCGCCGGCCCAGCAGGCGGAGGCGAAGAGTGTCAGTGCGGCACCCAATGGTTTGAATCCATCCGCTCCCGAGGTGAACCAGGCCATGAGCACGAGGCCGACGAAGCCCAGCCCGATGCCGCAGGTTTGTCGCCATCCGATGGGTTCGCGCAAGGCGATCCAGGCGAACAGCGCGAGGAACAGGGGTGCCGCCGATCCGAAGACCGACGCGACGCCCGCCGGCAGCATGTGCGTACCGAGGATGGCCGTTGTCTGGCTGCCGACCAGCATCACCACGCCTAGTCCTGCGGCATTGACGCATTCCCGAGTGCGGGTTGGGTGTGCACGCAGGCGCAAAAGTCCCAAGGGCAGGATCGCCACGGCAGCGATGGCGAAACGCATCGTGGCGAGAAGAAGGGGATGGATCGCATCGCCTCCGATCTTGAAGGCGACGAAGTTGGCACCGTTGTAGAACCATTGGTATCCGACCGCGAGAACGACCAGGGTGCGGCTTCGAGCCCAACCGTCGCGGGAGTTCGAATCGCCGCGCCGACTTTCAGAACTATGCTGCATGCAAGCTCTTGTTCCGAAGCCATGTGCGGATCGCCTCGACCAATTCCTGTTTGCACTCCAGTGGCAGCCAATGCGCGCCAGGCAGGTTCGTGATGGTGAGATCCCTGCATGCCGCGCGCATCGGCTCGCCGTAGCGATTGCCATGGATGGTGTTGATCTGGTCGTACTCGCCGTTGACGAAGAGCACGGGCATGCGAAGGCTTCCCCCGTCCGGCGCTCGGCGTGCGTAGGCAATGTTGGCGTCATCGTTCAGATACCATGCGCATGGCGCGCGAAAGCCCCTGGCGCCAAACTGCTGCACCAGTACAGCGAAGTCTTCCGCAGGCCAGAGCGCCGGATCGGGCGTGGTCGGCGGTGCGCGATGCGCGCTGCCGAAGCGTCCGCCCTTACGGGTAACCATGGCATTCGCCGCGGGCTTGCCGACGCTGGCAGGATCGCCACGTCGATAGATCGATGCGAGCGACGACGCTATATCCGCATCGAGGTCTGCAACCGCCGCGTCGAAGTGCGTGTTGTAGTAGCGGTAATAGTCCCACTGCCCATCCGGGTATTGGTCAGCCGGGTAGATCGTCCGGTCGACCAGAGGCACAAGTGTCGGCAGTGCGTTGGCGTCGGGAAAATAGGGGACCGAGATCAGCACGGCGCCGCGAACGCGAGTTGACTCGTGGGCAGCCAGCGAGCCGACTATGACACTCCCCCAGTCATGACCGATCCAGACGGCAGCCTTCCCACCTAGATGGTCATGCAGCTCCACCATGTCTGCGACCACCTGCTCGTTGGTGTAAGCGTCCGTGGCCTCCGGCGCAGACGAGCCGCCGTAGCCGCGCATGTCGGGAGCGACGCAGTGCCAGCCATCCTCGGCGAACGCCCGCATCTGCGCCCGCCAGATCAAGCTCAGTTCCGGCCACCCGTGCAGAAGCATCATGAGCGGCCCGTTGGCCGGGCCGCATTCGACATAGTGCGTGGTGTGGCGTGGGGTGCGGTAGGTCTTCGCTTGAAGCTGTGGTTTGTGCATGGATGCCGGCCATTCTTCGAACGCGATCACCGCATCCTAGGGGCACCGATTGACCTTGGTTAGACCCCTAATCGTGTATAAGGCTTGAAGTTGAACTTACAGGTTAAGGCAGTGGGGCAAAGAGACTCGTTGGACGGCCTGGCTGTATTTGTCGCCGCTGCGGAAGCGGGAAGTTTTTCGGAAGCAGGAAGAAAACTGGGCATTTCGGCGTCGGCAGTCAGCCAAGCGGTGAAGAGTCTGGAAGAACGCCTTGGCGCCACGCTCTTTCGCCGCTCCACACGCAGTCTGAGCCTCACCGATGTGGGTTCGGATTATCTCCGCGCAGTGGCCCCTGCCTTGTCCCAGCTACGCCGCGCCTCGGAAGAAGCCTCGGGTCGAAGCGGCCGACCCGCCGGAACCTTGCGGCTGACGATGCCTCGTGCTCCCTTCGAATTGGTCGTGGCGCCCAAACTGACGGCCTTCCGGCAGGCCTATCCCGCGGTAGAGCTCGAAATCGCGGTCGAGGCGCGGATGGTCGACATCGTAAAAGAGGGCTACGACGCCGGACTGCGCTACGGCAACCACCTCGATCAGGACATGGTGGCTGTGCCGGTATCGCCGGCATCGGAAACGATTCTCGTGGTGTCCCCCACCTACCTCGAGCACCACGCGATGCCGAAGGTTCCAGGCGACCTGTTGAAGCATCACGCGATGGTCTGCCGCAGCCAGGAAACCGGCGTCATCATTCCATGGACCTTGCATCGCGGTAGCAAGGCCGTGAAGGTCACGCCGTCATCCGCCACGATCGTGCACGATCTTGCGTCGCAGATTGCTCTGGCGGTGAAGGGAATGGGCATTGCCTTTGCGCCGGTCGCGCTGGTGTCGGAGCCGTTGGACACAGCGAAGCTGGTACGAATCCTTCCCGTCTGGTCGGGAAGACTGGATACGACGTATTTGTACTTTCCGAGCCGCCGACACCAATCGGCAGCACTGCGCGCGTTCGTCGCATTCATGAGGCAGTGAGCACCGGCTCATGAAAAACGGGCTGCGATATCGCAGCCCGCGTGAATCCCAGCCTGCGAAGGGCGGGTGGTCCTACGACGCCCTGCCGGCCCTTTCCCTGGCCCCACCCGCCCCACACATCTCCCCCAACATATCCGGCCTCAGGATGTGGATGACTTTCCGCGACACCCGCAACACCCCAAGGTCCTCCATCCGCGTGAACAATCTGCTTACGGTTTCGACCACCACACCCAGGTAGTTGGCGATGTCGTAGCGCGACATCGGCAGAATGAGGTGGGTGGTGTCGCGGGCCAGGCGTCCGTAGCGCTCGCTCAGGCTCCGCAGGAAAATGGCCAGCCGCTCCTGCGCCTGCTGGCGGCCCATCGTCACCACGTGTGATTGTTCGGCCACCATTTCGCGGCTGACGATGCGCAGCAACTGCCGTTGCAGGCCCGGAATCTGCGATGTGAGTTCTTCCAGACGGGAGTAGGGCAGTTCGCAGATGCTGCTGCGTTCGAGTGCTTCGGCACTGCTCTGGTGCGTATCGTGGGCCAGGGCATCCACGCCGACGATCTCGCCGGGCAGGTGAAAGCCGAGTACCTGCTGGGCGCCGTCGGCGTCCTGCACCACCGTTTTAAGCGTGCCTGAGCGCACCACATACAGCGCGTGGAACGGATCCCCCTGGCGGAACAGCATGCCGCCGCTTTCCAGCGTGCGCTTGTCGCGCACGCTGGAATCCAGGCGCTCCAACTCGGCCTGGTCGATGCCCGCCGGCAGGCACAGTTCGAGCAGGCCGCAGGCGCGGCAGCTGCGGCGGAGCTGACTCAGGTCGATCGGAGCGGAGGCCTGGGTCATGGCTTAGAACCGGTAGCCGGCGCTGAAGCCGTAGACCATCGGGTCGATATGCGCGTTGCCCACCTTCGTGCCACCCACTTTCACGTCGGTGCGGATGCGGATCCAGCGCACGTCGGCGGTGAGCAGCCAGCGGTCGTTGAGCTTGAAGTCCACGCCGGCGCGTGCGGCCACGCCCCAGCTGTCGTCCAGCTTCACGTGGGCGCCGTCGAGGATGCCCTTGCCCTTGCTGTCGTAGAAATGGGTGTAGTTGATGCCCAGGCCGAGGAACGGCGACACCTGCGAGGTGGGCACGAAGTGGTAGTTCACGCCGACCGTGGGCGGCAACTGCTTGGTGGTCGCGGCCTTCGAGCCGTTCAGGCGCACTTCGTGGCGGAAGGGCAGCGCGCCCAGCACGTCGATACCCCAGTTCGGGGTGAGCAGGTATTCGAGGTCGATGCTCGGGCGGGTGCTGCTGTCGACCTTGGCCTTCATGCCGGCAAGATGACCCGGATTGCTGTCCGGATGCACGGTGGCGCCGCCGAAGCGCAGCACCCATTGGTCGTTGCCGTTGAGGTTTTCGGCGGCAAGGGCGGGAAGGGTGGTGAGAACGGCGGCGCCGAGTGCGAGCCAGGGGAGCAGGGGTTTCATTGTTATGTCCTTGGTGTGGAATGCAGGCGCATTCTGGAAGGCACGGACGGCGGCCAATTGATCTGGATCAGTTCCGCGGCTCTGTTGCGCCGCCTGCGACCTCCTGCCGCAGCGCCCTGCGCCGGGGTGTGCGGCGATCTTGATCAAGGTCAAGTGGCCCGGGCGTCCCCCAGTCGACACTTGCACCCACGTTGCACCGCCCCAGGGCGAGGGCACCGAAGCGCGCCGCATGCCGGCGCGTGCCATTCCACCTAGGGACGTCACGCCATGCATGACATCACCGTCGTCGATCTGTCGCGGCTTCAATTTGCGGCCACGGCGCTTTATCACTTCCTCTTTGTACCGCTCACGCTCGGCATGACCTTCATGCTGGCGGCGATGGAAACCGTCTATGTGGTCACCGGCAAGGTGATCTACCGGCAGATCACCCAGTTCTGGGGGAAGCTGTTCCTCATCAACTTTGCTCTCGGTGTGGCCACCGGCCTCACCATGGAATTCCAGTTCGGTACGAACTGGTCGTTCTACTCAAGTTTCGTCGGAGATATTTTCGGCGCGCCATTGGCCATCGAAGGCCTCATGGCGTTCTTTCTCGAATCGACCTTTGTCGGCCTGATGGTGTTCGGCTGGCATCGGCTCAAGCCCGGCCAGCATCTGGCGGTCACCTACCTGGTGGCGCTGGGCTCTAACCTCTCGGCCCTGTGGATCCTGGTGGCCAACGCCTTCATGCAGGACCCGGTGGGTGCCCACTTCAACCCCACCACCATGCGCATGGAACTGAACGACTTCGCCGCGCTGATCTTCAGCTCCGATGCGCAGGCCAAGTTCGTGCACACCTCCATCGCCGGCTATGTCACCGCGGCGATCTTCGTGGCCGGCGTCAGCGCCTGGTACATGCTGAAGAACCGGCACATGGAGCTGGCGCGCCGCTCGTTCCGCATGTCGGTGCTGTTCGGTGTGCTGTCCACCGCCGGCGTGATCACGCTGGGCGACGCACTGGGCTTTGTCGGTGCCGAAGCGCAGCCGACCAAGCTGGCCGCGATGGAAGGCCTGTGGAAAACCGAAAGCGCGCCCATGCCGTTCAATCTGATGGCGTTCCCGTCGCAGGAAAATCAGACCAACTACGGCGAGGTCAAGGTTCCCTATGTGCTGTCGATCCTGGTCACCCATTCGCTGACGGGCACGGTGCCGGGTGTGGACGTGCTGGAACAGCGCGCGGCGGAGCGTATCCGTGGCGGCATCCCGGCGGTGTCGTCGCTGAAGATGTTGTCGGCCGATCCTAACGACCCGGTGGCCATGAACCAGTTCAATACCCACCAGAAGGACCTCGGTTACGGGTTCCTGGTGAAGCGCTACGCGGACGATGTGACCACGGCCACCGACGAGCAGATCGCCCAGGCGGCCAAGGACTCGATCCCGCACGTGGCCACCATGTTCTGGTCGTTCCGCGTGATGGTGTTGCTGGGTCTGGGCATGCTGGCCTTCTTCGTCCTCGGCCTGATCTACACCCTGCGCAACACGGTGCAGTACAAGCGCACCTTCCTGAAGTTCGCGGTGTGGATGATCCCGGCGCCGTTCCTCGCCTGCGAGGCCGGCTGGCTGGTTGCCGAGATCGGTCGCCAGCCGTGGACGGTGTACGGGCTGTTGCCGACCTGGATGTCCGCTTCCACGCATAGCGTGGGCTACATGGTGTTCTCGCTGATCGGTTTCGTGGCGGTCTACACGGTGTTCATCGTCATCGAGATGTACCTGATGGTGCGCGCGATCCGCAAAGGCCCCGACGACGGCAACGGCGATGCCGAGCTGGACCGCGGCGACCTTTCGTTGCCCGCTTCCCGCAAGACTTTGGCAGAGGCTTAATCATGGATATCTACGCAAGCCTGCAAGTGGTCTGGTGGCTGCTGCTCGGCGTACTGCTGATCGGCCTGGCCGTGATGGTCGGCATGGACATGGGCGTGGGGGCCATCCTGCGCTACATCGGCCGTACCGATCTGGAGCGCCGCGTGGCGCTGAACGTGATCGGCCCGCACTGGGACGGTAACCAGGTGTGGTTCATCCTCGGAGGCGGCGCGATCTTTGCCGCCTTCCCGCTGATCTACGCCACCGCGTTCTCCGGCTTCTACGTGGTGATGCTGTTGCTGCTGTGGACGATGATCATTCGCCCGGTCGGCTTCGAATACCGCAGCAAGATGCCGTCGGCCGGGTGGCGCAATGCCTGGGACTGGGCGCTGTTCGTCAGCGGCTTCGTGCCGATGGTGGTGTTCGGCGCGGCCATCGGTAATCTGTTCCAGGGCGTGCCTTTCCACTTCGACTGGACGCTTACGTCCTTCTACACCGGCAGTTTCCTTGCCTTGCTCAATCCGTTCGCCATCCTGTGCGGCGTGTTGTCGGCCTGCATGTCGGCCGCGATGGGCGGTGTCACGGTCATGGGCGGTGCGCAAGGCGCCATCGCGGAGCGCAGCCGCAAGGTGGCCCGCTTGGGGTGGTCGCTGGCGATCGTGCTGTTCGCCGTCGGGGGCTTCTGGGTGGCGCACATGCAGGGCTATGTGCTGAACCAGTTCCCGGGTGCCGGCGTGGCGCAGACGCCGCTGCAACAGGTGGTGACGCGTGCCGACGGTGCATGGCTCAGCAATTTCCATGCGCACAACGTGCTGTGGCTGCTGCCGGCGGCGGGCTTCCTCGGCATGCTGGGCAGCCTGTTCAGCGCCAGCAGCGAGCGTCCGCTGCTTGCCTGGTGGATGGGTGCGGTGGCCTGGATCGGCGTGATCGGTACGGTGGGATGTGCGCTGTTCCCGTTCCTGCTTCCCTCGGTGAGCAACCCGTCGCAGAGCCTCACCTTGTGGAATTCCGGTTCCAGCCAACTGACACTGGCCTGGATGCTCGGTTTCACCCTGGTCTTCGTGCCGCTGGTGGTCTGGTACACCAGCTGGGCCTTCTACGTGATGCGCGGCAAGGTCGATCCCGACCAGATCGCCAATGACGAACACGCCTACTAAGCGGGGAATTGACGATGAAAACCTTCATACAGTTCTCGATCTTCATGTTGATCGCCGGTCTGGCGATCGTGCTGGCGATCATTCTTGGCGACTGTGGCGCGTGGTACTTCGCCTGGCTGGTCGGCACCGTGATGATCGTGCTGATCGCCGCGGTGGGCGGTGCTTTGCTCGACGCACAGGACGAACGCGCCGCCGCACTGGCCCTCGAGCGGAAAGATGGCAAGCACTGAACAAGGTGCCGCCGCGGACTGGCTGCGCCAACAGGCGCAGCCAGTCCGCAGGCTGCTGCGCAACGCCATCTCGTATGGCGCGGCGCAGTCGGTCCTTGTGTGCGCCATAGCGTGGCTGGTGGCGCAGGTTCTGGCGCAGGCGATCTTCGCGCATGCGGGGCTGGCTGACCTGCGCTGGTCGATCTTGGGC
This sequence comes from Luteibacter sp. SG786, assembly GCF_011759605.1. Lineage (GTDB taxonomy): Bacteria > Pseudomonadota > Gammaproteobacteria > Xanthomonadales > Rhodanobacteraceae > Luteibacter. Next base: position 1,264,929 of record NZ_JAAOYX010000001.1, read on the forward strand.
GTCGTCTTGCTGGTCTTGCTGCGTGCCGCGCTGCTCTATCGGCAACGCGCCTGCAGCGATGCCGCCGGTCGGGTGGTAACGCAAAACGTGCAGAGGGGTTTGCGGGAGCGCCTGCGTCAGCTGGGGCCGAGGTGGTCCGCGGGGCAGTTCGCGGGCGATCTGGTCACCCGGCTGGTCGATGGCGTGGATACGCTGGCCCCGTATTACGCTGGTTACCTTCCGCAGGCGGCACTGGCCGGTCTGATCCCGGCCGTGGTGCTGCTGGCGGTAGGCTTGCGCGAGCCGTGGTCGGCGCTGGTGCTGCTCCTGTGCGCGCCGTTGCTGCCGGTGTTCCTGATCCTGGCCGGACGCGCCGCCGCCGAGGCCAGCACACGCCGCTGGCTGCGCCTGCGCCGGCTGGGTGCACGCTTCATGGATGCGGTGTCGGGCTTGAGTACCCTGCGGCTTTATCGTGCCGCCGAGCGCGAACACGAGCGCGTGCTGGCGGCTGGCGAAGCGTATCGGAAGGACACCATGGCGGTGTTGCGGGTGGCCTTCCTTTCTGCGCTGGTCATGGAATTCTTTGCCACGTGCAGCATTGCCATCGTGGCGGTGATGGTGGGCTTCCGACTGATGTCCGGCCACCTGGGTTTTGCGCAAGGCATGTTCGCGTTGTTGCTTGCGCCGGAGTTTTTCCTGCCGTTGCGCGCCATGGGCACCCAGCGGCATGCGCGGATGGAGGCCGTGGCGGCCGCCGAGGGCCTGGTCGAGATCCTGGCGGTGCCGGTTGCGGCGCCCTTGGTTGCAACGCCTGCCGTCACGCTGAAAACGGCGGCTCCCGGCCTCGTGCTGCGCGGCGTGCATGCCAGCCAGGGTGAGAGCGGGGAGGTGTTGCGCGGTATCGACCTGGCCGTGCCGGCGGGGAGTCGTCTGACCCTGGTCGGCCCGAGCGGCGGCGGCAAATCCAGTCTGCTCGCCGCGGTGATGGGGCTGCTGCCCTTGGAAAGCGGGGATATAGAGATCGACGGCCATGCCTTGCAGGCCGCCGGCTTGTCGACGTGGCGCGCGCAGATCACTTGGCTTCCGCAGCGCCCGCATGTGTTCAACGGCAGCCTGCGCGACAACCTGCTGCTGGCCCGTCCGGACGCGGACGAGGTGAGCATCGCGCGCGTATTGCGCATGGCATCGCTGGATCAGGTGGTGGCGAAACTTCCGCTAGGCCTGGATACGCCGCTGGGGGAGCGCGGCCTCGGCTTGTCCGGCGGCGAGCTGCAACGGCTGGCGATCGCCCGTATGTGCCTGCGCGATGCACCGGTGTTGCTGTGGGACGAACCTACCCAGCATCTGGACACCGCCACGGCCACGCAGATCGAGCATCAACTGGATCAGTTCGCCCGTGGCCGCACCGTGCTGCGGGTGGCCCATCGCGTGCGGGATCTGGGCCCACAGGAAGCGGTGGCCGTGCTGGTCGGAGGAAAGATCGTGGAGCAGGGCACGGTGGCGCAGCTGCGTCAGCCGGGCACCGCCTTCGCCGCACTGCTGCAAGAGGATCTGCGCGCATGAACTGGCAGCGTCGTCTGTACGAACTGATGCAACCGCAGCGTGGGCGCATGCTAGCCGCGCTCGGTTTGAGTCTGCTGGCGAGCACGGCGGGTATCGGCCTGATGGCGGTGTCCGGCCATTTCATCGCCAGCATGGCCCTGGTGGGCGCGGGTGCCGCGGCCATCAATTACTACACCCCGGCGGCCTTGGTGCGCCTGTTCGCGATCCTGCGCACAGGTGGCCGTTACGCGGAACGCCTCTGTGGCCACGATGCCACACTGTCGATCCTTGCGCGTCTGCGCGGCTGGTTGTTCGGCCGGTTGATCCCGTTGGCTCCGGCGGCGCTCGCGCAGCAGCGCGGCGCGCAACTGCTGTCGCGCCTGCGGGCCGATATCGACACGCTGGAACAGTCGTACCTGGGCCTGTGGCTGCCCAGCGCCGTGGCGGCTTGCAGCGCCCTGGTCGTGCTCATCGTTGCCGCCTGCTGGTCGGGCTGGTTTGCATTGCTTTTGCTGCCGTTGCTGCTGTTTGCCGGCGCCTGGCTGCCGTGGCGCTTGCAGGCCGTCCACGCGGACGACGCGGCGCAGATCGACCGCGATGCCGAGGCCTTGCGCGCGGCCTGGGCCGACGCTTTGGCGGGCCGTGCGGAACTGACGATGTGGGGCGCGGAAGACGCGTTCGATGCACGGATGGAGGAACTCACCGCGCAGCGGGAAGCGGCGCGCGCGCGTACGCAACGTGGGCTCGCTCGCGCGGATGCCATGCTGGCGGCATGCAGCGGCATCGCCTTGAGCCTCGCCTTGCTGATCGGCGTGCTCGCCATGCAACAGCGCCATCTCGACGGTCCGGGGCTTGCGTTGCTGGCGATGCTCGCCATGGCGGCCTTCGAACCGCTGCTGCCATTGCCGCTGGCATGGTCGCGGCTGGCGGCGATCAAGGCGGCTGCGCAGCGGGTGTTCGAGCTGGCCGACCGCACGCCGGCGGTGCTCGATCCGGCGGCTCCGGCGCCCATGCCGCAAGCCAGCGACCTGCATCTGCGCGAGGTGTGGATGCGCCATGCGCAGCATGGCGAATGGGCGCTGCGCGGGCTCAACCTGGATCTGGCGGCCGGCACGCACCTGGCCCTCGTCGGTGCATCGGGCGCGGGCAAGAGCAGCCTCGCGCAGCTGTTGGGGCGCCTGTATCCCTATCAGGGCAGCGTGACGCTGGGCGGCATGGCCCTGGATCAACTGTGTGCCGACGACGTTCGGGAACGACTCGCCATCGTCGAGCAGACGCCTTACCTGTTCGATGCAAGCCTGCGCGACAACCTGCGCATCGCGGCGCCGAATGCGGAAGACACCACGTTGCGGCGGGTCCTCGCCGTCGCGCAACTGGACGAATTCCTGCGCGAGCTGCCGAACGGCCTGGATACCTGGGTCGGTGCGAACGGCGTGAACCTGTCCGGCGGCGAAGCGCGCCGGCTGGCGATCGCCCGGGCGTTGCTGGTCGATGCGCCGGTGTTGGTGCTGGACGAACCCAGCGAAGGCCTCGATGCGCTTACCACCGTCGCACTGTACAAGGCGCTGGCTGTGGAAACACAGGACCGCAGCGTGCTGCTGATCACCCATCGTCTCGGCGGTATCGCGGCGCTGGTGGACGAAGTGGCGGTGATCGAGCAGGGGCGTATCGTGACACGGCGGGCCGTGGAGGGATTTGCGGCGCAAACGACGGACAACCTGCGCGACGCCGGATGATGCGCGCGAATTGACCGGCATCAAGAACCGTACGCACCGTGCAGGCGATAGTCTCGCCATGCCCAGACCACACACCATGCCCGAGTTCGACGCCGACCTGATCGCCCGCTACGACGGCCGGGGGCCGCGTTACACGAGCTACCCCAGCGCCCTCCAGTTCCACGAAGGCTTCGGCGAAACCCAGCTGCGTGAAGCGATTGCCGCGTCCAACCATGACCCGGTGCCCACGCCGCTGTCGTTGTACATCCACGTGCCGTTCTGCGAGAGCCCCTGCTTCTACTGCGGCTGCAATCGTGTCATCACGCGCGACGCCAGCAGAGGCGAGGCATACGTGCGTTTGCTCGATCATGAAATAGCCATGCTGGGTGCATTGGTCGATTCCGATCGTGTCGTGCGCCAGCTGCACCTGGGTGGGGGCACACCGAACTTCCTCAGCCTCGGTGCGATGAGCCAGTTGAATGCGTCGATCCATCGGCACTTCACGCCGGCACCGCTAGAGCAGCGCGAATGGGGTATCGAGATCGACCCGCGGCACGCCAGCGAAGACTACGTGCGCGGTCTCGGGCGGCTGGGCTTCAACCGCATGTCCGTCGGCATCCAGGATTTCGACCCAGCGGTGCAGGAGGCGGTCAACCGGCAACAGTCCGTCGAGCAGACACGGGTGGCGATCGACACCGCCCGGCGTGTCGGTTACCGCTCGATCAGCGTGGACCTGATCTATGGGCTGCCCCGCCAGAGCATGGACGGCTTCAGCCGCACGCTGGACAAGGTGATCGAACTGAAGCCGGATCGCGTGGCCGTCTACGGCTATGCGCACCTGCCCAAGATGTTCAAGGCGCAGCGTCGGATCGACGCCGAAGCGCTGCCGTCGCCGTCACAGCGTCTGGCCCTGTTCGGCATGGCCTTGCAGCGGCTCACCGACGCTGGTTACGTCTATATCGGCATGGATCACTTCGCGCTGCCGGACGACGACCTGGTGCGCGCGCAGCGGGCGGGAAGCCTGCAGCGCAACTTCCAGGGGTATTCCACCTGTGGCGATTGCGACATCATCGGCTTCGGCCCCAGCGCGATCAGCCGCATCGGCGATACCTACAGCCAGAATCACCGGGATCTTCCGACTTATACGTCGGCGGTTACACAGGGCCTCTTGCCCGTGGCACGCGGGCTGCGCCTGAACGAGGACGATCAGCTGCGCCGCGAAGCCATCGGCGAGCTGATGTGCCATGGCACGTTGGACATGGACACCTTCGCGCAGCGCCATCGCATCCACTTCGCCAGCTATTTCCACGATGCGCTGGAGCAACTGCGGACGCTGGCGGACGACGGCCTGGTGTCGATGACGGACGAACGCATCGACGTGAGCGCCAAGGGGCGCCTGCTGCTGCGGAATATCGCCATGAGCTTCGATGCGTATGCGCCAGCCGTGAGCAGCAGTTCGCGGTTGATCTGACGGGGCGTGTCATTCAAAGCACGGTCGCGACGTCGCCCGGTCGAAGGGAGATTTCCTTCTCCCACGTGCCGGCCTTCACCCGCGTCCGCTCGCCGCCCACGCTCCGCACCGTCACCGAGGTGACCTTGCCGCGCTTCCAGGCCATGTCCACCCGGAAGCCGCCGCGCGCGCCGACGCCCGTCACGCTGCCCGATGCCGCCCAGGCTTCGGGCAGCGCCGGCAGCAGCACGATCAGCCCGGGCCGCGACATGATCAGCATTTCCAGCATGGCGGTCGGCGTGCCGAAGTTCGCGTCGATCTGGAAGGCGTCGTTGCCGTCGTCCAGCTGGTACATATCGAAAAGGTTCTGCGCCGTGCCGTTGCTTCGGTTCTTCGACGGCGACAGATTGGTGAGGATGAGCCGGTAGGCCTTCGCGGCATCCCCCAGCCGCGCCCAGCACATCGCGCGCCAGGCGCAGGCCCAGCCGTACCCGCCGGTGCCTCGTGCTTCCAGCAGCCGGGTGACGCCTTCGATCAGCGCGGACGGACTGTCGCCGACCCTGATCCGGTCGCCCGGGAAGAATCCCACCAGCGGGGACAGGTGCCGATGTTCCTTCTCACCCAGGTTCTCCGGCGTCATCCATTCTTCCAGCCAGCCCGAGGTGCTGCTGACCTGGGGCAGGTAGAGCCGCGCCTGCAGTTCCCCGATCTTCGCGGCGTAACCGGTATCCCTGCCAAGTAGCGAGCTGGCCTGTCGGTAGTTCTCGAACAGGTCCCACACCAGTTCCTGCGCATAGGTGATGCCTTTGACGTCGAGCGGGCCTTGCTCGGGGGACCAGTCGGCGTCGTCAACAAGCACGTCGCGCATCTGGCCGGTGGATGGGTCTTTCACGCTCATCGTCAGCAGGCGGCTTTCCCAGAACTCAGCTGCGCCCTTCAAGAGCGGATAGATGCGGGCCAGGTACGCCTTGCTCGGGTTGTACTGGTAGTGCTGCCACAGGTTGTTGCACAGCCACGCGTTACCGGCGGGGTGCCAGCGCCAGCCGCCGGCGCCGTAGATATTGGTGGAGATGCCCATGGTCCAGCCGGCGATCTTGCCCGAACTGTTACGGAACACATTGCGCGGATCGTTGAAGTGCTTAAGGGTGACGTCGGTCCAATCGCCCAACTGGCTGAGGCAGTAGTCGGTGAACGGCTCGAAGCACGAGGGCAACCCGGCGCGGTCGGGCAGCCAGTAGTTCATCTGGATATTGATGTCGCTGTGATAGTCGGCCATCCACGGCAACACGTTGCTGTCGAGCCACAGGCCTTGCAACCCGGTGGGCAGGCTGTCGCGGGAACCGGCGATCGTCAGGTAGCGGCCGCATTGCAGATAGGTCGCCTCGAACTCCGGGTCGGCAGGCGAATCGGGCGCGGCGCGGGCTTGGAGGCGTGCCCACGTGTCCATGGCCCGCTGCGCCTTGGACGAGGTGCCGAAGTCCACGCGCATCGCGTCGAACAGCGCGCGGTAGTCCGCCACGTGGGTGTTCAGCAGTACTTCCGGGGATACCCGGGCGGCAGCCTCGGATTTCCGGATCCCCAGGGCCAGGGGAGCGACCGATGGATCCATGTAGCCTTTGGTTGCATCCGGCGTGTAATTGGTGCCGCCGCAGACGATCACTGTGAGCGAGTCGCAGTGTGCGAACCGGAGGCCTCGTCCATCCGCCGTGATGCTGCCGGAACCGGCGACGGCCATGACGTTCGTCGCGTACTTCAGGCCGTTCTCCAGCGCTCCTTCGAATCGGGTAGCCGCTGCGGGGGTGGCCCAGTGCATCGTTTCGGCCCGTGCCGTGTCGCCGTGCATACCTTGCAGTTTTACCGAACCGCTGAAGCCGCCGCCGCCCGCCTGCGACAGCTGGATGGCGATCGCGTCGTCTGGGTGGCTGGCGAAAATGTTCCATGTGTAAGCAACGCCGTCCTTTCGATAGGAGACGCGCATGTAGCCCTGATCGAGATTCAACTCGCGGCGGTAGTCGGAGACGTGCGCCGCTTCGTGTCCTTCCACCGAAAGGTACACCTTGGCCAGCATCACCAGGCTTCCGAAATGCTCCGTGGAATAGTCGAACTGGCCGTCGGTACCGAGCACCACGTCACGCTTTCCGAGCCACATCGACGCGTCGGTGATGTACAGGCAGGTGGCGGCCGGATCGCCGCCGACCAGCGCGCCCATGCGGCCATTGCCCACCGGCAGGCCTTCGCGCAGCAGGTTCGACTCCCGGGCAGCACTGCCATACCAGAGGGTGTGCCTCGCGGGCCCCGCGGGCATGAGGCTCGCAGGACGCCGAACGGGTTTGCCTTCGAGAAAACGGGGGAGGGCAAGCCATGGCAGCGCTGTCACGAGGGCCCCCGTGAGCTGCAGGAACCTGCGCCGATCTGTCGGCCCCATGAGCGATTCGTTCAAGACGTTCTGCCGATCTTCGTCGTTCGCCATTGGCGTTTCGAAGTCCCGTTGCGCCCATTTGTTGGACAAATGAATCTAAAGGGGGCGGAGTTCCCTTGTCATGCTGCGCCGCAGCTTGTGGCGGCGATAAACCTAGGCAACGATGAATAAGTAGGACAAATTGCGGTCGCTGCAAACCGCTCTGTCAAGGTGTCGAGGTGACGGGGAACAACGAGGCTTTGTGGTGCCGTCTTGGGGATCGGCACTCGTGAGCTTCGTGCGGCAAGCCGTGTGTGTGCTCAATGGGGTGTTCCACAAAAACGTTGGGGAGAAAGCCGTGCAGCTGAAGAAATTGGTTGTGGCAATGGGTGTTGCGTGGATGGTGGGGTACGGGGCACCGGGCGTTGCGCAGACGGCGCCGGATGCACCGGCTTCGGGAACACAGTCCAGCACGCCGCCTAAAGGGGCCACGCCGGCCAAGCCGGGCGCCACCGATAAAGACGAAAAGAAGGTAACGGAGCTCGGCGCGGTGGCAGTCACGGGCCAGCTGGCGGCGCTCCAGCGCGCGCAGGCGATCAAGCAGGATTCCGTCAACGTCGTCGATTCCATCTCTGCCGAGGAGACCGGCAAGTTCCCCGATCCGAACGTAGCCGACGCGCTCCAGCGCGTGCCGGGCGTGTCGGTGAACCGCAGTGGCGGCGAGTCCAGCCAGATCGCCGTGCGCGGCTTTGGCCCCGAATTCGTGGCGGTCACGATCAACGGCCGGCCCATGGCGACCGCCTCCGGCTCGCGTGCCTTCAACTTCGACGTGCTCCCATCGGAAATCATCAGCGTCGCGCAGGTCAACAAGACATCGTCGGCCGATATTACCGAGGTGGACATCGGCGGCGTAGTGGACATTCAGACGGCGCGCCCGCTGGACTTCAGCGGCTACCACGGCGCGTGGAGCGCGGCGGGCGTCAACAGCAACCTGACCGGCGACTGGAAAGGCAAGACCACGCCGAAGGCCTCGGGCCTGTTCGGCTGGACGAATTCGGATCACACCTTCGGCTTCATGGGCTCCGCCTGGTATTACAAGCGCAAGGACACCCAGCTCAATACCCAGGCCAACTCCTGGTATGCCGACCAGAACATCTCGCAGCTTTCCAACCTCAGCAATCCGAACTACACGAACGTCGCGGTGCCGGAAACCCTGGCGAGCAACGTGCTGGACGAGACGCGCGTCCGCAAGGGTGTCAGCGGCGCCATCGACTGGAAGCCGATCGACCGCCTGACGGTACAGTTCGACACGTTGTATTCGAGCTACAAGGTCGACCCGTTCATCCATTATTTCGGCGAGTACGGCAACACCGGCGACATCCAGTCGCTGACGACCGACCCGAACGGCACGGTGCTCAACTTTGTGCGCAATGGCTCGGGTCCGAACGTCATGGCGAACGACTATGTGATGTCGTATACGCCCAGCTACGAGAAGAGCTACCAGAACGGCCTGAACCTCGGCTTCGACATCGACCAGTCGACCAAGCTGAGTCTCGACGTGTCCAGCTCGAAGGCCTGGAACAAGGAGAGCCCCAACGGCTACTTCCTGGTGGTGGGTGCGAAGAACTTCGGTACCAATCCCACCTGGACCAATGGTGGCGACAGCCAGCCGCCCAGCTACTCGAATATCCTGTCGCCCACCGATACCAATACGCTCAGGGCTCACTGTTGCAATGCCGGTTCCGGCAACAACGTGACCAACAAGATCGACAACTACCAGATCAAGCTGGACAAGGCCTTCAACGACGGGGTGCTCTCGCGGTTGGTGGCCGGCGTGCAGTACACGAAAGAGTGGGTGAAGTCGGTAAGCTGGGGCACGCCGAACAGCATCCTCTGCAATGCCTACTGCGGCTACTCGGTCGACGTGCCGGCGGACGCCATCGGCGCGTACATCTATAAGGCGCCGCCGAAGATCCACGGCGTTTCCTCGCCGGGTATGCCCTCGGAATTTATCCAGTACGATCCGCGCGCATACCTGAGCTGGCTGGCGTCGCCCGCGGCATACAACCAACTGACGCCCGAGAAGCGCGATGCGCTCCTGGCGGGCCTCGCGGCCAACGGGGGTACCTTTGACGCGATACCGAACCCGGGTAGCTACAACAACGTCGCGGAGAAGGAAAAATCGGTCTTCGCGAAGGCGGTGTTCGAAGGCACGATGTGGGACAAGCCCTGGGCCCTCGACGTGGGTGCGCGGTACCTGCACGTGGCCTCGACGTCCACGGCAGTCAACCAGCCGCCGATCGCTTATCGCATCGACCCGAACGACACCAGCAATGGCCAGGTGACCTACGGCCCGCTGGAGCCGCAGTCCGCCGATGGCGGTTACCACAAGTGGCTGCCGTCGCTGAACTTCAAGTGGAACCTGCTGGATAACCTGGTCTACCGGTTCTCGTGGTCCAAGACCCTGACGCCGCCGGCGCTGAGCAACCTGTACTACAACACGAGCTTCGGCACCCGCCCGAATTCGCTCACCATTTCCCGGGGTAATCCGCAGCTTCAGCCGTACAGCTCACGCAATTACGACATGGGCCTGGAGTGGTACATCGATGACGCCAGCTATGTCGCGCTGGAAGGGTTCTACAAGAAGGTCAGCAACTTCAGCACCCTGGTGAGCACCCCGGTGCCGTTCCTCACCAACGAGAACACGGGCCAGCCGTTCATCTGGTCGCTGACCCAGCCCATCAACCTGAACTCGTCGAACATCTATGGCGCGGAAGCCACGGTGAACTACCAGTTCAAGAACCTGCTGCCGGACCCGTTCGACGGCCTGGGCGTGGCGTTGAACTACACCCGGGTGAAGAGCAGCACGAACCTGAGTCCGGGTCTCATTGCGGCGTCGGGCAAGTTCGCGGTGCCGGGCATCGGCGATTCCGCCAACGCCAGCGTCTACTACGAGAAGGGTCCGGTGCAGGTGCGTGTTGCGTACAACTGGCGCGGCAAGTATCTGGAAAGCCTCTCGTACGGTGCGGGTGCCCAGCCGGCCACGCGTAGCGACTACGGCCAGGTGGACCTGAGCGCCAGCTACGCGCTGGACAAGCACTTGTCGATCTTCGTGTCGGGTACCAACCTGACCCACGAACACCTGTACGACTACTCCGTGTACCGCAACCGCTTCCTCTACGCCGAAGCGGACGGCACGGTCTATACCGTGGGCCTGCGGGGGACGTTCTGATGACGGCAGCTGCCAAGAAACGTCTTTCTGTCCCGACGATGCGAGGTCGAACGATGAGCGATACGCTGGCGAGCATCCTGCGAGGTGCGGCACTGTGCGGTGCGATGTGTGTGGCAGGCGTCCTCGCCGCGCCGGCACAGGCGGCCGAAACCCCAGCGGCGGCGCTGCCGCAGATGGGCTTCAACAACTGGAATTCCACGCATTGCCGTGCCGAGTTCGACGAAGCGATGATCCGTGGCATCGCCGACAAGTTCATCAGCCTCGGCCTGCGTGACGCCGGCTACCAGTACGTGAACATCGACGATTGCTGGGCCAACTGGCAGCGCGACAAGGACGGGCGCCTTCAGCCGAACCCGAAGCGCTTCCCCAGCGGCATCGCGGCGCTCGCCGACTATATCCACGAGCGCGGCCTGAAATTCGGCCTGTATTCCAGCGCCGGTACCTCCACGTGCGAGCCGCTGCAGGAGAATCGCGGCTTCCCGGGTGGCCTTGGCCACGAGAAAGAGGATGCGAAAACCTTCGCGTCGTGGAAGGTGGATTACCTCAAGTACGACAACTGCAACAACCAGAAGATCGACGCCAAGAAGCGTTACACGGCCATGGCCGAGGCGTTGCGCAACAGCGGGCGGCAGATCTTCTTCAGCATGTGCGAGTGGGGCGAGAACAAGCCGTGGCTCTGGGCCGGCAAGGACCCGGTCGATGCGGGCTCCTGGCGTACCACCGGCGACATCAGCGACAACTACGCGTCGATGCTGAAGATCTTCAAGGAGAACGTGGTTCTCGACAAATACGCGAGCCTTGGCCACTGGAACGACCCTGACATGCTCGAGGTCGGCAACGGCGGCATGACCGATGTCGAGTACCGCAGCCACTTCAGCCTCTGGTCCATCATGGCCGCGCCGTTGCTTATCGGTACCGACTTGCGCACGATCAAGCCGGACGCGCTGAAGATCCTGCTCAACAAGGACGTAATCGCCATCGATCAGGATCCGCTGGGCGTGCAGGGCAAGCAGGTGAGGGATGCCGATGGCATCCACGTCATCGTGAAGCCGCTGAAGGACGGCGGTCGCGCGGTGGCCGTGTTCAACGAAGGCGACAAGGCGAAAGCCGTGACGGTAACCCCTGCGGAAATCGGCCTGAAGGCAGGCGGCAGCTACACCATGCGCGACCTGTGGGCCCACACCGATGCGAAGGGCGACGGCTCGATCAAGACCACGCTGGAACCGCACGCCACGGTGATGTACCGCATAAGTCAGTGATTGCGCCGCTGTAGGAGCGCGCCTTGCGCGTTTATGCCCGCGTCGGGTACGACATGTTTTCTCGCACCGTTCCCCGGTCTGGCGCGCCAGCTCCCGGGTGCGGCCACAAAACATGTCGCGCGCAGGGCGCGCTCCTACGTGTCGGGGCGGGCCGTGCGACGCCAGACCACCCATGCGGCGCCGGCCACCAGCAGGTTCAGCACCATCATGCCGAGCCATATCGCGGGTTGCGACGCTGTGGCGACATCGGCGTGGAAAACGGGCTTCCAGAGCGACCCGGAACTCGTGCGCAGCAGTGCGTCCTGTCCCAGGTTGTTCGCGATGTGAAATGCGGCCACAAAAGGCAGGCTGCGGGTCGCCAGCATGAGGCAGCCGTACATCACGCTGGACGATCCCACCACGAGAAGGCCGGCCAGCCATGGCACGCCCCCGGCCACGTGCACACCGACGAAGACGGCGGTGGGTACGAACAGCGCCGCAAGCGGCCCGGACACGTTGAGCAGGCGGTCCATCCCGTAGGTGCGATATCCCACCTCCTCGGCAATGCCCATGCCGAAACTCGCCCCGGTACCCAGGGCGAACGCGGTCCAGCCGAACGCCTCGTTGGCGGCCCAGTGGAATGGGACGACGAGGAAAACCGGTATCGACCAGGCCGCGGCCAGAGCCAGGCCGGCCACAAGGCCCGCCCATCCGTATCGCCACGCGTGCCGGCCCACGCCGTAGCGTCGCCACCCCAGCCCGGCCCGCCGGAGGTAGACCCAGGTCAAGGCCACCACCAGGCACATCACGATCAGACACTTCGCGAACCAGGCCACCGAGGGCCCGAGCCTTGCAGGCACGACCAGCGCCGCGATGAAGGTGCCGCCAAAGGCCATGACGGCGACAAGCACGAAATACCCGGCGATATGGGTCAGTGGTCGTGCCATGCGTCGCTCCCTCCGGCTGCGTAGGCTGTCGCTCGAGTCTACCGAACTGGGCCTTCGTAAACCCCCTGTGGGAGCCGGCTATGCCGGCGATCCCGCGGCAGCGGGCAACCTTGCGGCACGCCCCCATCGCCGCTGAAGCGGCTCCCACACAACGCTCGCATGCATGTGGCGAAACGTCTGTGCTTGAGGAGGGCTTACGAAGAGGCAGTTGCTCCCACATAAACACCAGCAAAAAACAGTTTTTTCGCGGGATAATCCGCGCATGAACGCGTCATTCCCCGTTGGCCATATCCTCGTCGGTGCGGTGCGCCCGTTGGGCGACTCCGGCAAGCCCAGCGCCATCCATAAGGCACCCGTGGATCGTCCCGTGCGGGCCACGCGCATCGGCTTCGACGCCGACAGCCAGGCCGACCTCAAGCACCATGGCGGACTGGAGCAGGCTATCCATCACTACCCGTTCGACCACTACGATGGGTGGCGCGACGAGATCGGGCCGGTGCCGGTGCTGGAGAAGCCGGGTGCCTTCGGCGAAAACCTCTCGACGCTCGGATTGACGGAAGGGCAGGTGGCGGTCGGCGACGTGTTCCGGCTTGGCGGGGCCACGCTGCAGGTAAGCCAGGGCCGCCAGCCGTGCTGGAAGCTCAATGTCCGCTTCGGCGTCGACGACATGGCGTCGCGCGTGCAGGTGTCCGGCCGCTCGGGCTGGTATTACCGCGTGCTGGAGGAGGGCGACGTGCCGCCGGACGCCGTTTTGGAGCGCGTCGACCGCGTGACGCCGGAGTGGACTGTCGAGCGGGTATGGCGTGCGCTTTATGTGGATCGCCACGACATCGATTCGCTTGCCGTGCTCGCTGGCCTGCCCACGCTATCGGACGGCTGGCGACGGCTCGCTCGGCGACGAACAGAAACCATGGCTTCGAAAGAGCCTTGACGCGCATACAAAACATGGGCGTGCACGGCCCATAGTCTGAACCTGCGCCCAATCCTTTCTGAGCAGGCATTCACGGAGGTCAATTCGGCCTTCAACTTGCTTGCCGGGGCGATTCACACCCATCGCGCCAACGTGTCGTCGAAAGGAGACGACATGAACCCCGATAAAGAAAAGAAGTTGCTGCGCGAGTTTGACGAACACATGGCCAGTCCCTGGTTTCCCTGTTTCGCTGGGCAAACGGCCCAGCAGCGAGGCCATGTGACCCACCTGTTCGCCGGTGCCATGGGCTGCCCCGCCGACGACGCGAAGGTTGCGGCGGGTATCGCAGCCTTCGCCAACCGCGAAAAGCCGGAGCATGTCTTCGACAGCCTGGTGGTGCATTACGCGGATTCCACGACCATGTCGGAGCAACTGTTCGAGCGACTGCTCTTCGCTCGCCTGCAGGGCATTCACGAAGCGGATGCGCGGCATTATTCGTGGGACCCGGCCGTAAGCACCGATCCGGACGATCCGGCCTTCAGCATGAGCGTGGGTGGAAAGGCCTTCTACGTGGTAGGTCTGCACCCGGGTGCGTCCCGCCGTGCACGTCGGCTTGCCCACCCTGCGCTGGTGTTTAACCTGCACGAGCAATTCGAATTCCTGCGCCGCGAGGAGCGCTATGCTCGTCTGAAGAATGCCATCGTCGAACGGGATATCGCCTTGAACGGTTCGGCCAATCCCATGCTCGCCGTGCACGGTTCCGTTTCCGAGGCGCGCCAGTACAGCGGCCGGCACATCCTGGGCGAATGGCATTGCCCGTTCCAGGCAGCGAACGCACATAAGGACAAGGCCGCATGACCACCCGCACCATTCCTCCGCAAAGCGGCACGGCGTTTATGCTCAAGGCGGGCCAGCGCCTCACCGTCATCGATCCGGAAGGGCAGCAGGTCAGCGACCTTGTCGCGTTCAACGCCGAAGACACCGACGAATGGCTGTCGAGCGGGCGAACGCTCGACTACGCCAGCAAATTTCTCCTCTCTACCGGCGACATCCTGTATTCCAACCGCAGTTCGCCAATGTTGACGATCGAGCGGGACGACGTCGGGCGACACGACTTCCTGCTCGCCCCCTGCTCGAAGGAAATGTTCGCCAAGCTGTATGGGCATACGGAACCCCATCGCGGCTGCTTCGGCAATCTGGCCGCCGCGCTCGAGCCTTTCGGCATCGCGCCGGACCGCATCCCCACGGCCTTCAATGTCTTCATGAACGTGCAGGTGAACGGCACGAACGGCCAGCTCTCGGTGGAGCCGCCACTCAGCAAGGCGGGCGACAGCACCGTCTTCCTGGCGCAGATGGATCTCGTGGTGGCCCTGACCGCGTGTTCTGCCGGTCAATCCAACAATTTCCGCTTCAAGCCCATCCAGTACCGCGTGGAGTAGGGCATCATGGAATGAACGCTGCGACGATGCAGCATCGTTCTGTATCGCACACACCAGGGCTGGTCATGACGACAACGCTTTGCAGGGGCTGTGGGGATGCCAACGAAGTGGCCAGCCGCATCACGATGGCGTTCCAGCCGATCGTGGACGTTGAACATGGCACGATCTTCGCCCACGAGGCCCTGGTGCGAGGAACCGACGGGGCTTCCGCCAGCGACGTGCTGGCCTCGGTGGCGCACGAGAACCGCTACGCCTTCGACCAGGCATGCCGCATCGTGGCCATTCGGAAGGCCGCCATTCTGGAACCGCCTGGACTGCTCTCGATCAATTTCCTGCCCAATGCCGTGTACGTGCCGGAGCACTGCCTGCAGGCTACGCTCGCCACCGCGAAGGAGGTGAATTGGCCTCTGAACCGAGTGATCTTCGAGGTCACCGAGCACGAGGAGGTGGTCGACCACCATCACCTGGTGAGCATCCTTACCGCGTACAAGGCGCACGGGTTTCTCACCGCCATCGACGATTTCGGCGCGGGTTTCGCAGGCATGAACCTGCTGGCGGACTTCCAGCCGGATCTCGTGAAGCTCGACATCGGGCTCGTCAGGGGCATCGACGGAAATCGGGCGCGGCAGGTCATCGTCCGCCACATGGTGGATCTTTGCGCGCAGCTCGGCGTTCGCCCTCTCGCGGAAGGGGTGGAAACCATGGATGAGTACCGGGCCTTGCGAGACCTCGGCATCGGGCTCCAGCAGGGATTCCTTTTCGCCAGGCCGGCACTCGAGTCGGTGCCTGCCATCACGTGGCCCGCTTCGTAAGGCATCGCCGGTCACGTTTCGCGGGGCCTTGACCCGGTCCCGGCAATCATCCGGGCATGACCCCTCTCTGGTGGCTTGCCCTCGCCGGCACTCTCCTGCTGGCGACATCGTTTCTCTCCGGCTGGATCCATCGGGGACCCGTCACCACGTTCGCGATCTACCTGGTGGTGGGCATCCTCATTGGCCCCGGCGTGTTCGGCCTGACCAAGCTGCCGCTGTCGCGCGAGCATATCCACTGGCTGCACGTGGCCACGGAAGCGGCGTTGGTGGTTTCCCTCTTCGTCACGGGCCTGAAGCTTCGTCTGCCGTTCCGCGACAGGGGCTGGGTCATGGCCGTTCGGCTGGCCTTGCCGGCGATGGTGCTGACGGCCGCCGGAGTCACGGCGGTCGCCTGCCTGGGCCTCGGCTGGCCGTTCGCCGCCGCGCTGGCGGTGGCTGCCGTGGTGAGTCCCACCGACCCCGTGCTTGCATCGCTGGTGTCGGTCGACGACGCACGCGACGACGATCCCCTTCGCGTGGCGCTTTCGGGGGAGGCGGGGCTCAACGACGGCACGGCGCTGCCGTTGCTCATTCTTGCCCTGGCCCTGATGGACCCCGGCGCCGAGGTGCCCAGTGTCCTCGCGCACTGGTTCACGCTGGACGTGCTCTGGGAACTGGCCGGTGGGCTCGCTATCGGTCTGCTCGGTGGTTGGGGGCTCGGTTATGTGGGCACGCACCTGCGATACACCGCCCGCGACGTGGCGCCGAGCGACTTCCTCGCCTTGGGCATCATGGTGGTGGTCTACGCGGCCAGCCAGATGCTGGAGGTGTCGGGCTTTCTCGCGGCCTTCGCTGCCGGCGCGGGACTGCGCCGGGTGGAGCTGAGTGTGAGCGAAGGCAGGGATGGCAGGAAGCGGAACGAGGGGGCGGAGCTCGACACGCCTGCGGAGATGCGGATCAATCCCAACGAGCGGTCGCAGGCCAGCGTGGACCACCCGAGTCAAACCGTAGGGTGGATGGTTTCCGATGCCTTGTCCTTCGGAGAAACCGTCGAACGGCTCATCGCCGTGGCCCTCGTGCTGGCCGTGGGGATCGCGGTCATTCCGGCGGTGAGTTGGGATGGCGTGCTTGTGGCGGGCGTGTTGCTACTGGTGGTCCGGCCGCTGTCGACGTGGATCGCCACCGCCGGGTGCAGGTTGCCCTGGCAGCGCCGGTTGCTGATCGGCTGGTTCGGCATCCGCGGGCTCGGCAGCCTCAATTACATGGCCTTCGCCGTGGTGCACGGGTTGGCGGGTGTGTCGGTGCCCGCCTTCGAAAGCGTCGTGCTCACCGTGGTGGCGATGAGCATCGTCATCCATGGCATCAGCGTCACGCCGCTGATGCAGTGGCGGGAGCGTGCCATCGAAGCGGCGAAGCAACGCGGCGCGAACGGGCGCGGCATGTAATGACGCCGAGTGTCGAAGACCGCTCGTGAGTGTTTGCTGCGGCCTGGGGAAAAGAACAGCGCAAATCGGGAATTTGCCGATGTGAGCCGGATCGGGCTGTCGCGATAGTGCATGCCCGGGCACGGCATGCCTTGCCCGGCAACCCGGTGAGCCACCGCCTGGCATGGGCAGGCGTGCAGTGCCTCACCGCATTCCGCTGATCGAACACATCGAAAGGACCCCTGCCATGACCGTCAAGGTTAAACGACTCATCATCTTCGGCGACAGCCTCTCGGATATCGGCGTCAAGCGCGATACGCCCACTGGCATGTTCGCCTCGCTCTTCGGTCTGATGCGCACCAACCAGGTGAAGCGCTTCAGCGACAACCGGAACTGGACCGACTTCATCTGGGAGTGGGCCGGCGGCAGTCCGCTGATCACCGTGAACCAATCCACATCGCTCGCCGCCGCGGCCCCGCACCTGCGCTGGAGCGCAAACAGCAAGAACGGATCGTCCACCACGGATCCCCTCTATTACGCGAACTATGCCGAGGGCGGCGCGATGGGCGGTTCCGACCGCAGCAGCACGGGGCTGGGTTATTTCAAGGAACAGGTCGCAAAGTACGCCCAGGACCTCAAGGCATATCCGCTGACGTCCGAGCACGGCGTAGGCCTGTACCTCATCTGGTTCGGCCTGAACGACCTGGTGACGAACGAGCGCGACAAGTCGGACATGGCCAAGGTGGGCCGGGAGATGGCCAGCCTCTGCCAGGACATCATCAAGCTGGATCCGAACGCGGCCTTCCTGTTCGGAAACCTTCCCGATCCCCAGGACGCGGTTCGTTATTACGGCCAGGAGGCCACCCAGAAGGTCATCGACTTCTCGACGGGGTCGCTGAATTTCGGGCATGAACTGGCGAAGCACATCAACGAGGATTTCCCGAAGAACAATCCGGCGGGCATCGTCGACATCTACACACCGATGTACCACGTCTGCAGGAACCTCGACGCCTACGGCTTCATCAAGGAGGCACAGCCCAAGGGTATCGAAGTGCGTTACGGTGCCCCGCCGAAGAATCAGCGGGCCGCGTTCTGCACCACCACGAGCGACGAGGCCCATCCCACCGAAGAGGTCTACAAGGTCATCGCCCAGATATGGGCGACCGAGATCGGGAAGCACTTCGAGTTGGGCTCGCTCAGGCAGGCGGCGGATGCCACGTTCGTCGTCAAGGGGAACAACTGACCGCATGACGATCCGTCGCCGCGGCCTTCATGGCGACGACGGATCATGAACTTGCAGGTGGCTGTCCGGATTCGCGCATGAGGTATGCAGGCGCGTGCACGAATCCATGCGTTTTGCCGGGGTAAACTGCCCGTCTTTACGCCTGGAGCCCCGGATGCTGAACGTCAAAGGCCTGGTCAAGACGGTGCCCGGCGGCCGGACACTGTTCGCAGGGATCGACCTGGCGTTGGCCCCGGGCGAGTTCGTCGCGATCATGGGGGAGTCGGGCGCGGGCAAGTCCACCTTGCTTAACCTGATCGCCGGGCTCGATTCGCCCGATGCAGGCAGCGTCCGCATTGCGGACATCGATATCGCAGGCCTCGACGACGATGGCCGCACGCGGCTTCGCCGCGACCGCATCGGGTTCGTCTTCCAGGCCTTCCATGTGCTGCCGCATCTGGATCTTGCCCACAACGTCGCCTTGCCGCTGGCGTTGCAGGGACGCGAGCCCGACGAATCCCTGTGTGCCGCCAACGCGATGCTCGATGCGGTCGGCCTGGGCGGTCGGGGCGAAGCGTATCCTCGCGAGCTTTCCGGCGGCGAATTGCAGCGTGTGGCCGTGGCGCGCGCGCTCGTGCACCGTCCGGGGCTGATCCTCGCCGACGAGCCGACCGGCAATCTGGACCCCGACACCGCCGCGCACACGCTGGGCCTGTTCGTGAAACAGGTTCGCGACGCCGGTGCCGCCGTGCTGCTCGTCACTCATTCCGCCGTGGCTGCTGCGGCGGCGGACCGCACGCTTGTGCTGTCGCCCGCCGGACTCGTTGCCCGTGGCTGACCAGCGCCTGTTTCCCGTGGCGCGACGCTGGCTCCTGTGGAGCGAATGGCGCGCCCATCCGGGCCGCGTCGTGGCCGCGTTGCTCGCCATCGCCCTCGGTGTCGCGCTGGGATTCGCCGTGCATCTCATCAATGCGTCGGCATTGGGGGAGTTCGACAAGGCGGTGCGATCGGTCAGCGGCGCGGCGGACCTGCAGGTGCAATCCAAGAATGCCTTCGGATTCGACGAGATGCTGTATCCGCGTGTCGCACGCGTGCACGGCGCATCGGTGTCGCCGGTGGTGACGGTTGCTGCGACCCTCGACGGGACCACTCGGGTGACGCTCGAAGGTATCGATGTGTTTCGCGTGACAGGCATGGGGCAGGGCGATGTCGTCGGCGGATTGCCCGCGTTCGGCGGATTCATCGAGGGAAGGGCCGTTTATCTGTCCGCTTCCGTGCTTGCGGCGTCTGGGCACAAGGTCGGGGAGTCGACGACCATCGTTGCCAACGGTCGCACGTTCCGTGCCGTCATCGCGGGCACGCTGCCGGCGGCTGCAGGCAGTCGCGTGGCCGCGATGGACATCGCGGCGGTCCAATGGCGATTCGGCATGCTCGGCCGGTTGCAACGCATGGATATCCGTGTCGATCGTGGCGTCGATGTCGCGACGACGAGGCGAGCGATCGCCGCGATGCTGCCGCCCGATGCCATCGTGGTCGACGCCACGGGCGAGGCTGCCCAGAACGACAGCCTCTCGGCTGCCTATCGCGTCAACCTCGACATGCTCGCGCTCGTGGCATTGCTGACGGGCGGGTTCCTCGTGTACTCGGCGCAATCGCTGTCGGTGGCACGGAGAAGTGCCCAGTTCGCGCTGCTGCGCGTGCTCGGCATGGAGGCGCGTACGCTGCGCGGCCAGGTGCTCAGCGAGGCGATCCTGCTAGGTGTCGTGGGTGCCTGCGCTGGCATCGGGCTGGGGTTGGGGCTGGCGTCGCTTGCCTTGAAGCTGCTTGGCGGCGACCTTGGGGGCGGATACTTCAACGGCGGAACCCCACAGCTGGTGTTCGCGCCGTGGGCCGCGGGCATCTTCGGTCTGCTCGGCGTCGCTGCCGCAGTGTTGGGCAGCATGGTGCCGGCGCTGGCGGCGGCACGCGCTGCGCCCGGCATCGCCATCAAGAATCCTGGCGACGTGATCGACCCGCGTGTCCGCGTCCGGCCCTGGATGGCCGTCGGTCTGCTTGCGGGCGCGGCATGCGCCGCGGCCTTGCCTGCCGTTCGCGGCCTGGCCCTGTTCGGCTATGTGTCGATGGCTTTGCTGCTGGCGAGCGGCGTGGCGTTGATGCCCTGGCTCGCACGTGTCCTCGTCACGCCGCTTCGCCGCATATCGCCGAAAGCGGTGCCGTTCCGCCTCGCCATCGCGCGGCTGTGGGGCGCGCCGTCGCAGGCATCCGTGGCGCTTGCGGGCATCCTGGCCGCTACGGCCCTGACCGTTGCCATGGCGGTGATGGTGAGCAGCTTTCGCGAATCGGTGGACCGCTGGCTCGGCGATGTGCTGCGGGCCGACATCTACCTCCAGGCGAACGATACGACCTCGGGCGGATTCGACGCGGCGACGCAGGCGCGCCTGCGCGCCGTGCCGGGTGTCGCGTGGATGGGCGTGCTGAAGGAGACCCCGTTACGCTTCGACGAGCGGCGGCCTCCGGTGGCGCTGCTCGCGCGCTCGCTGGACGGACCGGGGGCGCAGCATTCGTTGCTTGGCCCGGCGGTGCCCGTTCCTTCCAATGAAGTGCCGATATGGGTGTCCGAACCGGCGTCCCGTGTCTATGGCTGGAAACCGGGTGACCGCCTCGCCTTGCCCTTGCCCGGTGCGCCCACCGTCGTCGTTGCCGGCGTGTGGCGCGACTATGCCCGGCAGCATGGAGCCATTGTCGTGGACGAGCGGAGCTATGTGCGCTGGACCGGCGACAGTCGGCGTACGGGCGTGTCGATCCTCGTTGCGCCGGGCGTGGACACCGGTCCGGTCGTGGCGGGCTTGCGCGCCGCCGTCGGAAACGGCGCCCCTGCGTTCACCATCAGCCGCCCGCAGGAGATCCGAAGGAAGGCACTGGAAGCCTTCGATCGCAGCTTCCTCATTACCTATCTTCTCGAAGGTATCGCCGTGTGCGTCGGCCTGGCCGGCGTCGCGGCGACCGTGGGCGCGCAGGTGCTGGCGCGCATTCGCGAGTTCGGCATGCTTCGCCATGTGGGCGCTACGCGCGGCGAACTCGCATGGATGCTCGTGACGGAAGGTGCGCTGTTGGGTGGCGTGGGCGGCATCGCCGGCGTGACGCTCGGACTTGCCATGAGCCAGGTGCTCATCCACGTGGTGAACCCGCAGTCGTTCCATTGGACGATGGATACCGTGCTTCCCTGGCCTTTCCTCTGCGGTGTCGTCGCGACGCTGATCGTCGCCACCGCCGGTGTTGCGCTGGTGGTGGGTCGCAACGTGCTGACCGTGGATGCGGTACGCGCAGTAAGGGAGGACTGGTAATGCGCATGCGATGGCTATGGCCGATGCTGTTGCTCGTGACTACCGTCGGCCTCGCTGGTGAGCGGGTCGTGTTTCCGCCGGTACCGCGCGACGCGCCGGTGAGTCTGCCGCGCGACCACGGCGCGCACCCCGCGTACGGCCTGGAATGGTGGTATGTCACGGGCTGGCTGGAAACGAAGGGCGGGCCCGTGGGTTTCCAGATCACGTTCTTCCGCAGGCGCATGTCGTTCGACGACGGCAATCCGAGCCGCTTCGCGCCCCGACAGCTCATCCTTGCCCATGCGGCACTGGCCGATCCCGCGAAAGGGCGTCTCGATCACGCGCAGCGGCTGGCGCGCGAAGGATTCGGGCTGGCGGAGGCGGCGACGGGCGACACGAATGTGTCGATAGACGACTGGCAGCTCGTTCGGCAGGGCGACGGGCGGTTCGCCACCCACTTCGGCGGCGCGGACTTTACCCTGGATCTCATGTTGACACCCACGCAGCCTCCGCTCCTGCAAGGCGACCGCGGTTATAGCCGCAAAGGCCCGGGCGAAGGCGAGGCGAGCGCGTATTTCAGCATGCCCCATCTTTCGGCAGAGGGCCGGCTGAAACGAGGCAATGACGTGGAAACGGTGAAGGGCACCGCATGGCTCGATCGCGAATGGTCGTCCAGCCTGCTCAACCCGCGTTCGCAGGGATGGGATTGGGCGGGGCTCAACATGGACGACGGCAGTGCCGTTACCGTGTTCCGGGTGCGCGACGCCGACGGGCACCCGATGTGGGCGGGCGGGAGCGTTCGTGCCGCGGATGGCTCCCTGGTCATCCTGCGACCGGAGGACGTGAATTTCGAAACCCGGCGCCTGTGGCGCTCTCCGCGCAGCGGGGCCAGGTATCCGGTAGAGACAACCATCGAGATTGCCACCCCGTCCGGAAAGAAGCGCTACCTCGTGCAGCCGCTCATGGATGACCAGGAACTGGACATCGTACGCGAGGGCGGCCCCGTGTACTGGGAGGGAGCGGTACGGGTGCCCGGCGGCCGTGGGTACCTCGAACTCGTGGGCTATGGGGATAGAGTGAGACTCTGATGTAACCTTTGTGCTCATCGCGGCGAATGGCACGGAAGACGCTCGTTCGCCGAACGTACAGCCCAGGGACCCGATGACCATCCATTTTTCCTGCACCATGTGTGGCCGCTGCTGCCACGGACTGCGACTTCCGATCAGTGTGGACGAGGCCATGGCCTGGCTGCGCGACGGTGGTCAGGTGCAGCTGTTCTGCGAAGCCATCCCCTGGCCGGAAGAGCCGCCGGCGGACAACCATCTTGCCTGGTACAAACGCCGCCGTTCGTTCGCCGCAACCAGTGGACGCCTGCCGGTGCGGGTCATCGTGTCGCTGATGGCGGTGTTCGAAGGGGCGTGCCCGAACTTGCAGCCGGACATGCGCTGCGGCATCTACGAGCGGCGTCCGCGCGCCTGCAGGGTGTATCCCGCCGAGGTGAACCCGTTCTATGCATTGGACCGCGAGACGAAGCTGTGCCCGCCGGACGCATGGCAGAGCGTGGAAGTGCTCCAGTCCGAAGACGGCAACTGGAACGATCCGGAAGTGGCGGGCGCCATCGTGGGCATGCGCGACGCCGACGCACGCGACGCCGAGGTCAAGAAGCAGCTCTGCGCGATCCTGGGCATTCTGTCGAGCGGACTTTCGAACGAGGGTGTGGTGATCCACGCACCGGAGCGCGGCCGGTTTCTCGCGGCCCTGGAAGCGGCGGCCGCGGGCGGCGAAGACCGAAACGCCGGGGAATGGCAGATCGTGTCGCACCGGCGCGCCACGCTCGATCTCCTGCAATCGGCGGGCACGGCATCGTTGCCGTCCACGGCCCTGGCGGGCACCGCAAGTTTCCTGGGCTTCGTTGCCGGCGACGCCTGATCACGCGTGCGTCAGCGAAATGACGATTTCGATAAGAATGAGCACGACGATGGCGATTTCCAGCCATTCGTTGCGACGGCTGGACGCCTCTTCGTAGAGCGCAGCGTACGTGTCGCGAATGATCGACAGCTTGCGGTCGACCGAGGCGCTGAGCGCTTGCACGCGGAACAGCGACAACGCGCTGGAGTACACGCGCGCGAGGTAGACGTCTTCGGTGACCTGTAGCGCGTTTTCAACACGCTCGGTGAGTTCGGTAACCTCTGCCACGAGGGTGTACAGCCCTCGCGCCAGGTGTGCGAACCGCCGCGACGCCAGCAGCGACGCCGTGGAGCGCGCCTTTTCCACCTGGTCGTACATGCGTGGCAGCTCGTCGTCGAGCAGCAGATCGTAGTAGCGCATCTCCACGAGCTGCGCGTTCGCCACTTCGATCACGTCCGCGACGTCGGAATCGCCACGCGGCTCATAGATGAAGGCGCGGTCCCAGGTGAGCACCACGAGGTCGTCGACGTAGTACGAAAAGTTGCGGGAGAGAAGATCCTTCTTCGCGGCGCGCGACAGGGGGCGTGTGTCACCGGTGAGAACTTCGGTGAGGTCCACGGTTTCCATCAGTCGCTCGGCATCCATGGGCTCGTTGAAAGAGTGCACGGTGGCGATCAGGTGGTCTTCGTCCAGCCGGCCGCCCTCGGTCGGGCGTACCAGCGATGGCCGTATCACCTCCTGCACGCGTTCGAGCAGGTCGTTCCAGAACGCCGCGCCGGAGGCCGGCCCCAGGCGTGTATCGAGGTCCGTTACATCGCGCACATAGGCGGCCCAGGGCTGCCCGGTGCACGGGACGCGCAGGGAGAACGCGGCCAGCCCGAAGTCGTAGAGCCGTACGGAGATGGTCGCTCGCCGGGTCCCGCCGGAAAGTTCCACGGGCACCTCACCCAGCGACACCCACAGCGGGGGGACGCCGAAGCTCACGGCCTCGGGAGGCGTGCTCTTCAACGACGAACGGGTGAACGCGGTGCTGCCGCGCTCGGTCCAGAGCTTCTCGGCGTGGACGAGGTCGATGCTGTAGGCAAGGTCGATCAGGCGCAACGCGGTCACTTCGCCTGAGGAAACCACGAGGTTCGCGGATGTCACGGTCGTGTCCGAAGCACCGGCGGAAGCGGTGGCCTGCACCGTGCATCCTATCAGCGCGGCACCAGGAGCCGGAAGAGCAGGGCGATCAGGCCCACCGCGATAACGCCGCCCAGGTAGAGGGCGGCGAACCACGCAGCCTGTCGCCAGCGGCTGCGTTCGCTCATCAGTGGTACCCCGGATCGTCCGCGCGCACCTTGCCGCGGAACACCCAGTAGGCCATGGCCGTATACGCCAGGATGATGGGAACGACGATGGCGGCGCCCACCAGTGTGAACAACTGGCTGGAGTGCGGCGCCGAGGCCGTCCAGATATCCAGCGACGGGGGCACGATGTTCGGAAAGATGCTGATGATCAGGCCCGTGTAACCGAGGAAGAGGATGCCCAGGGTCAGCAGGAAAGGCCTGCGGTCTGCGCCGCTGCGCAGCGCCTTCAGGATGCCGGCGAGACAGGCGAGGACGAGCACCGGCACCGGCAGGAAATAGAACAGGTTCGGCGTCGAGAACCAGCGCGCGGCGACGGCTTGCTGGCCGAGTACCGTCCACAGGCTGACCACGCCGATCGTCGCTCCGAGCGCGAATGTCAGCGGGCGCATCAGCACGCCCATTCGCCTGCGCAGTTCGCCGTCCGTTTTCATCAGCAGCCAGCCGCAGCCGAGCGTCGCGTAGGTCACGGTCAGCCCGATACCGGTGAAGAGATTGAACGGTGTGAACCAGTCGAACGCACCGCCCGCGAACTTGCCGTCGCGTATCTCCACACCTTGCAGCAGGGTGCCCAGGATCACGCCCTGCGCGAAGGCGGCGACGGCGGAGCCGGCAATGAAGGCCAGGTCCCAGAGGTGCTGGGTTCGCCGTGCCTTGGCGCGGATCTCGAACGCCACGCCGCGGAAGATCAATCCGCACAGCATGGCCACGATGGGCAGGTAGGTCGCCGGCAGGAGGACGGAGTAGGCGACCGGGAACACGGCGTAGAGCGAGGCGCCGCCGAGTACCATCCATGTCTCGTTCCCGTCCCACACCGGCGCGACCGTATTGAGCATGACCTGGCGCTCGCCCTCGCGGTCGAAGAAGGGAAAGATCAGGCCGATGCCGAGGTCGAAGCCGTCCAGCGCCACGTAGAGGAAGACGCCGAAGCCGATGATGGCCGCCCAGACGACTGGCAGATCGATGGTCATGGCGGTTACTCGTCGATGGGTTCGGTGGGCCGCGAAAGCGGGCGATGGTCGAAGCGCTCCTTGCCGCGGCCGGTGTCGGCCGCTTCCTCGCTTGCCTCGTCGTGCGGCAGGTCCGGTCCCTTCGCCATGAGCTTCAGCATGTAATAGATGCCGGTACCGAAGACGAGGAAATACACCATCACGAAGATCATGAGCGAGGTGCCCACCTGCTGCACGGTGAGCGGGGAGACGGCGTCCCGTGTACGCAGCACGCCGTACACCACCCAGGGCTGGCGCCCCGCCTCGGTGGTCACCCATCCGGCGAGCAACGCGATGAGCCCCGTGGGGCCCATCCACAAGGCGAAGCGCTGGAACCAACGTGCCTCGTACAGGCGCTCGCGGCGCCGAAGGGCGAGACCAAGGAGGGCAAGCAGCAGCATGAGCAGGCCCATGCCCACCATGATGCGGAAACTCCAGAACACGATGGTCGAGTTGGGCCGGTCTTCGGGCGCAAAGGATTTCAGCCCCTGGATCTCGCCATTCCAACTGTGCGTGAGGATGACGCTGCCCAGGTGTGGCACTTTCAAGGCGTAGCGCGTGGTCTCGGCTTCCATGTCCGGCCAGCCCACAAGGTTGAGCGAGGTGCCGCCTTTCTCCGTTTCCCACAGGCCTTCGATGGCCGCGATCTTTGCGGGCTGGTGTTCGCGCGTGTTGAGGCCATGCGCATCGCCCACCGCTATCTGGACCGGTACCACCAGCAACAGCATCCATAGCGCCATCGAGAACGACTTCTGGATGGCCGGGTCCTTCCGGCCGCGCAACAGGTGCCATGCCGCCGTCGCGCCGACGAGCAGCGCCGCCACGATGAAGGCGGCCAGCGCCATGTGCACCAGGCGATAGGGGAACGACGGATTGAAGACGATCTTGAACCAGTCCACGGGAACGATCTTGCCGTTTACCAGCGCGTGTCCCTGGGGCGTCTGCATCCAGCTGTTGGACGAGAGGATCCAGAACGTGGAGATGAGCGTGCCGACCGCCACCATCAGCGTGGCGACGAAGTGCGCGCGCGGGCCAACTTTGGTCCAGCCGAAAAGCATGATGCCCAGGAAGCCGGCCTCCAGGAAGAAAGCCGTGAGCACTTCGTAGGTCAGCAACGGGCCGGTGACCGAGCCCGCCACCGTGGAGAAGCCGGACCAGTTCGTGCCGAACTGGTAGCTCATCACCACGCCGGAGACGACACCCATGGCGAACCCGACGGCGAACACCTTCGACCAGAAGAAGAACAGCTCCTTGTAGACGATCTTCCCCGTCTTCAGCCACAGGCCCTCGAGCACGGCCAGGTAGCTGGCCAGCCCGATGCTGATGGCGGGAAAGATGATGTGGAATGACACCGTGAAGGCGAATTGCCAGCGTGCCAGCAGTAGCGCCGTGTCGGGAACGTTCATCGCTTTCTCCGTTTCGCGCACAGTCTATGCCGCTGCGCGCGCAGAACTCGCTGGCGCGACACTTTGGCGCGTGGAGGATTGTCGCAGCGAATCGGGGTATGCCGGCTAGTAGCGGCTTACCCTCGTCAGGGGCGTTTTCCGCCACGAGCCGCCACGAAACGGATGTGCTCGGCGTCGTGGATCACCGCCACGCCGGGGAGGCTGCCCAGGTAATTCACGAACGCTGCCGCGTCGCGTGCATGGAACTCGCCGCTGATGCGTCTGGCGGCCAGCCTGGGGTCCTCGATCACCAGGGGGCGGGGGGTGTAGGCGTTGAAACGCCGGGCCACTTCAGCCACGGTTTCGTCGTGGAAGCGGATGTCCTCGGGAAGCCAGGTTGCCGCGGTGACCTCGACATGCCCCCGCGACAAGAGCCTGCCGTCGGTCGCTATCGAGGCGCTGTCACCGCCGGCGAGTTCCACGATGCGCTTGCGTCGCCCACTCTCGCCGGCAAGGCGGCGACGCACGCGATCGAACCAGGGCGGCGCCGCTTCCGAAACCGCGAGGCGGCCGCTCACGACGGAAATCTCCGTGCTGCCCGCCGTCCGGCTCACGTTGAATACGGTGCCGATATCCTCGATGCGGTGATTGCCTGCCTCCACGATCATGGGGCGCCGCTCGTCCTTCCCGATGTCGAACGTGGCGTCGCCCGTCAGCAGCACGATCCGGCGCGATGTCTCGTCGAAAGTTACCTCCACCACGCTGCCGGGCGACAGTTGCAGGCGCGTATGGTCGGCGAATGTCACCGTCCTGGTGTAGCCCTCATCCGCGGCGAAGCGCAGGGCCGATGGTCCTGCCTTCGATCGCGTGAAGAGCAGTGCAACCAAAATCAGGAGCACGGCCATCGTGGCCAGGCCACCGACGATGCTTTTGGAAAGCGTGCGGTGTTTGTCGGCTGGAAAGCGCGTCCAGCGCTGGGAGGTCTCGATCGACACATGGACTCCAGGTGCGTGCGGCGGAGCCTATGCATGGAACATGGCAGTTTTGTGACCGGCGCCATGCCGGCCGGCGGGAGCCGCCTGGGCGGCCCCCGCCGTTTGACGCTACCTACCGAGATTGCTCAGGAATCGCTTCGTGTACTGAAGCACGGTGGTGCTGGGCACGGAATTGCAGGTGGGCGAGGCGAAGCCGCCGCCACAGGGGTTGTCGCGGTCCAGCGACCAGAAGTGCACGCCCGCGAGCTTGTTCGTGGCCGCATAGGTCGTGACCGTGTCAATGTCGGCGATAGTGAAGGTCTCGCTGCTCACATCGTTGACGCCGATCATGGGCGTGATTTCGATCTTGCTCAAGGGAATACCGTAGGTATGCTGCAGGTTCTTCACCGCCTGGATGGCGGATTGACCCATGTCGCATGCGCCGTTCTTCACCACGCAGATGCCCGGTCCCGCAGCGCCGTAGTCCATCGTCATCAGGTTGATGGTGTAGTTCTTCAGGCCCGATGCCTTGACCGCACGCACCACGGCATCGCCGGTGCCATTGACGCCACCATAGCTGCCGTCGGAAGCGGCCAGCGTGGCCAGCGTGAACGAGAAACGCAGGTTGGGGTACAGGCTCTCGGCATACACGGCATTGCTCACCAGCGCGTTGAGCTGCGCCGACGACTGCCCGCCCTCGATGTCGAAGTCCACGCCCACCATGTGCGGGCCCATGTATCGCGACAGGAACGCCGCCATGCCCGTGGCGCTGCCGCACGTGAAGACACCGGCCTGGCCGCCGGTGGAAACGACATAGTTCACCCCGGCATTGTTGAGGCGGGCGATGTTGGCGCTGGCGAACGCCGCGGCCGGGACGCCGCCCCAGTTCTCGCTGCCGCATTCGCCGGTGGCGAAGGCGAGGGTGATGGCGCCGAGGTTCGGCACCTGGGTGGACACCAGGCTGCCGCTGCCCACGACGGGCAGACGGGTACCCGTCACCATGGTGGACATGATGTTGGTGTTCCAGTCGAGGTTGATGGTGATGTCCTTGTAGGGACTGAACAGGAGGTCGCCGGAGGTGGGCGGCGGGTTGTCCGGTGGTGGGTTGTCCGGTGGGTTGTCGGGTGGCGTGCCGCCGCCCGTACACGACCCCTGCGAGGTCCAGGGCTGCCCGGAACCGCTGCCGCCATTGTTCGTGGCCGGGTCGTTGCCCTGCGTCCACCAGTTCGCAACGTAGTTCACGCCGTTCTCGCTGGCCGTGTTGCCGGCCGTGTAGACCTTGCTTGCCTCCCACGCTGCCGCACAGGCATCCGCGGCATGCGCCTCGCGAACGGGTACCACGGCGGAAAAGGCAAGGGCGACAGCCAGCCCGAGGGATGTCTTGATGAGCATGAGCGCCTCCAGTTCGAGTGTGATGGTGAAGCGTCCCTGCCTCGTCGATCGACTGCGAAAGCGACTCCGGTTTAGGCTCCCATGACAACGTTGTCTATTGGCCTTTCAGCGAAATGTGACGCACTGCGCGTGTAAATCGATGCGCATAATCGGCGGCAATGACAACGAGGGACAATTTTGGACTCGGTGCTCCCACGGGGAATCCGTGGCGACCTACAGTTCCTTGATGCGGATATTGCGGAAGGCGATGCGGATCGGCTCCACGCCCTTGTCCTCGCCACCCTGCAAGGCGATGCGCCCCTTATGGAATCGGGCGAAGTCCGGCATCTTCGCAAACTTGGTCTTCGCTACCAGCGCATCCCATTCGGGTGTCCAGAGCGTGGTGTCGACTGTCTTGTGGCCGTTCTGGAAAAACTGGACGTGGCCGTGGTTCACCACGATTTCCACCTGGTTCCAGTTGCCGTGCTCTTTCACGTTCTCGATGTCCGAGGAGATGAGATCGAAGAGATCGCCCGAACGCTCATACAGCGTGTAGCTGTCGGGCTTGGTGCACACCAGGTCGGCGATTTGCATTTCCGGGCCCGTTTCCCAGGTTTCCCGATACTTCGGTGTTTCCTGCACGTTGAACATGATGCCGGCGTCGGCGCAAGGGGTCATTTTCCATTCGAGCTTGAGGTCGAAGTTCTCGTATTCCTTGTCGGTGACGAGGTCGGCGAAGTCTTCGCGCGGTGCCTTCAGGTCGCGATGGAGTTCGATGTTTCCGTCCACCACGCTCCAGTCCTTGCCCACGCCCTTCTGACCGAAGGAATGCCAGCCGGCAAGGGTCTTGCCGTCGAACAGCGGCGTGAAGCCATCTGCAGTGGCCGCTACTGCGCAGACGGGCAGGGCGGCAATGCAGCACGCGACGACAACCTTCAGGCGCTTCGTGGACATGGGGAACCTCCAGGTAAGGGATGCCGAGCGTAGCGCAGTTGCCGCATCGTGCCATGCGTTCGCGTATGGACGTCTGGACTTCCAACGCGCGGGATGACTACTGCAGTGGTTGCAGGTTCTTGCGGTGCTTCTTCAGTTCGTCGCCGATCTGCGCCAGCAACGGCGCCATGGCGTCAGGCTCGCGCAAGGAGCGAAGGGTGGCGCGCAAGGCGCGCAGATCCTGTTTGGTGCCGAGCGCGTCGGACAGCAGCGACAGTTCGTGGGCTCGTTCTTTCCTGCCTTGGGCATGGTGGTGTCCGGTCTTGCCGCGTGCCTTCTGGACGCGACGCCAGAGTTCGAGTTGCATGCGCAGACGCCGTGCCTTCCTGCGCCAGTCGTGGGCATTGGCCGGGGTGGCGATCTTCTTCGCTCTTTTTCGCGCCTTTGCAAGCCGGCTCTCCGAGCGTTCCAGCGCTTCTTCGATGGTTCGCTGGCGAAACGTGCGCCAGGGCAGGCCCTCGAGGGTGGCGGCAAGCTCGCGGATGGTTCTCCGCCGCTTGAGGAAACCGGGATCGTCATGCAGCGCTGCCGCCAGCCGGCCATCGCAGCGGTGTTCCAGCCTTTCGAGCGCGTGGCGCCACGCCTGCGAAGGTCGGGGCCCGGCGAGCGTGCGCGCCGTATCGAGTGCCACGTAGGCGTCGCGCAACGGAGAAAGGCTTTCGGCAAGGTTGGCGAGGCTGGCCTTGATCGACGGCATCGCCTCGGCGAAGGGTTCCTCCCCGAGCACCAGCAGGCTTTTCAGGCGGCGGATGGCCTTGCGTGCTTCGTGGATGCCGCGATGCCGGTCTTTCGAATCGGAAAGGGAACGGATCGCCTTGCGGCATTCGCTGGCCGCGGACGAAGCGAGGACGGCCGCGATGCTCGGCGCTTTGGCGGGGCTCATGGGCCCCTAGATAGCAGACCTGAGGCGGGACGTCACCCGGCCGGCCGATGCCTACTAGCCCGCGTCGCTTCCGTCCGCGGGCGGATCGGCCTTGCGGCGGCGGCGCGGCTTCGGTTCGCTGGCGGCGATCAGGCCCTGGAGGTACGCGATGCCTTCCTCGGCGGGAAACCACGACACGACGTCGGCGACGGTAAACCCATGCCGCAGCCGAAGCGCTTCGAATTCCGCACGGGCGGCGGCCAGGGGATCGACCTTCGGGGGCCGGCCACGGCGCTTCGGCGCGGCGGGAATCGGCGCGGGGGCAGGGGCCGGAGCGGCAGGCCTGGTGTCTGCGGCCTTGCGATCGAGGGCGGCAAGTTCCTCCTGGAACTGCTTGAAGTCATATTTGCCGGACGAGTTCATCGCGCTACTTGGAACCGGTGGAACGGCCATTGTGACACGGTGCCCCGTTCAGCATTTGAGAAAAGGTGCGCCCTTTGAGCAGCGTGTAACCAATGCAACGCAAGTGCCTGCCGCGTAAGGCGGCAGGGCACTTATCCACATGGTTGTCCAAGTGCTTTCCACAGTGCCTGTGGATATCAGGGGGCGCTGGCTTCCGAGCCCGTGGAGATGTCGTCCGCGTTGTTGCGCTTGAAGATGTCCTTGGCCACGTCGCGCTGATTCCCGTTTTCCGTATGCACCGAGATAAGGATGCTGCCTTCGCGAACCTTGGCGTCGTAGCGCTTCGCCTCGAACTCGGGAATGCCCATGCCGACCAGGGCGCCGATGATGCCGCCGGTGGCTGTGCCGACCGCCGCGCCGCCGAGCGCCGCCATGATGGGACCGGCCGCGATGAACGGGCCTACTCCCGGAATGGCCAATGCGCCGATGCCCGCGAGCCAGCCGAGGCCGGCACCGAGGCCGAGGCCGACCACGCCGCCCGTGGTCGCGCCTTCCGGGGCCTTGGTGTGGTGCTCGTGCGCGAAGTCGCGCGTACCGCGGCGATCGGGGAGCAGGGCGGAAATATCGTCGCTGGTGAAGCCGGCCTGCTTGAGTTCGAGCACGATGATCTCGGCCTGTTCCACGGTGCGGGTGGTGCAATAGACGGACGCTTTCATGGGAATCCCTTGTGATCAGTGTTTGATGTCGAGCTGGTTCTGGACGGAGGTCACGCCGGCGACGCCTTTCACGATCGCCTCCACGCGGGCTTTTTCCTCTTCCGTCTTCACGGGGCCACGCAAGGTGACGGTGCCCTTGGCCGCCACGAGCTTCACGTTCTGGGCGGAGGTGGACAGCGATGCATCGGCGACCAGGGCCTTGCGCACGGCCGCCGCCACGCGGATGTCGTCCGCGTTGTTCGGCTGATCCATCGGGGTGAGGCTTTCCGCGTGGCGGTCGCGCTTGTTGATGGCGGTGTCGTCGACTTTCGACGCGTCCTGCGCCCAGGCAGGCGCCGTGGCGGCGAGAGCGAGAAGGAGGATGATAGGTGCACGTACGTTCACGGCCGTTACTCGGTGTCTGCGGTGCGCGCAGTACGCCGTGGGGAGCGTGAACCGGTGGTGCAATCCGTGCGACGGGCGCGTGGCCCGTTTTGCCGTCAGCCAGCCTCGGCGCGGAAGGTGACCACCAGCACGTCGCGATGCGAGGCCTTCGAGGGGTCCAGCGGTGTCACGGGCGTAACCCCGTGGAAAACGCGCGGGTCGTGGATGAGCGCCGCGTCGAAAGGTTTTGCGAGTGTGAACTCGCCCAGCTCGCGCCCGTCGGGCGCGTGGATGGTCGTGGTGCCTCTGGCGATGTTTTCGCGATCGACCAGGAGCACGAAGACATAATCGACACCGTCGCGGTGGCTGCCTTCGGGAGTGGGCTCGCCGGCGGTGCCGGCCGTGGCTTCGATGCGGAATTGGTGCACTTCCACGTGCCAGTGGGGAACCTCGGGAGAGAGGCCGCCGAAAAAGTCCCGGCAGAAGTCGAGGATCGCGCTCATGGTGGCCCCGGTGGCGATCTCCGGGAGCACGGGCTCGAACCAGCGCTCGATGTCGCCCTGCAGCGTGTTGTACGCAAGGGTCTGGAAGTGCGCTTGATGCGGGCGCAGTTCCACGTGGCCGAAGCGGGACGCGGCGAACGTCGCATGGCGCCTGCGCCGAAAGCGCCCAGTGGCGGCCAGGTAGGTGTCGGGCTCCAGGGCATTCCAGCTGGCGGCGAAGGCCTCCCAGTCGGAGAGGGGAGCCAGGTGCTCCACCAGCATGCGCATGTCCGGACCGTGCACGAAGGCAAAGCCCTCGTCGCGCACCTGGTCGTGGAGGGAGGTTCCGGTCGCTTCCTGAGGGGCGTTCATGCGTGAAGTATACGACTACCCCGACGCTGGCCCTATCCGCCGCGGTGCGACATTTTCGCCTCCTGCTCCGGCGAATTCCCGCAGCCCGACTCCCGTCTGGCTTGCGCCGCGCGCTCGACATAGGCCGCGCGGATCTTGTCGAGCGTTTTCTCGTCCAGTTCCTCGAGGTCGAGCAGCGCCGCGTTGGGCCCTTTCAGGGCGTAGATGAGCTCGTCGAGCTTGATCTGAATGGCCTCGGTATCCCGGTTCCGCGTGTTCTGGATCAGGAACACCATGAGGAAGGTAACGATCGTGGTGCCGGTATTGATCACCAGCTGCCAGGTGTCGCCGAAGCCGAACAGAGGACCGCTGGCCGCCCACACCACCACGATCAGTACGGCCGTGGCGAAGGTGGCCGGCTTGCCGGATGCCTTGGCCACCGACATCGCCATGCGGGTGAAAAAGCTCTGGTCCCTGCCTTTGCTGGCCATCGTCGTTCTCCTGGTTGCGGGGGGGAGCGTTCACTTCGCGCATGCGCGGAAGCGACCACAACATGCAGCGTCTTTCGTGCTGCGTGAAGCGTCGGCGAAGCCCTTACGGTTTGCTTAGGAGTATGGCGATGAACGAATGGTTTGAACTGTCGGAGCCCTGGTGGCATTTCGCCGTGCGCGGCGTTCTCACCTATCTCGGCCTGCTCATACTCATGCGGATGTCCGGAAAGCGAAGTTTCGGCGAAATGTCCGCCTTCGACCTGCTGGTGCTCGTGCTTGCCGGTGGCACCTTGCGCACCGCCATCATCGGTGACGACCACACCTACCTGGGCGCCTTCATCGGCGTAGCCAGCATCCTGCTTACGAACAAGGTGCTGGCATGGATCTGCGTGCGGTCGCCGCGATTCAACCGGATCGTGGAAGGCCTGCCTGCCATCCTCGTGCGCAACGGCAGGCGCGACATGGACGAACTACGCCGCCAGGCCGTGCCGGAAGCCGCCTTCAACCGGGCACTGCACGCGGCAGGCATGGAACACGAAGGTTCGGTGGTGATTGCGCGACTGGAGCCGAACGGGAAGATCACCTTTATCCGCAACGACGAAGAGCGGTCTTCGGCCGTAGGCTGACCGCACACATTCACGGCGCCCGCAGCGGCTGCGGCTTGTCCAGCGCGGCGATGAGCGCGCCATCGCGTTGGTAGACGTCCGGCTTGTAGGCCAGCTTGCCGTTCTCGCCGATGTCCACCGTCCAATAGGCGATGAGCACGGGGATGGCGGTGGGCAGGGTGACGTTCTGCGTCTTCTTGGTGGCAATGCGTTCGTCGATGGCCTGCCGGTTCCACTTCTGTGGGTCGTTGAAGAGCAGTTCCACCAGTTGCAACGGGTGCTCCACGCGGATGCAGCCGGAACTGGTATCGCGCCTGGCCTTCTCGAACAGTTCCTGGTGGGGCGTGTCGTGCAGGTACACCGAGTATGAGTTCGGAAAACGAATGACCACCTGGCCGAGCGAATTGCCGGGGCCTGCGTCCTGTCGCAGGGTGATGCCGCCCGGACGCGACCAATCCACACTCGACGGGCTGATGGCGTTGCCGCTGCGATCGAGCACGCGGATGCGATTGTTCGCCAGGTAGGAAGGATTCTTCCGGATCTTCGGCAGCACGTCGTTCTTCAGGATCGTGGGCGGGACCGTCCAGGTCGGGTTGAACGTGACGTAGGTGATCTGCGAACGGAAGATGGGTGTGCTGCGATAAGGCTTGCCCACCTGTACCCGGGACTTCCACACCGGCTGGCCGTCTCGGTAGAAGGTGATCTTGTAGCCGGCGACGTCGACGACCACGAAGGTGCCTTGCAACGAATGCAGCAGCCAGCGTGCTCGTTCGAGGTTGGCGCGCACTTGCCCGATGCGCGCCTCGATAGGTACGTTGAGAGCAGCCAACGTGTCGGCGCCCACGCTGCCGTCGGGCTCGAGGTATTGGTCGGCCTGGAAACGGCTCACGGCGTCCTTCAGCGGGTTGTCGTAGCGGTCGCCCTGGGCGAGGGTGGGATCGAGGTAGCCGCCGGCAACGAGCCGGGCACGCAGTGCCACCACTCGCGGATCGCTCATGCCGGGCTTCAGGGTGGGGCCTGCGGGCACGCCGGGCCAGCCGCCGTTCGCGGCGGTGGTGCGAAGCTGCGCCAGGGCCGAGCGAAGTTGCGCGTACAACGGATTCTGCGGCCGTGCCATGGCGAAGGCCTGGTCCACGCTGCGTTCCTCGACGGAGGTCTGCAACATGGACATGCCTTGCTGCGGATCGATGGCGGCGGGGTCGAAGTTCCAGGTGGGATCGAGTCTGTTCGGGTCGACCTTGCCACGCGCGAGCTGCACGAGCGCGGTGATGTAGGCGCTGGTGGCTGCGACCTCGAATTCGGCGCGCGCGGCGGCCGTCACGGCCGGCTCTTTCATGGCCTCGGCCATCGTACGCAATTCGGACAGACGGTAGTCCTCGGGCAGCAGACCGTCGCCTTCCGTCGACGCAAGCCCCGCCAGCAATTGGCGCACATTGTTGTCGTCCGCCCACGCCGCTGCGTAATGACGCTGCGCATAGAAGTCGGCAATGGCTTTCCCAAGCGCGGCGTCGGCGCGCGACAGCGGACCGCCGTTCAGCGGGGTCATCCGCTGCACGCGGGCGAAGATCGCCTGGGCCAGGGGATCGTCGTCGGCGGGTGGCTCGATCGCGACACTTGCCGCAGGCGCCGGTTCCTGCGCCACGATGGGAGGCGGAGAGGCCGCGGAGGCGGCCGGCGGGAGTTCCTGGCCGGCCGACAGGAGGGGCAGTGCGGCCATCCCCATAAAGACGATGACGCTCCACGACCTGATTTCCATAGCCATTGCCTATCGATTCCTTCTTTCCTGGGGCCTGATTATTCTCGTTTCACACATCTGAAGGGCGCCGATGTGACGGTCCTGTGGTCAATAAATGATCAGCACGTTAGGATGTGGGCTGATGCTTACACGGCTTGCCGCATGATTCGACCGCTCCGGACGCTCCTCGCATCGGCGCCTGTACTCGGCGCCCTGTTTTTCCTCCCGTTTTCCGCCCATGCCGCCGATTCGCTCGGCGACGCGCTGGCGCGCCTGGCACCGTCGGCCGATCCGCAGGTGATCGGGTTGGCGGTCAAGGCATCTGAATGTGCCCAGACACAAGGCGGGCAGCCAGCCGACCGGCTGGCCGTGATCGACTATTCGAAGCCGTCGTCGGAACCAAGGCTTTGGGTGTTCGATACCGTCAACCGAAAGCTCCTTTTCCAGGAACTGGTGGCGCACGGAAAGAACAGCGGGGACGCCAACTCGACGCAATTTTCGAATGCGCCCAACAGTCTGGCCTCCAGCCTCGGGCTCTTTCGCACGTCGGATACCTACACCGGGAAGAACGGGTACTCGCTGCGCATGCAAGGCCTGGAGCCCGGGGTGAACGACAAGGCAATGGCCCGCGCCATCGTGATCCATGGCGCGGCCTATGTGAACGAAGCGATGGCGAAGGTGGCGGGCCGCATCGGCCGCAGCTGGGGCTGCCCCGCAGTGCGCACGGCCATTGCGCACAAGCTGATCGATGCCCTGAAGGGTGGCCAGATGGTGTTTTCGTACTACCCGGACAAGCGCTGGCTGGCTTCGTCCCATTACCTGAAATGCCAGAACGGCCAGCTGGCCAAGGCGGAGGCAAACGTCGCCTCGCGCGCGGGCGGCTGATCGCACCGGTGCGCCGTCGCGCTAGAATTCCCGGAACCTCACCGTGGAATCCAGCATGAAACACGTTCTTGCGTTCGCCGCCTGCACCCTCCTTGCCGGTTGCGCCAGCAGTGGCCTCAAAGACAGTCTGCCCAAGCTCAGCAGCAAAACGGGCAAGAGCGTGACGGCCTATGTGCAGTGCGTGGAGCCCAAGTGGCAGGCCCTGGCGAAGAACGCCAAGGGCGACGCGAAGGACGACGAAGGCCGCGTGACGGCGAGCGACGACGGCAAGCACGAGCGCCTGGACGTGACCGCGAACGGTGCCGGGGCCCTGGTCGTCATGCACGAGATCCAGAAGACCAAGGGCGGCGAGTACGACAGCCGCTTCCGTGACGAGGCCATTTCCTGCCTCTGATCCCGGGGCGCTGGAGGTCCGCACACTTTTTTTCCCGCGCTTTCGCATTGCGTTGATCGCCCGGTTGCTTGCATCGGCTTCCCGATGGGCAACCGGAGCGTGTCATGAGCCACGACATCGACGAGGACTCCCGCATCGACGTGGAGTGCATGCGCGACAGCAGTGCGAACGGCGTGCCGAGGTACACCTGGGACTACCGGGTGTTTGCCCGGGACGGGACCACCATCATCGACGCCAGCGACAGCGGCGGCGTCTCCTACGATTCCGAAAAGATGGCCCGGTCCGAAGGCTGGCGGATGGCGCGGGAGTCCCTGGCCCGCCTGGAACGTTAATCCGCCTTGCGGGTTGCCGGCCGCGAGGAACGGGCCCGGTCGATCGCTTCGAGCAGTTGCGCCCGGTCGAAGGGTTTCTCGAGAAATACAGCCGACTTCGGGAAGGGCTCCAGGTCCT
Source organism: Luteibacter sp. SG786 (assembly GCF_011759605.1). Taxonomy (GTDB): domain Bacteria; phylum Pseudomonadota; class Gammaproteobacteria; order Xanthomonadales; family Rhodanobacteraceae; genus Luteibacter. The sequence goes on from NZ_JAAOYX010000001.1 coordinate 1,303,241, forward strand.
CCGGCATGCGGCTGGACACCACGACCATGGCCGTGGTGGGACGCTCGCGTAGCGCTGCTTGCAGCAGCATGCTGCCTCGGCGTTCTCCCGGCGTGTCGGCGTGGATCACCATAAGGGACAAATCCGGCAAAGCCTGAAACGCTCGCTTGGCGTCGCGATAGGTAACGGCGGCGTGCGCGGCATAGCCTTCGCCATCGAGAACCATGGCAATGGTGTCCGCGACCATATGTGCTCGGTCGAAGACCAGGGCGGGCGGACGGGAAGGCTTGGCGGTCATGGGCGGGTCTGCGCTGTCGGCGGGGCGGTTGGGGTAACGTATCGGCGGATAGCGTACGCTTTTCACTCGCTTTCGACATCCCGGAACGAATGCTTTTCCCGACCTCAAGGAGCTCCCCATGCGCCATCTACTCATCGCCGGTCTCGTGCTGCTGACCGGGTGCGCCACCCAGAACGAGCGCCACGTCGGTATCCACGATGTCCCTTCCAGCACGGTGTTCGGCCTGCAGGATCCCAGTGGCGGTGACGCCACGCTCAACATCGTGCGCGAACAGGGGCTGTGGGGCGCCGGCTGCTCGAGCGCCATCTATGTGGATGACAAGGTGGTGGCGGACATGGAGATCGGCCAGCAGCTGGTGCTGCACGTGCCCGCCGGTGCGCGGAAGCTCGGCATGATGCCGCACGGAGCATGCAGTGCCGACCGGGTGGATGTGGACGCCAGCGTGCAGCAGGGCGAAACGAAGAACTTTTCCATCCCCGCCAGCGGTTCGGGCCTGACGGCCGCCGCCGCCCCGAAAGCCTGATCCTTGTCATTTCATCGGCGACGGCGCAAGAATTCGCCGTCGCCACGAAGCCATTGCAGGGGGCCGTATCGTGCATCGGCGTACCGTTGGACAGTATTCGGTGGAAGTGCGCACCCTGAAAGCCCCGACCGGGCTCTGGAAGGCCGCCTATATCGTCGAGCCCGCTAGCCACGCCGGACCGCGGGACTTCGTGATGATCACCCTCCTGGAAAACTTCGACGACGAGCGAGCCGCGGTGGATGCCGCGATGGAGAAGGGCGTGCGCCACGCCGATTGGCTGCAGGATGCACGCCCCATCTGTCGCGATTGACGTGACCGGTCCGGCGACTTCGCCGTGACACGCCCGCGACAACCACGCACCTAGCTTCGTCACGACGAAGACCGAAGGGGTCTTCCCGACGGAGCGGACCTCTTGCAGCGCACGATCCTCTACGTACCTTTCAATGCATCGTCGCGGGGACAGTGGACCCTGCGGCGCAATGCCGACCTCGTCGGACAGTTTTCGACCCGCGACGAGGCGATGCGTCACGCGCTGACCCTTATCGCGGCCATCCGCCATCAGCCGGGGCACTCGGTGGAAATCAAGGTGGAAGACGAATCCGGCATCTGGCGTGTCGCCAATACCGACATGGCCGACGCGGACGCGGGGGCCACGTGATCCGGGGAGCCCGTAGGCACTCCGGCCGCCGTCGCAGCATCTGAGACGAGGCACGGGCATAACGGGCGTCCTTCCGCCGCCCGGGACGTCCATGGCCGCTTACCTCAAGGCCCTTCGCACCGACGAAGCCGATCCCGTGGTCGCGGCCCGGCACGACGGCCAGACCCTGGCGCATCGCCTTACCGACAAATACGGCGACCGCGTCTGTTCGGCTTTCACCGTGTTCGGGCGCGAGGGCGTTTACGCGCCGATGCCCGAGGACATGCCGGCCGGACTTTCCCGGGCGCTGGCCGCCCGTGGCATCGAGCGCCTCTACAGCCACCAGCAGGAGGCCTGGGAAGCCGCCCGTGCCGGGAAGCACGTGCTTGTGGCCACGCCCACCGCCTCCGGCAAAACGCTGTGCTACACCATGCCGGTGATCTCCTCGGTGCTGGAGGCCGGCGCCAAGGCACTCTATCTTTTCCCGACCAAGGCGCTGGCCCAGGACCAGGTGGCCGAGCTGCTCGACATCAACCGTGCGGGCGACCTCGGCGTAAAGGCTTTCACGTTCGACGGCGACACGCCCGGCGACGCGCGCCAGGCCATCCGGCTGCACGGCGACGTGGTGGTGAGCAATCCGGACATGCTGCATCAGGCCATCCTGCCGCACCACACGAAGTGGGCGCAGTTCTTCGAGAACCTGCGCTACGTGGTCATCGATGAGATCCATACCTACCGCGGCGTGTTCGGATCGCACCTGGCCAACGTGCTGCGCCGGCTGAAGCGCATCTGCGCCTTCTACGGCGTTCGTCCCCAGTTCGTGCTCTGCTCGGCCACCATCGGCAACGCCACGGAGCATGCCGAAGCGCTGATCGAGGACGACGTGGTGACCATCGGCAGCAGCGGCGCCCCTAGCGGCGACAAGCATGTGCTGCTCTGGAATCCGCCCGTCATCAATCCGGACCTCGGATTGCGTGCGTCCGCGCGATCACAGACCAGCCTTATCGCTCGCGTGGCGATCAAGGCGAAGATGAAAACCCTGGTGTTCGCGCAGTCGCGTCTGATGGTCGAGGTGTTGACGAAATACCTCAAGGACGTGTTCGACCACGACACGAGGAAACCGGCCCGCATCCGCGCATATCGTGGTGGCTACCTTCCCACCGAACGCCGCGAGGTGGAACGCGCCATGCGCGCGGGCGACGTGGATGGCATCGTGTCCACCTCCGCGCTTGAACTGGGCGTCGACATCGGCAGCCTCGACGCCGTGGTGCTCAACGGATACCCCGGCTCCATTGCAGCCACCTGGCAGCGATTCGGCCGGGCAGGGCGCCGGCAGCAGCCGTCGCTGGGCGTGCTGGTGGCGAGCAGCGCGCCGCTGGACCAATACCTGATGCGGCATCCGGCTTTCCTTACCGAGGCCAGCCCGGAACACGCGCGCATTCAGCCCGACCAGCCGCTGATTCTCCTCGACCACATCCGCTGTGCCGCGTTCGAGCTGCCATTCCTCGCGGGCGACCGGTTCGGGCCCGACGACGCGGGGGATTTTCTCCAGGTGCTTGCCGAAGCGGAAGTGCTGCATCGCGAGGGCGACCGCTGGGAATGGATCGCCGACAGCTATCCGGCAAATGCGGTCAGCCTGCGCTCGGTGGCCGACGGCAACTTCGTGGTGGTGGACCGTACCGAGGGCAGGCAGACGATCATTGCCGAAGTCGACTACTCGGCCGCCGCGCTCACCTTGTACGAGGGCGCCATCCACATGATCCAGTCGGTGCCGTACCAGGTCGAGAAACTCGACTGGGAGGGACGCAAGGCGTACTGCACGCGCACGCGTGTGGACTATTACACCGATGCCATCGATTACACGAAGCTCAAGGAACTGGAGTGCTTCGACGGCAGCAACTCGGGCAAGGGCAGCGCGCGGCACGGCGAGGTGCATGTCGTGCGGCGGGTATCCGGCTATAAGAAAATCCGCTACTACACGCACGAAAACATCGGCTATGGGCCGGTGAACCTGCCAGACCAGGAACTGCACACCACGGCCGTATGGTGGCAGTTGCCGCAAACGGTGCTGGACGAGGCGTTCCGCTCGCGCCAGCACGCCCTGGATGGTTTCCTCGGTGCCGCGTACGCCTTGCACACCGCGGCGGTGGTGGCGGTCATGGCCGAGCCGCGCGATCTGCAGAAGGCGGTAGGGTCTGGCGACGGAGGGTGGTCTGCCCAGGTGGATGCCACCGGCCGCGGCCAGTTGCGCGCACCCGACGGCGGCCTGGCCTTGCCCGATGCGCTGGAGCGTTTCCTGCCCACGGTCTATCTCTACGACAATTTCCCTGGCGGCGTAGGCCTGAGCGAACCGTTGTTCCAGCGTGCGCGGGAGTTGCTCGGTCATGCGCTGGCCACGGTGGAGGGCTGTGCGTGCAAGGCCGGCTGTCCCGGTTGCGTGGGCCCCGTGCTCGCGGCCGACGAGGGCCGGGAGGACACACCGCGCGCACTCGCGACGCGCGTGCTTCGCCTGCTGGGCGCTGTTGCCGCATGAGCAGCCTCGCATCCCGCCTGGCCATGCTCCGCAAGCAGGCCGGGTCCACGGCTCCGCAGGAATCGCCGCTGAAGCGGCTCCCACAGGTCGAGCAAGCCGGAGCAACCGTCACGCAGGCGTCGCTGCCGGGCCGCCTTGCACGGATGGGGAACGCGCTGGCTCGACCGCCGGGTGAAGGAACCGCGCTCTGTGTGGGAGCCGCTTCAGCGGCGATGGGTGCTCGCGATCTGGCCGCACTTCGCCGCATGGCTGGCGTGCGCGAGCGCCTGATCAAACCGCCCGCGCCGACTCGCCCGCATACCCGGGAGGTTCCCGGCGAAGAAATCTCGCCCGGTCTCCGCTACATCGAGCAACGCTTCGCCTGGAACGAGCCGCCGGCCGAGCTCGATCTCACGTTCGCGAGGCTGACGACCGCACGACGGGAACATGTCCTGCACTTCGATACCGAAACCACGGGCCTCGCCGGCGGCACCGGCACGCGCGCCTTCATGATTGGAGCGGCGGACTGGCACGAGGGGGCGCTACGCGTCCGCCAGCTCTACATCACCGCCATGGCCGCAGAGTCCGCGATGCTCCGCGCGTTCGCCGGGTGGATCCACGGCGACACCGTGCTGGTCAGTTACAACGGCAAGTCGTACGACGCGCCGCTGCTGGCCACGCGGTATCGGCTGGCTCGCATGGCAAATCCCCTTTTGGGGCTGACGCACGTCGATCTGCTGCATCCCATGCGGCGTCGCTATCGGCAGGTTTGGGAGAACTGCAAGATGCAGACGGCGGAGCGTCGCTTGCTGCGCATCGTGCGCGAGGACGACTTGCCCGGTTCGGAGGCGCCGCGCGCGTGGCTCACTTATTTGCGCGGCGGATCGTCTGCCGATCTGGTGCGGGTGGCGGAGCACAACCTGCAGGACGTTCGCAGTCTCAGCGGTCTGCTGGTCGCGGCGCACGGATGGGGCGTTCAGGGCGTTTCGCCGGACTGTGACGAAAATTAGACGCACCTCCGCGCACGCTGCCAAGCCTGACCGTACGGAGCGAGAGCATGAACGAAGCGACGAAACCGTGCGACCACGCGGGCTGCAATTGCCAGGTTCCCGTGTCTCGCGACTTCTGCAGCGAAAGCTGCCGCATGGCGACGGAAAGCCAGAACGTGGGCGGTGCCTGCGAATGCGGCCACGCGGCCTGCCAGCAACGCTCGTAAGCGACCGGAGATAATCTCGTGACGAACGACGACAAACAGCAGACTCCGGGCTACCGGGAAGACAATCCGAAGCCCTCTCACGGCAAGCCGAAGGTTCCCGGCGAGGGCCACCCGCAGGAGTCCCAGAACATGCCGAACGAAAAACCCGGGAAGCAGAACTCGCCGTAATCCGCCCCGTACGGGCGGCCGAAGCCGCCCGCGAGGTCCGTCGTCAGGCCGCCTTGCGCAGCAGGCCGCCGATACCGGCCATGGCGCCGCCGATGGCGTTGGTCTTGTGGTCGTCGCCCATCGCCAAGCCCTCGGCCCGAACGAACTCGATGTCCGTTACGCCCAGGAAGCCGAACAAGGCGCGGAGGTACGGTTCCTGGAAGTCCATGGCCGCGGCAGGCGTGCCCGGCGCATAGATGCCGCCGCGCGAAGAGGCAACGATCACCCGCTTGCCGCCGGCCAGACCCTCGGGGCCCGCGGAGGTGTAGCGGAACGTCTTGCCGGCCACGGCAATGCGGTCGATCCAGGCCTTCAGCGTGCTGGAAATACCGAAGTTGTACATCGGGGCGCCAATCACGACGACGTCCGCGTCCAGGAACTCCTCAAGCGCCTTGGCGCCTTCGGCGGCATTCGGGTCGTCGTCGCCCGCCGGCAGAGCCCACGGCGCCAGCGGCGCGGCGTGCAGGTCGCGGTACGTGACCTCAATGCCCGGGTGGTTGCGCACGAACTCGGCAACTACCGCGGCGGTCAGGCCGCGCGACACGGAGTGGGCACCCAGGGCGCTGGCGTCGATATGCAGGAGTTTCATGGCGTGGTTCCCTCGAAGATGACCGCCGAAGCGGGATGGGAAAACGATACGCCGCAGACAATGCCTTGATTAGCCCGCTTGGAGTAGACTGATTGTTTCGCAGACGAAACGACGGGAACCCCTGATGGACGGCGCCCTGCAGGACCTGAACGATCTGTACTTCTTCGCCTCGGTGGTCGAACACGGCGGGTTTTCCGCGGCCGGCCGTGCGCTGGGCATCCCGAAATCCCGCCTCAGCAAGCGCATCGCCCAGCTGGAGGACCGGCTGGGGGTGCGCCTGCTGCAAAGGACGACCCGGCGCTTCGTGGTCACCGAAATCGGCGAGCGGTTCTACCAGCATTGCCGCGCGGTGCTGGAGGAAGCCCAGGCGGCGCAGGACGCGGTGGACGAGTTGAGGACGGAGCCACGCGGCGTCATCCGTGTGAGCTGTCCCATATCGCTGGCGCAGAACGTGCTCGGTCCGATGCTGCCCGCCTTCATGCTGGAGCACCCGAAGGTGCAGGTGCGCCTTACCGCCACGAATCGCAGGGTGGACCTCATTGGCGAGGGCTACGACATCGCCATCCGGGTGCGCGAGAAGCTCGATACCGATGCCACCCTGGTGCTTCGCAGTATCGGCTTCGCGCGCAGCCTGCTCGTGGCGAGCCCGAAGTTCCTCGACTCCAACGGACGCCCGAAGACGCTCGAGGAACTTGCGAAGCTCCCGGCGCTGTCGATGTACGAGCACGAAGGTGCCCAGGTATGGGAACTGGTCGATGCGAGTGGAAAGAAGGCCGCCGTGGAAGTCACGCCGCGCCTGGTCAGCGGCGACTTCTCCGTGCTGATTGCCGCCGCCGTGCAATGTTGCGGCGTGGCCTTGCTGCCCGAAGATTTTTGCGGCCCCCTCATCGCGAACGGCGGCCTCGAATGGGTGCTGCCCGAATACACCACCGCCCAGGGTACGCTGCACTTCGTTTATCCGAGCCGGCGCGGCCTGCTGCCCGCCGTGCGCAGTTTCGTCGACTTCCTTGCCGAGAGGTTGCCCAAGGCCCAGGCGGAGTTCCACAAGGACTGCGAAAAGGTCGCGGCGAACCCCGAGCAGGCCGGGGCGATCCACCTGGCGCGCATGGTAGGATCGGAACATTCGACGGCGTTTGGCCGTCCAAACGAATAAGGGCGTTCGATGCAGCTCGAAACCAAGCTTCCCAAGGTCGGCACCACGATCTTCAGCGTCATGAGCCAGCTTGCGCTGGAGCACAAGGCAGTGAACCTGGGCCAGGGCTTCCCCGATTTCGAACCGCCGGAGGCCCTGCGCGACGCGATCACGCGCGCCATGGCCGAGGGCAAGAACCAGTACGCTCCCGGCGTCGGCATCCCCAGGCTGCGCGAGCAGATCGCCCTGAAGACGGAGCGCCTGTACGGCCACCGCGTCAGTCCGGACACCGAGGTGACGGTAACCTCCGGAGCTACCGAGGCCCTGTTCTCCGCCATTGCCGCCGTCGTGCGTGCGGGCGACGAGGTGATCGTCTTCGATCCGTGCTACGACAGCTACGAGCCGGCCATCGAATTGCAGGGCGCCACGGCGGTGCACCTGCCGCTGACGCTTCCGGCATTCGCCATCGACTGGCAGCGCGTACGCGAGGCCATTACCCCGCGCACGCGGATGATCCTCATCAATTCTCCGCATAATCCGTCCGGTGCCGTGCTCTCTCGCGCCGACCTCGACGAACTGGCGGCGATCGTGCGCAACACACCCATCGTGGTGCTGTCCGACGAGGTCTACGAACACATCGTGTTCGACGGACAGGAACACCAGAGCGTGCTCCGGCACGAGGAACTGGCCGCGCGCAGCATCGTGGTGTCCTCGTTCGGCAAGACCTACCACTGTACTGGCTGGAAGGTGGGTTACGCCGTGGCGCCCAAAGCGCTGACCGCGGAATTCCGCAAGGTGCACCAATACCTTACCTTCTGCACGTTCAATCCTGCGCAGTGGGCGTTCGCGGAATTCCTCGAATCCTCGCCGCAGCATTACCTCGACCTGCCGGCGTTCTACCAGGCCAAGCGAGACCGTTTCCGCGCCCTCATCGCGCCGTCGCGCCTGAAGCTGCTGGACGTGCCGGGCGGGTACTTCCAGCTTGTGGATTACAGCGCCGTTCGCGACGTCGACGATATCAATTTCAGCGAGTGGCTCGTCCGGGAGGGCGGCGTGGCCGTCATTCCGCTCAGCCCGTTCTACGAAAGCGCGCCGGACACGCGGCTGGTTCGCCTGTGCTTCGCCAAGAACGACGCCACCATGGAAGCCGCTGCGGAGCTCCTGTGCAAACTCTGACCGTTTCCCTGATCCAGGGTGCCACGCGCTGGCACGACGCGCCCGGCAATCGCGACTATTACGGCCGGCTGGTTCGCGGCGCGGCCCCCAGCGACCTCATCGTGCTGCCGGAAACCTTCCTGTCCGGGTTCACCAACGACACGCTGGCGAATGCCGAGTCGATGGACGGCCCGAGCGTGGCATGGATGCGTGCACTCGCGGACGAAGTGAATGCGACGATCACCGGCAGCCTGGTGATCCGCGACGGCGACACCGTGTACAACCGCCTGATCTGGGCCGCGCCGAACGGCGAAATGGCCTGGTACGACAAGCGCCACCTGTTTCGCATGGCAGGGGAGCACACCCGCTACGGCGGCGGCAACGAACGGCTGGTCGTGGAACTGAAAGGTTGGCGCATCCTGCCGCAGGTCTGCTACGACCTCCGCTTCCCGGTCTGGCTGCGGAACGGACGAAACGAAGACTCGGCCGGCGGCATGGATTACGACCTCGCGCTGTTCGTGGCGAACTGGCCGGCGCCGCGGCGTCAGCCCTGGCGCACGTTGCTGCGCGCACGTGCGATCGAGAACCTGGCTTACGTCATCGGCGTGAACCGCGTGGGCGTGGACGGCAACGATCTGCCCTATGCGGGCGACAGCGCGGTGATCGATCCGGTGGGCGAGCCCCTGGTCGAACTCGGCACGCAGGAGCAGGTGGTCACCATCGTGCTCGACCCCGCACCGCTGAAGGCGCACCGCGAACGTTTCCCGGCCTGGATGGATGCCGACCGGTTTTCGCTCGATATCAGCGTTTGACGAAATCCGAAGTCGGTATGGGGTTCGCTTCGTAGGGTGGGCTCGCCTTGCGGCCTCGCATCGGCGCCAGTGCCGTTTCTTGGGAGCCAGTACCCGTTCCCCTCGCCGCGAAGACTTACGTCGTTCCTTGCGAAAGGAGAGCCGCTGCGCGGCTCAATGTCTGATGGCTTCGCCGCGGCGGACCCGGGCGCCCGGGCGGGGGTCTTCGACTCGGCTTCCTGCCTCGGCGAAGACGGCCGGCCGTCCAGGCCGGCCCCCTTCGGGCCTCTTCCGCCCGGCCACCCTCGACTCCAGACATCGCGGCGAGGGGAACGGGTACTGGCAGCGGACGGCGCGGGTTGGTGTTCGGAGAGCCGAAGCAGGAGCCGATGGTTGCTCCCGCATCTTGCCGACGGAGGCGCTGGGTGCCTGCCTTCGCAGGCACGACGGTAGGTGGGGCGCTGCGAGACTGTCGCATCGCGCTCTGGTGGGGGCCGCTTCGCTTTGTGTGGGAGCCGCTTCAGCGGCGATGGTTGCTCGCGGCAAGCTTGCCCGCTGCCGCGGGATCGCCGGCATAGCCGGCTCCCACAGAGAGCATTGGGCAATTGTATTTTCTTGGGAACCGAGGCCAGGGCTCCTCGCCGCCATGGCGGCTCCTACAGCAACCCCGCGAATCCCAGTACCTCACCCTTCCCAACCGTCGTACCTGCCCAACCGTCGTGCCTGCGAAGGCAGGCACCCAGCGACTCAACCGTGGAAGGTCGCCACAAACCGAACAAACGACGCCGCGCCACGCACTACACAACACCCCACCGCACCGTCCGATGCCGGCAGCCGTCGCCCTCGCCGCGATGTCTGGAGCCGAGGGCGGCTGGGTGGAAAAGGCCCGAAGGGGGCGGGCCAGGACGGCCCGCCGTTTCCGCCGAGGCAGGAGGCCGAGTCGGAAACCCCCGCCCGGACGCCCGGGTCCGCCGCGGCGTCAGCCATAAGACACTAGCCGCGTAGCGGCTCTCCTTTCGCAAGGAACGACGCAAGTCTTCGCGGCGAGGGCGACGACGGCTGCCGGTTTCCAGGCAACGGCACAGGCGCCGATGCGAGGCCGAAGGCGAGCCCACCCTACGAAGCGAAAACCAACAGCACCAAGTAGCGAAGCCGCAGTCCCCCGGAAATGCGCGAAGACCTTTTTTTGGGGCCGATTCAGCGACGAGCGGTAAGTTTGGCTGCCTGAAACGGTACCGCCGGTCCGATGCCGGCACCTTTTCGCCAGGCTTCCAGCTTCTCCTGGATCCCTGAGCCGATGTCGATCTGCGGCTCCGAGGGCTCGACGGCGTCGCGTTTCTCCCAGGTCGCAATCTCTGTCCGTGCCTTGCCGAAAGCCTCGATGAAATCGGGCGTGTCATTCAGGCCGTCGGCGAGCCAGGCGCGACCGAAATAGGTGATGTCCGATTCCGCGCCGCAGCCGAAGGAAGTGCGATCCTTCCGCGCCGATGTCAGCACGAGCGTGCCCGCACCGCGGATCTTCGGAACGAATCCGCCGGAATAGCAGGCGTTGATCACCACCACTTTCCAACGAAACGGCCGCTTGGAGAGGATATCCGCCAGACCGTCGGGATCGAGTTGGTCGAGCGGGATGGGATCCATGTCGACGAGCAATGAGTGGTCGCTGCCGCCGTGCGTGGCCACGTAGAGCAGGAGCATGTCCTGGTTAGGGTCCATCACCTTGGCGAGGCCGTCGAGGGCGGCTTCGAGGTTCGTCCAGCTTGCCAGCGGACGGGTGGCCAGCGTGGCCGGATTGTTTTCCAGCACGATCGTGTGCCCGGGGCTGCCGAACCGCTTCGTCATCAGCGTATCGACGTACTCGGCCTCGTTGCGGAATACATCTTCGGAACCGTCGCCGCCGAAGGCGATGGCATACAGGTTCGTTTTTCCCGGCGTACGCGGCGCAAGCGCGCCAAGCGCTCGACGGAGCGCATCCGGTTGCGCGGTGAATATCTGCTCCGGCGTGGGCGCATCGTCGGGCCAGCTGTCGGCAAGGGCCGTGTCGTCGGCTTCTTCCTCAGCGGCTGCGGGGCTGGCCATCGACGTGGCCGGCGCCGGTGCATTGGATGGCATGGCGGTGGCCGTTCCCGTCACCGTGCTTGCCGGAGCCGGGCCAATGTCGAGATGCAGAACGCCTGCCGTCAGCGCGACGCCCGCAGCGAAGGCGACGACGGCGGTCAGCGCGATCCGGCGCCTGGATTCAGAGGGCGATGGCATCGAAATCGGCGACTGAGGGATGGCCGTTGTCGCTCAGGACCTGGGGAGGACGGATGAGCTGGGTGGTACGCATGCCGGCTTCGCGGGCGGCGTCGAGTTCCTCGCGGATGTCCGACAGGAAGAGGATCTGCCCAGGCGGCAGGCCTATGGCCTCGGCGATCCGCCGATAGGATTCCACCTCTCGCTTGTGACCGGTTTGCGTGTCGAAATAGCCGGAGAAGAGCGGCGTGAGATCGCCACTCTCGCTATAGCCGAACAGCAGCTTCTGCGCCGGAACGGAGCCGGACGAATAAACGTAAAGCTTCAGGCCGCGGTCGTGCCAGGTCTCGAGGCGTCCGGCGACCTCCGGGTACATGTGCGACACATAGGCGCCCGACTCGTATCCCTCGCGCCAGATCATGCCTTGCAAGGCCTTGAGCGCGGTGGATTTGCGGTCCTCGTCGATCCAGCGGATCAGCATGTCGATGATCTCGCCGCGACTGGCCTCGACGATGCCGGCTTCCTTCGCCGCCTCGTGCAACCAGTGATGCACCTCCGGATCGTCGGTGTGTGTCTCCACGAACGCGGGCAGGTGCTGGCGCGCATAAGGGAAGAGCACGTCCTTCACGAAGTCGATCGAGCTGGTGGTGCCCTCGATGTCGGTGAGGATGGCGCGAATATCGGACATGCGTCAAAGCCTGCGGAACGGGTAGCCCCGCAGGATAAACGACGGGGCCGGCTTACGAAACCGTGGACGCCGAAGCGTGCGGGCTCATGCGCGGGAAGCGCTCGGCAATGTCTTCGCCCGTGAAATTGGCCACCCAGCCTTCCACGTTGGTGAACAGGCGGATGGCGACGAAGTAGGGCGATTCGCTCATGTCGAACCAGTGCGGCGTGCCGTCAGGCACGCCGATGAGGTCGCCGCGTTCGCACAGCACCTCGTAGACCTTGCCACCGATGTGCAGCGTGAACTGGCCGGCACCGGCAACGAAGAAACGGACCTCGTCCTCGCTGTGCGTGTGCTCGTTCAGGAACTTCTGGCGGAACGCGGCGCGATCGGGGTGATCGGGCTTGAGGCTGATGACGTCCACGGCCTGGTAGCCGTTCTCGCGCATCAGCCGGTCGATATCGGAGCGATAGGCGGCGATGACTTCTTCCTGGCTGGCACCGGGGGCGATCGGCTGGTTCGCCTGCCACTGCTCGAAACGGACGCCCACCGCCTGCAGTTCGGCGGCGATGGCGGCGTGGTCCTCATAGACCGCGAGGGGGGCGTCGTGGCGGTTGTCTTCGTAGATGCGCAGACGGCTCATGGGGCCAGCCTCCTAAGGTCGAGTTCGCAGCCCAGCAGGAATTCCAGCGCCTCGAGGTGACGGCGCGTTTCGGCCATGTCGCGGCCCCAGGTGTAGATACCGTGGCCGTCGATCAGGTAAGCGTAAAGCGGCTTGCCCGAGTCGATCCAGGCATCTACCCGGGCTTCCAGCTCGGGCATCTGCTGGGTGTTGGGGAAAACGGGGATGTCGAGCACGCTCTCGTGCGTGGTGTAGCCGGCGATGGCCTTTTGCAACTCCCAGCCCTCCAGCCGTACGCGTCCTTCGGACGCGAACAACCGGGAGGCCACGCTCTGCGTGCGCGAATGGGTGTGCAGCACCACGTTGGCTTCAGGAAAGCGGCGGTACACCTGGGTGTGCAAACCGGTTTCAGCCGAGGGGCGATGGTCGGAGCCGACGGCCTTGCCCGCCATGTCGACCACCATGATGTCGTCGCGCCCAAGCCGGCCCTTGTCGCGGCCGGAAATGGTGATCGCGGCAAGATCGTCGTCGATCCGCATCGAAAAATTACTGCTGGTGGCGGGCGTCCAACCGAAGGCGGCCAGCTCGCGCGCGGCTTCGGCGATGGCGTCGGCGCGCTCGGCGAGCAGGGCGGACGCGACGGGCGGGGGAGTCTTCGACATGGTGATTTGGACGTCCAAACAGGCTCCAACTATAGCATGCGGGCCACAGGCGGCTTTCCGGGAATGCGAACCACTCGCCTTTCGGCGATAGGGGTACGATCAAGGCATTGCCACCGATGGAAGCCAACGCATGTCGATACACGATCAAAACGATGAGGGGCGCCGCCGTTTTCTCAAGCTCGCCGCGGGTGGTGTGGCCGCCGCCGGCGTGTTGGGCACGCTTCCCAGGGCCGCACGGGCCCAGGACCTGCCTCATGTCTCGTTGTCCGACCCCACCGCCCAGGCGCTGAAGTACACCGAAGACGCCAGCAAGGCCCAGGGAAAGAAGGCCCCCGGCGACGCGTGCTTCAACTGCAATTTCTACCAGGGCAAGGCCGGCGCGGCCTGGGGGCCATGCCAACTGTTCCCCGGCAAGGCTGTGGCCGCGAAGGGCTGGTGCGTTTCCCACGCCGCCATGATCTGAGGCAGCCCGGACCGCACAGACAAAAGGCCAGCCGTGAGGCTGGCCTTTGCGTGTCCGAACTCAAAATGCAGCCCTAGCGCGCCAGGCCGAGGAGCTGACCCGCCTGACGCGCAGGGCGGCAATCCGGGGCCCACTGCCAAGTGATTTACCCTCGGACTGGGGATCATACTCCCCTCCACGGGCGACCGGCCAATGGCAGTTAAATGGCGATGCCGTTAACCAGGTAAAGCAATGTTATTCAATAGCTTGCAATATTGATCTGCGACCGTGTCGAGCTTTTCGCCGGAAATCCGCAGCGGATCAGGCCTGTCGCTTCAGCCGGCTGTGGCGGTAGCCGTAGGCGATGTAGACGATGACGCCCAGGGCGGTCCAGACACCCATCAACACCCAGTTGCGCACACCCATCGACCACAGAAGCCCGATGCAGCTGAGGATGCCCAGCACGCACGTGACCGGAGCCCAGGGCACGCGGAACGTGCGCGGGAGGTCCGGCGCCGTCTTGCGCAGGATCATGACGCCGGCGCACACGGCGCAGAACGCGACCAGCGTGCCCATGGACGTGAGATCGCCGAGCACGTTCAGCGGGAACACGGCGGCGAGCAAGGCGATGCCCAGGCCGGTGATGACGGTGTTGATGTGCGGGGTGCGGTACTTCGGGTGGATGGTGGTGAACACTTTCGGCATCAGGCCATCGCGCCCCATGATCATGAAGATGCGCGGCTGGGCGATGATCATCACCAGCACCACGGACGAAAGCCCGATGAGCGCACCCACCTCCACCACGCCGCGCAGCCAGCCCAGTTCCGGATGCTGGCGGATCGCCGTGACCACCGGTTCGGACGTGCCGAGTTCGGTGAAGGGAACCAGGCCGGTGAGTACCGCCGCCATGGCGATGTAGAGCACGGTGCAGATGGCGAGCGAGGCGAGCGTGCCGATGGGCATGTCGCGCTGCGGGTTCTTCGACTCCTGGGCCGCGGTGGACGTGGCCTCGAAACCGATATAGGCGAAGAACACCATCGACGCGCCGCGCAGGATGCCGCTCCAGCCGTATTTGTCGCCGCCCTCGTTGGCGGGAATGAAGGGGTGCCAGTTGGCGGTGTCGATGTGGCTGGCGCCGACGACGATCACCAGGATGATGAGCGCGGTCTTCAGCAGCACCATGGCCATGTTGATGCCGGTGGACTCCTTGATGCCCACGTAGCAGACCCAGGTGAGCGCCAGGGTGATGCCCACCGCCGGAAGATTGAACAGCGCGCCCGTGAGCACCATGTGGCCGTCCACCCAGTCCACGGGCGCGTTGGTGAGCGCCGGAGGAATGTGGATGCCGACATGGTCGAGCAGGCTGACGAAGTAGCCCGTCCAGCTCACCGCCACCGCGGAGGCCGAGACACCGTATTCGAGGATGAGGTTCCAGCCGATGAACCACGCCGCGCCTTCGCCGAGGGTGGCGTAAGCGTAGGAATAGGCGCTGCCGGACACGGGGATCATCGACGCGAACTCGGCGTAGCACAGCGCCGTGAACGTGCTGCAGATGGCCGCGAGGATGAAGGAAAGGATGATGGCCGGCCCGGCGTGCTCGGCCGCGGCCACGCCGGTGATGACGAAGATGCCGCCGCCGATGACCGCGCCGATACCCAGCGCCGTGAGTCCCCATGGTCCGAGAGTGCGTCGCAGGGCCGGGCCGTGTGCGTCGTCGGGTTCCGCCTGGGGTGCTTTCTTGGCAAGTAACTGCTGGAGCATGGACAGCCTGGATGTCGTGTTCGATGGAGGATAGTGCAAATGCAAAGGCCGGCGGACGCCCGCCGGCCTTTTCGTCTGTGGGCTGAGGCTCAGCCCAGGGACTTGCGCAGCTTGCTGTGCGCGTAGCCGTAGCCGAAGTAGATGGCCTGGCCGATGACGATCCAGCCGACCATCAGGCGCCAGTGCTCTTCGAACGCCTGCCAGAACAGATACACGCAGGCGAGGGCGCCGGTGACGCAGATCGGCCAGACGAACGGCACGCGGAAGCTGCGCTTCAGGTCCGGACGGGTGTAGCGGAGGATGAGCACGCCCACGCAGACGGTGGCGAAGGCGAGCAGGGTGCCCATCGACACCAGTTCGCCGAGCACGCTGACCGGGAACAGGCCGGCCATGGCGGCGGCGGCCACGCCCACGATGATGGTGCCGATGTACGGAGTGCGGAACTTCGGGTGCACCTTGGCCATGGTCTGCGGCAGCAGGCCGTCTTTCGCCATCGAGAAGAAGATGCGCGGAAGGCCCATGAGCATCACCAGGATGACCGAGGACAGGCCGGTGATGGCGCCGAGCACCACGATGGCCTTCAGCCAGGACAGGTGCGGATACAGGCCTAGCGCGGTGGCCACCGGCTCCGGCGTGTTGAGCATGCGGAACGGCGCGATGCCGGTAAGCACGAGGGCCACGGCGATGTACAGCACGGTGCAGATGGCGAGCGAGCCGAGGATGCCGATGGGCATGTCGCGCTGCGGATTCTTCGCTTCGCCCGCCGCGGTCGACACCGCGTCGAAGCCGACGTAGGAGAAGAAGACGATGGTGGCCGCGCGGAAGATGCCGCCCCAGCCGAACGTGCCCGGACCTTCCGCTTCCGGAATGAACGGATGCCAGTTGGACGGGTTGATGACCTGGATGGCGAAGGCGAGGAACAGCAGGATCACGGTGACCTTGATGGCCACGATGATCGAGTTGACGAACGCCGATTGCGTGATGCCGACGTAGCAGAGCCCGGAAAGGGCGGCGATGATGGCCACCGCCGGCAGGTTGATCAACGTGCCGGTGGCCTGGATGTGGCCGTCGACGAACTGGAAGGGTGCGGACGACAGAGACACCGGCAGGGCGAGGTTCGTGCCGGCCATCTGGCCGACCATGCCGAGCAGTTCGTTGAAATAGCCGGACCAGCCGGCGGCGACGGTGGCCGCGGCGAAGAGGTATTCGAGGACGAGGTTCCAGCCGACGAACCAGGCGACGTACTCGCCGAGGGTGGCATAGGAATAAGAGTAGGCGCTGCCGGAAACCGGAAGCATGGCGGCGAACTCGGCGTAGCAGAGGCCGGCCAGGGCGCAGGCGAAGCCCGCGATGAGGAAACTGATGACCAGCGCGGGGCCCGCATGCAGCGCGGCGGCCTGCCCGGTGATGACGAAGATACCTGCACCGATGACGGCGCCGACGCCGAGGAGAATCAGGTGCTTGGCCGTGAGGACTCGCTTGAGCTCGCCGCTTGCGTGCGCACCGGTTTCGATGTGTTCGCCAGCGTCGACGTGCGGCGCGGCCTCAATGGGATGCGTCGCGAACAGGTGTTTCAGCATGTGTCTCCCCTACTGCCGGAATGTAGCCTTTTATTATTGGAACCGCCGCGTGCCGCGGTGGACGCGCCTCTGCCCGGAAGCGCTGGCACGGCACCATAGCCCAGGGGGGCTCGGCCGTACAAGCTGCAATGCGAGGCCTGCCAAGGCATTGCATGCGGCGAGCGAGGTGTCGACCATGACTTGCGGCGGTTGTGCATATCGTGTCGCGGTGTTTTAGAAAACCATGTTGAGCGCCACCTGGGGCGCCACATAATCGGCCGTGTTGCGGCCGCCGACGGTGAACTGCACGCCCGCGATGAGTCCCGTGTTCGGCGTGAAGTTGTATTCGACGGCGGGCGCGAGACTGAATTCCTGGCTGGGAGCCAGCCTGTACGCCATGCGCGAGCCGCCTGCAGCCGTGCCGGCGACGCTCACGGCGCTGGCACGGTTCCAGATGGCTTCGCCCACGAGCACCCAGCGGGCGTCCAGCGCGTATTCGGCTGCCACGGAGGCGTTCCATGCCTGACCCAGCCGTGCGTGGCCGCGAAAACCTGCATCGGTACCGTACACGCTGCTGTCGCGCACCCGGATGCGACCGGGAGACGGGCTCCACGCCAGCTGGCCGCGCCAACGGATGGCCTGGCCGCCGTCGAGCCAGAAGAGTTCCTGGGCGCCGAACGCGAACGTGGTGCGCATGGCGCCATTGCCCGTACCGTTCAGCGGGTTGGTGTCGAGGCGGTGGTAGCGCCCGGTGGGCAGACGTTGGGCCAGGGCCAGCCCCAGCACCAGGCCTGTGCCGTCGGCGGCCGGCCCACGGAGGCGCTGTTGGAAGCGAACCGTGGTGTCGCCCACGCGCATACCGTCGGTGTGTTGCCCGTTGCCCGAGGTACGAGCCGCATTGAGGATGACCTGCGCGGACGCCGTGTCGGTGAGGGCATAGGTGATTGGCAGCGCAATCTGCCACTGCCGGACGGTGGGTTTGCTTTCGTGGCGGCCGCCACGGTTGTCGTAGCTGCCGCGCGTATTGGTATGAATGAGGTAGGGCTGGATGTTCACCATGCCGGCCGGCAACGCATTGACGGCGGGGGTGACGAGGGGGCCGGTGAAATTGGCTTCGCCGGGAAGGGCTGCACCCCAGACGGCAGCGGGGCCGGAGCACGCCAGCGCGAACGCGGCGGCGGACTTCAATTTCTGCGACATACGCGACTCCTTGCATTGCACAGCGGACGCTGCGGACGGAGCGCGTCGTGCGCCCGTTGACATCGTAGGCAAGCCTCTACCGGCGGCGACATCGGACTAATCCGAAAAAGACGTGCGAAAATGCCGGCTCTTTCGAAGCCTTCCCCTCATGGACGCCGCACGACAGCATTTGCTCGACGCACTGGACGACTACGCGGCCCGCTGGCCGGACGAAGCCGCGGTACACCACTTCATCGCCTGGGGGCGCAACGAGGCGCGGCCCTTCCACCGCGAAACACTGCGTGGCCATTTCACCGCTTCGGCGTGGCTGGTAAGCGCGGACGGCGAACGTGCGTTACTGATGCACCACCGGAAACTGGGCCGTTGGCTGCAGCCCGGTGGGCATGCGGACGGGGACGCGGATCTTCCGGGCGTCGCGTTGCGCGAGGCCGGGGAAGAAACGGGCTTGATGGGGCTGGCGGTCCTTCCGGGCATCTTCGACGTGGACCGCCACGTCATTCCGGCCCGCGGAGCCGAGCTGGAGCATTGGCATTACGACGTGCGCTATGCCGTGGTCGCTTGCGGTGGCGAAGGTTTCATGGCGAATGAAGAATCGCTGGAACTGGCGTGGCGCCCGGTGCCGGAGATCGCGCGCGATCCGTCCCTGGATCCGTCGCTCCGCCGCATGGCGTCGAAATGGCTGTCCGGCCGCCGCTGACGGGCTGGTTCAGTCCGCGTACCTGGCCGGCGCCGGGTGGATCGCGCCGCAGTTGCCACAGGTGCGAGCCTCCACCGACCGATAGAACCTGTCGAAAACCGGCGGAAAGTCGGTTTCGATGCTGCCCAGCGTGAAGTACTGCTCGTACAGCTTGTGGTTGCACGCTTCGCAGAACCACATCAGGCCGTCTTTCTCGCCCGCCATGCGGCGCCTTTCGATCACCAGCCCGATCGAATCGGGCATGCGTTGCGGCGAGTGCGGCACCCGGGGAGGCAGGTAGAACATCTGCCCGGCCTTGATCGGGATGTCGCGGGCCTGGCCATCGTCCTGCACTTTCAGCACCATCTCGCCTTCGAGCTGGTAGAAGAACTCCGGCCCCTCGTCGTAATGGTAGTCGGTGCGAGAATTCGGGCCGCCGACGATCATGACGATGAGGTCGCCGTCGACAATGCATTTATTGCCGACGGGTGGCTTGAGCAGGGCGCGGTTCTCGTCGATCCAGCGTTCAAGGTCGATGGGTGGCAGCAGGCTCATGGCATGGATTGCTTGGGACGTTCGCGAATCATACGCCTGAACGTGTGCAGGGACGGACCTTTCGCCCCGGCGCGCGGTCTTGTACAACGGCGCACCTGACCTTGAGAATCCGCCCGATGCCGTCGTGGTACCACGACCGAACGACCGTCCCCGCGCTTCGGCCGCCGCCGCAAGGGCGGCGCGAGGCCGCGGTCGTCGTCGTGGGCGGCGGGTTCGCCGGGCTGAATACGGCCCTGGGATTGGCCGCCCGCGGCGTGCGCGACGTGGTCGTCCTGGAATCCCAATGGATCGGCTTCGGGGCGTCGGGCCGGAACGGCGGCTTCGTCTTCGCCGGCTATTCGCTGGGCGAAACGGCGTTGCTGGAGCAGGCAGGGCCGGAACGGGCTCGCGCGCTTTACGCGCGCACGGTGGACGCGGTGAATCTGATTCGCGAGCGGATCGCGGTGCTGGGTATCGATTGCGACGCCGTCGATGCGGGGGTGGTCTGGGCGAACTGGTTCCGCGACGCCGCGGTGCTGCGCTCGCGGCAGCGTCTGCTTGCCGAACATTACGGTGCGGACTGGCAGTGGATACCCGAGGACGCCATGCACGAATTCGTGCGCAGCCCCCGGTACCACGATGGACTCTACGAGCGGAACGCCCTGCACATCGATCCTCTGGCCTACGCGCGTGGTCTGGCGCAAGCGGCCGAACGGGCGGGAGTGCGCATCCACGAATCGTCGCGCGTGCGCATGCTCGAACGTCGGGGCCCGCGCTGGGTGCTGCGTGTGGGCGATGCCGAACTGGAAACCCCGAACGTGGTGCTCGCCTGCGGCGGTTACCTTGCCGGACTGGACCGCCGCATCGATCGCGCGGTGCTGCCCATTGCCACTTATGTGATGGTGACCGAACCGTTGGGCGAGCGACTCGGCGAATGCCTGCGCACGCGCGCCGCGGTGTACGACACGCGCTTCGCCTTCGATTACTATCGACCGCTTGCCGACACGCGCCTGCTCTGGGGCGGCCGCATTTCGGTGCGCGACCGGTCGCCACGTGCCGTGCAACGACTCCTGAAGCGCGACCTCGCACGCGTGTTTCCGTCGCTGGCGGATGTGCGGGTCGAGCAGGCATGGTCGGGCCTGATGAGCTATGCACGTCACGAAATGCCCCAGGTGGGCACGCATGGAAACGGCCTATGGTATGCACAAGCGTTCGGCGGCCACGGGCTGGCACCGACATGCGCGGCCGGCGAAGCGTTGGCGGAAGCCATCGCATCGGGGGAGCCGGTGCTCGATGCGTACGCGGGCTTCGGCCTGGATCCGGTACACCGGCCGTTCGGTTATCTGGCCGCGCAAGGCACCTATTGGAAATACGAATTGCGCGACTGGTTCAAGTCGCGACTGGAAGGATGAGATGAGCGAAGAAATCAGCTGGGCAGACTTCGAGAAGGTGCAACTGGTGGCGGGCACGATCGTGCGCGCCGAAGCATTCCCCGAAGCGCGTCGACCGGCTTACAAGATCTGGGCGGACTTCGGCCCGCACGGCGAGAAGAAGACGAGCGCGCAGGTGGCGGCCATCTACAGCGCAGAAGAACTGGTCGGCAAGCAGATCGTCGGTGTGATCAACTTCCCGGAAAAACAGATCGGGCCCTTCCGCTCGCAATTCCTGCTGACGGGTTTCC
Source organism: Luteibacter sp. SG786 (assembly GCF_011759605.1). GTDB lineage: Bacteria > Pseudomonadota > Gammaproteobacteria > Xanthomonadales > Rhodanobacteraceae > Luteibacter. Next base: position 1,324,319 of record NZ_JAAOYX010000001.1, read on the forward strand.
ATACCGACGAGGGTGTGGTCATCACCACGACCGAGCGAGCGGTGCCAAACGGTAGCCGGCTGGCGTGAGGCTCCCACAGGAGGGGCTTAACGGGAGTGGCGGTCGAGCCATACGAGCACGCCCTGGGCGTTGAGGCGGATGTCCACCTCCAGCACTTTCACGATCTCCGCCGTGGTCAGTGTGACGCCTTGTGCGCGGGCACGCTCGACATAAAGATCGATGAAGTCGAAGGCGATGCGTTGTTCGCGGTCGGGAGCGGAGGCGTGTCGGCGAGCAATGGCAACCATGGCGTCGATCGACCGGTGCAGATCGCCGGCAAGCCGCTTCACGTCGGTCACCCTGCCGTAATGCGTGAGGTACATGGCCTCAGGCTCGTAACGCATGAGGCGTTCGATGGACGCGTGAGCCGCGTCGGGGTCGAATTGGACCGGTGACGTGGTGGGGATGATGAAGGGCCCACCCGGCGAATCGAGTTCGCGATAGGAAAGGCCGAACACGTCGCCGGTGAAGAACGCATTGGAGCGTTCATCGTGTATGGCGATGTGGTGACGGGCATGGCCGGGCGTGTCGAGGCAGAGCAGGGCGCGGCCGGCCAGGTCGACGACGAAGCCGTCGTCTGCTTCGATGACGCGGTCTTTCGGCACGGGAACGATGTCGCCGTAGTCCCTGCGCACGATGTCCTCCCCGCCATATACGGCGGCGGCACCGGCGATAAGGGCGGAGGGGTCGATCATGTGCGGGGCGCCGCGAGGATGCACCGCGAGCATGGCGTTGGGCAGGTGCCGCATCAGCTGACCGGCACCCGCGGAGTGATCGAGGTGGACATGGGTGAGGATCACCCAGTCGATGTCTTTCGGCTGAAGATCGGCGTCGGCGATCGCGTCAAGGAAGCGGGGCAGCGAATGCGCGGTACCGCTGTCGATGAAGGCGCCCCGGCCTCGTTCGGCGACCAGGTAGGCCGCATCGAAGGAGGGGCGGGCAAAGCCCGTGTCGATGGTGTGGATGCCGTGCATGGGCTGAGGTTAGCTCCAAACCTTCGCTCTGTGTGGGAGCCGCTTCAGCGGCGATGGGTGCTCGCGGTAGCGTGCCCGCTGCCGCGGGATCGCCGCTGAAGCGGCTCCCACACGAGTGATCCTCTGGCCTTGTTACAGAGCCTCGAAGACGCCGGCGGCGCCCATGCCTGTGCCGATGCACATCGTGACCATGCCGTACTTCTGCTTGCGACGGCGCAGGCCGTGGATCAACGTGGCCGCGCGGACGGCGCCGGTGGCACCCAGGGGGTGGCCGAGGGCGATGGCGCCGCCCAGCGGATTCACCTTGGCCGGGTCGAGGCCGAGTTCGCGGATCACCGCAAGGGCCTGGGCTGCGAAGGCTTCATTAAGCTCGATCCAGTCGAGTTGGTCCTGCGTGATGCCCGTCTGCTTCAGCGCCTTCGGGATCGCTTCCTTCGGGCCGATACCCATCACCTCCGGCGCTACGCCGGCCACCGAGAAGCCCACGAAACGGGCGAGCGGGGTGAGGCCGTATTCCTTGATGGCCTTCTCGCTGGCGATCAGCAGGGCGCCGGCTCCGTCGGACATCTGCGAGGAATTGCCCGCGGTCACCGAACCGCCGAACTGGCCGTTACGGAATACCGGACGCAGCTTTCCCAGCACTTCCAGCGACGTGTCCTGGCGCGGACCTTCGTCGGTGTCGATGATGCGGCGGTCTTCACGCACGCTGTGGTTCTTCAGGTCCGGATAGCGGTCGTCGAGCTGGAAGGGCGTGATCTCGTCCTTGAACTCGCCCGCGGCGATGGCCGCGATGGCCCGCTGGTGCGACTGCAGTGCGAAGGCGTCCTGGTCTTCGCGGCTCACTTTCCAACGCTCTGCCACTTTCTCGGCGGTGATACCCATGCCGAATGCAATGGCGCGGTTCTCGTCGTTCTCGAAGATGGCCGGGTTCATGGCGACCTTGTGGCCCATCATCGGCACCATGCTCATCGACTCGGTGCCGCCGGCCAGCATGAGGTCGGCCTCGCCAAGGCGAATGCGGTCGGCGGCCATCGCAATAGCCTGCACGCCCGACGAACAGAAGCGGTTGATGGTGACGCCCGGCACCTGCTCGGGCAGGCCTGCCAGCAACACGCCGATGCGCGCCACGTTCATGCCTTGCTCGGCTTCCGGCATCGCGCAACCGATGACGGCGTCGGCGATCATGGCCGGGTCGATGCCCGGCGCCTGTTCCAGCACCGCACGGATGACGTGGGCCAGCATGTCGTCGGGGCGGGTGTTGCGGAATACGCCGCGCGGCGCCTTGCCTACCGGGGTGCGGGTGGCGGCGACGATGTAGGCGTCTTGCACTTGCTTGCTCATGGAAGTGTTTCCTTTAAGTGGGGAGGTGGGCTGCGTCAGAGCGCTGTGCGCGTCAGTTACGCAGCGGCTTCCCCGTCGTCATCGTGTGCGCGATGCGGGCCTGGGTTTTCTCGGTTTGCGCCAGTTCCACGAAGTGGCGGCGTTCCAGCGCCAGCAGCCATGCCTCGTCGACCAGCGAGCCGCGTTCGATCTTGCCGCCCGACAGCGTGTCGGCGATGCGGCTGGCGATCTCGATATCGTGGGCGGACGCGAAATAGCCTTCCGCCATGTTCGCGAGCGAGGCCTTGAAGGTGGCCGTGGCCGTGTCGCCGGCTGCGGGAATGGCGCGCGCCGGCAACGGCGGGCGGTAGCCCGACTCGGCCATCGCCCGTGCCTGCGCCTTCGCCACGTGCAGGAGTTCATAGCTGTTGAAAACCACGATGTCGTCGTGGCGCAGCAGGCCGAGCGACTTGGCCTCGAGCGCGCTGGTGGACACCTTGGCCATTGCCACGGTCTCGAACACCTTCTTCAGGGATTCGAACGGATCTTCCGGGTTGGCCTGGGCCGCACGCACGGCCAGTTCCTTGAGGCCGCCGCCGGCGGGCAGCAGGCCAACGCCGGCCTCGACGAGGCCGATGTAGCTTTCCAGCGCCGCGACGGTTCGCGCCGAGTGCATCTGGAATTCGCAGCCGCCACCGAGGGCAAGGCCACGCACCGCGGCCACCACGGGCACCAGCGAGTACTTGATGCGCATGCTGGTGGCCTGGAAGTTCGCGACCATGGCCTCGAACTGCGCAAGCTTGCCTTCCTTAAGCAGACCCAGCGCACCCTTGAGGTCGGCGCCCGCCGAGAAGGGCTCGGACGGCTGCCACAGCACCACGCCGCGGAACTGCTGCTCGGCCAGACCGATGGCATGCTGGATGCCGTCGAGCACCTGGTCGTTCACCGTGTGCATCTTCGTCTTGAACGAGATCACGCCGATATCGTCGCCGGCATGCCACAGGCGCACGCCGTCGTTCTCCCAGACCGTGCTGCCCTTGTCGAACGTCTCGCCCAGGATCGGGTCGGGGAACGCCTGACGCTGGTACACCGGGTGGCTGGAGCGCGGCTTCTCGACGCCGTCGGCCGCCGAAAACGAACCCGCCTTGCCGTGCACGCCGTTACGGCCGTCGGTGACCCAGGCCGGCAGCGGCGCGCTGCTCATGGTCTTGCCGGCGGCGATGTCCTCGGCGATCCAGCCGGCAACCTGCTGCCAGCCGGCCGCTTGCCAGAGCTCGAACGGGCCGAGCTTCCACCCGTAACCCCAGCGAATGGCGAAGTCGACGTCGCGCGCGGTATCGGCGATGTCGGCCAGGTGATACGCGGTGTAGTGGAAGAGGTCGCGGAATACGGCCCACAGGAACTGCGCCTGCGGATCGGCCGAGGCGCGCAGCTTGGCGAACTTCTCGGCCGGGTCCTTGATGGCCAGGATGGCCGAGACCTCGTCGGACGCCTTCTGCTCGGATACACGGTAGTCCTGCTTCTGCAGGTCGAGCACCACGATGTCCTTGCCGGCCTTGCGGTACACGCCGGCCCCGGCCTTCTGACCGAGGGCGCCCTTGTCGATCAGGCCCTTCAGCCATGCCGGCGCCTGGAAGTAGGCGTGCCAGGGATCGTTGGGCAGGGTGTCCGCCATCGTCTTGACGACATGGGCCAGGGTGTCGAGGCCGACGACGTCTGCCGTGCGGAAGGTGGCGCTCTTCGGGCGGCCGATGGCCGGGCCCGTGAGGGCATCGACGGTGTCGAAGCCGAGACCGAACTTCTCGGTGTGGTGCATCGTGGACAGCATCGAGAACACGCCGATGCGGTTGCCGATGAAGTTGGGGGTGTCCTTGGCGTAGACCACGCCCTTGCCGAGAGTGGTGGTGAGGAAGGCTTCGAGGCCTTCCAGCACCGCACGGTCGGTGAGCTTCGTGGGGATCAGCTCCACGAGGTGCATGTAGCGCGGCGGATTGAAGAAATGCACGCCGGTGAAGCGGTGGCGCATCTCTTCCGGCAGCGCTTCGGCCAAGCCGTTGATCGACAGGCCGGAGGTGTTGCTGGCCAGCACGGCGGTCTTGGACACGTGCGGGGCGATCTTCGTATACAGATCGAGCTTCCAGTCCATCCGCTCGGCGATGGCCTCGATCACCAGGTCGACATCGGCCAACAGGGCCAGGTCTTCTTCATAGTTGGCCGGCACGATCGCGGCAGCCAGGTTTTTTTCGGCCAGCGGTGCGGGGGACAGCTTGGCGAGGTTGGCGATCGCCTTCATGGCGATGCCGCTCTTCGGGCCTTCCTTTGCCGGGAGGTCGAACAGCACGGTTTCCACGTTGGCGTTCGTCAGGTGAGCGGCAATCTGCGCGCCCATGACGCCGGCGCCGAGTACCGCGGCCTTGCGAATGCGTAACGGTGTTGCGGTCATGGTGTTCTCCGATAGCTCAATGATCGTTCCCCGGTCAGCGGGTGACCGGGGAATTGGAAACGGAAGGGTTGCGCAGGCCGGCGGCGGCGAAGCGGATGAGATGGTCCGCGGCTGCTTCGCGGTGGTCGCGCTCGGCGACGTCGCTCTTGCGCTGGATAATGCCGAAGTCGGCCATGGCGTATGTCAGGGCGCCGGTGACGATATCCAGGCGCCAGTAGATCTCTTCCCTGGCCAGGCCGGGCAGCAGGCGTCCGAATTCCGCGGCGAACTGGCGCAACACGTGGCCGTAGTTGTCCGAGAGGAAGCGGCGCAGGGTGTCGTTGTGCTCGGCATAGGCACGCGCCAACACACGGACGAAGGCGGCGCCGCCGCCGTCCGTTCGCGAGAGGTCGAGCGCCGGGCGGATGTATGCGTCGAGCACATCCTCGAGCTGGGTCTCGTCCTGGTTCGCGATTTTCCCCAGGGCCGCCAGGCGCCGGCTGTTCAGTTCGTCGAGGCGGCGGCGAAACACTTCCTCGATGAGTTTGTCCTTGGAGCCGAAGTGGTAATTCACGGCGGCCAGGTTCACCCGCGCGGCTGCCGTCACCTGACGGAGCGATGCGCCCGCGAACCCGTGGGTGGCGAAAAGGGCCTCGGCAGCGCCCAGGATCCGCTCTTTCGTGCTGCGTTCGCGGGAGGCGTAGGGTGCGCTCGTCATGTCGGCGGACTCCGCAGGCGGTGGGTTTGAATCAAACGATCGTTTGAGAGTACGCCCGGCCGCCCGGGCCGGTCAATCCGCGACCGCACATGCGCCTGCAACGGGGTTGCGGATCAGCTAGAATCTGTCAAGATTTCGTGTGCTAAGTCAGTCATTCCGGACGGCTTTAGCCGTAAACTGGCATCCGGCGCCCCCTAAGGCGCCCATGATCTTCCTTGTCTTATTCCTATTCCCGGAGCACCCGTATGGCGCTGGAGCGCACCCTTTCGATCATCAAGCCCGATGCCGTCAAGAAGAACGTCGTCGGCGAAATCCTTGCCCGCTTCGAGAAGGCCGGCCTCAAGGTCGTGGCCGCGCGCATGGCGCAGCTGAGCCGCGCCGAAGCCGAAGGCTTCTACGCCGTCCACAAGGAGCGTCCGTTCTTCAAGGCGCTGGTCGATTTCATGATCTCCGGCCCCGTCATGATCCAGGTGCTGGAGGGTGAGGGCGCCATCCTGAAGAACCGCGACCTCATGGGTGCCACCAACCCCAAGGAAGCCGCCCCGGGCACGATCCGCGCCGACTTCGCCGAGTCGATCGACGCCAACGCCGTCCACGGTTCCGATGCGCCGGAAACCGCGGCGGTGGAAATCGCCTATTTCTTCCGCACGACGGAAGTCGTCTCCCACTGAGTCATGCCGTGAATACGCCCGCCGAAAAGGTCAATCTGCTCGACTTCGATCGCCAGGGGCTGCGCGATTTCTTCGCCCAGCTCGGCGAGAAGCCGTATCGCGCCGAGCAGGTCATGAAGTGGATCTACCACCGTCTCGAAAGCAATTTCGAGAAGATGACCGATGTCGGCAAGGCGTTGCGCGAAAAACTCAGCGCCAGCTGCTACGTGGGCCCGCCGAAAACCGTGTTCGAGAAAGGCGCGGTCGACGGCACCCACAAGTGGCTGCTGGGCATGGATGGCGGCAACGCCATCGAGACGGTGTACATCCCGGAGCCGACCCGCGGCACGCTGTGCGTGTCGTCGCAGGTCGGCTGCGCCCTGAACTGCCAGTTCTGCTCCACGGCCACCCAGGGCTTCTCCCGCAACCTGTCCACGGCTGAGATCATCGGCCAGGTATGGGTCGCGGCCAAACATCTCGGCAACGTGCCGCACCAGCAGCGCCGCATCACCAACGTGGTGATGATGGGCATGGGCGAGCCGCTGCTGAACTTCGACAACGTGGTGAAGGCCATGAGCCTGATGCGCGACGACCTGGGCTTCGGCCTGGCGAGCAAGCGCGTCACGCTGTCCACGGCCGGCCTCGTGCCGATGATCGACCGCCTCTCCGCCGAAAGCGACGTCTCCCTGGCCGTATCGCTGCACGCGGCCAACGACGAACTGCGCACGGAGCTGGTGCCGCTGAACAAGCGTTACCCGCTGGCGGAGCTGATGGGCGCCTGCGAGCGTTACATCCAGCGTGCGCCGCGCACCTCGATCACCTTCGAATACACGCTCATGAAGGGCGTGAACGACCAGCCCGAGCACGCGCGCCAGCTCATCAAGTTCATGCGCCGTCTTCCGGGGGCGAACAAGGTCAACCTCATTCCGTTCAATCCGTTCCCGGGGACGCGTTTCGAGCGTTCCGGCCAGGACGAGATCCGCGCGTTCCAGACCCAACTGCTCAACGCGGGCGTGTTGACCATGCTGCGCCGTACCCGTGGCGACGACATCGACGCCGCCTGCGGTCAGTTGAAGGGGCAGGTCGTGGACCGTACCCGCCGGCAGGCGGAGTTCCGCAAGAAACTCGGAGAGGGAGTGGTGAATGCGGCTTGAGCGTTGGGGACTCCTGGCCGCGCTCGCGTTCGCGTGCGCCGGCTGCGTGGGCGACGGCTCGGGCCTCCGGCCTTCGACGGCCGCGGAGGATCGCGCCAAGGGCGCCGAGGTCTATACGGAGCTTGGCCAGCGCTACATGCAGAACGGCGACCTCAAGGGCGCCATGGAAAAACTCCAGAAAGCGCTTCAGTTCGACCCGAAATACGTTCCGGCCCATACGGTTATCGCCGTGCTCTACGAGCGCATCAACGACCCGGTGAATGCCGAACTGCACTATCGCAAGGCCGTGGAATACGACCCGAAGAAGGGCTCGGTGAACAACAACCTCGCCGTGTTCCTGTGCACCCAGCATCGGCCGGCGGAGGCAAAGCCGTACTTCGATCGCGCCCTGGCCGACCCGTTCTACGAAACGCCGGACCTCGCGCTCAGCAATGCGGGCACCTGCCAGCTGCAATCTCAGGATTACGACGCCGCCGAGGGTTATTTCCGCAAGGCGATCGAGCGCAATCCGAATAACGCGGACGCCCTGTATCAGATGGCGCACGTGTTGTACCTTAAGAACGATGCATTCCGGGCGCGTGCCTTCCTGCAACGCTACGAGGCGCTGGGGGCGCCGAGTCCGGATTCGTTGAAGCTCGGTCACGATATCGAGCTCCGTCTGGGCAACGGGGAGGGTGCCCAGGACTACGCCAAACGCCTGCGCGAAAGGTTCCCGGATTCGGATCCCGCGCACGCACTCGAAGCCACCGCACGTCAATGACCCCAGTATCTTCGAATTCTTCCGGTCGGGACGGACGCGAACAGGACCTGTTCGCCGGGCTCGAGCCGAATGCACACAGGGAGCATGTCATGGATCCGCAAATCGAGGCCCCTGCCGACGAGGGCCGCGTGCTGATCGATCACGCAGCGCCCGCCGCCGGCTTCGGTAGCCGGTTGCGCGCCGCGCGCGAAGCTCGCGGCTTCAGCATCGAGGCCTGCGGACAGGCGTTGCGCCTGCCGACGCGCCTCCTGCGCCAGCTCGAGGCCGGCGAATACGGCGGCATCGATTACCAGGTGTACCTCGCCGGGTATCTCACGAAATACGGGCGCCACGTGGGCGTGGACGAAGAGGCCATCCAGGCCGAACTCGCCCGCCTCACGCCGCGTCAGCCGGAGCTCGTCGTCACCGGCGGCGTCTCCCATTCCCGTTATCTGTTCGAGCGTTACCTCACCGCGGCCACCTACGTGGTGCTGACGGCGGTGATCATCGTGCCGATGGTGTGGCTGGGTGTGCGCGGCACGCTCGACCGCGACATGGCGCGTCTTTCCCCGCTCGACGCCACGCCGGTGGCGCAGCAGGACGCTCCTGCCGCGCCGTCGTCCAGTGCGGGCGGCAGCGTTGCCGTCACCGAGGCGAAGCCGGTCGCCGCCGGCGAACCCCGTGTGGAAGACCAGCAGCCCCTGATGGCCTCCATGGCCATGTTCCCGCCGCTCGACCACGCCACGGCCAACAAGGCACCGCTGGCCTCCGCGGCGCCCACGCCCGACAACGCGTCTGGCCAGGGCGCGCACAGCCTCACGCTGAACCTGCCTTCCGCCAGCTGGGTGGAAGTCACGGCGGCCGACGGTTCGCGTCTGGAGTACGGGATCCTGCCGGCCGGCACGCAGAAGTCGTACCGCAGCGACTCCCAGCTCGACGTCCGCATCGGTAACGCCACCGGTGCCCAGGTGACGGTCGACGGGCAGCCGGTGCAGCTGGACGCGTTCCGCCGTGCCAATGTGGCCCGGTTCCGCGTCGACGTCCGCGACGGCAAGGCTTCGCCCACCGCCCTCTGATCCCTGCGGCACGCCGTGCGCACACTGCGCGGCGCCGCCTGCCCGTGCTTTTCGGGTATCCTTGCCTATTGATCCGTGCCGTCATCGCCGATGGCCGGCCCGGGCTCGTTCCCTCCCTCGGATTTGCTGCGCGGAGCGCAGTGGGTGATTGCATGGCATTCGACGTATACGACGACTACGAACAGGGCGAACGCGTCCAGCAGTGGCTGCGCAAGAACGGCGTCTCGATCGCCGTGGGCATCGGCCTGGGCCTGGCGCTGATCTTCGGCTGGCAGCAGTGGAAGTCGCATCGGGCGAACCACGAGCAGGCCGCCGCCGGCGAATACTCGGCGTTGCAGCTTGCCGTGGCCCAGAGCCGCGCCAACGAGATCGACATGCGTACGGAAACCCTGCTCAAGGATTACTCGGACACCGCCTGGTCGGTGTTCGCCGCCAGCGAACGTGCCCAGCGCAACCTCCTTGCCGGCCAGTTCGACAAGGCAGCGGGCGACCTTGACTGGGCGAAGGCCCACGCGAAGGATTCCACGCTCAAGGCCCTCGTGTCGTTTCGCGGGGCCCAGCTGAAGTACGCGCAAGGCAAGCCGCAGGATGCCATTGCCGCCCTGGACGGCATGGACGGCAAGACGTTCGTGGCGCTCTCGCAGGAACTCCGTGGCGACGCGCTGGTCAAGCTGGGTCGTCCCGACGATGCGCGCAAGGCCTACCAAGCCGCCATCGCCGCCATGGGCGACAGTGCACCGCAGCGCGGTGTGGTCCAAACCAAACTCGATGATCTGGCCGTGGCCGGGAAGCAGGGTGCATGAAACGTTTCTGGGCAATCGCGTTGACTTCGTCGCTGGTCGTTCTGGCCGGCTGCCATTCGTTCAAGAAGGAAAACGTCGAACCGCCGACCCCGCTCGACAAGAAATTCGAGCCGACGCTAAAGGTCGAGCGCGTGTGGAAGTCCAGCATCGGTGACGGTGCCGCCGAATCCGGCGTGCGCATGCGGCCGACTGTGTCCGACGGCGTGCTCTACGCCGCCAGCACGGACGGGAAGATCGCCGCGTTCGAAGCGTCCACCGGCAAGAAGCTCTGGTCGAAGAGCACCCGCCAGCACGGCTGGTTCGGCTGGGGCGACGCCAAGCGCGAAGACGCCCGCTTCTCCGGCGGCCCCGGTGCGGCCGGCGATCTGGTGGCCATCGGCACGCTGGACGGCCACCTGTACGGCATCAACGCGAAGGACGGCGAACGCCGCTGGGCCACCGAGGTGTCCTCGGAAGTCATCACCGCGCCGGTGATCGTCGGCGATCTCGTGGTGGTCCGCACGAACGACGGCCGCGTCTACGGCATCGACGCCAAGTCCGGCGAGCGCCGCTGGGTTTACGACCAGTCGCAGGTGCCGCTGCTCAGCCTGCGCGGCAACAGCCGCCTCCTGGTGGCCAACGGCGTGGTGTTCTTCGGCAGCGATGCCGGCAAGCTCGTGGCACTGCGCCTCGACAACGGTGAGAAGCTCTGGGAGCAGACGCTCGCCACCGGCGAAGGCCGTACCGAAATCGACCGTCTCTCCGACGCCGACGGCGCGCTGGTCCTCGATGGCAGCACCCTCTACGGCGCGGCTTACCACGGCCAGCTCACGGCCATTGACGGTCCCAGCGGCCGCCCGCTGTGGAACCACGCGCTGTCCACCTTCACTTCGCTCGATGTGCACGGCAATGCCGTGTTCGGTGTGGACGACGTTTCCGAGGTGCTTGCCTACGACAAGTCCGGCGGCGCCAACATCTGGAAGCAAAGCGCCCTGAAGTATCGCTGGCTCACCGGCCCGGCGGTGCAGGGCAACTATGTGGTCGTGGGCGATCTCGACGGCCACATCCATTGGCTCGACAGCAGCGACGGCAAGATCGTGGCCCGCGAGCGCCTGTCCAAGAAAGCCATTCGTGCCCAGCCCCTTGTGGTGGGCGATACCGTCTACGTCGAGGATGTCGAGGGCCATATCGGCGCCTACCGCATCCCGGCGAACTGATCCAAGGAATGATGTACCCCCATGTTGCCCGTCGTCGCCCTGGTCGGCCGCCCCAACGTCGGTAAGTCGACCCTCTTCAACGCGTTGACGCGCAGCAGGGACGCCCTCGTCGCCGACATGCCCGGCGTCACCCGCGACAGGCACTACGGTGTCTGCCGCCTCGGTCCCCGACCCTTCGTGGTCGTGGATACCGGCGGCCTGTCGGGAAGCGACGAAGGTATCGAAGGTCTCACCGCCCAGCAGGTTCGCGCCGCCATCTCGGAAGCGAACCTGCTTGTCTTCGTGGTCGACGCGCGCGAGGGCATCCTGCCGCTCGACGCATCGATCCTCACCGAGCTTCGCCGCAGCGGCAAGCCGATCATCGTCGTGGTCAACAAGACCGACGGCGTGGACGAGCTGGTCGCGATGGGCGAGTTCGCCTCGTTCGGCATCGCCGAGACGCTGCCGATGTCGGCGGCGCACAGCCGCGGCGTCGACACGCTGGTGGCCAAGGCGCTGCCGCACCTCCCGGACGACCGCGACGACGATCCGGCTCTGGAAGACCAGGGCATTCGCGTGGCGATCGTGGGCCGACCGAACGCGGGCAAGTCCACGCTCATCAATCGCCTGTTGGGCGAAGACCGCCTCATCGTGTCCGACCTCGCCGGCACCACCCGCGATCCGATCCGGGTGTCGCTTGAGCGCGACGGACGCCGCTACACGCTGGTGGATACCGCCGGCGTGCGTCGCCGCTCGCGCGTGGAAGAGGCAGTAGAGAAGTTCAGCGTTATCAAGACGTTGCAATCCATTGCTGCTTCGCAGGTAACGATCGTGATGATCGATGCGCGGGAGAACCTGGCCGACCAGGACCTCACGCTCATCGGTCACGCTATCGAGGAAGGCCGGGCACTCGTCATTGCCGTGAACAAGTGGGACGGCATGGACAGCTACCAGCGCGAGCAGACCCAGAAGGCCCTCGAGCGACGCCTGCAGTTCGCCGACTGGGCAAAGACGGTCTTCATCTCTGCGCTGCACGGTTCGGGTCTCCGCGAATTGATGAAGGCGGTGATCCGCGCTCATGCGGCGGCGACGAAGGAGCTGTCGTCCAGCGAACTCACGCGCACGCTGGAGAAGGCCTACGAGGCCTACCAGCCGCCGCTGGTGCGCGGTCATGCGCCGAAGCTGCGCTACGCGCATCCGGGCGGCTCGAACCCGCCTACCATCGTCATCCATGGCAGCCGTACCAAGCACATCGCGCCGGCGTATCGTCGCTACCTGGAGGGGTTCTTCCGGAAGCGCTTCCGCCTGGAAGGCACGCCGGTGCGTATCGATTTCCGCGATGGCGAGAATCCTTTCGCCGGCCGCAAGAATGTGCTGACGGAAGGCCAGCAGCGCCGTCGCCAGCGCATGATCCGCAACGCAAAGCGACGCGAGAAATAAGCGACTGCAAAGTAACTGCTGGGAGTCCGGTATGACCGAGGGTCTCGATCGCGACCGTTGGCTTGCTTCGATTCGTGCGAACGTGGGCGAGTTGTCGCCTGTCGAGGCATTGGTCCGGCAAGGACGAGGGGCACTCCTTGTCGATGTGCGCGAGGAGACCGAGCGGGCCAGCGGCACGCCGGCCGGCGCCCTAGGGCTGTCGCGCGGGTTCCTCGAACTTCGCATCGAGCAATCCGAGCCCGACCGTGACCGCGAGATCCTCGTGCTTTGCGGGAGCGGGCAGCGCTCGCTGCTCGCCGCCGAGGCGTTGCAGCGAATGGGCTATCGCCACGTGTCCTCGGTCGCGGGTGGCATGGGCGCGTGGAAGGCTGCCGGCCTTCCGGTGAGCGCCGGCATGCTCGATACGGACGCCGCAGAGCGCTACGCGCGCCAGATACTTCTGCCCCAGGTGGGCGAAGCGGGGCAGGCGAAGCTGGCGGCAGCGCGCGTTGCCGTGATCGGCGCCGGTGGCCTCGGTGCGCCGGCGTTGCTGTATCTGGCCGCGGCCGGTGTCGGCCACATCACCCTGATCGACGACGATCGGGTCGAGCGGTCGAACCTGCATCGCCAGGTGATCCACGCCGACGCCCGCGTCGGCCTGGGCAAGGCGGAGTCGGCGCGGATGACCCTGGCGGCACTCAATCCGCGCGTGCGCGTTACATCTGTGCCGGAGCGCTTGTGCGCAGAGAACGTGGAGACGCTGCTCCGCGAGCACGACATCGTGATCGACGGCGCCGACAATTTCGCCACGCGTTACCTCCTGGCGGCAGCCACTCGGCGCCTCGGCGTGCCCATGGTGTACGCGGCCATCGAACGGTTCACGGGGCAGGCGAGCGTCTTCGACCCAAGGCGAGACGATTCCCCTTGTTATCGCTGCCTGTTTCCGGAGCCGCCTTCCGCGGCCGATGCACCCAACTGCAGCGAGGCGGGGGTGCTCGGCGTGTTGCCCGGCCTCATCGGCCTCGTCCAGGCGACAGAGACGCTGAAGCTGCTACTGGGTATCGGCGAGCCCCTGGTCGGCCGCCTGCTGACGTACGACGCCCTCGGCATGCGCTTCCGCGAATTGACCCTGCGCCGCGATCCGCATTGCCCAGGTTGTCGAGCGGACGCCATGTTCGAGGGATATCGGGACCTCGAACGCATGTGCGCTGCGGCGGGCTGAGGGGCTCTTCGCGCGCCGCGCACTTCCCCAACGGGGCTCTAAGGAGCGGAAGCCGCGGGGTCGCCGGCGACCACCGAGTACATCGCACAGTCAAGCGATTCACCCTTTAAAACCAATCGCTTGCGAAGTATTCCTTCGAAAGTACCTCCAAGTCGTTCAGCCGTTCTGCGGCTGGGCAGGTTGTGCTCGGCCACCACGATTTCCAGCCGGGCGACCCGTACCGAGGCAAATGCGAAGCCGATGGCCAGCCGCCCTGCGCGGGTGGCGATGCCGCGTCCTTGTTCCGACTGACGGACCCAATACCCGAGATTGGCGAACCGCTGCTCCTTGTTCCGCTGATTGACGCCCATGCCGCCAAGGATGCGGTCGGTGTTCGCATCGACGACGAGCATCTCGAACCCGTCGGCCAGCAGCCAGGATTTCCTCGCGAGCGCCATCCATTGTTCGGCATCCGCGGTGTCGTACCCGGCATGGCACCAGTCCTGCCACCGTCCGACGGTGTCGACCGATTCGCGAACGGCCTCGGCAAGGGGTTCGGCGTCACCGCTGCGATGCGCGCGCAAGGTCACTACGCCGTCGGTCAGATCGGTGGGATAGGGAAGGGTATCGATGGCCATCGCGCATTCTATGCAGACCACCCGCGTGATGTCCCTGCACGGCGGCACCTGTGTGTTCGGCGACGATTCGGCGATAATGCAGCGTTTCCGCAGGGCGAATCATCCATGACCGCACGTATTCTCGACGGCAAGCGCATCGCCCACGAACTGCTCGAGCACATCGCCCGCCGTGTGGCGAGGCGCGTGGCCGACGGTCGCCGCGCGCCCGGCCTCGCCGTCGTGCTGGTGGGCGACGACCCGGCTTCCGCCGTGTACGTCAAGAACAAGCGCCGCGCCTGCCAGCAGGTTGGCTTCAATTCGTTCGGCTACGACCTGCCGGCCTCGACCACGCAGGACGAACTCTTCGCGCTGATCGACAACCTTAACGCGGATCCCGCCGTGCACGGCATCCTCGTGCAGTCGCCGCTGCCCGAGCACATCGACGAGGACGCCCTGGTCGATCGCATCGACCCGGGCAAGGACGTAGACGGCTTCCAGGCGGTGAACGTCGGCCGCCTTGCGTTGCGCCGTTTCGGGCTGCGTCCGTGCACCCCGAAGGGTGTGATGACCCTGCTCGGGCACACCGACCGGCCGGTGCGAGGGCGCCACGCCGTGATCGTCGGCGTGTCGAATCACGTGGGACGGCCGCTCGCTCTCGAGCTGCTTATCGCAGGAAGTACAGTGACTTGCTGCCACAAGTTCACCCAGGATCTAGCCAGCTTCGTGCGTCAGGCCGACATCCTCGTCGTGGCAGCCGGCAAGCCCGGACTGGTGAAGGGCGAATGGGTCAAGCCGGGGGCGGTGGTCGTGGACGTGGGCATCAATCGCCTTGAAGACGGCCGGCTCGTCGGCGACGTGGAATTCGCCCCGGCCGCGGAGCGCGCCTCGTGGATCACGCCGGTTCCCGGCGGCGTCGGCCCGATGACCGTTGCTACCCTGATGGAAAACACGCTTGAGGCTGCCGAGGCGATCGACGGCTGAAACGTGGCCTGCTCGGCTCTCTGTGGGAGCCGCTTCAGCGGCGATGGGTGCTTGCGTCGGGCTCGCCCGCTGCCGCGGGTTCGCCGGCATAGCCGGCTCCCACAAATAGCCGGCTCCCACAAGAATCTGCTCTGTCGCTTTGCTGCATTGCACGCTATAATGCCGCGATTTACTCGCGGGACTAATGCTATGCGCATCCTTGCCGAGGCACTCACTTACGACGACGTGTTTCTGGTTCCCGGCCACTCCACGGTCATGCCGCGCGATGTGGACACCTCGACGCGCTTCACGCGCGGTCTCCGCCTGAACATCCCCATTGTGTCCGCCGCCATGGACACCGTCACCGAGGCCCGCCTTGCCATCACCATGGCGCAGAACGGCGGCATCGGCATCATCCATAAGAACATGACGTTCGAGCAGCAGGCCGCCGAAGTGCGCCTGGTGAAGAAGTTCGAAGCCGGCGTCATCCGCAATCCCATCACCGTGCGTCCCGACACGTCCATCGGCGAAGTGCTCCAGCTGACCCGCGCGCACAACATCTCCGGCGTGCCGGTGGTCGACGGCGAAAAGCTCGTCGGCATCGTCACCAGCCGCGACCTGCGCTTCGAGCGCAAGCACGACGACCCGGTGCGCAACATCATGACCCGCGAAGACCGCCTGGTCACGGTGGGCGAGGGTGCCACGCACGACGAAGTGCTGCAGCTGCTGCACAAGAACCGCATCGAGAAGGTCCTGGTCGTCAACGACGGCTTCCAGCTCCGTGGCCTCATCACGGTGAAGGACATCCAGAAGGCCCGTGACAACCCGAACGCCGCCAAAGACTCGCACGAGCGTCTCGTGGTCGGTGCCGCCGTCGGCGTGGCCGGCGACACCGAACAGCGCGTGGAAGCGCTGGTTGCTGCCGGCGTCGACGTCATCGTGGTGGACACCGCGCACGGCCATTCGCAGTCCGTGATCGACCGCGCTGCCTGGGTGAAGAAGCGCTTCCCGCAGGTGCAGGTCATCGCCGGCAACATCGTCACGGGCGAGGCGGCGCGTGCGCTGCTCGACGCAGGCGTCGACGCCGTGAAGGTCGGCGTGGGCCCTGGCTCCATCTGCACCACCCGCATCGTCACCGGCATCGGCGTGCCGCAGATCACCTCCATCGATCTCGTGGCCACGGCGCTGAAGGGCGAGATCCCGCTCATCGCCGACGGTGGCATCCGCTACTCGGGCGACATTCCCAAGGCGCTGGCCGCCGGTGCGTCGTCGGTGATGCTCGGCTCCATGTTCGCCGGTACCGAGGAAGCCCCGGGCGAAGTCGAACTGTTCCAGGGCCGCTCGTACAAGAGCTACCGTGGCATGGGCTCCATCGGCGCCATGCAGCTGGGCTCGAAGGACCGCTACTTCCAGGACGAAGCGGACGCCGACAAGCTCGTGCCGGAAGGCATCGAAGGCCGCGTGCCGTACCGCGGGCCGCTGCGCAACATCATCCATCAGCTCATCGGCGGCCTGCGTGCCTCCATGGGTTACATGGGCGCGGCCACGGTGGAGGAAATCCACGCCAAGGCCCAGTTCGTGAAGGTGACCGGCGCGGGCGTGCGCGAAGCGCATCCGCACGACATCCAGATCACGAAGGAAGCACCGAACTACCGCCTGGACTGACGCGCGTAGCGCTCGCTCCAGGTGACCCAGGACGCCCGCCGCAAGTGGGCGTTCTGCTTTTTCAGCTATTCAATCCGCAGGCTGCCACGATGACCGACATCCATAGCGACAAGATCCTGATCCTCGACTTCGGTTCGCAGTACACGCAGCTGATCGCCCGCCGCATCCGCGAGATCGGCGTCTATTGCGAAGTGTGGGCCTGGGATCACGCGCCGGAGGAGATCCGCGGCTTCGCGCCGCGCGGCGTCATCCTCTCGGGCGGCCCCGAGTCGGTCACCGAAGACGCATCCCCGCGTGCGCCCCAGGTGGTGTTCGAGCTGGGCGTGCCGGTGCTCGGCATCTGCTACGGCATGCAGACCATGGCCGAACAGCTCGGCGGCAAGGTCGAAGCAGGGCACCATCGCGAGTTCGGCCCGGCCACCATCACCTTCGGCAACTGCGCACTCTTCGAGACCGTGGTGCAGGACGGCGAGTCGCTGGGCGTGTGGATGTCGCACGGCGATCGCGTCACCGCGATCCCGGAAGGCTTCAGCGTTACCGCCTCCACGTCCAGCCTGCCGCTGGCGGCCATGGCGGACGACAAGCGCCGCTTCTACGGCCTCCAGTTCCATCCCGAGGTCACCCACACCAAGCGCGGCATGGAACTGCTGCGCCGCTTCGTCGTCGACCTCTGTGGCTCCGCCACCCTCTGGGATGCCGCTCACATCATCGACGACGCGGTGGAGCGCGTGCGCGCCCAGGTCGGCAGCGATCGCGTGCTGCTGGGCCTGAGCGGCGGCGTCGATTCCTCGGTGGTGGCGGCCCTGCTCGAAAAGGCCATAGGCGACCAGCTCACCTGCGTCTTCGTCGACACTGGCCTGCTTCGGTACCAGGAAGGCGACCAGGTCATGTCCACGATGGCCGAGCACATGGGCGTGCACGTCATTCGCGTGGACGCGAAGCAGCGCTTCTTCGACGCGCTGGCCGGCGTGGAAGATCCGGAGGCCAAGCGCAAGGTCATCGGCCGACTGTTCGTCGAGGTGTTCGATGAGGAGTCCGCGAAGCTCGAAGGCGTGAAGTGGCTGGCCCAGGGCACGATTTACCCCGACGTGATCGAGTCCGCCGGCAGCAAGACCGGCAAGGCGCACGTCATCAAGAGCCACCACAACGTGGGCGGTCTGCCGGAGCACATGAAGCTCAAGCTGGTGGAGCCGCTGCGCGAACTGTTCAAGGACGAGGTGCGCCGCATCGGTGTCGAGCTGGGCCTGCCGCGCGAGATGGTCTACCGCCATCCGTTCCCGGGTCCTGGCCTCGGCGTGCGCGTGCTCGGCGAGGTGAAGCCGGAATACGTAGACCTGCTCCAGCGCGCGGACAACATCTTCATCGAGGAACTGCGGGCCCATGGCCTGTACGACCGGGTGAGCCAGGCGTTCGCGGTGTTCCTGCCGGTCCGCTCCGTGGGTGTGGTGGGCGACGGTCGGGCCTACGAGTGGGTGATCGCGCTGCGCGCGGTGGAGACGATCGACTTCATGACGGCACACTGGGCACACCTGCCGTACGACTTCCTCGATAAGTGTTCAACTCGTATTATCAATGAGTTGCGTGGTATTTCTCGGGTGGTTTATGACATCTCGGGGAAGCCGCCGGCGACGATCGAGTGGGAATGATCTAAGGTCGTTTCAGACCGTCTCGCGCGGTGCCCTCGGCCGCCATGAGCGGACGAACAAACTGGCGACAAGCGCAGCGCAGCCAGCGGCTGCGCCTCCCCAGGGCGTCGTCAAAATCCCGGGGCCGCTCACGAGCAGGCCGCCGATCGCCGAGAATATGGCGATGCCCAAGTTGAACGCGGCGATGTTGAAGCCCGACGCCGTCGCGACCGCGTCGGGCGCGACCTCTTCCGCGGCTGCGATCACACCCGACTGAACGATGGGGCCGAGACAGAAGCAGCAGGCAGACCAGAGGAGCAGGTTGGCGAACATGGTCAGGACGTGCGGGGCCGAAAAGGGCAGCGTCGCAAGCGCCAGGACGAGACCGACCAGCGCTGCTATCAGGGCGCGCCGCGTGCCGAGCGCATCGCTAAGCCTGCCGCCACCAACATTCCCGACTACCGCAGCTACGCCGAATGTCATGAGCGCCAAACTGACTGCGGCCGGAGACACGTGGGTGACCTCCATCAGCAGCGGCGCGAGAAAGGTGAAAACGACGAATGATCCGCCGAACCCGGTCATGGCGATGAAGTAGAGCGCCAAGAGGCGGGGTTTCATCAGTACGGCGAACTGCGACTGCCATCCGGCGGGCCGAGAATGGGGGATTTCCCTCGGCAACAGAAGTCGCAATAGCACTGTCGCGAGGCACCCGAGCACAGCCACAGCCAGCAGCGGTGCACGCCACCCGAGGTTCTGTCCGACGATGGTGCCGAACGGGACACCGATGACCATGGCAAGGGTGAGGCCTGCGAACATCGTCGCCACCGCTCGCGCGCCGCGCTCACGATCCGCCAGGCTCATCGCAATCGGCGCTCCGACGGCGAAGAACACGCCGTGCGCCACTCCGGTCACGATCCGCCCGGCCAGCAGAACTTCATAAGTCGGCGCAGCGCCGCCAAGCAGATTGCCGAGCGTGAACAGAGCCATCAGTCCAACCACAAGACCGCGGCGGGGAAGCCTTCCGGTAAGGGCCGTGACCGTCGGCGCCGCAACGGTCACGGCTAGGGCATAGCCAGTCACAAGCAGGCCCGCTCGGGGTATCGTCACCGCAAGATCGCGCGCGAATTCCGGGACAAGCCCGATCATGACGAACTCCGTCGTGCCGATGGCGAAGGCCGCCACGGCAAGCGCGAACAATGCAGGCGACATCGGTGTTGCCCTTTATGCGTCGACCAGATCGGCAAAGTGCGCGGCGAGGCCGCTCTGGTCCGGAGCAACGTGGTCGGCCATGGTATGGCGATCGGGGAAGTCGCCGCCGTTTTGCAAACGGAAGGGAATCGGCTTGTCGGTGAATAGCCCGGCAAGACGCACTCGCCAAGCTGCCTTGATCGCGTCCACTTCCTCCGCCGTGGAAACGTGGCCCGCGCCATAGACCGCGTGCGTCGGGAGCACGTCCATGCCGGGGTAGAACAGCGCGCCGTGGGTTAGCGGGAACAACAGTTGCTCGATCGGCCCGTTGATACCCCGCGGGCCATAATCGGCCACTGGGCCGCCTGCCTGCACGTTGACCAGCGCCCGCTTGCCCTTGAGGATGCCCTCGCCAAAGCGGAACTGGTTGGAGCCATTCCGATAGCCGTAGGCAAAACCGAAGGCATACACCCGCTCTATCCAGCCCTTCAGGATCGCGGGCACGCCGTACCACCACAGCGGAAATTGCAGGACGACAGCATCGGCCTCGAGCAGCTTCTGCTGCTCGGCGATCACGTCGGGCGTCTGATGTCCGTTCGCGTAAGCATGGCCGGACTCCATGATGAACGACAGTCGTTCAGGGTTGTTGCGTACTGGAAAGTCGTCGGCGTCGTACACCGCCTTCCATTTCATGCCGTAGAGGTCCGAATGGACCACGGTGTGCCCCGCCGCCGACAACGTCTCAGCGGTCACGTCGACCAGTTGCCGTGTCAACGAAGTGGGCTCAGGGTGCGCGTAAACGATGAGAATATTTCTTTTCACGAGACGGCCTCTGTTTGTTGAGAGTGGTGTCCCCCTAAACATGGGCATCTGAACAAGATTTGTGAAATCGATTATGCTAGCCCGTGATATCCATATGGCGGATACCTGACTGCTGGTCGCCACGTTGGCGCCATTGATTGCACAGCGACCAGGAACAGACGGAATGAATGACAGTCGCATCGATCTCAATCTCTTGGTGACGCTCGACGTGCTGCTTGCCGAACAAAACGTCACAAAAGCGGCAGATCGACTGCACCTCAGTCAGCCGGCTGTAAGCGCGCAACTGGCACGGCTTAGGGATTTGTTTGACGACCCGCTTCTGCTCCCGACACGTCGAGGCATGATCCCGACTGCCAAGGCGATCGAACTTGCACCGCAACTGAGAGACGCGCTGGATCACGTGCGCAGTGCGCTACGTTCTCATCAGGACTTTGATCCCAGCAAGGCAGAACTGACCGTATCGATCGGTTGTACCGACTACATCCAGGCAGCCGTGGTGATGCCGTTCGTCTTGGCTCTCCGGCAGACGGCGCCGGGAGTACGGGTGGCCGTGAGGCATCTGGTGCCCGAGCTGATGGAGCAGCAACTGGGGAATAACGAAATCGATCTTGTTATCGCTACGCCCGAGCGGCCGGCCCCGCACCTGCGGACCTGCCACTTATTCGACGAAAGTTATGTCCTTATAGGAAGGCACGGTCATCCTCGGCTGAAAGCGGGTATGACCATCGACGAATATGTCGAACTGGAGCACGTCGTGGTGTCACGGCGGGGTGGCGACTTCGAAACACCGGTGGACAGTGCTCTGGCGACACTTGGTTACCGGCGCAACGTCGTCTTGTCAGCGGCCTCCTTCTTGTTACTGCCGGAGATCGTCTTGGATAGCGATTTGGTTGCACTTGTGCCGAGGCGCCTGTTTCTCAGGCAATCCGAAAAACTCACGATGGTTGACCTGCCCTGGCTAGGTGAACAATTCAATGTCAGCCTGATCTGGCACGAGAGATGTCACAGGCATGCGGGCCACCGCTGGGTCCGAGATCTGATCGGAAGTCTGGTAGGGGACTTAGAGACACAACATGATAACCACCATAAGCAAGCATGATTTATCCGAATCCGAGGGTTTGCTCACTGCCCTGGTAAAGCTGAATAACGACCATGCGGTCGAGCTTTCATGGGTGGACGAAGATCGCCTGATGACACTGATCGACAGGGCCTTCATGGCTGAGCGGGTTGGTCGTGCCGATGCGATGTTGATCGCTTTCGATCAAGCTGCGGACTATGACAGCCCCAATTTCCTGTGGTTTCGTGCCCGCTACTCTCGTTTTATCTACGTGGATCGGGTGGTGACTTCACAAGCTGCGCGTGGGAAAGGCTTGGCCAAGGCTCTTTATCGGAAGCTCATCGATCGAGCTCAAGCGGTGGGGCACGATCGAATCGTATGCGAAGTCAACTCGGACCCGCCGAACCCTGCCTCTGATGCGTTCCATCAAGCGCTGGGCTTCAGGCCTGTGGGCACGGCATCTCTCGGCAATGGCAAGGTCGTCACTTATTTGGAATTACCCCTTGAGCACGTGTAACAACGACGCGAGCTTTCAGCGTTACTCCCAATCTGCCGGAGAGTTCTGACCGCAAACCTGATTCAGATCAAAATCCGCCTAGCCCCTCCGTGATACCTGACTATCATGTCTGAGGTCCATCAAAGCCGGCGTGTCTTCTTGTCCGCGCTTGCCACCGGAGGCGGGCTTATCGCAATGGGTGGCGCAACGGCGTTTGTGCTGAATGCGCGCGACCATTCCGGCTATGAGGAAGCTGTCAACGCCACGTGGCGACACAGCGACACCACCGATCTGCCGTCGGCGTCGGCCCAACGAGAGCTTGTCCGTTATGCCACCTTGGCGGCAAACAGCCATAACACGCAGCCTTGGCAATTTTGCCTCTCGGATCGCTCCATCCTGGTGTTGCCCGATTTCCGGCGCCGCTTGCCCGCTGTCGATCCCGACGATCATCATGTGTTCGCCAGCCTCGGCTGCGCCGTCGAGAACATGGTTCAAGCCGCCCGCGCTTTCGGACTTCAGGCAGTTCAGCGCTACGATCCCGATCGGCGCGGAATTCGGGTCGACTTGGAGGCTGCGCCGCCCGAGCGGACAGAGTTGTTCGACGCTATTCCGCATCGTCAATCGACGCGCACGGTCTATGATGGGCGCTCGGTCCCACCCGAACATCTCCGGCTCCTGGAAGCCGCAGGAAACGGTCAAGGCGTACGGATGCTGCTTTTCACGGAGCGGGAGCAGCGCGAGGAGATCCTCTCCTATCTGATCGCGGGGAACAGTGCGCAGATGGACGATGTCGCATTCACGGAAGAATTGAAATCGTGGATACGATTCAACTATGGCGAAGCCCTTTCGACGCGAGACGGCTTGTTTTCGAAATCCTCCGGCAATCCAGTGCTGCCGGGTTGGATGGGTCGTCTGATCCTCAATCTAGTGTTCACGAAGAATGCTGAAAACCGGAAATATGAGAGCCAGCTCAGAAGCTCGGCCGGCGTTGCCGTGTTCGTCTCGGACAAGAACGAACCCGCCTACTGGGCCGAAGCCGGACGCTGCAGTCAGCGTTTCGCCCTTCAGGCGACGGCTCTCCAACTCCGGCATGCCTTCATCAATCAGCCGGTCGAGGTTCCCGCCGTGCGGGGGCAATTTGCCACCTATCTTGGCATCGGCGGTCGTCGGCCGGATCTCGTGATGAGATTCGGGTACGGTCCTGAGATGCCGAGATCGCTTCGCCGTCCGGTCGAGCACGTCATTCTCCGGACGCACCCGGGGCGATCGTGTTGGCGGTGATGCCGCGGCTGCCGAATTCCTTCACCATGTAGAGTCGGGCGATGCTGAGCGCGGTGTTGCGGCCGAGGCCGCGGTTGGCGCCGGTAACGATCGAAATGGTGTTCATCGAAGGCTCCTTGGTGGGCTGGTGATTGGGTGTGATCACTATCGGCTTCCGAAGCCTGTTGTTCGCGGAGATCGCCGGCCTTCCGGTGTCACC
Organism: Luteibacter sp. SG786; assembly: GCF_011759605.1. GTDB lineage: Bacteria > Pseudomonadota > Gammaproteobacteria > Xanthomonadales > Rhodanobacteraceae > Luteibacter. The sequence continues at coordinate 1,347,919 of NZ_JAAOYX010000001.1, forward strand.
GGACCTGACGACCCTGGCTACATGGCGCGCCAAGGTCGACGAATTGCCGTACGTGAAGAACCGTAAGGCGCAAGAAATTCTACCCAGCGACCTCGCGCGCCTCGGTCAATGACACGAGCCGGCCTCACGAGAAAATCGATGCCGAGATTTGCCTGGCGTGAGCCCAGAAATCTCGGGTTCTTGGCTAATGTTCTCTGCTGCTTTGGCGGCAGTCGATGAAGGCGTCCAAACGCCCTATGCCGAGTTCCCGGCGCGCATGAGAGTGATCTCCCGTGAGGCACACTTGACGTTTCGTTCGCTACCTTGCAATATTCGTACGGTAGCAAACGATATGGAAGGGCCGAAATGCGGCATGGACAAGACGGCGAACATGTATCGGTGGGGGCATGGACGAAGCGCTGCTACCTGGCGGGGCGCGCTGTGATGGACGCGGCCCTGCGGCCTTTCGATCTGGGTTCGACGCAGTGGTATGTCCTCTGGCATCTGAAGAGCGGCGGCCCGATCGTGCAGCGCGATCTTGGACGTGCGCTGGAACTTGAACGGGCGACCTTAAGCGGGATCGTTGCCACGCTTGTTCGCAAAGGGTTGATAGAGCAGACATCGGGTGGCGAAGACCAGCGCCAGCGTCTTTTGACCATGACGAGTTCGGGTGAGGCCCTGTGGCGGCAGCTCCCGGATCTCTCCTTCATAAGCCAAGCCGCTTTCGACGGCATCGACGAGGCCGATCTGGCCACGACCACCCGCGTTCTCCGGCTGGCAACGGAGCGGCTGCAAGCACTTGCACGAACGGTATGAGCCAATGACGATCCTGATTACGGGTGCCACCGGTCTTGTTGGCGAACGCCTTGTCCCTCGGCTGGTGGACACGGGTGTTGCCTGTCGGCTTCTGCTGCGGGCAGGGAAAACCTGCCCACCGGGAGCAACGGCCGTGACGGGCGACATACTTGACCCATCGACGCTGCCGGACGCCGTCCGGGGTGTTTCGGCGATCGTTCATCTCGCGGCCGTTTTTCGTACCTCGGATACCGATCTGATCTGGAGAAGTAATCTCGAGGGCACCCGCAACCTGATTGCCGCCGCGGAGGCACATGCGCCGGACGCCCGCTTCATCCTCGCGAGCACCACGAATGTGTATGACAAAAATTCGACCCGGCCTGCTCGGGAGGCCGACAGTGTTGCGCCGGAACAAGCGTATCCCGCCAGCAAGGTCGGGGCAGAAAAGCTCCTGCGTGAGAGTGGCCTGAACTGGTCCATCTTGCGGCTTCCTTTTGTTTACGGCGATGGCGACGGTCATTTGGAGATGCTGCCGAAGCACTTGCACACCTTCGGCTTCCATCCTGCCCATCGGGTGAGCACGATCCACCATAGGGACATTGCCACGGCGATGAGACCGGCGCTCGCAGGCGCCTTCGACGGCCGGATCCTCAACCTATCCGACGAAGCCCCGACGACGGTCTACGAATTGGCGGGGCTTGTCGGCGAGACGATGGAACCCTCGGCCGAGGCGATGCAGAACCCTTGGTACCTTCATGTCGATGCATCGCTGGCGCGAAGTCTCGGTTTTCAGCCGACCGTCAGGACGGTGTATCAGGCCGCGCAGGAAGGCATCCTCTAGGGCTGCTGGCGGTCGACAGGACGACCGCGGAGCCGATAGCGCGGCAGGATGAGAACAACGGGGTAGCATCTGGATGCCGGCCCGGTCGCGTCGAGGCAGCCCGGGCCGGCTCGTCATGGCTCAGATGTTCTGACCGCCCGACACTTCGATGCGCTGCGCGGTGACCCAGCGATTATCCGGGCCGAGCAGGCTGGCGACGGCCGGGCCGATGTCTTCCGGCAGGCCGACGCGGCCTAGCGCGATCATCGCGGCGAACGCCTCGTTGTAGGCCGGCGTGTCGCGGACGGCGCCGCCGAGGAAGTCGGTTTCGATGGCGCCCGGGGCGATCGTGTTGGCGGTGATGCCGCGGCTGCCGAATTCCTTCGCCATGTAGAGCGTGAGGATCTCCACCGCGCCCTTGGCCGCCGAATAAGCCGAGAAGCCCGGATAGGACACGCGGGTCAGGCCCGACGAGAAGTTCACGATGCGGCCGCCGTCGGCCATCAGCGGGACCAGCGTCTGGGTCAGGAAGAACACGCCCTTTACGTGCACGTTGAACAGCTGGTCGAACTGCGCCTCGGTGGTCTCGGCGATACCGGCCATCTCGCCGTGGCCCGCATTGTTGACCAGGTGGTCGAACGTGTCGCGGCCCCACGACTTCAGGGTTTCGCGGACCTTTTCTGCGAATCCTGCAAAGGCCGAGATGTCGGAGACGTCGAGCTGGATGGCAACCGCCTTGCGGCCGAGCGACTCGATGTCGGCAACGACTTCCCGCGCCTGGTCCGCACCGTTGCGATAGGTAAAGATCACGTCGCCGCCGTGCCGGGCGATGCTGAGAGCGGTGTTGCGGCCGAGGCCGCGGTTGGCGCCCGTAACGATCGAAATAGTGTTCATCGATGGCTCCATAGTGGGTTGGTGATTGGGTGTACTCACTATGGGCGGCCGACGTGGCTCGATGTTGCCGGTTCCTCGGTCATGGTTGCCTATTCCTACGAAAATGCGCCGTCGCGCCATTGCTTTACGTAGTGCAGATAGGGCCCATTTGCCCATATCTGCGCCATCCCTGCCTATTCCTCTGAAAGCGTTGCCAGCCGGAACGGTGCGGATTACGCTCCGCCCATGACCCGCACCTTGCTCGACACAGCCAGGCGTTACGCGGAGGCGCATGCCGATGCCGCCGGTATTGCCGTGACGCCGGTGCCGGGCGTGGCGATCGTGCGGCAGGTCTCTCCCACCGCCTTGCAGTACGCCGTATCGAAGCCGCTCGTTGCCCTGGTGCTGCAAGGTCATAAGCGGGTGGCGATGGGCAGCGACACGTTCGACTTCGGCGCGGGAGAGTCGCTGCTGATCACCGCGGATGTGCCGACGGTGAGCCAGATCACCGAGGCGACGATTGCGGCGCCTTACGTGTCGCTGGTGCTCGATCTCGATATTGCGGTGATCGAGAGCCTGGTGATGGAGATGGGGCCAGCCCCTTTCGTCGCCGGCGCACCGGTTCGTGTGGACCCCACTGAGGGTGAAGTGGCCGACGCAGCCTTGCGTCTCCTTCGTCTTCTCGACCGCCCGGCATCCGTGCCGATCCTGCAGAAGCAACTCATCCGCGAACTGCATTTCTGGCTATTGTCCGGGCGCCACGGCGGGGCCATCCGGAACCTGGGCGTTCCAGAAAGCCATGCCCAGCGCGTTGGCCGGGCCGTCGCGCTCATACGCGACAACCTGGCGAAACCGCTTAGGGTGGAACAGTTGGCAGCCGTTGCCGGAATGAGCCCGTCGTCGTTCCACGAGCATTTCCGCGCGGTGACCTCGTTGTCGCCTCTGCAGTTCCAGAAGCAACTCCGCCTGATCGAGGCTCGGCGGCTCATGCTTTCGGAAGGCCAGATGATCAGCCATGTGGCCTACGCGGTGGGTTATGAGAGCGTGCCGCAATTCACTCGCGAATATGGGCGGATGTTCGGCTTGCCGCCGGCACGCGACATGAAAGCCGCGAAAACCCGACTTCAGACGGCAGCGTGAAGCGCTGGGCGCTTGTCCGGATCGATTCGCTTCGCTCGCCCGGCATCAAGCCGTAGGCAAAGCATCGCGCTCGGCGAAGATGCGTGCCATTTCCGCGGCGTGCTCGGTTCCCCACGTGCACAGCGGGACGATCGCGTCGGCCAGGCTGCGACCAAGTGGAGTCAGAGCGTAGTCCACCCGCGGCGGTACCTCCTTGTAGTCGGTCCGCGACAGTACGCGATCTGCCTCTAGATCCTTCAATTGCTGGATGAGCACTTTGTCGGCGACGCCCTCAATCAAGCGCTTGAGTTCGCCATAGCGCTTCGGTCCGTTGCGTAGGAAAAACAGGATCAGCGGCTTCCACTTGCCCGAGATGATGCGGAGCGTGGCATTGAGTCCGCAGCCGGTATCGCAGATTTCAGCGGATGCCGTCATTTGGTACTTACCTAAAAGTGCATACTTGTCCTTAGGTTATCACGGGTCATACTTACTTCAAGTAAGCAGTTCTCTGCTTCCCTACAACTCAACAAGGACCCACGAGATGACCAGACTGAATGCAAAGACCGCAGTAATCACCGGCGGCGCCACCGGCATCGGCCGCGCCGCGGCAAAGCGCTTTATCGAGGAGGGCGCCTTCGTCTTCATCTTCGGCCGCCGGCAGGAGGCACTCGACGCTGCCGTGGCCGACCTTGGCCCCAATGCTCGCGCTGTAAAGGGCTCGGTTTCCGACGAGGCCGATCTCGACCGGCTCTACGCCGCAGTGAAAGCCGAGCGCGGCACCCTCGACATCGTTTTCGCCAATGCCGGGACGGGAAGTCCGCTTCCGCTCGGCCAGATCACCGCCGGGCACATCGACGACACCTTCGATACCAACGTGAAGGGCACGATCTTCACGGTCCAGAAGGCGCTGCCGCTGATGGGGCCGGGCGGTTCGATCATCCTGACCGGATCGAGCGCCGGCACCACAGGCGCACCGGCGTTCAGCGCCTACAGCGCGAGCAAGGCGGCTGTGCGCAACCTCGCCAAAACCTGGGCAGAAGATTTGAAGGGCACTGGCATCCGGGTCAACGTGTTGTCGCCCGGAGCAACGGCCACCGAACTGGCGAAGGAAGCTCTGGGCGAGGAGGGCCAGAAGGTCTTCGCTGCGATGACGCCGCTCCAGCGCATGGCCGATCCGGCGGAAATCGGGGCGGTGGCGGCGTTTCTCGCATCATCGGACAGCAGCTTCATGACCGCCAGCGAAGTCGCCGTAGACGGAGGGCTTGCGCAACTCTGACGTCGGATGCTCTTGCAGCACTACTCGCAGTCCGGCACAAAATCCGGCCAGGCCGATTCGGCCTTGACGCGTAGGATGTTCCGCATTCGGCGGGCTTCTTCTATCGGTGGCCGCCCGAAGAGGCGCTTGAACTCCCGGCTGAAATGCGACGGGCTTTCATAGCCAACGCGTGCGGATGCATCGATGGCCGATAGACCGCTGCGGATCATCAGCAGGCGTGCCTGATGCAGGCGCGTGGATTTCAGGTACTGGGCCGGCGAGCTGTGCGTGACCGCCTTGAAGTGGTTGTGAAACGACGGCAGGCTCATATTGGCCTCGCGGGCCAGATCCGACACTTCGATGTGCTCATGGAAAGCGGTTTGAATCTTGCGGATGGCCCGCGCGATCTGGCCGAATCGATCCCGTTGCGTCAACGCCGCCCGTAGAGCCGGTCCTTGTTCGCCGACCAGCACGCGATAGTAGATTTCGCGCAACAGGCCGGGCCCGAGCGCATGCGTCTCGAGCGGGCGTTCGAGGGCGCGCAAGAGCCGAAGCACGGTATCGGCCAATTCGGCATCCATCACCGTTGAAGCCATGCCGAGTGGCGTCGCGTCGGGCGCCGGCAGTTCGCGCTCCAGCGCCAGCAGCAGGTCGGCCAGCATCGCCAGATCGAGGCGGATCGACAGCGCCAGCATGGGCTGCTCTTTCGTCGCCTCGGTCTGGCTGATGAACGGCAACGGCACGGACAGCACCAGATAGTGTTGCGGGTCATACAGGTACGTGTGTTCGCCGAGGAAACCCCGTTTTCTTCCCTGGCAAACGATCACGATGCACGGCTCGTAGAGGACTGGCGTATGCGGTAGCGATGCGTCGGCCCGCAGCAGTCGAACGTCGGCCAGTCCCGTCCGGTTATAGCCTTCCTCGGGCGCCAGCCGGAGCAGGCGCGCCACCATCCTTTGTTGAAGTCGTTCGCCCGGCACAGCCATTGCCCTCCCTTTTTAGCAATATACACCGTGCTTTCCACCATCGTTTAAACCTATTTTTATAGAAATAGGCAATCTTCGTTTTCTTATGGATATTAGCGAACGGGGCGGGGCCGCCTAGCATGCGTGTTGCTGATCGAATCGCCCATCGGCGATTTCAACACCGGGAATACGCATGAACATAGACACCATATCGGGCCTCGATGGAAAGGTCGCGCTCGTGACGGGTGCCGCCGGCGACATAGGGCGCGCGACTGTAGCCCTGTTGCGAGCGCATGGGATGCGCATTGTGGCCGAGGACATCCATCCCGCCGTGGCGGAGCTTGCCGAACCGGGTTGCGTGGTGACGCTGACAGGTGACGTGGGCGACGAGCAGACGGCGCGCGCGGCTGTCGATCGCGCGCTGGGAGAATTCGGGCAACTCGACGTGCTGGTGAACAATGCCGGGCGTACCTTGAACAAGCGTGCGCTCGATACTTCCGTCGATGAATGGGATGCCATCCTCGCGACGAACGCGAGAGGCAACTTCCTACATTCGCGCGAAGCGCTACGTGTGATGGTAAAACAGCGCAGTGGCACGATCGTCAGCGTCGCGTCCGTTGTCAGCAGCGTCGGCATGCCGGACCTTGCGGCCTACGCCGCATCCAAGGGCGCGATCGCCCAATTGACGAAGGTGCTCGCTGTCGAATACGGCGAGCACGGGATACGTGTCAACGCGGTTGCGCCGGGTGTCGTCGAAACGAACATCCTGGCCGGTATCGTCGAGGACAGCCGCGCGACGCTCGCAAGCTACGGCCACCTTCATCCGTTGGGTCGCGTCGCCAAACCCGCCGAGATCGCGGACGTCATCGCATGGCTGGCATCGCCACGCGCGAGCTTTGTGACGGGCGCCCTGATCATGGCCGACGGTGGATATACGGCCCTCTGACCGCACCCGCCGAATTTTTCGTCATAGGAAGAGGCTTCATGTCACAACCCTGCATTCTGATCGTCGCCGCCGAACGAGGTCTTGGGCTCGGGCTGACCGAGCAGTTCCTGCAACGCGGCTGGCAGGTGTTCGCCACGGCATTTCCCGATTCGGACGTGTCGGCGCTGCACGTGACCGGGAGGGCCGCTCCCGGTCAACTGGAGATCGGGCACATCGACGTGACCGATTCGTCGCAGATCGCGCCCTTGCTTGCGTCGCTTGGCGAACGCCGCTTCGACGTGGTTTACCTCAACGCAGGGATTTTCGGCCCGTTGCACCAGTCGGTGGTGCAAGCGACGCCGGAAGATTTGCAGCAGATCATGATGGTGAATGCGTTCGGCCCGATCCGGCTCGCCCGGCACCTGCTTCCGTATTTGAAGGTGCCCGGGACGCTGGCATTCATGTCGTCGCATCGCGGCAGTGTCGCGTCCAATCTGGAAGGGGGGCTCGAACTCTACCGGGCCAGTAAAGCGGCGCTGAACATCATGGCGCGCGGCATCCACGCGGAAATCCGCGATCTTGGCCAGACGGTGCTCTGCATTCATCCCGGTTGGGCCGCGACGGCAATGGGAACGCTGGACGGTACCGTCCAGGCTGAAATCGACGTCGAAACGAGCATGCGTGGCGTGGCGGACGTCGTCGAGCGCCACCGTAACAGTGGCCAAAACCTCTATCTGGACTATGCCGGTGAACGCTGGCCCTGGTAACCGCAGCCACCTGCCACGACGGGTATGCACCCCTAAAAGATCTCCTGCAGTAGCGCGAGGAAGGCACGCACGGCCGGATTAGTGCGACGGCTTTCAGGCCAGAGTACGGTGATGTTGTTACGTTCGACGGCGAATTCGGTCAGGATCGGGACCAGTTCGCCCCGCGAGACATATGGCGCGGCCACAAAGCTCGCGCTGATCCCGATGCCCCCGCCTGCCACGAGCATGGCCATGACTGCGTCGCTCACGTCGGCGACCAACCCGGACGGCGGCGTCATTTCGACTTCGCGACCCCCGATCCGAAATGGCCATCGGAAAAACTGACCCGTGCTCTGGTAGCGCAGGGTAACCGTGTCATGCCCTTGCAGATCATCCGGGTGAGAAGGCACGCCCCGCTTGGCCAAATAGCCGGGCGACGCATAGGCGCCCAGCCGAAGGGGCGCCAACTTGCGTGACAGCAATCCCGAGTCGGGCAGGTCGCCGATGCGAATGGCGATGTCGATGCGTTGCTCCACGATATCGACGATCTGATCGCTCAACCGCAGGTCGACGGTGACCGCAGGATGCTTCTCGCGAAATGCCGGCAACGCCGGTGCGATCAGATGCACGCCGATCGGCAAGGACGCCGCAACACGCAAGGTCCCCGCGGGCTCGGCACGCGCCGTTTTTGCCGCCTGCTCGATGTCCTCGGCATCGCGCAACAGCCTGAGCGCGCGTTCGTGCAGGTCCCGGCCTTCCGGCGTGAGCGTCAATGCGCGTGTCGTTCGCGTAAAGAGCGACACGCCCAGGTGTTGCTCGAGCCGCTGAACGCTCCTGCTCACCGCCGAAGGGGAGATCGAGAGAGAGCGCGCGGCCGCGGTGTAGCTTCCCAGCGAGCCGGCGCGCGCAAAAGCGATGAGTCCGGTCAGCCGCTCGAGTGCGATTTGTTCTTTCATGACATTAGTGAATCAACTTTGACCACCATTATCAACTCAGGTGCAAGGCTATAAATTTCCGATCAACGACGACTCGAACGGAATTTTGGAGATCGGAATGAGCGACACCATGAAAGCTACCCGCCTGCATGCCTTCGGCGGCCCCGACGTGTTGGTCTACGAGGACGCGCCCAAGCCGCAACCGAAGGAGGGAGAAGTGCTCGTTCGCGTCCACGCGGTCGGCATCAATCCTCCCGACTGGTATCTGCGCGACGGCTACAACGCGCTGCCGCCGGAATGGCGACCGCAGGTATCGTTTCCGCTGATCCCCGGCACCGATATCTCCGGAGTCGTCGAGGCGATCGCGGAGGATGTCGAGCGCTTCAGCGTCGGCGACGAGGTCTACTCCATGGTCCGCTTTCCTGGCGACCTCACGGGCGGCAAAGCCTACGCCGAATATGTTTGCGTCTCGGCATCGGAACTCGCGCTGAAGCCCGCCGGTATCGATCACGTACATGCGGCGGGCGCGCCGATGTCGCTGCTCACGGCCTGGCAGTTTCTGGTCGAGTTGGGCCACGACGAGCCTAATCCGCTTCAGCCGGACCGGCATCGCCCGGTGCCGCTCGAAGGAAGGACGGTTCTGGTCAACGGGGCGGCGGGCGGCGTTGGCCATTTCGCGGTTCAGGTCGCGAAGTTGAAGGGCGCGCGCGTCATCGCGGTGGCGTCCGGAAAGCATGAAGCACTTCTCCGCGATCTCGGCGCCGATGAATTCATCGATTACACGAAGACTGCCCCGGAAGACCTGGTGCGGGACCTCGATCTGGTTGTCGATAATGTCGGCGGCGCTGCCGCGGCACGCTTCCTGCGGACCCTGAAGCGCGGGGGAGCGCTGTTTCCGGTCTACCCCCTGGGCTTTGCGGGTGCCGAGGAAGCGGCGTCGCGGGGCGTTACCGTTTCGGCAACGCAGGTACGTTCCAGCGGTGCCCAGCTTCTGGAACTCGCCCCTTTGTTGAATGACGGGAGCATACGGGTGGTGATCGACAGCACTTACCCGCTGGCAGATGCCAGTAAGGCGCATGCGCGCGCGGGCCAGGGGCATATCCAAGGCAAGATCGTCCTCACCGTCGAGTGAGTCGGTGTAGCCGGTCACCCAGTTGGAGCCATACGATGACAGCGAGCGAGAAGCTCCGCCATGGAACCGAAGCGTGGTTCGAGATGGTGGGGAACCTGATGTGCGAGGCCGCCCTGCGAGGCGGCCTCGCCCCTGACACAAACGTCTCCCTGGTCGAGCGCTACACTGACGGCGCGACGCTTTCAGAAGGCTTGGTTCAGGGACTCCGTTTCGACATTGTCGATGGCGTTCCCTCTTTCCGAGCAGGTGCTCGGCCCGACGAGCGGGGCGACATCACCATCGAGATCACGACAGCGGCCGCGAAATCATTGAACTTGTTGCTCAGCGCCGATCCCGCATACGGCGCCGCCGCCGACCGCTTCATGCAATCCGGCGCCATGCGCGTGCATGGCGATCTCTCCAGGTTGGGAGCATGGTTGCAGTACGTGCACGATCCGATCGTGGCACGCACGATCTAGTGCGGCTGCAACTTCGGCCCGGAAGAGGGCTCTCAAGGTTCCTGCGTACCGGGAGCACGGCCATCCCTCTCCAGCTCCGCAAGCAATTCCTGTGCGGCTATTTCCGCCCGACTGCGAATACTTTGCTCCGATGGAGCCGACAGGCCGAGCAGAACTCGATAGTCGTCGAGACCGATCAATCGTTCGAAGAAGTCATGGCCGATCTTGCGTCGTCGTTCCGCCGGCATATCGGATGTCTCCTCCCTGGTCGAGAGAAAAGCGTCCAGCCTTTCGACGTGCGCGTTGATCAGGCCGTTGTACGCCAGCTCACCAAGATGTGGGAATCGACGCATCTCGGTCATGACCACCCGCAGGAGATGGGTGGTCTTCGGGCCACGGATGCGTTCCTGGAACATCACGCCGATGAAGAGAAGGATGTCCGCGAGCGGCTTCTTCATGGCGTCTTCGATCTTGGCCGACTCTTCCATGTCAACCGGATGGCAGGCGCTTTCGATCACCGCGGCGAAGAGGTCGTCCTTGGTTCGAACATGACGGTATAGCGTCATGATTGAAACGCCGGCCTCGCGGGCAATGCTCTCCATGCCGCTACCGGCATAGCCGTCGCGCACGAACGCCTGCTCCGCCGCTGCCACGATGGCCGCGCGCTTGCGCGCCATCACTTTCGCTCTCGGATGATCGGGGGACCAATCCCTCATGCCTTATTGACTCCTAACGATAGTAGCCATTATCGTTACAACGATAATCAACATTATTGTTACACGAAAGGCAGATAATGGCCCTTGCTATCGGAAGCGGAAACTCGTTCTTGCTGCGGATGCGTCGCCGCCCGGTCAGGAGCGCGCTGATCGGACTCGCGATATGGTTCCTGGCGGCGTTGCTCTGGTTCGCCTGGACGTTCGCTCCGATCCGGCTCGATGTGCCGAAAATCGATGTCGGGGCGCTGCCACCGGCCACGCCTCCCGCCGCCATGTCGATCAGCGCGCTGCCGACAGGTACCTATCAAACCCCTGCGGCGTTGGCCTTTCGGGGCGGTTCGTGGACTGAGAAGAGGGCATTTGCCGCGACCGGCATCCTCGTACGGCATCCCAAGGGCGACCTGCTGATCGACACGGGGTTCGGGCGACATGTCGAGCGGCAGTTGAAACTGCTCCCCTCGCTTCAACAGTCGCCCCATCACCTTGGCACGCCCATCGTCGATCAGTTGGCCAGGATGCCCTCCGATACGGTGACCGCCATTTTGCCGACCCATGCACACTGGGACCACATCAGCGGAGTGGACGATTTTCGTGGCATACCCGTACTGGTAAACGACGCCGGCCAGCGCTTCATCGGCTCACATGGCGAGGGCACCGAGGTGCTCAACAGCTTCCATGGCGTCATCTATCGGCCGTATCACTTCGATGGCGGCTCTTACCTCGGGTTCCCAAGCAGCCATGACGTGTATGGCGATGGCTCGGTCGTGATCGTGCCGGCGCCGGGCCATACACCCGACTCGGTCATCGTCTTCGTCAATCTGCCCTCGGGGAAGCGCTACGCTTTTATCGGCGATCTCGTTTGGCAAATGGAAGGGCTGACGCGGCCAGCGGAGAAGCCTTGGATGATGAGGTTCCTGATTGGTGAAGACCGCTCCGAAATACGGACAGCCATCGCGCGCATCCGCGCCGCGACCGCGCTCTACCCCCAGATCACGGCGATTCCCGCGCATGACACCCGTGCGTTCGCCTCGATCGCGATCTATCCGGCATCAACTCGCTGATCCTGGCTCGGGAAACCTAGCTGGATCAATAATCTAGTTGGGTTCGGAACAGTGGGGTGGAAGTGATTACACATCCGGCGAGGTGGAACGGCAGCACGTGGAAATGAACTAGAATCGAGAAGGTTGCCCATGACGGCCATTTATGACCGAACCAGACCCGCTCGTTCCCGAGTCCGCGTCCACGCCGCCGACACCCGTTACCGCCCCCGCTGCCTTAGAGGACGACGCGATGCACGTGCATGCGCCCGACCACGCCGTGACCACGTGGCGACAGTTCTTTATCCATCTGGCTATCGTGAGCATCGGCCTGCTCATTGCACTGAGCCTGGAATCGCTGGTCGAGGCTTACCACCACCGGTCCCTGGTGACCGAGGCCCGGAGAAACATCGAGCGCGAGATCAGTGAGAATCGCGGGCTGGTGAAACAGAACATCGCCAGCGTGCAGGCTGATCAGGCCCGCATGAAGACGAACCTGGATGTGCTGCTGGCGCTTCGCCAGACTGGCCAGGTTCCAAGCGACGGCCACCTGCAATACCGTTTGGAGTGGTCGGCCTTGTCCGATAGCGCATGGACGACGGCTCGGGACACGGGGGCGCTCGGGCACATGGATTATGCGGAAGTGCAATGTTATGCGGGCATCTACACCCAGCAGCGATTGATCAGCGAGCAGGGCCAGCGTCTTCTGGAAAGCCAGACACGTGCCATTTCTCCCGCCCTGATCGCCGGCAATCCCCTCGCCATGACGGATGCCGAGCGCGACCTGGTGACGTCGCGTTCGGCCGACCTGCTGGCTGACCTCAAGGGCGTCGAGCAATTGATGAGCCAGTGGGACACTCGGTGCACTACGTCCGAGCCCTGAGCGAGCGCCAGCGTTTGCTGTTCGACAGCGAGGGAGCCCAGGCCATTGCACCCTGACAAATCAAACCGCTCCGGCGCACAAAACGCCTCGACCCTATTGGCGGCGGTCAACGCCTATGCCGATGCGAATGGCGGCGGGGAGGGGTATTTCCCTGTACCGAACGCGGGGCTGCATGTCATCCGTGCGTTCCGCCCGATGGACAATCATTACGTCTATCGACCCTCCCTCTGTATCACCTTGCAGGGTGGCAAGGAGATCCTGATCGGCGACGAGACGCTCAGCTACGGCCCGATGCAGTGTCTCGTCATAGGGCTGGATCTTCCGGCCTGTGGCCGGATCGTGGCTGCGAGTCCCGACGAGCCGTTTGTCGGAATCACCGTCGAATTCGATGTCGGCCTCATGCGCGACATCCTCGAAAAGCTCGACATGCCTGTTGTCGCACCGGCAAATCCTGTCCGTAGCATGTTCGTGACTGACGTCGACGGTGCGTTGGCGGATTGCGTCCTGCGCATGGTCCGATTGACGGAGACCCCGAAGGCCATGCCGATCCTCTTCCCAGGCCTGATGCGCGAATTCTATTACTGGCTGCTGAGCGGGCCTGACGCGTCGAACCTGTGGCGGCAAGCCGTACCGGACACGTATCTGGAACGTATCGGCAGGGCGATTCACCTGCTTCGTCAGAATTTTTCGAAGACCCTGCGCGTCGAGCGTCTGGCCGAAGCGTCGAACATGAGCCTGTCCTCGTTCCACCAGCACTTCAAGGCGCTCACCGCCATGTCGCCGCTTCAGTTCCAGAAGCAGCTGCGGCTGCTGGAAGCGCGGAGGCTGCTGACAGCGGAAGGAGTCCATGTTGCCGAGGCCGCGCACCAGGTCGGTTACGAGAGCGCCTCCCAGTTCAGTCGGGAGTATTCGCGCATGTTCGGCAACCCTCCGAAGCACGATGCCATGAGCTCGAAGGTGGCTCTGGCCTAGCAGACGGGCATCGTCGGCTGTAGGAATGGGCATGCCTTTTGGAGATTCCGGCATGGGTTTCGGGGCGTGGATGCCCGACTTTTGTACGTATCGTCACCCCATACAAAAGGCGCACTCATGGCCCGCTGGACAGCAACCGACATTCCACCGCAGCATGGCCGGACGGCCGTCGTCACAGGCACCGGCGGGCTGGGTTTCGAAGACGCACTGGCGCTTGCACGCAGCGGCGCGGATGTCATTCTTGCCGGCCGCAATGCCCGGAAAGGTGCCGATGCCGTCGCGAGGATTCTCGAGGGTGCGCCACAGGCAACCATCCGCTTCGAGTTGCTGGATCTCGCCAGCCTGAAGTCGATCGCCGGGTTTGCCGAGCGCCTAGGCCGCGTGCGGCGGAGCATCGACATCCTCATCAACAATGCGGGTGTCATGGTGCCGCCCCGACGCGAAGAGACCGAAGATGGCTTCGAACTGCAGTTCGGCACTAACTTCCTTGGGCATTTCGCTCTGACGGGACGTCTGCTGCCGCTATTACGCAACGGAAGCGCTCCCCGGGTCGTCACGCTTTCGAGCATCGCCGCGCGTGGAGGGTCGATCAACTTCGACGATCCGAATGCGAAACGGGGTTACAAGGCCATGCCCGCGTACAGCCAGTCGAAGCTTGCCTGTCTCATGTTCGCTCTCGAACTGGAACGTCGCAGCAGGAGGAACGGCTGGGGCATAAGCAGTATCGCCGCGCATCCCGGCATAGCGCGCACCGATCTGCTGCTCAACGCACCCGGCAGATTCAGTCTGGAGCGGATCATGCGCACGCTCCTGCCATTCGTGTTCCAGCCGGTGGCTCAAGGCGCGCTTCCCACGCTCTTTGCCGCAACTGCCCCGGAAGCGGAGGGTGGCGCTTACTACGGCCCCGACAGGATGGCAGAGGTTCGTGGCCACCCGGCGGTAGCCTCGATGCCCGATGCGGCCCTGGACGAGGCTGCGGCAAGCCGCCTTTGGCGGCTTGCCGAGGAGCTTACCGGCGTTTCCTTTTCCGCGGCGCCGGCCGAGCCGGTAAACCTGGTCTGAAGCGTTCGCTCAGCGAACCTGTCGATCGGCCGAATGCGCCACATTCCGCTGCGCCTCGAGCGCTTCCAGGCGCGCCCGGAGCGCCTGCGATATCGAGGAATAGGCGGTGCTGCCGAGCGTCAAACGTAAGGGCGGCGCGTCGCTCCGGGCGGCCGAGATCATGGCGGCCACGGTCCTCGCCGCGTCACCCTTGATTTCGAAACTCCCGTCGGCGATTCCGCGTCGAATGGCGCCGGCAGGGGTTTCCTCATACGCCGCCAACGGTTCGGCACGATCGAGGTTGGCCCCGAAATTCGTACCCGTCGGGCCCGGCTCGGCGATGATGAAGTCGATGCCGAAAGGCGCCACTTCCTGGGCAACGGATTCGACGAAGCCTTCGATACCCCACTTGGTCGCGTGATAGAGACTGAAACCCGGATAAGCGATCTGCCCGCCTTCGGAAGAAACCTGCATGATCCGTCCGCCGCCTTGCCTGCGAAGAAAGGGCAGTGCGGCACGGATCAGGTGGATCGATCCGGCCAGGTTGGTGGCGATCTGCCGGTCGATCTGCGCACGTGTGAGTTCTTCGGCGGCTCCGAAAAGGCCGTAGCCGGCATTGCTGACGATCACGTCCACCCGCTGGTGGCGCGCGAAAGCCCCCTCGATGGCCGGCGCGATGCTGTCCGGTTCCGTGAGGTCGAGTGGGAGGATGTCCAACTGGGCCGAATGGTCACGCCTGAGTTGCTCCAGGGCTTCGGGACGGCGGGCTGTCGCGATCACCTTTTGACCGTCGGCAAGCAGCTGTTGCGTCATCTCGAGACCGAGTCCCGAAGTGGCGCCGGTAATGAACCATGTCTTTTGCATCGTGAGTTCCTTAGTTCGTGTACCTCCAGAATGTAGGTCGCGGACATTGGTGATATAAGATCGTCAAATCGGGATGAGGTGGTGAAGGTAAATCACGAATGGTCCGTCCGAGCCTGAGCGATCTGGCCGCCTTCGCGGCAGTGGCCAATTACCGCAGTTTTCGCCGGGCGGCCGACGCCATGGGCGTTTCGCGCTCCGCGCTGAGCCACGCGATCATCGGTCTGGAAGGGAAACTGGGTGTGCGGCTGTTCAACCGAACGACGCGCAGCGTGTCGCCCACCCAGGCCGGTGCGCGCCTGCTCGCACGCCTCGATCCGGTCCTCCGAGATCTCGATCTGGCGCTCGACACACTCTCGGAAGAACGCGGGACCCCAAGTGGCACGCTGCGGATCAATGCAAACAAGCCCGGCGCCCGCATCCTGCTCACGCACGTCGTACCGCGATTTCTCGATAGCTATCCCGATGTGGAACTCGATCTGGTATCGGACGATCGGCTCGTCGATATCGTGGAACAGGGATTCGATGCCGGGGTGCGTTTGTTGGAGGCTGTGCCTCGAGACATGGTGGCGGTGACGTTCGGCGGCGAAGTGCGTTTCATCGCCGTGGCAGCGCCATCCTATCTGGAGGGCAGGGCACCGCCGAAAACACCGGACGACCTGCATGCACATCGTTGCATCCGCCAGCGTCTTCCCAGCGGAAAGCGCTATCGCTGGGAGTTTGCACGGCGCGGTGCCGAGGTCGCGGTCGACGTGCCGGGCAACCTCACCCTCGACGACAGCGAACTTCTGGTGCAGGCCGCGGCAGCAGGGCGCGGCATTGCCTATATTCCCGGGTATTTCGCCCGGCCATTTCTTGAGTCGGGTGAACTGGTAACCGTTCTCGACGACTGGTGCCCGCCGTCACCTGGCCTGGCGCTCTACTACCCGCGCAGCCGGCACGTGCCGTCACCGCTCCGGGCCTTTATCGACATGGTGAAAGCGTTGGGCGGGAAGCGATGACATCACGAGAACGAGCGGCACCGTCTTCCTGGCAGCAGGTGAGGGGAGGCGTGCCGGCCATCTTTGCAGCGCTCCCGATACGCAGCACGGCATTTGGCACCGGCCCGTTCCGCAGGCTGTTCGCGGGAGCTGCGATATGTGCGCTTTCCTGCGCTCCGGTGGCGGCGCAGTCGGTGGGCGGGCCCGTCTATACCGAGCCCACACGTGGTGTGGCCCTTCCGGTCGATCATGCATTCGCAGGCACGATCGAACTCCATGTCGACGCGACGGATGTCCGGCGGCGCATTTTTTCGGTGCATCAACGGATCCCTGTCGGGAACGGAGGCGCCATGACGCTTCTTTATCCCCGATGGGAACCCGCCAGCCACGGTCCGAGCCTCACCGTCACCGATCTCGCAGGCCTCACGATCGAGGCCGGGGGGCGGCGGATTCCGTGGCGGCGCGATCCGTACGAGCCACACGCTTTCCAACTGGACGTACCGCCTGGCACGAACGTGATCGACGTGCGCTTCCAGATGGTCGCGGGGGGAGAACTGCTTACTCCGGACATCGTATCGGTGCCATGGCAGCGTCTCATTCTCTATCCCTCGGGCTGGTATGCGCGGAACATTCCCGTGGCGGCGACGGTGACCTTGCCGGAGGGCTTGCGTGCCTTCACCGCACTCGCGGTGGAGGGCAAGGAGGGAGCAACCACGCGATTCCACGTGGCGACACTCGAAACGCTCCTCGACTCGCCGGTGCTCGCCGGCCGTTACGCGAAGCAAGTGGCCCTTACCGCGCCTGGGGCAGGGGCCGTATCGCTCGACCTCGTTGCACAGCGATCCAGCGATCTGGTAATTCCGGATGCGCGACTAGTCGAGTTGCGCAGGCTGATCGGGCAGATGCGGGCTGTTTTCGGAACCACGCCTTTTGCTCGCTACGATATTCTTGCTCGGCTGGGCGACGATGCCTCTTCCGGCGGAACGGAACATCGGGCATCCAGCGAAAACGAATTGGCGTCCTCGCTATTTCGGGACTGGCCAAACCAGATCCTCTCGCGCGACCTGATCGCCCATGAGATCGTCCATGCCTGGAACGGCTTCTATCGGACGCCAGCCGATCTCTGGGCGCCAACGCCGAACGTGCCCGTCGCGGGCAGCCTCTTGTGGATGTACGAAGGGCAGACCGAATTCTGGGGGCGGGTGCTGGCCACACGGGCTGGACAGTTCACGCCGGACGAGTTGCGCGACCGGTTGGCGATGGAAGCGGCAGAGGTGGCCTCGCGGCCCGGCCGGGCATGGCGCCCCTTGTCGGACGACGTCAATTACCCGTCCTTCATGCTTCGCCAAGCTGTGCCATGGCGGGACTGGCAGCGACGTCGGGACTACTACTCGGAAGGCGTGATGCTGTGGCTGGCGGTCGACGCCGAGCTGCGTGAGCGCAGCAACGGCCTTCGCGGCATCGACGATTTCGCACACGGCTTCTTCGCCGGCGCAACTCCGGGTACGCCGACCCGCACCTATACCTTTGCCGATCTATGCCATGCGCTGAACGACGTCGCGCCCTTCGACTGGGACCGATTCCTGCGCACCTGGATCGATGGACATGAAGAGTTGGACACCACCAGCGGGCTGACCCGGCATGGCTGGCGGTTGGTCTTCACCGACGTTCCCACGGCGGCCTTTCGGGCGAGCGAGGACGAGGCCGGCGTGGTCGATCTTACCTATTCGATCGGATTGACGGCGCGCGCCGACGGTACGATTCGAGCGGTGGCATGGGGTGGCCCTTCTTATCGGGCCGGATTGCGTCCGGGCATTCGGATCGCAGCCGTTAATGCCGCGTCCTATGACCGCGACGCGCTCCTGAAGGCGGTTCGCGAGTCCGCGAACCACCCCGTTGTCCTGACCATCGAGGAAGACGGGCAGCGGTCGAACGTGCCGATCCATTACGCCGGCACACTTCGTTACCCACGGCTGGAACGGATCGCGGAGCAGCCGGACACGCTCTCGACATTGCTGACACCTCGTTGATCGCACGATCGAGGCCAGTCATGAGCGAGAGAACCCGGTGAAACGTGCAAAACCGTCAGTTCGCATCGGTTGTGCCGGCTGGTCGATCCCCTCCAGGGCGGCCGACCTGTTCGCCACGGAAGGCAGCCACCTGCAGCGTTACGCGCAGGTATTTCCGTGCGTCGAAATCAATACGTCGTTCTATCGGCCGCACCAGCCGAAAACCTACCTTCGCTGGTCCCAGAGCGTGCCCGCGTCCTTTCGCTTCAGTGTGAAAATGCCGCGTACCATCACGCACGAGCTGCGCCTGCGCGAGTGCGAGGCTCCCTTGGATACCTTCCTTGGGGAGATCGCCTCGCTGGGAAAGACCCTGGGCTGCATCCTTGTTCAGCTGCCACCGAGCCTTGCGCTCGATGAAAAGGAAGCCACCGCGTTTTTCGCGCTTCTGCGCAAACGCACATCCTTGCCGGTCGCTTGCGAGCCACGCCATGCGACATGGTTCACGCCGTTGGGCGACGCCGTCCTGAAGGGCGCGGGCGTGGCTTGCGTGCAAGCCGATCCATCGCCCGTCGCCGATGCGGTTTGCGAAGGCGATCCGGGGCTACTCTATATTCGCCTGCACGGCAGCCCCGACATGTATTACTCGGCTTACGACGACGCATTCCTGGATCGCATCGCGGCGCGCATACGTGGTGCGCAGGCGAAAAAGCGAGCCGTATGGTGCATCTTCGACAACACGGCGCGTGGCGAGGCCATACCGAATGCCCTGGCGTTGATCGAACGGTTGGCCTGACCCCTCGATCCGCCAGCGCCGTTGTAGCTACTTGTCGGCTTTCAGCTGCGCCTCGATGGCGGCTTTGTCGACGACCGACCACACCTCTTGAATGAGCCCTTCGCGGAACTCGTAGAAGACGTTCTCTGCAAAGCAGACTCTCCGGCCGTTCACAGGAAGGCCCAGGAATTCCCCTTTGGGTGCGACATCGAACCATAGCCTGGCCGCGAGTCGGGGAGGTGTCGCAATGAGTATGCGGATGTCGAAGACGAGATCCGGTATCTGCTCGACATCGCTCTCGAGCATGTGCCGATATCCACTCAGGCCGAGCGAAATCCCGTTGTGACGGACGTCGCGGTGAACGAAGCGTCCCAGGCTATCCCAATCCCTGAGGTTCAGGCAGGCGATGTAGTCGCGATAGACGGTTGCAAGGTCGTCATGTGCCATTGTGCATTCCCGGTCATGGATAGCCCTGCCATTGTGCCTCGTCTGCACGCATTGATCGCATGATCGAAGGCGTGCGGGAAATGATCAGCCGCCTTCAATCCACCGATTAGGTATGGGTTCCCGGGACAGCCGCGTCATGGTGTAGAGGGCCACGGTGGCCGCCGCGATGCCCGACGCCGCACCGATGCCGAGTGCCCAGCGCGGACCCAGATGATCCGCTGTCCAACCCACGATCGGTGCGCCGATCGGCGTACCCCCTAGTGCGATGGCCACGCGCAGTGCCATCACCCGTCCCCGCATGGCAGGTTCGGTCGTGAGCTGCATCAGGCTGTTGGTAGCATTGGTGAAGGTCAAGGCGGCCACGCCGATGACGACCAGCGCACCGGCGAATAGCCAGTAATTCGGGGCGATAGCGGCCAGCGTGCAACCGAATCCGAACACGGCGGCCCCGACCGCCAGGGAGGTGAATCGTGGGCGATCGCCACCAGCGGCAAGCAGCGCTCCCGCGACGGTACCGATGGCCATGATCGACGACAAAAGCCCGTAGCCGCGCGCATCTGCGTGAAAGACATTGACGGCCATGGTCGAGATGAAGATCGGGAAATTCAGCCCGAACGTACCGATCAGGAACAGCATGGCCAGCATCGCCTTCAGGTCCGGCCGTGACCACACATAGCGAAACCCCTCGGTCAGACTGCCCTTGGTTCGGTGCGCCCGCGCGTTCGCATGCAGGCCGGAGGTACGCAGCAGAACGAGGGAGGCCAGCACCGCGACGAAGCTGGCTCCGTTAAGAACGAACGCCCAGCCGGTGCCGACCGAAGCGATGACCACGCCGGCCACCGCGGGCCCGATCATTCGCGCCGCGTTGAACGAGGTCGAGTTGAGCGCGACTGCGTTTGGTAGGTCCGTATCGCCGACCAGTTCAGTGACGAAGGTCTGGCGCACGGGAGCATCGAAGGCCGAGGCGCAGCCGAAGAGAAGGGCGAATACATAGACCTGCCAGAGCTGGACGATGCCCGTCACGGTAAGTACGCCCAGGACCAAGGCAAGGACGCCCATCGTCGCCTGGGTTGCCATCAGGAGCTTGCGCTGGTTGTAGTGATCGGCGGCGAAGCCGGTCCAGGGCAGCAGAAGGAGTTGTGGCCCGAACTGGAGCGCCATGACCACGCCCACGGCCGACGCATCATGGCGGGTGAGTTGAGTGAGCACCAGCCAGTCCTGGGCCGTACGCTGCATCCACGTTCCGATATTCGATACGAGCGCTCCGGCCGCCCAGGTACGGTAGTTGCCGTTCCTGAGTGAACGAAAGACGCCGGTTGCTGTTGCGCTCACGAAAGCTCTGGCGTATTGCCGCCGTGAAAGCGGCCAAATAGCCGCGCGGAAAATAGGCCGATGGTCAGGATGCCGACCCCGAATGCGATGGCATCGCTCGTGCGTCTCAGGTCGAAATCACCGATGCGGCAGATCAGGGCGTAACCGATGACCAGATTGGAAAACCCCCAGAGCACGTTCACCGTCGATGAGGACAATCCTTGCCCCGGCGGTTTTGCGAATGGACTCTGGAACCGTTCTCCCATGACCCCGGCGACGAAGTGCGGCACAGCGTTCGTAAGAAAGGCGCCGCCGAAGAAGTAGGAGACAAGGTGAAGCCGTTCCATTTCAGGCGCTCCCTGTTGACAGCAAGTCGATAATGTCTTGAGCCGTGCCCGTTTCCCCCAGCTTAGGAAAAACGTTCTTGACGCTGTACTCGTGTGCCTCGGGGCGCGCGTCGGTCATCGCATCGAGGGCCAGGGTGACATGGAAGCCATGCTCGTACGCCTGGCGCGCGGTCGACTCGACGCCCGTTCCAGTGGCGACGCCGGTGACGACGACCTGGGTCACGCCCAGCGCCTTCAGCTGTTTTTCGAGATCGGTGCTGGCGAACGCGCCCCAGGTTCGTTTCGTCACGACGATGTCGCCGGGCTGTTGGTCGAGTTCGGGAATGAAGTCGGCCCATCCGTCCGGCAACGAACCGCTGTGGCGCGGCCGTTCGGTGCGGCCCGGCGCCGCGCCGGCGACGTTGACGAGAACGACCGGCAGGCCGCGTTCGCGAAACGCGCCGAGCAGTGCACGTGTGCGATCCACGATCCGCTCAATGGGGTGACTGAGTGGGAGGCCGACAATGCCCTTTTGCAGGTCAACGACGATAAGGGCTGTATTCGGGTCGAGCGTGGTGAGGGCCATGTTGGTTCCTGAAGCAGGGAACAAGTTGGATCAGAAGTCGGCGAGGCGCTCCAGCAGCTTCACCGCCGCCGCGAGTTCGTCTTGCTCCTGCGGAGACAATTGCGCCTGAAGGGCACGGACCAGCCAGTCTTCCTTGGCGGCCCGGCTTTCCCTGAGGGTTTTCCGAAAAGCAGGCGTCAGGTCGACCAGGGTTTGGCGGCCATCGTTGGGATCGGGTTTGCCGCTGACGGCCTTCATCGCCTCCAGCCCGGCCACCGTGATGCGCATGGACTGCGGACGGACGCTCTCCGCTCGAGCCAGGGCGGACACGGTGGCGGGCCCGTCGCGGTCGAGGCGTAGAAGCACCGACTTCTGCGAGGACGTGAAGTCGCCCGGATGGGCCTGCTCCCGCACCCGGCGAACCAGCTTGCTCAGGGAAATCCGCAATTCGCCGGCCAGGGCGGCCGCCGAGGGCGAGTTGGACGCGGGTGATGACTTGGCCATGTCCCACACTAACACAAATACAGGCAAACTGTACAGCTAGCCTGTATAAACGGCGTCGATCGACTTTATCCCTCCTGGCGGCTGGGCATCAGGCTACGATCATGTGATACAGGTCAATCGCCAAGGCGAAACCACCCGGGCGAGAGGGACGCCAATGACACCTGATGCAGGATCGCGGCCATCCCGCGTACATTTGCCGCGAGGCGTCATTGCGCTCGGGCTTGTCAGCCTGTGCATGGATACCTCCTCGGAACTGGTGCACAGCCTGCTGCCGGTGTTCCTGGTGGGCGTACTCGGGGTGAGCGCCATGTCCCTGGGCATCATCGAGGGCATCGCCGAGGCCACCGCCGCGATCGTGAAGGTATTCTCGGGCACCCTCAGCGACTGGATCGGCAAGCGCAAACCGCTGGTGTTGCTGGGCTACGGTCTGGCCGCGCTCACCAAGCCGCTGTTTCCGTTGGCGCAGGGGCTGGGGCTGGTGTTGACGGCCCGCTTCGTCGACCGCATCGGCAAGGGAATACGCGGCGCGCCACGCGATGCCCTGGTGGCCGACATCACCCCGGCCGAGTCCCGCGGTGCCGCCTATGGACTGCGCCAGTCGATGGACACAGTCGGCGCGGTCGCGGGACCGGGGTTGGCCTTGCTCCTGATGGCCGCCACGCACGACAACTTCCGCCTGGTGTTCTGGGCCGCCGTCCTGCCTGCCGTCGTTGCCGTGCTGCTGATCGTGTTCGGCGTACAGGAACCGGAGGTGCACGCGAATGCGCAACCGCGCCGCCGTTCGCCCATTCATCGGGATGAGTTGCGTCGGCTGCCTGCGGCGTACTGGCAAGTCGTCGCCTTCGCCACGGTGTTGACCCTCGCGCGTTTCAGTGAGGCCTTTCTGCTGCTGCGCGCCAGTTCGGTGGGCTTGTCAGCGACGTATGTGCCCGTGGTGATGATCGTAATGAACGTGGTCTACGCCGCCAGTGCGTGGCCATTTGGACACTGGTCTGATCGGGCCGATCGAAGGCGCCTGCTGGCACTGGGTATCGCCTTCCTGATCGTCGCTGATGTGCTGCTGGCTGTGGCTTCATCCACGGGGTGGGTATTGGCGGGAACCGTGTTCTGGGGCCTGCACATGGGCGCGACGCAGGGATTGCTGACCACGCTGGTGGCCGACGCTGCGCCTGCCGATCTACGCGGCACCGCGTTCGGACTGTTCAACCTGCTCACGGGTCTGGCGCTGCTGACCGCCAGCGTGTTGGCGGGAGCGCTTTGGACAGCGGTCGGACCGGCGATGACCTTCGTCGCCGGCGCCGGCTTCTCGCTCCTGGCGCTGATCGGGTTGCTGCTCGTGACCCGGATCATTGATGAGGATCAAGATGGATTGTCCCGCGGGGGGCTACGGTGACCGGAGTCGACATCTCGCATTGACCAGGAGAAACGTCATGAAAGCTCTTGTCTATGAAGGACCGGGAAGGAAAAGCCTGCAGGACAGGCCCGTTCCGAAAATCGCGGCATCAACCGATGCGATCGTCAGGGTGACCCGAACCACCATCTGCGGGACCGATCTTCATATTTTGAAGGGCGATGTGCCGACCTGCACGCCCGGTCGCATTCTCGGACACGAGGGTGTGGGAATTGTGGAGGACACCGGCCCTGGCGTGACACAGTTCAAGAAAGGCGATCATGTATTGATCTCCTGCATTTCGTCCTGCGGGAAATGCGAATATTGCCGGCGTGGCATGTATTCGCACTGCACCACGGGTGGCTGGATCCTCGGCAATACGATCGACGGTACGCAGGCGGAATACGTGCGCATTCCCCATGCGGATACCAGCCTCTATCCCATCCCGGCCGGAGCGGATGAAGAAGCGCTGGTCATGCTGAGTGACATCTTGCCGACAGGCTTCGAGTGCGGCGTGCTGAACGGCAAGGTTCAACCTGGCAGCACCGTCGCGATCGTCGGCTCCGGGCCCATCGGACTGGCCGCGCTGCTGACCGCGCAGTTCTATTCGCCCTCGCAGATCATCATGGTCGATCTCGACGATAACCGCCTGGCGGTGGCGAAACGCTTCGGTGCGACACATACGTTCAAGGTCAACGGTGACGAGGCGAAGCAGCGCATTCTCAACCTGACCGACGGTAAAGGTGTCGACACGGCGATCGAGGCCGTCGGCGTTCCTGCAACCTTTGAATTCTGCCAAGGGATCATCGCGCCCGGCGGCGTCATCGCCAATGTCGGCGTGCATGGCGTCAAGGCCGACCTGCATCTGGAAACACTGTGGTCGCAGAACATCTCCATCACCACCCGGCTGGTCGACACGGTTTCGACGCCGATGCTGCTGAAGACGGTGCAGTCGGGCAAAATCGATCCGAAGAAGCTGATCACCCACCACTTCACGCTCGACGGGATTCTCGACGCCTATGACACCTTTTCGCGGGCTGCCAGCACACAGGCGCTGAAGGTCATTATCGAAGCGCGCTGATCCTGCAAGATGTGGGAAGCGCGCCAGCGCGCTTCCCACATGTCCAGGCTGTAGCAAGGGCGAAGCGACGGATCAAGCCGCGCGTGCCCACTCCACGGCGTCCGCGCCCGCAGGGATACGCAGCGGGCTCGACGGATCGGTCACCGCACGCCACACCGCTTCGGCCACATCCGTCGCATGGGTCACCGGGCCCGGAGCGGTCAGGCTTCCCATGAAGCTCTGCACCAGCTCCGCATAGGCTTCGTTGTCGAGGCCCTGCATGCGCGTGCGTCCGTTTTGTGCGAACGGCGTTTCCGGTGAGCGCCCGGGCAGCACGAGATGCGCGCGCACACCGAACTGCGCCAGTTCGAGCGCCATCGAGGCGGTGAACGCGTTCACCGCTGCCTTGCTCGCGGTATACGCCGAAACCAGCGGAAGGCTCTTCAGCGTCACGCTCGATGTGACATTCACCACGACCCCGGCCTTCCGCTCGCGGAACTGCGGCAGCACGGCGTGCGTCACGGCCATCGTGCCGAAGGTGTTGGTCTCGAACACCTGGCGTATGGTTTCCATGGGAGTTACTTCGAAAGGTGCCGCTGCGCCGATGCCTGCGTTGTTGACCACGGCATCGAGCGGCCCGGCCGCTTCAATCGCACGACGGACGCTTTCCGGATCGGTCACGTCGAGGGCGAGGGTGCGAAGCCGGTCGGAGTGGGGGAGCACGCCGTCCTGGGGCGTGCGCATGGTGGCAACGACATTCCACTCGCGCTCCAGGAAATATTTGGCAATTTCAAGGCCGAAGCCGGACGAGCAGCCGGTGATCAGAATGGTTTGCATGGGTCTCTCGCTTGAGCGTGTTTGGGATGAAGCACACGATAGATCGTCAAGGCCGGACCATCTATAATTCATAGTCCAACAATCGTTCGCGAGAGTCCTGAGATGATCGATCCCCTGGCGGAGGTCGTCACATTGCTGCAGCCGAGCGCCGGTTATTCGAAGCTCGTCGCCGGGGCAGGGCCCTGGCGCGTCAGCCGATCGGAGGCGGGACATCCCTTCTACTGCGTCGTTCTCGAGGGAGCCAGCCTGCTCCAGATGGAGGGACGTGAAACCATCGAGTTGCGTGCGGGGGACTTTGTGCTGGTTCCCGATGCGTACGGCGTCGCGATGTCCAGTGTCGTGCCCGTGGCACCCGACGCACCGGAGAGCATGCCGGTGGCGCTGGCTCCGGGCGAGTTCCGCATCGGCAACCTGGAAGGCCCGGTAGACCTGCGCATGCTTGCCGGCCATTGCAGCTTCGGCTCCCCGGACGCGGCCCTGCTCGTGTCATTGCTTCCCCAGTTGGTGCATGTGCGGGGCGAACCGCGATTCGCCATCCTGGTTCAACTGGTGAGGGACGAGTTCCAGAACCAGCGGCCGGGGCGCGAGGTCATCCTCGCGCACCTGCTCGAAGTACTGCTGATCGAAGCGCTGCGATCCAAGGCCGCACTTCCCGACGCACCGGGCCTCGTGCGCGGTCTGGCCGACGAGCGCCTGGCCGCGACCATTCGCCTGATGCACGAAAGCCCGACGAAGGCCTGGACCGTCGCGCAGCTCGCGAAGGAAGCCGCGCTGTCACGCTCCGCGTTCTTCGAGCGCTTCAGCCGCGCGATCGGCCTGGCCCCGATGGAATATCTGACTCGCTGGCGCATGGCCCTGGCCAAGAACATGCTGCGCAAGGGCGGCGTGGGCATTGCCGAGATCGCGGAGCGTGTCGGTTATGGCTCGGCCAGCGCCTTCAGCGTCGCCTTCGCGCGTCATGTCGGCTTGCCGCCCGCGCGCTACGCGCGGGAACCGTCGGTGTGATCGTCAGCCGCATGTGGCAATTGCTGCTCGTACTTGAGCATCCAGTCGCGCATCTCTCTCAGCATGGGCATCAGGTCGATGCCTGCTTGTGACAGCTCGTATTCCACACGGGGAGGGATTTCCGCAAAGGCCTTGCGGATCACAATGCCGTTGTGGGCGAGATGGCGCAGTTGCTCGGTGAGCATATGCTGCGTCACACCGGGAAGGCGACGGCGCAGCTCCCCGAATCGAAGCGGGCCTTCGACCAGGATGCAGACGATCTCTATTTTCCATTTGCCGGTGATGGCCCGAATGGCTCGCTGAAAGCGGAGGATGTCGATCGGCTCCGGGCCCGTGCATCCTGCGCAATCGTCTTCATCGTAGGCACGTGCTTCGATAGTCTGGTTTTTCATACCGGGTCTGGACATTCATCCTACTTGTGGAAGATTTATAACAGTTCGATATTGCGGCGAGAGTGAACAGCCAGAGCAATGTCATGAACAAGGTGTTGGTTACGGGTGGTTCGGGCTTCGTCGCCAGCCACGTTATTGCAAAACTTCTGAAGGAAGGTCACCGTGTCCGAACGACGCTGCGCAGCGCCCGGCGTGAGGACGAAGTCCGGTCGATGGTGCGTGATGGTGGAGCCGACGACCGGCACCTTTCCTTCGCCCAGGCCGACCTCACCGAGGACCATGGCTGGTCCGATGCCGTTGCCGGTTGTGATTACGTGCTGCACGTCGCTTCGCCTTTTCCGCAGGCCGCACCGGAAAATGAGGACGAGCTGATCGTACCGGCGCGCGATGGCACCTTGCGGGTTCTGCGTGCGGCGAGGGACGCCGGCGTGAAGCGTGTCGTGCTTACTTCGTCCTTCGCGGCCGTCGGCTACGGGCACGCCAGCTACGACAAGGTCTTCGAAGAGACCGACTGGACCGATCCCGCCGGGCCGGACATGCAGCCCTATATCAAGTCCAAGGTCGTCGCCGAGCGCGCGGCCTGGGACCTCATCGACAGCGAAGGCGGCTCCCTTGAGTTATCGGTGGTGAACCCCGTGGGCATCTTCGGTCCCGTGCTTGGGCCCGATATCTCGGCCTCGGTTGCGTTCGTCAAACAACTTCTGGAGGGCGCACCTCCGCTGCCCGGGCTGTATTTCGGCATGGTCGATGTCCGCGACCTGGCGGATCTGCATGTTCTCGCCATGACGGCGGACGTAGCGAAAGGCCAGCGCTTTCTCGCAGTGAGCGGCGACGTCGTCGGCCTCGGCGATATCGCGAGGATCTTGAAGCACGCGTTGGGCGAGCACGCGTCCAGGGTTCAAGTGACGACAATGGAAGGAACGGCGGGTCAGCCTGTCATTCGCAGGAGTACGAGCGAAAAGGCGATGCGGATGCTCGGATGGCGCCCTCGGCCCCAGGAGGAAACGATTGTCGATACAGCGCGGAGTCTGTTTCGCTACGGCATCGTTAGCCCATAGGGATAGGTTGCCCTGTCTCAGTCGAGAGGCTTCGCGGCCGTTCGCGCCTCGATCGCCCGGATCACGGCCACCATGTCGTCATTGCCCAGTCCCAGCGCCTCCGTTTCGCTGAAGAGGGCAAAACAGGAATCCATCTGCGGCGACGCGACGCCGGCCTCCCTGGCGGCTTCGACAATCAGGCGGCTGTTCTTCAGAACGTCGGAGATGCCGGCTTGCCGGGCGAAGTCGCGATGCGCGAGTTTCGCCGCCTTAGTCCGCGAGACGCTGCTGGCCATCGGACCGGCATCGAGGATGGCGACGAGGCGTTCGATGTCGAGACCCAGGCGCTCCGCGAAATGAGCCGCTTCGGCCAGGCCCGTGACCATCGTGATCAGGAAGGTATTGACCGCAAGCTTCATGCGCAGGGCGCCGGGCGCGGCGCCGCAATCGAAGAATTGTTTGCACACGGGCGCAAGTATCTGTCGAACGGCCGCGAGGTCGTCTGGTTCCCCGGCCAACATGCCGACGAGTTCACCGGCTTCCGCTGGCTTGCGCGAGCCCGACACCGGTGCCTCCACATATCGCCCGCCAGCGGCCACGATGTCGCTTGCCAGATGCATGGAATAGGTCGGGGCAACCGTGCTCATCGCGACGATGCGTCGCCCATGCACGCGCGCGGCGAAGTGTGGAGTGCCGCGGTCGAGCACATTGTCGGTCGCGGCCTCGTCGGCAAGCATGAGTAACGTGGTTTCACATGCGGCGAGCACGTCCGCAGCCGAGCCGGCGACGGTTGCGCCTGCCGCGGCCAGCGGCTCGCAGCGTTCGGAAGAGCGGTTCCATACAACAAGCGATGCACCCGCGCGCGCAAGATTGAGCGCCATCGGCGAACCCATCGTGCCGAGGCCGATGAAGCCGATCGATGTGGCCGTGGTCATTCACGTCTCCTGTGTCATGCCGCGAGCTAGCCCATGGCCTCTCGAATGCGCCTGATGAGGTCTGTATCCAACGGCGTATAGACGATCATCCCGAGATCAGGTCGACCGTCCACGCCGAACAGCGAGTATTCCATGTCGATGGGACCAAACACGGGATGCAGCAGGCGTTTCACGTTCTCACCGTCGCTGTGGCCGAGCACGTGGTTCTCATGCCACATCCGTGCGAAGTCCGGGCTGCTGCGACACAGTTCGTCGACGAGGTCGCCTACTTCGGAAGCGATGCCGGTGCGTGCCACATCGGCGCGGAACGTTCCCACCACGAATCGCGCCACGCCTTCCCAGTTCTGCTGCTTCGCGCGCACCGCGGGGTTGCCGAACAGGAAGCGGAGGACGTTGCGCTCGCCCGGTGGCAGCGTGCCGTAGTCGGTGAGCACGACGGCAGCCGCGCGATTCCATGCCACCACGTTCCACGTGGCTGTCTTCACGATCGCGGGGCTGGTCCCCAATCCGTCGAGCACGCGCTGCAACCTCGGGCTCACCCCTTCGACGGCGCGGTAGCGCACTTCCGGCGGCCTCCCCAGGCCGAGGATGAAGAGGTGTTCCCGTTCGGTGTCGGTCAGCATGAGTGCCGAGGAAAGACGTTCCAGCACTTCCGGCGAGGGCGCGCCGCCGCGTCCCTGTTCCAGCCACGTGTACCAGGTGGCGCTGATGCTGGCACGCTGGGCTACTTCTTCCCGGCGAAGGCCGGGCGTGCGCCTGCGGCCGGTAAATCCGAAGCTGGCCGGATCGAGTCGCGTCCGGCGGCTACGCAGGAAATCCCCGAGTGTCTGGATCGCTTGGGAAGACATAGGAAGCCTGTTAATCCGTTTAATAGGATAAGGTCACTACTTCAACAGGATAATGAAAGGCCGCATGGTACTCCGGTCACGAACCAGGAGACTTCCCGATGCGAATCTTTTTGACAGGTGCCACCGGCTTCATCGGTTCCGCGCTGGTACCCGAACTCTTGCAGGCCGGTCACGAGGTGATCGGAATGACCCGTTCCGACGATGGCGCCAATGCGCTGGCTGCCGCCGGTGCCGAAGTGCACAGGGGAACGCTGGAGGACACGGAAAGTCTGCGCCGCGGTGCGGCCAACGCCGACGCCGTGATCCATGTCGCGTTCGATCACGACTTCTCGCGCTTTGCGGAGAACTGCGAAAAGGACAAGCGTGCCATCGCTGCGCTGGGCTCCGTGCTGAAGGGCTCCGGCCGGCCGCTGCTCATCACATCGGGAACGGGCATGGGTAGCCGTGACGACGGCAAACCCGCCAGCGAGGATGTCTTCAACCTCAAGCATCCAAACCCGCGCATCGCTTCCGAGCTTGCCGGCAACACACTTCTCGACGAAGGAGTGAACGTGTCGGTAGTGCGGCTGCCACAGGTGCACAACCCATACAGACAGGGACTCATTACGCCACTGATCCAGGTGTCGCGCGAGAAAGGCGTGTGCGCTTATGTGGGGGACGGCAAGAACCGATGGGCTGCGGGCCACTTGTCGGATGTGGTGCGGCTTTACCGGCTGGCGATAGAGAAAGCGGAGGCCGGCGCGAGATATCACGCGGTCGGCGAGGAGGGTGTGAGCGCTCGCGATATCGTGACCTCGGTGGCGCGCGGCCTCAACCTGCCGGTGGTGTCGATCCCGCGCGAGGAAGCGCAGGCACACTTCGGCTGGATGGCGATGTTCGTGACGATCGACATGCCGGCATCCAGTGCGCTGACCCAGGCGCGGCTCGGCTGGCGACCGGAAGGCCCGACGCTCATTTCCGATCTCGACCAGGCGCG
This sequence comes from Luteibacter sp. SG786, assembly GCF_011759605.1. GTDB lineage: Bacteria > Pseudomonadota > Gammaproteobacteria > Xanthomonadales > Rhodanobacteraceae > Luteibacter. The sequence goes on from NZ_JAAOYX010000001.1 coordinate 1,378,804, forward strand.
TTACCTGGAGGTGCCGGCCTGAGATGGCCGGCACACATTCAAGGCCTCCCGCCGCGCGCTCAAGCGCGTGCGGCGTCCCCCATCGCGAAGTGCGCCATCTGGTCCGCATGCGCCTTCTTGAACGCGGCGCGCTCCGTGATGCGGGCGACGTAGGATTCGGTGGCGGGACGGTTGCCGAAGGAACGAACCTTCGGCACACGGAGCACGTCTGCCATGAGCAGGTCCGCCACGGTGAAGCGATCGGCGGCCAGCCATTTCCGCTCCCCCAGCACGCGCTCGATGTGATCGAGCCGGCTTTGCAGCCATCCCGTCACCTGGCTGTTCTCCGTGCCGGTCATGTCGAGGAACCACCAGGGGACGGCCACCATTTCGATGGAATTGAGTGCAGCGATGGTCCACTGCAGGGTTTCGGCCTCGCCGGTGGGATCGCGCGGCATGAGCGCCTCGCTCTTTCGGGCGAGGTGCAGCAGGCATGCGCCGCTCTCGAAAACGTGGAGCTCGCCATCGGTGAGGAAGGGCACCTGTCCGAACGGTTGGCGCGCGAGGTGGTCGGGGCTTTTCGGATCCAACGGAACGGTCCGCACCGTATAGTCGAAGCCGGCTTCCTCGCAGGCCCATCGAAGCCGCAGGTCACGCACGAAGCCGCGCGGGCCTTCAGGCACCCAGTCATAAGTCCAGACGACGATCGGGCTCATGCGGCCCCTCCAAGAAAATGGGAAAGCTTGTCGAAGAAGCCCAGCCAACCGGCTTCGTGACCCTTGCGTGCGTCTTCGTCGGGAAGGCGCTCGTGGATCAGGGTCAGCTCCGTACCGCCGTCGATGGGTTTGAGCAGGAAGGTCACCAGCGATTCCCAGCCCGTCGAGCCAGCCCACTCCCAGGTAAAGACCAGCTTCGTGTCGGGCACGACTTCGCGGTAGACGCCCGTGGGGTTGTGCTCGCTGCCGTCCAGAAGGCGGAACACGATATTGAAGCGGCCGCCGGGCCTGACGTCTGCTTCGGCGCGTAATGTCGGGCCGGCATCGGGGCCCCACCACTGAATCATCTGTTCCGGTTTCGTCAGCGCGGCGTACACCCTCGAAGGCGGAGCCTTGATCCGGCGAACGATGGTCACACTGGGCAGGTTGCTGCTCATGGTTCGTCTTCCTTTTCCACGAATGCGACGAGTCGATCGAGGCTCGCGTTCCAGAAACGCTCGTACCGTTTCAGCCACTCCATGGCTTCGCGCATCGGTTCGACGGCGAGGTGGACCGACACGGTGCGGCCGGTCTTGGTGCGGGTGATGAGGCCCGCGTCGGACAGCACGTCCAGGTGCTTCATCATCCCCGGAAGCTTCTGTGCCAAGGGGCGGGCCAGTTCGCTCACCGACAGCCCCGGCTCCTGCTCGAGCCGCAGTAGGATGGCCCGGCGGGTCGGGTCGGCGAGGGCCGCGAACGTGCGATCCATGGCTGAGGATTGATACTTCACCATGTAGCGAAGTATTCGCGCCAAGCGGACCGCGTGTCAAGCTGACGGCCTCAGTTAATCCCGGGCTACCGGACGGATGTCGATTTCCGCCTCGCTCGTTCGTCGTATACGTATCGAGCCGATCAAGGCTGGCGAACGAGGGAGAAAGAACATGTATGCGATGACGGTCCAGGCGTTCGCGACGGGGGAGCCGCAATGAGCATCGTCATTACCGCCTTCGAGAAATCGCCTGACGGCGGCATGGGCCTGGCGCGTGACACGCGTGTCCGCTGGGCGCTGGAAGAGGCCGGTCGGCCGTATGACGTCCGCCTCGTTTCCTTCCAGGCCATGAAAGAGCCGGCGCACCTGGCTGCGCATCCGTTCGGGCAGATTCCCACTTATGAAGAAGATGGGCTTTGCCTGTTCGAGAGTGGCGCCATCGTTTTCCATATCGCGCAGCGCAACGAAGGCCTGCTTCCCGGCGACGCGCATGCTCGCGCGCGCGCCGTCACCTGGATGTTCGCCGCGCTGAGCACGGTGGAGCCGCCGATCCTCGACCTTTCGATCGCCAGATTCCAGGAAGGCGACAAGCCATGGGCCGCCGAGCGGATGCCGCTGGTCGCTGACCGTATTCGCCAGCGGCTGGACATGCTTTCCCGGCACCTGGGCGATGCCGAATGGCTGGACGGCGCGTTCAGCGCCGGCGACCTGATGATGGTATCGGTGCTGCTCCGCACGCGGCCGTCGGGGATTCTCGACGAATTTCCGAACCTCGCGGCATACGTCGCCCGGGGTGAAGCGCGGCCGGCGTACCAGCGTGCGTTCGCCGCTCAATGGGCCGTGAATGCCGCCTAGGGCCGCTCGCCGGCGGCCAGGGAAACCACGAAATCCAGGAATGCGCGCGTCTTCGCCGGCACATGTTGCCGCGAAGGGAGGTAAGCATGGAGCGGGAATCGCTCGTCCATCCATTCCGGGAACAGGTTCACCAGGCGGCCCTCGCGGATGAGGGGGGCCGCCGCGAGCCAGAGCATCTGCGCGATGCCCGTACCCGCGACGCAGGCATGAACGAGGGCACCGGGATCGTTGACCGTGAGTCGCCCGTTTGTCTCGACCGACAGCGTGCGACGCTTGCCGTGGAATTCCCAGGGAAACGGCCTGCCGGTTTCTGGATCGCGAAATTCCAGACACGTATGCTGCCCGTTCTCCAATACCTTCGGCTCGCGTGGATGGCCATGGCGTGCCAGATACGCCGGTGACGCCACGGTGACAACGGCGGTGTCCAGCAACTTCCGCGCGACCAGTCCCGACGACCGGGGCTCGCCGAAACGAACGGCCACGTCGAAACCTTCGCTCACCATGTCGCCCAGGTGGTCGCGGGAGAAGAATTCCAGCGACAGTTCCGGATACGTCTCCATGAATCCGGCGATCGGCGCGCCGAGCAGGAAGCCGGAGGCAACCGGGTCCAGATTGACTCGCAGCGTGCCGCGCACCGTTGCGGCGCCGCGGGCGGCGGCGGTCGCGGCTTCTTCCATGCCCCAGACGTGCGGCATCACCTGATCGTAGAAACGGCGGCCTTCCTCGGTGAGCGTGACGGAGCGCGTGGTCCGGTTGAAGAGCCGGATGTTCAGTCGCCGCTCCAGTCGAGCTATGGCACGGCTGACCCCTGGCGGCGACATGCCGATCGACTCCGAGGCAGCCGTGAAGCTTCCCGTGTCCACGACGGCTGCGAAAACGCCGATGCCGCTGGAAAGGTTGTGGCCCTGGGGTCGCATGGAATAGATAACCGTTCGGCATGAATGTAGTGACATTTATATCATTTTGTTTCCATGGCGAATTGCCGATCCTTGGCTCCCCAAGTCATCGAGAGGCGCAATGAGATGTTCGCCATTACAGGCATCACGGGAAAAGTAGGCGGGGGCACGGCGCGAGCACTGTTGGCGGCCGGCCGTACCGTACGCGCCGTCGCGCGCGATCCGGCACGGGCAAGCGCGTGGCGGGAGCGAGGCTGCGACGTCGCGCTGGCAGACATGAGCGATGCCGGTGCACTCGCGCGTGCGTTCTCCGGCACGGAAGGCGTCTTCGTGTTGCTCCCGCCCGTGTTCGATCCCAGCCCGGGTTTTCCCGAATCGGGCGCCGTCGTCTCCGCCGTGCGCGAAGCACTCCTGGCGGCGCGTCCTGGCAAGGTGGTCTGCCTGTCGACCATCGGCGCACAAGCCACACAGGAAAACCTGCTCACCCAGCTGACACGTCTGGAGCAGGCGCTGGGCGATCTGCCGATTCCGGTGACCTTCCTCCGTCCCGGCTGGTTCATGGAAAACGCCGAGTGGGACATTCCGTCCGCGCGTGAAGGCAGGCTGCCGAGCTTCCTTCAGCCGCTCGATCGCGGCATCCCGATGGTGGCCACCGCGGATGTCGGCCGCGTCGCCGCCGAGTTGTTGCAGGAGACCTGGAGCGGCACACGTGTCGTGGAACTGGAGGGCCCCTCGCGCGTTGCGCCAAACGACATCGCGGCGGCGTTCGCGAACGTGGTGGGTCGCCCCGTTCGTGCGGAAGCGGTCCCGCGCGATACCTGGGAGACGTTGTTCCGCTCACAGGGAATGCGTCACCCGGAACCGCGGATGAGGATGATCGACGGCTTCAACGAAGGGTGGATCGATTTCGAGGGTCGTCCCGACAGCGTCCGCAAAGGCGAGGTCACGCTGGAGACTGTATTGAAGGAACTGGTTGCCAGGGCTGAATGAGCAGCCGTCACATCGCGGCGATCCAACCGAACAATCCGGCGAAACCCACCACCAGTATGGGCGGCATGCGACCTAGGGTGAGGAGACCGAACGCCAGGATCGCCAGCACCAGATCGCTCTTGCCATGGATGGCACCGATCCACACCGGGTCATAAAAGGCGGACGTCAGGATGCCTACGACACCGGCATTCACCCCGGCCATGGCGCTTCGAATGTTCCGGCTTTCCCGCAATGACTCCCAGAACGGCAGCGCACCGACCAGCACGAGGAACGCCGGAAGGAAAATGGTCGCAAGGAGCGCGAGGCCACCGGTCCATCCGTGCAACGGCCCTTGCGCCACCGCACCGAGGTAGGCGGCGAAGGTAAACAGAGGACCCGGCACAGCTTGTGCGGCGCCGTAGCCCGCAATGAAGTCGGCATTGCTCACGGCGCCGTTGGGCACCACGGCCGCCTGCAGGAGGGGCAGCACCACGTGGCCGCCCCCGAAAACCAGTCCACCGGCACGGTAGACCCCTGCCACGAGCGAGAGCATGGACGACCCGGTCGCGGCCGCACACAGCGGAAGTGCAACGAAGGGCAGCGCGAAAAGGACAAGCGCCACGGCGCCGGTCCTGCGCGTCACGCTGTACCGGTGGGCGTGCACACCCACCGGCTGCCGGATGTCGAGGAGCCAGTAACCGAACAGGCCGGTGACAGCGATGGCGAGGATCTGCCCCATGGAGGAAGGAAGCAGGGTGGCCAACAGCGCGGCGAGAATTGCGAGAGCGGCGCGCGGACGGTCCGGGCACAACGTGCGAGCCATGCCCCATATCGCCTGCGCGACGATCGCGACCGCCACCACCTTGAAGCCGTGCACCCAGCCGGATTGGGCGATGGACTGGTACTGCGCCACGCCATAGGCGAAGAGGATCATTGCGATGGCGGAGGGAAGGGTGAATCCCAACCAGGCGGCCAACAGGCCCGGCCAGCCGGCGCGTCCGAGGCCCAACGCCATGCCGACCTGGCTGCTCGCAGGTCCGGGAAGGAACTGGCAAAGGGCGACGAGATCGGAAAAGGCGACGTCGTCCAGCCAGCGCCGACGCCCGACGAACTCGTTACGGAAATACCCGATGTGGGCGATCGGGCCGCCGAACGAAGTCAGCCCCAGGCGCAGGAAGACGAGGAAGACTTCCAGGGCGCTCTTAGGTGGCATGGGGGGCGGGCACTCGCATCACCGTGGCTACGGAACCGGAACGTGTGTAGCACGACGGGCATGTCGGGCGCTTGCTTAAACGGTCAACGGCACCAGGTGTTCCCAGCGCTCGCTCATGGCCGTCACGCTCTTCTGCACGAAGCGCACGAAGTTGAGCGTCACATCGCTCACGACGCGGCCCGACATGGTGAGGGCGTGCAGCGGCAGGGGCGACGGTTCGAAGGATTCCAGAATCGTGCGAAGACGTCCGTTGCCCAGGTCGTCCGCCACCATGTAGAGCGGAAACTGCGCGAAGCCCACGCCGGCACGTGCCGCGCTGAGCAGGGCGCCGAGGTCGGCGGAGGCCATGCGGCCGTTGCGCCGGCGAGGCGTCAGGCCGCGGAACATCCAGTACCCCGATGTTTCGCTGGCGTAGCTGAGGCAGTGCGCTTCGTCCAGCTGCGCCGGATGCTCCGGCGCGCCCAGACGGCGGATCAGGTCCGGACTGCCCACGGTGACGACACGCACGTCGCCGAGCGATCGCGCCACGATGTCGCCGCTGTCGGGCAGGGTTTCCCGCAGGCTGAAGATCACGTCGGCCTGCTGGAGCAGCAGGGCCTCGAAGTCGCTGCCACCGGTGCTCACCGACAGGCGGATCTTCGGATGGATCGCGGCGAAGCCGGGCACGAGTTCGGCCACGAGCGGCGAGAGAAGTCCCTGTGCCTCGATGCGCACCAGGCTGTTCGGCGTGCCGGGCTGGGCAGCGGCCTGTTCGGCGGCAGTGGCTGCCTCGCACATGGCCACGGCGTGGCGATATACGCGCTCGCCAGTCGCCGTGACCGCGAATTGCCGTGCGTTGCGGTGGAGCAGGCGCGCGCCGAGGCGCTCTTCGAGGGCAATGATGCGGCGGCTGAGCAATGACCGCGTCGTGCCCAGCCGGGCGGCCGCGGAGGAAAACCCGCCGGCCTCGATCACCTGTACCAACAGGAACAGGTCGCTGAGATTATTGATTCGTTCCATTACGTGCGTTCCCCCCGGCACCCAGCCGGAAAGTGCGCGCTCCCACCGTGACGGCACCCCTGCGTGCCGTCGGGGATACTAACGAAGTGTGACGTGCGTCACATTTGCGCGGGCGGCACTTTTCTTTGCCGGAGCGGAAAAAAGTCCTCGGGAAGGCCTATACTCGCTCCGAAAATGCGTAGTCTTCACGCCGGCTGCGCATCCGCAGGGGGACCGAACATGCCCAGTCAGGACCGCCACATCCTGGTCATCGACGACGCGCCAGAGAACATCCGCGAGCTGTTGCAGGCCCTCCGGGGCCAGTCCTGGCGGGTGACCCTGGCGACCACCGCCCAGCAGGGTTACCAGCGCGCGCAATCGCTGCTTCCGGACCTGATCCTCCTCGACGTGCGTATGCCGGGCATGGACGGTTTCGCCCTGTGCCGGCTTCTGCAGGAACTGCCGAGGGCGAGGGAGACGCCGATCCTCTTCCTGACCTCCGCCGCCAGCCCGGAGGAGCGGTTGGAGGGCCTCAACCACGGTGCCGTCGACTACATCCTCAAGACCTGCGAGCCCGCCGAGTTGCTGGCCCGGGTGCAGATCCATCTCCGTCTCGCCCGCCGGACGGAAGCCCCCGACGATGTGCCCGAAGGCACGCCGTCGCGCGACGAGGTGGTGCTGCGCGCCGCCATGCGCCTGATAAGCAAGCGCCTCTCGTCTCCGTTCACGCTGGAGGAGATCGCATCGGCGGTCGGTACTTACGACAAGCGGTTGTCCGCCATCTTCCGCCAACAGCTGGGCATGACCGTCTTCGCGTGGATCCGCGAGGAGCGCCTGCGCAAGAGCCGTGAGCTGCTCGCCGACACGACACTGGGCATGCAGGAGATCGCCGAGAACATCGGGTTCCGCAGCGCCTGCAATTTCACCACGGCCTTCCGGGAGCGGCTGGGCGTGACCCCTAGCCAGTACCGGCGATCGGCGCGGCAGGAAGCGCTTCCTGAAATGGCTCACCGTGGCGGCTGAGCAAGGTTCGCGACGCCGCTCCGGGGCATGGCGTTGGCTGTTCGCGGCACTCGTTGCCGTGTGTTCGTGCGGGTGGGGCGAGGCGTTCGCCTCCGCCGTGCAGTTGCCCCTGACGGTCTACGCACAGGACAGCGGACTCACCAGTTTGTCCGTGGTCCGCATGTACGAGGATCGCGACGGATTCCTGTGGGTGGGCACGGAAAAGGGCCTCTACCGTTTCGACGGCCTCGGTTTCAACGCGCTCGGCCAAGCGCAGGGATTCCAGACGTCGGAAGTGATCAGCCTCGACGAGGATTCCGACGGCCATCTCTGGGTCGCGTCGCGTGCCGGCCTGCAGAGGCGTGGTCGCAACGGAAAGTTCGATTGGGTCAGGCCCGACGGCAAGCCGCTGTTCGCGGATCGCGGGCAGACGCTGGCCGCCGACGGGCGCGGCGGCATGCTGGTAGTGAGCGGCCATCGCCTGCTGCAGTTGGCACAGGATGCCGCCGGCCTCTGGACCGCCGGCCCCCTGGAACCCGCTGCGGAGACCGGCGCCGGTGACACCACGGCCGTGCTCCATCGCAACGGCACCACGTGGTTCGGTTGCGGCAGCACCCTGTGCAGGCTGCGCAACGGCGTGCTCACGCGCTACGGAACGGGTCAGGGCGTGCCCGCCGACAAGTGGCTGGGGCTCCTTGCTTCCCGGGACGGCAGTCTTTGGGCGCGCGGCATCCGCCATGTGATTCGTCTGGCCCCTGGCGCGTCGGAGTTCACGGTGCACGACATGCCGGGCGGCCACACCGAAGTGGCGGCGTCCAGTATCGATATCGTCGAGGACAGGGCGGGGCGCATCGTCACGCGAACCGACGTCGGCATTGCACGCTGGGATGGCGCCAAATGGGAGCTCTACGACCCGGGCAACGGCTTGCCGGATGTCGGTGTCTCGTCGATGGTGGCCGACCAGGACGGCATGATCTGGATGGGCACGTATGGCCGCGGCGTCTATTACTGGAGCAGCGCGGACGCCGTGGAGAACTGGACCTCCGCGCAAGGCCTGAGCGGCAGCCTCGTCTGGTCGATCGCGCGCGGCGACGCCCATTCGGTCTGGCTTGCCGGCGAGGCGGGCGGCGAAGTGATCGTGCCGGAAGAGGGTCGCGCGCACCGCTGGCCGCTCGCGGTGCCGCCGCCCACCCAGGCACACGCCGTGATCGCCGACCGCGACGGCGCGATCTGGTACTTCCTCTTCGACGGCCGCGTGCTGAAGTACGAGCCGGCGACAAAACGCACGACCGAGGTCGGCGTCCTGCCGTACCTCGTCCGCGGAGCGCTCCTCGATCGCGCCGGCCGCTTCTGGGCGTACACACTCGGGGGGCTTTATGAAGTGGATGCCGCGGCACACGAGGTGAAACCCGCGGCCCCTTCGCTCATCCCGTCCACCATGTGCTCCGACATGGCCGAGGATGCCGACGGCCGCCTGTGGGCCGCATGCAGCTCCGGTCTCTATCGCCGCAACGCGCAAGGGTGGGCTCGCGTGCGCGTGCAGCCGGACGAATTGCCGGGCGGCTACGAGAACGTGGCGGTCACGCCCGACGGGAAGCTGTGGCTGAGTTCGCTGCAACCCGGCTTGTTCGTGGGCCACGTGGGCGACGGCAGCGATGTGACCGTCGCCCCGGTCGACGATCCGCTGCTGGCGGATACGCGCTTCTATTTCCTGCGATCCGACCGCCGCGGCCGCCTCTGGGCCGGCGGCGGGAATGGTGTGGACGTGCTCGACCAGGGCGCGTGGGTGCGCTTGTCCATGCGCGATGGCCTCCTGTGGGACGAAACCAACCACGGCGCATTCTTCGCCGACGATGACGGCACCGTGTGGATCGGCGCGCCCATCGGTCTGACGCACGTGCTGGATACGGAGCAATTGCTCGCGCCCCGGCAGATTCGCCCGCTGCTGCTCGCATCGAGTTACGGCGGCCATGATGTGGCGCCGTCCGCCACGGTGGCCTTCCGCAATGCAGCTGCGCTCGTGCTGCGCTTTGGCGCGGCAGGCAACAGCGCCGGCCATCCGGTCCGTTTCCGCTATCGCCTATCGGGTGTGGACGAGGGCTGGGTGGATACGGCGCAGCGCGAGGTCCGCTATGCCTCGTTGCCGCCGGGCGACTACCGTTTCGAATTGACGGCGGTGGACGTGAACCGGCGCAGCAGGTCGGAGCCTGTCGCCTTCACATTGACCGTGTCTCCGCCGTGGTGGCTCACCCCATGGGCCTATGCGGGCGAAGCGGCTGCAGTTCTCCTGCTCATCGTGTTGGCCTGGCGCTGGCGCACCCGTTTGCTGATCGCGCATGCGCAGCGCCTGGAAGGCATCGTGCAGAAGCGCACGGCGGAACTGAGGCAATCGCTCCAGGCCCGCCGCATGCTGCTCGCGCACGTGGGCCACGACCTCCGCGCGCCGCTGGGTGCGATCATGAACGCGGTCAGGCGCTGGCGGGTCGGCGATGCCGGGCGCGATTATCCACGGATCATCGAGCGCCACGTGCGCCAGCAGATGGAGTTGATCGACGACCTGCTGGAATTCTCGCGCGGCGAACTGACCGGCCTCCAGCTCGAACCGCAAGCCGGTTATCTGCATGGGTTCATCCATGACGTGGCCGAGCAGGCCTCGTTGCTCGTGGAGCGCCACGGCAATCGTTTCGAATGCCGCTTCGACGAGCGCATGCCCGCCGTGGTGGTGGCGGACTTCCGGCGTTTGCGCCAGGTGCTGTTGAACCTGCTGGGCAACGCCGCAAAGTTCACCCACGACGGCACCGTCGTCTTCCGCGTGGACGCCGTGCCGGAGCGTGTGGGGCGGGTGCGGCTCGTCTTCACGGTGGAAGACACGGGCATCGGCATGGATGCGGGAGCGCTCGAATCGCTGCAGCAACCGTTCACCCGGGGCGGCAACGCCACGCAGCACGAAGGCAGCGGGCTCGGGCTCGCCATCGTGGTGCAGCTCTTGCAGCACATGGGCGCGCAGCTCGATGCCGAGTCGGCGCCCGGTAGCGGCAGCCGTTTCAGTTTTGGTGCCGACTTCGACGTGGCGAACGAAGACGAACTCGAGGCCGAATTCGAAGCGGGCGGCGACATCGGCGACGTGGACGGCGAGGGAAGGGCGATCCTCGTGGTGGAACCGCATCCCATGCGCCGCGCCGTGCTTTGCGACCTGCTGGATGGCTACGGCTTCGAAAGCATCCCGGCGGCGGATGCCGCCTCCGCACTGGACATCGTCCGCCGCGAGCCGCCCGTCCTTGTGGTTACCGAGCAAAGGTTGCCCGGAAGCGACGGATGGCGTTTGCTGCATGCGATACGCCAGCTCGATCCCTCCGTGCCGGTACTTCTCTACGCAGCGCTCTCGCCACGCCGTCCGCCTGGCGGTTCGCTCGAGTTCGACGACGTGTTGCTCAAACCGGCGACGGCGGCGGAGTTCATGGCATGCGTGATGCGCCTCGTCGAACCCGTCACCGATAACGAAACCGGTGCGGCCGGCTGATTTCACATTTGTCGCGACGAGTCGCTCGTCCGTCGCGGCAAAGGTCGTGGCGAGTTCGTAGCCTCGCCAGTCCAGCAATGGCGCTGCCTTCGGAGTAATCGATTACCCCGGCGTGTTCCGCGGCCTTTGCCGGAGCGGAACTTCGTCACGCAGGGCGTGACGCAAATTCCCACTGTAACGGCTTTCCCGTTTCATCCATGGAACATAGGATCGCCGCAGCCACTGTGATCGAGGTCACAGCCTCACGTCGACATCCTCCTCCCGAAGTCTTGCGGCGTTCGGGACGACGGCTGTTGGCCCGAGTCATGCCCGTCAAAACTGCAAGGCGACCCATGTCAGGGAACAAGTCATCGAATCCGTTCCGCCCCCGTGCCCACCGCTATGCGCTGGAGCCGCGCCAGATGTACGACGGCGCCGCACTCGTGGAGGCGGCGCACCATGTCGATCCTGCGCAAGCGGCGCATGACGCGGGCAAATTCCAGAGCCCGGCAGCCGAACAGCCAGGCCACGCGGTCGCCCCGGCCCCGGCGCCGCCGCCGGCACACAGCGAGGCGGCACCCGCGCAGGTGTATGTCGTGGACCAGAGCGTGGCCAACTGGCAGTCGCTGGTTTCGCAACTCCCGAAGGGCAGCCAGGTAGTGGTGCTGGATGACAAGTCGTCGGGCCTCTCTCAGATCGCCAACGCGTTACGCGGCGAACACGACATCGGCGCCATCCACATCATCAGCCATGGTGCCAACGATTCCATTTCGCTCGGCACCGATACGGTTACCGCGGCGAACGTCGCCGCGTTCAAGAGCCAGCTCGGCGAGATCGGCGCGTCGCTCTCTTCGAATGGCGACATCCTCCTCTACGGCTGCGACGTATCGCAGCACGACACCGCGCTGGTCACCCAGCTTGGCCGCCTGACGCAGGCGGACGTGGCGTCTTCCACCGATGCCACGGGCTCGGCCGCGCTCGGCGGAAACTGGGCGCTGGAAAGCACCATCGGCCACATCGAGACTCGCACCCTGTCGCTGGACTACGACGGCCTCCTCGTTGCGCCGACGGTGACCACTTCGGCCAAGAGCATCACCGTGGCCGAGCCCAGCTCGCTCAACGCCGCAGGTGCCGATCGCGCCACGCTCGGCGGCTGGTCCATCGTGGACGACGGCGTGGGCGGCGACAGCGTCACCGTCACGGCGAAGGTGGCAGATACGAGCAAGGGCACGCTGGTTTCCGCGGCCGGCGGCACGGCAGTGGCGGGCGGCTTCACCTTTACCGGCACGGCGGCCGCCGCGCAGGCCTGGCTCAACCAGCTCACCTTTGTCGCCGCGGATGTGGAACTGGGCAACACGGCGGCACACACGACCATCGATGTGACGGTGCGGGACGCCCAGTCGCTGTCGGCCTCCCATTCGCTGGACGTCAACATCACGCCTTCCAACGATCCGGTATCGGTACCCGACGCCACGAAGACCGTGCAGGAGGTGGATACCTCCGGCAACCGGAGCGTCACCGTTATCGGCACCGACACCCTGGCAGCGCTCGACACCGAGGTAACTCTCGGCACGCAGACGCCGACGCAGATCGTCTACAGTCTCACCGGCCTGCCGCAATACGGTTATCTCACTCTCAACGGCCAGCGCCTCGGCGCAGGCTCGGTCTTCACCCAGCAGGACGTGATCGACGGGCGCCTTGCCTACGTGCACACGGCCACGGGCGCCGACCAGGACACCGCGGACGGATTCGACGCCCGCGTCAACGACGGTGCGACACCGCTCGACCGTTCCGCCAGCGTGCATGTCACCCTGAACATCAATCCGGTAAACCAGGCGCCTACCATCGGCGGCACCGGTACGGTGTACGAGGGCCAGCCGGCCAACGCGGTGGATACCGGCAACGTCGGTCAGTACATCGTGGCCGGTACCGGCGGCGATCCGCAGGACACGCACCTGCAGATCACCATTACTTCGCTGCCGACCCACGGCACGCTCTATTACAACGGCGTGCCGGTCACGGCCGGGCTCACGTTCGATTACGCGAACCGCAACCTGCTCACGTACAGCAACGACGGCGTGGATGGCGTCACGCAGGACAGCTTCGGCGTGCGCGTCACCGACGAGGGCGGCGGCACGGGTACCAACGCCAGCACCGACGGCACGATCACCCTCGACGTGCATGCGGTGGACGACGATCCGGCCCTGGACACGGACAGCACGCTCACCGCCACGGTGCCGGCCGCCGGCAACGGCAGTGCGGGCGGGTATTCCGTGGTCCTCACGCCGGGAATGATCGGGGCGACCGACGTCGATTCGCCTGACCGGAACATCAGCTTCGTCACCAGCCAGAGCGGACTCACGCATGGCTACCTCCTGCTCAACGGCGAGCAGCTGAAGGACGGCGCCACGTTCACGATGGACGACGTGCGGGCGGGCCGCGTGCAGTACGTGCAGACGTCCGGTGCCGCGGCGGGCCAGCAGGACACGTTCCACTTCCAGGTGGTGGACAACACCATGGCGCTGCGCTGGAGCGCGGACGGCACCACATTCACCCGCATCGGCGGTGACTACAACGGCGCTGCCTCTACCGATACGCTGCGCGACTACACCTTCACGATCAACCTCGCGCCGACGCCGGCCGGCAACGATGGCGGCTTCCCCGTGCACGACCCGGTCACCGCCGACCAGGGTTCCACGCACGCTGGCGTGGACCCGAGCGGCGATGCCATCGGCACGGTGCAGGAAGGCGGCAGCATCGTCCTGCACGGCACGACCACGAACGGCCAGCCGACCGACTTCACCACCATGCCCGGCCTGAGCTACACGGCACAGGGCGTCGATCCGTCACAGGTGGTGTACACGTTCCTGGGCTTCACCAACGACGCCGGCATCACCGCCAGCGCCGGCACCTTGCAGAAGCAGGTGGGCGGCAACTGGGTAAACGTCTCCGCCTTCGGCACCTTCACCCAGGCCGACCTCGATGCCGGCCGCGTACGCTTCCAGCACGACGGCGACAGCGAGAACTTCCACGTCAAGGCCAACTTCTCGGTGTCCGCGGGCCTCGTCACCGTGGTGAACGGTCAGGCCGTTGTGGACAGCTGGACGCCCACGTTCGACATCTACGTGAACCCGACCAACGATCTGCCGACGGTCACGGGTTCCTCCAACACGGTGATCAACGAAGGCGAGATCGCCTACATCACCACGGGCCAGCTTGGCCTGCGCGATCCGGACGATGCGACCAGCCAGGGTTACCTCGAAGGCTCGCCCACGCTCCCGGGCGGCGGCGACAACTACGCCTACAACAATGACGCCACGGGCGCCGGCGCGCTGAAGTTCACCATCACGAGCCTGCCGCAGGGCGGCAAGCTGCAGTACTCCCTGGACGGCGGCGCGCACTGGCTCGACGTAACGGCGGGCATGACGCTCGATGCCGCCATCATCACGGGCAGCGCGGGTACCACAGGGCTTCGCTTCGTGAGCAACGGCTCCGAAGTTCGCAGCGCCACCTTCACGGTGGAGGCGCAAGACCGTTGGGGCGCCACGTCGGCCACGGACGCCGACGTCACCATCCAGATCACCAACGTCAACGATGCGCCGCAGATCGCCAAGGATCCCACCCAGGCCGATCCGACGGTGCCGTCGGATTCGCCTAACCAGATCGGCGGTGCGCCGGTCAACGAGCCGCTCACGCTCCCTGAAGGTGGCTACGCGCAGATCACGCCGGCCATGCTCCAGGCCTACGACCCGGACAGCAGCAGTGTCCAGGTGCAGTATGTGATCACGACCGCGCCCGCGCACGGGAACATCGCGTTCTCCACCGACGGCGTGAACTTCCACGTGCTCGGCAAGGGTTCGTCGTTCACCCAGGCCGATGTGGCCGCCGGCCACATCTACTACCTCAACGACGGTACCGAGACGAGCAGCGCCGGCTATCCGGCCGCGCCCGATGACAAGTTCGGCTTCACCATCTCCGACGGCGACAAGGAACAGGCGGGCAACGAGTTCTGGATCTACACCGATCCCACGAACGACGCGCCCAAGGTCACGGCGCCCACCGGTCCCATCGACCTCGATAGCGCAAACCCGCAGCACAACGAAGTGCCGGGTTTCTCCGTGAGCGATCCCGACCTGACGACGGTCGGCGCCGGCGAAACCGACTACATGCAGGTCACCGTGCGGTTGCTCAACGCCAACGGTACCGCGTTCCAGGCGGGCGACTACACGGCGGACGGCGTCTCCATCGGCTTCGCCAGCGGCAGCGGCGTGGTGGTGGATGCCGACAAGGACGGTTCTGGCGACTATCTCGTCCTGACCGGCACGCGTGCGCAGATCAATGCGGCGCTGGCCGGACTGACCGTCACCTTTGCCGGCGACCAGGATGCGAAATACCAGGTGCAGGTGATCGCGGACGACCGTCTGCGCGACGCCGGCGGCAACCTCGTCGGGGGTGCCAACGGCGGTGCCGTGAATCAGTCGCCCGACGCGGGTACAGGCGGCGGCTCGGTCACGAGCCCCGTCGAAACCAACGAATACGACTGGTACAACGACGCCGCGCCGACCGACAGCGGTAACCTCGCCGCGGCCTCGGTCGTGGTGCGCGCGTCCAGCGTCAACGACCCTGGTGTCATCAGCGGTCCGGGTACCATTCCGGCCACGTACGAAGACCAGCCCACCCATATCGGTGGCGGTTTCGTCGTCAGCGACGCGGAATCGGCGGCCTTCGACACACCGGTGACGGTGACCCTTACCGTGCCCAGCGGCTCCCTCGGCATCGGCGGCAGCGGCAGCCAGACCAGTTTCGGCGGCGTGACCATCTCCGGGGACAACACGTCCACCCTGGTGCTTACCGGCCGGGCCAGCGACATCCAGGCCCTGCTGAACGATGCCACGAACGGGCTCACTTATCAGAGCGCGGCGAACGTCAACCACGACCTCAACGGCGGCCAGCCCGGCGACGTGACGCTCACCATGAGCTTCGACGACGCGGGTTCCCGCATCGGCGACGATACCGGCAACGGCAGTGTCGCCAACAATCCGGCGCCGGTGGAGATCGGCATCGACGTCATCGCCGTGAACGATGCACCGACCGTCACGAAGGGCACCGGAACCGTCTACCTCAACGGCAGCACGGCCGTGGACGGGTTCTCGGTCAATGACGTCGATTACACCGATGGCGGCGGCATCACCACAGGCGAAAGCGACTTCATGCAGGTGACGGTGCGCGTCACGGATGCCAACGGCGTGGCGCTCGCTCACTCCGCATACGCCGACATCGTCCTCGGGTCGAGCAATGCAGGGTCGGGCGTGACGATCGACGGCACGTACGACGGTACTGGCGACGCGCTGGTCATCCGCGGCACACGCGATCAGATCAACCAGTACCTCGCGGGCCTGCAAGTCTCGATCGGCGGCTCGCTGGCCAATGCCGACAAGTCGTATCGGGTGGAGGTGATCGCCGACGACCGTCTGCGTGACGTGACGACGGGCGCACTTTCGGGCACGGCCGCCAACGGCGGCCAGAACGCGAACGCCAGCGGCGGCGTGGAGGACGTGCCCACCACCGTGGTGGACCCGTACGCCGCCGTCCCCGGCGGTCTCGGCAAGAACGTGTCGTCGGCCTACCGCGTGGTGTTCCCCTCGTCGGTGAACAACCCCACGGCCATCGGTGTCACCGCGCCCAACACGGCGACGGAAAGCGCCGCCGGGCATTACACCTTGGGCCACATCACGCTTGCCGATCCCGACGCGGGCACCGACAGTGTGACGGCGACAGTGGCCATCCCGGACGGTTTCCAGGTGAATGACGTGAATGGCGTCACCGCCATGTCGGGCACCTTCGGAGGCGCCTCGTACACCATCGCCGGCGATCATCGCTCGATCACGATCACCGGTTCGATCAGCCAGGTGGAAGCGGCGATCAACGCCGTGGGCGTGAAGCTGCCACCGTCGGCTGCCGGCGACAACAATGCGTTCTGGAACGGCACGTTCCAGGTGCAGGTGACGGTCAACGACAACGGCAACCACGGCAGCCGTCCGGACCAGGGCACGCTCGACGGCGACCAGGCGGCAAACGAAGGCACCGACCCGACCACCATCGGCGACCAGTACGGTTATGCCGACGGCTCGTCCAGTGCGCTCGTGACCACCCGCGTGTTCGACGTGACCATCAACAGCGGCACGTCGGTGAACGAAGCGGGGCTGGCCAACGGCAGCGGCAGCCAGGGCGTGAACGGCACGGAGAGCATCGACCTCTTCAATAACCTGGACAGCATCACCATCGGCAATCCGGCGGATGGCGCCGGGCATTCCGTCACGCTGACGCTCGCGCAGCTGAAGGATATCGCCAACGTCGACCCGGCGGACCGTACCATCCAGACCGCACACGGTACGCTCGTCATCACCGGCTATGTGCCGGGCGCGGACGATGCGCACGGTACGCTCATCTATCACTACGAACTCACCGGCCCGGTGAACCAGCCGGGGGCCACCGCAAGCAGCGAGGCCATCGCCGTTTCCACGCGGGACAGCGCCGGTTTCACCGATAACGGCAGCATCGCCGTCAACATCGTGGACGATGTGCCCACCGCTTCGGCGGACACGGGTAACGTGAACGAGGACGGTGCCGCCGCCACCGGCAGCGTGCTGGGCAACGACCATGTCGGTGCCGATGCCACCGCCACGCCGGTCACCGGCGTGAAGGCCGGCGCGGCGGGCGGCATGGCAAGCGGGCAGGTGGGTACGGGGGTCACGGGCCAGCACGGCACGCTGACGCTCAACGCCGACGGCAGCTACAGCTATGTGGTGAACAACGACGATCCGGCCGTGAACGCGTTGAAGACCGGCGACAGCCTGACCGATGTCTACACGTACACCATCACGGATGCCGACGGCGACACCAGCACCGCCACGCTGACCATCACCATCCACGGTCATACGGACGGTACGCCGGCCGTGGTGCCGGTGGACGGAAACGGTGCCGCTGCGGGGCATGCGACCGTGCACGAGTCGGGGCTCGTGGACGGCGACGGCTCGCAGGCGACATCCGGCAGCATCGATCTCACGGCGGCCGACGGCATCCAGAGCGTCACCGTGCACGGCGTGAGCATCTCTCTCGCCGAACTTCAGGCCTTGGGTGGTACGCCGAAGACCATCGACACGGGCGTGGGCACCCTGGTGCTCACCGGCTTCACGGCCGGCACCTCGGTCGGCGGCGTACCCACGGCGGGTTCGCTCAGCTACACGTACACATTGAATGGTGCCCAGTCGCAGCCCGGCTCGACGGAGAGCCAGCAGAACATCGCGCTGACCATTACCGATGCCGGTGGAGACACGCAGGCAGGCACGCTCGTCGTCGACATCGTCGACGACGCCCCGACCGCCCATGCGGATGCGGCCGATGTGAACGAAAACGGTGCGGCCGCCACGGGTAACGTGATCACGGGTGGCGGGGCGAAGGACGTGGCCGACCGTACCGGTGCCGACACGCCGACGACGGTCACCGGTGTCGCGGCGGGCAATACCGGCAGCGACGTTGCCGGCGGTACGGGCACGGGCGTTGCCGGGCAGCACGGCACGCTCACGCTCAACGCCGACGGCAGCTACAGCTATGCCGTGAACGACAACGACCCCGCCGTCAACAGGCTGAAGGACGGCGAGACGATCCAGGACACCTTCACCTACACCATCACCGACGCGGATGGCGACAGGAGCACCACGACGCTCACGGTCACCATCCATGGCAAGACCGACGGCGTGCCTTCGATCGCGCCCGTGGACGGTAATGGCGCCGCCGCGGGCCATGCGACGGTGCACGAGTCCGGGCTTGTCGATCAGGACGGATCGCAGACGACGGGCGGCTCCATCGCCATCGTGGCGGGCGACGGCATCGACAACATCGACGTGGGCGGTGTGTCGCTCTCGCTTGGCGACCTGCAGAACCTCGGCACGTCGCCGAAGACGATTCACACGCCCGACGGCACGCTCGTGCTTACCGGTTTCGTTCCCACCGCGACGGTGGGCGGCGTACCGACGGCCGGCACGCTCACCTATACCTACACGCTGGACGCCGCGCTGACACAGCAGGCTGGACAGGATCACAGCACCGACACGATCGGCCTTCTGGTCAACGATGCCGGCGGCGGGAGCAGCGTGGGAAGCCTGGTGGTCGAGATCGTGAACGACGCGCCTGTAGCCCATGCGGATCATGCGGATGCCGACGAGGACGGTTCGTCCGTGGGCGGCAACGTGATCACGGGCGGCGGCACCGGCGATGTCGCCGACCGCACCGGTGCCGACGCGCCGACAGTGGTCTCCGGCGTTGCGGCGGGCACGGCCGGCGGCGCGGTGAGCGGTCAGGTCGGCACGGCGGTCACCGGGCAGCACGGCACGCTGACGCTCCATGCCGATGGAAGCTATAGCTACGACGTCGATAACGACGACCCGTCGGTCAACAAACTGAAAGACGGCGAGACGATCCAGGACACCTACACCTACACCATCACCGACGCGGACGGCGACACGAGCACCACGACGCTCACGATCACCATCCACGGACATACCGATGGCGGTCCCACCATCGCGCCGCACGACGGCAACGGCACGGGCAACGGCGTCGAGAGCAATGGCGAGGCCACGGTGTGGGAATCCGGCCTCACGCCGGACGGCCCGCTGGGCCACGACAGCGTCGCTTCCGACACGGTGGCTATCTCGGCGCCGGACGGACTGGTCGAGATCCAGGTCGGCGGCACCACGGTCAGCGCGGCGCAGCTCGCCGCGCTCGCAGGGTCGCCGATCACGATTCATACCGCCGACGGCACGCTCATCCTCACCGGCTTCACCCCGAGCGGTTTCGTCGGCGGCGTGCCGACCGGCGGCACGCTGTCGTACACGTACAGCCTGGACGCTTCCTTGCTCCAGACCGGCCCGGACCGTAGCCACAGCGTCGACACGATCGCCTTGTCGGTGACGGACGCCGGTGGCACAACGGCAGCGGGCACGCTGGCCGTCACGATCGTCAACGACGCGCCGACCGCGCACGCCGACGCCGCCGATGTCGCCGAAGATGGACTCCCGGTGGGTGGCAACGTCCTCACGGGCGGTGGCGCGCACGATGTGGCCGATCGTCCCGGTGCCGACAGCGCCACGACGGTGACAGGTGTCGCGGCGGGCAACACCGGCGGCACGGTGGCCGGCAACCTCGGTGCGGGTGTCGCGGGCCAGTACGGCTCGCTCACGCTCAACGCCGACGGCAGCTACAGCTACACGGTCGACGACAACAACGCTGCCGTGAATGCGCTTCGCGACGGCCAGACCGTCACGGACGTCTATACGTACACCATCACGGACGCGGACGGCGACACCAGCACCACCACGCTGACGATCACCATCCACGGCCACACGGATGGCGCGCCGACGGTCACGCCGGTGGACGGCAATGGCGGCATCGCGGGCCACGCGACGGTGGACGAAGCGGGTCTGGTCGACCATGACGGATCGCACGTCACGGGCGGCACGATCGACCTCACGGCGGACGATGGCCTCGCCAGCGTCACGGTGGGCGGTACCACGATCGGCCTCGCCGACCTCGCGGCGCTTTCCAACGGCTCGCCGGTCGCCATCCATACGCCCGACGGCACGCTGGTTCTGACCGGCTTCCAGCCGACGGCGTCGGTGGGCGGCGTACCCACGGCCGGTACGCTCAGCTACACGTATACGCTCGACCGTCCGGTCGCACAGCCGGGCGCGGGCGACAGCATCGGCAACATCGCGCTGACCGTCACGGATGCCGGCGGCGGTACGGTCGCGGGCACGCTCCAGGTCGACATCGTCGATGACGCGCCCACGGCGCATGCCGATCACGCCGATGCGAACGAGGACGGCTCCCCGGTGACGGGCAATGTCGTTGGCGGCGGCGGTGCGGGTGACGTTCCCGATCGCGTCGGCGCGGATGCCACGACGACGCCGGTGTCCGGTGTCGTCGCCGGCAGCGCCAACGGTCCGGTGAACGGTCACGTGGGTTCGGGTGTGGCCGGTCACTATGGCTCGCTCACGCTCCATGCCGACGGCAGCTACAGCTACGCGGTGGACAACGACAATCCGACGGTGAACGCACTGAAGGACGGCGAGACGCTGACCGATGTGTATACGTACACCATCACCGACGCCGACGGCGACACCAGTACCGCGACGCTGACCATCACGATCCATGGCCATACCGACGATGGCCCCACGGTCGTGCCGGTCGACGGCAATGGCAGTGCGGACGGCCATGCCACGGTGCATGAGGCTGGCCTCGCCGACCACGACGGCTCGCACGTCGTGAGCGGCAGCATCGGCGTGGTCGCCGACGACGGGCTGACCAGCATCACCGTGGGTGGCAAGACACTTACCACCACAGACCTGGCGGCCCTCTCGAACGGTTCGCCGGTGACCGTCCGCACGCCGGACGGCACGCTGGTGCTCACGGGCTTTAAGCCGACCTCGACCGTCGGCGGGGTGCCGACCGCGGGAACGCTCAGTTACACGTACACGCTGGATCACGCCGTCTCGCAGCCGGCCGGCAAGGACACGCTAGACAACATCGGCCTCACGGTGCTCGACGCCGGCGGCGATACCTCCAGCGGAACCTTGACGATCCACATCGCCAACGACGTTCCGACCGCCCGCGACGACAGCGCCACCATCGTGCAGGACGGCGGCCAGACGGGCGCGTCCGGCAATGTGTTCACCGGCAAGGACGGTTCGCACGACGGTTCGGATCGCATCGGTGCCGACGGCGCCGCGACCGGCGGTCCGGTGACGTCCGTGGGCTCGGTCAATACCGGGGCGGACGGAGCGATCGGCGGGGCCAGCAAGGGCGAGTTCGGCACGCTTGTGCTCAATGCCGACGGTACCTACAGCTACAAGCTGGACACGGGCAACCCGAAGGTGAGCGCACTCGACGCAAGCCGCACGTTGACGGAGGTATTCGTCTACACCATCACCGATGCGGACGGCGACACCAGCGAGGCGCGGCTGACCATCACCATCCACGGAATCACGCCGCCCATGCAGGCTCGTGCCGGCGACCAGATCTTCCCGTTGGCCCACGACTGGACGGTACGCGATATTCGCCAGGACTACGTGCCGGGGCTGTTCGTGCTGCCGGAGGTGAACCGGTCGCAGGACGACACGCTGCGCTGGCAGAACCAGTGGGTGACCGGGCGCCTCGATCCGAGCGACATCGGCGAACTGCCGCAGGGGCCGGAGAACAGCCAGTTCGTGCTGAACGACGGCGTCGGCTTCTCGCACAGGATCGTCGCCGAGGCGCACGCACGCTCTCGCGTCGCGCTCAACGACTTCGGCCTGGCATCCAGTCCGCTCTGGGACGACTTCTCGCCCTTCGCGTTGAAGCACGTCGCCGACCGCGAGCAGGCAGGGCACGAGCGGGCCGGGGAGCGCCACGAGCGGGCACATGCGTCCCATCGTGACGAGCACATGCCGCACGAGCGCCGCGAGGCGCCGGCGGTACGCGAGCCCGTCTCGGTGATCCTGGTTCCGTCGTCGACGTCCACCCCGGGCGGTGCGCCGTCGCTCACGGCGCAGATCGCAGCCATGGCCAAGGCCGCGGCCGTGCCTGTCGCGGTGGTGCCCGCCGCCGTTCCGTCACGTCATTAATCGCGAGCCGGCGACCGCGGGCGGTCGCCGGACACGTATTCGAGGAAACGAACCTCCATGCTCCATTCCACAGCCATGAAGACCGCCATGCCGAAGTCAGCGCTGCGTCCCGTAACCCTTTCCGCCACCATCGCCCTGGCGGTCTTCCTGACCGGCTGCGGCGCCGTGAAGCCCAAGCCGCTCACGCACGACGAGATCGCCACGCGCGTGCGTAACGACCAGCAGGCCATGTACAAGGGGCAGGAGCCCGTCAGCGGTGCGCTGACGCTTTCCGACGTCATGGCCCGGTCGCTCAAGTACAACCTCGACTACCGCCTGAAGCTCATGGAAACCGCGCTGTCGCGCGGCCTGCTCGACGTGTCCGAGCTCGACATGCTGCCCAAGCTCATGACCGATGCCGGCTACCGCTGGCGCAGCAATGACTCGGGCGGCACCAGCATCGGCATCCAGGACCGCATCATCAGCCTGCGCCCCTCGACGTCGGAAGAGCGCGTGCACTTCCTCGCGGACGCCACGCTGTCGTGGGACGTGCTGGACTTCGGCCTGAGCTACTACCGCGCGAAACAGCAGGCCGACGACGTGAACGTGACCGACGAACGTCGCCGCAAGGTGCTGCAGAACATCGTGCAGGACGTGCGCGACGCCTACTGGCGCGCGCTGGGCGCCCAACGCCTGCTGGGTGAAACGCAGACCCTGGCCGACAACATCCAGGCCGCACTGGAAAAGACCCGCCAGGCCGAACGTGCCGGTGTGCTGCCGCCTGTGGAAGGGCTGGAATATCAGCGTGCGCTGCTTGACGCGATGACGCTGGTGACCGAGAAGCGCCAGGAAATGGAGTTCGCCAAGCGCGAACTCGCCGCGCTCATGAACCTGGCGCCCGGCACGGAATTCACCCTCGCCGATGCGAAGGAAACGACGCTGTCGCAGGTGCCGTCCAACCTCGACCAGCTGGAACAGATGGCACTCGAGCAGAGGCCGGAACTGCGCGAGGAAGACTACAAGACGCGCATCGACGCCATCGAGACCAAGAAGCAGATCGCCTCGCTGTTCCCGAACCTCAACCTGTTCGGTGGCGGGGGCTACGATTCCAACAAGTACCTGTACAACGAGAGCTGGGCCCAGGGCGGCGTCAGCATGTCGATGAACCTGTTCCGCCTCGCAGGCATCCCCGCCATCAAGCGCACGAACGAAGCGCGCATGAAGGTGGACGACGCACGCCGCATGGCGCTGAGCATGGCGGTACTGACTCAGGTGCGCGTGTCGGTGGAGCGTTACAAGCTCGCCGTGTACGACCACCAGTTGGCGGAAGAATCGGCAAGGGTGGATCAGCGTCTTGCCAGCGTGGCACGGGCCGGTTCCAGCAACCAGCTCACCAGCGACCTCGAGACCCTGCGGACGCAGGCGCGCTCGATGGTCTCTCGCTTCCAGGAAGCCTCGTCCTATGCGGCGGCGCAGTCCGCTTACGGTCGTGTGTTGAACTCGGTGGGTATCGATCTGATGCCCGAGCAGGTGGTGGGCAACGACCTGCCCACGCTTTCGAAGGCCATCCAGACCAGCCTTTCCGGTGGCGAGCAGCAGGTGTTCACGCAGGCGGCGGACGCCGTGGAAGTGGACCGTCCGGTGGAACTCTCCGTGACCGGTCTGCCGGCGCGTGTGGACGGTGGCGCCGTGCGCGCCGCGGTGGGCAACGTGATGACGGGCAACCGCATTTCGCTCGGCAGCGGCGACGACGCGCTGGCCATGGAGCTTCACTTCAGCAGCACGCCGGGCAAGAACGCCACCCGTGCGCAGTGGGACGTGATCGTGCAGGACAAGGCGGGCAAGCGCCTGATGACCCAGAGCTATCGCAGCTTCCTGCCGGACGAAGTGAGCACACGCGCCGTCGCGGCCCTGGCCGAAGCCGCCACGCTTTCCGTCCTGGGCGAGGTGCACCAGCTCGTCGCCGCGCCGGAAACCGCGGCCATCAACCAGCCGTGAGCCGTATGTCTTCGATAGAAAAGGTAGTCAGGAAAGCGATGGGCGTTGCCGGTCTGCTTGCCATGGGACTGGCGGGGCCCGCGCAGGCACAGTCGTCTCCCGCCACCGGGGTGCAGGCGCCCGTCCGTTTCCTCGTAGTTGCCGATCGCGAGGCCCCGCTGTCCGCGGTGTCCGGCGGTCGCGTCGCCCGCGTCTATGCGCAGCTCGGCGATACGGTGACGAAGGGCAAGGTGCTTGTGTCGCTCGATTGCAGCGACCTCGAAGCCAAGCGTGCGGCGGCGGAGGCCGAGTTCAACGCGGCGCAGCTTCGTTACGAAGCGAAAGCGAAACTGCAGGGCCTGCAGTCCGCGGCCGCGCTGGAAGTGGAGCTGACGGCCGCCGATGTGAATCGGACGCGTAGCCAGATGCGTATCTTCTCGGCCGAGCTTGCACAGTGTCGCTTCGTCGCCCCGTTCGACGGACGGGTGGCGCGCGTGCATGTGAAGGAGGGGCAGGGCGTCGCACCGGGTGCGCCCATCATCGACCTCGTCGGTACCGGCACGCCGAAGGCGCGGCTCAACGTGCCGTCGAACTGGATCGCGTGGCTGCGCCCGGGCGCGCACCTCGATGCGAGCGTGGACGAGACCGGGGAGCGCTATGTCCTCAACGTCACCCGGCTCAGCGGTCGCGTGGACGCGGTCAGCCAGACGATCGAGATCGAGGCCGACTTCCTCGGTGACACCAGCCGTGTCCTGCCTGGAATGAGCGGCCGCGCCACGCCGGCGAAGAGCGGCGGCAAGGGCTGAACCGATGAACGCACCGGACACCCGCGGCGCGACCGCGCCGTCGCGCTTCTACGCGCTCGCCGCCCGTGCCGAAGGCGCCACCACTGCCGCGGAACTCGGCTTCGTGGTCTGCAACGAGACGCGGCTGCTGGTGGAATACCGGCAGGCGGCGCTCGTATCGCTGTCGGCGGCACGCGGCCCGCGGCTGGTGTCGCACTCCGGTCTTGCCGATCCGGACCCCAACACGCCTTATGCCCTGTGGCTGGTCGCGGTGACACGAAAGATCGCCGCGCGCTGTGCCGAACTGCCTTCGACGGCCCGCGTGCTCCCCCTCTCGCCGGAGATGCTCGGGGAGGAACTTGCCGGGGAGTGGAGCGAATGGCTGCCGGCCCACGTGTGGGTTCTGCCGCTCGTGGGGCCCGATAAGAACATGGGCGCGCTGCTTTTCCTCGCCCGCGACGACGCATGGCCGACGACGCTCGTGTCCGATGGCGCGGAGTTCGCGCTCCTGCAGTTGGCGAGCCTTTACGGTTATGCGTGGTGGTCGCTCGTGGCACGGCCGACGCGCTGGCAGCGCTGGTGGCGCAAGGCGAGCAGCGGCCGTCGCCTGCAGTATGCGCTGGCGGCATTGCTGCTTGTGCTGCTCATTCCCATGCGCGAATACACCCTCGTGCCTGCCGAGATCATTTCCACGCGCAGCCAGGTGATCGCCTCGCCGCGCGAGGGCGTGATCCATCGCATGAAGGTGCTGCCGAACACGCCGGTAAAAGCCGGCCAGATATTGGCCGAGCTCGACGACACCACCCTGCGCAACAAGCTGGCCGTGGCCCGGGCGGAACTCGCCACGGCCAGCGTGGAAATGCACCAGGCCGCACAGCAGGCGATCGAGAGCCAGAACGCGAAGGCCGACCTCGGCCTGGCCGAAGGCAAGTGGCGCGAGCGCCAGGTGGATGTGGACTCGCTCCAGCGCGAGGTGGACAAGCTCGCGATCCGCGCGCCGGCCGACGGTGTGTTCGTCTATTCCGATCCCGACGACTGGGCCGGCCGGCCTGTGCAAACCGGCGAACGCATCGGCCTGCTTGCCGATCCGCATGCGCTGGGCGTGCGTGCCTGGGCACCGGTGGGCGAGGCGACCAACCTCGCCCCTCAGGCACCGATGACGGTATTCCTGAAAGTGGCTCCGCTGTCGCCGCTCGACGCGCATCTGGATTACGCAGGGTACCAGCCGGTGGAGGCGCCCAACGGTGTGGCCAGCTACGTGCTGCGCGGCACGATCGACGGCACGCCGCCCGGCGCCCGCATCGGCTTGCAGGGCACGGCCCGTGTGTCCGGCCGCTGGAGCGTTCTGGGTTACCTCATGTTGCGCCGGCCGCTGGCGACCGTGCGGGCCTGGAGCGGGCTCTGAACATGGCTGCCGCGTCCATGATGGGGGCGATGCCGGCGGCACCGCCGCCGTGGCCGGCGCTGCGCGACGAGCTTGCCATTCATCCCGCGGGCCGCAATCGCGACGGGTCGCCGGCCTGGCATCTGTCCGATCCGGTGCGCAACCAGTTCTTTCGCATCGGCTGGCTGGAGTTCGAGATCCTGCGGCACTGGTCGCTCTGCGATCCGGTGCGCATCGCGGAAGCCGTGGCCGCCGATACCACGCTTGCGCCCGAACCCGACGACGTGGTGGATTTCGTCCGCTTCCTGCAACAGCAGCAGCTCCTCCGCGCCGCCATGCCGAAGCGTCAGGCCTCGGCCATGCATTGGCTGTTGCAGAACTACCTCTTCATCCGCATCCCGCTCATTCGGCCGGAGCGCTTCCTGCGCAAGGCGCTGCCTTATGTGAGTTGGATGTTCGGCACCCGCTTCCTCGTCGCGACCCTGGTCGCCGCGGTGCTGGGCCTTCTGCTGGCGGCCCGGCAGTGGGACACCGTGCAGGCCAACCTGCGCGGCGCGATGAGCTGGGACGGCGTGGTGGCTTTTGCGGGCGCGCTCGTGTTCTCGAAGTGCTGGCACGAGTTCGGCCATGCGTTCATGGCGACGCGCTTCGGCGTGCGCGTGGGCCACATGGGCGTGGCGCTACTGGTGATGTGGCCCATGGCGTACACGGACACCGGCGAGAGTTGGAAACTGGAAGGTTCCCGGCGCCGTCTGGCGATCGCCTCGGCCGGCGTCATGGCGGAAGGGGTGCTCGCCGCGTGGTGCACGCTGCTATGGTCGTTCGCGCCCGAAGGCAATTTCAAGAACGCCTTGTTCTTCCTCGGCACCACGGCATGGGTGTTGACCATAGCCGTGAACGCTAGCCCCTTCATGCGCTTCGATGGCTATTTCATCCTGGCCGATGCACTCGATTACCCGGGCCTGCACGAGCGGGCAGGGCGCTGGGCCAAGCGCTGGGTACGGCGCACATTCCTCGGCATCGAAGACCCGCGCCCCGACGCGGTATCGCCGCGCTTCGCGGCGTTCCTCACCGGCTTCGCGTTCCTTACGTGGCTCTACCGGCTCACTCTGTTCGTCGGTATCGCCGTGGTCGTCTACCACGCCTTCTTCAAGGCGCTTGGCCTCATTCTCTTCCTGGTGGAAATCGTGACGTTCGTGGTGAAGCCTATGTTCTATGAAGTCCGGACATGGTGGGCACGCCGCGCGGAGATCCGGCGTTCCACGGTCGGCCGCTGGCTTGCGGTACTTGCTGCCGTTGCCGTCGTTCTCCTGGTGCCTTGGTCGTCCGGCATCACCGCGGACGCTCTGGTGGAGGCGGGCATCGAACAACCGGTGTTCACGCCGTTCCCGGCGCGTCTGGAGCAAGTGAGCGTTCGCGAGGGCGATCACGTGAAGCCGGGCCAGGTGTTGTTCGAACTCTCGGCGCCTTCGCCGAGAGACGAGACCGCCAAGGCCGATGCGTTGCGGGAGGCCTACGAGTCAGCCGCCCGAGGAGCGGTGGCACTGGACCGCGACGGTGTCGCCAAGCAGGTGGTTGCCGAGCGCATGGCCGATCAGTACGACGTGCAGCGACAGGCCAGCACCGCCGAACTCCATCGCCTGCGCCTCGTGGCGAGCGATGGCGGCATCGTGCGCGACCTGGATACCACGTTGCAGCCAGGCAACTGGGTATCGCCCGGTTCGCGCATCGCTACCATCGTGGGTGGCACGCGGTGGCGTGCGGACGTGCTGGTATCGGAAGCGGATCGTGCACGTCTGGTTGCCGGATCGGAGGTGACCGTGTATCCGCGCGGCCGCTGGAATCCGCTGCATGGCCGCGTGGTCGCGGTGGACAACGGTGCCATGGAGCACCTGCCGAGCCTGATGCTGGCAAAGAATCACGGCGGTCCGATCCCGCTGAACCCCACCGCCCCCGTGAAGGACCTGAAGCCCGCCTCCGTGTGGTACCGCGTCCGCGTCGAAGGCGACGGTCTCGAAGCCCCGCTGCCCGCCGAGGAACTGGCCACCGTGCACATGGAAGGCCGACGCGAAAGCATCGGACGCCGCTGGATCGACAGCGCGCTGCTGATCCTTCTGCAGCAGACGGGCCTGGGCAAGGAAGGCTGACGGGTCGGCATGGCCGCGACCGGGAGCGATACCTGTGGTCGAAGCCCGGCACGCTTGCGCCACCTGCGGGAATGTGCGACACGGTGCGCTCTTACGAGGAACGAGAGGGTGTGGCCGTGGCGAAAGTTCGTGTGAATGCGTTCACCATCTCGGTGGACGGTCTCGCCGCCGGCCGCGACCAGAGCCTCGAACAGCCGATGGGTGTCGGTGCGGAGGGCTTGCACCGCTGGCTGATAGAAACGAGGACCTTTCACGCCATGATGGGCAAGGAGGGTGGCTCCACTGGAGTGGACGAACGCTTCGCCGCGCAGTCGATGGAAGAGCTCGGCGCATGGGTCATGGGCCGCAACATGTTCGGTCCGATCCGAGGCGACTGGCCCAACGATGAGTGGAAAGGGTGGTGGGGCGATACGCCGCCCTACCACTGCCCTGTGTTCGTCCTCACGCGTTATCCGCGGGAGTCCCTCGCGATGGACGACGGCACAGTGTTCCACTTCGTGACCGGTGGCATCGACGAAGCCCTGGCCCGCGCGAAAGAGGCGGCCGGCGAGCGTGACGTACGCATCGGCGGCGGAGCCTCGACCGTTCGCCAATACCTTCAGGCCGGCGCTATCGACGCGCTACACATAGCGATATCGCCCGTGCTGCTCGGCCGGGGCGAAGCGCCGTTCGCCGGCCTGGACCTCCCCGCGCTGGGATACAGGATCACGGAACACACCCAGGGCGAGCACGCGATGCACCTGGTGCTCGCCCGGGGATGACCTTTCGGGAGGTCATCCCTCGCGCCGGGGTTGGCAAATCCTTTTCGGTCTCCATGTGACACTCAGGCAAATCTCATCACGGTGGAACATCCCATGGCGCACCCGGCGCTCTTCCAGCCCATTCATATCCGCAACCGCGAACTTCCGAACCGGATCGTCATCGCTCCCATGTGCCAGTATTCCGCCGAAGACGGCCGGATGAACGACTGGCACACGATCCACCTGGGCCAACTCGCCTTGTCGGGTGCGGCCCTGCTCACCATCGAGGCCACGGCAGTGCTGCCCGAAGGCCGCATCACCTGGGCCGACGTGGGTCTGTACGACGACGCCACGGAAGCGGCCATGCGAACCACGGTAGACGCCGTGCGGCGTTGGTCGGACATGGCCCTCGGCGTTCAGCTCGGCCACGCGGGGCGGAAGGCGTCCACGGAGGTGCCTTGGGCCGGCGGCGCGCAACTGGCGCCGGACCATGCGCATGGCTGGCAGACCGTCGCACCCTCCGCCATCCCGTTCCATCCCGACAATCGGCCGCCGACGGCCCTGGACCGGAAGGGCCTTGACCGTATCCGCGACGCGTTCGCCGCCGCGGCGCAGCGAGCCGCGCGGCTGGGCCTTGATTTCATCCAGTTGCATGGCGCGCATGGCTACCTGCTGCACCAGTTCCTGTCGCCGCTGTCGAACCAGCGCACGGACGAGTACGGCGGCTCCCTCGAGAATCGCATGCGCTTCCCGCTGGAAGTCTTCGACGCGGTACGCGCGGCGTTCCCGGCCGACCGGCCGGTGAGCATGCGCGTTTCGGCCACCGACTGGGTGGAAGGCGGCTGGGACCTCGAGCAGACGATCGCTTTCGCCAAGGCCCTGGAGGCCCGCGGCTGCGATGCGATCCATGTGTCCACCGGCGGGCTCCATCACGCGCAGCACATCGCCGTGGGCCCGGGTTACCAGGTGCCTTTCGCCCGCGGGGTGAAACAGGCGGTGTCGATGCCGGTGATCGCGGTGGGACTCATCACGAGCCCGGAACAGGCGGAGGCGATCGTGGCCACCGGCGACGCCGACATGGTGGCGCTGGCGCGCACGATCCTCTACGACCCGCGGTGGCCGTGGCACGCCGCGGCGGAACTCGGCGCGACGGTGCGGGCACCCAAACAGTACCTGCGTTCGCAACCCTCGCGGCTGCGGCACCTGTTCGCGACGGACGGCCCCGCCGATCCGTCGCCGCACTGGTCGCGTGGCGAGGACGGCAAGTATCGTTAATGGCAGGGCGGGAACGCTTGCGCTGGGCCAGGATGTGCAAGCCCCGCAGGCGTCGCCCGCCCTAAAGTGTCGTCTCCCCACAAGGAAGCCTTGTCATGGCCGCGCCCGTACCTCCGTTCACCCTCGAATCCGCCATCCGCAAGGTGCGCCTGGCAGAGGACGGTTGGAACAGCCGAACGCCCGAGAAGGTGGCGCTGGCCTATTCGCCGGACAGCCAATGGCGTAACCGGGCGGAGTTCGTGCGCGGGCGGGCACAGATCGTCGAGTTCCTCACGCGCAAATGGGCTCGGGAACTCGACTATCGGCTGATCAAGGAACTCTGGGCGTTCACCGGCGACCGCATCGCCGTACGCTTCGCCTACGAGTGGCACGACGACAGCGGCAACTGGTTCCGTTCCTACGGCAACGAAAACTGGGAATTCGACGAGGCGGGCGAAATGCACCACCGCTACGCGTGCATCAACGACCTGCCCATCGCCGAAAGCGAGCGCAAGTTCCACTGGCCATTGGGGCGCCGTCCGGACGATCATCCCGGACTCTCCGAACTTGGCCTCTAGCTCCATGACGAAAGCACCGAAACGCTGCCCGTGGGCGGGCACGGACCCGCTCTACCTGGAATACCACGACACCGAATGGGGCGTGCCGCTACACGACTCCCGCATGCTCTGGGAGCAGCTGATGCTGGAGGGCTTCCAGGCGGGGCTGTCGTGGATCACCATCCTTCGCAAGCGCGAGAGCTTCCGCAATGCGTTCCGGGGGTTCGACCCGGCGAAGGTCGCGCGCTTCGCGGAAAAAGACATGGCACGCCTGCTCGAAGACCCCGGCATCGTTCGCTCCCGCGCGAAGATCGAGGCCACGATCGAAGGCGCTCGTATCTACGAAGCCATGCGCGAGCGCGGCGAGGACTTCGCCGCCTACTGTTGGTCGTTCACCGATGGAAAAGTGATCCGCGGCGACGGGCGCACCGTGCACGCGCAGACGCCGCTGTCGGTCACTATTTCCAAGGACCTGAAAAAACGCGGCTTCAAGTTCGTGGGGCCGACCATCACTTATGCCTGGATGCAGGCGGTGGGCATCGTCGACGATCACGTGACGGGTTGCTTCCGGCGTTGATGGCGGCAGGACAAGCTCCGCCCGAGCGGTTGTCTACGACGCGGTGCCGATGGCAAGGGTGAAGGTCTGGAGGAAGTGGAAGTCGGGGCGGCGGAGCGCGAAGTCCGGATGCGCCGGATCGCACAGCCGCTGCAGTTCGTCGTAGTCCTCGCGCGACAGGTACGGCCGCAACCGTTCGCCCCACGAGTTCCTGAAGATGGCTTCGACGAGGTAATCCTCGTCTTCCCGGGCCACGGGCGCGATGCGTTCGATGGGGATGGTTCGTACGGCGACGTCGCGAAGACCGGCGGCGCGCATCATGCCCACGAGTGCGCGAACGGAGGCCAGATCGCGCTCGTCCAGCGCATACCGGTCGCGGTAGTACTGCCGCACGGCCTCGTTCGCCAGCCGCTCCAGCCGCGAATCCCAGGCGAAGTACATGTCGGGCAGCAGCGAGCTCTGTCCGAGCGCGATGCGCCCGCTGGGGCGGAGCAGGGAAGCGGCCAGCCGCAGGCCCGCCACAGGGTCGCGCAAGTGATTGAACGTGTTTACCGACCACACGAGGTCCAGCGTGGCGGGGGCGATCGGCGGCGCTGCGAGGTCGGCCTGCATGACGGCCGTGACGCCGGGTGCCGCGGCGCGTGCCGCAGCGACGTGCGCCGCTGCGAGATCGAAACCGACGACACTGCCACGCGGTCCCACCTGGTCGGACAGCCAGCGCAATGCCTCCCCGGTACCGCATCCGGCATCGAGCACGCGTGCGCCGGGGCGGAGCCCCAGTTGCGCGATGGCCTGCCTGATTTCAGGTGCCGCGAAAGCGTTGAAAAGGCGCAGCTTTCGCGAGTAGTCGCGCGCGGCGGTGTCTCCGAGCAATCCGCTTGGCGTGGCTGGCTGGTTCATGCGACGTGTGTACCGAAAGGGTGGGCGAAAGTTGCAGTACCCAACCATCGCTTCGTGGCCGTGCCGTCGTGGCGCTCGGGAGAGCTTGGCCGCTTGGATGTACCATTCGCGCCATGACCGGTCCGTTGCCTTCCGAATCCATGCCTTCCCCCGCCGAAGCGTCGTTCACCGACGCCGATCGCGGCTGGATGGCCCGTGCGCTGGAACTGGCGGTGCATGCGCGCGATGAGGAGGGCGAGGTGCCGGTGGGCGCCGTGCTTGTGCTGGACGGTGTCGCGGTCGGCGAAGGCTGGAACCGCAACATCACGCTGAGCGATCCGACGGCTCACGCCGAGATACAGGCCCTGCGCGCAGCGGGACAGGCGCTGTCGAACTATCGCTTTCCCGGCGCCACCCTCTACGTCACCCTGGAGCCCTGTGCCATGTGCGCCATGGCCATGGTTCATGCCCGCGTGGGCAGGGTGGTGTTCGGCGCCACCGACCCGAAAACCGGCGCGGCAGGCAGCGTCTTCGACACCCTGGTTTCGCCACGCCACAACCATCGCGTGGAGGTCGTGGGCGGACTCGAAGCCGAGGCGTCCGGCGATCTGCTTCGCCGGTTCTTTCGCGCAAGGCGCTAGCGGGCGTAGCGGGCCAGAGCCTCGCCACAGGGTAGTTCCACCTTGAGGGTGAGCAAGGCGTCGGCGCGCGTGACGCCCAGGTTCACCGAGGCGATGGGAAGACCCCGGCGCGAGGCTTCCAGGACGAACCGGTAGCCGGAATAGACCATCAGCGACGAGCCCACCACGAGCATGGCGTCGGCGCGCGCGAGGTGTGCCCAGGCCGTGTCCACGCGGGCACGGGGCACGTTTTCCCCGAAGAAGACCACGTCGGGCTTCAGGATGCCCCCGCAGACGGTGCACGGCGGAATCTCGAACGACGAGAAATCCACGCCGTCGAGGTCGGCGTCGCCGTCGGGTGCGATCGTGGCCTGCAAGGCCATCCAGGTGGGGTTCGCTTCCTGCAGGCGGCGCTGCATGGCGTCGCGGGTGGAGATGTCGCCGCACTGCATGCAGCGTACGCGGTCGAGGCGGCCGTGCAGGTCGACCACATTGTGACTGCCGGCAGCCTCGTGCAGCCCGTCCACGTTCTGGGTGAGCAATAACTCAATGCGGCCCGCGTGCTCGAGGGCCGCCAGGGCCCGGTGTGCCACGTTCGGCTGCACGGATGCGAAGTGCCGCCAGCCGATCATGCCTCGCGCCCAGTACCTGGCGCGGGCCTGCGGACCGCTCATGAACATTTGCAGGGTCATGGGCGGACTGCGCTTCCACTCGCCCTGTCCGTCGCGGTAGTCGGGAATGCCGGAATCGGTGCTGATGCCGGCACCGGTGACGACGAACAGGCGCGCATGCGCATCGACGAAGTCGTGCAATCGATCGGCGGAGCGGGCGTCGATGGCGGGCAGGGTGGTCACGGTGCGGGACTATAGCCGATCGGCGGGCACCTGTTCGCGAAGCGTGCGGAACACCCCGACGGCATCTTCCGCGAAGCGACGAATGGCGCGGTCGAGGCGCGGCCGGCGTCCGTTTTCCAGCTCGCGTTCCAGCGCCAGGCCGACGCGCGAAAGCTCCCTGGCCTCCGCCATGCCGAGCGCACCCGATACACGGTGCAACCAGGCCTGGAGGTGCGCGATGCCTTCCCGCTGCAGCAGCAGGTCGAGATCCGCGACGTCGATCGAAAGCGCCCGGTCCAGCGCGATCACCACTTCACGCAGGGCCGCTTCGCCACCGAGCGCGCTGCGCAGGGCATCGACGTCGACGCAAGGCGGCGTGTGGGGAAGATCGAAGGCGAGTTCCACAATCACGCGGTCGCCGATGTCGGAACATTGCTCGGTGTGCACCGTGCCGCCCACGGCGGCGACGATCGTCGCGGCTTCGCGCACGTTCGCGTCGTTGGGCTCGCAGGTTGCGCGCTCTTCCGCCACGGTGAAATGCACGACTTGTCCCGCGATGTCGTCACTCACCACGTCCACATGCAAGGCGACGCGGCCGGCGTCGGCCCCGAACGCGCGGTCGAGCAGCAGCGACAGCGCGTTGGCCAGGGCGTGCGAAGGTCCGACGAGCTCTGGTACGAGCGCGGGATCCACTTCCATGTCGAACACCGTGCCATGCGCGTGCGCCGTTGCTCCGTAGTGCGCGGCGAGTTGCGCGAGCACGTGGGGAAGTGCCCGTTCGGGTTGCGAATGAGTACGAAGTCCACGGCAACCGCAAGCGGTGCACCACGCGGCAAGACGCCGGCGTAGTGGCATCAGAAAGCGCGATATGCTCAACTCTGTGCTCCACCGGCGATATTCGAGACCAGCTCGCCAGTGACTGGACAAGCAAGAAAGGATGGATCACTCATGGTCTACCGCGTCATTCTGGCGGACGATCACCCCGTGGTGCTGAAGGGCCTCAGCCTGGCCCTCGCCAAAGACGGACTCGCCACCGTGGTGGCGGAAGCGCAGTCGCCCGACGAACTGCTCGAGTTGCTCGCCACCACGCCGTGCGATGCATTGATTACCGACTTCAGCATGCCGGCGCCCGGTCGCGACGGACTGGCGCTGTTGCGCGAGGTGCGCCGCGCGTATCCGGCGTTGCCCGTGATGGTGATCACCACGCTCGCCAACCCCGCGCTCTATCGTGAAATCATAGGTACCGGTGTGCTCGGCCTGATCGGAAAGTCGGCCGACACCCGGGAGATTCCCGAGGCCTTGGTGGAAATCCTGTCGAACCATGTTTACCTGGGAGCCTCGGTACGCGAGTTGATCGGTGCGCCACCCGGCGAACCGCTGGGGAAATCCGGGACGCTGGCCGACCTTTCTCCGAGGGAGCTGAAGATCCTGCGCCTGTTCGCCGCCGGCAACAGCGTCACCGATATTGCCCGGGCCACCGGTCGTGGGCTCTCCACTATCAGCCAGCAGAAGTCGAACGCCATGCGGAAGCTTCGGCTGGAAACGGATGCCGAGATCTTCGAGTACATCGAGCGACTGCAATTGTGAAACGCCGCGTGATGCGGGCGTGATGCAGTCACGATAACCATGCCGCGCTTCCGCGGACATGGAAGAAATCTCAAAACACATCGTATGCTTGCGGATATCGCAGTCCGAGGAGAGCCATCGGTGAGTGCCAAGATCAGCCCGCTTGCGGGCAAACCCGCCACGGAAACCCAGCCCGTCGACGTGGCGGCCCTGCTGGCCGCCTACCATGACCTGAAGCCTGACCCGTCGATACCGGAGCAAAAGGTGGCATTCGGCACCTCCGGCCACCGCGGTTCGTCGTTCGACCGGTCGTTCAACGAGTGGCATGTCCTGGCGGTGGTGCAGGCCATCTGCGACTACCGCGCCCAGGTGGGGGTGGGCGGTCCCGTGTTCGTCGGCATCGACACCCACGCGCTGTCCGGGCCGGCTTTCGAAAGCACGCTCGAGGTCCTGGCGGCGAACGGCGTGACGACGCAGGTATCGGCCGGGGGCGAGTTCACGCCCACGCCCGCCGTCTCGCACGCCATTCTTATGTACAACCGCGGGCGCGAGAGCGGTCTCGCCGACGGCATCGTCATCACGCCTTCACACAATCCGCCCGAGAGCGGCGGCATCAAGTACAACCCGCCGCATGGCGGTCCGGCCGACACCGATGCCACGGGCTGGATCGCGGCGCGGGCGAACGCGCTCATCGAAGGCGGCCTGCGTGAGGTCAAGCGCATGCCTTTCGCCCAGGCGCGCAAGGCGGCAACCACCCACGAATACGACTTCCTCCAGCGCTATGTGGGCGACCTCGGCAACGTGCTGGATCTGGAGATCGTCCGTGCCAGCGGCGTTCGCATGGGCGTCGACCCGCTCGGCGGCGCCGGCGTGCACTACTGGAGCGCCATCGGCGAGCGTTATGGGATCGACCTGACCGTGGTGAGCGAGACGGTCGACCCCACGTTCTCCTTCATGTCGCTGGACTGGGACGGCCGCGTGCGCATGGACCCCTCGTCGTCGTACGCCATGCAGCGCCTTATCGGCCTGAAGGACCGTTTCGACGTGGCGTTCGCATGCGATACCGACCACGATCGCCACGGTGTGGTGGCGCCGAGCAGCGGACTCATGCAGGCGAACCACTACCTGGCGACGGCCGCCTGGTATCTCTTCCAGAACCGTCCCGGCTGGCGCGCCGACGCCGCCGTCGGCAAGACCGCCGTCAGCACGGCGTTGCTCGACCGCGTGGCCGCACACCTCGGCCGGCCGTTGCGCGAGGTGCCGGTGGGCTTCAAGTATTTCGTGTCGGGCCTCTACGACGGCAGCCTGGGTTTCGGATGCGAGGAGAGCGCCGGTGCCTCGTTCCTCTCCGAGGACGGCAGCCCCTGGTCCACCGACAAGGACGGCATCGTGGCCGCGTTGCTGGCGGGCGAAATGACGGCACGCATGGGCAAGGACCCTGGCCGGATCTACGCCGACATCACGGCTTTGCTCGGTAACCCGGCCAATGCGCGCATCGACGCGCCGGCGAACCACGCGCAGAAGGCGAAGCTATCCAGGCTCGCGCCGGAGCAGGTCACCTCGACCACGCTCGCCGGCGATGATGTGGTCGAGGTCACCAACAAGGCCGGCGGCCAGTCCATCGGCGGCATCAAGGTGATCTCGGCCAATGGCTGGTTCGCCGCGCGGCCTTCGGGCACGGAAGACATCTACAAGGTGTACGGCGAGAGCTTCCGGGGCGAGGAACACCTCCAGGCGATCCTCGCGGAAGCCCAGGCGATGGTCGATCGCGCACTGGCGGGCTGAAATCCGTGAACCACGATACGTCGCCCGTTCGCGTCCTGGTGGGGTCGCGCAATCCCGTGAAGGTCGGCGCGGTGCGCAATGCGCTCGCGCCGCTGTTCCCGGGGCGCCTGGTGGAATGCGAGGGCATGCATGCGCCGTCCGGCGTGCCCGACCAACCCATGAGCGCAGCCGAGACGCGCGAGGGCGCGATCAACCGCATGAACTTCTGCCGCCAGCACGGCGACGCGGATTTCTACGTCGCGCTGGAAGGCGGAGTGGACGTGACCGAAGACGGCCCCGGCACCTTCGGCTACGTGGCCATCGCCAGCGGCAACGACGTGTCGGTGGGTTGCAGCGCATGGCTGCCGTTACCGCCGGCGGTTTACGAAGCCTTGCTCGAAGGGGAGGAACTGGGCGATGTGATGGATCGCCTGTTCGGTACCGTGAACATCAAGCAGCAAGGGGGCGCCATCGGCCTTGTCACCAACGGGCACGCCACGCGCGAAAGCGCGTACACGCAAGCCATGGTGCTGGCGATGGCGCCCTTCCTCCACCCGGAGCTCTACGGTCTCACTTAACGCATGCCGCCGGAGGCGAGCAGGAGTTCGCCGGTGACCCAGCGTGCGTCGTCCGTTGCCAGGAAGGTGACGATCGGCGCGATGTCGTCCACCTGTCCGACCCTGCCCAGCGGCGTCTGGCTCGTGGCCCAGGTCTCGAAGTCCGAGTTGGCAATGCCGGCCGACTGCACGCCCTCGGTAATCACCATGCCGGGATTCACCGCATTGACGCGGATGCCGCGCGGGCCCAGTTCGCGGGCCAGTACGCCGGTGATCGCGTCCACGGCCCCCTTGGTGCCGGAATAGACGGCGCTTTCGGCAGGCGTGAGGCGCGTGACGGCGGAACCGATGTTGATGATGCTGCCGCCCTTGCCGAGGTGCTTCACGGCGGCCTGTGTCACCAGGATCGTGCCCAGTACGTTGATGTCGAAGATGCGACGATAATGCGCTTCCGTGATGGTCTCGATCGACGAGAACTCATAGACGCCCGAGTTGTTCACCACGACATCGAGGCGGCCGAAGTGCTCGATGGCCTTCGCCACCAGGTTCTCGGCATCCGCCTGCTTCGACACGTCGCCGCCGACAGCCACGGCCTTGCCGCCAGCGGCTTCGATATCGGCCACGACCTTGTCCGCACCGGCCTTGCTGGAAGCGTAGTTGACGATCACGGCTGCGCCTTCCGCGGCCAGCGCCTTGGCAATGCCTGCACCGATGCCCTTGGAAGCGCCGGTGACGATGGCGACCTTGTCTTTCAATTTGCTGCTCATGGGATATTTCCTTCGTTTCCGGCCCACCGTGGGCCCGTCTCCGGAAAGCATGGGGACGAACGAAGGACGGGTGTCATACCTTCCGGCGCACAAGAGCTATGCCTGGTGGTCAAGGGTGAAAACGGGTCTGCACCCTTGAAACGCACCCCGGGCACCTCATCCATGCTTCCCATGAACAAGCCCACACTCCCCCTCGATCCGGTCGACCCGTTCGACTACGTCATCTTCGGCGCCACCGGCGACCTCACCATGCGCAAGCTCTTGCCTGCGCTGTACCGACGCTTCGCGGAAGGACAGGTGCCCGGCGATTCGCGCATCGTCGGCACCGCGCGGTCGCCACTGGACGACGAGACCTACCGCGAGCGCGTGCGCGTCGCCCTGCGCGAATACATCGGCGTCGACGAGATCGTCGATACGACACTGAACCGGTTCCTTGGCATGGTTCACTATGTGAGCCTGAACGGCGCGGAGTCGTCCGGAAACTGGCCGGCGCTGGCATCGTTGCTGGATTCCGGCGCGGGACGGACGAAGGTTCGTGTGTTCTACCTGGCCACGGCGCCGGACCTGTATGGCGACATCGCGCGCAACGTGGCGGAGAAAGGCCTCCGTAGCGAAACGTCGCGTATCGTGCTGGAAAAGCCGATCGGCACGGACCTCGAGACCGCGCGCAAGGTCAACGACGGCGTGGGGCGGTACTTCCCGGAAGGCAGCATCTACCGCATCGACCATTACCTCGGGAAGGAAGCGGTTCAGAACATCATCGCGCTGCGCTTCGCCAATCCCATGCTCGAACGCATGTGGGACAGCGAGTCGATCGAGTATGTGCAGATCACCGCCGCCGAAACCGTCGGCCTCGAAGGTCGCGGCGGCTATTACGACGGATCGGGCGCGCTGCGCGACATGATCCAGAACCACCTGCTGCAAGTACTTACGGTGGTCGCGATGGAACGGCCGTCGTCCCTCGACGCGGATGCGCTTCGCGACGAAAAGGTGCGTGTGCTTAAGGCGTTGAGGCCATTGGATCCCCGGAACCTGCATGCGAACGTCGCGCGGGGCCAATATGTGCAAGGCAGGGCGGGCGGCAAGCCCGTTCCCGCCTATCGGGAGGAACTTCCCGGCGAAACGCCGAGCAGGACCGAAACGTTCGTGGCGCTG
Source organism: Luteibacter sp. SG786 (assembly GCF_011759605.1). GTDB lineage: Bacteria > Pseudomonadota > Gammaproteobacteria > Xanthomonadales > Rhodanobacteraceae > Luteibacter. The sequence continues at coordinate 1,418,839 of NZ_JAAOYX010000001.1, forward strand.
AAGGCGGAAATCGACAACCCGCGCTGGCGCGGCGTGCCGTTCTATCTGCGGTCCGGCAAGCGCATGCCGGAGAAGGTCACCGAAGTGATCGTGCAATTCCGCCCCGGCGAACCGGGCCTCTTCGGTGAAGCACGGCCCGGCAGCCGCCTGGTGATTCGCGTGCAGCCCGACGAGAGCGTGACGCTGCCCTTGTTCGTGAAGCACCCCGGCCAGGGCTTCGGCCTGGAAGAGGTGGACGCGCTTTCGCGACCGGCACGGCCGGCGCAGGCTCGTTATCGCGACTCGTACGAAGGGCTGTTGTTGGACGCGGTGAAGGGCAGTCCGGCGTTGTTCGTGCGCAAGGACGAGACGGAGGCCGCGTGGCAGTGGGTCACGCCCATCCTGGAAAACTGGCGCGAAAGCGACGAGGCGCCGGACGCGTACGAAGCCGGCACCTGGGGCCCGGATTCGGCACGTGAACTCCTGCGCCGTTCCGGGCACCGCTGGGTGGAAGACGCCGCGGCCTGAGCGCGTTCGTTGTCATGGACGGACGGTACGCGAGCCGGTAACGGCAGGGCCGTTGCAAGCGGGCGCTTTGCCCGCATTATGGGGGGAGCGCCGGCGAGGGCAGGGGCCCGACGCCGGCGATTCCCCCTATCAGGAGCCCTCCATGTCCGACTACCGCAAGACGCCCGAAGCCCTCGCCAGGCTCACCCCGGAGCAGTACCGGGTCACGCAGGAGAGCGCCACCGAGCGTCCCTTCCACAACGCATTCCATGACAGCCACGAGCCCGGCATCTATGTCGACATCGTCTCCGGCGAGCCGCTGTTCTCGTCGCTGGACAAGTTCGACAGCGGTTGCGGCTGGCCGAGCTTCACGCAGCCGCTGGAGAAGGAGCACGTCGAGGAGAACGTGGACAAGAGCCACGGCATGATCCGTACCGAGGTGCGGTCCAGGCACGCCGACAGCCACCTGGGCCACGTCTTCCCGGACGGCCCGCGCGATCGCGGCGGCCTGCGCTACTGCATCAACTCGGCGTCGTTGCGCTTCATTCCCGTGGCGGACCTCGAGAAGGAAGGCTACGGGCAGTACGCCAGCCTGTTCGCGAACGGGCAGGGAGGTGCGGCATGACGACCTCGCGCGCCATCCTTGCCGGCGGGTGTTTCTGGGGCATGCAGGACCTGATCCGCAAGCAGCCCGGCGTGGTCGCCACGCGGGTGGGCTACACGGGCGGCGACGTGCCCAACGCCACGTATCGCAACCACGGCACGCATGCCGAGGCCATCGAGATCGAGTTCGACCCGGCGAAGCTCAGCTACCGCAAGGTGCTGGAGTTCTTCTTCCAGATCCACGACCCGACCACGCTGAACCGGCAAGGCAACGACGTGGGCACGAGCTACCGGTCGGCCATCTTCTACCTCGACGACGAGCAGAAAGCCGTGGCCGAAGACACGGTGGCCGACGTGAACGCGTCGGGCCTGTGGCCCGGGAAGGTGGTGACCGAGATCGCCCCGGCGGGCCCGTTCTGGGAAGCGGAGCCGGAGCACCAGGACTACCTGGAGAAGTACCCGAACGGCTACACCTGCCATTTCATTCGACCCGACTGGGTACTGCCGCGCCGCACCGCGTGATCCGATGTCCCCGCCGGCTCTGGTATAAGAGCCGGCGGGGACAGCATCGTCCGGGGGGACGACATGGATAGCGCGAACGGGGACAGCCTGAGGCGATCCGACTGGCGACGGCGTGCCTATGGGTTCGGGGCGCTTCTCATCGTGGCGATCGGTCTGCTCCGTGCCACCAACCGCTACCTTATCGACGTGGCCAATCGCGAGCCCACGGTGTTCCTTCCGAAGCTTGTGGAGGAACTGACCGGCGCCGTGAGTTTCGGCGCCTTGCTCCCCCTCCTCTTTTTCGCGCTGCGCCGGGTTCGCTGGACCTGGTACACCCACGCCATGCTGTTCGCCGTGCTCTCGGCGGTGCAGACCACGCTGATGATCGGCCTGCGCCAACTCGTGTTCGGCGCCATGGGCATGCCGGGCTTCGCCTATGGCGTCATGGTGTGGCGTTACCTGATGGAGGTGCCTACCCAGCTCTTCTTCTACGCCGTGATCGTGATGGGCCTCTGGCTGTTCGACCGCTATCGCGAGGGCCAGGTGCGCGAGCTGCGCGCGGCCCAGTTGGAGTCGGCTCTGTCCGAGGCCCGGCTGGAGGCGCTGCGCCTGCAGCTGAATCCGCATTTCCTGTTCAACACGCTGAATGCGGTGTCCGAATTGATGTACGAGCGGCCGCGGTTGGCAGACGAGATGCTGTCGCGCATCGGCGAGCTGCTGCGCGCGACGCTGTCCGCCACGGCGCAGGAGCACCGCCTGGCCGACGAGTGGCGGTTGGTGGCGCTGTATATGGACATACAGCGCGTGCGCTTCGGCGACGGTCTCGATGTTCGGGTGGAGAACGACCCCGCGCTGGACGAGTTGCGCATTCCCTTCCTGCTTCTCCAGCCGCTCGTGGAGAACGCCATCGAGCACGGGGGCGCGGGCGTCGAACGCCATGTCCTCATCGACGCGTCGCGGCAGGCCGGACAGCTGACGGTCCGCATCCGTGACTACGGCGGCGGCCAGTCCACCCATGGCGGCCACGGCATCGGCCTCGGGAACGTGCATGCGCGGCTGCACCATCTGTACGGCAACGAGGCCGGGGTGAGACTCGATCCGGTGGCCGAAGGCGGCAGTGTCGTCACCGTGTGGTTACCGGCGCGGCGGTGGGCTGCATGACCTTGCGTGCGGTGGTCATCGATGACGAGGCGCCGGCGCGGGCCAAGCTACGCCGATACCTGGCGGCCAGCGAAGGGCTGCTGTGGGTCGGCGAAGCGGCCGACGGTCCCTCGGCCGTCGCGCTCGTTCGCCGCGAGCGTCCCGACGTGATGTTCCTCGACATCACCATGCCCGGCATGGACGGCTTCGCCGTCCTGCAGGCGCTGGGCGATCCCTTGCCCGCGGAGATCGTTTTCGTCACCGCGCACGACGAGCACGCCGTGCGCGCCTTCGAGGTCCATGCCTTCGATTACCTGCTGAAGCCGGTAGGGCCCGAGCGTTTCGCCCGGGCCGTGACCCGATTGCTGGGAAACGTGAAACCCTCGCTCGACATCGCAGGGCGCGTGGAAGGACTCCTCGATGGCGCGCCGGTTCCCGTGCGGTACCTGGATCGCCTGCTCCTCCCGAGCGGCGATGCGGCCGAACTGGTCCGCGTCGAGCGGATCGATCGCATCGTCGCCAGCCGCAATTATCTCGACGTGTTCGTCGACGGCGTGGCGCACCGGCTGCGCGGCACGCTGGACAGCATGCAGGGGCGCCTGAATCCCTCCGCGTTCGTCCGCGTGAACCGTTCCACGATCGTGCGCCTGGATGCGATCCGTCAGGTGCAGCCCTGGCCCGACGGCGAGCAACGCCTGCTGCTGGCCGATGGCGGACGGGTCACGTGGACGCGGCGTTATCTGGAAAACCTGCCTCCGGGCCTTTCGCTCTGAAGCGATGGGAGGCGTGTCCTCCCTTGCGACATGGAACTCGTCCCTGCCGCGGGCGGCTTCGTCCCTGACCTGCCACAGCCGGCGCGACCCGCCGCGCAGACTCCTCCCACCCAAAGGAGGAACACCCATGGCAAAGAAAACCTATGTCGTGGCCGGCGCGGCCATCGCGCTCGGCGTCGCGGCCTGGCTTGTGTGGCGGCCGGACCAGGCGATCCGCGTCGCCGCTGGGGTCGCGGCGCACCACGTCTGCTCCATGACCTACCTCAGCGGGCAGGACCCGAAAGAAACGTACGATCAGCTCGTCGTGCCGGTGCTGGGTGAAACCGTCGGCAGGCTGCTCAGCCCCCACGTTTCGCGCGATACCCGGAGCGTGGAGGTGTCCGGTCCCTTGGGAAGCACGCTCGCCCGGGCGGATTTCACCCCGGGCTACGGATGCAGGCTCGCACTGCCGGGCAATGTCCCTTTGACGGCGGACACGACGAGGCATGTCGCCGCGGAGGATGGATTCGCCCCCGCCAGTCCCGTGGCCGCGTCGAAGCCCTCGATCGCGGCCGCCCTCGATCGCGTGTTCGCCGAGTCGCCCACGCAGCCCGTGAAGCATGTGAAGGCGGTGGTCATCGTCAAGGATGGCCACGTCATTGCCGAGCGATATGCGCCCGGCTTCGACCTGCACACGCCTCTGCTGAGCTTCTCGGTAGCCAAGTCATTCACCAATGCCTTCCTCGGTATTCTTGCGAAGCAGGGAAAGATCCGCCCGGACCAGCCCCTGGGTGCGCCGGAATGGCAGGCGCCCGGCGATCCAAGGCGCACGATCACGGTCGAGGACCTCCTGCGCATGCACAGCGGCCTGGCGGCGGAAGAAGCCGAATCGGCCTACAGCCCAGTGGCGCGCATGGAATTCCTGCATGGAGACATGGCCGGCTATGCAGCGGCACAGCCTGCGAAAGAACCGCCGAACCGCAGCTTCGACTACACGTCGGCGGACACCGTGCTGCTCTCCCGGCTGGTGGGAGAGAAAGTGGGCGGGGGTGCGGCGGGCATGCGTGCATTCGCGCGGCGCGAACTCTTCGACCGGCTCGGGATGGGTGATGTCACCATGGAGTTCGACGGTCGCGGCACGTTCGTCGGCTCCACCTACGTGTACACCACGGCCCGCGATTTCGCCCGCTTCGGCTTGCTGTACCTTCGCGACGGCATTGCGCCCGACGGCACGCGGCTCCTTCCCGAGGGATGGGTGGCGTGGTCGCGCGCATCGACGCTCGGTGCGCCTTACGGTGCGGGTTTCTGGACCAACGACGGTCCCAGTCTGCCGGCGAAGTGGCGCGTGGAGGCCGGGTTTCCCAAGGACGGGTTCTATGCGAGCGGCACGATGGGACAGCGCATCTACGTAGTACCTTCGCAGAACCTGGTGATTGTGCGCTTCGGCTATTCGGCGCCGCCCGATTACGGCATCGAGGACGACCTGGCGCTCATCAAGGCATCCATCACGGCTACGAAGACGAACTGACGCCCCTTACCCGACCCCCTTGCTCCAGCAGCAGGAGGTCGGGCATGCGGTCGATGACGGCGACGGCGCCCGCGGTGCGAAGATCGAGCGATTTGCGATAGCCGTAGCTGACCAGCACGAAGTCCATGCCGGCATCGCGCGCGGCGAGCACGTCGCTCTCCGAATCGCCCACCACCAGGGTCTGGTCGATGTCGACCTTGGCCTGGGTGGAAAGGTAGCGCAGAGGGACCCCACTCGGTTTGCGTTCCGGCAAGGTGTTCGCGCCGACGATACCGTCGAAGTAGCGGAGCATGCCGCGCACCTCGAGCAGCGGGCGTACGAACTCCTCATTCTTGTTCGTGCAGACGGCAAGCTTCACGCCTTGCGCGTACAGACTGGCGAGTGTCTCGACGACGCCGTCATACGCAGGGCCGTCGAGCGCGGTCTCGGCATAGTGTTCGAGAAAGCCCGGCATCACGTCGTCGATATTCGCGTCGCTGCCGGCATGCCGGAATGCGGAGGTGATGAGCTTGCGCGACCCCTCGCCGATCCATCCGGTGATTTCCGCCGTGTCGTAAGTCGGCAGCTTCCAGTCGCGCAGGGTGCGGTTGACCGCATCGGCAATGGCCGCTGCGCTATCGACGAGAGTGCCGTCGAGGTCGAAAATGACGAGGGAGTAGGGGAAGGCCAAGGCGCTCGTTCCGGGGAAAAAAACGAATTCTACGCCGTTGTAGATACTATACCGTAAGGTGTCCGCGGTTCTCCAATGGCAAAAGGCAGGGCAGGAATCGGGTGCCGGCGTCGGTATAGTCGCCCGTCCCATCGCCCCGGGGGTACCGCCTTGACGACCGAAACGACGCAAGAACCTGCGACCGCGGCTGCGCCGAAACAACCGCTGCGCCTGTTGTTCACCGCACTGATGCTGGTGATGCTCCTGGCCGCGCTCGACGGCACCATTGTCTCCACGGCCTTGCCGACCATCGTCGGCGAGCTCGGCGGCCTGAACCAGTTGTCCTGGGTGGTCACGGCCTACCTGCTGAGTTCCACCGTGGTGGTGCCGTTGTATGGCAAGTTCGGAGACCTCTACGGCCGCAAGCGGATGATGCAGGTGGCCATCGCCATTTTCCTCGTCGGTTCCGTGCTGTGCGGCATGGCGCAGAACATGGTGCAACTGATTCTCACCCGGGCGTTGCAGGGGCTCGGTGGCGGCGGGCTCGTGGTGATCACCATCGCATCCATCGGCGACGTGATCCCACCCGCGGAACGCGGCAGGTACCAGGGTCTGTTCGGCGGCGTGTACGGGCTGGCCACGGTGCTCGGTCCGCTGCTCGGTGGATTCATGGTGGATCACCTCTCGTGGCGATGGATCTTCTACGTCAACCTGCCCCTCGGCCTGCTCTGCGTCGCCATCATCGCGGCGGTGTTCCGCCCGCACGTGCGCCATGTGCGCCACGCCATCGACTACAAGGGCGCGGCCTCGCTCACGTTGGCGCTCAGCTGCCTGATCGTCTTCACCACCGAAGGCGGTACGGTGCTGCCCTGGGACTCGGCGAAGCTCTGGCTCATCCTTGGGATAGCCGTGGCTGCCATTCTTGCCTTCGTGCGCGCCGAACGTGTCGCCGCGGAACCCATCATGCCGCTGCACCTGTTCCGACATCGCATCTTCCTCCTGAGCAGCCTCATCGGCTTCTTCGTCGGTGCCGCGCTGTTCGGATCGACCACGTTCATTCCGCTGTACATGCAGGTGGTGAAGAATGCATCGCCCACCGAAGCAGGCATGCAACTGCTGCCGCTCATGGGCGGCGTGATCGTCAGCTCCGTGGTGGTAGGGCGGCTGATCAGCCGGTGGGGGCGCTATCGCGTCTTTCCCATCCTCGGCACGGCGCTTTCGGCGACCGCGCTCGTTCTGCTGGGTACGGTGGGCGAGGGCGATCCGGTGTTCTTCCTCTATATCTATACCGGCGTGCTCGGCGCCGGCCTGGGCATGGTGATGCAGGTGCTCGTGCTCGCGACGCAGAACAGCGTGGACATGCAGCACCTCGGCGTCGCCACGTCCGGCGTCACGCTGTTCCGTTCGATCGGCGGTTCGATCGGCGTTTCCCTGTTCGGCGCCATTTTCAGCATCAGCCTGCAAGCACGCCTGCACGGCGTGTTGCCGGGAGGCGCGCAAACCGTGCATTCGTTCGGTCCTGCCGCGGTCAGGGCGCTGCCGGCCGCACTCCACCAACGTTACGTGCACGCGTTTGCTGCATCGATGCATACCGTGTACTTCGTGGCGTCGGCGCTGGTGGTCGTGGCTTTCCTCATGGCGCTGCGCTTGCGCGACGTACCCCTGCGCACGACGCATCGTTGAGGCGGATCGTACGCGTTTCCGGCAGGAGGGCGGCGGAAGCCGGCCGGACGGGCCGGCAGGCACGTAGTATCGGAAAGTCCCTTCGCTCAGGCGTTGCGGGCAAGGCGTTTTCCTGCGATCCATCCCGTGCGATCAACCAAGGAGTTCTTTCGATGAAGAACAGCGCTTCGCAGTCTCATGATGCTTCCATGAAAGTTCGCGCTTTCGCGCGGCTCAGTGCCTTCGAGGTCACACCCGTCGCCGAAGACGATCACGGTGGACTCTTCCTGACCATCTACACCGATCCGGACAGGCCGGAGCCGGAAGTGGGCATCATCGGCGGCTGACGCGTCGATGGAGGACGCGCCCCGCATCGCGGGGCGCACTTCGTCAAGGGATAGCGACATGCAAAGCCGCCCACTGATCCTCGCGCCTCCGGACGACCCCCATGCCTGCGCGCTCGCCTGGGCCATTCGGCGACAAGGCATCGAGCCTGTCTGGACGCCGTCGCTGAGCGCCGGCCATGGCGTGCACTACAGCTTTCGTATCGGCCAGGATCACGAAGCATTCCACGATTCGCTGCTGGCGGGCGATCGTGTCAGCGCCGTCTGGAACCGTCGCGTGCACGACCCCGTGCCCGACTGTGCCGAGGAAGACCGCGCATTCGCGACGTGGGAATGGAAGCTCTTTCAACGCAATCTGTTTGGCGTGCAGGGCGTCTATGGCGATGCGCTGTGGGTCAATCCGTTCGCGGCCGCGCAACGCGCGGAGCACAAGCTCGTGCAACTGGCCACGTGCCGCAAGCTGGGTATTCCATTCCCCGAAACGGTCGTGACGACGGACGCGGCGGAAGTCGCGGCGCTCATACAGCGCTGGGGGCAGGTGGTCTTCAAGAGCTTCCTGGTGCACCAGTGGGAAGAGCGCGACAGCGGCCGGATGCACGCCGTGGGCGTGGTGCTGCTGAACGCCGATAGCGAGTTGCCGCCCGAGGCCATTGCCGTGTGCCCCGGCATCTACCAACGCTACATCGAGAAGCGATACGACGTCCGGGTCACGGTGATCGGCGATCGCCTGTTTGCCGTACGGCTCGGCAAAGGCACCGACGGTGCGTTCGTCGACTGGCGTGGGCACAGCAAAGACCCTTCGTTCCGAGCCGAGCGCATGGTGCTTCCTCCCGCGGTCGAAACGAAGCTCCGCGACCTGATGGGCGCGCTCGGCCTCGTATTCGGCTGCATCGACCTGGTGGTCGACGCGCACGGGGAATTCCATTTCCTCGAAGTGAACCAGGCCGGTCAGTTCCTCTTCGTCGAGGACATGCTGCCGGAGGTTCCGATACTGCAGACGATGACGGCGATGCTGCTCGGCGGCCGCGTCGATGCGCCTGTCGAAAGCCTCCGGCCCGTTTCGATGAAGGACTTCTGGGCGTCCGAGGCCTATGTGGCGCTGCGCGAGAGCGTGGCACACAAGCCGCCGGATCGCCCCTTGTATACGCTGGAATAGGGCTCTTTCAGGAGCCCGTCTTGCTGTTCGGGGCGTCCACCGGTTTCGATTGCGGGGAATCCTTCTGACGCAGGAAGATGGACAGGACGACAAGCGAGAAGACGGCAAGGAATTCGCTCTGCCAGTTCTGGAACGATTCGAACCAGAACGACGGATCGAGCACGTATTGCCCCAGGGTTTCCACGGGCTGGTGGTGCTCGATGGCCTCGCCGATCGACTTGCGCCAGCTACCAAGCAGGTGCCCGGTGAAGCTGCCGGCGAACAGCAGCAGGAACGCAATCGACAGCGAGTTGGCGTAAAGCCAGCGCACCGCACCGCCGCGGCGCCACGCCTTCGGCTGAAGGTGCTCCGGCGTGGGCGTGTCCTCTTCCTCGGCGTCGTCCAGCGGCCGCGATTCGGCCGAACCCTTCTGCCGCAGCCAGACAGTCAGGAGGACGTAGACGCCCATCTGCAGGAACTCGCTCTCCCAGTTTTCGAACGTCGCCGACCAGAAGTCGCCGCTGGCGAGGTACTCGGTCCATCCGATGGCGGCTTCGCCATGCTCGGACAGTTCCTGGTTATGTGCCGCGTGGCCGCTGATGGCCTGGGCCGTCCATGCCGCAAGCATCATCGCCAGGACGACGATGCTCAGGCCATTGCGCCTGAAGAACGTATCCTTCAAGCGCGGATCTCCGTAACGGGTGGAGTGCGGCACCGCAGTGGCATCGTCATGGGTACCTCGCACCCTGTTCCGCCGAGAATCGAAGAAAACCCTAGCGGACGTGAAATCGGCGCGCAGGCGGCGAAGCTACCGGGGCCACGACCCCAAGCGCAGGCGGTGGAAGCGGCACACGTCGATGCCTGGATAGGTGCGGGAGGTCCCGTCGGCGAAGGTCACCCGGAAGTCGCGCAGGCATCCGCCTTCCGGCAGCCGCACAGTGACGGCGGCCCGCCCGCCCGGCAACGGCTCACCGAGCGCGAGGTCGCTGTTCCCCGCGGCGACGGCGGTCACACTGTGGTCGGAGGTATTGAGCAGGGTGAACATCCTTGCGGGCTGCCGGTTCGCTTCGGCCGCTCGGGCGAGCGAGAGGGAGGCGACGGCGGCCAGGGCGAGGAAGGCGATGCGTGCTGCGTACATGGTATGTGCTCCGTGGCGTTTGCGATGCCATGGAAGCGGGATGGACGCGGCCGGGGAAAGCGTCCCGGGACGAATCGTCGATGCCGCGGGACGGTTCGTAGCGCGGCGGCGATTCGCTTTGCCACCGTCACGCATGCGCCTACCATGCGCGCAAGGGTCAACGGGATACACGCCATGAAGGTTCGTCTGGGTACGACGGAAATCGGTTTCGGTCGCTATCTCGCGCTATGGACAGGCATCGCCGTGGTGTTCGCCGTCCAGAACCACCTCAACGCGCAACTCGTCGGCCACGAGTGGGATGCGTGGGACTACCTGCGCTGGTCGATGATCCAGTGGTACACGTGGGCCGCCCTGGCTCCGTTGGTGTTCCGGCTGGCGGCGCTCTATTCGCACCAGGGCGAGTTCCGCATTCGTGGGCTGGGGGTGCAACTGGTGGCGAGCGTGGCCGTCACCATGCTCGCCCTCATGGTGGGCGCCGCGGTATCCACGGTGTTCGAGCCCAGTTCCCTCCTGGAGCAGATCAGGCAATTCGTGGGCCAGCATTTCGCCACGGGGTTCCTCACCTACTGGGCGCTTTTCGCGATCCAGCAGGCCATGGCGTTCCACGAGGAGAAGACGCGGCGCGAGCGCGAGGCCGACCAGTTGGCGGCCGAACTCGCGCGCTCCCGCCTGCAGGCATTGAAGTCGCAGTTGCAGCCGCACTTCCTGTTCAACACGCTGCACGCCATCGCCACCTTGCTGAAGGAAGATGCCCTCACGGCCGAGGACATGCTGCTTCGCCTCAGCGAGTTGTTGCGCGCTTTCCTGGAAGACTACGACGGCCAGGAGATCAGCCTGCGGCGCGAACTCGTATTGCTCGACCTCTACCTCGGCATTCAGGGCGTGCGCTTCAAGGACCGCCTGACCACGCGTGTCTACATCGACCCTGCCACGCTGGACTGCGCGGTGCCGAGCCTGATCCTGCAGCCCATCGTGGAAAACGCCATCCGGCACGGCATCGGCGAGCGCGTCGGGGCGGACCAGATAGAGATAGAAAGCCGCCGCGAAGGCGACAAGCTCTGCATCGAGGTGCGCAATCGCAACAGCGTGCTGGACGAGAACGCACGTGGCTCGACGCGAGGGCACGGCATCGGCCTTTCGAATACCGCGCTCCGGCTGCACGAACTCTACGGGGACGCCGCCCACGTTCGCCTGGACATGCTCTGGCCGCAAGGCGTGGCCTGCCGCATCCAGTTGCCGTTCCGTGAAACCGAGGACGCGGACGAGGGCCCGGAGATCGCAAGCGTATGAGCATCGTCACCCTGGTGATCGACGACGAGCCCATCGCACGGCACGCCGTGCTTCGTCTCCTGCGGGAAGACCCGGACATCGAGCCGGCCGGTGAATACGGCGACGGAGCATCGGCTGTCAGGGCGATTCGCGAGCGGTCACCCGACCTGGTATTCCTCGACATCCAGATGCCGGCGATGACCGGGCTCGATGTCGTGGCCGCCATCGGGGCAGGGCGCATGCCGGCCACTGTGTTCGTCACCGCGTACGAGCAGTACGCCGTGCGCGCGTTCGAAGCCAACGCGGTCGACTACCTCGTGAAGCCGTTCGGTCGCGACCGCTTCATGGAGACCTTGCGCCGCGCGAAGGCCAGGCTGGGCGCCGGCGGCAGCCGGAACGAGGGCGGTCCCGCCATCCAGCAGGTGCTGGACGCATTGCGCCGGCGCGAGGACTACCTCGAGCGCCTGCCGGTACGCGTCGACGAGCGCGTGACCTTCGTCGACGTCGACGACATCGTCTGGATCAAGGCGAACCGAAACATCGTGGAGATCCACCTCGCCGATCGCGTGCACGAGGTGCGGGAAACCATGACCGCGCTGGCCGAACGGCTCGATCCACGGCGCTTCGCCCGCGTCCACCGTTCCGCGATCATCAACGTGCGCCGCGTCCAGTCGATCCACCCCTGGTTCAACGGCCACCACGTGGTGACGATGGACACCGGACAGAAACTCCGCATGAGCCGCTACCAGCAGGAGGCGTTCATGCAACTGGTGTCTACCCGGACGAAGAAGGAACCGGGCTGAGACTGCGGCGGCGGTCTCAGCGGCGTGTGGCGAGCACGCCGTCCAGGGCAAGCTCGGCCTTGAAACCGGCCGCGTCCAGACGGCGGGCCACTTCGCGCGGTACGTCCCTGCCGCTGGTGAGCTTGTTGGGGCTGCCGGTGTAGTGGAACAGGCGGCCTCCCCGCCGCAGCACGCGGGCCAACCCGCCGTAGAAGGCGCCCGAGTAGAGTTCGCCCGCGATGCCGAAGCGCGGCGGGTCGTGCAGCACCGCATCCACCGATGCATCGGCCAGGCCGGCGATGGCCGCCGACACGTCGCCATGCGTGAGTTCGAGCCGTCCGCCCGATGACGCTGCGGCAGGATCGGGCGACCAGGGATTGAGCGTGCGCAGCCAGAGCACGTCCTCGTTCTTCTCGAACGAGTGGATGCGGCCGACACCGGCATCGAGGCAACATGCCGCGAAATAACCGAGCCCTCCGCAGGTGTCGAGCACCGTCTTGCCACGCGGTTCGATGAGCGCGACCTTGCGGCGCGCATCGTCCAGGGGCGACTCTTTCGCGGTCGGGAGCATCTTGATGCCGTCGATCTCGAAGGTGGGCGTGCCCCACGGCGTCGGCACGAGCTTGATGAGGGAGCCGGAAAAACGGGAGACCGGCATGAAGTCTTCGCCATCCCAGTAGTAGATGGTTCGGTCCTTCAGGCGCGTGGGGTACGGGTAATCGCGCTCGAGCCAGCGCCAGCGGTCCGCGGTGAGCGTTGCCGTGCCGGTGCTGCGGCCGAGATCGAGCGAGCCGCTCCACGTGACGGCTCCGGTGTCACGGGCCGAGCAGAGCGCGTCGGCGAGGTCGCGTGTCAGCAGGGGGCCTGGATAATGCGCCACGATCGGTTCCCGGGCGCTGCGCGAGGGCAGCGCAAAGGAGTCGATGGTAGCAAGGACGGCGCAGGCTCAGAACCTGTCGACGTTCACGATGGCCTTGGCGAAGGCTTCCGGCGCCTCCTGCGGGAGGTTGTGGCCGATGCCGCCGGGTACGAGGCGATGTTCGTATTTCCCCTTGAACCGCTTCGCGTAGCTTGCGGGATCGGGATGCGGTGCCCCGTTGGCGTCGCCTTCCATCGTGATGGTGGGTATCGTGATGTCCGGCTGTTTCGCCAGCTTCGCCTCCAGTGCGTCGTACTTGCGCTCGCCATGTGCCAGGCCTAGGCGCCAGCGGTAGTTGTCGATCGAGATGGCGACGTGGTCCGGATTGTCGAAGGCCTGCGCCGAGCGCTGGAACGTGGCGTCGTCGAAACGCCACTTCGGCGAGGCCTGCTCCCAGATGAGGCGGGCGAAGTCGTGGGTGTACTTCGCGTAGCCCGCCTTGCCGCGGTCGGTGGCGAAATAGAACTGGTACCACCAGGACAGTTCGGCCTTCGGCGGCAGGGGAGCCTCGTTTAAGGCCTGGCTGCCGATCAGGTAACCGCTGACCGATACCATCGCCTTGCAGCGCCCCGGCCACAGTGCCGCGACGATGTTCGCGGTGCGCGCGCCCCAGTCGAAGCCGGCAACGATCGCCTTGTCGATCTTCAAGGCGTCCATGAACGCCACGACGTCCGAAGCGAGCGCGGCCTGCTGACCGTTGCGTGGCGTGTCCGGCGAAAGGAAGCGCGTGCTGCCGTAGCCACGCAGATAAGGCACGATCGCGCGGTATCCCTTGGCCGCAAGGATGGGGGCCACATCCACATAGCTGTGGATGTCGTAAGGCCAGCCGTGCAGGAGGATCACCGGCGTGCCGTTCGCCGGGCCGTCTTCCGCGTAGCCGACCTCGAGCACACCCGCCTTCACGGATGCGGTGCGCGCAAACGAGGTGGCACCCTGAGGACGGCCGGCGCGAGGGGCGGCCTCCGCCGGGGATGCCGCCGCGGTGCCGGCAGTGCCGAGATGCGCGATGGCGACGCCAAGGGCGGTGGCACCCACGAAACGGCGCCGTTCCTTGTCGAAGTGGTCCACGGTGGTTCTCCCGAGACGATTGAGTCGCCCACTCTAGTACCCGCGCGCCGGTTCGACTTGCATGCGGCTGCTCTTTTTATCCGGCGGCCCTAAACTGCATGCAACGCCGCTTCGAGCACGATCATGCGCAGACCCAGCCCGCCCGTCGTCGTTGCCGCCGTCATGCTCATCCTCATCGCGGGCGTGGGGGTGTGGTGGCTGCTGCGTCCGCGCGGGGACTCGCCCATCGTTCTCCACGGAAACGTGGATATCCGCCAGATATCCCTCGCGTTCAAGGTCAGCGAGCGCATCGGCGAGATGCGTGTGGAGGAAGGCGACCACGTGGCGCGCGGACAAGTCCTGGCCACGCTGGAATCCACGAGCCTGAACCTGCGCCTCGCCCAGGCCCAGGCGCAGGTGGCCGTCCAGAACGAGGTATTGCGGCGCCTTCAGGCGGGCAACCGACCCCAGGAAATCGCACAGGCCGACGCCAACATGCGTGCCGCCCAGGCGGACGCGCGCGTGGCTCGCCAGACCCTCGAAAGGCTCCGTGCGATCAGCCAGGGGACGGGCGGCCGGGCGGTGAGCCGCGAGGAACTCGACCAGGCCGCCGCCAACGCAAAGGCGGCCGACGCGAGGGTGGACGCCGTCCGGAAGGCGCACGAATTGTCGGTCGCCGGTGCGAGGGAGGAAGACATCGCGCAGGCACGAGCGCAGCGCGATGCCGCCCAGGCGGAAAGTGCGCTGGCGAAACAGGCGCTCGAGGACGCGCAGTTGAAAGCCCCCATCGATGCCGTCGTGCGCAGCCGCATGCTCGAGCCTGGCGACATGGCGTCGCCCCAGAGGCCCGTCTATGCTCTTGCGGTGATCCACCCGAAGTGGGTGCGCGCCTATGTGTCGGAAGCGAACCTCAGCCGGATCAAGCCCGGGCAAGCCGCGCGCATCACGACCGACAGTGCGCCGGATCGCCCCATCGACGGTCGCGTCGGGTATATCGCGTCGGTCGCGGAATTCACCCCGAAGAACGTCGAGACGGAAGACCTGCGCACGAGCCTGGTTTACGAGGTGCGCGTGAACGTGGACGATCCCGACGATCGCCTGCGACTCGGCATGCCCGCGACCGTGGTCTTGCCGGGAACCGTGGCCGCGAAACCATGAGCGACGCCTACGCCCTCGTTGCCAGCGGCATAGGCAAATCCTTCGCGGCTGCGAAGGGAAGCCCCGAAGTGCGCGCGCTGGACGAGGTGTCGATCGAGGTGGGCACGGGGGCGATCAGCGCGCTCGTCGGGCCGGACGGCGCAGGCAAGACGACACTCCTGCGACTTGCCGCGGGCCTCATGGTCGCCGACGAGGGAACCATGATCGTGCTGGGCATCGACGCCGCACGCGATCCACAGGCCGTGCAGGACCGGATCAGCTACATGCCGCAGCGCTTCGGCCTCTACGACGACCTGAGCGTGCAGGAGAACCTCGACCTCTACGCCGACCTGCACGGCGTGGATCGCGAAGCGCGCCGGACGAGGTATGCGCGGCTGATGGAGATGACCGACCTCGGCCGCTTTACCGGGCGGCCCGCGGGGAAGCTTTCGGGAGGCATGAAGCAGAAGCTCGGCCTGGCCTGCACGCTGGTCCGTTCGCCGGAACTGCTGCTGCTCGACGAGCCCACCGTGGGCGTCGATCCGTTGTCGCGCCGCGAACTGTGGGACATCGTCGAGCAGCTCGTGCGCGAGGAGAACCTGAGCGTGCTCGTGAGCACGTCGTACATGGACGAGGCCGCACGCTGCGCCCGCGTGACGATTCTGCACGAAGGCCGCGTCCTCGCGGGCGGGACGCCGGAATCCATCCGCGAGACCGCGGCAGGGCTGTGCTTCGCCGCCACTCCGCCGGCCGGACAGGCACCACGTCATCTGCAGGCCGCGTTGCTCGACGACCGCGCCGTCGTGGATGCCGTCCCGCGTGGGGGCAGGGTACGCGTGCTATGCACGGCGGAAGCCGTGGCAGACCGCGATTCGCTTCCCGCGCCGCTGGCAGGAAAGGATGCGGTGGCCGTCGAGCCGAGTCTCGAAGACGGTGTGATGCTCGCGTTGCGTGCGAAGGTGCATCGCGACTTCGCCACCGCAGCTGCCGCGGGGGCATCCGTGGCTCGCACGCAGAAGGGCGACGGCAAGGTCATCGAGGTGAACGACCTCGTGCGCCGGTTCGGCGACTTCACCGCCGTGGACCGTACCAGCTTCAGTGTGGAACGCGGCGAGATCTTCGGCCTGCTGGGCCCGAACGGCGCAGGCAAGACCACGACGTTCCGCATGCTGTGCGGATTGCTCCCCGCCAGTTCCGGTTCCCTGCGTGTGGCGGGCTACGACCTGCGCAGGGCACGTGCGCGGGCGCGGCAGGAAATCGGTTACGTGTCGCAGAAGTTCGCGCTGTACGGCAACCTCTCGGTGGACGAGAACCTCAGCTTTTTCGGCGGTGCGTACGGTTTGTACGGCGCGCGCCTGCGCGATCGCATGGCTTCGGTGAAGGCGCAGTTCGACCTGAATGAAGCGTCGCGGACGCCTGCCGGCCAGCTGCCGGGCGGATTTCGGCAACGGCTGGCCATGGCGGCGGCCCTGTTGCACGAGCCCGAGATCCTTTTCCTGGACGAGCCTACGAGCGGCGCGGACCCGCTCGCGCGCAGGGAATTCTGGCGGCGGATCACCGCACTGGCCGAAGGTGGAACCACCGCCGTGGTCACCACGCATTTCATGGAAGAAGCCGAGTACTGCGACCGCGTCGTGATCCAGGACGAAGGCAAGGTACTCGCGCTCGGCACGCCCGACGACATCCGCCGGCAGGCCGGAGAGGGCACCCGGGGCCAGCTGGACATGGAACAGGCCTTCATCGCCATCGTGCAGCAACACCGCAAGGGTGAGCGCGGCGGCGGACAGGAGGCCGCATGAACGGGGCGCGGCCCGACAGGCGCGGAGCGTTCCTGCGCCGGCTGGCGGCGCTGGTGCGCAAGGAGGTCAAGCAACTGCTGCGGGATCGCAGCAATCTCATGATGGGCATCGCACTCCCGGTGGTGCTGATCCTGATCTTCGGCTATGGGCTTTCCTTCGACGTGAAGAACGCGCCGCTGGCCGTGGTGATGGAAGACACCTCGCCCGCGGCCAACGACCTGGTGGCCGGCATGCGGCTGTCACCCTATCTCGACCCCAGGCCGGTGCACGACATGCCCCGGGCCGAGCGGCTGATGCTGGACCGCGAGGTCAACGGCATCCTGCGCATCCCATCCGATTTCTCGCGGCGCCTCGCCCTGGGCGACGCGCATCTTCAGCTCATCCTGCACGGCGCCGACGCCAACACGGCGCGTACCGTACAGGGATACGTGCAGTCGGCGTTGCAGCGTGCCGGCATGCGCGACGATGCCATCGGTTCGGTTCGCCTCGAACAGCGCCTGTGGTTCAACGAGGCGAACACGAGCACCTGGTTCCTCGTGCCGGGTCTCGTCGTGCTCATCACCACGCTGGTGGGCGCGTTCCTCACGGCCCTCGTCATGGCCCGCGAATGGGAGCGCGGCACGCTGGAAGCCTTGTTCGTGACGCCGGTGCGCCCGGTCGAGATCCTTCTGGCCAAGATCATTCCTTACTTCGGCGTGGGCCTGATCGGCCTCGCCATGTGCCTGCTGGCTGCCCGCTTCCTGTTCCATGTGCCGATCGAGGGGTCGCTGCTCCTGATTCTGCTGGTATCGGTGTTCTATCTTTTCGTGGCGCTGGGCATCGGGCTGCTGATCTCGGCTGTGACAAAGAACCAGTTCACCGCCAGCCAGGTGGCGCTCATCGCGAGCTTCATGCCGGCGCTGATGCTTTCGGGGTTCATCTACGACCTGCGCAACATGCCGCTGGTGGTGCAAGGCGTTGGGCGCGCGCTGCCGGCCACCTATTTCCTGCAGACGCTGAAGAGCCTGTTCCTCGCTGGCAATCTCTGGCCGATGGTCCTCAAGAACTGCGCCATCCTGCTCGGATACGCGGTGGTGCTGCTGGCGGCCGCACGCGCGAAGACGCGGAAGCGCGTCGGATGAACGCGCTGCTGGCCTTCCTGCTCCGTGTGGCGAACCTTTGCCGCAAGGAACTCAAGGTGATCTTCAAGGATCCCGCCGGTCGGATCGTGCTGTTCGCGCCGGTGCTGGTGCAGTCCCTCATGTTCGGTTATGCCGCCACGCTGGACCTGCGCCAGGCGCCGTATGCGTTGCTCGACGCCGACCACGGGCAGGCCGCCGTGCGGCTGGTGGCGAGGATCGAAAGTTCGGGGGTGTTCCGCCGCGTGGCCACCTTGCGCAACGAGCACGACATCGCGCCGCTCGTGAACGCGGGCGACGTCCTGTTCGTGGTGGCCATCCCGCCGCGGTTCGAGCAGCGGCTGGCCGCCGGTGAGGCGACCCCGGTGCAACTCATCCTGGACGCGCGCAACTCGGTCACGGCCGGTACCGCGGCGGGGTACCTGGGTGAGATCGCCGCGAGGTTCAACGCCGACTGGCGCCTGGAGCATGGGGGCGGGGGAATGCCCATGACGCTGGATGTGCGCAGCTGGTACAACCCGAACCTCGAGACGCGCTGGTTCATGATGACGTCGATGATCGCGGTGCTGAGCATGTTGCAGACCCTCATGCTCACGGCACTGTCCGTGGCGCGCGAGCGCGAACAGGGAACGTTCGACCAGCTGCTGGTCACGCCCTGCACGCCGGCGGAGATCATGATCGGCAAGTCCATTCCCTCCATCCTCGTCGGGCTGACGCAGGCGAGCCTCGTGTTGCTGATCGCCACGTTCTGGTTCGGCATTCCCCTGGCGGGTTCCCTCTTCGAACTCTATGTCGCCCTGTGTGTTTTCATGGTGGCCTGTGTCGGCATCGGACTGGCGATCTCGGCCATGGCGGCCAGCATGCAGCAGGCCATGCTGTACACGTTCGTGCTGATGATGCCGTTGGTGCTTCTGTCCGGCATGACCACGCCCATTGCCAACATGCCTGTTCCGATGCAATGGCTGACGGTGATAAACCCGGCTCGCTACGCCATCGACATGGTGCATCGCGTGTACCTGGAGGGTGCCGGTCTCGGTGCCGTGCTGGGCGACGTCCTTCCCTTGCTCACGATCGCTATCGTCACCTTGCCGCTCGCGGCATGGCTCTTCCGAAACCGACTCGTCTGAACCGGTGCGCCCATGCGAACCCCCGTCGTCATCCCGCTTTCCGTCCTGGCCGCCGTCGCGCTTGCCGGGTGCGTGGTCGGCCCGGACTTCAAGGCGCCGCGTACCGACGCCCCCGCGAACTGGACGGCCGCACGGGCGGGCGATGCATCGCTGCACGAACCCGTGCCTTCCGCCGGCGACGCAAAACCCTCGAACGAATGGTGGAAGGCTCTCGGCGATCCCACGCTGGACGAACTGGAAACCCGTGCCGCATCGGCAAGCCCGGACCTCCGGACCGCGGCGCTGCGCTTTGCCCAGAGCCGGGAACGCAGGCGCGCGGCGTCCGCCTCGTGGGGTCCGCGCGTCGATCTGAACGCCAGCGGGCAGCGGCAGCGCCCCAGCGAGAACGGCGCGACGAGCCGCACGATCAACGTGCTTGCACCCGCCGAAAGCCGCAAGTCGCTGGTTGAACTCCTCAGTCAGCCATTCGACACTTATGAAGCCGGCTTCGATACCTCGTGGGAACCGGACTTCTGGGGAAGGGTGCGCCGCTCGGTCGAGGCGGCGGACGCGGGCGTCGACGAAGCCGGTGCGCTCTTCGACGGGGCGCGCCTCGACATCGCGGCCGAGGTCGCCGCGCGCTATGTCGAATTACGGGGCGTACAACGACGGATCACGCTGGCACGACAGGACATCGGCGCCGCCACCGAACGCTTCAATCTCATGAAGGCGCGGGCGGATGGCGGCATGGCCAGCGACCTCGATACGACGCGACAGCGGGCGCTGCTCGCCGATCTCCAGGCGAGGCTGCCTCCATTGCTGGAACGCGAGGCGGATACGCTGGACGCGCTGTCGCTGCTGTTGGGGCAGCCGCCCGGCAGCCTGCAGGCGATGCTTGCCGCCCGGGGAGACGGCGATACGACGTGGGCGCTTCCCGATCTTGCCCTTGGCCTTCCTTCCGAAGTGGCCCGCCGGCGGCCCGATATCCGACAGGCCGAAGCGCGCCTGCACGCCACCACGGCGAACGTCGGCGTCGCCGTCGCGGACTTCTACCCTCGTATCACGCTCGGCGCCGGCTTCGCCTTCGAATCCCTGCATACCGGCGACTTCGGCGACTGGGGAAGCCGCCAGTGGTCGATCGGTCCGCGTCTCGACCTTCCGGTGTTCGACATGGGACGCCGGCGAAGCGTGCTGAGCCTGCGCAAGCTGGAACAGCAGGAGGCGGCCGTCGCGTACCAGCAGACCGTGCTCCGGGCCTGGACCGACATCGACAGCGCCCTGAACGCCTATGCCGCGGAGCGGCAGCGCAATGAACGGCTCGCCGAACGCGAACGCCTCGCCGCAGATGCCGATACGCTCGCCGATGCGCGCTACAAACACGGCGAATCGAACTACATCGAGGCGCTCGATGCGCGGCGCAGCCTGCTGGGGGCCCGCAGTGACAAGGCCGATAGCGACGCACAACTTGCCACGCGCTACGTTGCCGTGTGCAAGGCCATCGGAGGCGGCGACCCGCACTGACGTGCGCAGCCGGCCGCCTCGTGCCACCTCGCCGTCAGAGGTCGAACGTTGCCGACACGTAGAACGTGCGGGGTGTGCCCTGCGTGAGGTACCCGCCGTTTGCCGATGCCCAGTAACCCTTGTTCGCCACGTTCTGCACCGTGAGGCGGAACGTGACCGGCACGCCTTCGAGGTGCGCGGTGGTGCGTGCGCCGATGTCGTAGGTGGTCCACGCGGGCACTTTCAGATCGTTGGCGGCGTCGAGGTACTGGTGGCCCGTGCGTACCGCGCGCGCACTGAGGGTGATATCGGGCGAATGGGGGATGTCCCATTCGACGCCGGCGTTCGCCTGGAACCGCGGCACGCCGATGGCGTCGTTCCCGTCGTTGCTGCCACCCTGCGTCTTCACCAGTTCCGGGCGGATGTAGTTCGCACCGCCCAGAATGCGCAGCCCCTGCACGGGCTGGCCGAAGAAGCTCCATTCGACACCGCGATTGCGCTGCTCGCCGTCCACCACATAGGTGTTGGACGCATCGACATAGGCGCTGGGCTGCTTGATCTGGTATAGCGCAAGCGCGCTGCCGACCGTGCCGGCGTCCCACTTCACGCCGATTTCGTTCTGCTTGGACTTGTACGGTGCGAATACCTGGCCGGCATTGGTCACCGGAAGGTTGTTGAACGTGGCCGGCGCCTGATCGCCCTGCGTCAATGCTTCGATATGGTTGGCATAGACCGACCACTGATCGGCGAAACGGTAATTCACTCCGACGACCGGGCTGGTGGCGTAACGCTCGTATTCGGAGTTCTTCGCGCCGTCGACGCCATTCACCGCATAGTTGTAACCCACCGTGTGCAGCTTCTGCCGGCGTGCGCCCAGGGTCACCTCCAGGGCGCCGTCCAGCAGGCCGAGCGTGTCGGACACCGCGACGCTTCGCAGCTGGTTGCGGCCGGTGACGCCGGGATCGGAGATGGGGCCCACGTTATAGGCGAAGTCCGGAACGGGCACATACGACGGCGCATAGAGATTGGTGTGGATCGGGTCCAGCGACCCCGCGTAGGCGGCCTTCTTGCGGAAGGTGAGGGCGGAGAAACCGACGTTGACGCGATGGCTCACCGCGCCTGTGTCGAAGAACGCGTTGAAGCCCGCTTCCCCGGTGGCGGTGTCGGCGATGTACGGCACCGTGAACCGCGTTTCCGTGGCATTGCCGGCGCCGTCGACCAGGGAAGGGCTCACGTAATCGCCGTATTCATTGCCGTGGTGCGCGCCTGCGGCCACGTAGCCAGTGAGCCAGGGCGCAATATCGTATTCCGCGCGCACCACGCCGAAGGTGTCTTCCAGAGAGGAATTGGACCAGGGCTGGGCGTAGTTGGTTTTTGCCGAGGGAGCACGCGGCACGGAGGTGATGCCGGTGGTGTACACCACGGCACGGCCGCCGGTGATCACCTGTTTCTGGTACCCGACGTCCGTGGTGACCCGGAGCCTGTCGCCACGGTAATCGAACGCGACCGACGCCGCCGTGACGCGACGCTGTTCGCCGTCGATGGCGGTGTTGCCGTCGCGGTGCACGGCGTTAACCCGGATGCCGAAGGCATCGTTTGCGCCGAAGCGGCGGCCGATGTCGACGCTGCCACCCACCTGGCTGTCGCCACCCCAATCGAGGCCGACCCGGGTGATGGGCGTGGTTTCGGCACGCTTGGGGGCGATATTGATGTTTCCGCCGATGCCCGAACCGCCGGGACTGATCCCGTTGAGGAAGGCGCTGGCACCCTTGAAGACTTCCACGCGACTGATCAGCTCCGGCGCCAGGAGCTGGCGGGGCAGGAGCCCGTACAGTCCATCGAACGCGATGTCGTCGCTGTATACCTGGAAGCCGCGGATGGTGAAGGTCTGCGAGAAATTGCCGAATCCGAAGCCGGTGCGCACCGCCGGATCGTTGGAGACCACGTCGCCGAGCGTGCGGGCCTGCTGGTTGCGGATCAGGGTTTCGGTGTAGCTGGTGATGGCGAACGGGACGTTCATCGCATCCTGGTTGCCCAGCACGCCGAAGCGCCCGCCGCGGGCCACCTGGCCGCCGGCGTACTCGGCCGTCGGCGGCGCGAGGTTGGCTTCTACCTGCACGCCGGACAGGGTCGTGGTGTTGTCACGCGCCTTCGACTGCTCGGCATCAGGCGCCGTGGCGGCATCGCTCGCATGCGCGGCCGCGACAAGGAACAGGCTGCCGGCGAGCGCGGCGCGAATGGCATGGGAGAGGGAGAAGGCGGTACGGGGCGGCTTGGGGGCCATCGGATGTCCAGTGGGCAATGCCCGAATGCGAATGCAAATGCGAACTGATCGCATTATGAGGCATCGCCCACGTGGTTGGCTAGGGACCCTCCGACCCGTTCAGGCCCCGAGCCCAGCCCAGATATCCCGCAGTGCCTGGCGGATCATTCCCGGCGCATCGGGATCGCGTTTAGCCAATGCCGACATGAAGGCCTTCGCCTGGGCGAACGTGATGTGCGGCGGCAGGGGCGGCACGTCCGGATCGGTCACGAATTCGATAACCACCGGGCAGGGGGCGCTGAACGCCTCCCGCCAGGCATCCAGGATGTCCTCGGGACGCTCCACGCGAATGCCCTTGAAGCCCAGCATTTCGCCGTAGCGTGCATAGGGGAAGGGTTCCACGTCCTGCGCGGCGGCGAACTTCGGATCGCCTGCCAGCGCACGCTGCTCCCACGTCACCTGGTTCAGATCGTTGTTCACCAGCACCATGACGACGAAGTTGGGATTGGACCAGCGCTTCCAGTACTGCTTGATGGTGACCAGCTCGGCGTTCCCGTTCATCTGCATGGCGCCGTCGCCAACCACCGCGAGCACATGGCGGTCCGGGTGGGCCATCTTGGCGGCGATGGCATACGGCACGCCGCTGCCCATCGTCGCGAGCTTGCCTGACACGGAAGCCATCATGCCTTCGCGCAGCTTCATGTCGCGCGCGAACCAGTTGGTGTGCGAGCCGCTGTCGCCGGTGACGATCGTGCGGTCGGGCAGGGCGGACGACAATTCCCAGAAGACGCGCTGCGGGTTGATGGGCGAGGCAGGCTGCATGGCCTTGAGTTCGAGTGCGCGCCACCATTTGCGCACGTTCACTTCGATGCGCTCGCGCCACTCCGTGTCGGTCCGTTGCTTCAGAAGGGGCAACAGCTTGCGCAATACCGCGGCACTGTCGCCGATGAGGTTCACCTCCGTCGGATAACGCATCGACACATTGCGCGGCGAGATGTCGATCTGCACGGCCCGCGCCTTGCCGTCCTCCGGCAGGAATTCCGAATACGGGAACGTCGTGCCGATCATCAAAAGCGTGTCGCAGTGGTCCATCATCTCCCAGCTCGGCTTCGTGCCCAGCAGGCCGATCGAGCCCGTGACAAAGGGCAGGTCGTCGGCGAGAGCCGCCTTGCCGAGAAGCGCCTTCGCCACGCCCGCCTGCAATCTATCGGCGACAGAAGTCACTTCCTTGCCGGCTCCCAGCGCGCCCGCGCCGATGAGGATGGCCAGGCGCGAACCGGCGTTGAGCACGTCGGCGGCGCGCCGTAGTTCGTCGTCGGAGGGGAATGGATGCGGGGATGCGTCGCCCACTCCGGAATAGACATTGCCGTGCGCGCGCGGCGGGCTGGGCACCGCGGGCATTTCCTGCAGGTCGTTCGGCACGATGATGCAGGTGACCGCACGCTCGGCCTTGGCGATGCGGAACGCGCGGTCTACCACGTGCCGCAACTGGGCCGGGCTGACCACTGTTTCGACGTAGCTGCATACGTCCTTGAAGAGGACATGCAGGTCCACTTCCTGCTGGTAATCGCTGCCCAGGGAGGAGCGTGCCTGCTGACCGACGATGGCGACCACGGGTACGTGATCCATCCGCGCGTCGTAGAGACCGTTGAGCAGGTGGATGGCGCCGGGCCCCGACGTTGCCAGGCAGACGCCGACTTCGCCGGTGAACTTCGCGTGCCCGCCGGCCATGAAGGCGGCCATTTCCTCATGGCGCACGCGGATGTAATCGAAGCGGTCGGCCGCGCGGCCCATCGCACCCATGATGCCGTTGATGCCGTCGCCGGGGTAACCGTAGATACGCCGGACATTCCATTCGCTCAGGCGTTCGAGGAGGAAATCTCCCACTGTCTTGCTCATCGCGGACTCCGTCGAGGTGTCGGACCGTCGATGATGTTCAAACACACATGGTGCACGCGTGAACGTGCCGGTCTCGCAATTTCATGCGCGCCCGCGCGTCATCCGGCGAAACCGCCCTCGTCGAGGTAACGCTGTTCTTCCGCGGTGATGTCGCGACCAAGCTGGCGGTGCCGATGCGGAAAGCGTCCGAAGCGTCGGACGATGTCGCGGTGGGTCTCGGCATAGGCGGGGAACGGGCCACCCAAGGCTGCGAAGAGCTCGACCGAGAGATCCTGATCGGCGGGGTCTTCGGAGTGCTCGAAAGGCATGTAACAGAAGGCGCGCATGTTCGTATCGAACACCTTGTCGAAGCCGCGTTCGCGCATGTGCCTCGCCACGGATCGCGCGAGGGGATCGGTGGCATACATGTGCGCCGTATTGCGGAAGGCGTTGCGGGGAAACTGGTCGAGCAGGATCAGCAGCGCCAGGCAGCCGTCCGCGCTGTCGAGCCACGCATCCAATTCGCCGCGTGCCGCTGCCATGTGCGCGGCGAGAAAATGCTCGCGGAACACGGCGTCGAAAGCGGCATCATGGCCGAACCAACGGTCGTAGCCGGCGTCCCGCCAGAAGCGAAGGACGCGCTCGGGTGTTTCGGGCAAGGGAACGGAAGCGGATGGATTCGGCATGTCGTGCGGCTCTCGCGGTGACGGCGGGGCACGACCATACCATCGCGCGTCACGCCCCGCCCTGTGCGACGGGCGTGGCGTGCCGCCGCGCCAGCGCGAGCGTGAGGATGCCCACGCCGGCCGACACCGCCGCGCTGACGATCAGCGCGGTGGCATTCCAGCGCAGATAGAGCAGGGTTCCACCGGTGGCGCCGCATATGAAACTCGCCACGACGGTGAAGCACACCGCAACGCGACGGCGATCCACAGGACCGTGCCACAGGCGCTGCCCGAGGGCGATGCCGAGATCGGTGAACATGCCCGTGAGGTGCGAGGTGCGCAGCACCGCGCCCGTCACCAGGGACGTCGTGCCGTTTTGCAGGCCCATGGCGGCGGCGCAGATCATCACGCCGAGCCATGGCGTGCTTGCCATCACCGAACTGGCCACGGCCAGCAGTGCGGCCACGGCGAGCAGGAGGGTTCCTGCGGACACGGACGGTATCCAGCGAGGGCCGCGCGCCAGCCACGCACTGAATGCGCAGCTGACGGTGAACAGCGCGATCACGCCGACGGCATGGAGCAGGAGCGCCACATCGCCGGAGCCCAGACCTATCGCTCCCTCGGTGGAGATGCCCGTGAGGTGGGTGACCCCGCCGTGATGCAACGACAGCAACGCGGCGGCATTGACGCTGCCGGCGACCAGGGGCAGGAACACGGCCCACGACCAGATCCAACGCGGGAAGAAGGGGATCATTGCTATGACGGTGGCTGAAAGGACCACAGAAGCATAATTCCGGGCGCACTTTCCGCGCGAGGGCCTGCCGTGTGCGAAAGGCTCGTGCTAATCTCCGCGCGTCGGAAAAGGCAGACTTGGTTTGGTAAGCCCAAGTCCTTTCGGTGACGAAAGCTCTGGTCTTTGGCCCCGTGCCGCAGACCCCCACGACGAATATCGGGCGCCCTGGCGCCCTTTCATTCGTCCGTGAGGGTCTCGCATGCGAGGAACGCTCCGGTCGAATCTCGACTCTGGAGCCATGCATGCCTTTCCATACTTCCCATCCCATCGATGTCGTCATCGCCGGCGCCGGGCCCGTCGGCCTGTTCCTTGCCTGTGAACTGGGCCTGGCCGGTCTGTCCGTCACCGTTCTCGAGGAGGCCGGCGATCCACACTCGCCACTGAAGCGGCTTCCGCTCGGCATGCGGGGACTCTCGGTATCCACCATCGAAGCGTTCTACCGACGCGGCATGCTCGATGCCGTGGAGCGGGCGCAACGCGAAAACGAGCAGTCGGGGGCCACTCGTGCGTCCGCGCACTGGGCGCGTGAGGAACGCCGTTCCGGCGGGCACTTCGCGGGTATTCCCATATTCCTCGATCAAGTGGATACGGAGCGCTGGCGACATCATCTGCCCGGTCGCACGGGTTACCACCTGATGGCGGATATCGCATCGCTTGAGTCCGTGCTCGCAGAACGGGCGGCCTCATTGGGCGTGGACATCCGTCGGGGTGTCCAGGTGACGGGTGTGGAGCAGTCGGAGTGCGGCGTGACCGTACAAGGCGGAGGCGCGGCGATCGCCGCTCGCTGGCTGGTCGGGTGCGACGGCGGCCGCAGCGCGGTTCGCAAACTTGCCGGCATCGAGTTCGTGGGCACGGAGCCGGAGTTCACCGGGTATTCCCTCGACGTGGAACTCGACGATCCCGGCATGCTGCGTCCCGGGCGCACTTACACGCCGCAAGGTATGTATACCTTCGCACCGCCGGGAACCGTTGCGATGGTGGATTTCGACGGCGGAGCCTTCCATCGCGGACAGCCGGTGACGCGCGAACATGTGCAGGAGGTGCTTCGTCGGGTATCGGAAACCGACGTGGCGGTTACCGCCGTGCGCCAGGCGACCACGTGGACAGACCGCGCCCTTCAGGCCAACGGGTACAGGAAGGGCCGGGTGTTGCTGGCCGGCGACGCGGCGCACATCCATTCGCCCCTGGGTGGGCAGGGACTGAACCTGGGCATCGGCGATGCCATGAACCTGGGATGGAAGCTGGCCGCCACCCTCCGCGGAACCGCGCCTGTGGGGCTGCTCGACAGCTACGAACACGAAAGGCACCCCGTCGGCGCGAAGGTGCTCGACTGGTCGCGGGCCCAGGTCGCCCTGATTCGGCCCACCCCCGCTTCACGGGCGCTCGAAGCGATCATGCGCGACCTCATCGGCACATGTGACGGTGCGACGTACGTTGCGGAGAGGGTCTGGGGGCTGTCGCTGCGCTACGACCTCGGCGGCAGCCACCCGCTGGTGGGACGCAGCGTGCCCGATTTCGTGTTCGCCGATGGCACCACGACCGGAGCGCTGCTCGAAGGTGGGCAGGGACTATGGCTGGACTTCGACATGCGCGCCCCGGCGAGGGAACGGGCCAGTCGCTGGGGTTGTTGCATCCGGTACGCAGCCGGTGAAGTCGAAGACAGGCTGGGACTGGCCGGTGTTCTGGTACGCCCGGACGGCATCGTGGCGTGGGCCGGCGAACACGGTGCCCCGGTCGCCGAAGCCGAAGCAGCCGCGCGTCGTTGGTTCGGCGACCCTTGATTCATGCGGAGGGCGCGGCTGCGATGAAATGGAGAACGCGCGACATGCCCGCAGCGGGTGGGCGGGTGGTGGTAGACGTGGTCGAGTGACGCAACCCTCCGGGCTCACCAGATCCTGACGCGTTCGTTCGACGGGAGGTACAGGGACTGGTCCGGCCTCACGTCGAATGCCTCGTACCAGGCGTCCAGGTTGCGCGAGGTCCACACCCTCTGCGCCGCGGGAGCGTGCGGGTTCGTCAGCAGACGCTGACGCAGATCGGCGTCCCGGTACTTGAGCCGCCAGATCTGCGCCCAGCCGAGAAAGAAGCGCTGATCGCCGGTGAAACCCTCGAGTGTCGGCGCCTCGCGGCCGGCGAGCGAGAGCCGCCAGGCGTCGTACGCGATGGCGAGACCACCGAGATCGGCGATGTTTTCGCCGAGGGTCAGCGCGCCGTTGACGTGCTGTCCCGGTAGCGGCTCGTAGGCGTCGTACTGTCGCGCCAAGGCTTTCGTGCGCGTCTCGAAGCCGCCGAGGTCCGCGGATGTCCACCAGGTCGTCAGGCGGCCTTGCTCGTCGTATTTCGAGCCCTGGTCGTCGAACTGGTGGGTGATCTCATGCGCGATGGAAGCGCCGATTGCGCCATAGTTGATCGCGGAATCCGCCTCCGGGTCGAAGAACGGCGGTTGCAGGATGGCGGCGGGAATGACGATCTCGACGGCGGAAAAGTTCGCGAAGGCGTCGACGGTCATGGGCGTGACGCGCCATTCGTCGCGGTCGAACGGCTTGCCGGGCTTGCGCATGTCGCGATCGAAGACGAAGGCACGCGCGCGCATCCGGTTGCCGAACGCGTCGTCGGCGCGCATGTCGAGTCCCGAATAGTCTTGCCAGTGCTCGGGGTAGCCCACCTTCGGATGGAAGGCGGCCAGTTTGGCCCTTGCCCGGCGTTTCGTCTGCGGCGTCATCCAGTCCAGGGCCGCGATGCGCTTGTCCATCGCGGCCAGGAGATTGCGCACCAGCGCCTCGGCCGCCGCCTTGTGATCCGCGGGGAAGTACCGGGCCACATAGGCCTTGCCTACCTCGTCGGGCACGGCGTCGACGGCAAAGGCCACCGCGCGCTTCCAGCGTGGCTCGGGCTGCTCGGCACCGCTGAGCAGGCGCTCGTGGAAGTCGAAGCGCTCTCGGGCGAAGGCCTTCGGCAAGACGTCGCCGTACGCATCCAGCACGGCTACCCGCAAGGCGTCCTTGAGCACCGGCAGCGGCGTGGATCCGACCACCCCGGCAATGCCGGCGACGGCGCTGGGCTGGCTCACGACGACATCGCCCGCATGTGCGCCGGCGGCGCGGAGAAACGTGTCGATGTCGAAACCCTTTGCCAGGGCCGTCGCCTGAGCACGCGTCAGGCGGTTATATGTCTTGCCGGCATCGCGAGTGTCCACGCGATTCCAGCTTGCCTTCGCGATGCGCGTTTCCATCGCGAGAATGGCGTCGCTTCGGTTCGACGCGTCACGCGGATCGACGCCGGCCAACACCAGCACATGGGAGAGATGATCCCTGTAGGCGACGCGCATTCGCGCCATGGCCTCGTTCGTTTCCAGATAGTAGTCCCGGTCGGGCAGGCCTAGGCCGGCCTGGCCCAGCTTCAGCACATAGGCATCCGGATGACGGTCGTCCTGCGTGACATTCACCTCGAACGGCACGGCTACGCCTTCCCTCAACGCCTGCGCCGCGACCTGGGCGTAGTCCGCGGGTGTCGCGATCGCTTCGATACGATCGAGCCACGGTCGTGCCGGGGCGAGCCCTCGACGTTCTATCGCCGCCTCGTCGAGGAATGCCGCGTATGCCACGCCGGCCTTGCTGTGTGCGTCGTGGCGTGCGCCTTCGAGGATGCCCTTCACACGTTCGCGGTTGAGGTCGTCGAGACGGGTAAACATGCCGAAGTTCGGCTTGTCCGCGGGAATGGGTGTAGTGCGCGCCCACGTGCCGTTCGCATACCGATAGAAATCGGCACCCGGTGGAACGGACCGGTCCATGCCGGCAAGGTCGAAGCCAAAGGGCCCGATCTGAGGATGTGTCGCGGATTCGGCCGCCACGGGACGCGCCAGACCGAAAGCCAATGCCGTCGAAAGGATGGCCGCGCCGATTGCCTTCATGCCCTGATCCGTTCACCGCTGCGGACGCACGAGCCTATACGGGGTGCCCGGCGGTGCCAACTGTTTGCGCGGAACGCAGGTGCCGCGCCCCGTATAAGATGAACAGGCCCACGCCCCGGATTCGCGATGAACGCAGCCCCGCTCCAGGACGACGACCTGACCCACTTCGCCGCACACGGCATTCCGTCCCTGCCGGCGTCCCTGTCGGGCGGTTTCGTCGTCAACGAAAACGCACGCATCTGGTATGCCAGCATCGGCGTCGGTGTTCCCGTTGTCTTGCTGCACGGCGGGCTGGGAAACGCGGACAATTGGGGACATCAGGTTCCTGCCCTTGTCGATGCCGGCTATCGCGCCATCCTGATCGACAGTCGTGGGCAGGGCCGCTCGACGCGGGACGCCAGGCCTTACAGCTACGAAATCATGGCCATGGACACGCGCGCCGTCATGGACGCGTTGGGGATCGCGAAGGCCGCGTTCGTCGGCTGGAGCGACGGCGCGGATATCGCCCTGGTGCTGTCCCGCGAAACACCGGCACGTTCGGCGGGTGTGTTCTTTTTCGCCTGCAACGTTGACGGCACCGGCGTGAAGCCGTTCCAGGCGTCCGCTCTCATCGATCTCGTGTACGACCACCATGTGCGGGACTATGCAAGGCTGTCGCCCCTGCCAGGCGCCTTCGATGCCATGCGCGACGACCTCGGCGCGATGCAGGCGAGCCAGCCCGGCTATGGCGTCAGCGAGCTGGGTGAGGTCACGGTGCCGCTCTGGAGCGTGCTGGGCGAGCACGACGAGTTCATTGATCGTGACCACGCCGAAGCCATTGCGCGGAGCGTTCCCGGCGCCCGCTTCCTCCTTCTTCCTGGAGTTGGCCATTTCGCGCCCTTGCAGCGCCCGCAGGCGTTCAACGACGCCATGCTGGCCTTTCTCGACGAGATTCATCCCCGTCGCATCCGCGACGAGGGTTGACACGATTTTCACAAATGATTGGCCAGCCTCTTCTTGCGTCGATAAGTGGCCACGCGACCGTGAGTGGAACAAAACGTTGAAGGGAAACGATACAAACGGCGACCCGGCGCCGGGCGATGAACGCCTGCGCACCAGCGAAACCCAGTTTCGCATCCTCGTGCAGGGTGTCGCGGACTACGCCATCTACATGCTCGATCCGACCGGCCATGTTTCGAGCTGGAATCCCGGCGCCCAACGCATCAAGGGATACCAGCCGGACGAGATCGTCGGCGCGCACTTCTCGCAGTTCTACACCGAAGAAGACCGGGCCGTCGGCGTGCCCGAGCGCAACCTCAGCATCGCGAGCGAAACGGGCCGCGTCGAGGACGAAGGCTGGCGTGTGCGCAAGGACGGCAGCCGCTTCTGGGCCCATGTGGTCATCGACCGCATCCTCGACGAGCGGGGCGATCTGGTCGGCTTCGCGAAGATCACGCGGGACGTGACGGAACAGCGCGCGGCCACGCAGCAACTGGAGCAGGCACGCGAGGCGCTTTTCCAGGCTCAGAAGATGGAAGCCATCGGCCAGCTGACCGGCGGGATGGCCCACGATTTCAACAACCTGTTGATGGCAGTGCAGGGAGCCCTGGAGCTGCTTCGCCGGCGCTTGCCGGACGACGCGCGTACCCAGTCCATCTTCGAAACCGCGATGGCCGGATTGAGCCGGGGCGCATCGCTCACCCAGCGCATGCTGGCCTTCGCCCGCCGTCAGGAACTGCGCCCCACGGCGGTAGACATTCCCGCCCTGGTGCACGGGATGAGCGAGATGACCAAGACCACGCTCGGCTCGCGCATCATGGTGACCACACGCTTCCCTCTGTCGCTCGAACCTGCGATGGTGGATCCCCACCAGCTCGAACTGGCGCTGCTCAACCTTCTGGTCAATGCCCGCGACGCGATGCCTTCGGGCGGGAACATCGAGATCTCGGCCTTCGTGGAGACGATCCTTTCGGGGCATCCCTCGGGATTGGCGGAAGGCCGCTATGTAAGCCTTTCCGTGACCGACGACGGGCAAGGGATGCCACCGGAGACCCTGGCCAGAGCCGCCGATCCGTTCTTCACGACCAAGGGTGTCGGCAAGGGCACGGGACTGGGGCTGTCCATGGTGCATGGCCTGGCAGAGCAGTCGAACGGACGCCTTTCGATCGAGAGCGAAGAGGGCAAGGGCACCACCATAACGCTGCGGTTCCCCGTGGCTTCCCGACAGGGTGGACCCACCGGTCGCGGCGGAACGCGCACTACCTCCGCGCCGCAGGGCTTCGCATCGGGGCCCCCGCTGAAGATCCTCGCCGTGGACGACGATTCCCTCGTGCGCGAGACCCTCTGCGCCATGCTGGAAGACATGGGCCACGTGGTGGTCGCCGCGGAATCGGCCAAACACGCCATCGTGGCCTTCGAGACGCCGGGGCAATTCGATCTGCTCGTCACCGACTTTTCCATGCCCGGCATGACGGGCGCCGAACTCGCGGAAGCCTTGCGAAGGCTGCAGCCGGATCTGCCCATCGTGGTGGCCACCGGCTACGCGGAAGCGCTTTCCGAAGCGAGCCCCGATATCACGCGGCTTTCCAAACCCTTCGATCGCGCGGCGCTGGCATCGGCCATCGCGGCGGCGGCGGCGCGCCTCGCTTCCTCGAACGGACCCGGCATCTCTGCCTGAAGGCGCGCAGTTGACACGGTGAAATGCCCCGGGGAAGCTTGCCGCCTCGCCCGGGGAGTCTGACGTATGCAGTTCAGGTGTCCGCTCGGTTCGATCGCCGCCGCACTCGTATGTTGCCTGGCCGGTGCGTTTTTCTCCTTGGCCGCCCATGCCGCGACGCCGAAAGCCGGCGATATCGCGATCGAGAAGGGTGTGCTGCGCAGGGCCGATGGCTCGTCCGTTCCGTATGAGATCGGCACCCTCTATGTGCCGGAGAATCGCCAGTCGCCCACGAGCCGGCTGATAGGTGTCGGCTTCGCGCGCCTGAAGGCAAAGGCACCGACAGGCGCGCCGCCTGTGTTCTGGTTGCCGGGCGGCCCAGGCCTCAGCGTGCTCGACGCATTCGACGGACAGAATCCCGCGGCGCGTTCGCGCCTGGATTCATGGTTGAGCTACGCCGGTGTCGGCGATCTGGTGGTGATCGAACAGCGTGGATACACCGTGCGCGGCGAGCGGCTGGAAATCACCGCCCCGGCCGCGCCGCTGGATCGCCCGAGCAGCATCGAGGCGCAAACGGCCGCCACCGTGGCGCTCGCGAAAGCAGCCGTGAAGGCGAATCCGACCAAGGATCTTGCCGGCTACACCATTGCCGCCTGCGCGGAAGACGTGAACGATCTGCGGCGTGCGCTCGGATACGACCGCATCAGTCTTTTCGGCGGCAGTTTCGGCTCGCAGTGGAGCTTTGCCGTGATGCGGCTGCACCCGGAGATTGTCGCCCGCGCCGTGCTCTCGGCCGTCGAACCCCTCGATTACGGCTACGACATGCCGTCGCAGCTGTTCGCCACGATGGAACGGATCGCCTTCGATGCGGACAAGGACGCGGGCCTGGCGCCTTATCTTCCGAAAGGGGGATTGATGGCCGCCATCCGCACGCTCGAGGAACGGTTCGCCAGGGCGCCCGTGCAAGTGAAGGTGAAAGGGGACGACGGGCAGGACCGGACCATCGTGCTGGGGCAGGTGGACTTCCAGTCGGCACTCCTGGAGGAAGCGAGCGATCCGGAATCGTGGCCTGCATTCGTGCTGTCGCTGTACTACGGCCACAACGATGCATGGGCGAAATCGGCCTTGGAGGAACGGCAGGCCCAGCCTTACACGCTCATCGGACCTCTGATCGATACGAGCCTCGGCTCGTCGCCGGCGCGCGAGTTCCAGCTACGCAACGACCCGGCCGTGCCCATGCTCGGCACCGGCGGTTTCGTTCCCTATATCGACTCCGCGAAGGACTGGCCGACGCCGGACATGGGCGATACCTTCCGGGCGTTCACACGCAGCGATATCCCCGTGCTGCTGGTGCACGGCGACTGGGACACCTCGACCCCATTGGAAAACATGCTCACGCAGCTGGCGTACTTCCCCAAGGGGCACGGCATCGTCGTACACCGCGGCGGTCACGACGGCACGTTCTACCAGCTGCGCAACGACCCCGCGGCGAAGAACGCCGTCTATGCCTTCCTGCGCACCGGCGAGCTGAAAGACCTGCCGTCGGAGATCACTCTCGAGGTGCCGAAGTTCAAGGTGCCCGCATTCGCACCGCCTGCGCCGCAGACGAGCGGGGCCTCGAGAGCCTCATAGGATCAGGCAAGCCGCGCATATCCTGGGCCATGGGATGCCACCGACGCGGTTCTTACGATTGCCTCATTCCCGATAAGGAGGCAATCCATGAAGGCGAAGACGATTTTCATCACGGGCGTGAGCAGCGGCTTCGGCGCCGCGCTGGCTGCCGAGGCCCTTGGCGCCGGCCATCGAGTGATCGGTACGGTGCGCAACGAGGCAGCGCGGCAAGCCTTCATGGCCGCGAACCCTGGCGAAGCGTTTGCCGTGATACTCGACGTGACGGACATCGATGCGATTCCGGGCGTGGTCACCGAAGCGGAATCGCGCTTCGGGCCGGTCGACGTGCTGGTGAACAATGCGGGTTACGGCCATGAAGGCATTCTCGAAGAATCGCCGCTCGACGAGATGCGCCGGCAATTCGACGTGAACGTGTTCGGCGCCGTGGCCGTGACCAAGGCATTCGTACCGCTCTTTCGCGAACGCCGGCGCGGCCATATCGTCAACATCACGTCCATGGGCGGCTACATCACGATGCCCGGCATAGCCTATTACTGCGGCAGCAAGTTCGCGCTGGAAGGTGTAAGCGAAGTACTGGGCAAGGAGCTGCGCTCGTTCGGCGTATACGTTACCGCTGTGGCGCCCGGCAGTTTCCGCACGGATTGGGCCGGTCGCTCCATGCGGCGTACGCCGCGCGCCATTGCCGACTACGACGCGCTCTTCGATCCCATTCGCCGCGCCCGCGAGGAAGTGAGCGGCAAGCAATTGGGAGACCCCCGCAAGGCCGCCAAGGCTATCCTGGCCATTACCGAGGTGCCCGAGCCGCCGGCACACCTGCTGCTCGGCAGCGACGCATTGTCCCTCGTGCGGGCCAAGCTCGCCGCCCTTGCCGCGGATATCGACGCATGGGAAACGCTCAGCCGAAGCACCGATGGTTGAGGCACTGCCTTCCGCTCAATGCGAGGACACATAGCCCGACGGCACCAGGTGTTCCGGCATGGCGAAATGGCGCTTCATCCGCTCCACTTCCTCACCGGGCGGGCGTCCGAACAAGCGCTTGAACTCGCGGCTGAATTGCGAGGGGCTTTCGTAGCCGACGGCGGCGGCAGCCGATGCCGCCGTCGCATGTTGCCGAAGCATGAGCAGGCGGGCCTGGTGAAGGCGGGTGGATTGCACGTAGCGCATGGGCGACGTGCCGGTCATGGCGCGGAAATGCGCGTGGAAGGTGGGTACGCTCATGTTCGCCTCGCGCGCGAGGTCACCCACGGAGAGGCCATCGGCGTATCGCTCGTGGATGGCATTAAGCGCGCGCGCCACCATGCCGAACGTGCCTTGCTGCGACAACGCGGCGCGCAGCGAACCGCCCTGATCGCCGGAAAGCACGCGGTAATAGATTTCCCGGACCAGGGCGGGCCCGAGCACGTGGCCGTCCGTCGGATGGACGAAGGCCTCGAGCAGGCGCAGCACGGAGGTGGCGAGCGCGTCTTCCATGGGCGATGCGTAGAGCCCGCGCGGAACGGCGGAAGACGGGCCTTGCAGCGCATCGATTTCCAGGCAGAGCGCCGCGGCCACGGCGTGGTCGAGGCGGAAATAGATGGCCAGCAGCGGTTCGTCGGCCGAGGCATCCGTCTCCATCGTGAAAGGCACGGGCACGGAAACGACGAGGTACTGCTGGTCGTCGTACACGAACGCTTCGTCATGGAGGAAGCCCCGCTTGCGCCCTTGCGCGACGACGACGATGCCCGGCTCGTACAGCACCGGTGTGCGACTCAACGGCCGGTCGGACCGGAGCAGGCGGACATCGGGCAGCGGTGTGAGCGTGTAGCCCTCCTCCTTCGCGAGCGCGAGGAGGAGGGCAATGGTGCGGTGGCGGACGTCGTCATGCATCGCTTACGTTATGCCACAGTTTCCGAGACGAACTCGCGATAGGAATGCAGCGGTCGCCCGAGCATCGCGGTAAGCCGTTCGACATCGCCTTTCTTGGGAATCATGCCCTCGTTGACATAACGCTCGACCATCAGGCGCATCTCGTAGGCCATCCATGCCGGCATGAACGTGCCGAGGTTCTGTTCGAACCCACTGGGATCGTCGCTGCCGTAAGCGACGGGGCGGCCCAGGGCATCCGACCAGATCGCGGCGATGCCCTCGCCGGTGAGCGTGTCGGGGCCGACGACATCGATGATGTCGAGCGGAAGCGCGGTGGGCGCCTCGTGCCTGCGGATGAGTTCCAGCGCGACAACTTCCGCGATGTCCCGCGTGTCGACCATGGCGACGCCCTTGTTGCCGATGGGCATCGGGTACACGCCATGCTGCAGCACCACGTCCTTGATCGTGAGATCGTTGTCGATGAAATAGTTGGGGCGCAGGATCGTCGCGCCAAAGCCCATCTGCTCCAGCATCCGCTCCGCACCGTACTTCACGGCGAAGTGCGGCACGTTGACGAAGCGGTCGGCGTGGAGCACCGAGAGGTACACGACCCGTTCAATGCCGGCCTCGCGCGCCAGGTTGAGGGTGACGATCGCCTGGGTGAACTCATCGCCGGTGACGGCATTCAGCAGGAACAGGGTGCGAACGCCTTTCAGTGCGGATCGCATCGCGTCCAGATCGAGGAGGTCGCCCTTGGCGACATCCACTTCTGGGGGAAAGGCGACCTTGGACGGGTCGCGGGTCAGGACGCGCACGGGCGCGCCGCGCTGGACGAGCTGGTCGACGACGTGGCGGCCGACGCGGCCGGTGGCACCGGTGACAAGGATGGTCATGGCAATTCTCCGGGTGGGATTGGGAACGTGCCGGTGATGTTATCGATCCAAAATTTCGCGCATAGCCGCTATTATTGGACGCATCGTCCCGCCAGTGAGACAGTCATGGACCTCCTCGCGCTCGCCGATTTCACTCTGGTCGCCCGCCACGGGGGCTTCGGCCGGGCCGCCCGCGAAGCCGGCCGACCGAAGGCCACCCTGTCCCGACGCGTGGCCGAACTGGAAGCCGATCTGGACCTGCGCCTGTTCGAACGCGGCGCGCGTTCGCTCAAGCTCACGGAGGAGGGCCGTGCCCTCTACGAGCGTGCCGGCCTGCTGCTCACCGAACTGGAGGAGACGGCGGCAGCGATCGCCTCGGGTAGTCAGACGGCTCGCGGCAGGTTACGCATCAGCGCGCCTCTGCTTTTCTCGCAGACCGCCATGGGAAAACTCGCCGCGGGATTCGCGCTCAGACATCCGGACGTGCGATTGGAAGTCACCGTGGAAGATCGGCCGGTCGACATGATCGAAGAAGGGTACGACTTGGTGATTCGCGTCAATCCCGATCCGGACGCGACGCTGGTTGGACGGATCTTCCTGCGCGACAGGCTGGTGGTCGTGGCGAGCCCGGCCTTGCCGTGGCCGGGCGACGGCACCGTCCTGCCCGCCGTGGTGCGCGGGCCTTTGCAAAACGACGAAACATGGAAGGTAAGCACGGCGGCGGGCCCGGCCACCCTGACGGCAAAGCCGGTGCTCGGCCTGTCGTCGCTGCTGATGGTGCGCGATGCCGTGCGCGCCGGCGTGGGTGCCGCACGGCTGCCGCTATCGCTGGTCTCCGCCGACCTTGCATCGGGCGCGCTGGTGCACTGGGCAGACGTGGAAGCGCCGATCGCGTTATGGGCGCTCTATCCCACGCGCCGGCTGCTCAGTGCGCGGGTGTCGGCCTTCCTGGACTATCTCAGGGAAGCGTTTCCGAAAGGCACGCCCGACGAACTCGCCGCGTATATGGGCCATTAGCACGCATTCGGCAAGTTCTTGCGTTGCAGGGCGATCTGCCGAGCACATCACAGCAATTCGCAGACACCGTGGCGAGCATGGGCGACCACCCACTCCCCGGAGAGATGCACCATGCTGAATTCGGTTTGGAAGTCCCATAACAAGATCATGCTCGGCTGCGCGCTTGCCGTGGCCGGCGTCGTTGCCTCACCGGTGACGCTGGCGGATTCCACGGGATACACGGGCATCTTCGGCGGAGGGCCGATCTACAAGAATCCCTCCAGGACGATCAGCGAACTCGGCCCGTCGGGGTTCAATGAAGTGATCGTGTGGAGCGTCGAGGTTCTGGCCAATGGCGATCTCAACTTCAACGGCGAGTTTCCTCTCGTCTCCAACGGCCAGTACATAGGTGCGCAGACGTATCCCGCTTTCGCCAGCACGCTGGCCAGCCTGAAATCGGCCGGCGTGAAGCGCATCACCTTCAGCATCGGCTCCTCGAACATCGGCGATTTCCAGCACATCAAGGCGCTGGTGAACAGCACCGGCGCAGGCGGCGGCACGGGGTCGCAAAGCACGCTCTACAGGAACTTCCAGGCGTTGAAGGCCGCCATCCCGTCCATCGATGCGATCGACCTGGATGACGAGAACAGCTACGACACGGCATCCACGGTGAGTTTCTCCGTGATGCTCGGCAAGCTCGGCTACCACGTCATGCCCGATCCGTTCACGAACGCCTCGTATTGGAAGAACGTGGTAGCCCAGGTGAACCAGCAGCGCCCCGGCACGATCGACGGCGTGCATCTGCAGACGTATGCCGGCGGCTCGGGCAACAATCCATGTTCGGGCTGGGATTTCGGCGGCATTCCGGTCTATCCCGGACTGGCCGATACGAGCGTGTCGGGCGGCGTTTCGGTGCCTGGGGCGCAGAGCACGGTGGCGAACTGGGAGAGTCAGTGCGGCATCACCGGCGCCTTCCTCTGGCTCTACGACGACGTCGCCGGCAAGACCTATAACGGCCAGACGCTGCCTGCGGCCTATGCCGGCGCCATCAACACCGGTCTGACGCCGCTGGACTGATCTTTCTTTCCCTATACTGCGGGAATGATTGATATAAGAAAATCCGTTCCTGACGATGGCGCGCGCGTCGTCGAGATATGGCGGCGCGCTGTGGATGCCACGCACGATTTCCTGTCACCGCAGGATCGGAAAGCCATCGACGAGATGGTGTGCGGTTTTCTTCCCCAGGCGCCACTCTGGCTTGCCGTCGACGAGCATGATTACCCGCTGGCATTCATGCTCATCGACGACGGGCACATGCAAGCGCTGTTCGTTGACCCGGCACGTCGCGGGACGGGCGTGGGCGCCGCGCTCGTGCGGTATGGCCTTGGATTGCATCCCCGGATGACGACCGACGTCAACGAGCAGAACGGGCAGGCGGTCGGCTTTTACGAAAGGATGGGCTTCCACCGAACGGGCCGCTCACCGGTGGATGACCAGGGGCGCCCCTATCCTCTGATCCACCTTGCCTATTCGCCAGCTTCGTCCTCGGGTTGAACGCAGGTTCGGGTGCTTCTCAGGACGCCCGTTCCACTCCCGCCCGGCGTGGCAGGTCGTCGAGTATCCATTCGACGAAGGCGCGCACGCGTGCGTTGTTCCGCCGGCTGGGCGGATAGACCAGGTACACCGGTAGCGGGGGCGGCTGCAGTGCCGGAAGGATTTCCACAAGCCGGCCGTCTGCCAACTCGTCGGCCACCTGGAACCGCAGCGTCTGCACGATGCCGAGGCCGTGGCGTGCCGCCGCGGCGTGGGCGTTGCTTTCATTGACCTCGAGCGCGTACGTCCAGTCGAACCTCTCGACGTGGCCTGCCGTGGTGCGCAGCGAGAGCGGAGCAGGGCGGCCGCTGCGTGCCGAGAAGTACCCGACGAGATCGTGCCGCGAAAGATCCTCCACACTGGCGGGATGCCCTCGCTCGGCCAGATACGACGGTGCGGCGCAAAGCGTCCAGGGCAATTCAGCCACCTTGCGCGTGATCAGTAGCGGGTCGTCGGCGGTGCTGCGGATGGCGCAGTCCACGCCTTCGCTGGGCAGATCCACGGTGCGGTCCGTCACGCCGATCTGCAGGTGGATCAGCGGGTAGCGTGCACGGAAGGCGACAAGGCCGGGAATGAGCAGCTGCGCCGCGACGGACCCGCCGGTATCGACCCTGAGCAGGCCCTTCGGGCTCTGTGTGCGGTGCCCGAGTTGCGCTTCCACGTCGTCGAGTTCTTCGAGCATGCGTCGCACGTGCTCGTAATACGCTGCGCCCTCCGCCGTAACCGACACACGGCGCGTGGTGCGCTCGAGCAATTGCACGCCCAGGGTGCCCTCCAGCGCCTGGAC
The DNA here is from genome assembly GCF_011759605.1 of Luteibacter sp. SG786. GTDB lineage: Bacteria > Pseudomonadota > Gammaproteobacteria > Xanthomonadales > Rhodanobacteraceae > Luteibacter. Next base: position 1,459,323 of record NZ_JAAOYX010000001.1, read on the forward strand.
GAGCTTGGTCGCACTCGATGTCGGTATGCGAAGGCTCGCGGCCGCCCGGGCAAAGGTGCCCGTTTCCACGACGCGTACGAAGAGCTGCATGGCGAGAAGACGTTCCACGATTGTTTCTCTCTAGAAATTGAGAACTCACAAGGTGCCGAATGATCCGGCCAGATCCGGCCCCAGATTGGAAGTCGGAACACTTCCCTCATCCACCATCCGGAGCATTGAACCATGCATACGCTAGACACGAGCAACGTCCATACCACACGCCACGCAGGCAAGATCATCCTCGTCACCGGCGGCAGCTCCGGCCTGGGCGAGGCGGCTGCCGAGCGTTTCATTCGGGAGGGCGGAACGGTCTACATTACGGGCCGCCGCGAAGAGGAGCTGAACAAGGTGGCCGAGCGTATCGGCGCGACCCCGCTGCAAGGCGACATCTCGAAGCCTGCCGACCTCGACCGCATCTTCGAACGCATCCGCGAGCTGAGCGGCCGCCTCGACATCCTCTTCGCCAACGCGGGCGGCGGCGAATTCACGCCGCTCGACCAGGTGACCGAGGCGCAGTTCGACAAGTACTTCGACATCAACGTGAAGGGCACGCTGTTCACCGTGCAGCATGCGCTCCGCCTGATGGGGCCGGGCTCGGCCATCGTGCTCAACGGTTCGATGGTTTCCGTGCAGGGCCCGGCGGCCTTCGGCGTGTATGCCGCGACCAAGGCGGCGGTGCGCTCGCTGGCCCGCACGCTGGCCACGGACCTGAAGGGGCGGGACATCCGCGTGAACGTCGTCGCGCCGGGCGTCATCGTCACCCCGGGCTACAAGAACGAGCTGGGATTCACCGACGAGCAGATCGCCGCCTATGTGGAACAGGTGAGTTCGATATCGCCGCTGGGTCGTACCGGCACGCCGGACGAAGTGGCGAAGGCGGTGTCGTTCCTCGCCTCGGACGAAGCCAGCTTCATCACGGGCGTGCAGCTGTTCGTGGACGGCGGCCAGGCGCAGGTCTGATGTCGGTGCGTTGACAGCCTGGAGGCAGACCGGCAGTTCATCGCCGATCCGCCTTCAGGCGTAACGTGAGTTCACTCCAGACCGGTCCAGCGATGCGTTTCGGCCATCGCAAGGGCCAGCTTGGGGCTGCGCCGGGCCATGCGCTCGCGCTGCTCGCGCTCTTCGCGGATAGCCGGCCAGGCGTCCAGATAGGCCGCCAGGACATCCGGATCGCACTCGTAGCGCGCGAATGCGTCGGGCGTGGCCGATCGCAGCGCGACAGCGCCGTTGTAACCGCCGAACCCCTGCGTGGCGCATAGGGCCCCGCCATCGGCGTTGCCCGGCGACGGCTCGGCCTGCAAATGGAAATGGGCCGCCACTTCGGCCAGATCGGGATCGAGACGGCGCAGCGTTGGGACGCCCGGTGCGGGCCGGCCCAACACGAACTGCAGCGCTTGCGACAGCGCCTTCAAGCCGGTTTCGCCCATGGTGTGACCGTCGCCGACGGCTTTCGGCGTACCGACGAAGAGCTTGGGCAGCGCGCCGGCGACTCTCTGACGCTCGGCTGCACCGCTCAGACCGGCCCACGCCGTGCCGAGGTCGGTTTTCGAGTTGGTGCGCGTGCCGGTGGCGTGCGCCGCAAGGTACTGGAAGTCGTTCACGCCGTAGCCGTGACCCTGGAAGGCCATGTCCAACGCCTGCACCAGCGCGTTCTCGCCACCGAAGCCCACGCCGGCGAAATGCGCCTTGCCGCCGGCCTCGGCGCTCTGGCCCCAGCCGACGATGATGGACGTGATGTCCAGCCGGTTGCGCAACGCGAAGTCCAGCGTCGTCACGAGCAGCCCGGAACCGCCATGGCCGACGACGGTGCCATCGGCGTCGATGTCGAACGGGGCAAGCGAATCGTGCACGCTGCGCTGGCTGCCATCGGCATGGGCGGCATTCTTTGCGGCCAGCTTCTCGCTGGTCATCAACGCCCCGCCGCCGAAGGCTTCGAGGATGCCGTAGCTCGGCTGCAAGGCGGCGTCGGCGGCAGTGAGCAGCGCCATCTGCGGCTTCTGAAAGCCCGGATAGTCGAACAGCAGCTGCGGCGCGATATCCGCGAGCGCGATGAGGCTCGAGGCGCAGGCGCCCACCGTGGTCATCGGCGTCTGCGGCACGCGCATGAAGCCGACATTGTCGGAACGCAACGACTCGCGCAGCTCCGGATTCTTCAGGACGCGGCTGATGCTGTAGCTCGGAGCCAGCATGGTGGACACCAGTGCCGGACCGTGCGAGCCCAGGGAATGCGCCAGGCGCACGGCAAAGGTGTCCTTCGGAATACCACCGGGGGGCAACGGTGCATCGGGCCTCAACCATTGGGCCAGTGCGTCCATGCCACCGAAAGCGGTGGCCGACGCGATGCGGAATCCAAACGGATCGGGCACCAGCTCGGACAACGGGCGCGGAAGACCCGCAAGGGCACCCAGGGCGCCATAGGCGAAAAGCTGCGCCTGCAACGAGGGACTGAGCAGCGGATCGTCCTGGAAGAGCCCGTGCATGTCCTTCAGCTTCGAGGCACGGATGTCCTCGTAGCGCAGGCCCGCCAGTCTGCGCAGACCGCCGGATTCGAGATCGTGCGGCAGCGGCGCGGCAATGTCGGTCGCCACGCGGGGGGCGAGCTCGACCACGCGGGGAAGGCGGCGGATACCGGTGTTCGCGCGCAGGGCGTCGCCATGCTGGCGTTCGAGCTCGTCCAGGCTCACCGGTTCGCCGGCCTGTTCGCCGGAGGCCCAGCGCATGCCCTGGGTGGCGCTTTCGGCATCGGCGGGGATCGAGACGAGTCCGGCGTCGAAGGCGGCAAGGGGGAGGAATTCCTCCGATCCGGCGACAAGCGCCTGATAGGTTTCGGTGGAGCCTACGGCCGAGACGGAGCACGCTGTGCCGACGGTGACAAGGACTTGGTTGCTTTTCAACTTGGGCATAAGGGCGAAGCGTACCTATCCGCCCTCTGTATCTCAATGGACGGGTCATGCGGCGGCCCGCGTATGATCTGTCACCTCACTATCCAGCGAGAAATCACGATGTCCGCGAAGAACGAATCGCCCTCGATCCTCATCATCGGCGCCTCCCGTGGCCTGGGTCACGCCATGGCGGGGGGATTCCTGGCGCAGGGTTGGCGCGTGACAGGCACCGTTCGCGGAGACGGGCATACGCCGCTGCATGATCTGGCCGGTGCGAGCAACGGAACGCTGACTGTCGAGCGGATCGACATCACTCGGGCCGCCGACATTGCCACCTTGCGTGACCGACTCGAGGGGAATCGTTTCGATGTCCTTTTCGTCAATGCCGGCACAACGAACGAGAATCCGGGCGAGACGATCGCGGAAGTTTCCACGGACGAGTTCGTCCAGGTCATGGTGACGAATGCGCTGAGTCCCATGAGAGTGGTCGAAGGCCTCGAGGACCTAGTGGTGGACGATGGCCTGATCGGCGTGATGTCGTCGGGGCAGGGCAGCATCGCCAATAACGAGCGGGGCGGCCGCGAGGTCTATCGTGGCTCGAAGGCGGCATTGAACCAGTTCATGCGCAGCTACGCTGCCCGGCAGGCGCATACGAAGCGTGCGCTGCTCCTGCTGGCACCGGGATGGATCCGCACCGACCTAGGGGGCGACGAGGCGCCGTACACCGTCGAGGAAAGCATTCCGCTCATTCTCGACGTCATCCAGCGCAAGCGAAGCCGCCCGGGGCTGGAGTATCTGGATCGGGACGGCAAGACGGTTCCTTGGTAACAGGGTCCCCAGGCGACTGGGGCACAGCCGTGTTGCCGGCATGACTAAAGGCACCGTTGACGGACGCTCGACGGGTCCTCTATCTAGTCGTACCTGGGCAAACGTAAGGAAATGCGATGCACGTCGGGAAATGGCTGGCCGGCGCGGTCTGTTGGGTGTCGCTTTTTCCTTGGGCCGCAGGCGCGCAGGTGCTTCCTTCGTCCTTGCCGGACATGTCCGCCCTGGACGCCAAGGTGGCGAAGCGGATGGAAGACGCCGGCATGGTCGGCGTGGCGGCGGCACTCGTCGTGGACAACAAGGTCGTGTGGATGAAGGGCTACGGCTACGCCGACCGCGAGCGAGGTATTCCCTTTACGCCCAAGACCGTGATGAACATCGGGTCCATCGGCAAGACGGTGACCGGCACGGCGATGATGCTCGCGGCGGAAGAGGGCAAGCTGTCCCTCGATGCGGACATCAACGCCTACCTCCCGTTCAAGGTCGTGAATCCGTATTTTCCGAATGTACCCATCACACTTCGGCAGCTCGCGACGCACACCTCGTCTATCAGCGATCGTTGGCCGGTATACAAGGCAACGTATCACTACGGCGGCGATTCTCCGGTCAAGCTTGGCGACTTCCTCAAGGGCTATTTCGACACGCACGGCAAGAACTACTCGGAAGACAACTTCGTCAAGCACAAACCCGGAACCTACAGGGAATACTCCAATATCGGCGCCGGGCTCGCCGGATACATCGTCGAGCGAGCCGTGGGCGAGCCGCTGAATGTCTACACGCGTCGCCGTATATTCGCCCCGCTGAAGATGGACGATACCGCGTGGTTCCTTTCGGAGGTGAAGCCGTCGAAGCATGCCCGGCTTTACGTTTCCCAGATGGACCTTGCCATTCCCATCGAACTCTACGGCGGCACCACTTATCCCGATGGGGGTGTGCGCACATCGGTTGCCGACCTGTCGAAATTTTTCATCATGATTCTCGGCAACGGGAAGGCGGGCGACGTTCGCGTGCTCCAGGAAAGCTCGACGAAGGCCATGCGAACCTTGCAGTTCAATGCAACCAACAAGCCCGAAAACGTCGAGCTCGATCAGAAGAACGCAGGCCTGTTCTGGGAATCGAAGTACAACGTGACCCGCGTCGGGCACGGCGGGTCCGATCCGGGACTGAAGACCGAGATGCTTGCCAGTCTTTCCGGCGACATCGGCGTGGTGCTCTTTACCAATACGTCGTTGGAAGGCGAAGGCATGAAGAGCTACAACGGGTTGTTCCAGGACCTCTGGGCGGCGGCGGAAGCGGTGAAGGGCGCCAGGGATCGCTAAGGCGCGAGCAGTAAGGGATAGGCCATGCGGCCGACTGCCGCCTCACACCCCCTTGGGATGTAATGCCACCGTCACTTCAAGAACGGCGGCAGGCCGAGGGAAGTCATGAACGTCGTCGACGCCGGCCGCGTGCCGGTCATCGTCCTGGGCCAGGGACCCACGGCGCTCGGCATCCTTCGCGCCGTGACCCTGGCCGGCATCCCCGCGTATGTGGCGTGTCCTCCCGGCGACCTCACCACGCGCTCGCGCTGGTACCGCCCCGTGCCCGGCATGACGTGGGATGGTCGCCCGGGCCCTGCGGCGGAAGATGCGCTGCGTGCGCTGCCCATCGAGCGCGCGGTACTCATCGCCGGCGCCGACGACATCGCTCTGTGGCTCGCCAGCCTGCCGACGGACCTCCGGAAACGCTTCCCGGTATCCACCGCGAGCCATGACGTTCAGGCTCTCCTGCAGGACAAGGCCAGCTTCGCCCGGCATCTGGAGGGCATTCGCATTCCACATCCGCGGACCTTCCACCTCGGATCGCTCGCCGATGTCGATGCCGTTCCCATGGAGTCCCTCGGGCGGGTGTTCATCAAGCCGGTGAATTCGCAACGCTTCAGCGATGTGGTGGGTGCCAAAGGTGTGTGGGTGCACTCCCGGGAAGAACTGCAGACCACATGGGCTCACCTGCATGCCCAGGGTTTCTCGCTCATGGCCCAGGAATACATCCCCGGCCCTCCGACGGAGCATTTCTTCGTGGATGGGTTCCGCGACGCCAGTGGAACCTATACCGGCTTGTTCGTTCGCCAGCGCATGCGCATGTCTCCGCCCGATTTCGGAAACAGCTCCTGCTCGTGCTCCGTTCCCCTGCACCAGGCGGAGGAGGCCGTGGCGCACGTGCGCCGTCTGCTGGACAGCGTCGGTTACCGTGGCATTTTCAGCGCCGAATTCAAACGCGATCCACGGGACGGGCGGTTCAGGATCATCGAGGTCAACACACGCGCGTGGACGTATGTCGAGTTCGCTGCCCGGCACGGGGTGAACGTGTGCGAGATGGCTTGGCGAGACGCCTTGGGCGAGCCGGTGCGGGCAGCATCGTATGGCTACCCGGCAGGCAAGCTATGCGTCGATCTCTATCACGATCTGTCCAGCATCGGGCGGACGCCCGTGCGGGGTATGGGCAATGTCTTGCGGTTGGTGGCGCAGTGGGCGAGGGCGGACCTGCACGTATTCCGCTGGGACGACCCACGACCGGCTCTGCATGTGCTCAAGTCCCTGCTGCGCAAACGTGCGTCGCGCAGACGCGAGGCTGCACTCGCAGCGCGGCCAAAGTTGTCGGCGTGATGAGCGACGGCCGACTCGACTACGAATAGGGACGGTCGGTGAGCGCGTCCGGTGCCAGGGCCTTCGCCAGCTGCGCGAGGAGTTCCGTCACCGCCGCAGTGACATCGGTCGCCGAAACGATGCCCACGAGGCGGCCTTCGTCGTCGACCAGCGGAAGGTGTGCCACGCCCCCGCTCGCCATGGCCTGAACGATGTCCGATAACGTGGCATCCGCATGGCAGACAATGGCCGGTGTGGACATGATTCCGGCGGCGGTCATGTGAACGAAATCCGCGCCGGGGGCCAATGCCCGAAGCACCAGGTCGCGCTCGGAGATCACGCCGAGAGGTTTCATGCTCGTCTCGGCGACCACGAGGCAGGTCACCTGATGTTTCTGCATCAGGCGAGCGACCTCCGACACCGGCGTGGCGCCGTTGACCGTTGAGACGTGTTGCCGACCAATATCGATCGCTTTCATGGCGCACCTCGTGGTCTATGGATCGGTGGTGCGAACGCGGCGGTGTGCACCGCTCCCCGGCCGCCATCGGCGGCGAATCGCCATCGCTGCCGCAGGCCAGCGGAGCCAGGCGATGGTCAGGAGCACACAGAGCGGTGGAACGAAGGCGGTGCTCCAACCCGGCGCGGCGAAGCCCATGAGATCGTGCACGCCCGGCAGGAAGGCGACATCCATGACGACCGCGGCCGCGAATAGCAGCAGGGCGTAAGTCCACGATGTGCCCACGTTCCGATCGGCCACGCGGCGTTGCCCGGTGACGACGAGCGTCACGACGCACGCGAACAGGCCAAGGAACACCGTCAACGACGCTTCCGGGGCGGGAACGGCCGACAGCACGAGCGCGATGTAGGCCAGCGCGAGAACCACGCCCGCGCCCGCGCCATCGATGAGACCGCGGGCAAGGATCGCTGCCCGGAAGGGTGAATCGTCGACAGGACGGGGCGGCCTGCGCATGACATTCTCCGACGCTGGCGTCGCCTCGAAGACGATGGAGCACGCCGGATCGATGATCATCTCCAGGAGCACGATCTGCGCGGGCAGCAACAACGGCAAGTGATGCATCAGGAGAGGCACCAGGGCCAGGATCACGATGGGTACATGGGCGGCGGAAATGAACCGTACGGCACCGTTCACGTTGTCGAAGATCCTCCGCCCGAGGCGGATCGACGTGACCAGCGATGCGAAGCTGTCGTTGAGGAGGACCAGATCGGCCGCTTCGCGCGCGACGTCGCTTCCCCGCTTGCCCATCGCCACACCGACGTCCGCCGCGCGCAGGGCAGGGGCATCGTTCACGCCGTCGCCGGTCATGCCCACGACGTGCCCTTGTCTCTGGAGAGAGCGGACCAGCCTCAGCTTTTGCGCAGGCAGGACGCGTGCGCATGCATCCACCTCGCGGAGGCGTATGTCCAGCGCGTTGTCGTCCAGGCTGGCGATCTCCGTGCCCGTGAGCAGGTTCTCGCCGCGCAGTCCGGCCTTCCGTGCAATGGCCCTCGCGGTGGCCGGATGGTCGCCCGTGATCATCAGCACCCGTATGCCTGCCGCGCGGCATTCGGCCATCGCTGCCGGCACGTCGGTGCGCAGAGGATCCGCAAGCGCGAGCAAGCCCACCACTGTATGCGGCTGAACCGACGGGTCCGCCGGCGGAGCACCGGCATGCGTGGCGGAACGCGCGACGGCCAGCATCCGGAATCCCTCAGCGGCGAGTTCCATCGCCAGCGCCGTAAACCCGGCAGTTGTTGCTTCGTCCAGCCGGCACAGGGGCAACACGTCTTCGATGGCGCCCTTGGTGGCGATATGCCACGTGGACTCGGGGCCGGCGATGACGCGAGAGACGAACATGCGGCCGTCGCCCACCGGGAACTCGCGCAGTGCGCGCGCGGATGCGGCACCTGTGGCGGCCAGGCGCGGGACCGTTTCGGCGAGGGTGCGCACGGCCGCGTCGGTGGGGTCCATCGACGTGGGCGGCGTCGCTTCGCAGGCCGCGTGTAAGACATTCACGGCGCTGTCGCCGAGTGCGCTCGCCGCCTCGTGGACGATACCCCTCGCGTCCACCAGCCGCGTCAACGCCATCCTGTTCTGGGTCAGCGTTCCCGTCTTGTCCACCGCGAGCACGGACACGGCACCCATCGTTTCGACCGCTGCGAGTCGCCGTGTGAGCACGCCCCGCCGGGCGATACGGCGGGCTCCCAGGGCATAGAACACGGTCAGCACGACCGGCACCTCTTCCGGAAGGATGGCCATGGCCAGAGCGATGCCCGCGAGTGCGGCATCGAGCGGCGCCAGTCCGTCCCACCACCAGGCAAGGCACGTCACGAGCGCGGCGAACGCCATGGCGATCACCGCCAGCACGCGAACGGCGCGAGCCGCCTTGCGCTGGAGCGGCGAGGGTGCCCCTTCCGATGCCAGCGACGCTCCGATCATGCCCAACGCGGTCGCGCTTCCTGTGGCCATGACTTCCATGTGCCCGTTCCCCGCGACGACGAGGGTGCCGGCCTTGATGTCGCGGCCTTCGGTGGGTGTATGCCTCACGGCGACCGATTCTCCCGTGAGCAACGAATCGTCGAGCATGACACCGTCGGCCAGAAGAACCCCGTCGGCGGGAACGCGGTCGCCCTCTCGCAGCACAACGACATCTCCCCGGACGATCTCGGCGACGGGCAGCGGGCGCTCGGCACCGCCGCGCACCACGTGGGCCAATGGCGCGGCCAGTTCGCGCAAGGCGCGCAAAGCACCCTGTGTACGAAACTCCTGCACGAGGGTGATGAGCATGACGATGGCCACCGACGCGAGAAGGAGGGCGGCTTCGCCGGCATCCCCTATGGCGGCATAGATGGCGGTCGCGATCAGCAGCATCACAAACATCGGTTCCGTCACGATGTTCCAGAGCAGGCGCAGCCATCCCATCCAGCGTCGGTCGGGAAGCGCGTTCGGGCCGTCCTGGCGAAGCCTGCGGGCGGCCTCCGCTTCGCTCAGGCCTTCGAGCCGGTTCGACTGGCCGGGATCGGGTGCCGTCATGGGCATTCCCTCACCCGTCAGGCCGAAAGGAAGATCGGCACGCGGCCATGCGCGAGCATGTGGCGCGTGGTTCCCCCGAGGGCCATCTCGCGCAGGCGGGAACGCCCCCAGGCGCCCATCACGATGGCGTCGGCGCGGCAGGCTTCGGCGCATTCGGCGATGGCGGCCGCCGGCGACGCCTTGGGGTCCATGTCGATCCAGTCGCAGACCAGCGCATGACGCAGGAGCCATGCGCGGAGGAGGGCGTCGGCGTCGTCCCTGCGTGCACGGCCTTCCCGCTCACCCGCGAGGATCGTGATGTTCCGTGCGCGCGCAAGGAACGGCAGCGCCGCACGGATGGCCCGGGCCGATACGGCCGAGCCGTTCCAGGCGATGAGGATGCGCCGCATGACAGAAGGCGCGGCATCGTCGGGAACCAGAACCATCGGACACACGCGCGACATGAGCACGCGAGCCAGCAGTCCGGTACCCGCGGAGATGCCTGAACCCACCACGGGCAAGCGGCCTATCAGCAGATCGCAAAGGCTGGCCCGCCGTATCAGCACACGCCTGTACACCCCCCTCCGCACCTCCCAGGTGCCGTCGATACCGCGGCTCCGGCAGGCGCTGGCCCACCAGCCGTGGCGCTCGTGCGCAAAGGTTTCTTCGTCTTCGAGCACCAGAAGGGGCTCGGGCAGGGCGATGACGCTCGCGTCCAGCGCGATGACCTGCATGCCGGTAAGGTGCGCGCCGAAGCGCTTGGCGAGGTCGAAGGCGAAGCGCAAATGCGCGGTATCGCGGTCGTCCGAACGGATGTCGACCAGGAAATCGAGCATCGTCATGTCTCCGCTGCGGGGGCGTCATCCATTCTCGACGCCGCCGCGGCAGCGATGTTGACCCTCGTCAATGCAGCTTGTCGGCGGGGGCGGTCTGATGCACCCGGATAGCAAAACATCGACGGGAGATGCACATGCTCGCCATGGTCCTGGAACGCGTCGGGCAACCCTTGGTGGCCCGGGAATCGGCCACGCCCGCTCCCGGGCCGGGTGAGGTGCTCCTGCGCGTGGAGGCCTGCGGCGTCTGCCGCACCGACCTGCATGTGGTGGACGGCGAGCTGCCCAAGGTGCGTCCACCCGTGACGCCGGGCCACGAGGTGGTCGGCATCGTGGAAGCGCTCGGATCGGCCGACACGGGGCTGGCGGTAGGGCAGCGCGCCGGCGTCTGCTGGCTCGGAGGTACCTGCGGAAAGTGTCGTTACTGCCTGATGGGCATGGAAAACCTTTGCGATGCGCCTGAATTCACGGGGTACACCCGTCCGGGCGGGTTCGCCACTCATATCCTTGCCCGCGCCGCATTCTGCGTGCCCCTTGCCGCGCACGACGATCCCGTCGCCACTGCGCCGCTGATGTGCGCAGGCCTCATCGGCTGGCGTGCGTTGAAGAAGGCCGGCGACGGGACCGCGTTGGGCTTGTACGGTTTCGGTGCCGCCGCGCACCTGCTGACCCAGGTGGCGGTCGGCCAGGGACGGAAGGTGTTTGCATTCACGCGCGCCGGCGACAGCGAGCACCAGGCGTTCGCGCTGGCCCAGGGCGCGTGCTGGGCCGGTGACGCGGAGGCACTGCCGCCGGAGCCACTGGATGCGGCCATCATCTTCGCCCCGGCCGGCGACCTCGTGCCGCTCGCCTTGCGAGCCGTGCGCAAGGGCGGCCGGGTCGTGTGCGGAGGCATCCACATGTCGGACATTCCCTCGTTTCCGTATGCACTCCTGTGGGAAGAGCGGGAGCTGGTGTCGGTGGCCAACCTCACACGCGGCGATGCCACGAGCTACTTCGCGGCGCCGGAACATTGTGGAGTTCACGCGAATACCACCGTGTATCCTCTTGAAAAGGCTAACGAAGCGCTTGCGGATCTGCGCGAGGGCCGGCTTTTCGGGGCGGCGGTTCTGCGCCCCTGACGCCACGCCGGCAGAGTCGGCTTACCTGGCCTGCAATTCGGGCTCGAACGCGAGCAAGCCGCCCGGCGGAACATCGACGAGGTTGCCGCAGGGAACGACGTTGCCCCGCGCCGTCCCGGCGTCGTCGCCGTTGTCGAGCACGACGCGCCAGGCGTCCATTCCCCGAGGCGCCGGTAAAAGGAATGGAACCGTCCCCTGGCCGGGGTTGAGCGCCAGGAAGAGCCGTTCGCGACGATCTTCGGGAAGCGAAGGCCCCGAAACGAGAACCGCAAGTGCTCGCTGCATGTTGTCCATCCAGGCCGCGTCATTCATTTCGCGTCCGTCCGGCTCGAACCAGCGTATGTCGCTGTCTTCCGCAACGCCGCCGGGCGATGTGCCGGTATAGAAGGCATCCAGGCGGAGGAATGGCAACCTGCGGCGAAGACTCAAGGCTTCGGCGATCCACGCGCGCAGATCGCGGCCGGGATCGCCAAGCGCGCTCCAGTTGAGCCAACTCATGGCGTTGTCCTGGCAGAACGCATTGTTGTTGCCGAGTTGCGTACGCGAGAGTTCGTCGCCTGCCAGGAGCATGGGCACGCCGCGTGACAACGCCAGTGTGCCGAGCATGGCCCGGCATCGCCGGCGTCGTGCCGCGAGCACGCCGGCATCGCGGGTCGGGCCTTCGACGCCGCCGTTTGCGCTCAGGTTCTCCGTGCTTCCGTCCTGGCCTTCGTATGGATTCGCTTCGTTGTGCTTGAGGGCATAAGCGGTGAGGTCCGCCAGGGTGAAGCCGTCGTGGCAGGTGACGAAGTTGACCCCCATGCCGGGTGTCCGTCCGCCATGAGCGAAGACGTCGCTGGATCCGGCGAGGCGGGTGGCAAGCGCTCCACGCGTGCAGGCGTCGCCACGCCAGAACCGGCGTATGTCGTCGCGGTAGCGGCCGTTCCATTCGCGAATGGGCGAGGGGAATGCCCCAAGCGCGCTGCCGCGGGACGAGGCATCCCATGGTTCGGCGATCAGCTTCACGTCGCGAAGATCGGGGTCGGCCGCGATGGTTCGCCAGAGCGCCGCGTTCGCGTCGAACCGACCCGTTTCCCAGCGGCCGAGCAGCGTCGCGAGGTCGAAGCGGAAGCCGTCCACGCCAATGTCGCAGGCCCAGTACCTCAGTGCGGCATGAAACAGTGCGATGACGGCAGGCTCTTCCGGATCCAGCGTATTGCCGCATCCGGAATCGTCGACGTATGTCGAGGCGTCGTCCTTGCGGAGTTGGTAGTAGGTGGCGTTGTCCAGCCCGCGCAGGCTCAGTGTCGGGCCTCGTTCGCCGCCTTCCGCCGTGTGGTTCAGGACGACGTCGAGGATCACCTCCAGCCCGGCCGCGTGGAGCCGGTCGATCGTGTCCACCATCTCCTGGACGCGGCCCGATGCGAGGTAAGGCGAGTGGACGGCCAACGGCGCGATGGGGTTGTAGCCCCAGTAGTCGGTGAGTCCGTGCCTCACCAGGTCTTCTTCATCGAGGAAGCTCGCGACCGGCATCCATTCGAGCGCGGTAATACCTAGATCCCGCCAGTAACTTATGAGGTTGGGGTCCGCCAGGGCCGCCATCGTGCCGCGGATGCCCGCCGGGATGCGCGGATGGCGCATGGTTTGTCCCTTCACGTGCATCTCGTAGATCACCGTGTCCGTCCAGGGAATGCGCGGCCGCGCAGGGCGCTGTCGCACACTGGGGAAGGGGGCGGTCACGACGCTCTTCGGAACGAAGGGTGCGCTGTCGCGGCCATCGGGTGCCGCCGTTTCATCGGGCGCGCCGCGCGTATAACCGAAGACGGCGTCGTTCCAGTGGAAGCTTCCTTGCAGGGCCTTCGCGTAGGGATCGACAAGCAGCTTTTGCGGGTTGAAACGGTGCCCTTGGGCCGGCTCGTAAGGCCCGTGCACACGCAAACCGTAGACGAGGCCCGGCGCCGCGCCCTCCAGGTACCCATGCCAGATGTCGCCTTCACGTGCAGGCAGGGGCAGTCGCGCCACCTCATGCTGGCCGCTGGCATCGAAAAGGCACCATTCCACACGCCGGGCATGGCGCGTGAACACCGAGAGGTTCACGCCACGGCCGTCCCAGTACGCACCCAGGGGCTGCGGTGTCCCGGCGGTGAGAACGAGAGGCGCCACGCGTATGCCATCGCTTGAGGTGGTGCAGCGATGGAAACATCGCTGTCCACGCGGCCGCTTGATCCCCATCAATACCGGCCACGACGGACGCAGCGACCATCGATGGCGCCGCATCATCGTCGAGTGAGGCCGCATGCACCGGATACCGCCACGCGCAACGCCTGTCGGACTCGAGGCGCTTACCGATCTGGCGCTCGATCTGCGCTGGACCTGGAACCACGCGGTAGACAGCGTGTGGCGGCAGGTGGACGCCGAACTGTGGGATGCCACGCATAACCCGTGGGTGGTGCTCGAGAACGCGTCGCAGGCGCGCCTCGAGCAACTGAGTGAGGACGCCGGTTTTCGCGAGGGTCTGGCCACAGCGGCAGAGGATCGCCAGGAATACCTCGACAAGCCCGGCCTTTGCGCGTCGCTCTGGCCCGCCGACATGCCCGACGGGGTGGCGTTCTTCAGCATGGAGTTCGGGTTGAGCGAAGCGCTGCCCGTGTACGCCGGCGGCCTTGGCGTGCTGGCGGGCGACTACCTGAAAACCGCCAGCGATCTCGGTGTACCGATGACGGGCATCGGTCTGCTCTACCAGGAAGGCTATTTCCGCCAGACGATCGACGCGACGGGCAGCCAGCACGAGCTGTTCCCCAACAATGACCCGGCCAGCCTGCCCATCCAGCCTTCGCTGGACGCGGACGGCGGCTGGCTCGAAGTGACGGTGCCCTTGCCCGGTCGGCCCCTGCGCCTGCGCGTGTGGCAGGCGCAGGTAGGGCGAGCCAGCCTCTACCTGCTCGACGGCAACCACGTGCTCAACACCGCCGCCGACCGGGGCATCACGGCAAAGCTTTACGGCAGCGGCACCGAGCTGCGCCTGCTGCAGGAGGTAGTACTCGGCATAGGCGGCTGGAGCCTCCTGGCCGCGCTCGGCAAGCAGAACGTCGTGGCGCACCTCAACGAAGGACATGCGGCGCTGGCGGTGGTTGAACGCGCCAGGCGATACATGCACGAACGGTCGGTATCGTTCCATGAGGCGTGGTGGGCAACGCGGGCAGGCAATGTCTTCACCACACACACGGCCGTGGCCGCGGGCTTCGATGCCTTCGCCCCCGCGCTGGTGGCGAAGTATGCCCGTGACCTTCTCGCGGACTGCGATCTGTCGCTGCACGACCTCCTTGCATTGGGTCGGGTCAATCCTTCGGACGATAACGAGCCGTTCAACATGACCTACCTCGCGATGCGCGGCTGCGCACAGGTGTCAGCCGTCAGCCGGCTGCATGGCGAGGTCAGTCGCGGACTCTTCGCCCATCTGTATCCGCGCTGGCCGCTCGCCGAGGTGCCCGTGCGCCACGTCACCAATGGGGTGCACGTACCGTCGTGGGACTCGGTACCGGCGGACGCGCTGTGGACGGTCACCTGTGGCAAGCGCCGGTGGCTCGGAAACCTGGCCTGCCTGGAAGCGGCCATCGCGGCATGCGACGACACAACGCTGTGGAACCTTGCGGCGCGGCAGCGGGCGGACCTGGTTCGCTACGTGCGCGAGCGTCTGGGATGGCAGCTTGGCCGGGGCGCCGAAGGAGGGGGTGGTGCGGCGGCCGCGCAAAGCGTGCTCGATCCCAACGTGCTCACTCTCGGCATGGCCCGGCGCTTCGCCGAGTACAAGCGCATGACCCTCCTGTTGCATGACCCTCGACGCCTCGCGGCCCTGCTCACAGGTCCTGCTCACCCCATGCAATTGATCGTCTCCGGCAAGGCCCATCCGGACGACATCGAGGGCAAGCGCCAGGTGCAGGCCTGGGTGGCGTTCGCGCAACGGCCGGAGGTGGCGGGGCGTGTCGTCTTCCTCGAAGACTACGATCTCGCCCTCGCGCAACGTCTGGTACAGGGCGTGGACGCCTGGCTCAATACACCGCGACGCCCGTGGGAGGCCTGCGGTACAAGCGGCATGAAGACGCTCGTCAATGGCGGCCTGAATATTTCCACCCTCGACGGCTGGTGGGCGGAGGCATACGACGACGCGTGTGGCTGGGCCATCGACGGCAAGGGCACCGATGCAGGGGATGCCGAGAGTCTGTACCGCCTGCTCGAGAACGAGATCGTTCCCTGTTTCTATGAACGCGATGCGCACGGGGTGCCGACGCGCTGGGTACGGCGCATGCGCGCAAGCATGTCGCGTCTCGCACCACGCTTCAGCAGCAACAGGATGTTGCTCGATTACCTGCAGGACTTTTACCTCCCGGCGGCGCGCGCCCTGCGCCGGCGGGAACAGAAAAACGAATTGCCGTCGTGGGCTTCCGAGGTGGTCTCGCACTGGCATGAGGCGAGGCTGGGCGACGTGGAGGTGGTGCTCGAAGGCCATACCTGGCGATTCCGTGCGCAGGCATACCTCGGTGGCCTGCAACTCGACTGGGTGAGGGCGGAACTGTACGCCGACGAGCGGGACGGCATGCCACGCCAGTGCGTACCGATGGAGGCCGGCGCAGCGATCAGTGGCGCCATCCACGGTTATGAGTTTGAAGCGGCGCTCCCGGCGACGCGTCCTGCGGCCGATTACACGGTGCGCCTGCATCCGTGGCACGAGGATGCCTTCCTTCCCGCCGAACTGCCGCTCGTGCTCTGGCAGCGTTGATGGGCAGCGATGAAATCGCCTACAGCCAACAGCGTGGCTTCGTGGTGGGCGCTGAGCGAGCCCGACCTCTTGAAGGTGCTGGACGCGACGTCGGTTGGACTGTCCACCGCGGAAGCGGCGAGACGTTTGACGGAGGCCGGGCCCAACACGCTGTCCGACCGCGCGACACCGGTCTGGCTCCGGCTCCTGGTCAGTCGCTTCACGAGTCCACTCGTTCTCATCCTGATCGTCGCGGCCGGGGTATCACTGGCGGTGCGGGAGTGGCTCGATGCGTGGATCGTGCTCGGCATCGTGGTGCTGACGGCCGTGCTCAGTTTCGCCCAGGAGTATCGCGCCGCGGCGGCGGTGCAGGCCCTCCGACAGCGCGTTGCCGTCTCCGCACAGGTCTTGCGCGACGGAGGGATGCAGAAACTGCCGGTCGAATCGATCGTGCCGGGCGACATCGTAGAGCTATCGGCGGGATCGCTCGTGCCCGCAGACGCTCGGGTGCTTGAAGCACGGGACTGTTACGTCAGCCAGGCGATGCTGACAGGAGAGGCGCTTCCTGTAGCGAAACAGCCCGGCGAGTGCGCCGGAGGCGCGAGCCTGGCACAACGCGACAACAGCGTGTTCCTGGGCACGTCGGTTCGCAGTGGGTGGGCGCGCGTGATCGTCGTGGAGACGGGCATGCGAACCGTCTTCGGTGGCATCGCCGAGAGACTGCGGCGTCGGCCCCTGGAGACCGAATTCGAGCTCGGCCTTCGCCGGCTCGGTAACTTCCTGGTCCGGCTGATGCTGACAGTGGTAATCGTGGTGCTCGCGGCCAATATCGTGCTGCATCGTCCGATGATCGACACGCTGCTGTTCGCCGCTGCGCTCGCCGTGGGTCTATCGCCGGAGCTGCTTCCGGCGATCCTGACCGTGACCTTGTCCCACGGCGCGCGCGCTTTGGCGCGCGAAGGCGTGATCGTGAAGCGCCTCAACGCGATCGAGAACCTCGGCAGCATGGACGTTCTATGCACGGACAAGACCGGCACGCTGACACACGGCGTGATCGCACTGGACTCCGCGGTCGATCCGGTCGGGGGGGCGTCGAAGGAAGTGCTGCACTTCGCCACCATGAATGCAGTGATGCAGGCCGGTATCCACAACGCGCTGGACGATGCCATCAAGGAACGGGCGGCGGCCGATGGGATAAAGGTCGAGGCAAGCGGGAAGATCGGCGAGATTCCTTTCGATTTTCAGCGCCGCCGGCTTGGCATCGTCGCACGCGTGGCCGGCGGCGAGGCAGTGCTGGTCACAAAGGGCGCGGTGCCGAACATGCTTGAAGCCTGTAGCCGCGTAAGCACGGCGGCGGGCGACGCCGCCATGGACGATGCACGGAAGGAAGACGCGCTAGCCCGCTTCGTCGCGTGGAGCGAGCAAGGTTATCGGGTGCTCGCGCTCGCTCGACGCACGGTGGACGTACGCGACCGTTACGAGGCGCACGACGAAATCGACATGACCCTCATCGGGTTTCTTCTGTTTTTCGATGCGCCCGAGCCCCAGGTTGCTGCAACCCTCGCGGGTCTCCAGGCGCTTGGCGTGCAGGTGAAGATCGTCACAGGCGACAATCGATATGTGGCCAGGCATGTCGCACGATCCATCGGCATGCCTGTACAGGAAGAGATGACCGGCGAGACGTTGAGGCAGCTCAACAACGACGCATTGTGGCATCGGGCCTCGAGAACCACTCTGTTCGCGGAGATCGAGCCGAATCAGAAGGAGAGGATCATCACAGCGCTTCGCCATGCGGGGCACGTCGTGGGATTCCTTGGTGACGGCATCAACGATGCGCCCGCCCTGCACGCCGCGGATGTCGGCATCTCCGTCGACACCGCAGTGGATGTAGCGAAGGATGCTGCCGACTTTGTGCTGCTTCGGCACGATCTCGACGTCATACGGAAAGGCATCGACGAGGGACGGCGAACGTTCGCCAACACGATCAAGTACATCTTCATCGCCACCAGCGGCAATTTCGGCAACATGTTAAGCATGGCTGCGGCGTCGCTCTTCTTGCCGTTTTTGCCGCTACTCGCCAAACAGATACTCCTGAATAATTTTCTCGGTGACGTTCCGTCCCTGGGTATCGCGACAGACCGTGTGGACGACGAGTGGCGGAACACACCTCATCGATGGGACATCGGTCTTATCAGGAGAGCCATGCTGACATTTGGTCTCACCAGCAGCCTGTTCGACCTGATCACGTTCGTGACCTTGTTATCGCTCGCAGGCACCAGTGAAGAAACATTCCGCACGGGATGGTTCGTGGAGTCCCTGCTCACGGAGTTGTGGGTTCTTCTCGTGCTCCGCACATGCCGAACGTTTTACAGGAGCCGACCTGGGCGCATTCTCCTGGCCACGTCCCTGGTCATGACTTTCGTCGCGCTGGCACTGCCATACTCGGTGGCTGCATCCTGGTTCGGGTTCGTCGCATTGTCCTGGACGACGATCGCCACGGTCACGCTGATCGCGTTGTTGTTCGTCGCAACGTGCGAGGCGATAAAGCGGCCCGTGTACCGTCACCTGGCAGACATCGGCGGCGGGAGGAGGCCACCCGGGCGGCACCCATGAAGCTGATAAGCCGGGCCAGTAGACAGTTGCGCGACCGACCGTGGTGTGTCGCGTTCGTGTGGCTGTTGCCAGCGGCCGTGTTGCCTGCGGTGCCGATCGACGAGACGCGCTATCTCTCCATTGCATGGGAAATGCGCCAGTCGGGAGACGTGATTGGCCTGACCTTGAACGGTCTTCCTTATATGGACAAGTCGCCGCTGCTGTTCTGGCTCATCAACGTGGCATGGGCCGTGTTCGGCGTTTCCACCCTGGCTGCACGCGTCGTCTGTATCTGCTCCGCGGCCGGCGCGGTGGCCTGCGTCGTTGGCGTGGCAAGGCGATTGCGACACCCCGATCCTGCGGTCACCGGCTGGATCCTTCTGCCGTTTGTCATGTTCGGTGCGCTTACGCCGATAGCCATGTTCGACGTGCCGCTCGTCTTCTTTGTCGCGCTCGGCTTTCTGGGTCTCGTCCGATGGCTGCAAGGGGAGGTGAGGAGCGGCATCGCCCTTGTCCTGGTGGCGTTCTCTCTCGGCCTGCTCATGAAAGGGCCGGTGTACCTGGTGCATCTCCTGGGTCCGGTCGCTACGGTACGCTGGTGGCGTTCGCAACCCTTGGAACGGCCGTTCCGGATTGCCTCCGGAATTGGTGCATGCGTCCTGTTGTCATCCACGCCGCTGGCAGCATGGGCCGTGGTGAGTGCCATGCATGTCGGGAGCGTATCGGTCATCGATACCCTGGCCCACCATTCCATCGGCCGGGTGGCGAACAGCTTCGCCCACTCCCGAAGCGTTCTGTGGTACTTGCCATGGGTGCTCCCATTCCTGCTGCCGTGGGCGCTCCTGGTTCGTTGGAAACGACTTCGCCACAACCTTCGGGTGGCCCTCGCGACGAGTGCCGGGCGATTTGGAGTCGCCGCCACACTGCCCGCGTTCGTATTGTTTTCGCTGATCAGCGGCAAGCAGCTCCACTATCTGCTGCCGCTCCTTCCGGGGATGGCACTGTTGCTCGCCAGCCTGCCCAATGGCGAAGGGGGCGCGTTTTCTTTCCCGCGCGTACGGATACTTCTCCTGTTCGCATCGCTGGCCTGGGTATGGTTCCTGGCGACGACGATCATTGGCGAGCGGGGCGACCCGATGTCGTATGTCGCCATCGGCGCGTCCTTTGCATTGCTCTTGCTGGGTGCCTCCGTCGCGCGAACATGGGGCGACACGAGTGAAGGTGGGCGGCTGCGGAAGGCTTCGTTCGCCAGCCTTATGGCACTCGCGGCTGGCGTCTTGCTATTGGGCGTGCACGTGGATGCGCACATGGACCCTAGCGGCCTGGCCACGGTGGTGAAGGATCTGCAGCGTCGCGGCGTGACAGTGGCCGCGGTAGACGACGAGCCGGGCATGATCACTTACCTGGCCCGCCTTGCGGAACCGTTGCCCGTAGTCACCGACCACGTGGCCTGGGCTCGTGACAACCCGTCGGGCCTGGCTCTCGTTCACGCTGGCCACGGTTCGCCGCCGGCGTTCGTGCAAAACGCGGTCATCCTGCAAGACGGTTGGGAAGGTCTTGTACCGGCGCAGCACCTTGCACAGGTTCGTCCTTGACGCGCGACGCGGGAGCTTACCCGGTACCTCGGCGATGCCGTTGAGAAAGCAGACGGAAAGATCGTCGAACTACTGTCGTATCCGACTCGGTTCGGCGAGTCGGCTACCTCACAAGCCAACCGGCGCGCGCCATGAATACAAGCATCCCGACGAGGCGCAGCGTCATGCGATGGGGCGGCGTTCTCGTCCTTCTCGGCCTCCGCCTGTTGTGGTTGTCCGCTTATTCGCTGAACTCAGACGAGCCCCAGCATGCCCATGTGGCGTGGAGCTTGGCGCAGGGCGCCATGCCGTATCGAGATGTCTTCGACAATCACGGGCCGTTGTTCAGCACGATGCATGCGGCGCTGCTGAAGGATCTCGGCGAACGCTCGGACATCCTCTGGTGGTTGCGCCTGGCGGTGGTGCCCTGGTATGTGCTGGCCTTGGTGGCGACCTGGTTCATTGCACGCCGGCTGCATTCGCGCGGCGTCGCCGATGCGACCGTGCTCCTTGTCGGCCTGTTTCCCATCGTGTTTCTCAAGTCAGGCGAGTTCCGCACGGACGATGCATGGGCTGCGCTGTGGCTTTCCGGCATGGCAGTGGCCGTCCTTGCTCGTGGCAGAGCCCTGGGTTGGTTTTTCAGTGGCTTGCTGTTCGGCGCGGCATTGTCCGTATCGCAGAAAACGCTGCCGTTGGCGGTTATCGCGCTTGTGTTCGCGGCGGCCATCTGGGCGCCATGGTGGTGGGAGCATCGCCGCCTTGCTTCGGTGAATGCCTTCGCCCTCCTCGTGGGCGCGTTCGTGGTTCCCGGTGCGTTCGTCCTGTGGCTTGTATTGCAGCACGATGCCGCCCCGGCCTGGTACGACATCGTGGCGTACAACATGGCACCCACCGGCCACTCGGAGCCTCACGGCCGCCTCGTCGGATACCTCGTGCTTGCCATCGCGATCGTCGGTGGCACCGCCATATACGCACGCCGGCTGGACGCGATGGCGCGATGGAGAGCGTTCGTCGCCGTGCACGCACTGACCTTCATGCTGCTGATCTGGTGCGTGTGGCCTCTGCCGACCGAGCAGGATTTCCTGCCGGTGGTCCCGATGGCGATGCTTTGCCTGGTAGGTTTCGTCGCTCGCTCGAGCGTGCTGCCGCCCAGGGGAAATGCCGTCTTCGTCGCCGTCGTTGCCGTGGCGGAGTTGTCGTTGGTCGTCGCACGCGCGCCACCCTGGCGCAATGCCCTGGCAGCCGAGGAAGCGCAGTTGCGCGTCGTGATCGACTGCACCAACCCGGCCGATACGCTGATGGACGCGAAGAGCGGCGGCATCTTCCGGCGGCGGCCGTACTACCCGGTGATCGAAAGCCTGGCCCGCGAGCGCTTCGAGAACGGCCGTATGCCCGACGACATTGCCGCATGGCTGATCGCAAACCATACGATGGCCGCCATCGATGGACGGTACCCGCCGGCGGCCCAGGCGTTTATCGTGCGCAACTATCGCCCCGGCACGGCGGGCGTGCGCATGGCGGGACTGGGGCTTCCCGCGGCGGATGGCCAGCAGCGTTTCACACTGACGCTGGCCGGCGACTACGTCGTCACGGACGGTCAGCGCGAAGTGTCGGTATCGATAGACGAAAGGCCCGGCGCTTCGCGGTGGGTACTCGGCGCCGGACCGCACACGCTCGATGCACACCCCGAGCCACTGCTCATCGTATGGCGCCAGGCGTGGGATTGCGGGTGGCGGCCGCGCGCCCAGCCGTGACGTTCCTTCGGTTTCGCTTAGTGGCCTGATTCCCAAAACCGGACAAAAGTCACAAACCGCCGAAAAAGGTCGGAAGCTGACGTGCGCAAAAACGGCACATTTATTCGCGGTATATCTCGAATTGAGATTCGAAATTACTTGTATCGAGCTAAACGCGAATTGCGGGCTGGCATGGAGGATGCACTAGGCCGGAAAAGCGATTTCGGGAAGTAAGGGGGCGTTGTGAAGCATGTTACGTCTATTAATTCCGACAGATGCAATATCAGGGATATGGCATTGCAGGAAGAGGATTGGGCATCCTCGCTTGCCGATCTCTCACCGTCGGGAAGTAACTACGCGGTATCGCATCAGGCGATCGAACTGTTTACCGCATTGAGATCCGGAAACCTCCGCAATGCCGTGGTTGGCGCATCGCAGTTGGCGGAAATGACAGCCGAACGCGGCCTTCGCAGTACATACGAGGCGGCCAAGGCGCTCGAAGTGGCGCTTCTGTGCAGCGACCGTTGCAGCGCTTCCACGGTAAAGAGTACGTGCGCGGAACTGGTGGCGGAGATGTTGCGACTCCGGCTTGTAAACAACATTCCGATGCGACGACAAGAAGGCAATTAAGGCGTTCGCCGTCGGGAAGATTCATTTCATAGCCGCCACATTTGGCGTGCGGGCAAGAAAGTCAGGGGGAAACGCATGCGATTTCCGGTTCGTGCAAAGATATTTTCGGCAATGGGCATCGCATTGGCGCTCATATGTTTCCTTGGCGGAAGCGGTGTCGTCGGAGTGAAAAACACCTATGCCCTCGTGCAGGGCATGTATCAATCGAACGTCATGTCGATGATGGCGGTGACCGAAGCGCAGAAGTCCATCGTGGACGTTCGTGTCGCGATGCTGAGAGCCATCGTCGATCCGACCATCAAGGAGACTGGCAACCGCGTCCGGGCGGGTCTTGACAGGGAAGCCGCGGCGTGGGGCCGTTACTATCCATCGAAAGTCACTTCCGATGAAGAACGCAAGGCCGCGGAAGCCTACGTCGCGGAACGTGAGAAGACACTACCGCTGGTCAATACAGAGCTGGCGATGATCGAGGCGGGCAAGACAGACGAAGTGAAGAAGATGCAGATCGATGTGGTCGGCCCGGCCATCGGCCGACTGGCCGATCGTATCGACGAATTGGCGGGTATCAACAGCAAGCAGGCCAATGCCGCATCTGTGGCAGCCGGCGATAGCTATGTCCGAACCCGGTACATATCGCTCGGAGCCCTTGCTGTCAGCGTCGTTTCACTCTTGTCCGTGGCAGTGTTGCTCGCGAGAAGCGTCCTGATACCTCTGAGCAAGGCGCGTGCGTTGGCGCAGGCCATCGAAGGTGGGCGACTCAACAATGCTACCGTCGTTTCGGGCAACGACGAGTTCACCGACACGCTTCGCGCCCTGGATACGATGGACAGGCATTTAGCAAGCATCGTCAACGATGTGCGACACATCTCGCAGCAAGTTTCGTCGTCGGCGGGGGACATCGCCCAGGGTAACGACGATCTGTCTCAGCGTACCCAGGAACAAGCCAGTTCGCTGGAAGAAACGGCAGCCGCCATGGAGCAGCTGGCAGCAGCCGTAAAGCAAAACGCGGACGGTGCAGAACAGGCGCGCCAGTTGGCACTGCGTGTCCGCGGCGATGCCGAGGTAGGCAGCCAGGTATCGGCGGAAGCTGGCGAGGCCATGGGGCAGATCACCGACGCCAGCAAGCAGATCGGATCCATCGTGTCGCTCATTGATGAAATCGCCTTCCAGACCAACCTCCTTGCCCTGAATGCCGCCGTGGAAGCCGCGCGCGCCGGGGATCAGGGAAGGGGTTTCGCTGTCGTCGCGGTCGAAGTCCGGAACCTGGCACAACGCAGTGCGGCAGCGGCCAAGGACATCAAGGCGTTGGTGAACTCCACCGTCGAGCGGGTGGACGCTGGTGCATCGCTGGTGGCACGTACGGGTACGGCGTTGGAGGAGATCGCGAAGGGCGTTCGCTCTGTGAGCTCGATCATCGAGGAGATTACCGCGGCATCCCAGGAGCAGGCCGCCGGTATCGAGCAGATCAACAACGCGGTCGTCACGTTGGACGATGTTACCCAGCAGAACGCCGCGCTCGTGGAAGAGGCCAGTGCAGCCAGCAAGAATGCCTCGGACCTTTCGCAGGACCTGCTTCGCAAGGTGTCATTCTTCTCTATCGTCGGCAGCGACGCCGAAATTGGGCAGGCGAAACCTGCATACTCGGCCCGTACCGTGATCCACCAGGAGCCGGCCCGTTCCACTCCGTTGCCTCCAGGCCGTGCCGTCGCCGTTGCGGCGATGGCGGACGACGGTAGCGCATGGCGCGAGTTCTGAGGGGGTGTGCCATGTCATCGCTCTCTTCTGCCGGACCGCCCGCATCGGTGTCTGGTTCGGTGATTGCGGAGGAAGCACTCGCGCTGTTGAACGCGTTCACCGACGAGGACGTGGAGGAGATTGGCTTTCGTGCGACGGTTCTTCTGTCCTATGCGCGCGATACAGGCAATCGTCCCTTGGCGGTTTCGTGTATCGCACTACTCGATGAAGTGGCCCGTTTCACTAAACCATGGAATGCAAAACGTGCGGTGAGTTGCTCACTGGAGCAGGTCATCGCCGCAGCAGCGAACATGGTGGCGATCACTATCGCCGAATGAAACGACAGGCGGCATTCATAACGATTGCGCGCGCTCCTGGAACTAAAGATTGCCGATTTTTTGCCGATAAAACCGACGTAACAACTTGACACGGGGAACATCATGGTTAGTGCCGCAAGCGCAGTGCAAGAACTGCAAAGTTTGAAAGCCGAGCGCGATGCGCTTCACCGCGTTCAAGCCATCATCGAGTTCGACTTGAATGGAACCGTTCTGGCCGCCAACCAGAACTTCCTGAAGGTTCTCGGTTACAGCCTCGAAGACGTGGTGGGTCGCCACCATCGGATGTTCTGCGAACCCGCGTTCGCAGAAAGCGAGGACTACACGAAGTTCTGGAAGCGTCTCGCCTCTGGGCAGCCCGAAGTGGGTGAGTTCAAGCGCATTGCGGCAGATGGGCGCGAAGTGTGGCTCAGCGCTTCCTACAACCCCGTGTTCAATGCCGAGGGCGAACTCTATAAGGTCATCAAGTTCGCCACCGACATCACCACTATCGTGGACAAATCGGCAGAGCTCGACGGCAAGATGACGGCGCTCGACAAGTCCCAGGCCGTCATCGAATTCGATCTCGACGGCTATGTGACATCGGCGAATGCCAATTTCCTTTCTGTCGTCGGTTACTCGCTGCACGAACTGGTCGGCCAACACCATCGCAAGCTGTGTGACGACGCCTATACGGCAAGTCCGGAGTACAAGGCGTTCTGGGAAAGACTGCGCAGTGGCGAATTCGATTCGGGCCGCTACCGCCGCGTGGCCAAGAACGGCCGCACGATCTGGCTCCAGGCCAGCTACAACCCCATTTACGATGGCAACGGCAAGCTGCACAAGATTGTGAAGTTCGCCGCGGACATCACCTTCCAGGGCGAACTTGAGGACCTGGTGAAGCGTCGTGCCGAGGGGTTCTCCTCTGCGTCGACCGAGATCGCCCAACAGTCCAACGAGATGGCGGCCGGGGCCCAGCTTCTAGGGGCGACAGTGGAGCAGATGAACGCCACCATCGAGGAACTGACCGCCTCCATCAGCTCGATTGCCAGCAATGCGCAAAACGCCGACCGTCTGGCCAAGGACACCCAGCAGGAGGCGGAGCGGGGCGCAAAGGCCTTGGAAAAGTCGATCGAATCGATGGACCTCATTCACAAGTCGTCGGAGGATATCGCCGAGATCAGCAAGGTTATCGGCGAGATCGCCAGCCAAACCAATCTGCTTGCCTTCAATGCCGCCATCGAGGCGGCACGCGCAGGCGAACACGGCCTGGGCTTCTCGGTGGTTGCCGACGAGGTAAGGAAACTTGCCGAGAGGTCGTCCCAGGCCGCAAAGGAGATCTCGAAGCTGATCGGCGAGTCCACCAAGCGTGTTTCCCAGGGCAGCCAGATTTCCAAGGAGGCCTCGGCAGCGTTCGACAAGATCCTGTTCGGGGTGGTCAATACCACGCAAGCCATGTCGGAGATTTCGTGTGGGGCGGACGAACAGGCCGTGGCCGCTCGCGAGGTCGCCGCAGCGGTGCAGCACATTGCCGAGGAAACGGAGAAGACCGCTGCAACGTGCGACAACATCGCCCGCGCATGTGGCGGTTTGATGGAAGGCGCCAGCGAACTCAACGCAACCGTCAACAACTTCGCCACCTGACGCACGATGTTGACTACCGAAGCCATCGTTGGTCCGGATACCCGCCAAGCCATGCTCGCACGCGTGCATCGGTACACGGGTATCGTCATGGCCGAACGCAAATGGACGCTTCTGCACGGGCGACTGCGCCGGCGCGTCCAGGAACTCCAGCTACGGAGTTACGACGAATATCTCGCCGTACTGGATGGTTCGAAAGACGAGGTCGCACGTTTCATCGATCTTGTGACGACCAATGAGACCTCGTTCTTTCGTACAGCGCGGGTCTGGCAGTACTTGACGGATGACTTCTTCCCGGGCTGGTACAGGTCGAACCCCGGCAAGACCATGACGATCTGGTCGGCAGCGGCATCCACCGGAGAAGAGGCGTACTCGTTGGCGATGACGGCGGAGGAATTCCGCCTCAAGCATCGCGACTTCACGTATCGCATCATGGCCACCGACATCGCACAGGGCGTGCTCGATGTCGGTGCAGCCGGCATCTATCGCGGCCGGAACGCGGAAGGATTGAAGCACAGCCGGCAAGACATGCTCGAGAAATACTTCGAGTGCCGGGATAACGCCTATCGAGCTTCTTCGTTGCTCAGAGGCAACATAACGTTCCGCCAGCACAACCTGTACCAGACCCTTGTGGCCGCAAACCGGTTCGACCTGGTCCTGTTGCGCAACGTACTCATCTATTTCGACGAAACGGGTCAGGAGGCCGTCGTGGATGCGGTGCGGCGGTCGATGGCTCCGAACTCCGTGCTGATCATCGGCGAATCGGAGTCCCTGCACAGAATACGAAGCGGCTTTGCCTTCCAGCAGCCGTTGATATACCGAAATGCGGTGCCATCGACATGACAGCGATCGATGTCCATGTCGGCATGTGCGAAGTGCGGCTTGGAAGCAGCGCACAAGTCCTCAGGAGTACCTTGGGGTCGTGCGTCGGCATCGGCATCCTCTGGCAGAAGAAGGGATTGTCGGCGCTTGCGCATTGTTTGTTACCGGAATCCTCCGCCACACCGAAGGAGGGTTCGGCCAAGTATGTCACCGACGCCATCCCTTCATTGTTGGCGTTGCTAGGTGCGACGCCCAAGGATCATGAGGAACTGACCGCCGTGATCGCCGGGGGAGCCCTCATGATGAAACAGACGTGGTCGGCTACGCACGGAAGCATAGGCGAGCTCAATACGCGGACGGCGCAGCGTCTTCTGGATGACGCCGGCATTCGCGTCGTTCACGCCGATATCGGAGGCCATGCCGGCCGCCAGTTGAGCATCCACTGCGACACCCAGCAGTACGTCGTCCGCACGTTCGAGCGCATCATATAAAGGATTCACCGTGGGTCATCCTTCGCCAAATGTCACTGCTCACTCCCGTCACGAGAGTCGACTTTTCGGGTCGTTCCACGTCGGCGACCTGGAGTTGGCCCTGCCTGTGGATGCGTTGCAGGAAGTGGTGGGCTTTCCCGAATCCATCACCAGGGTTCCCCTTGCCCCCGACTACGTGGCCGGCTTGTTCATGCTGCGAGGTACCATGGTGCCCGTGCTGCGCCTCGACAGGCTTTTCGGTCTTGCGGACGATCATGGCCTTCGGGACAGCCGGGTGGCGGTGGTGAAGTCCGAGCACACGCTGCTTGGTGTGTGCTTCGATCGAACCGGGGAAATGCTGCGGATGGACGGTTCGCAGGTGGTTTCCTTCGCGGCGGAGGGCGACACGATCGGCCTGATCGAGGGTGCTTTCGATCTGGAGAGTCGTATCGTCCAGGTGCTTTCCGCCAGTGCGCTGGCCCGTGTTCCGGGGGTACCTCAGGTACCGCGACCACGCTCGTCGGGTCTGGACCACCGGCAACGCACGCCGGTCAGGATCCGCAAGGTTGTCTCCTTCCATGTCGACGGGCGCCTTCTTGCCATCCCGATGGAGCACATCCACGAGATTGTCCGGCTGCCGAGCCTCGAACATTCGGTGCTCTCCGATGCGGTGTGTCACGGGTGGCTGGAGCTCCGCGGAGCCGCCGTGCCTGTGGTCGATCTTGCTCGCTTCCTTGGGCTGGAAAGTTCCGGCGCCGTCGAGCACCAGGATCCCGACGTGGAGGACGTGCGGCGCGTCGTCGTGCTGCGCAAGGGCGATGGCCATTTGGGGCTGTTGGTCGACGATATTGAAAGCGTCGTTAGCTATACGGACGAGCAGCTCCTGCCGCTGCCCATCGTCACCGGGCAAACGGGAATCCTGGCCCACTGCATCAACCGACGCGCCTCCGGTATGCAGGATGTAACCGTCATCAGTACGGAGGAGCTTTTTGCAGACCCTTACATGGCGCATCTCGCCAAGGGTCACCACGATCTCTACCTCGTGGAGGAGGAGAATATCCAGCGTGCCGAATTGCGCAGCAAACCGTCACGAGAAACGTGGCTGATATTCAAGCTCGATCGACTCATGGCGGTGCGCATTGAACAGGTTGTCGAGATCGTCGAATCCCATGGCGCGCTGGTAAGGCCGCCTGGCGCACCTGCGCATGTGTGCGGCGTGGTCAACGACGGCAAGTCGCTGACCACCGTGATCGACCTGCGTACCCTCTACGGGATGGAGGCGGCGGAAAGCCTCGACCATCCCAAGATACTCGTCATCCAGCATAACGGACACAGGTACGGACTGACTGTGGCTTCGGTGGAGAACATCGTCGGCATCGAACCGGGTGCGAAGATCCGCATTCCTTCGCTGGTTGCGAATCACCTGGATCCGGAACTGAAGAAAGACCTCCACGAAGTGATCGACTCGCCGGAACACGGCAGCGTCCTGCTTCTGGATGTGCTGTCGCTCATGCAGCGACTGACGGAGTAATGCCCCTGCAAGGGCAGGGGCGTACCGCGGTGATCAAGCCTTCTTCAGAAAGCAGACCTTGAGCACCAGACCCTTGATCTTGTCGGAGCTCCCTTCGATGTGATCGGCATCCCCTTCGACCAGGCGGATGTTGCGGATGACGGTCCCTTGCTTCAGTGGAATCGACGAACCCTTGACCTTCAGGTCCTTGATCACCACGACGGTGTCGCCGTTATTCAGCG
Source organism: Luteibacter sp. SG786 (assembly GCF_011759605.1). Lineage (GTDB taxonomy): Bacteria > Pseudomonadota > Gammaproteobacteria > Xanthomonadales > Rhodanobacteraceae > Luteibacter. The sequence continues at coordinate 1,488,654 of NZ_JAAOYX010000001.1, forward strand.
GGTTCCCATGAACGTCGCGCGTCACCGCGCCCTGTTCATCGACGTCTGCCGGCCGCTGCGGCCACTCGTGCGCGCAATCGGCGCAGATGTACATGTCCCCGTCGGGATAGGTGTTTTCCATGCCGCACTGCGGGCACGCGGGGATGGCTGATGTGGTCACGGCAATCTCTGTGGTTGAGGCACCCCTTCATTATACGATCTCCCGCGTTCGGGCCGGTGCGGCAACAGCAAGCACGATCAAATGACGCCACCGCGGATGGCCTAGCATGGGCCATCGCTGAAGGGGATCGCGTATGGCGGCGGTGCAACGTGCGCTTTGGTACATCGAAAGTCATTCGGGACAGGCGCTTGCCTTGACGGACGTGGCTCGCGCCGCCGGGGTGTCCACGTTTCACTTGTCACGCCTGTTCCAGACGGCCACGGGGTGGTCGGTGGTCAGATACCTGCGCATGCGGCGGCTCAGCCAGGCCGCGGCGGCCCTGGCGGCCGGCGCGACAGACATTCTCGATGTTGCCCTGTCGGCGGGCTACGGATCGCACGAGGCGTTCACGCGCGCGTTCCGGGATGCCTTCGGACAGACGCCGGAAGAGGTCCGCAAACAGGCCTCTCTCGAGGGCCTGGACACCGTTGCGCCCCTGCGTGTGATCGAGGAGCCGGCGCCTGCGCTGGCGGCGCTGCGTGTCGAGACCATCGGTCCGCTGTTGCTCTCGGGCATCAGCCGTCCATATCGGGCAAGCGACACGGCAGGCATTCCCGCGCAGTGGCAATGTCTGTTCGACCAGCGGGCCAGTCGGATGCCTGCTGTGCCGGCCTACGGCGTCTTTGCGGCCGGGGACGACGATGGCTGCGTGGAGTATCTCGCCGGCCATCCCATATCGCGCCTTGCGGAGGCCCTGCCTGGCCACCACACGCTGCGGCTGGCACAACGACGCTATGCGGTCGTGAGGCACGCCGCGCACATCGGATCCATTCCTCTCACATGGCGAGCCATGATGGACGACTGGTTGCCCGCGTCAGGCTTGCGTGCCATCGATGCCCCCGATTTCGAGCGTTACGACGCATCGTTCGACACCGCGACCGGCGAAGGCGGGGTGGATATCTGCGTACCCATTGAATGACGTGCCGAAGGACTTCCGATGAATCGACTGACCCGCGTTCTCACTCTCATCGCCGCGTGCCTGGTCACGGGTACGGCAGCCGCCGCCGTTGGCGAAATGCATCGTTCAACCAGCACACCCACGGCCGCGCTCCGTGACGCATCGGGGTCACCGCGCATCGCCATCACCGTCTGGTATCCGGCCACCGACGGCGCCATCGAAAAGCCGTTGCTGATCGGGCCACCCGACCGGCCGCTCTTCGATAGCGGCAGGGCCGCGCCGGACGCACCCGTGGCGAACGGCCGCTACCCGGTGGTGCTGCTCTCGCACGGCTTTGGCGGCACAGCCAGGGTCATGGGCTGGTTCGGCACGAAATTGGCCGCTGCCGGTTTCATCGTCATCGCCGTCGATCACCCCGGCAGCAATGGCCGGAGCCCCATCACCCACGCGGGCGCCGCGTGGTGGTGGGAACGCGCGGAAGACTTGAAGGCCGCGTGGAACGCGGTACGCAAGGACGAGGTGATCGGGCCGCACCTGGACGCGTCGCGACTGGGAGTTGCCGGTTTCTCCGCCGGAGGTTTCGCTGCACTGGTCGCGGCCGGCGCGCGTGTCGATGTCGATCACTTCGTGGCGTTCTGCAAGGCGCACCCTGACGACGGGGTGTGCGCGCCACAACTCGAAGCCCCCGCAATGGCAGCCCGCGATGCCGACACGGCCCTGGCCGATCCGAAGATGCAGGCCCGCCTTGCCGACGCGCCCGCGGATCATTCCATACCAGGGGTGCGCGCGGCCTTTGCCATGGCGCCGGCGCTGGTCCAGGCGCTGGGTCCCGCGTCGCTGCCACGTATGACGGTGCCCGTGTCTATCGTGGTGGGTGACGCGGACACGGTGGCCCCCGCCGCGACCAATGCCAGCGTCGCTGCCCGGGCGATTCCGGGCGCCCGCGAAGACGTGTTACCCCTGGTGACGCATTACGATTTCCTGGCCACGTGCCAGCCCGCCGCGCGACAGGTGGTGCCGCAGTGCGCACAGGCCAACCACCAGGCCGCGGCGCACGATGCCGCCATCCGGCACGCGTTGCAGCTGTTCAAGGGCATGACGCCGCGGGCATCGGGGCAGGGTACGCCAGCGGCACCGGCACGTTAGGATCGCGGCCTCGACGCGCCGACAAGATACGCCTTGCACATCAGCGGCAGTTCGCTGCGCAGCGTGGCGACGGATGCCGGCGATGCGTCGCCCTCAAGGACCGCGCGTACCGTCCCGACCATCAGGACACGCAACGCGTAGGTGACCTTGTGGAGGTCGTCGAACGTTGCGTCGCTGACCGTCGCCAACGCGCGGAAGATGATGTGTTCGGCACGCCGAACGATGTCATCGACCAGCGGCGCCGTTTCCAGCTCGGTGGCCACCACGTAGAGCGCCCGCGTGCCCGGCATGCCCCGCAGCTTCGCGTCGAGGTAAGCACGGCTGAGGCCTTCCGCCATTTGCGCCACGGGCTTGCCGGAGAAGGCATCCGATGCGTCCTGAAGCGCCTTGATGACCTCCTCCAGGTAATCCTCCAGCACGGCGTACAGCAGCGCGTGCCGGTGCGGAAAGTACTGGTACATGGTGCCGACGGAGACGCCCGCCCGTGCGGCCACCCGGGTGGTGGTGAGGCCGTGGTAGCCGTCCGTCAGCAAAACCTGAATCGCAGCCTCGAAAATGGCCGCCACCGTGGCCGCCGAACGGGCCTGACGGGGCGTTTTTCGCGGCTTCAAGGCATCGTTTGGGGCGACTGGCATATGCGAATGTAAAAGCCCGGCGGAGGTTCCCACCTAACTGGGGCGGGTCGTCCGCTTGTTCAACAGGAACCCTTCATGACACAGCAACGTCGCATCACCCTCGTCACCGGCGCCAACAAGGGCATCGGTCTGGAAGTGGCTCGGCAGCTCGGCAAGGTGGGCCATACCATCCTGCTCGGCGCGCGCGATGCCGGCCGCGGCCAGGCCGCGGTGGACAGCCTGCGCGCCGACGGCATCGAGGCCCGGCTGGTAACCATCGACCTGGGCTCGTCCGAGTCGATCAAGGCCGCTGCGGCGGACATCGAACGCCAGGAGGGCCGCCTCGACGTTCTGGTCAACAACGCCGCCATCGTCGATCCCGCCGACGGCCCTGCAGGGGTGGCCGATCTGACGGCCGTGCGCCGCATATTCGACACGAACTTCTTCGGCACCGTGGAGGCCACGCAGGCATTGCTGCCCCTGCTTCGGAAGTCCGAAGCCGCCCGCATCATCAATGTGTCCAGCAGCCTTGGATCCATCGCCCTCAACGCAGACCCGGGCTGGGAATACGCGGCTGTGAAGTTCCTGGGATACAACGGCTCCAAAGCTGCCCTGAACCTCTTCACCGTCATCCTGGCCGCGGAATTGAAGGACACCGGCATCCGGGTGCACACCGTGAACCCGGGCTACACCGCCACCGACCTCAACGGGCACAGCGGCCATCAGACCCTCGCCGAAGGTGCGCAGGAGATCGTGCGGCTCGCCCAAGCCGAAGGCGGCGAGACCGGCACGTTCACGAGTAAGGATGGAACCGAACCGTGGTAACGAGGATGGTCGACCGGGTTACCGATCCGTTCTGAAGCAAGCTTCGTAAAGGATATACTTGCTAACAAGACCCGCTTCCGGGTCGTTGTGTCGGGGATCCGCGTGGAAACGCTCGCGAGGCTGGCGCACGCCGGCACCTTGCTCATCGTCAATGCACTGCTCGCGTCGCTTTCATGCGCGATCTTCCTGGCGCTGCGCTGGTCTCTGCGGCATTCCGGACGAACCAGGGGGCTTGCCCTGTGGGCTTTAAGCCAGGCGTTCGTTGCCGGCGGCTTTTGCGTCCTCATCCTCCCGGCCTTTCAGGTCGCCTTCGTCGGTCTTGGTCTGTTGGGCAACTTGCTCATCGACCTCGGCACGGCTGCGTCGTTCGCTGCCGTCTGGATCTATTTTTCGAAGCCACGGCGCTTCGGGTTCGTCATCATCATTGCCGCGGCCGTCGCCGTGGTGGAATCCGTTCTCGTGCTGCGCGGCGGCGAGGATCTGCGCGTGATGGTCACGGTCGGTGGGAGCTTGAAAGCGATCCTGACTTTTGCCACCGGCCTTATGCTCTGGCAATGCCCGGATCCCAGCCAGCGGGTGCCTGCCAGGGTGGCAGCAGCTTTTCACGCATTCTGGGGATTGGCGCTTCTGATTCGGGTGGCCTGGTGGATGGTTCACCCGGCTGCCGAAGGGCAGCACGACGTGACTTCGAGCTTCGGCTTGCTTGCGCGGATGGTTTTAACCTGGGCGATCACACCTTGCTTGCTGTGGATGATGAGCCGGCAGTTCGATGCCGACCTTCGGCGGCTGGCCCATGAGGATGCGCTGACCGGCGTCGCAAACCGACGCGCGATGTGGGCGGCGGCTGAGCGGTCGCTGTCGCGCGCCGCTTCGACACGCTCACGCTGCGGCGTCTTGATTCTGGATGTGGATCATTTCAAGGCCATCAACGATCGGTTTGGCCATCCAGGTGGCGATCAGGTGCTCATCGCCCTCGCCAAGGTGCTGCAAGCGGTAGTGAAGCCCCCCGATCTGGTCGCTCGCATCGGCGGCGAGGAGTTTATGGTGTTGATGACAGACACCGATGTCTCTGCCGTCGGACGGATGGCCGAAGACCTGCGCCGGGCTGTGGAAACCACCCCATTCGTGGTGGACGGCATAACACTCCATTGCACCGTGAGCATCGGGCACCATGTCGCCGAGACCGATGAATCATGGAACGATGCTGTAACTCGTGCAGACCGCGCGCTCTATGCAGCCAAGCTGCGCGGACGCAATCGAGCCGAAGTTGCCGATGGATTCGACCGAGTCGACGGGGACCGCGCGGCGGCGCAGCCAGGTACGCCGACGTAGCGGAGCTTGGCCTGGCGCCACCGGCACGTTCACGAGCTAAGGACGGAACCGAACCGTGGTAACGATGATGGTCGACCGGGTTACCGGTCGGTAATGTCGTTCTTAACCAGCGGCACAAACGCGGTCCGCGGATAGACACGGCCGCGTTTGACGGTCATCAGCACGGATTTCAGATTTTTCAGGTCCGTGAGCGGGTTACGGGCAAGCACCACCATGTTCGCAAGCTTGCCCGGTTCGATGCTACCCATGTCGCGCTGCTGGCCTGCCGCGCGTGCGCCGACGAGCGTGGCCGATTGCAGAATCGCCTCGTTCGGCATGCCGGCTTTTACCGCAAGCGTGTCGAGTTCGTGGAACAGATCCGGCCATGGATCCTTCCAATCGCCGATGAAGTCGGTTCCGGCATCGATCGGCACGTGGGCGAGATAGGCCTGTCTGGTGATCTCGCCGCCCACTGTGTCGTCGCAACTGCCGGGTGCGAGCGGAGGCATGGTGGTCGAGCCGGCGGTATCGCTGCTGTAAGTCCAAAGCGTCGCATCGAGGATGGTGCCACGGCGCGCCATTTCCTTGAAAAGGCGGGCGAGCGCCGGGTTGTCGCCCTGGCGGAACTTCGCCAGATCGACGTTTGGATGTGGCTCGCTCCAGCTGGGAACATGCGCGTCGGGCTCGCGGATGAGCAGACAGGCATGCGAGATCGCATCGACACCCGCCGCCACCATGTCCGAGGGCTTGGAGGGGTAGGGCGTTGCGTGGGCCCATACCAGCAGCCCCTGTCGATGCGCTTCGGCCGTGATCCGGGAAGCGAGATCGGCGGGAAGATCGGCGTAGAGTTTGATCGCCGTTGCCCAGGTTCCTTTCGCTCGTGCAACCGCCAGCGGCAGGTCCGTGGCCTTGGTCACGGCTTGCATCCACGGCACATGTCCCGGCACGCCGCCAACGGAAACCTGGCCGGTACGCTCGTCCGTGAAGAAATCGGGGCCCGCCATCAAGGCGGCGTAGTAGATGTCCGGAGCAGGAATCTCGCCGGCCAGGCTGGCACGGGTAAGCTCCCCTACCGCACGAAGGTCGTCGGCCATGTCGCGGACGGCTGTCACGCCGCCGTAAAGGTCGCGCCGCAGGATGGCTTCCGCCTGCCGCCTGTTAGGCGGCGTGGCCAGATGGACGTGAGCATCGATCATCCCAGGCATGAGGAAGCGCTCACGCAGGTCGATCGCTTTGGCCTTGGCGCGCACCGCGGGATCCAGTTGCGAGTCTGGCAGAACGCGAAGGATTCGCTCGCCTTCTACGAGAACATCCATGTCGGGCCGCGGGGGAGCACCCGATCCGTCGATAAGCGTCGCGCCCTGAAACAGCGTGATGCCAGACTTCGGTGCTTTATCGGTGGCGGGCACTGCGGCGTGCGCGAGGGCGCAGCACAGGAGCACGGCCACGGCTATGGAGCATGTCAAAGGGCGTTGCTTGCGAGCGGCCAGCCAAGATGTGATCCGCGCGCCTGATTCGATACCGGCCTTCCCGTCGTTCATCCCGTTCCCCTCCAACCCCGATGCAGGCTGACGAAATGGTGCGACCGCTCGCCGGCGACTCAGGGCGATCTAAGTATGTGCACCTAGAGTAAACCGACAGCTACTCCAGCGGTGACCCCCGATGCAGCGAGAATCCGTCCCCAGCAAGGTGCCTGACGTCGTACTCAGCTTCTGGGTCATCAAGATCCTGGCCACCACCTTGGGCGAGACCGCCGGGGACGCGGTGTCGATGTCGCTCGGCCTGGGCTACTTGCTCAGCACAGCGATCTTCGCCGTGGTTTTCGCCGTGGCGGTGGCTGCGCAGATACGCGCCGTCCGTTTCCATCCAGCACTGTACTGGGTGACGATCATCGCGACCACGATCGTCGGCACGACACTTGCGGATTTCGCCGACCGCTCGCTGGGTATCGGTTACGCAGGAGGCGCGGGAATCTTGCTCGCCCTGTTGCTCGCCTCGCTGATCACATGGTACCGGGTCGCCGGTTCGGTCAGCATGCAGACCGTGGTCTCAACGCGCAGCGAGGTGTTCTATTGGATCACCATCATGTTCTCGCAGACACTCGGCACCGCCCTGGGCGACTGGACGGCCGACAGTATGGGCTTGGGTTACCTGGGCGGCATGGCCATCTTCGGCGGCCTGCTGCTGGTCGTGGCGCTGGCTTATTACATGACCCGCGTGTCCCGCACGTTGCTGTTCTGGATTGCCTTCGTCCTGACCCGTCCGCTGGGCGCCGTGGTCGGCGACCTGTTGGATAAGCCGACCGATCATGGCGGACTCGCGCTAAGCCGCTACACGGCCTCGCTCGTCCTGATGGGGCTCATCGCATTGTGCATCATGCTCTTCGAGCAGCGCCCGGCTCGCGGGGAAGTCTTCAAGCAACCGACAGACGGCTGAGCGTGCATGCCTCCGCGGCGATCGCCCATCCCGCTTCTTCATTCCTGGCGGCGTTTGCCGATCAAATCGTGCAGCCGCTCGCATGCGAGCGATAGTCTGGCCTCGTCCGCGGTGGCGATGCCCAGAAGCAGACCGGATTTCGGCACACTGCCAGGCGCGAACCAGGCCGACAACGGCTCGGGTGCGAGACCCAACGAGCGGGCTTCCTTCGCCACGGCGACGTCGGGTGCCCCGTCGGGCAGGCGCAAGAGCGCGGCGAGCCCGCCGATCCGCACTTCGTAGCCCTTGCGCTCGAGGGCGTTCTGCAACGCATCGCCTCGCGCGGAATAGATGCGTTTCATCCGGCGCAGATGTCGCATGTAGTGCCCTTCGCTCATGAAGCGTGCCGTCGCGTGCTGCACGGCGGGGCCGGGCGCCGAACCGAGACACAACACCGCCTCGGTGAACCTGTCCACCAGATCGGGTGGCGCGACGATGAAACCCAGGCGCAGGGCAGGGCTGATGGTCTTGCTGAACGATCCGATGTGGATGACGCGGCCGCTTTGGTCCAGCGAAGCAAGCGCGGGCGCAGCGCGGCGGCGAAGCTGCAATTCGCCGAGGTAGTCGTCCTCGATGATCCACGCGCCGGTTTGCGCGGCCCACGCAATGAGTGCCACGCGGCGGCCAAGCGACAACGTGCCGCCAAGCGGTGCCTGTTGGCCTGGCGTCACCAGGGCAAGCGCAGCGTTTGGAAACCGCTCGATGCCGTAGTCGACATCCATGCCATCGTCGTCCACCGGTATCGGCACGGTTTCAAGCTGAGCGAGTTCCAGCGCGCGGCGACTGTGGAAGAAACCTGGGTTTTCCATCCAGGCCGTGGCGCCCGCCAAGCCAAGGATCCGTAGCGTTATCTCCAGTGCGCCTGCGAAACCGGCCGTCACGAAGATCTGCGAGGGGCGGCATTCGATACCCCGCGCAAGCGCCAGATGCGCGGCGATCTCGCGTCGGAATGCCAGTTCGCCGCGCGGGTCGGGATAGACCGCTGGCGACATGACCTCGCGCCGGGCCGCGTGGGCGCGCAGGCGGGCGAAGAGGCTGACCGGAAAGCTGTCCGAGGCCGGCACGCCCATCTGGAACATCGCCGGACCGGCGAACAGATGCTGATAGAGCTCCGGCACTTCGGCCTCGTTGGCCGGTGCCGACCGGGTGGCCGTGGGGTGCTCCGCGACCCGCGTTCCGCCCGGCTGCGACGAAACGATGACTTGTTCGTCGGCCAGCCGCTCATAGGCCGATTTGACCGTGCCACGGGCCACGCCCAGCTGTGCGGCAAGAGCCTGCCAGGACGGCAACCGCGCGCCCGGGGCCAGTGCGCCACTGCGAATGGCGGCGAGCACACCCATACGAATCTGTTCGGTCAGCGTGGCCGCGGCGGACCGGTCGAGACGGATGTCGAGCGCATGAGGCATGCCGCATGGTACAGCGAAAATAGAGGCTTTTGGTTCTTTGCAGTGCACCGTTCGGGGCGCAAGCTGGCCCCATTCCGAACAGGAGCGAACCATGTCGACGAAACGCCTGCTTGCCACACTGCTCGCCTCCACCGCGCTTGCCGGGGTTGCCTATGCGCACGCTCCGGAAGAAACCGTCAAGCCCAACTTCTCCCATGCCCTCCCGAACCTGCCGGGCAAGTCGCTCGTCGCGGTGGAGGTGAACTATCCGCCGGGCGCGGCGTCCAGGCCGCACCACCACGCCCATTCCGCCTTCATCTACGCCTATGTGCTTTCCGGCGAAATCGAGAGCCAGGTCGACGATGGCCCCGCACGGATCTACCGCGTTGGCGAATCGTTCTATGAAGCGCCGGGTTCCCATCACGGCATCAGCCGCAACGTGAGCAAGACCCAGCCCGCCAAGCTGCTGGCCGTGTTCGTCGTCGACACCGGCGAGAAACCCCTCACCACCCCGGACAAATAGGTAACGCCATGTCTCCCCGCATTGATTACACCCATGTCGCGCCGGCAGGTGCCAAGGCGCTCGGCACGGTTTACGGTTACATCATGCAGTCCGGCCTCGATCCCATCCTGGTGGATCTGGTCTACCTGCGCGTCAGCCAGATCAACGGTTGCGCCTACTGCCTGGACATGCACACCCGCGACCTGGTGAAGAAAGGCGTCGGCATCGAAAAGCTCGCGCTGCTGCAGGCCTGGCACGAGGCGGGCAAGGTTTTCAGCGAGCGCGAGAAGGCGGCTCTCGCCTGGGCCGAAACGGTCACACGTGTTGCGGAAACCGGTGTGCCGGATAGCGACTTCCAGGCCGCGTCGGCCGTCTTCAGTGAGAAGGAACTGGTGGACCTCACCTTCGCCATTGGCCTGATGAACACCTATAACCGCCTCGCCATCAGCTTCCGCAACCCGCCCGAGGCGGCGCTGCGCGCGGAAGGCTGAGCACCGGAAGAAGACCATGTCTACCCCTCAGATCCCGGGCCTCCGTATCCCCGACAGCAGGATAGCCCGCGAAGCCACAGAGCTCGTTCGCGATACGGAGAGCGAGCGGCTTTTCGTCCACTCCATGCGCGTTTACGCATGGGGCGCGCTGGCGGGCGAACGCCAGGGCCTGACTTTCGATCCGGAGCTGCTCTACGTGGGCGCCATGTTCCACGACCTTGGCCTGACCGAGCGCTTCCATGGCAGCGCATTGCGTTTCGAAGTGGACGGCGCGAACGCGGCGCGCGAGTTCCTGCGCGGCCACGGTATTCCGGAGCCGAGCATCGACAAGGTGTGGAGTGCGATCGCGTTCCACACCACGCCCGGCATTCCGCAGTTCATGCACCCGGAGGTGGCGCTGCTGCACCTCGCCGCAGGCATGGATGTGGCCGGCCGTGCCTACGGCCAGTTCACCGACGCCGAACGCGATGCCGTCACGGCCGCCTGGCCGCGCGGAAGCGACTTCGAGCACGCCATGATCGATATCTTCTACGAAGGCCTGAAGCATCGCCCGGACAGCACGTTCGGCACATTCAACGACGACTTCCTCGCCTTCAAGGATCCGACGTTCCGCCGCGGGGACATGTGCAGCATCATGCTGCATTCGGCCTGGGCGGGGCAGGGCAGCATCCAACAGGAGCATCCATGTCTTCCCGTACATTCCTCATCACCGGCGCAAGCAAGGGCATAGGCCGTGCCTTGTCCGATCGGCTGGCCCGGGATGGCCACCGCGTGGTCGGCATCGCGCGGCAGGGCGGCGATCCGGACTTTCCGGGCGAGCTGGTCGCGCTCGATCTTGCAGATCGCGAGGCCACCGAGCGGACCTTGCGCGACTTGAGTTCGCGCCATGCCTTCGATGGCGTGGTCAACAACGTGGCCATGGTGCGCCCGCAGCGCATCGGCGAAATCGATCTGGACGACCTAGACGCCACCCTTGCACTGAATCTCCATCCGGCGGTGCAGGCCGTGCAAGCGCTTCTGCCAGGCATGCGCGAACGCGGATGGGGCCGCATCGTCAACATCTCCAGCCTCACCATCCTGGGGATGATCGAGCGTACGGCCTACGCGGCAGCCAAGAGCGCCATGGTCAGCTTCACCCGCTCATGGGGACTGGAACTGGCGCGCACCGGCATCACGGTCAACGCGGTGGCGCCGGGCCCGACCGAAACCGTGCTGTTCCGCGAGAACAATCCACCGGGGAGCGAGGGGGAGAAGCGTTATCTCGCCTCTGTTCCCATGAATCGGTTCGGCAAGCCGGAGGAACTGGCGGCGGCGATCGCATTCTTCCTGTCGGAGGAGGCGGGGTTCATTACGGGACAGACGCTTTATGTGGATGGCGGAGCTTCGATTGGGAAGTTGGCGTTTTGATGAGACCCGGGTCGAACGCAACTCTATTCGGACAGATCAGCCGGAGATAAAACCATGAAGGCCGCGTGGATCACTGCACCCCGCGCCGGGGACCTTTCGATCAGCGTCGGTGACACCGACGCGCCTGTGCCGACCGAAGGCCAGATTCTGGTCGATGTAGAGACGGTCGGACTCACGTTCAGCGAGCCCACGTGGGCCACCAATGGCAGTCTGCCGTTGCCCGACGGATCTATGCGGCCGTTGCCTGTCATCATCGGGCACGAGTTCGCCGGACGTGTTGCGAGGGTGGGCTCGGCGACATCGGGCTTCGCCGTCGGTGATCGGGTCTTTGGCCTCATCGACTTCTGGCGCAATGGCGCCGCAGCGGAGCAGGCGAACGTGTTGCCTGGCGAAATAACGCACGTGCCCAGCGCCGTGAGTAGCCTCGACGCGTGCACTCTTCCCATCGGGGCGCTTACCGCATGGCAGGCGCTTTTTGATTTCGCTCACTTGAAGAAAGGCGAAACGGTGCTCATCCATGGCGGTGCCGGCGCCGTGGGAACGTTCGCGATCCAGCTTGCGAAGGACGCCGGTGCCCGCGTCATCGCCACCGCCCGAGGCCAGGCCGCAACGGCGCTCTGCCATGCACTGGGCGCCGAGCATGCGATCGATACATCGGCGGAGCGTTTTGAAGACGTCGCCGGCCAGGTGGATGTCATCTTCGATACGGTGGGCCACGAACTGCTCGAACGCAGTTGGTCGTTCTTGCAACGGGGCGGCCGGCTGGTGACCATCTCCGGCGAGGCAGAAGATGCGCCTTCACCCGAGCGCGCAGCGGCGCTGGGCATCGAGGCGCACTGGTTCATCGTCGAGCCGAACCCGAAGCAACTGGATCAGATCGTCAAGAAGGTAGAGGAAGGCCGGATCGTTGTTCAGATCGACCGGTGTTACCCGTTGAGTGATGCTCACAAGGCGTTCGTGGAAGCGGAGAACCGGGCCAGACAGGGGAAGACGATCCTGGTGGTTCGTGAACCGCGGGCGCAATCGAGTGCTATAAACAGGCCCTAAGCCCACAACGCCGCGGCGATTGCCGCGGCGAGTACCCCGAACGACACCACCGCGGCCGCCAGCGACAGCAGCAGGCGCAAGGGTAGGGAGCGTCCCAACATCGCCAGCGACGGCAGGCTGACCGGGGGCAGGGTCATCATCAGGGCGGCAGCCGGAGCCACGCCCATGCCGAGCGTGAGCATCGCCTGGACGATCGGCACTTCGCCTGCCGTGGGAATCACGAACAGCATGCCAGCCAGTGCCAGGGCGAGCACCCAGAACCATTCGTTGCCGATGTCCGGACCGATATGCGGGAACATCCACGCACGCGCCGCGCCCAGCAGGAGCACGATCACCAGGTATTCGGGAATGAGCCGCAGCGTCATGCCGCCGAAGATCCGCATCCAGCGGACCGCGGTCTGGCCCAGCGTGCGGGGCTCGTCTTCCCCCAGCGGCACCTGCACGGTGACGTGGTCGGCGGGCGCGGCGACACGATTCGCCAGCCAGCCGAGGCCGAACACCATCGGCACGCTCAGGGCGAGACGCAACGCGGTCCATTGCCACCCGAGCACGAAACCGGTGAAGACGAGGGTGGCGGGGTTGAGCATGGTGTTCGACAACCAGAAGGCCACCGCCGCGCCCGGCGCGGCATTCTGCCGGCGCAGGCCCACGACGACCGGCGCCGCGCAGCAGGTGCACATCATGCCGGGTATCCCGAGCAACCCGCCGGCCAGCGTGCTGCGGAAGCCGCTGCCCGCGAGTGCGCGGTGCACCGCGCTCGCGGGGACGAGCGCCTGCACGGCCGAGCCGATCAGCAGGCCGAGGATCATGGCCTTCCAGATGGCCTTGCCGTAGGCCAGCGCATAACCGAGGGCCGCGTCCCAGGAGGGCGAGGGCGCCGCATCCGCCGTACCCATGAGGATCGACGAACCGATGGAATGATGGGCTGCCGCGTCGAAGGCACGGCCGTAGTAGGGGTACCACTTCACATAGAACAGCCCCGCCACCACGAGCAGAGCGAAGACCGACCAGCGCATCGTGCGGGAGCTGCGAAGTGCCACACTCATGACCGTCCCCTCGGGAAACATGCGTGCGTTATGCTGCCGCATGAGATGACGACCGCGCTACCTCGCCTTTGGTGGAACCTGCCATGACTTGTGTCCGCTTGACCGAACTTGCCCATGGCGGCGGCTGTGGCTGCAAGCTCGCGCCCTCGGTGCTGCGCGAATTGCTCGCCGATCGCGCCAGGGCCATGCCCTTCTCGCAGCTGCTGGTGGGCACCGAATCGAGCGACGACGCGGCGGTCTGGCAGGTCGACGAGCGCACCTGCGTCATCGCCACCACCGACTTCTTCATGCCGGTGGTCGACGATCCTTACGACTTCGGGCGCATCGCGGCCACGAACGCCCTGTCCGACGTGTACGCCATGGGCGGGAAGCCGATCATGGCTCTCGCGATCCTCGGCATGCCACTCGACAAGCTGGACACGGGCACCGTCCGCCGCATCCTCGAAGGCGGTGAGGCGGTCTGCGCGGAGGCCGGCATCCCGGTGGCGGGAGGCCACTCCATCGATTCGGTCGAGCCGATCTACGGGCTGGCCGCGATCGGCCTGTGCGCGCCTTCCGAGGTTCGGCGCAACACCGGCGCACGCGCCGGCGACGCGCTGATCCTCACCAAGGGCATCGGCGTCGGCGTGTACTCGGCAGCGTTCAAGAAACAGCAACTGCCCGAGGATGCATACGCCGAGATGATCGCCTCGACGACGCTCCTCAATCGCATCGGGCACGAGCTGGCGAAGGACGACGACGTGCATGCGATCACCGATGTCACAGGCTTCGGCCTCCTGGGCCATGCGCTCGAAATGGCGCGTGGCAGCGGTGTACGCATCCGCATCGACGCCGACAGCGTGCCGTGGCTGGCCCGGGCCGAAGCACTGGCGCAGGCCGGCTTCATTACCGGTGCCTCGACGCGCAACTGGAGCAGCTACCGCGACGGCGTCACACTGGACCGCGCGCTTCCCGACTGGCGTCGCCAGTTACTCACCGATCCGCAGACCTCCGGCGGCCTGCTGGTGGCCTGCCGCGCCAATCGCGCCGACGCCCTGCGCGATGCTATCGAGGCGGCCGGCTACGCGCGCGCTTCCATTGTCGGCGCGGTAGTGGAAGGCGACACCGGCGTCACGGTGGCCTGACAAGGCCCGAATGTCGCGATCGATGGCGGAAGAGAATGGGAGTCGAACCCACCCGAAACAGACTGGCTGCCTCACCCGGATTTGAAGTCCGGACGCCCCACCGGGGACGATTCTCTTCCAGAGATGCCGGCTACGGCGGAGTCGGTGCGTAGAGGTCGGCGTAGCGCGCCTGCACACGTCGCGACGTACCGCGTTTGAGCATAACACCCTGGCGTTCGAAGAACTCCAGGATCTGGATGGCCACCTTGCGTCCGCAGTCGAGACGATCGCGGAACGCGGCGGCCCCGAAGAATCCGTCCTGGGCCTCCGCGGATACCTCGAGTGCGATGCCGACCATCTCGTGCATCGTTGCGCGCAGGAAGTAATGATCGTGCGCAACCTCGACAACGGAGCCGAGGCGGCCGACGAAGCGCAACAACTGTCGCACCTCGTCCTCGGGCCGCCGCAACTCGCCGGCGATGTCGCGCACGCGCGGCGGGCGGAAGCGTGCGGGGCCGCCGAGCAGGGGCTCGATGGCGGCCCAGAGCGATTCGCGCGCCGCCCCCATCTGCACGCTGTGGCTGGCCAGGCGCACGAACGCGCCGTCGCGGACGACGGCACCGACGAGGTCGTCATGCTGCAGCGCCATGGCCAAGGCGGCTGCCGGAAGACGGGGCACGACGGAAACGCGTAACTTCTCGCGGGCCAGGCCGGGCAGGTCGGGGTGCGCGGCATGGAAGGCGACGAGACGCTCCACGACGGCCGTCACGAAGTGGCGCCACGCGGCATCGCTGAGCACGATGCGCTCAGCGCCCGTGACGAACATGTGCGCCATCGGCGGTAGCAGAGCATCGCGTGCTTCCGCCGACAGCGCGCGATCGCGCGCGAACGCATCGACGTCACGGGCGTAAGGCGGCGTGTCCAGCAGCGCCGCGAAGGCGGCCCGTGGGTCGTGGTGCGACAGGGCCGCGCGCTCTGCGACACGCTCGGGTTTGCGGCGTTGCCGCTCCGGCGCGCGCAGGTCGATGAAATGGCCTCCGCCGATCGTGCGCCGGGCGGACACGTCGCGCAGCACGAAACGGTCGAAGGCCGCCGCGGCGATCGGGCGGTCGAGCACCAGTTGCACGTCTGCCGCCTGACCTGGGCGCAACTGCTCGCCTTCGAGCGGCACGACGCGCACGCCTACCTCCGTCGCGCCATGGTGCAGTCGCGCGGGGAACCAGGCGGCGATGGCCTTCGATTCGGACGGCAGCAGCGTCATGCGCGCGTCGATGCGATCGGCCGGTGCGTGCAGCGCCGGGTCCACGATCATGTCGCCGCGCTGAATCGCGTCCTTCGTCACCCCGTCGCCCGCCAGGTTGAGCGCGCAGCGGTCGCCCGCGCGTCCGATGTCGACCTGGCGGTTCTGGGCGTGGATGGAGCGCACCCGTGCCGCGATGCCGGAGGGGCTGATCGTCACCGAATCCTTGAGACGCACGCTGCCCGACAGCACCGTGCCCGTGACGACGACGCCGATGCCGGGCAGGGTGAAGACGCGGTCCACCGCCATGCGGAAGCGCCCGTCCTCCCGGCGCTCGCTGAGGACTCCGGCCTCGGCGATCAGTCGAGCGCGCAGCGCGTCGATGCCTGCGCCGGTGGCCGACGACACCGGGACGATGTCGGCACCGGCGAGCACCGTGCCGCGACACGCTTCGCGAATATCGTTCGCGACGGCGGCGAGGCGCTCGGGCGGCACCAGGTCGGCTTTCGTCAGCGCGATGAGACCGCGTTGCGTGCCGAGCAGGTCGACGATCGCCAGGTGTTCCAGTGTCTGCGGCATCACGCCGTCGTCGGCGGCGACGACCAGCAGCGCGAAGTCGATGCCGCTGGCACCGGCGACCATGGTGTGCACGAAGCGTTCGTGCCCGGGTACATCGACGAAGCTCAGCGTCGGCCCGTCGTCGACCGGCAGGTATGCGAAGCCGAGGTCGATGGTGATGCCACGCGCCTTTTCCTCCTTCAGGCGGTCGGTGTCGACACCGGTGAGTGTGCGGACCAGCGACGTCTTGCCGTGGTCGATGTGCCCCGCGGTACCGACGATCACGGGTGCCCCGCGCTCCCGGCGGCGAGAGCGTCGAGGAGGGCCGCTTCGTCGCCGGCGTCGAGGCAGCGCAGGTCGAGGTGCAGGGCACCGTCGGCGATGCGACCGATCACGGGTCGAGGCACGGCGCGGAGGCGCGCCGCGAATTGCTCCAGCGCCGTCTGGCTGCCCCGCGCGCGGATGCGGAGGGCCGTGCTCTGCAGGGTGTCGAGCGGCAGTGCGCCCGAGCCGATCTGGCTGAGGCACGGGACGACGTCGACGTCGAACGAGGCACCGAGCCGCGCCGCGACATCGGGCAGCAGGCGCTCGGCTTGGGCGTGGATGGCCGCGGTCTCGCGGGAGAGGTAGCGCAGGGTCGGCAGGCGATCGCCCAGGCGGTCGGGGTCGCGGTACAGCCGCAGCGTCGCTTCGATGGCGGCCAGCCGCATCTTGTCGACGCGCAGCGCACGCTTGAGCGGGTTGCGGTTGATCTGCGCGATCAGTGCCGCGTCGCCGACGATGAACCCGGCCTGCGGGCCGCCAAGCAGCTTGTCGCCGGAGAACGTGACCAGGCGCGCGCCCTCCGCGACCGCCTCGCGCACCGTGGGCTCCTTCGCGAGGCCGTGGCGCGACAGGTCGACCAGGCTGCCCGAGCCCAGGTCGTTGAGCAGCGGCACGCCGGCTTCGTCGGCGATGGCGGCGAGTTCGCGGGCGTCGACCCCGGCGGTGAAGCCCTGGATCCGGTAGTTCGACGTGTGCACCTTCAGCACGAGGCCCGTGCGCTCGTTCAGCGCGTTTCGGTAGTCGGCCGCGTGCGTGCGGTTCGTTGTGCCGACTTCCACCATGTCCGCGCCGGCGCGCGCCATGATGTCGGGCATGCGGAACGCGCCGCCGATCTCGATGAGCTCGCCCCGGGACACCACGGCCTCACGACGCAGTGCAAAGGTGTTGAGGCAGAGCAGCACGGCCGCGGCATTGTTGTTGACGACGGTGGCGTCTTCCGCCCCCGTCAGCTCGCGCAACAGGTTCCGCACGTGGTCGTCGCGCTCGCCGCGCGAGCCGGTATCGAGGGAGTACTCGAGCGACACCGGGTGGCGCATGGCCTGCACGGCAGCGTCGACCGCCGCGTCGGCAAGCTGCGCCCGCCCGAGGTTGGTGTGCAGCACGGTGCCGGTCAGGTTGAACACGATGCGTAAGGAGGTACGCCGCGCGGCCAGTTTTTCGCCGGCTTCGCGCGCTATGCCGGCGGCCGTCGGCACCGGCCGGGCCTCGCGCGCCATGGCGATGCGGATGCCGGCGAGCACATCGCGGATAGCATCCGTGACGATCGGGCGGCCGTGCGCTTCCACGAGTTCAGCCGCCTCGGGCGTGGCGAGCACGGTGGCGACGGCGGGGATCTGGCGGAGGAGGGCGGTGTCGGGTTCGGCCATGGGCTCAGGTTGGCGAGAGCAGCAGCGGATTCGGTGCGTGCCTCGAGTATCCCGCTTCGGCGACCAGCAGGTCGAGTCCGAGCGAGGCCAGGTCGTCCGCGTACGGGTCGACCTTCATGTCGCGCAACTGATAAAGCAGCTTGCTGTACGTATGGCAGTCGCCGCAGGTTTCCACCTTGACGGTCTCCGGTGCGCCTTCGATGCCCTGCACGGACAGCTTGCGGGTGCCACCGCAATGCAGGCACACGGCGCGTACGTGGTTCCACGAGGTGGAGCAGAGCGAGCAGTACAGGTAGCGGGTACCGGGCGTCGTGCCGCTGGCGGTGATCAGCCCCGCGACCGACGGCGAGCCGCAACACGGGCACAGCGCGCGTTCCTCCAGCAGCCGCAGTTCGGCCACGGGAAGCCGCGCGGCCGAACCCGTGAAGTACACCTGCAGGGCCGCGGCGACGAAGACGGCCGCCGCGGCTTCGTCCGCCGGCACGCGGCCGCGCAGGAAGCGGTCGGCACGCTTTTCAAGAGCGTCGGCGTCGTCCGCGCGCAGCGCTGCGATGGCTTCACGCGCCGGATCTGGAAGGCCCGGTGCGTCCACATGGTCGAGCAGGGCGGCCAGACCCTCGCGCCAGGCCTGGTCGCGCCGGTGGCCGTCGGCGGCGAGCGGCGGCAGGCGGGCCTCGACGGCCTGGGCGAGCGCCGCCGGTGCCACGGACGCGTGGGGCTCCTGCATGGCCGCGACCGCGTGCTGTGCGTGCGAAAGCGCGGCCATGAAACGCAGCCACGCCTCCATCGGATGGCCATCAGCCAGTGTCTGCAGACGGTCCCCGCTGGACGCGAACCGCGCGAGTGGATCCGGCAGGACGATCGGGTCCGGCGCCTTCACGCCGGCATGCGAGGGGCCTGACCATGTCGCGTTCGGCGGGGCTTCGGCTTGCTTCACGGATTCTTCCTGGGTTCGGTTTTCACCCGCTGGCCCGACGCCAGCTGGTAAAACCACTTGCGATGATGGTGCCACGCCCAGCCGGGCGTGACGTAACCCTGCGTCATGCTGCGCACCGACCCGCGGATCCAGATGGCCGCATAGACGTGCACGATCCAGACGAGGATCGCGGTGATCGCGGCAAGGCTGTGCACCAGCACCGCCACGCGCTGCACGGGGATCGACGTCGCTTCGCCGAAGTACACCTGCCAGATCAGCAGGCCCGAGACGAACAGGGTAGGGATGAGCAGCGTCATCGCCCAGAACACCGCCTTCTGGCCGCTGTTGTTGCGGCCGACCGGCGGCACGTGCTCGTCGTCGTTCTTCACCACGCTGACGATGGCCTTCGACCAGGCGGCGTCGTCGCGGTTGAAGAAGTTGTTTCGCCAGAACTGCACGAACATGCCGATCCAGCTCACCAGCAGCCCCACGCCGAACCACGGGTGGGCGGCGCGCGCCCACTGGCCGCTGCCGAACAGGTTCGACAGGAAGAAGAAGTATGGGTGGAAGAACGACAGGCCGGACAGCACCAGCAGCAGGAACAGCCCCGCGTTGATCCAGTGGTTAACGCGGTTGGCGGTGGTGTAACGGGTGAAGGCACGTTGCGGACGGGTCATGACGACTTCTCCTCTTCTTCCTTCATCTCGCGCAGGAGGCGATCGGCCTCGAGTTCGTCTTCTTCCTGCACCTCGTTCGGGCCGACGGTAACCCAGTGGAAGAAGCCGAAGACGGCGGCTGCGGCGATGCCGAAGACGGCAAGCGGCTTGATGGCGCCTTTCCACACCTGCACCAGTGGGCTGATGCGCGGCTTGTCGGGCAGGCCAGAGTAGAGCGACGGCTTGTCGGCGTGGTGCAGCACGTACATGACGTGCGTGCCGCCGACTTCCGGCGGGTCGTACAGGCCGGCCTTCTCGAAGCCGCGGGACTTCAGATCCTCGATGCGCTCGCCGGCCCAGTCCGTCATGTCGGTCTTGGAACCGAACATGATCGCGCCGGTGGGGCACGCTTTCACGCAGGCCGGCTCGAGGCCGACCGACACGCGATCGGAGCACAGCGTGCACTTGTACGCCTTGTGATCCACCTTGCTGATGCGCGGGACGTCGAACGGGCAACCCTTCACGCAGTAGCCGCAACCGATGCACTTGTCGCTGATGAAGTCGACGATGCCGTTGGCGTACTGGACGATGGCACCGGGCGCCGGGCAGGCCTTCAGGCAGCCCGGGTCTTCGCAGTGCATGCAGCCGTCCTTGCGTATCAGCCACTCCAGGTTGCCCTGTTCGTTCTCGTACTCCGCGAACTTCATCAGGGTCCAGACGCTGGGCCCGAGGTCGGCCGGGTTCTCGTACGAGCCTTCGAAATGGCCGATTTCCGGGCGCAGGTCGTTCCACTCCATGCACGCAGACTGGCACGCCTTGCAGCCGATGCAGCGGCTGACATCGATCAGCTTGGCAACCTGGTCTTCATGGCTGCGGGCCGCGGGAGGCGTGATGGTCGTCGCCGAGCGCCGGACATAATCTTGCGATTGCAGGTCTGACATGTCGTGGGCCTCAGGCAGCGACCGGTGCGGTGGTCTTCTCGACGTTGACGAGGAACGCCTTGAACTCCGGCGTCTGTGTGTTGGCGTCGCCGACCGACGGCGTGAGCGTGTTGGCGCCGTAGCCCTTGCGCGCCTGGCCGGTGAAGCCCCAGTGCAGCGGCACGCCGATGACGTGGGTGGGCTTGCCGTCGACGGTGAGCGGCTTGATGCGCTTGGTCACATAGGCCTTGCACACCACCTCGCCCCGCTTCGACGACACCTTGACCCAGCCGCCTTGCTCGATGCCCTTTTCCTTCGCGAGCGCCTCGCCGATCTCGACGAATTCCTCCGGCTGGAGGATCGCGTTGATCAGCGCGTGCTTGGTCCAGAAATGGAAGTGCTCGGTCAGGCGGTACGTGGTGGCCACGAACGGGAAATCTTCGCGCTTGCCGAAGTTGGCCCGATCGTCGGCGAAGACGCGCGCCACCGGGTTATGGGCGACCTTCGGGTGAAGCACGTTGTCGACCGGCGATTCCATGGGCTCGTAATGCTCGGGGAACGGGCCATCGGCCATGAGGTCGCGGGCGAACAGGCGTCCCATGCCTTCCGCGTTCATGATGAAGGGGCCCACGCCGTCGGTGGGTTTCACGGTGGGGCCGTAGTCGGGCACGTCGAGACCGACCCAGCGCGTGCCGTTCCACTCGATGATCGGCTTCTTCGGGTTCCATGCCTTGCCGTTGAGGTCGGCGCTGGCGCGGTTGTAGAGGATGCGTCGGTTCGCCGGCCACGCCCATGCCCAGTTCGGCGCGATGCCCTGCTCACGTGGGTCGGTGGCATCGCGGCGGGCCATCATGTTGCCCTTCTCGGTGAACGATCCGGTGAAGATCCAGCAGCCCGCCGAGGTGCTGCCGTCGTCGCGAAGCTGCGCGAACGAATCCAACAGCGTGCCGCCCTTCGTAACCGCACCCGTGGTGGCGTCGGTCAGGTCGGTGAGCGCACGGCCGTTCATCTCCTTGGCGAGCTCTTCCGGATCGGGCGCCCGCGGGTCGGTGTACTTCCAGGTGAGGTTGAGGATCGGGTCCGGGAACGCGCCGCCCTCCTTGCGGTACAGCTCGCGCAGCCGCTGGAAGATGCCGGTCATGATCCAGATGTCGGACTTCGCGATGCCCGGGGCCTCGGCCGCCTTCCAGTGCCACTGCAGCCAGCGCGCGGAGTTGACGAGCGAGCCGCTCTCCTCGGCGAAGCAGGTGGTGGGCAACTGGAAGACCTCGGTCTGGATCTCGGACGGCTTTGCCGGGTTCTGCGGACCGAAGTCCTGCCAGAAACGCGAGGTCTCGGTGTCCAGCGGATCCATCGTGACCAGGAACTTCAGCTTGCTCAGCCCACGGCGGATCTTGCCGCGATCCGGGAACGCCTGCAGGGGGTTGAAGCCCTGGCAGATGTATCCGGTCAGCTCGCCGTTGTTCATCATCTCGAACGCCTTGATGATGTCGTACAGCGGGACGTCGAGCTTCGGCAGCCAGTCGTAAGCCCAGTTGTTCTCGGCTGTCGCCGCGTCTCCGTAGAGCGCCTTCTGCAGGCTGACCACGAACTTGCGGTAGTTCTGCCAGTAGCTGGTCTGTCCGTCGCGCAACGGCTTGAAGAGGCGGGTCTTCATATAGTCGTCGAACGTCGTCTCACGATCGTTCGGCAGCGTGAGGTAGCCCGGCATCTGGTTCGACAACAGGCCCACGTCGGTAAGGCCCTGGATGTTCGAATGGCCACGCAACGCATTCATGCCGCCACCCGCCACGCCGATGTTGCCCAGCAGCAGCTGCACCATCGCCATGGCGCGGATGTTCTGCGCACCGACGGTGTGCTGCGTCCAGCCCAAGGCGAACAGGCTGGTCATCGCCTTGTCCGGCGCCGCCGTGGCCGCGATCAGCTCGCAGATGTGCAGGAACTTGTCCTGTGGCGTGCCGCAGATGCGCGAGACCATCTCCGGCGTGTACCGGGCGACATGCTGCTTCAGCAGGTTGATGACGCAGCGTGGGTCCTGCCAGGTGTCGTCGGACTTCGCGAAGCCCTTTTCATCGAGCTCGTAATCCCAGGTCGAGCGGTCATAGCCGTGGCGCCCTTCGTCATAGCCGCTGAACAGGCCGTCCTGGAAGGCGAAACCCTCGCGCACGATGAGGCTGGCGTTCGTGTACGAACGCACGTATTCGTGCTGGATGGCGTCCTTTTCCAGGAGGTACCGCATCAGCCCGCTGAGGAACGCGATGTCGGTGCCCGGCCGGATGGGGGCGTAGTAATCGGCGACCGAGGCCGTGCGCGTGAAGCGCGGGTCGACCACGACCAGCTTCGCGCCGTTCTCGATCTTGGCTTCGATGACCCATTTGAAACCGCACGGATGCGCCTCGGCGGCATTGCCGCCCATGACGATCACCAGATTGGCGTTACGGATGTCCTGCCAGGTGTTGGTCATCGCACCGCGACCGAATGATGGGGCCAAACTGGCCACCGTCGGTCCGTGTCAGACGCGCGCCTGGTTGTCGAACACCACCATGCCGAGGGAGCGGGCAACCTTCCAGGTGAGGAAGGACGTTTCGCTGGAGGACGCCGAGGCGGCCAGCATGCCGATGCTGGTCCAGCGGTTCACCGTGGTGCCTGCGGCATTCGTCGCCTGGAAGTGCTTGTCGCGGTCGTCCTTCATCAGGCGCGCGATGCGGTCGAGCGCGAAATCCCACGACACTTCCTTGAACTCGGCCGAGCCGGGCTCGCGGTAGCGTGGCGCCTTCAGGCGGGTGGGGGCGTGCACGATATCGAGCAGCGCCGAGCCCTTCGGGCAGAGGGTGCCGCGATTGACCGGATGGTCGGGGTCGCCCTCGATGTGGATGATGTTCGACACCGCATTCTTCGCACGGTCGCCCATGCTGTAGATGAGGATGCCGCATGCCACCGAGCAGTACGTGCAGGTGTTGCGCGTCTCGGTGGCGTGGGTGAGCTTGAACGGCCTGACCGCTGCCGCCTGGGCCACGCCGGCCGCGCCGAAGCCGAGCATGCCGAGGCTGGATGCGGCGAGGCCTAAGCCTGTGAACTTGATGAACTCTCGGCGGGTCATGGTCATCGCACGAGCTCCCGGGAATCTTGGCTGGACGAACCGCCAGGTGGAACTGACGGCAGTTGGCTTGACGTTGCTCCCTGAATACCCCGCCTTCACGGAGTGTTCGCGGAAACGCTAGCACGACTCTCCGCGCCGGTCGATGACGTTTCTGCGCTTTTGGGGTTCGACTTTTGGGTGGGGGAGGTGGCCAGTCCGCGTGGAGACCGCCATCGCGGCGTACTGCGCTAGCCATGCAAGCCGCGGCTACGACGGCGCAGGGCCTGGGGTGAGAGCCCATAGATGCGCAGGCAGGCTCGCCGCATGCGCTCCATCTCAACCGCTCGTGAGGACGATCTTCCCGATGGACTGATTGGTCTCCATGCGCCGATGGGCCTCGGCGGCGTCTTCCAGTGGAAAAACGCTGTCGATGACCGGCACCAGCGTGCCGTCGGCGAATCGCTCGAGCCATTGGTCTCGGAAGCGCTTCACCATCGCCTGCTTCGCTTCCTGGGTCCGGGATTTCATCACCGTTCCGAGTATTTGCAGGTGACGATAGATCACGCGCTCGAGATCCACCGCGGCGCCTTCGCCACCACCAAGCAGGCCCACCTGGACCAGCCGGCCGCCGTAGTTCAGACACTCGATGTTGCGAGCGAAGTAGGGTGCCCCGACGAAGTCGACGATGACGTCGACGCCGGTGCCGTTCGTCTCGCCATGAACCACTTCGACAAAATCCCTGTGCTTGTAATCTATGGGTGTATCGGCACCCAGTGCACTGACACGCTCGAGTTTGCCGCCGTCGGCAGTGGCGAAGACCCGGGCGCCAAGGGCATGGGCCAGTTGCACGGCGGCGGAGCCCACACCGCCGGCGGCGGCATGGATCAGCACACTTTCGTCTGGCTTGAGGCGCCCCAGGTTGAACAGCGCTTCGTGGGCTGTGACGAACACTTCCGGTATGGCGGCCGCGCGGGTGTAATCCAGGCCATGAGGGATGGGCATGGCCATGCGATAGTCGAGGCGTGCAAGCTCGGCGTATGCGCCACCGCCGGTGATGCCCATGATGCGATCGCCGACCGCGAAACCCTTGACGCCATCGCCGACGGCGACGACCTCTCCTGCGACCTCCAGACCGATGAGCCGCGAGTCGCCGAAATCCGGCCGCCCGTAGTGCCCGGTACGCAAGAGCAGGTCGGCCCGATTGACGCCGGCTGCATGCACGCGGACGAGAAGATCGTTCTGACGTACCTCCGGCGGATCGACCTCTACGAGTTTCAGCACGTCAGGGTCGCCGAAGGCGGTGAAATCGATGGCTTTCATTCTGTATCCGGAAATGCGGGTGAGGGCACGCTCTGAATCGCAGAAATGAAGCGAGCCACAGAGGGCAACGGCACAGTCCTGGTAATTACTGTACTAATGAGTTTACTTTCTAGCGAGATCGCCCTAGACTGAAAGCGACGTTGTCACCATCACCAGGAATTTCAAGCGTGACCACCCTAACCACACGAGTGCCGGGCTACGCCGGCTCGCCGCAATACCGCGACGGCCGCTTCCATAACCCCATTCCACGTCCTTCTATGGGCTGGTGGGCCGGGTTGAAGCTGACGCTGTCCTTTTTCTTCTCCAAGCCGAAGGGAACCGTTCCCGACCGCCCCATACCCGTGCGTTCCCTGACGCGCGCGCAACTGGATGCGGCACCCGATCGAAGCCTCTACCGGCTCGGGCACTCCACCGTTCTCCTGAAATTGCGCGGACGATACTGGCTCACCGATCCGGTGTTCTCGGAGCGGGCTTCCCCGGTGCAATGGGCTGGCCCGGCACGATTCCATGCCCCACCGATCGACATCGACGAATTGCCGCCACTGGCTGGCGTCATCCTGTCGCACAACCATTACGACCACCTCGACCGCGATGCCGTCACCCGCCTGGCTGCGAAGACGGAATGCTTCCTTACCCCGCTGGGCGTCGGTGACCAGCTCGTGGGGTGGGGCATCGATCCGGACAAGGTGGAACAACGCGACTGGTGGCAGTCGGCCGATCTCGACGGGCTTCGATGCACCGCCACGCCGGCCCAGCATTTCTCAGGGCGCGGACTGGGCGATGGCGACAGCAGCCTTTGGGCTTCATGGGTCATCCAAGACAGGGACTTCCGCCTGTTCTTCAGCGGCGACTCCGGATACTTCGATGGCTTCAAGGCTATCGGGGACGCGTTCGGTCCATTCGATATCACGCTCATGGAAACCGGTGCCTACGACCGGCGCTGGGCCTTCGTACACATGCATCCGGAAGAGACCTTGCAGGCTCACGTCGACCTGCGCGGGCGCTGGTTGTTACCGATCCATAACGGCACGTTCGACCTGGCCATGCACGAATGGCACGAACCGTTCGAGCGAATCGCGGCGCTGGCGGCTGCCCGTGGTGTGTCGCTGATCACGCCGGAAATGGGTGAGCGGGTGCATCTGGAATCGCCGCAAGGCGGGTCGGCTTGGTGGCGTTCGGTCGTGGAATGAGCGGCTTGGGCCGATCCTAGCGGAGCGAACGCGTAGGGGAGTGGCGCCCCGGTGGAGAGCGCCACTCGATTCCACGTCTGGCTAGCTCACTGTCAGGATTTGACGAACTCGAGGAGATCGGGATTGAGGACGTCCGCGTGGGTCGTCAGCATGCCATGAGGAAAGCCGGGGTATGCCTTCAGCTTACCGTTCACGAGCAGGTCGACCGCGCGTGGCACCGAACTGGCGAACGGGACGATCTGGTCGCCTTCGCCATGCATGACCAAGACAGGCACACTGATCCTCTTCAGATCTTCGGTGTAATCCTCCAGCCAAGAGGAGACGGTCTCGTAGTGGGCCTGGGCGCTGCCGGCCATGGCCTGACGCCACCAATTCGCGATCACCGCTTCAGATGGAGTGGCATCCGGGCGGTTGAATCCGTAGAAGGGGCCCTCTGGTACTGCCCGGTAGAATTCAGACCGATTTCCCAGCACCCCTGACTTAACCGCTTCGAACCACTCCGCGGGCTGACCGGCTGGATTCGTACCGCTTTTCACCATGTTTGGCGTCAACGAGGCCACAAGCACTGCCTTGGCGACCCGATCTTGGTGACGAGCGACGTAGCGGGCCACCTCGCCACCACCGGTGGAATGCCCGATGTGGATCGCGTTGCGGATACCGAGGTGCTCGGTTAATGCAGCGAGGTCGGCTACCCAGTGGTCCATGTCGTTGCCGAAGCTGACTTGGTCGGACCGACCATGGCCGCGGCGGTCATGGGCAATCACCCGGTAACCGTGCTGAAGGAAAAACATCATCTGAGCGTCCCAGTCGTCGGCCGACAGGGGCCAGCCATGGCTGAAGACGATCGGTTGGCCCGTTCCCCAGTCTTTGTAGTAGATTTTTACGCCATCCGGAGTCGTGATCGTAGGCATCGTTGGTACCTCCTAGCAAGAAATTGATCGAAGTGTTGGGGCTCCGCGAAACATTGAGAGTGCCGCCGGCGGCAGATGGGAATATCACCCCAATGCAAACCTCACTGGAATCACCCGAAAGTGTCGTCGTTACGGTTTCACAGCATCCGCAGCAAACCTCCCTGGAAAGGGTGGTTAGCTAGAACAACAGCACTTTTCGTTATGAAGTAGCTCTTAATTTCACCCGGAAGGGTGATTGCCGACCAGGCGCCTTGCCTTCCAAATAGCCGGTACAGCACTAGGTCGACAGGTTCCCCGCAACCATTTTCTTAATGGACGAGTATTGGACAGCGATAGCCCGATTCGGGTCCTAATCGTGGATGATCACCCGATGATGCGGGACGGGCTGCGTTCCACCATTGAACTCGAAGACGACATGCGCGTGATCGGCGAAGCCGCTGATGGCGCACAAGCCATCGAGATGCACGCGGCCCTACGCCCCGACGTCACACTGCTCGACCTCCAAATGCCCAACGTCGATGGGCTGCAGGCGCTCACGGTGATTCGCAAGTCCGAGCCGAACGCGTCAGTTGTGGTTTTCACGATCTATCCAGGCGACGCGCGAGTCACGCAAGCTTTGACGTTGGGCGCGACTTCTTATCTACTCAAATCAGCCAGTAGCGAAGAAATCATACGCGCCATTCGAGAAGCTGGTTCAGGGCGACAAGTCATCGCACGGGAAATCAGCTCCGAGCTTGCGACCTATCACGGATCAGCTGTCCTCACCGTGCGGGAATTGACGGTGCTTCGCCTCGTCAAGGAAGGAATGTCCAATCGCCTCATCGCCGAATCCCTCTTCATTGCCGAGGACACGGTGAAGTCTCACATGAAGAGCATACTGTCCAAACTTGGTGCATCCGATCGTACCCATGCTGTAACCATTGCCGAGCGCCGCGGTTTTATCGATCCATAGGTTTTCTGGTGGCTTCCGCTGTTACTGGATTGCAAGACCAGCGACGCTACGCGCGGCGAGCCCTTGCCATCGTCACGCGCACGGGCAGAGGCGTCTGGCGTAAGGTAAATACGACCTTCGGCTCACGCATCCATGTGCTTGCAAGGCCGGAATATCAAAGGGTTGTGGACTTAACGTCTCAGCGGGGACGAAACTACATGACGCTTGCAATCCGCATCGCAGTTCTAGCTGTTTGCGTCCTCGTGCTGATGCCCGCAATCGTCCTCGCACAGAACGACGATCAGCAGCTCGATGGCTTCACGCGGACAGTGTTCTCACAACAGGACGGGGCATTTGGCCATATATCCGGCATGGCTCAGACCCCGGATGGTTGGATATGGCTCGCAGAGAGAAGCCATCTTTACCGATTCGACGGCATTTTGCCGGAGTTGGTTGAGATTCCGACGCCGGATACTTCTGACATCGGTACAATTTTTGCCACAAATTCTGGCGACTTGTGGCTATCGTTCGGGTCTGGCCGCACCATCGTCTTGCCCGCAGGGGATGTTCATCAAGCGCGGACGGTGCCAAAAAAGGACGCATCGGAACTGAAGCGTTTCCAGGAAGACGGCCTCGGTCGTATATGGTCGTTTTCATACAACGCCGTTTATGAAACCACCGGTGACGAGTGGCATCAGATCGGAAAGGGCGCCGGCCTTGACGCGGATCACTTCTATTCGATCCTCCTGGATACCGATGGAACCCTCTGGGTCTTGAGCAATAAAGGAGTATTTACGCTCGCGGAGGGGCGTGCGAAATTCGAAAGCGCTAAGTTCAGTGCCACCTGGATTACCCCTCGCGCAAACGAGGCAGACAACCATGCTCTTCGCATTTACGGAAATGTCTACCTTAGCATCGTCATCGCGATGGCCGGGAAGAAGGAAGTACCTAGTTTTTGCGGCTCGCGGCTTAGGGTGTTGCGTGATACGCGCGACGGGTTCTGGTTAATGAGTTCTGCTAGCGGGGTACGGCGAGCTTCGTCACCGAATCCCCAGGATCTTTTCGCGCTCGGTGCGTCTCTCGAAAAAAATATAAGCCCCGCGCCTTCTGTCTGGACGAAGATGTCATCCTCTAGCGCAGGAGGAGGTTTTGAAGATCGCCAGGGTAACGTCTGGGTAGTAACGCGTACAGGGCTGGAATTGTTTCGACCGAATGTTGCAGCTCGCCTGAAGTTGCCGCGCGGCGACTATGCATACTCAATGCTACCGGACCATGATGCATCGATCTGGTTTGGGACGGCCCAATCCGTGCATCCGTACCGATGGTGGCACGTGGCCTCGACGATCAAGCCGGCGAGAGGCTACGACCTCGATACCACCGCAGCCTATCGCGATATCGACGATAGCGTCTTGCTGGGTTCGGGCGGCGGTCTTCTGCGTCGTTTCAACCATGGGAAATTTGAGCCCGTGAGCCCGCAACCTCCTGGCTCTGGCCAAGGGGACGACGTGATCGCCATGGCACGGGACGGGCAAGGAAAGCTGTGGGTTTCCATCCTCCGTCGCCCCATTGCGAGGCTTGATAAAGACGGTTGGCTTGTCAAAGGCGGGTTTGACCAGCTCCCCGACAAGGGCAATCGGCGCGCCGTAACCGATGCACGTGGAAGATTGTGGCTTAGCTATCCGCATGAAGTATTCGTCCTCGATGGGCAGCATCTGACACGCTATTCCAGGGATGAAGGGATGGATATAACTAATGTGGGTGACATCATCCCGGACGGCATGACGTTGTTGGGAGGAGCCGACGGATTGGCCGCGTTTGATGGCCGCCAATTTCGTCGCATCTTTGCACTAGACTCATCCGTTCTTACCAATATCAACGGTATGACGCGACTCGGGGACGGATCAGTCTGGCTTTATGGCCAAAAGGGTGTAGTTCGCATCGGTGCTGGGGAGATAGAGCATGCTTTAAAAAATCCGCAATACAGGATCGCGATACGCGTCTTCGACGATCGCGACGGTGTGCCCGGTGCGGCTCAGAACGCCTATCCCAATCCTTCCCTTGTCCAGGGAGCCGATGGACGTTTGTGGCTGGCCGGTGATAATGGTCTAGCATGGATCGACCCGGAGAAACTCCCAGCCGCGCGCGAGCCCAAGGTCGTCATTCGATCCATCATGGTCGGCAGTAAGTCTTATCGCCCGGATTCGGCACTTGCTCTGGCGCCCGGGACGCGCGACATCCAGATTGACTATACGGCCCTTGGCTTGGGTGACGCGACGCGATCCCGCTTCCGTTATCAGCTAATTGGCGTCGACAAGGACTGGCAGGACGCCGGCGGTCGCAGACAGGCGTTCTACACCAATCTCGGTCCAGGTTCGTACCACTTCCGAGTCGAGGCACTAAACGAGAACAATACATGGAATGAGACCGCTGACACTGTCCGTTTCGCCATCGAGCCTAAGTTCCATCAAACCACATGGTTCTTCGTTTTGTGCGCCGTTGTTGTCATTGCGCTGCTGTGGGTGGGCTATCTCTATCGTCTACGCCAAGTAACCAAAGGCTTGATGCGACGACTGGAAGAACGTCATGCGGAACGCGACCGCATCGCACGCGAGTTGCATGACACCTATCTACAGACGACTCACGGCCTTGTTCTCAAGATGCACGCCGTCAGTCGTGAACTTCCTGACGGAAATTCAAAGAAAAGAATCTTAAGCGCGCTGGAGCTCGCACGCGCGGCTTTGGCTGAAGGGCGTGGCCGCGTTTATGCGCTAAGGGCCGGCCCGATGAAAGACCTGGACTTGGCTGTCGCGTTCAGGGCCATCGCGCAGGAGTTCGCGGGCGATCCCGTGCCCAACTTCATTGTGTCATCGAGCGGCACAAATAGGGCGGTCGATCCATTGGTCATCGATGAGCTCTACGCAAGCGGTAGAGAAGCCGTTATCAACGCGTTCAATCATGCCTCGGCAAATACCGTTCGTGTCGATCTTCGCTACGAAAAGAGGGGCGTCCGTGTTGAAATCACCGACGATGGCAAGGGAATAGAGCTCCAAGTCGTCGAAGATAAAGGCATCTCGGGTCACTGGGGAATTCGCGGCATGTACGAACGCATGGATCGTGTTGGCGGAATGTGCGAAATCGAAGGCAATACGGCTACCGGGACAAAAGTCACTCTATTTGTGCCGCGGCGGAGGGCGTACAGGCACTGATCATCGCAGGGGAGGGCACGCTGATTAGTCGGTGTTATATGGGAAGAGCGGACAGGAACCACCTGTACGCGCGCTTGGCAATCGGCCGATCTCGAAGGACTTCAATAATGCACCGCCACGCCGGTCCAGCATTTCTCGGGGCGCGGACTGGGCGATGGCGACAACAGCCTCGGGCCTCCTGGGTCATCCAGGACGGGGACTTCTGCCTGTTCTGGTGTCTAGGGCCGGCGCTGGGTCTTCGTACACATGCATCCGGAAGAGACCTTGCAGGCCCACGTCGACCTGCGCGGGCGATGGTTGTTGCCGATCCATAACGGCACGTTCGACCTGGCCATGCACGTATGGCACGAACCGTTCGAGCGAATCGCGGCGCTGGCGGCTGCCCGTGGCGTGTCGCTGATCACGCCGGAAATGGGCGAGCGGGTGCACCTGGAATCACCGCAATCCGGCTCGGCTTGGTGGCGCTCCGTCGTGGAATGAGCGGCTCGGGCCGAATGAGGGCGAAGGCCCCGATCACGTGATCGACACCCGTGATGACGCCGCGGCAGAGTAGGGGGCCCTTAATTAAGTCCCCTGACCCATATCTCGCGTTTTGCCTGCTAATCGGGCAGTTGCGATAGGCGATCGAGTAGCGGAAGCGCAGCCCGAAGCACGCCCTGTTCTTGCGGAGACAGCAGGCGGCGGATTGCTTCCTTGATCTTAGCCGTCCGCGCCTCGCGCTCTCGTTCGAGCGCATCGTTTCCAGCCGGGGTGAGTGTGATAATACGGCTGCGGCGATCGACAGGGTTTGTCTCCTGTCGGACCAGACCATTCGCTTCGAGCTGAGCGACAACGAGCCGCATCGTCTGATGCGTAACGCCGCGGCGGCCTGCCAGGGAAGCGACGCTCATTGGACCCGCGCGTTGCAACAGATCCAGGGTCTCCGATTGCGCCGATCGTTCCGTCCCCGTGTTGTGCCGGACGGCGCGGACGAAAGTGCTGACACTTCGGCGCAAGTCACGGGCCAACTCGGCTATGGCTTCCTGATCTTCCGTCTTGCTCATAAGGGCCTTCATCCCTGCCGAAGCTGGGCCAACACGCTGGATAGGGTGTTGATCCCCCAATGCTCTACATAGCGCCCGTCCCGCACCCTCACGATGTCGATCACCTCGATCGCGACCAGCTTTCCGGTGGCTTCCACGCCGAGCAACGTGCCGGTGTGCCGGCCCGATATGGTCTTGCGCGTGGTCACCTTATCGCCCTCGGCAATCTGGTCGTGGATCGACACCGTCAGGCCTTCGAGCGCCGGACGCAGAACGGTATCGAAGGTGTTCCACATGCTCTCGCCGTCGTTCGGAGCGCCGGGCGGCGCGGATCGATTTATGAAGTCCGGCGCCATCAGCGCGTCAAAGGCCGCTCGGTCGCCGGCGGCGATGACCTCTTCATTGAAACGCCGAACCACCAGTTTGGCATCGTGCATAGCTATCCAGCCTCTACCGTAAATGTCGATATATACAGTATAGCTGTATATTATAGACCAGGTGCCAGTAGCCCGTTAGGTGTCCGCCGCATGATCGACGATCGATTACGATGTGGGGCGAGAATCACTAAACGGTGTTTGTCGTGGCGGCTCTTGAAAGAAAGATCGTTATAGTTTCCGGCACGCCCCGGCGCTGGGAAGACGACCCTAGCGGTCCCGCTTGCCCTACGGCTCGGCTTTCCGCTTTTCTCCAAGGACTTCATCAAAGAGACCTTGACCGATATTGTTGAGGTCCATTGCGACTGCGGCGAGATTGAAACTGCACGTCGCTTCCGTGATCGCGCCGCTGCCAGCGGTCATCATGCCACTCACCCACTGAAAGAAATGCCGCCGGAGATGCTCGCGGAGTACGGCCAGCCGGATAGGGCTAGGCCCCGTAATCGCCGTAGATAATCGGAGGAGTCGCCGTGTGAGATCTAGGGTATAGCGACTGACCGGTGTAAACCTTTTGATACGCCCAAACGGCCAGTTGAATCGTCATGTCACTGCGTCTAAAACACACGAATTGCTCAAGTTGTTCTCCATCGAACTGACCCCCATGGGGCTTGCCATGATCACGATGCGAGTGGTCCTATGTGGACTGGTTGTCGCGATGCTAACGCCCGCTCAATGCGCACTCGCCGGCGATATCGCCAGCGAGCGATCCGTGGGAACTTGGTCAAAAGGAAGTTTCGCTCAAATCAGTTTCAAGTGTATGCAGGCGTGGATTTGTAGCGCTCCTGATGTATTGCATTCACCGGACACAGTCGTTGTGACCACGGGGTCGATGAGCGTCATGGGTACATGTAACGCCGCAGGTAGTTCTATCGATAGCTGCAACGCCTGTTCGTCGAACCCACCAGAAACTCCGTGCGAGTATTGGCTCGAAAAGAAGTAGCTTCTGACGACGCACTTGTCTTAAGGGGTTGGCAGATACTCGCACAACAGATGTCTGTAGGGCAGGTCCGTGCTGAACGTGTCGCAATACTGGCATATGCGCGTGCTATCGGTTTGCCTGATCATGGTAGGGACTGCGGCACCCTTCGCTGCCAACGCTGCAAACAAGGTCTGGGCAGAGTTCCCGCTGGGATCCATTGAATCGGGTATACGTGCGGAGGGGCAGGGCCGCCGTATCGAATTGGCCACAATCGGCCTTATTGCACCTGATTCGCTGTTCCATCCGCATATGAGCCACTGCAGCGAGCTAGCGCTGGCATCGGCCGGAATCCAACTTCGACTCAGCGTCCGCGAGGCCGATGGCCTGGACACTGTGGTTACCGACATGGCCGCCTCAGGCGTAACGATGACAGTGGAAGGTATAAACGCCCTAAGTTCTGAACGCATATCCAAACTATCGAGACTGATGCGTGGAGCAACTGATGTAGTCAAGGCAGGCATGAAAACCTGCATCGGGCATGAAGCTGAAACGATTAATGAGAAGATATTTGTCGCGTTCTCGATCCATGAGTGTGCCGATTACATCAAGCTATGTACCTGGGATATTCGCTCGCGAATCACGCCGCCACATTACGGAGGTGTCTTTGAGCGCGTGTACAGTTGGGCAACCGCTTCGCAACCAAGATCGCTAAATGAGTGGGTTGAAGCGACCGAGTCGGGAGACGTTATTAGCACCAACACGACCGGGTGGGTTATGTACCAAGATTGGCCCGAGGCGCCTGCTCAAGACATTGCTATTGCCGATCTTGAGCGACTAGTAGTCTATGCTAGGTCTCAAAACAGTGAGCGCATCAGCTATGTCGTTCCAGCAATTGCAGGCTTGCACAGAGAAACGGCGTTGCGCTTTCTGGACGAGCTATCAGAGCCATTCGCGTCAATGCAGCTGTTGCCATCAGGTGGCGACGTACTGAACTTCATCTCCGATGAACTAGGACGCAGTCGTATTAAGGATTGCGCTCAACTTCGAGGCAAGTTCAGACCGGATGATATCGGTAAATGTGCCGGTTTCGAACTGGACGACGCCGAGGTGTATCAGTGTCTCTCAGGACAGCGATGTCTTCCGAAGCTCCGAGATTCGGCATTCGCTCCACTCCTGGCGCTAAGCAAGCCATTGGATCTAAATAGCCTTCTGAAGAACACCGATATACCTAGATTAGGCATTGATATGCCGTATCAGGACTGGTTGCAAAAGGCGCAGGCATGTCGCGATGAGGCAAACAAGGAAGCCAGTGTTGATTGTCTCATGCGAAATACGATGGATAGTCGAGCCTATGGGACGTTCGCGTGTGCGCGTGACGCAATCGGTCCAGGAAAAGACAAAGCGCTTCTCGAGTGTGCAAAGCGCAACGTAGGTGAAGCCATGAAGCGCCTAATGGAATGTGTTGAGGGCGCAACTCTTGTCCCGAGCGATATGGCCTACTGCGCGGTTGAGGAATCCATTCCAGATCACTTAAGGGCGGCCGTCGATTGCATCCGCCTAGAGAAACCTGAATTCGACGCGGCTTCCTGTATCGCCGGTGCTTCCCTGGGGAAGCGCCAGAAGCACTTCCTCGACTGTTACCTGGGAAATCACGACGCACCAAAGGCCGCTGTAATGTGCGCCATCGCGCCCGATCTTCCTAGTGGCGCACAAATGACTCTTGAGTGTCTTCAGCCTGGGGTCAACTGGCAAAGCGCAGCTGCATGTATCGCGACGCATAAGCTAGCGTTAGATGGTGAATTTGGACGAGTTGTCGCGTGCGGTCTGTCTAGCGGCGGCACGGTCGTAGGCACGGTTACTTGCGCCGCGGGGTCGCATCTCAGACCCGAGCAGGCGATCGCGCTTCAGTGTGCGGCAACTGCCACGACCGGTCCGGGGTACCTCGTCTGCACAGGAGGTCTCCTGACGTTAAACGAGTATGCAAAGTGCAGAAAGACCCGCATTGGCAAGGACAACTGCTTCGGTGAAAACAACGAGATACGCCGCTTCATCCGTGCACTAGGCTTGCCAGATGCAGGACCGAACTCGATCGCGGCCCGGATGGGAAATCTGTACCTAGATATAGTCAACGTCCAGATCGCGACACTTGAGGGCGCAGCCAAGCTGGGCAAGAAGGCTGGCGAGGAATTGTCTAATGCCGTTGCGAAGGCCGGCAAGGCACTAGCCGATGGTAGCGAATCGATCCTCAAGGAAGGTGGACGCGTTCTGTGCAGATTCGTCGGATGTTGAATCAAAGAGTAATAAGTGCCATCGCTTGCGCGCTAGTTGCGACAACCTGCTGCGCTATGGCGGTGGCGGTGGATGAGCCATCGAAATCGGAGAAGGGCGGGCGGCCCCGGGTGGACAGGCAGACGTTAGCGTCGCTAGATACCCCGGCCTGTCAGGCCTTCCTGGAAATCTCTGTTGTGCAGCCGAGCATTGATGCGTGCGTGGCGGATCCGAAGAAGCGGGAGACCCTTCATCAATTGAGCGAGCGTTACATGAGATTTTTGCATCAAGGCGAGCGAGTTTCAGGCGGCGATCTCGCGCGTGCGTCACAGACTTGCCCGCCGACTGCGCCGGTGAACTGCGAAGTAGCGCTTGAGGCGCTTAACGGCCTGAAGCACCGCGATGACCTGCTCCGGGATTCCAGCTTGGCAGATCCGCCTACGATCTCAGCGCCGCAAAGGGAGGGCACAGTTAGTGATTTCTATGGTGAGAAGGCAAAGTAAATAGTTTACATAATATACATTATGCGCTCTTGTACGTTAGCTTCGCCGCGTGGTCAGGACTGTCGAGACCCGCTTAGGTGGCGAGTTATGGAGCGCGGCGCCCTTTCGAAACATCGGCGTCTCCAGGGATTGGGCGGTTGTCTGTCTCGCGAGTCAGTAGGTCCGACAAAGGCATAGCACGGGCGATCTGCAAAACGCGCCGGGTTTCTGAGGCTATTTCTTCCCGAACCCTAACCTCCAGTGTTCCGGCTAGATCCCTCAGGCGCTCGACTCTACCGCTCGACAGTGAAACGTATCTACCCGTATCGACAGCGATTGATTTCACTTCGGTTGGTGCGAATTGCGGGTGGAGATAAGCGAACACCTGATTGTCTTCGAAAGCGTTTGCCGAGTGGGCAATGAACTTGTCTCGCAAGCTCTTGAAATACTGGTGGGCCTTCTGATCATCAGGCGGCAGCCGCTTCATCCAGGCCAATGGAATAGGCCGGCGTACGCCTGAGCCAAACGTCCGGCCATATTTAACCACCGAGGCGAACGACATTTCCCCGGCCATCCACATGGCGTCAAGATATTTTTGAGGCGCTTGTTCTGGGGAAGGAACGGCGGACATCAACTCAAGGCACTTGCCGCACAACCGTACTACGTCGCGTAGATCGTGCTCGATCCCATGGAGGTCGGCCAGCCACTGGGCCTCTTTGATGGAAAAATCGACCCTGCCGGGTATATCAAAGGAGTTCATCGGAGACGCCCTATTATCGATAGCAACCCATTCTACTTGGCCTGATGCGGCACCCAAACGTTTGACACGGCAATCGTGTCGCGAACCCAAAATTGTATGACTCAATGCGTCGCAAACCGACATTTGTACGCTTTACTGCGTCGCGAACGGACAAGTCAAAACGCTTCCTCGCATCGTTCCATGGCTTGAGCATGCCCGCCGCGGAGGTCGCCCCCTACGCTGTCGAACTGCCACTGTATACCGGAGGGTGAAGCGAACGCTTCCCTGCGTGCACGGGATAACATCCCCCAATCGATCTTTGCTACCTCAAGGCGCATTTTCATGCCAAAGCTGCCGCCGTAGACCACTCGAAGCTGCCGCATCGATGAAACGTTAGACTTCTCCACTCCCGTCCGATTTCTGCTTATTACTAACTACGATATCAGCCAAGATCGTTTCGAATGTCATGAGCCCATCGACGGCATTATCAAGTGGCATAGGAGTGCCTCGGCTCAGTAAAAATGCCGCTGCCATGTTGTCACCGCCGAAGATCAACTCTAGCGCCTCCCGTAAGATTGCATCGGGTACGTCGTACTTAAAGATTCCAGATGTGCGCTGCTTCAAATATTCGAATCGGGGTGGCGTAAGCGGACTGCGCTCAACGGCATTTGCGGCAATTTGGGAGAGAACTTCCGCTGTCGGCTCCTTGGCGATAGCGCTAGTCAATCGCACTACATCCTGAGTGACCTTGGCAGCAAGATCTTCAGGCGACGAAAAGAAGTTGACCACATGGGACTTTTTAAGCCCAGCCTTGAGGCTACGCAGCATTTCTGCCAAAGATCCGATATCTACATGCTTAGGAAGGACGAGATGCGCCTCTTCATCTATGACGTAGATGAGGCTTCGGAGCCGAATTATTTGGGCCTCTTCGTATTCGAGATGCCTGCCCAGCCCTTCCCTCGCGTCAACCGGCCAGGCATTGGCCGAAAGCCGCCCCACCCTGCCGATTCCGGGAGGTTTAAGTGCGATGTCATGGACGCGCGAACAACAACCTGTTTGCGCGGACAGAAGGGGCGGCTTTCTGGAAGGTCATGGTTCGCGTATCGCCCGGTGACGCCGGACCTCTCCGGCATCACGTACGCAACGAACTGTCCTGCTTCTCGATAAACGACAGGCTCAGCAGCGGGCCGGTACAGCGCCGGACTGTCAGTGAACAAGGATGTCGCTTGCCGCCCTGTCCGGCAACGGCACGGCACCGTCGTTGGCCGCCGGCGTCGCCAATCGGGTCAGCCCTTCCCCATCACTGCCCTGCCGTGCCTTGCGCTTTCTTGCTGAGGCGAGCAGGTCGCACTGGTAGACGAGCCGCTCGGAGAAGCCCTTTGCCAGCGCCGGGCCGATTGCAATGACGATGCCCGCACCTATAAAGGCTCCAAGGACGGGTGACCCAGGCTCGACCCATTTGAGATCACTGAGCACCTTCCAAAGGGTCACCGTTGACAACGCGCTGGTCACCACTGCCGACTTGTCGCCTAGCACCGACGCCATCCGCGACTGACCCGCATCGAGTCTTGCGCGGTACTGCGCCTCGACGTCCTCGAGCGCATCATCGTCAAACACTGCGAGTGCCTCGACCTGCGGGGTGCGGTGATCAAGCCGGGCAAGCTGATGGTGTGCCTCATCTTCCGCTCGGTGCGCGCGGCGCGTCCACCGGACAATCAAGTCGGCCGACGAGTAGGTGAATCCGGCGATGATGCTGGCCAGGGCAAACGCCAGACCGGGCCATTTGATCCATCCAGGCAGAGGACCCATTGCAAAGCGGACTGCCCAAAGAACGAGCATCGTGGCGAAGCCCAAAGCGAAAACCCATGCAGCTACCCGTTCAATGCGTTTTTCGGCCTGCTCCTTCTGTCCGGGGTTTTTAAGCGGTCGGTAGGGCAACGCCTCGGACAGGAGGCGGATGATGGCGTGTCGCTGGCTCATGGGTGACTCCCCTGGGTAAGGTTTGCGGTGCACTGTGCGCCGCAAAGCGAGTGTGCACAGCCCCGTCTCAAATTCCGGGATTTGAGCAAGAGGTCGTCCACGCAAAGCCGGTAGGACGATTCCTATAAGGCCGCTAGTGAGTGGGGCGGCGACGGTCGGGACAGAAGGCTGCGGTTGTGCGACCCGGTGCAAAGCGACTGCTCAGGCCCTGCTTTCGCCAAAGGCCTAATCCTGACGGCCAAGGGTCTACCAGGCGCATCGCGCCTTGGCCAGAGGTGGCAATCCCTCTCACAGCGGCTTCTGGCCGCCGGGAAGGCAGGTCGTGCCGCCCAATGCCATAGAGGCCAACCTCGTCTGCGAGCGCTGAAACCATTCTTTAGAATTAAGTATCTAAGTTGATCAAGCGAGCCAGGCTTTGACAAGTTGGGTCAAATGTGAGGCTATTACACCATCATGGTGTATAAATGAAAAAGCAAATCAAGCAAACTGCCCCTTCGAAATCTGAAGCCGAGCCCATGACGCCGGCGGACATCCGTCGTATCCGCGAGAGCCTTGGCCTGAATCAGGTCGAAGCGGGTGAATTGCTGGGCGGCGGCATCCGCGCCTTCCAAAAGTACGAGAGCGGCGCGATAACGCCGGCGGCTGCCACGATCAGCCTCTTACGCATCCTCGACGCCGACGCTACGGCCCTCGGCGCACTAACCGGTATACATGTCCCTATTCAGCAGACAGGGCTTCGGCCCTTCGAGATAACCGGAGCGCATGTCAGTGCCCTAACCGATCGCTTCCTCGTTGTACTGACGCGGCGCCTGCTTTCGGCTGAGGCCGCGAAGAACCGCATCCCACCCGACAACATCCATGTCGCCTCGGTGCTGACGGCTGCAGATGGCGGCGAAGATGCACATATTACTTGGGAGAACGGCCCGGAGCGCACATCCTACCTGCCGAGCCGCAACTGCATCCTTCAGGTAAAGGCTGCCGCCATCACGCCGGGCAAGGCAGCGAAGGACGTTCTGACCGCAGCAGGTGACCTAGAGCCGGTCATACGCGAGACGCTCGAAGCGGGCGGCAACTACATCATGCTGTGCAATCGCGCCTATGTTAGGCGTGAAGTCGTGAAGCGCGTCACCGCCGTGCTCGAAGCAATTCATGCCCAGGGCGTTGCCGCCAAGGCCTCACAAATCGCCTTCCGTGACGCGGATCAGATCGCCACCTGGGTGAATGAGCATCCGCAAGTCGCCACCTGGGTTCAAGAGCAAACGCAACCGAGCCTCGCCACCACCTTCCGCACCTACATGCATTGGGCAGGTCGGCACGAGCATGAGACCCCGTTCGTCGATGACGACCGCCTCGCGGCCGTGCGTGCCGGCGTCCGTCCGGTGGTCGAGAAGGAGCGCGAAGTTGTTCGCATCGTCGGCCTGTCCGGCCTCGGCAAATCTCGCCTCGTTCTGGAAGCATTCGCCGATGACGATGAGACCGGCATCCGGACCGGCGACCTCGTGCTTTACGGTGTAGAGACGGAGCTTGGCTCGACCACCGTCAAAGGTGCGGTGCAGTCCCTGGCGGATCTTGGCAAGCGTGCGGTCGTCGTCGTCGACCGGTGCAGTGAGGAGACACACCAAGACCTTGCCGCGATGGTGAAACGCTCCAGCAGTCGTCTGTCGCTTATCACCATCGACCATGAGGTGCCCGGCGGATCGTTGGGTAAAAACATTGATCGTGAGGGGCCGGTCGAAATGCTGCCGAACGACACTCTACTTATCAAGCCCGCCAAGAACTCCCTCATCGAAGCCCTCATTAAGAACCTACAACCTGGGCTGCCCACCCAGGACGTGCGCCGCCTGGTGAAGTTCGCCGGCGGCTTTCCGCAGATGGCCGTCTTGAGTGCGGAGGCGTGGGTCGCTGACATCTCGCTCGCCACCGTTACGCAGGACTTCCTCATTGAACAGGTTGTCATTGGGCGGCGCGGCACGAATAAGGAAGAGCTTCTGCAAGGCGCGAAGCTGCTAAGTGTTTTCGGCTTGGTGGGATTTCGCGGCGAAGCGGAGGCAGAGCTGGCCCAGGTCGCGGCCTTGGCGGGCACTTTGCCGGAAGACCAGCTGAGGGCAACGTTCGTCGATCTCGCCCGCCGCCGAGTGGCGCAACCGCGTGGCCGCTTTGTTACGGTCCAGCCCCGCCCCATCGCGCACAGCCTTGCCGAGCGGCAATGGCAGGAATGGGGGCCTCAGAAATGGGACGAGGTGCTTACGCAGGCGCCGCCGCTGTTGCGTCGCCGTGCGGCCAAGCAACTGGCACTCCTTAACCAGTCGCGCATCTCGCTCGACGTGACCCGCCATGTGTGCCGCGTCGGCGGCCCGCTCGACTCCTATGACGCCATCTGTAACGGCGCGAACGCGAGCGTCATCGACAGTCTGTCGGAGATCGACGCCAGGGCGACTGGCGAGTTGCTTGAACGTGTGTTCGACACGTTGCCCAATGGCGCGCTGAAGGACTTTGGCGGTGATGCGCGAAGTGAAATCCGATGGGCGGCGCAACGCATCGCTTTCGTGCCCGCGACTTTCGAGCTTGGCGCTCGATTGCTGTTCCGCCTGGCGATGGCGGAAAACGAGACCTGGAGAAACAATTGTACCGGTCAGTTCAAGTCGCTGTTTCCTGCCTATCTCGGCGATACTGCGGCGGATGGGGATGCGCGCCTGGCGCTGCTCGACGACCTGATCGATCAGGATATCCCTGAGCAAAATACGTTGCTCGCTGCAGCGCTCGAAAGCGGCGCGGAAGTGCAGCATTTCTCGCGCTCGGTCGGCATCGAGAGCCATGGGTTACGCAAGGCGCTCGAACCGTGGAACCCGAGCAATAAGGTTGCGGTCGATTACATCCTAGAGTGCCTTGAACGTCTCCTACGGTTCGCGCTGATTGACGACACAGCGGGCGAGATCGCGAAAAAGGCACTCGCCAACGACATTCGCGGACTGATCCTCGTTGGTTTCCTGGACTTTGTGGAAAAGGCCGTGACGCAACTCGTACAGGCCCAAGGCCGCTACTGGCCCCGGGCCATGGCCTCCCTTGGCGATGTCATCACCTATGACGCCGCTGGCATGACGCAAGAGGACCTTGCGCGGGTATATTCGATACTCGCCATGGTGTCACCTGACGACTTGAGCGGACGGCTCAAGCTGCTCGTGACTGAGATGCCATGGGACTACCCTTGCGACGAGAAGCTAGACTTCAATGAACGTGAGGTGCGTCAGCAGGAAACGATTGCGGAACTCGCCGTCGAGGCGCTCGCACAGCCCGAGGTGTTAATTGCGGAGCTTCCGGCGCTAAGCACCGGCGAGCAGCGCATGGCAGGATCTTTCGGCACGGCCCTGGCGGCGAACGCGAACGACAAGGTTAGTTGGCTGTGGAGGGTGGTAAAGGCCTACCGCGCTGCGCCTTCTGGACGGCAGAACTCGGACCTGCTAACAAGCTACGTGGCTGAGTTGGCGAAAACGAAGCCACAGTTGGTCGAGATGCTCAAGCGCAGGGCGATCCGTTCGCCAAAGTTAGCGTCAAACGTGCCCTTGCTCGCCTTCAAGATGGACATTCCGTCTTCAGACATTTTATTGGTCTGTGAGGGCTTGAAGAGCGGCACGCTCACGTCACGAGCGCTCTATGCCTGGACGTTCGGAGGCAGGCTTGCCAAGCGTGAGCCCGAGGAAGTCGCGCCGCTGTTCACCGAGATCTTCGCGAAACCCGACCAAGCGAACCTGGGCTACGATCTCCTGGGGATGTACGTCCATTCGGACATGGGACGCCTTGAGCACCTTCGCCCGCAACTACGGTCAGCAGCTGATACTGCGCTCGCCGGTCAGACCAACACCATGAACGACCATCACTTCATCGAACTGATGAAGTGGCTGTTGAGCAAGGGGCGCAACGACGCGGACGCGCGAGCCGTAGCGCTATCCCTTACGCGTCAGCTCATTGACCGCGTGGACGAAGGATCGCTGGTCGACGAGCGCCGGATCAAGCCACTGCTGCCACTACTGCTTCGTGAGTTCCCCGAGATCGTTTGGCCCCTGATCGGCAATGCGATCACTTCAAACCCACCGGCGTCCTGGCGTTTCCAGCACTCGCTCGGCAAGGACTATTCTTTTGGTGGTTCGCAACAGAAGGCCCCTATCGAGGAGCTGTCGGACGACACACTGCTCGCCTGGTGCCACGCCAACCCGGAGGTGGCGCCGGCCTTCCTCGCGCGCATCCTGCCGCTCTTGACCAGCGAGAGTGATGGTCAGGGCAAGCGCTTCAGCTGCCTGATCCAACGCATAGTCGATGAATTCGGGGAGCGCGATGACGTGCAGCAGGCCTTGGTCGGAAACATGCATACATTTGGTTGGTCCGGGTCGCTCACGACCTACTACGAGCTGTACGAAGAGCCGCTAACGGCGTTGCACAAGCATGCGAAAGCGGCTGTTCGGCGCTGGTCCAAGAAAATGTCGGATTCCATGGCCAAGCAGATCGCGCGGGCACAGGACTCCGACGATGAACAGAGCGCACAGTACGATTGACCCGCCATAAGGGAGGCATATGACAAAGAGCGTTCTGATAGGGCACGCGCTCACCGGCGACGTCGAAAGGGCTGGCCGATCGCGTGATGTGGCGTCCGGCCTGATCCCGCGCAACCGTCTCAAATGGGTGCCGCCCTCGGTGCGCCTGGCACACGAGTACTGCTTCTTCTTGCATGATACTTGCGTTCACATGCTCGCCGAATACGAAAAGGCGCGTGCACACCTCGTGCGGTTCAAATTCCGAGATGCTGACGAGGCCGATCGGTTCGAGAAGTTGTCGAGCGCAGTCGGCTCGATAGAAGCGCTCAAACAGCTTGGGCGTTTGGAAGAGGCCAAACGCGTCGCCATCAATACCATCACGATTGGTATGGTATCGGATTGCCTTCATCACATCTACGAAGCGTTGCGTTGCATGGAACGACGCAAGGTAGTGGTGGCGTTCAACCTCTTTCGGAAGCCGTTGTTGGACAACTTGGTCTATCTGGCTTGGATGCTCGGAGATGAGGACGGTTTCTACGAGGCCTTTGCAAATCAATCTCCCGCCGGGCTAGCTCCAAAGATCGTCGGCAATCACCGCCAGGCAATCTTGCAGGCCGCCCTAGAGAAGACGGTACTCAAAAATGCTCTCAAAAGCGACTGGCTTCACTCCGTCCTATTCAAGGACTCCTATGAAAGAGGCCTATACAAAATCCTCCAGCGGGCCGTTCACCTGATAACTGTAGACCGCGAGGCCGTGCGAACGGAGCCGATGAACTTCAATTTCATCTTCAAGAACCACACTGAAGATGACTCCTACGAGGGCCTTTACGAGGTATTGCCGACCGTGCTGCTATTCCTGTCGCACGTCATCCTGGGTCTCTATGACCGCATGAAGAATATGGAC
The DNA here is from genome assembly GCF_011759605.1 of Luteibacter sp. SG786. Lineage (GTDB taxonomy): Bacteria > Pseudomonadota > Gammaproteobacteria > Xanthomonadales > Rhodanobacteraceae > Luteibacter. Next base: position 1,532,995 of record NZ_JAAOYX010000001.1, read on the forward strand.
CCAGGCGCGAGAAGTGCGTTCGAGGTTCGGACGATCCTCGGAATGTATACGCTTGGTGACGATCCTGCGCAGGTCAACGAGGTCAAACGGATTCTAGATCCCTTGGCAACGCTTCTTGCATGTCCGCAGTGCGGGACTAAGCTTGCTCTGACCAAGCACAACTTAGCCAGGCTGCTCATGCGCGAGTCGTTCCGATGCACTGGCTGCAGGGTCGTCACGTCCTTTCCGTTATCCTACCTATTTAACTCGTAGTGCAGTGCTCGATTGTGCCGCCTTTGGCCTCCTTCTCTCGCCTGTGCGAAGATGACAAGCAAGTAGAAAATGAACGACGGCGGAGCAGCGCGCGAAGAGATTAACGCCCACTGGCAGCTTGAACCTCAACTCAGTTTAATTTGCTATGGTGGAGGTTGATTACGGAAACTGGGCGTGACCGCTTGGGTGCGGAAGTCGAAGCCTGCACCTTCCCTCGATAACCAGCCCTAATCACCCGTCGTCAGAGGATCCATCGGCCCTATCATCGGCAGATCATATTCAACGTTAGCTGGCTGCTGCCGATTCATGGATTGCCTCCAATACTCTATCGACGGAAGCGCCTGGGCAACACCCTTCGTTCAATATGACGTGGTGTATGCCGCTCACACCGGCTCCGCAGGCTGGTCGCTAGAGATCTCCTGGGTAAATGTGGTATCGCACCGGCCGCCCCCGCTTCTCGATCTGGCTCGTGGTAGAGCGTACTGAGTCAGTAGCAGTGATGCCTTGCGTTGCCGACATCCCAGCAACCCCGCCCTATTCTCGACAACCTAGCCTGATGGCGCGATCCAGTTGCATCCGCACGGATGCGTATCACTTACAACAGCTCCGCATCGATGCGCTCGATTTGCCTCCCTGGTCCAGCCGTCAGATCACATAGCCACCAGAGACCTCGATCTACTGCGCGTTCGCCCATCCGCCTTCGGGTGACAGGCACGTGCCCCCTTCTCGCAAAGCGGCACGTGGTGGCGACGCGCCGGGCAGAGACGCCCGTCGCGCAGCATCACGCCACCGCGTCAGCGAAGCGCTCGCTCAACAGATCCAGCAGGCTGCGCAGTCGATTCAGCCGTTTCAGGTCCTTGTGGTAGCCCAGCCACGTGTCGCGTGACGGCGGCGCCTCGCCCAGGTCGATGCGGCGCAGCGTCGGAAAGGCGTCACCGAGCGCCACCGGCAGCACGGCCAGGCCGATCCCTTCGGCGCACATACGCGCTTGCGCCTCGCGGTTGTTGCTGGTGAACGCCACCGTGGCATGCGGCAGGTGCTTCTTTAGCCAGCCCACGTCGGGCATGCCGCCGAACGCGGCGTTCATGGTGACCAGGCGTGCGCCGCGGCCATCCTTGCGCAGACGGGCTCCGCCGGCGCTTGCATACAACGCATAAGGCATGCGCAGCAGGCGGCGCGAGATCACGTCCGGCTCGTCGAACGCCTTGATGCGGAATGCCAGGTCTGCCTCGCGCCGCGCCAGACTGTAGAGGCGCGCGTCGGTAAGTAACTCCACTGTCACCGCGGGATGCCGCCGGGCGAACTCGGCCAGCACCGGCGCGAGCACGTAGCTTCCGAACCAGTCCGACGCCGCCAGTCGAAGCTGCCCGCTCAGCGTGCTCTCGCGGCCGGCCAGCGCACGCTCGAAGGCGAGTGCTTCCTCCTCCATGCGCTCGGCGCTGGCTACCACCGCCATGCCCTCATCGGTGAGCACGAAGCCGTCGGCCGTGCGCTGGAACAGCGTCTGCCCTACCGCGGCCTCAAGCGCGCGCAGGCGCCGGCCCATGGTGGGCTGGGTCTGTCCCACCGCACGCGCTGCAGCGCCCAGCGAACCCTCGCGTGCGATGGCGAGGAAGATGCGCACGTCGTTCCAATCCATCGCCGGCTCCGTCAGTGAGAGTTCATGCATTTTTGCATGGATGGAAAACGAAAACGTCGATTCCCATGCACGTGGATCGGATCCATCATGGCGCCACCTTCCGATGGACACCTCGCCATGAACGCGCTTCCCACCACCATGCAAGCCGCCGTCGCCGGACAGATCGACACCCCGCTACGCCTCGTGGAGCTTGGCGTGCCAGCGCCCGGCCCGGGCCAGGTGCTGGTGCGCGTGGCCGCCGCCGGGCTCAATCCGCTGGACACCAAGATCCGCGCCGGCAAGGCAGCGCACGCGAGACATCAGCTACCGGCGGTGCTGGGTATCGACCTGGCTGGTACCGTGGTGGCGCTGGGTACTGACGTCCATCAGTGGCAAATAGGCGACGCCGTCTACGGCATGACTGGCGGCGTCGGCGGCGTGCAGGGTTCCCTTGCCGAATACGCGGCGGTGGATGCCGCACTGTTGGCGCCGAAGCCCGCGAATCTGTCCATGCGCGAAGCCGCAGCGATGCCGCTGGGTTTCATCACCGCTTACGAGGGTCTGGTGGATCGGGCCGGTGTGCATGAAGGCCAGCGCGTGCTGGTGCACGGCGGCGCCGGCGGCGTCGGGCATCTCGCCCTGCAGCTCGCCCGTGCCCGCGGCGCGGAGGTGTTCGCCACCGGCAGCGCCGCGCAGAAGCCCATGATCGAGGGCTACGGCGCCACCGCCATCGACTACACCACCACACCGGTTGCCGACTACGTGCAGGCGTACACCGATGGCGAAGGCTTCGACGTCATCTATGACACGGTCGGCGGCGCCACGCTGGACGCCTCGTTCGAGGCAGTGCGCACGTATCAAGGCCACGTGGTCAGCGCGCTCGGCTGGGGCACGCACGCGCTGGCACCGCTGTCGTTTCGCGCAGGTACTTATTCCGGCGTGTTCACCCTGCGCCCGCTGCTCACCGGTCAGGGCCGCGCCCACCATGGCGAGATCCTTCGGCAGGCCACCGCGCTGGCCGAGCAGGGCCACCTGCGTACGCACCTCGACCCGCATCGCTTCTCGCTGGCTGAGGCGGAGCAGGCTTATCAGCTGATCGAGAGTGGCAAGGCCGCCGGCAAAGTGGTGGTGGATGTCGCGGGTTAAAACGCGAGCTGGCGTTGGGTCATCATTCCTGTTGCGATCTTGCTAAGAACGTACAAGCGCTTAGACGGCGCTGTGTCGTAGCTTCTCACTGAGCATGGCGATCGCGAGCTGGCGGTCGTCGTCAGAAACTCCGGTGCCTGCCCCATGTTGCACGGCTTATTGCTTAGCTGGAGGATCAACATGGGACCCCCACGGTCGCGTCGCACAGTTCCGCTGCCTCCGGCCCTGCCCGACCGAGGCCCTTCAGGTGTAGATCCGTGGTTGAAGACGCTGTTGCAGAGCGTGATAGCGAGCACTGCCCTTTTCTGCGGCCAGGCCTTATCCGATGAGATTGACGACCAAAAGGCACGCCTCACCCGAGAAGGTGTGACCCCTGCATTGATATATGACGGAATCGCTGCCGCAAATACTTCTGGCGGCATCCGAACAGGCACGGCCTATGTCGGCAATCTGCGCTTGCAGCTTGCCTTGGATGGCAACAAACTGTTTCATGCGCCAGGCTGGACAGCGTTTTTCCAGGTGCTATCGATACACGGCGGCCAACCAAGCAACTTCGTTGGAGACGCTCAAGGCGTCAATAGCTATGCGGCAAAGCCGGCGTTGCGATTCTACGAAGCATGGGGACAGTACAGCTCGCTGAGTGGACGTTGGTCGCTTCTCGCCGGCCGATATGATCTCAACTCGGAATTCTATCGCCTCGCGTCCAGCGGTCTTTTCTTGAACAGTTCGTTCGGCATGGGGCCTGAGTTCTCCCAAAGCGGCATCGGTGGACCGTCCATCTTTCCCGATACCTCATTCGGAGCCAGGGTTACCTTCAAACCCAGCTCAAGCATTCTGATTCGTACGGCGATCATGGACGGCGTGCCGGCCAATCGGACCGATGAGCAGAACCGATTTCCTGGCCAAAAAGACGGTCTACTGCTTGTCTCCGAGATCGCCTTCCTGACTCGCCCGGGGTCAGGTGGTTCACAGGGCATTTCCAAATACCGGGTGGGTCGCGGTGCGAACTTCCCCGCTTACGACGATAAATTTGCCATCGGAGCATGGCACTACACCGGCACGTTTCGCGACCTGAGCCGCGTTGATAGCAAAGGACGCCCTTTGCAACATGAAGGCAGCAGCGGCGCTTACGTACTGATTGACCGAACCCTGTTCAGGTCGCCCGCCAATCCCAAGGCCCGATTGTCGGGCTTCCTGCAATACGGCGTCGGGGACGGGAGAATCAATCAGTTTGACTCGTTCGTCGCCGCGGGTCTTACAGCCTCCGGGTTCATGACAAGCAGGCCGGACGATACGTTTGGCATCGCCCTCACCTCTGCACGGAACGGATCGCACTACATCGACTCGCTGAACATGCAGGCGATTCCAACGACGACCGCCGAGACTTCCATTGAGGCTACCTATCTTCTTCAGGTGAATCCGAGGTTGGCCATTCAACCGGATATTCAGTACGTGATTCATCCTGGCACGAACCCCACGAGAGCAAATGCAACCGTTGTCCAGGTGCATTTTCAATGGATGCTCTAGGGGACATGGGCGCTGCAGTCACGGTTCACACCATCCTTCGCAACGTGTTGTCGTGGCGAAGGAAGTGATGCCATAGCGATGCGACCAGGTGGGCGCCGATCACCCAGTAGAAGATCTCCCCGAGTGCCTCGTGAAGTTCACCGATCGACTCATGCGCAGCATGATCAGGCGCGACCAGCGCCGGAAGTGACCAGCCGCCCCACGGCAGGCTGACAAGTTCGCCGCCATAGTTGACCTGGAGTATGCCAAGTACCGGCTGCACCAACAGGAATGCATACAAGGCGAGATGCGACACGCGGGCGACCATGGCCACCATCTTTCCGGGCGCGGGAACGATGGGCGGCGGTCGGGTGGTGAGTCGGGAAAGAATGCGGGGTATCAACAGGACCAGCACGGCAAGCCCTGCCAGATAATGCCATCGCATGATTGCCGGGGCTTCGTCGTCACCGATGTTGACGAAGACATACGCTGCCACGACAGCCAGGACCGTGAGCCAATGTGTCCATCGGACAAGTAAGGCATAGCGGTTCGAAGGTTGATGCATCGGTGTCACCCTCATGTGGGCGGCAATGCATGGCATGGGCATGCCGCGATCGAGCTCGGATACCGACAGGATCATCCGGCGGGCACACCCACTTATTGATCAGGATCAAGCAGCAGGTCAAAGACCCGTGCCGGGATGCGCGCTAAGTTTTAGCTAAGCCCCAATCGCTTGATCTTGTACCAAAGCGCACGCTCACTGATCTGAAGCAGCCGCGCCGCGGCAGCCTTGCTTCCGCCTGCCCGCTTCAGTGCCTCGTCGATCAGGTGCCGCTCCAACTCATCCACGTGCAGGCGCAGGGAGAGTGAGTCCGAGCCGTGCGGCATGGCTTTCGCATCGACATCGGCTGCGCCGGCCGTAGGCACGACTGGCGCCGGGCCAAGGCCCGCAGGCAGGTGTGCCACCGTGATCAGATCGCCGCGGCACAGGACCATGGCTCGTTCGATGAGGTTTTCGAGCTCACGCACATTCCCCGGCCAGGCGTAGCCTTCCAGGATCGCCAGCGCGTCGGGCGACATCCGCGGCGGCGTCCGGCTGAGTTCGATCGAGTACTTGTGTATGAAGTAGTCGACGAGCAACGGGATATCGCCATGCCGGTCACGCAGGAGCGGCACGTCCACCCGAACCACGTTGAGCCTGAAATACAGGTCTCGCCGGAGCAAGCCCGCATCCACAGACTGTTGCGGATCCCGGTTGGTGGCCGCTACGACGCGCAGATCGACCGGCGTGGCCGTGTTGCCGCCTACTTTTTCGATCACGCCTTCCTGCAGGACGCGAAGCAGCTTCGCCTGGAGACCGACGGGCATCTCCGTGATCTCGTCCAGGAAGAGCGTTCCGCCACTGGCCAACTCGCACTTGCCGATACGATCACGCAAGGCGCCGGTGAACGCACCCTTGATGTGCCCGAACAATTCGCTCTCGAGCAACTCGGAGGGAATGGCAGCGCAGTTGATCGGCACGAAAAGCCCGCTGCGCCCCGACGCCTCGTGGATCGCCCGCGCCACCAACTCCTTGCCTGTGCCCGTTTCGCCGACGATAAAGACGCTGCTGCGGGTCGGAGCCACTTGTTTCAGGAGATCGTAAAGGTCCTGCATGGGCTTGCTCGTGCCCACGAAGTCGCCCCAGCCACGGGACACCTCCTCCTTCAGAAAGCGGTTCTCACGCTGCACCACCTGCATCGTCAGCGCGCGCGTGACCGCCATCTCGATGGTTTCCATCTCGAACGGGCGGATGACGTAGTCGGCTGCACCCACCTTCATCGCCGCGACGGCGGTTTCGATGGTCCCGTAGGCAGTCATCACGATGACCGGAATATCGTTGTCGGCCTCACGCAGCGCACGCAGCAGGCCGATGCCGTCCAGCCTGGGCATGCGAAGGTCGGTCAGCACGAGGTCGAACGATCCCGTCTCGAGGATCGCCAGTGCTTCCTGGCCATCGCTCGCCTGCTCCACGTCGTGCCCCATGGATTTCAGGGAAAGCTCCAGGATGCGACGCATCTTCGCTTCGTCGTCTACCACCAGGATGCGTTTTGCGGTCATGTGTCAGGTTCTTGGTCGTTGAAGCGCAGGTTGAAGGAAGCGCCACCCCAGGCGCTTTCGCCGACGGTCAGCGTGCCGCCATGCGCCTGGACGATCTGCTGCACGATGGTGAGGCCGAGGCCGATCCCCCCTTCCCTGCGGCTGAAGAAAGGATCGAAGATCCGTTGCCGCAATTCGACGGGCACGCCAGGGCCGTCGTCGGCGACACTGACCCATAGCGCGTCCTCGTCACGGTGAGTGCTGACCCGGATTCGCCCACCCTCCCCCACGAACGACAACGCATTGAGGATGAGGTTCAGGAATACCTGCATCATCTGTTCCCTGTCGCAGCGGAGCATCACCTCTCCCCCGTCGGATTGCCTCGAAAGGGTGACGCCGGCGCGCTCCACACGCGATTCGAGCAAGGCGATGACATTGTCGACGATCTCCAGCAGATCGTGCGACATGAAGTGCGGTGGATTTGGCCTGGCACATTCGAGCAGAAGGGTGACCAGGCGGTTCAGCCGCTCGGTTTCACTGAAGATGAAGCCGATCAGTTCGCGCTGCCTCTCGTCGAGGTCGGCCTGCCTTTGCAATAGCTGGGCGGAACTTCGCAGGATGCCCATCGGGGTCCGCACTTCATGCGCCATGATCGCGGCCATTTCGCCGACGACGGCCAGCTTGCCTGCACGAACGATCTGCTCGCGTGATTGCTCCAGGGCCTGGATCATCTCGGTATAGGCGCGATGCAACTCGTCCACTTCCGAGGTGGCGCCGGACGGCATGGTGGGAAGCAGTGTCTGGCCCTGGCGGAAGCTCCGCGTGAAGGCCGTCAAGGCTACGATGGGCGATGCGATGCGGTCGGCCAGGCGCGAGGAAATCCACAGCCCGATGACCAAGGTGACGAGCAAGACGCCGAGCATGGCCCACAGCAGCGCCCAGATCGGGCCGAACGATACCGACGTCGGCTCGATCATCAGGATGTGCCACCCCATGCCCTCGAACGGCGGGTACCCTTCGGACGTGGCCGCTCCCACGAGCAGGTCGCCGTATCCCAGCCCTGCCCCGTCATGAACATAGGAAGCCGCCCCGGATCGCGGAAGCAGCCAGTCGTCCAGGCGGAGACGCGACAGGCCCGGCGCAGTGCGCAGGTTGGCCGACGCGCCGAGTACATGGCCCTCGCTGTCGATCAGGAGCAGATTGCGCGCTCCGTGGTTCACCGCACCATCGAGCAACCGCTGCACGGCCCCCCAGTCCAGGAATACATAGAGATAACCGATCGTGCCTTCGCCGAAGGCATTGGCTATGGGGCTGCGCAATACGATGGCGCGAGTACCGTCGCCCGGCGACACCAGCGCCATCGAAACGGCGTCGAGGCCCTGCCCCGGAACGCCGCGCCATCCCGACAGCCGCGGCGCATCGCCGCCGATGTAGGACGGATCGCTGGCGGCGACGACGCGCCCCTGGGGGTCGGTACACAGCAGTACGTCATAGACCGTGTCCTGCCCCGCGCGCAGGTTCGCAAGGAAATTCGACAGGCGCTTGTCGACATCCTTCACCCGGATATCCTGCATGACCTCCAGACCTCGCCACACGCGCATGTTCTCGACATGGGCGAAGAGAAAGGTGTCGATGCGCTGCATCATGGCCGTCGCGCCGAAGCGGAGGTTCCCCGCGATTTCAGACCGCAGGGCGCTACGGAACTGGAAAAACGACAGCGCGCCGACCACCGCCATGGTGCCGAGCATGGTCCATAACAGGAGCCGAAAGAGTACCGATCGTGTGGTCAAGGCAGGTCAGCTTTGCGAATGCCGGCATCAGTGTCGCAGAATCGTCCACGTTTCATCCCCCTGAAGGTATATCCATGAGCCGGTACCCGCGTCCTCCCCCGAGCCTGGGCGTGATCGCTCTCGTGGCGGCCCTTTGCGCGGCCTCTCCGGTCCATGCCGCCGGCACCACGGACGAGAACCCCTGGCAGCCGGCGCCCTATACCCTGGGCCAGGGGCTCTACTTTCCGGCCCTGGGCCTTCGTATCGGCGGATACGCTGATGTTCACTTCTTCGACCTGGACGGGTCGCGCAGCACATCGAGTCTCCGTGACGCCAGCATGTTCGTCACCAAGGACCTGGGCAGCCGGTGGCAGCTCTTTACCGAACTGGCGACCTCCCGCACCACCAACGTGACCGGCGCCCGGAATGAGGGGGGCGAGGCCGAGGTGGATGTGGAGCGCCTTTATGCCGATTTCCACGCCACCCCCTCGGTCACGTTCCGGTTCGGCAAGTTCCTCACCCCGGTGGGTGAGTGGAACCTCGTCCATGCCGACCCACTGACGTGGACGGTTTCACGCCCGTTATCCACGTCGGCGGCGTTCGCCCGCCACGCCTCCGGTGCCATGGCGTTCGGTACGGTCGGCATCAAGGGTCAGGATCTCGACTATTGGGTGTTCGCCGACAACAGCCAGTCACTGGGCGTGGGGCAGGATGCGGACGACGCATTCACGGATTACACCGGCGACCGCAGCCCGCGGAACAACTTTCGCCACGCGGTGGGCGGCCGTGTCCTGTACCACCTTGCGGGCGACAGCCTCAGCGTCGGCGCTTCGTACGTGAACTATCAACTGGAGACACCGCGGCACGATTACCAGCTCATCGGTGTCGACTTCACATGGACCATGCGGTACCTGGAATTGACGGGTGAAGCGATCTACCGGTCGGGGCCATCGCAACTGTCCGACGAACGCGGTGGCTTCATCGAGGCGGGCGTCCCCATCGCCGCCCGGCTCTACCTCATCGGCCGGCTGGAGCGATATCACACGTCGATGCCGGAAACCACGACGACGGTGCGCACCGAAGCGATCAACTACCGGCCCGTGCCGGGGGTGGTCCTCAAGCTGGAACACCGGAACGGGCGCGGCGGTGACATCGTCCCGGCCGGGTGGCTGGCCTCCGTGTCGGTGTTGTTCTGACGCATGCGAACCAGCAGACGCATCGCGCGTTACCTTGTCGGTGCGCTGGTCGCTGCCGGCCAACCGGCATGGGCGGCGCAGTTGCAGATCGCCGTGATTACCGCGCCTGCGGAACCGCGGCTGTCGTTCGATCGGGACACGCTGCGCAATGTCTACCTTAAGCGCATCTTTGTCGACGATGACGGCCTGAAGCTCACGCCGGTGAACCTTCCCACGGAGGCACCGCTGCGCGACGCCTTCTCTCGCGCGATCGTGCGCATGCCTGCCACGCGGTTGCAGGATTATTGGGACAAGCAGTACTTCCAGGGCGTCAGCCCTCCCTACGTGCTCGGTTCGGACGAGGCCGTTGTCAGGTTCGTTGCGGCCACCCCGGGCGCGATCGGCTACGTGGCATCGTGTCATGTCGACGCGAGCGTCCATGTCGTCATGCTGCTGCCATGGCCGGGGAGCATGACGAACATGCCGGCACTTTGTCCGGACCGTGCCGGCCCCTGATTCACCCCGACATTTCTTGCAGACAATTCATGCGCACTGCAACGAATGAAGGGCGTTTCGGCGCGTAAAGTTGAAGTTATTTCCATATCCATCAATGCGATAGATGGATGGCACGGATCTCGCAATTAAGAGGGCACCCCACCCCTCGCGAGCGATGTCCATGTCCCCTGCCCCCTCGCCTTCTTCGTTCGATCCTTGCGTGCTCGACACGGTGGAGCCCCTGCTCGCCGAACTGCGCAACCCGGTAAGGGTGAACGTCATCGATGCGCAACACCCCGAGCGCACCGACGCCGAGGCATTCGTGCGTCGGGTTTTCGAGCGGCGCTACGGCGCGGACGTCCGGACCTTTCATCCCACCCTGCTGAGCTTCCGCGACCACGACCGGCACAGGGCGGTGGTCGGCTTTCGTGGCGGTCACGACGGTGCGCTGTTCTCGGAACAATATCTATCCTCGCCGGCGCCACACATGATCGCCGATCGGCTAGGTATCCGGATCGATCGCGGCGAACTCGTCGAGGTCGGCCACCTCGCACTCGATAAACCCGGCGATACCCGTTGGGTTATCGCCGCCGCCACGCAACACCTGCACGCGCGGGGTTACCGCTGGGTGTTGTTCACGGCCACACGCGCGCTGGTCAATGCCTTCCAGCGCCTGGGCCTGCATCCGATCGAACTGGCCACCGCACAGGCCTCCCGTCTGGCAGACGGCGGCTCGCACTGGGGCGACTACTACCGCACCAAGCCCGTCGTGTGCGTGGGCAACATCGATTCGGGCCATAGGAAACTGCATCGGCACATCGGCCCGTCGCAGCCATGGCTGCGGGCGCTGCTGCGCGAAAGCCGCGAGAGCGCCGATCCGGAGGTATCCCCGTGCGCCTCGACGTGCGGAGGTGCGTGATGCGACACGTCCTGAAGCAGATGGCACGGCATGCGCTCACGCAACCGGGCAAGATCGCGCTGGACGATGGCCGTTCGACGTTGACGTACCGCGATCTCAACCGGGCGATCGCGGCCGTCGGCGCCCGTATAGCCGCCGAGCGCATCGCGGTGATGGTGGACAATGGTGTCGCGTGGGCCGTCGTCGACCTCGCCATCGCCGCGTGCGGCGCCGTATCGATACCTGTGCCCGCCTTTTTCAGTGACGGGCAGGTCGAGCACCTCCTGGCCGATGCGGCTCCCGATCTGCTCATCACCGATCGCCCTGATTGCGGCGTGGCCTCGTCACGCATGCTCTATCACGAGGCGATCGTGGTAGCCGACGCCGAGCTTCACCTCTTCAGCCTCGAGGTCAAAGATCGGCGTACGCTGCCGTCCGACACGCGCAAGATCACGTATACATCGGGAACCACCGGGCAGCCGAAAGGCGTATGCGTTACCGGTGACTCCATAGACCAGGTCACGGAGTCCCTGGCGAGCGCGGTGTCCGCCGAACCAGGCGATCGAAGCCTCACCGTGCTTCCGTTATCCACGCTGCTTGCGAACATAGGCGGCGTCTATGTGCCGCTGAGCCGTGGCGCCACCGCCATGCTGCCTTCGCTGACGCAATGCGGTTTCACGGGTTCCAGCACCGTGGATCCGCGTGCGTTCCTTGCCGCGTTTCATCGCTTCGCACCTACCGCCACGATCCTCGTTCCGCAGCTGCTGAAGCTTCTGGTCGAATGCGTGCAAGGTGGGGCAACCCTTCCTTCCACGCTGCGCTTCGTGGCCGTCGGCGGCGCGCCGTGTTCCGAGCCGTTGATAGGTCGCGCCAAGGCGCTGGGCATTCCGGTGTACGAAGGATATGGGTTGTCGGAAGCCACGTCGGTTGTCTGCATGAACCGGCCTGGCAACGAGCGCCCGGGAAGCGTGGGTACTCCCTTGCCGCATGCGCGCCTGCGCATCGCCGATGACGGCGAGATCATTGTCGCCGGCGCGCTTTTCGGCGGTTATCTTGGATTGAACGAGGCGCCTCCAGAGAAATGGCATACCGGTGACACAGGGTGGCTCGACTCCGACGGCTTCCTCTACGTCAACGGCAGGAAGAAAACCGCCTTCGCCACCGCATACGGACGCAATGTGTCCCCGGAATGGGTGGAGAGCGAACTCGTCGCCACGCCAGCCATCTTGCAAGCCGCCGTACTCGGCGAAGGACGGGATTTCAACGTAGCGGTGATCGTGCCGACGCCGGGCGCATCGCCCGGTCAGGTCGACAGCGCCGTCGACGCGGCCAACGCCCGGCTTCCCGATTACGCACGCATTCGCGCGTGGTGTGCCGCCGAACGACCTTTCAGCGCCCATGACGGACTGGCCCGTCCCACCGGCGCGCTGGACCGGCAGGCCATCGCAACCCGCTACGCCTCCAACATCGATGCCCTTTATGAAAGAGAAGCTCCGCATGTCCACCCATGATCGTCTCGTGCGCGACACAGAAGTGAACCGGCAGGTATTCCTGTCCATCCCCATCATCCAGCGCGCCCTGCGTGGTCAGGTGACGCCACACGAATACATCGCGTTCCTGGGCCAGGCATACCAGCACGTGCGGCAGACCGTTCCGCTCATGATGGGCATGGGCTACCACCTTCCCGAGCGGCTCCGCTGGATGCTGCCGGCGATCGCCGAATACATCGAGGAAGAGATCGGCCACGACCAGTGGATCCTCGACGATCTGCTCGCCTGTGGCGCGGACGCCGACGCGATTCGTCTTGCACCGCCCATGCGCTCCACGGAAATGATGATCGCCTACGCCCATGACGGCATCGCTCGCGGCAATCCCGTGTCCTTTCTAGGGATGGTGTTCGTGCTGGAAGGCATCAGCGTGGCGCTCGCCACCCGTGCGGCGGGAGCGCTTCAGACGGCGCTTGGCTTACCGAAGTCCGCATTTCGTTATCTCGCTTCGCACGGCGCGCTCGACGTAGACCACGTGGGCTTCTACGAGCGCCTGGTCGATCGCCTCGAGACGGAAGCCGACCGTGAGGTCCTTATCCACGCGGCCAACCGGTTCTACGTGCTCTACGGCGACATCTTCCGCGAAATCGATGCCACCACATCCGAAGGAGCCACCGCATGATCGCTTCCCGTTCATCGATCGCCATGCTCGTCTGCGCGTGCCTCGCGATCGTTCCCGCGCTATCCCGTGCCGACGACCTGGACACAGCCATCAAGGGCCTGAGCCAGGACTGGTCGCACGTAACCTATGAGTTGCCCAAGGCACAGCAGGACGACGCATACGCCGCGCTCGAAACCCGGGGTTCGGCACTCATAACCCAATACCCACAACGGGCCGAACCGCGGGTATGGCAAGCCATCATCCTGTCCACGCATGCAGGAGAGCACGGTGGCCTGGCCGCGCTTGGCATGGCGAAACACGCCCGCGATCTGCTCCAGGAAGCGCAGAAGATCCAGCCCGACGTCTTGCACGGGTCCATCTATACGACGCTTGGCAGTCTTTATTACCAGGTTCCCGGCTGGCCGCTGGGTTTCGGAGACAAGGACAAGGCACGAACGCTCCTGCAAAAGGCCTTGCAGATCGATCCCGACGGCATCGACCCCAACTATTTCTACGCCGATTTCCTCTACAAGACGGGTGACAAGAACGGCGCCATGGAACACCTGAAAAAGGCGCTCGCCGCCCCACCGCGGCCAGGCCGGGAATTGGCGGACAAGGGGCGGCGGGCGCAGGTGCAGAAGCTGATCGATACCATCGCCGCGGACAAGTAACCATGAGCCTAGATCTTCGCTCGCAACGCATCCTCCTCACCGGTGCCGCGGGTGGCATCGGCCGGGAACTGGCCGAGGCGCTCGCCGCAAAAGGTGCGCGGCTGGGCCTGCTCGGGCGCACCGATGCGTCCGTCGCCAGCCTCGATCATCTCGTCGCCACGCAGCGGCTGGATGCCGTCGTCATCCAGGCCGACCTCACCGACGCATCGGCCCGTCGCGCTGCGGTGCGGCGCATGGTCCAGGCCTACGGCGGTCTCGACGTACTCATCAACCTGGCCGGCGTCCTGGACTTCCGTTTCTTCGACGAGGTGGATGCCGGCGCCATTACCCGTGCCCTGCAGGTCAACGTCGAGGCGCCCATGCAAATGGCGCGCGAGGTGTTGCCTGCCATGCTGGGCCGGGGTTCCGGGCGGATCGTCAATGTGGGCTCCACCTTCGGAAGCATCGGCTATCCCGGCTTCACCGCCTACTCGGCCAGCAAGTTCGCCCTGCGCGGTTTCTCGCAGGCCTTGCGTCGCGAATTGCACGGTACAGGCGTCGGGGTGACCTACGTCGCCCCTCGGGCCGTCCGCACGGCCTTCAATCCTCCGGCGGTGCACCTCATGGCCGAGCGCAAGCTCATGCACATGGATGAGCCTTCGTGGGTGGCGACACGCATCGTGCGAGCTATCGAGCAGGAGCGGAACGAGGCTTACCTCGGTTTCCCCGAAAGCCTGTTCGCACGCCTCAATGGCGTGTTCCCCGCACTGGTCGACAGCGCGCTGAAGAAGGTTCTGCCGGATCTGTCCCACCACGCGCGGAGCGACCCGTGACCATGCCGAATCCCATCATCGGTCACGGGATCTACCGCATCCTCGTCTGCCGTCCCAACCATCGGCTGGGCAACACGCTGCTCCTTACCCCGCTCATCACCGAGCTCCAGACGCTCTACAGGGGGGCTGAGATCGACGTCGTCAGCGAGGGGGATATCGCGCACGATGTGTTCAAGGGCTTCTTCAACGTAAGACAGGTCTTTTGCCTGCCCCGTCGTGGCTTCAAGCATCCGATCGCGTTCCTGCGGATGATCCTGCGCATCCGGCGCACGCACTATGACCTGATCGTGGACCCGAGCGTGCGCTCGGGCTTCGCCAGGACGCTGACAAGGATCTTTCGGGGGCGCTACAAACTGGGTTTCAGCGATGCGCCTACCAAAGCGCTCACACATGCCGCGCCCCGAGCGGTAGCGGGACGGCACATGGCGAAACGCCCCGTGAACCTGGTCCGCTGGGCGTCGGGGGGCGACGTTTCCGCCTTCCGGAGCCATCCGCCCCTGGCGATCCATCTGAGCGAGGACGAGCGCTCGGAAGGCCGGGAAGCCGTCGCGGCGCTGACCGCTTCCCGCCACGGTGCGCCAACGACGCTCCGTATCGGCATCTTCGGCAATGCGACCGGCGCCAAGCGTTACACCACGGAATGGTGGGCCGACTTCATGGCCACGCTGTGCGCGGCCCATCCCACGGCATCGATCCTGGAGATCATTCCCGCGCACGGACATTCCATGCTGCGCGAGGCATGGCCGGGCTACTACTCGTCGGACATCCGCCGGATGGCGGCGGTGCTGAGTGGGCTGGACCTGTTCATCACCGCCGATTGCGGCGTCATGCACCTTGGCGCTGCGGCCGGTGTTCCGACCATCGGTTTGTTTCACGTCACTGCGACCGATGTCTACACTCCTTACGGGGGCCACAATGCCGGCCTGGATACCGGTACATGCAACGGCCGTGATACGGCACGGCATGTTCTCGGCATGATGGAGATAAGCCTCGGTCATCGCCGTGCGACCAGCGATCCGGCGATGACCGAACGCGCTACGAGCCGTCTCGCCGCATCACCGCAACCTGATCCCTCCAAGAAACAGATCGACAAGGTGCGTAACCCGTGACTTCACCACCCCGCCCTGCTCCACCGCCAGCGAGATCGCCGTGATGACGCAAAGCAGGTCGTCGAACGAAACGTTCTTGGCGACGGCCTTGGCTTTCTGCGCACGCTGCAGCAACCGCTGCCCTTCCGCGGTGCCCGCGTGGCATCCCGTGGTGTGGCTCTTGAGCACCGTGCCGAGCTGCACGGCCAGCCCCTGGTAGTGGCTCGCATGTATCGCGAGTTCGATCATGAACGCGCGGAGCGAAGCACCGGGGTCCATCACGTCGTCGCGCGTCCGGCTGTTGGCGGCAAGCGCAAGCAATCGCTCGTCGCAGAGCGCGCCAAGTAGCGCTTCACGCGTGGGGAACCGACGGTAGAGCGTGCCGATACCCACCTTTGCGCGTTTCGCCACGTCTTCGAGTGACGCGTCGGCGCCGCGCTCGGAGAACACCTCGTCCGCCGCCGCGAGGATGCGCTCGCGATTGCGCGCCGCGTCGGCGCGTAGCGGCGTCTCGTCGATCGTCTGGATGGCTTCGGTCATGGGAGTCCCGGTTGCAAAGTGGATGATGCCTCCATATATTAAATGGAGCAATCCTCCACTTATATAAAGGGGCTCCTATGAACAAGCGTTTCGAGGGCAAGATCGTGGCCATCACCGGCGGCAGCGAGGGCATCGGCCTCGCCACGGCAAAGGCGTTCATTGCGGAAGGCGCGCGCGTGTACATCACCGGCCGCCGACAGGACCGGCTGGACACGGCGGTTGAGGAACTCGGCGATGCCGCCGTGGGCGTCCAGGGCGATGTGACCGATCTGGGCGACCTGGACCGCCTCTACGACCGCATCCGCCAGGATCACGGCAAGCTGGACGTGCTCTTCGCAAACGCGGGCACGGCGGACTCCGACGCCCTTCCCTTGGCCGACATCGCCGAACAGGACTTCGATCGGATCTTCGGCGTGAACGTCCGTGGCCTGCTCTTCTCCGTGCAGAAGGCGCTGCCGTTGCTCACCGCGGGCAGCACGGTGGTCCTCAACGGGTCTGTCGCCGGAGCCAAGGGTTTTCCGGGGCAGTCGCTCTACAACGCCACCAAGGCGGCGGTGCGCTCGTTCGCCCGCAGTTGGACGGCCGACCTGAAGGACCGCGGCATCCGCGTCAACGTCGTTGCGCCTGGCGGCACGGAAACGCAACTGATGCGCGGCTACCTCGACATCCGGCCGGGCGCCGAGGAGATGTTCAATCAGCTCATTCCGCTCGGCCGCATCGGCCAAACGGAAGAAGTCGCAGAAGCGGTGCTCTTCCTTGCGTCGAGCCAGAGCAGCTACATCGCGGGTGCCGAGCTCGTCGTCGACGGCGGGCTCGTCGCCGTCTGACCCTGCCACGCCACGCACGCATGCCGCGGGGAAGGCGATCCATCACGCCTTCTCCGCGCGCGCAGGTCCGTGGGCGAGCCGACTCAAAACCGATAACTGAGCATCAGCCGGTTATTCGTCCAGGGCATGTTCCCTGGATTCAAGTTGTTCCTTCCGCCCACGGTGTGCTCCCACCGGTTGCGTAGCTGCAGCCCCTTCAGCAGCTTGTCGAGCTTCCATACGATGTCGACGTAGACATCGTGGCTGGTGCCGCGAAGCACGGTGTCGTAGTGCGCGTACGACGCGATCAATTGCAGGTCGTCGTGCAGCAGGCTGTACTGCGCGCGCGCCTTCCAAGCGTGCCCAGGGCCCTGCTCCACCAGGCCACGCAGCATCGAGGTCGTGTAGAGCGGGTCGGTGGCGTAGGTGTTGGTATACGGCGAGATGATGGCTCCCGCCCCTACCGCGTTCCGGTCGCTGTCGAGTTTGTTGTACGAGACATCGAACTTTGCCTTGCCCACGCCCACGCCGGCGTCGACGCCCCACGCCGAAGCGTCCACGCGCTGGCCGGCCACGCCGGTGATCTTCGTGTGCGTATCGACGATGACGTTGTCGGAACCCGTCGTCTCTCTCACGAACTGAGCGCCGATGAAGGGCTTCAGCAGGGTGCCGGTGTCGATGGTGTACATGCCATCGATATAACCCATTCTTCCGAAGTGCTCGAAGTCGTAGTACCACGCCTGGGCCTTCAGGCCGTGACCGGCATACGCGCTGCCGAGAGCGGTGGTGCCATCCTGCGAACGCGCCGACGAGGGCAGCGAGCCGTTGTTACCGTACATGCTGTCGCCGTGGTACGTGGACGGGTAATACACGTTGTCGTCGTTGTAACCGTCCGACGTGCGGCTTTTCCAGCGCAGCGTGCGGATGGCATAGATATCCCAGCCTTTCGCCGGCTTGAAGTCCAGCGTGGCGCCCTGGTAGGAAGCCGGTATCACACGCGAATCGGACCGGCCCATCCACGGCGTGTCGAGGTATTGGTCGCCGGCGCGGACCACCACCCAACGGTTTGCGTATTCCACGTAGGCCTGGGTGAAGCCGTCGATGACGTTGTCCGGGCCCATCAGCGAGGCATCGATGCGCCCCTTGTCGTGTGACTGCGTGCCGAACGAATGTGCGGAGAAGCCCGTGACCACCGCGCTGAAGCCATTCACCTGGCCGCTGTGCACCGTGAGCAGGCCCGCCAGCGAATTGGAGAACTGATCCTTGCTCGTCGGGTTGTCATAGTTGCGGTCGAAGCGGTAGAGGCGCACCTCGCCGTCGACCCTGGCATCGCGGAAGAAGTCGTCTGCGTGGGCACCGGCGACGATACAGGCGAACGTCGCGGCTGCGAGGATCCGGCGGCGCATCAGTGGGCCACCCGTGCGACAGTGCCGTGCTTGGCGACGGGTTGGCCTGCTGCCGTATCCCGGCTGCCCTTCCCCACCGGCGCACCGCTGCGGTGGAGCATCCATACGCCGAAGAAGCTGACGACGGCCGAGGCCGCTAGCCACGCGCCCGGCATGGCCTTGTCGCCCGTGCTGTGAATCAAATAAGTGCTCACCGCTGGGGTGAAGCCTCCGAAGATCGCCTGCGCCAGACTATACGCCACGCTGAAGCCACTGGCGCGGACGTGCGCCGGCATCATTTCGGTGAGGCTCACCACCATCACGCCCTGGTAGCCGCCGTAAAGGAAGGACAACCACAGCAGCACGGCGAGCATGCGTCCGAATGACGGGTCAGCGACGAGCCAGGCCATGGCCGGGTAAGCCGTGATGGCCACCGCC
This sequence comes from Luteibacter sp. SG786, assembly GCF_011759605.1. Lineage (GTDB taxonomy): Bacteria > Pseudomonadota > Gammaproteobacteria > Xanthomonadales > Rhodanobacteraceae > Luteibacter. The sequence goes on from NZ_JAAOYX010000001.1 coordinate 1,551,821, forward strand.
AGCGAGAACGTGGTGAGCGTGCGCACACGGCCGAATCGATCGGATACCGCGCCCATCAGCGGCACGAAGATGAAGTTTGAAATGCCCACGCACACGGTGACCACGAAGGCGTTGCGCGCAGTGAGGTTCAGCACTTTCTTGCCGTACGTCGGTGTATAGGCGGTGATCAGGTAAAACATCACACTGGTGAGCGTCACCAGCATCACCGCGTTCAGCACGATCTTCCAGTTCGTGAGCAGGCCGGCATAGATCTCGCGCAGCGTGGGCGTGTGCGTCGCGGCACGCTTCTCGAACGATTCGGTTTCCTGCAGCGTACGGCGGATGTAGAACAGCAGCGGCACGATGAGCGAGCCGATGACGAACGGGATGCGCCAGCCCCATGCCATGATCTGTTCCTCGCTCAGCGAGAAGCGCAGCACCACACCGAGGACGGCGGCGAAGATCACGGCCACCTGCTGGCTGGCCGACTGCCATGCCACATAAAGGCCGCGCTTGCCGGGCGGCGCGATCTCGGCGAGGTATACCGAGACGCCGCCGGATTCGGCACCGGCAGAGAAACCCTGCAGCAAACGGCCGACGACCACCAGCAGCGGGGCCGCCAGACCGATGGTCTTGTAGTCCGGCGTGAAGGCGATGATCAGCACGCCCACCGACATGATGGCAAGGCTGGCGATGAGGCCCTTGCGGCGGCCGTGCCGGTCGATATACGCACCCAGCACGATCGCACCCACCGGACGCATCAGGAAGCCGACGCCGAACGTCATCAGCGACATCATCAGGGAAACGTAGCCGCTTGCGTTCGGGAAGATCGCATGGGCGATGGCCGACGCGTAGAACCCGTAGACCATGAAATCGAACATCTCAAGGAAGTTGCCGCTGACTACCTTGAACACGCGGCCGAACTTCGAACCGCCTTCTTGCACCTGTGCCATGCCGTTCTCTCCCCGAGACGATTGCAGGATGACACGGCTTTAGCGCGTTCCACATATTGATACGCCGTACCGTGATGTAAAACAGTCAAGCAGAGAGGCCGAGAAGGCGTCAACAGGTTTTTTCGGCCCGTTCCAGCATGTAATACGTTGATTCGACTACTTATTTTGATGCGTTGCAGCATCGCTTGACGGCGTCTTTCGAACAGGTTTACGGTTATTTGGAACACCGTTTTGGATATTGGAACGATGGACACCACCCTTTTGAAAGGCCTGAACGTGCTCGAGGCCGTGGCCCGTTCACGCGCGCCCCGTGGGGTCAGCGAACTGGCCCGCGAGCTCGAACTCACCAAGAGCAACGTGCACCGGACACTGCAGACGCTCATCGCCGCGGGATATGTGCGGCCCGGCAGCGTCGCCGGCACGTACGAGTGCACGCTGAAGTTGTTCGAGATGGCCAGCGGCGTGGTGGCGCGCATCGACGTCCGCCAGCTGGCGGATCCTTTCATGCAGCATTTGGCCCGGCTGACGAAGGAAACCATTCACCTCTCGATCCTCGAAGGCATGGACGTCATCTACCTCAACAAGATCGAGTCGCCGCAACCTGTTCGCGCGTATTCGACCATCGGAGGCCGGGCTCCGGCGCATTGCGTCGCGTCCGGCAAGGCATTGCTCGCCTGGCAGGGCGAAGCCGTGCTACGGGAACTGCCCGCCCGGCTCTCCTCGCCCACGCAGCGCTCCATCGCTTCGCGCGACGCGTTGCTGGAAGAACTCGGCCGCGTCCGCCGCCAGGGCTTTGCCGTGAACCGCGGCGAGTGGCGCGAGGGCGTGGGCGGTGTCGCCGCCATCGTCTTCGACATGCACGGCATGCCCGTGGCCGCCATCGGCATGTCCGGCCCGGTCGAACGCCTGCGCCCGGCCAGCGTTCGCAAATACAGCCAGCTGGTGATGGAGGCGGCGCTCGGCCTGTCCCGGTCGCTCGGCTATTCGCAGCCCGGCTACCCGCCGCTCGCCGCCTGAACTTACCTGAGGAGTACCCCACGTGCAGCCTTTGAAAGGCATTCGAGTCGTCGAGTTCTGCAGCGTCGCCGCAGGCCCCTTCTGCGCCATGTTGCTGGCCGACATGGGCGCCGACGTCATCAAGGTGGAACACCCGGAGGGCGGCGACAGCATGCGCGCCTGGCCCCCCATGAGCGAAGGCTTCAGCGAGAACTTCGCGTCGGTGAATCGCAACAAGCGCTCCGTCGCGCTCAACCTCAAGGACCCCGACGACAACGCCCGTGCCCGCGAACTCGCCGCCGGTGCCGACGTCGTCATAGAAAACAACCGTCCCGGTGTCATGGCCCGACTCGGGCTGGATTTCGCCACGCTCTCGGCGATCAATTCGAAGCTGGTCTACTGCTCTATTTCGGCCTTCGGACAGGATGGCCCGCGTGCGGGCGAAGCCGGCTTCGACCTCACCATCCAGGCCATGGCCGGCGTCATGAGCGTCACCGGCGAGGAAGGTGGCGCACCCGTGAAGTGCGGCGTGCCGCTTTCCGATTTCGCCACGGGCCTGTATGCGGCCTTCGCCGTCGCCAGCGCGCTGCGCGATGTGCGTGAGCACGGCAAGGGCACGCATATCGATGCCTCGATGTTCGGCGCCTCGCTCGCCGTGGGCGCGCTGCAGACCAGCCAGTACTTCGGCAGTGGCATCGACCCGGTGAAGCTGGGCTCGGCGCACCCGCGCAACGCGCCCTATCAGGCGTTCAAGGTGGCCGATGGCTATGTGGCCATGGCCGCGGGCAACAACGCGCTGTTCCGGTCGGCTGCCGCCGCCATCGGCCGCGAAGACCTTGCCGGCCTCGAACGTTTCGGTTCCACCGCGTTGCGGGCGCAGCACCAGGCTGAGCTGAAGCAGATTTTCGAATCGGTATTCGAGACGCTTTCGGTGCCGCAGGTGCTGACCATGTTCCGCGAGACGGGTGTTCCGTGCGCCCCGATCAACAGCTACAGCGATGCGCTGGCCGACGAGCAGGTGGCGTTCATGGGCTGGGTGCAACCGCTTGAACTGCCCTCGGGCGTCGTCACCCGCACGTTCGCCTCGCCGTTGCGCTTCGATGGCCAGGGCCAGCCGATCTACCGCCGGCCGCCCGCGCTGGGCGAGCACAACGCGGAGATCTTCGGCGACGCGCTCGCCACGGCGGAGGCCCGCCATGGGTGAGTTGCTGGCACGGCGCGGCGATGGCGTGCTCGAACTGACGCTCAACCGCCCGGAAAAGATGAACGCGCTATCCGCCTCGCTGGTGGATGCGTTGCACGCGGAACTCGACGCCGCGGACGCCGACGGCACGCGCCTCGTCGTGTTCCGTGGCGAAGGCAAGAACCTCTCCGCCGGCTTCGATTTCGGCGGCTACGACGCGCAGAGCGACGGCGATCTGGTGCTGCGCTTCCTCCGCATCGAGCAGTTGCTGCAGCGCGTGTTCCACGCCCGTTACGACACGTTGGCGTTCGCACATGGTCGCAACTTTGGTGCCGGCGTCGATCTGTTCGCCGTATGCAACCGCCGCGTGGCCACACCCGATGCATCGTTCCGCATGCCGGGGCTGGGTTTCGGCCTCGTGCTCGGTAGCCGCCGCTTTGCGGGCCTGGTGGGTGAAAGCTGGGCCCGCCTGGTGTTGCAGGAAGGCATCACGTTCGCTGGAGTGGAGGCGCATGCGCGTGGCTTCGTCACTGCGCTGGCCGATCAAGCTGGCTGGGCCTCCGAGCGCGAGCGCGCGGACACCGCCCGCCGAAGCCTTGGCGACGATGCCACCACGCGGCTGTTCCGCGTCACCCATACCGATACCCGCGCGGCCGACATGGCCGAACTCGTCGCTTCCGCCGCACGGCCTGGCCTGCAGGGCCGCCTGCGTGCCTACCGCGAAGCGCTGGGCAAATAAGTTACCGGAGGACACCCGTGAGCACGTCCAAGATCATCCCGCTCGGCGAACTGACATCGCAGGTCGCCAACGGCAGCTCCCTCGCGCTCGGTGGCAGTTTCCTGCACCGCGGCCCGTTCGCCTTCGTCCGTGAGCTGATCCGCCAGGGCAAGCGCGACCTCGAAATCATCAAGCAAAGCCCCGGCTACGACATCGATATCCTGTGCCGCGCGGGCTGTGTGCGCCGCACACGCGCCGGCATCGTGGCGATGGAAGGCAATTTTGGCCTCGCGCCCTATTACCGCAAGGCGGTGGAAAAGAAAGAGATCGAACTGGAAGAACACGCCTGTGCCAGCCTCACCGCCGGACTTCGCGCGTCCGCCTTCGGCGTGCCGTTCCAGCCCTGTGGCGGCCTGCACGGTTCCGCATTGCCCGAACTCAATGGTTGGCAGAAGGTTGCAGACCCCTACGGCACCGGTGAAGCCGTGTACGTCATCCCGAGGATCACGCCGGACTTCGCGGTGATCCACGCCAATGAGGTAAGCCCCGAGGGCGACGTGCGCGTGTTCGGCACCTCGCACTGGGACCGGATCATGTCGCGTTCCGCGAAGCGCGTGCTGGTGATCGCCGAGCGCATTGCCAGCAGTGAATCCTTCGCAAGCCAGCCCGAGCTGACACTCATCCCGCACTTCCTTGTGGACGCCGTCGCCGTCGTGCCCAGGGGCGCATGGCCGGGCTCGTGCTGGCCGCATTACGAAGTGGACTACCCCGCCGTGGAGGCCTACCTGCCCGACGGCGCCGACGTGCTCGCCGCCCATCTTGCCGCCGCCCCGGAAGCCCAGGAGGCCGCCCATGCGTGAGTCGTGGTCGCCGTTCTCGTTCATCGTGACGAACCTCGCCCGCTTCGTGCGCCCGCATGAGGTGACCTTCAGCGGTGTGAATTCCACGCTGCCGATGCTTGCCTGCCTGCTGGCCAAGCGCGCGTACGATTTCGAGTTCACGTACATCAACGTGGCCGGCGGCGTCGATCCGCAGCCGTCGTCCATTCCCATTTCCAGTTCGGATCCCGTGCTGGCGGAAGGCTCGCGTTCGATCTTCTCGAACGAGGACTTCTACGATCTGTGCACGCGTGGCGAAATGGACCTCTGCTTCCTCGGCGCCGCGCAGGTCGACGGCCTGGGCCAGACGAACGTTTCGAGCATCGGCGACTGGCATAACCCCAAGGTGCGCCTTCCCGGTGGCGGCGGCGGCGCGGTGATGCTGCCGACGGCGCGCCGTGCCGTTACATGGCGCACCGAGCACTCGCGCCGCACGATGGTGGAGAAGCTCGACTTCCTCACCGCGGCAGGTGGCATGGCCGGTGTGGTCACGCCCATCGCCGTTTTCGTAAAACGCGACGGCCGTCTGGCATTGCAGTCGTGGCACCCCGAGAGCTCGCTCGACGAAGTGCGTGCCCGCACGGCTTTCACCTTCGATGCCGAGGGTGCGGGCCCAGCGGAGCCTCCGACCGGGCGTGAGCGCGATGCGCTGCGCTCCCTCGATCCCACCGGCACTTTCGAACGCGACGCGGGCGTGCGGCTGCGCCCCGAGGCGGCCGCATGACCGGCGGTTCATTGTCCCTGGCCCTACATGAAGCGCTGCGCGCGCATGCGGCCCTGGGTCGCCGCGCGTTCATCGTCGGCGACCGGGCCGTGGGTTACGGCGAGTTCGCCAACCGCATCGAGGCGTATGCCTCCGGTTTCGGCCAGGCCGGCCTTGGCCGCGGCGACTTCGTGGGCATCGCCTCCGCCAAGACCATCGAGTGTGTTGCAGCGTTTTTCGGCGCCATGCGCGCGGGCCTCTGCCCCACGGTGATGGAAGCGCGCATCTCGACGGAAGAGCTCGCTTCGCGCATGCAGGCGGTGGGCATACGCCTGCTGGCTTGCGACGACGAAGAGCAGCAGGCTGCCTGTGGCGAAACGCTCGCCGCGATCGGGGCCCGCGCGGTGCCGTTGGCCAGCCTCGCCTCGTCGGCCCCCTTCACGCCGCCGGACCTGGACGAAAACGACCGCGCCCTGCTCCTTTTTACATCCGGCAGCACCGGACGCCCGAAGGGTGTGCTGCTGTCGCATGGCAACCTGCTCGCCAATGCACGCGGCGTGGCGCTGCACACGGGCGTGACACCATACGATCGACTGCTGCACATCATGCCGCTGCACCATACCAATGGCATCAACAACCAGTTGGTGGTGCCGCTGCTGGCCGGCGCCGAGATCGCGCTGGTCGAACGCTTCCGCGCCGAGGACATCGTCGACTGCCTGCGCCACTACAAGCCGACGTACGTTACGGGGGTACCCACCATGTACTCGCGCGTGCTGTCGAAGCTGGAGCCGGGCGAGCGCTTCGAATCCCTCCGTTTCCTCCGCTGCGGCTCGGCGCCCATCACGCCGGCGCTGCACGAGGCCATCGAGGAAGCCTTCGGGGTGCCGCTCGTGGTCTCCTACGGTCTCTCCGAGGCCACCTGCACCACCACGATGAACCCGCCGCACAAGCGAAAGGTCGGCAGCATTGGCACCGTCCTCGACGGCCAGGAGCTGGCCCTCTTCCGGCCAGGCAGCAGCGAGCGCGTGGCTCCGGGCCAGGACGGCGAGATTCGCATCCGCGGCCCCGTGCTGATGCAGGGCTACATCGGCGCCGACGTGGAATCCCCCATCGTCGACGGCTGGCTGCGCACCGGCGACCTGGGCCGCTTCGACGACGAGGGCTATGTCACCATCACCGGCCGGATCAAGGATGTGATCATCCGCGGCGGCGAGAACATCTCCCCAGGCCTGATCGAAAACCAGTTGGCAAAGCACCCCGCGGTGAAGGAATGCTGCGTGGTCGGCACCGCCGACGCCGACCTTGGCGAAGTGGCCGTGGCCTTCGTGGTGGCGCAACCCGGCCATACCATCGAACTGGGCGCCCTCCGCGAGCACGTGCTTCAGGGGCTGTCACGGGTCTACGTTCCCGCTCGCATCCATGTCCTTCCTACCCTCCCCACCGGCAGCCTGGGCAAGGTGGATCGTCATGCCCTCAAGCGTATGGCGACCCACGATGCTTCGGCGCCGCTGAGTCCCACGCCAGCATGACCTGAGAGATACCGGCCTCGACGACACTCAGGCGGACCCGGTCTCGCGCGAGCACCGAAAGTCCCATCAGGAATGCATCGAAGACGGCGGCCAGCGCTTCGGGCGCAATGCCGGGGTCGAGTTCGCCGCGGTCGATGCCGCGTTGTACGCAGGCGATGAATCCCTTGCGGGTGCGCGAGCGGGAGCGCGTAAGCGCGGCACTGACCGACGCATGCTCCTCCGACGGCGCGCTCATGACGCCCAAGCCCACCATGCAACCTTTGGGATGGCCGCGCTCGTACTGCATCCTTGCGGACTGCCGCAAGGCGGTCTCGATGGCCTCCCTCGGCGCCATGTCGGTGTCCCACAGGCATTCGGTCACCTGAGCGTACGTTTCCAGGTAACGCTGAACGCATTCCTGGAACAGCGCTTCTTTCGACCCGAAGGCCGCATAAAAACTCGGCGCCGAAATGCCGCCGCCCATGGCAGCTTTCAGCTGGTTCAACGACGTCGCTTCGAAGCCATTCTGCCAAAACAGGTGCAGTGCCTCGTCGACCGCCTTGTCGCGATCGAACGTTCGTGGGCGTCCCATGACAGCCATGGCTATCCTCCTGCCGATATCTAGTTAAATACTAATCGATATAGAAGTTCTTGACTATGCACGGCCGGCCTAATAATGTACCGGTCGATACATAAATATCAACGAACGGCGCGCGCCGGCGTCGTTCCCCAGACATCATGTTCCGGAAACGTCCATGCCCGACGGCAATTCCCGTATGTCCGAGCGCACGACGCACGAGACACATCGCTGGCTCGCGCTGGCGGTACTCCTGACCGGCACGCTGCTGCCGCCGCTTGATTTCTTTATCGTCAATGTGGCGCTGCCCGCCATCCGTACGGACCTGCGGGCCTCGTCGGATGTCGCCCAGCTGGTGGTTTCCGTCTACGCGACCGCATATGCCGTGACGCTTATTCTGGGTGGCCGGCTGGGCGATCTCTACGGGCGCAAGCGCGCTTTCGTGGGCGGCATGCTTGGCTTCGCGGTCGCCTCCGCGTTGTGCGGCTGGGCGCCCTCACCCGCCGTGTTGATCGTCGGCCGGTTACTCCAGGGTGTCGCCGCGGCCGTGATGGCTCCGCAGTCCCTGGCCTCCATCCACGCCCTCTTCCCTGCCGCGGAGAAAAACCGCGCCTTGAGCCTGTACGGCGCCACCTTTGGTCTGGCGTCGGTGGGCGGCCAGTTGCTGGGCGGCGTCCTCGTCTCGGCCGATGTCTTTGGCCTGGGGTGGCGCAGCGTGTTCCTGATCAATCTGCCCATCGTCCTGTTGGCTGTACCGGCCGCGCTGGTCCTTCTTCGCGAAAGCAGGGGCGAGCGGACGGCGCGGCTCGACGTACCGGGCGCGTTGCTCCTGGCGACGGGGCTCCTGGCCCTGGTGGTTCCGCTGATCGAGGGACGGGAGCAGCACTGGCCATGGTGGTGCGTGGCCTTGCTGATCGCGAGCGGGCCGCTGCTTGTATCGTTCTGGCGTTTCGAGCGGCGCCAGGAACGGCTGGGTAGCACGCCACTGGTGTATCCCTCGTTGCTGAAGGCTCGCGGCCTGCAGCGAAGCCTGGCGGCAACGTTCTTCTTCTATTGGCTCGCCCCGTTCTTCCTGGTCTTCGCAGTCTATGAACAGATCGGTCTGGGGCATGACGCCTTAGCCACCGGATTGGCCATCCTGCCTTTGGGCGTGGGCTTCCTCCTGGGGCCGCTATGCAGCCCGCGACTGGCAAAGCGCGTGGGTGCGCGCACGGCCGCTCTTGGCATGCTGTGTGAAGTCCTGGGTGCGCTTGCCGCGTGCTTGCTGGCACTGGCGCAAGCACCCGCATGGCTTCCCGCGCCGCTCTTCCTGATCGGTCTGGGGCAAGGCATCGCCCTGCCCGCCCTGGTCCGCCTGAATGTGGATCAAGTGGACCCGCGCTGGGCCGGCCTTGCCGCCGGACTGGTCAGCGCCACGCTGCAGATCAGCGCAGCCGTGGCGACCGCGCTGGTCGGTGGCCTGTTCTTTACCCTGGCACCCGACGGCGGTGGCGCCCGGCTTGCTCAAGTCGGCTTCGCGCTCGCCACGCTCGCGATCGGCGCAGCGTTGGCCCTGGCTGCCGCACTCAGCTGGCGTCAGGCACGTATTCAGGGCTGATCGGCCACTCCCCCTTTTCCCAAGAAGGCACCTATCCTTGAAGACACGTTCTTTCCGGCATCTGCTGGCTGTACTCGCCTGCGCAGGCATACCTTGCGCCATGGCAGGCCAGACCGATCCCGTCGCGCAGGCCGAAGCGGCGTTCGACGCCTGGCGCATGGATGAAGTGAGTGCACTGTTGCCGACGCTGCCCGACACGGCCGACGGCGACTATGTGCGGGGTCTCGTAGCCAATCGCTTGAACGATATCGAAGCGTCGAAACGCTTCCTTCAGCGTGCGCTGCCCGAGCTGGAGCGACAGCACTCGCCGCGAGCGACCAATGCGCTGCTTACCCTGTCCGACGATTACCAGAAGGCCGCAGCCTACGCGGATCAGGCCAACGCACTGCGCGAAGCGGTGGAGCATCACGCGAAAGATCTGGGTTCGGCGGCGCAGGGGGTAAAAGATGTGCTTGCCCTGGCCAGCGCTCTCAGCGGCTCACCGCCCCAGACCATAACCTTTTCGGGGCCGTCCCGATTGCCCATCCGACGCAATCCCCTCGGCACGTTCGATGTCGAGGCCGTGGCGAACGGCGTCGGCGGTTCGTGGATGTTGGATTCCGGCGCCAATTATTCGGTTGTCAGCGAGAGTTTCGCCAAACGCCTCGGACTCTCGATCAAGGGTACGGCTGGGGGCGTGGGTTCCACTACCGGCGCCTCGGTGCAGAGCAACGTAGCGGTCGTCAAGGAGATCCGTCTGGGTACTGCCACGCTCCGCAATGTCGCCGTGCTCGTGGTCCGCGATGATTTGTTGCATATGAAGCTGCCCGGCAAGGAACACCAGATTTCGGCCGCATTCGGCTTCCCCGTGTTCCAGGCGCTAGGCCGGATCAGCTTCCGTGGCGACAAGGCGATCTTGATCGGATCGGCGACCGACACGAGAGAGGATGGCGTACAAATCTATATGGACGGCCTGACGCCGGTTGTCATGGTCGCCACCGAAGGAGAGTCGGTGCCCGTCGGGCTGGACACCGGTTCAAGCACCACCAGCCTGTCTTCTGCCTATTGGATGAAGGTCAAGGATCGCGCGGACGCGTGGCCACGCTCACGACAGTCTTCGGCAGGCCTGGGCGGCGCGCGTAGCCTCGACACGGTCAGTCAGCCGGAATGGAAGTTCGCCCTTGGCAAGGACGAAGTAATCCTCAAGAACGTGCGCATCGAAACGGAAAGCCGGCCGGGGCCGGGTGGCCCGCCCATGTTCGGTACGCTCGGCCAGGATCTCTGGGCGAATGCCGCTGGCTTCACGCTGGATTTCCGGTCCATGCGTTTTCGCATCGACCGGGCTGGTTTGAGCAAACGTCCTGTCAGCGGTAACGATTGCGCAAGCCCACTGCCCCGGTGCGCGCCATGATGCGCTTTTCCAGCACCGGGACTCCCCATGCCTACCTCCCCTCTCCTCACACCCGCTGACTGCGCCGTCCTCCTCGTTGACGAACAGGCTGGCCTCGCCTTTGCCGCAGGCTCGCAGGATCGCCAGGTCCTTCGCAGCAATGCGGTGGCGCTTGCCCGCACGGCCGTTGCTTTCCATATACCCGTGGTCGTCAGCACCTCGGCGTCGAAGGTCTACAGTGGGCCCCTGATGCCTCCGCTTCGCGCGGTGCTGCTGGACGTGGCACCCATCGAGCGGCGGAGCATGAATCTGTGGGAAGACGAGGCGGCGCGGAATGCGGTCCGAGCCACCGGCCGCAATACGCTTGTCGTCGCAGGACTTCTCACCGAGGCATGCGTAAGCTTTCCCGTCCTTTCCGCGCTCGCGGACGGATATCGCGTGTTCGTGGTGACCGATGCCTGCGGCGGCCTCACGGTGGCCAGCCACGAGGCAGCCCTGCGCCGACTCGAACAGGCAGGTGCCGTACTCACGTCATGGCTGCAGTTCCTGCTCGAGATGCAGCGCGACTGGACACGTCACGACACTTACGAAGCGGCGCGCAGCATCGTGGTCGACCACGGTGGCGGTTACGGCATCGGGCTCGATTACGCCCGCGACATGATAAAGCCGACCTGAAGGGGGCGTCCGCTTTGGGCAACTACTGACTCCGACGGGGCCGGGCATGCCAATGCCTGGCTCCGTCGGGCCTGACGACGCATGCAATGTGTGTCGCACGTCACGGAATGAACATGCAGCGGGCCGATGGCACGGCCTGCGAGCGATTGCGCGCAACGGTTCAGGACCGTGAAAGCACACAGGTATTCCGTCACATGTCGGAAAACGGACGGTGCAAATGACCCTTCTGGGGGTGTCGCACTTCGCGGTCCTGGCCTTTAATCGGGAAGTGCGCTCCCCCTCCGCACTCACCAGTAGTGTCCAATGAACCTGAAACCAAGCGACCTCCCCCTCCTGGTCTCGCTCGACGTGCTTCTGGAGGAACGCAACGTCACGCGCGCGGCGTTGCGACTCAATGTCACCCAGCCGGCGCTTTCCGGACACCTAGCCCGCCTGCGCCGCCTTTTCAACGACCCCTTGCTGGTGCCCTCGCAGACGGGGCGCGGCATGGTGCCGACACCGAAAGCCGAGGAAATGGCCGCCACCCTGCGGGATGCCCTGGCACAGATCGGCACCCTCAGCGAGTTCGACCAGACGTTCGACCCGTCGCGCGATGCCGCAACGTTCCGCGTCGCCGGCTCGTTCAGTGCCATCGGCACCTTTGCGCGTCCGCTCATCAGGTCGATCGACGCCTGGCACAACCGCGACCTGCGCATCGCGTTCCGCGTCGGTCGCGAAGATATCAACGTACTCGCGCAGTTCGAGCATGGCGAAATAGACGTCCTTCTCGTACCCGGCGAGCAGGTGCCCCCGAGCCTGAAGGCGCGACCCTTGGTAGCGGATCGTTTCGTCATGGTGCAGCGCGCCGGTCACCCGAGGGGGCGCGGCCCGCTCACCATGGCGGAGTACTGCGCCCTTGGCCACATGATCGTCTCGCCCATCGGCCGCCTCGACGGGCTCATGGACCAATACCTTGCCGAGCAGGGCTACCGGCGCGATGTCGTGGTTTCTGCACCGGACGGCGATTCGATCGGCCCTGTGCTGCTCACTACCGACCTCGTCTGCACCATCCCCTTGTCGATGGTCGACTCCGTGGGGCCGGGCGTCGAGGCGTTCTCCATCCCCATGGACATCCCGAACATGTCCGTTGCCATGGCGTGGCCGGAACGGCTCGATAAACGGCCGGCGCACCGATGGCTGCGCGAGCAGATCATGGCGATCGGCCAGCGCGTGGATGCCGTACGCCGCACCGTCGACAACTACCTCCCTCCGTCACCCAAGCCCAATTCCCGTGGATATAACTGAACGCCTCGCCCTGCCCCTCAGCGACACGCCGCCTTGTGGCCCCAACCTCGAATACGACAGCGCGTTCCTCGCGCTGGAGGCCCTTGCCGAGACCACGCCGGAGCGCGCCATCGGCGACGCCGTGCGAGAGGCCGAAGAGCCCGACTGGCGCGATGTGGCACGCCAGGCGGAGGCACTCCTCGACCGGACGCGAGATGTCCGGGTGGGTGCGCACCTTGCCACGGCATGGCTGCGCACGGGCGGTCTGCCCGCATGGTCGCGTGCCGTAGGCCTGGTGCGCGTGTGGCTGGAAACGTTCTGGGACGAGGTGCACCCGGTCGTCGAGGAGGGAGACGCCGTCGAACGCATCAATGCCGTCGGTGCCCTGGCGGCCGCCGATGGTGTGGTGCCCTACCTGCGGCGTACGCAGGTGCTGCGTGTGGAACGCATCGGCAGCTTTACCTTGCGCGATCTCCGCATCATGTCGGGAAGCCTCAAGGGTACCGAGGACGCCCCGGTCCGCGCGGATGCGTCACCCGACGACATTGAGGCCGTGCTCTCGCACGTGGACGAGGCCGCGCTACGCGACACGGTCGGAGCGGTGTCCGACGTACTCGCGCACCTCGACGCCATCGACACCATTTTTGCGACACGAACGCCGGGACAAGGCCCCGACTTCGGCGGCATGCGTCGCGAGCTGCGGGAGCTCGACGCCTTCCTCCGTGCGGCACTCGCGCGGCGCTTCCCGGGAACGTCGGATGCCGGGGTGGATGGCACGCTGGACGAAGGCCCGGCGGGCACGATCGGAGACGCGTCGGCGGGCCGGCAAAACCGGGGCCCCATCCGTGGGCCCGACGACGTGCGCCGGCTCATCGACGAGATCTGCGCATGGTATGCCGTGCACGAGCCTTCGAGTCCGGTGCGGCCGATTCTCCGGCGGGCCCATGGGTTGGTCGGCCTGGGCTTCGCCGAGCTTCTGAAGGCCCTGGCCCCTGGCGGCTACTCGGAGTTCCAGAACATCGCTGGCGACGACGAGGGCGCCTGACCTCGTCGCGTTCCGGTCACGCCAGCCGCAGCCACAGGAACATCGCGCCGCCGGCAACCGCGGCCAGCAGCACGCAGAGCATCACCGCCAGCACGGCCTTGGCCTTGCTGGCACTGGCATGGCGCGCGCCCGCCCGTACGGCGCGATCCCGCCGCACGGACATTTGGAAACGGCCGTCCTGCTCGCTCGCATGCCGCCGGGCGGCAAGGGCCGCCTCTCCCAGTAGCTCACGGCGACGCCGGCGGTATTCGTCGGTGCGGATGCGCGATGCGCTGTGCGCGTCGCTGAGTTCGAGCAAGCTGCGGTTGATCCGCTGCGACCAGTCCATCAACGAATCTCCCTGACCAGTCTGAACCCCACGTCCCGGTCGGCCGTGCCATCGGACGCACGGGCGGAGTTGACGGAGCACTGCGCCGGTCCGCTGCGAAAACTTCCGCCGCGCGCCACGAGGGCACTGCCGCGCGTGACCCACTCCCACACACCGCCGGTGACGCCGACGAGGCCCCAGGGATTCGCCTTGCCCGTGGCAGGCCCCAGTTCCGGCGAATGGATCAGCCGGCCCAGCGCGGACGACGCTTCGCCGCATGCATCGTTTTCACCGTCCCAGTTGGCACCGCCCCGGGCGGCCGTCAGCCATTCCTGTTCGGTGGGCAGGCGATAGAGGTGGCCGCTTATCTGAGTCAGCCAGGCGGCGTAACGGCGGGCGAAGTCCACCGGAATGGAACGCGCCGGATCGTTGGCATTCTGGCCGCGGTTGATGGCGCAGGTTCGCGTTGCGCGACAGAACTGGTCGAGGTTCGCGACGGTCGCTTCGGTACGCATCATGGCGAAGGGCTTGCGGCCATTCGGGATGACGACCATCGCGGGTCCATAGGAACCGACGGCGAATGTGTCGAAGCACTCGCGCGCGGTACCCGCAAGACCCTTTCGCCCACATGGATCGCGCGGCGTGCCTGCGACCGGACCGGACACCTCCGTAGCGCGCAGCTTCTTCACCACATTGTCGAGCGTGCCTTCCGGCAGACCCTTCGAGGCGACCATGGCCGCTTCCATGTCCTTCATGCCGGCGGCATCGTCCTGCCGTGCCGCTTGCAAGCGCTTGCTCAGGTCGTCCTGCTCGGCGCTGCTGACACTCGGTGCCTTCGCGGCATTCATGACCGCCACGGCGAGGTCGTAACGGGTCTTGGCCCGACGCAGGTCCGTCCGCTCGCCCGTGGCGTCGAGCGCCGTCTGGATGCTTGCGGCTGCGTCCTTCCAGCGGCCTGCCGCGCAAGCGTTGCGGGCTGCCGCGAGAGAGGCCTGGGCAAGCAGGCCGGCTGCTTCATCGTCCGCCGGCGGTGGCGCCGTCGCCCCCGCGTTCAGCGCGCGGAAGCTTGCAAGCGCCTTGTCGAGGTCACCCGCTGCCGATGCATGACGCAGCGATTCCAGGCGTGACGTCCGCTCGGCAATGGCGAGGTCCGTGCCGTCCTGTACGGGCGACGGCGTGGGCATGGCCGCGGATGTCGCTGACCCCGGAGCCTTGAGGTTTCCGGCGATCGTTGCCAGCCGGCTCGACGCAGGAAACCATGCACGTGCGATCGCGAGCTGCTTTTCCGCGCCGGCTGTGTCGCCCTGCTGTTGCGAGGCTTCGATCGCCATGCCGAACTTGAGTTCGAGCTCGGGATTGGCAAGCAGGCGGCTGACCGGGTCGATGGAGCGGACGCGGCCAAGGATCGCAGGAACGTCATCGGCGCCGTCGCCGAACAAACGGCCAGCGAGGATTGCCTCGCTCAGCGCGGTGTCGAGCCGGTTGAGCTGGTCCTCGCGCTCATGGACCACTTCGTCGCGACGACGATCGAACTTCGGGGCAAAGGTCTTCAGTTCGGCCCGCAGGGCGAACGTGCGTTCGGCGCCCGCGTAGTCCAGCCGCCCTTTCGCCGGATCCCAGTGCGCGGCGAGCTGGCGCATGAGGAAATGGTCGATCGTATCGGCGCCGTCGACCACCACGCGCCGCCGCTCGTCGCCGGTAAGGCTGCCGAGGCCCTGGCGCACCTGATCCTCGCCGGTGAAGGCATCCGGTTGCGCCGGGTCGAACCGACGCAGGGTATCGGCCACGTGCTGCTGTTCCGCACGGTGCGACGCATACCATGCGCCCCCGGCCGCGACCACGCCGGCAACCACTGCTGCCGCAACCCACGGTGTCGCACGTTCGCGCAGGCGACGGCGGCGCAACCCCGCCAGCACGGTGGCGATGTCGGCCGTACGCCGTTCGGCCGTCAGGGCCAACGCATCGGCCAATGCCTTCTGCTGTCGCTTGTCGAGGCCCGGCACCACGGGCGGCCTGAGCCCGGCACCCAGTGCCTCCTCCGCCGTCTTCTTGGCGAAGGGGTGGCGACCGGTAAGCAGTTCGGCAACCACGCACCCGAACGCGTACACGTCGTCGGCTGGCGTCGGCGGTTCGCCACGAAGCATCGCCAGACTCGCGTAGGCGGGCGTCATGGCGCCGAGGGTGCCTGCGTCGAACACAGTCTCGTCGTCGTGACCGTCACGGGGCACGTTGCCGTCGCGGACCGCATGGCCCGCACGGGCGATCCCGAAGTCGAAGACCTTGGCCACGCCGGCTGCGGTGACCATGACGTTGCCGGGTTTGAAATCCGAGTGGACGACCCCCGCCTCATGCGCACGCTGGAGCGCCCTGGCCATGCCTTCGATCAGCGGCCAGGCCTCGGCGAAGGCAAGCCCGTCGCGGCCACGGCTGCGCATCAACGCGCGCAAGTCCGAGCCCTCGACGTATTCCATCGTCATGAAGACATTGCTGCCGTCCTTGTCGAAGTCGTACACGCGCACGATGTGGTCGTTGGCGAACTGCTGCGCCCGGCGTGCTTCGCGCTGCAACGCGATGAGCGAATCGGGATGCTTGCGGAACTGGTCGTTGAGCACCTTCACGGCAACGTAGGGGTCCCGGTCGCGGGCTTCCACCTTGCGTTCGTCCCGTGCCAGAAACACCACGCCCATACCGCCGCGGCCAAGCTCGCGCTCAAGGAAGAAGCGCCCCTTGAGCACGGTTCCCACCGTGGGGCTTTCGCCGGGGGCGAGGGTCGCGAGGCGCTCCCATGCTTCGCTCGTGCCGATGGAACCGGACTGCGTGCCCGTGCCTGTCCTTGTCGACGGTGCATCGCTGACGGGTTTGACGACCGTGCGGTCGTCGTCGTGGTCGCGGCGCGCGGCATCCACGGGTGCCACGCGCGTGGCGTCGTTATCTTCATGCATCGCTCAATCCTCGAATTCGTCGAGCCAGACGGCCACGGCGGAAATGTTGTCGCGGCCGCCTCGCGAGAGTGCGCAGTCGACCAGGCTGTCGACGAGGGACGAAGGCGCCTTGTGGCGTCGACACTCCGCTTCGATCTCGCTGTCCGTCAGCTCCTTGTTGATGCCGTCGGAGCACAGCACGAAGCCCATGCCCGGCTGACGACGAGTGATCACCCAATCCATGTGCAGCTCTTCGTCCGCGCCCACGGCGCGCGTCAGTGCGCCCGCCATCGTGCCGGCGCCCGTGTTGCCGATCCGGGTCACGTCGTCGCCTGCGCCATGCACGTGGTCGCGCGTGAGCTGGCGGAGCCGGTCGTCGTCGAAGCAGTAGCCGCGGCTGTCGCCGGCCCAACCGCATGCGACCATCTCGCGCGCGTGCACAAGCACCACCACGGTGGAAGCGATGACGTCGACGCGGCGTTCCCGCGCCGCATCCCGCAAGAGATGGTTCACGGTGGTCATCTCGTCTTCGACCGCCTCGATCTGGCCGGCCAGATCGCCGCGAAAGCGCAGCGTGCCCAATCGCCGGGTCACCATCTCGCTGGCGAAGGCGCCCGCGGTGTGCCCGCCGAGGCCATCGGCGACCACCCAGAGGCCCGGGCCGTCGGCGAGCAGGATCGCGTCTTCGTTCACACGGCGCACGCGGCCAGTCTCGGTCCGCCCGGCGGAAAGATACGGGCGCGTCACGCCGGCGCTCCATTGGCGAAGAGCCAGCCTTCCGCATCGGCCGCAGGCAAGGTCGGCGTGACATGCCCTTCCCGGCCGTGCTGCCAGAAGTAGACGCGATCGTCAGGCGAGTGGCAGCGGCGCACCGGGTCGGCCGGCACACCCGCCGGATCGGGCAAACGGGCCACACACGCATCGAAGGCAAGGAGGGGCTCGCCCTCCGCCATCTCGCACGCACTCTCCACCGCATCGAACCAGGCCGACGCGGGCACGCGCGGCCATCCGCCCGGCATGACATCCGTGGCGACAGCGACGATCAAGGGATAGAGGCGACCCACGCTGTCCCGCGACGGCACGAGAACGCCTACCCATGGCGCGTCGCCGCACACGCCATCGGCGAGCGCGAAGCGCCATGGCTGCGTGGCGAGGAAATCGGTTTCGCCCTGGACCGCACGTCTTGCCAGGCCGGCGGCAAGCCACCCACTCACGGACGCGTCCCAGCGCTCGATGAACGTCGACGGCAAGCGGCGCGACACGAAGTCGCCCCGGCACGGCAGCTTGCCGAAGAATCCCGCCACGGCCCGCCGGCTCATGCCGGACACCGGAAGCGGCGAACGCTGTTGTCGCCGAACGGATTGCGCACGCTGGCCGCCTCGATATCGACAACCGCCCGCGTGTCGCCGAAGTTGAAGGTGGCGCCGAAGCGTGTGTCGGTCCGCCGTTGCAGGGCGGCTGCATCCAGGGCATGGAAGAGCCCCCAGGGGCCCGGGTAGACGAGCACCGGCAAGGCCCGGCCGGTGGCGTCCCATGCGCTGATGCGGGTCAGTCCCGGCTTCGGTCCCGGCCAGCGCATCGCCACCGGGGCAACTGTTTCGCCGGCTTCGTATGCGAAAACCTGGCCGTCCACTTCCACGGTCAGCCGGGAGAGCGTCTGGGGGTTCGCGGAAACGGTGAAGCCGACGTCCGGCTGTGGCCCGTCACGGAAGTAGACCTGCCGTATGGTGTCTGCAGCCTGCGCATCGGCAAGCATCGGCACGCGCTGGCGACGTCCGGTGTCGCCGCGCAGCGTCCACGTGACAGCGGATGTATCCACACTGCTCTCCAGCGTCTGGCGGAAGAAACGGTCGAAGCGGCCATTCGGAGCAAACAGCGTGGCGAAATCCTGCAGCGGCACGTCGTTCCCGCTCTCCGGCGAGAACGGATAACGACCGCCGACGATGGCTGCGCAGTCGTTGCCTGCCGCCTGCCGGAAGGCCTGCTCGAGCGCATCCGTGGCGCTGGTCTGTGCCAGCGACTGACTGCTGCCGACGAGTCCACCTATCCAGGCATCCAGTGGGGGCGGCAGGCGCGATGCCTCCTGCCTCGCGGCAAGGATGGACGGATCGGTCGCGCTGCCGCTGGCCGGATTCACCGACAGCAATGCCCTGCTGACCTGTTCCAGGTCGGCCGTGATCCGGTCGAGCGGCGTGCCGCCGGCCGGCCCCTCGGTCAGTTGGTCGAGCAAGGCAAAGTGTTCTGCGATCGGCGCGTCGAACGGCGGCGAACCCGCCTGCACCAGATGCGTCGTGTTGTCCCGTACCAGCGCGAGCAGCGCCTTGAGCGGGGAACCCGGCCCCGCAAGCCGGGATGCCACTCCGCTGGCCTGCTGCACGTTTGCCACGGGCTCGATCTCCAGGTCGTTGATGAGTTCGTCCCAGGCGTGGATGTAGTCGTTGACGTAGAGCTCCCGCACCCGCGCGATCAGCGCGGGTCGCTGCGGCAGATCGGCCGAGCGCGTCCCCAGTACCCAGTCTTCGGCCACGAAACGGTCGACAGCCGTGCCGATGGTGCCCCCGCCGTTACCGCCGGTGATCCGCGCGAACGCCGCGCGGGTATAGAGCGCCGGCAAGGGTCGCGACAGCGGCGCGCCGCTCTTGCGACGAAACACGTCGCCGAGCAGGCCAAGCGTGCGGTCAAGGCGGATGGCACCATCGCCCGTTCCGTTCGCCAGCTTCACGTTGCTGTAGACAAGCGTGGCGAGATCGGCGGCACGGAGGGATGCACGCGCGGCATCGACAAGCGATGCATCCAGGGGAAGCGCGCGCAGATGGTCGCCGCCGTCGAAGAGAATGCGCAGATGGTCTTCCATGGCCACGTCGAGGGCGTCGTCGGCAGGAAGCACGGTCCGCAGGCGCTCGCCAATCAGGAGCAGGAGTTCCTCGAGATTCCGATGGCCAGGCTCGCCGAGCATCAGATAGCCCTTGAGGGCGTCGTACAGATGCTGCGGGTCGCCGGCTGCAGCGCGCACGCCGTCGCGGAACTGCATGGCCACGCCGGGAACCGCGCTGGCGTTGATTTCCCGGATGTACGCATCGCGGACCTGTTCGCCGAGCGCATCGGCCTGGAAGAGTCCGAAGCGCATCGACAACGGACGCTCGCGCCTCACGTCGGCCACGGCCTTGTCCGCCCGCGCGATGACATCCAGGCGCGAAAGCGCCTGGCCGTAGTACGCCCGCAGGTCGTCCGGATGCGTGGCCGTATCGGGAAAACCCCGTACGATGGCGTCGATGCGCGCGAGGAGGTCGGCGTTGCGGCCATAGCTTGTCGCCATGCCCACGGTGAGCGCCGCGCAGGCTGCCGCCACGGCACCGAGCGCGGCCACTTCATACAGGCGCTGGCGGCGCAGTGCGGATGGATCCGCCCCGACGAAGCCGGCCTCGGGAAGCACGGTTTCCTTCAGCAGCCGTTCGACGAAATAGGTGCGTGCCGGGCGGCGCTCGGGGGGCGAGGTATCCGACCGCAGACCGAACGAACGGCTCACCACCGCCAGCACGCGGTCGATGGGCGTGCCTTCCTGCGTGCCCGACGTCAGGTACACGCCGCGCAGCACGGGCGAGCGCCCATAGGCGTGGCGGGAAAAGACATGCCTGACGAAAGGCGATACTACCTCGCTCACGGCACGCAGCTGCTGGGGAAAGGAAAGTATCTGCGCCCGGCGACGCAGATCGCGTTCGTGGTGTATACGTCCGGCCATCCGGAGATCGACACGCTCGATCAGCCCCTCGAAGGCTGCGGAGACGGCGCCCGGCGCCGTACCTTCCACGCTTTCACGCGCGCGGAACGTCGTGCCCCAAACCTGTGCGCGGCCCACCGCGTCCAGGTCGTCGAAGAAGGCCGAGAAGCCGGCCGCAAGATCCATCTTGGTGAGCACGACGTAGACCGGCACGGCAAGTCCGAGGCGCTCGCCGATTTCATCCAGGCGCTCGCGCAATCGCCGTGCGTGCTGCTCGCGTTCCGTGTTGCCCATGCCCAACAGCTCGGGCACGCTCACGGCCAGAAGCACGCCGTTGACCGGCCGCCGCCGCCGGTATCGCCGCAAGAGATCGAGAAAACCTGCCCACGCCTGGGCATCGGCGCGCGGGTCGGAATCCTGTGTGGTGAAGCGGCCTGCCGTGTCGAGGAATACGGCCTGGTCGGTGAACCACCAGTCGCACAGCCGCGTGCCACCCACCCCGCCGACGGTGCGCTTGCCGCCATCGCCGTGCATGAGCGGGAAGTCGAGGCCGGAGTTCTCGAGCAGCGTGCTCTTGCCCGATCCGGGCGAACCCAGGACGAGATACCACGGCAGGTTCTCCAGCGTGCCGCCGTCGGCCCTGCGCTTGCGCAACGCCACGAGTGCGTCCGCGAAGCGCTTCCTGAGCTGATCGCGCTCGTGGCGGATGCGCGCATCCAGTTCGCCGTCACGAACATCGTCGCGGGCGAGGTCGTCGCCGAACTGCTGTCCGCGCCGCGCGGTGAGCATGCGCCGGGCAAGAAACACGCAGACGGTGGCGAGGACGACGATAACGATGAGGCCCGCACGGGCCGGCCCCGTCGCCAGCGGCTGGCTCGTGCCGATTCCCAGGTAGGGGCCGCCGAACCATACGACCAGCGAAACGAGAACGACGCCGGCCACAGCCGGTACCCACGGCTTGCGAAGCATGGCTTTCATCCAGCCTCCGGAATGAAAAGGATGTCGACGCGCCGGTTACGCGCGCGGTTGGCCGGGAGGGACGGCGGGGTCGCCACGGGTTGCGAGTCGCCCGCGCCACTGGTCTCGATGCGACGCGGATCGGCGAGTTGCCGCGCGAGAATCGCTCCGACGTTCTTCGCGCGGGCCGTCGACAGTTCGAAGTTGTCCTTGAACCGCGTCGAGCGAATCGGCTGGTCGTCGGTATGGCCTACCACCACGATGCGCCCGCGCAGACCGTCGAGCACCTTGCCGATGCGTCCGATCAGCGCCTCGTCGCTCGCGGCGACATCGGCGCCGCCCGAGGGGAACATGCCCGTCGCTGCCAGATGCAAGACAGATCGCCCGTCCGGATTGTCGTCGACGGTAACCAGGCCGTTGCGCGCATCGTCCCCCAACAAATCGCGCAGCCGGACCGGTGCGGACGCCGGCGTGGCCGGTGTGGAAGGCAGCGGCACGCCGCGCAGGCCGATGTCGGCGAGCGCGGCATTGGCAGGCGCGCCCAGTCCGTTCAGACGACTGTGCAGGAACACCCACACCCCGCCGACGACGACAAGCCCGGCCAGGAGCGCAAGGCCCACGGGCCATCCCCGACGGGACACCAGCGGCCGGTCGAGCCCCTGCCATTGGGTGGACAGCGCTTCCGGCGGCGTGCCGCGGTAGGTCTTGATGCGCGCGTAGACGTCCTCGCGGAGGTCGGCAAGACGCGCGAGGCCACCGGGTTCGACGAGATAGCGGCCACCGAAGCCCAGCGCCAGGCACAGGTACATCAGTTCGACGAGGTCGATGTGCCGGAGCATGTCGCGCGAGAGGTGCTCGAGGATCAGGAAAAACTTCTCGCCACCGTAGGTCTCGCCGTGAAAGCTCACGAGCAACGTCTGTCGTTGCCAACCTGTCTGGTCGCCCCATGGCGCATCGAGGATGGATTCGTCGAGCATCGTGCACAGTACGTAGCGCGCGGTCATCGCCGCCTGGCGGTCGACGCCCGAGGCTTCGGCGGCGGCATCGAATCGCTTCACGGCTTCCACGGCGCGCTCGCGAAGCAGACCGATGTCGGGCATGTCCATGGAGGTTCGCAACTGCGACGCAAGCAGCAGGATCGCATTGGCCGCGCGCACCAGGCGGTTGCCGCCGGCTTCCGGAAGCGGCGTGTCGGCGCCCGATACCGGTGCCGGCCGCGACCTTTCCGTGGGTGCGGGGTTCTTCGGAGCGCTCCGGACGACGGTGGCATCGTCGTCGATCGGCCTGCGGGAATCGTGGCTCATCGATCAGTTCCTCACGGCCCAGAGTTCAAGCGCCAGGCCGTCAAAGCCGCTGCCGAAATGCAAGGCCACGCCGCCGGATGTGCGCAGCGTCTTCCACATGGGCGAACGGGTGTCGAGTTCGAAGTACTGGTAACCGGCGTGGTAGGGGATCTGGCGTGGAGCCGACCCCATGGTGGTCACCGCGACGCCGGGGAGCTGCAGGTTCACGAGGTCGCGGATCTTCTCGACGGGCCCGATCTTCGACTGCGTGGGCAGGCGCCGGCGCATGTCGTCGGAGGCAATGTTCGCTTTTGCCGCAAGGACGAACGCCGCGCTGTCCAGCAGCGTCTTGTCCGGCAACGTTCCCACCCACACCCCGTACTTCCGCTGTTGCAGCGGAATGGATACTGCCGTCTGTTCCAGCACGGCACTGAGGCTTGTCCTGAGCGAGGCGATCACCGGCTCGAACGACTCGCGCAGCCGTTCGTGCCGGTACGCAGGAAACGTCTCGGCGCGTTTGCCCGGCAAGGTAAAGGTGGCCAGTTCCCCGGCCATGGCGAGCAGGAGGCGATAGAGATCCTCCGGATGCAACGACGGGGCGTCCGCGTGGTGCGCAAGCAAGGGCTGGTAACGGTTGACCAGCTGCAGCATCAGGAAATCCGAGATTTCCGCGGTGCTCGTGCGATCCATGCCCCCGACCCGATGGGCCAGTGCCTCGCCGCGTTGATGCAGCATGCCAAGCAGCTCGGTGATGAACAGGGCAAGGCGCCGCGCGGCGCCGCAGGCCACGGCGGACGGAATGAATGCCTCGTCGAGAACCACCCGCCGGTCCGCCCGGCACTCCGTGACGTGTGCCAGCGGCAACTCCACCAGGCCCTCGCGCGGCTGCACCCCGGCGACGAGCCGGGTCGCGAGCCCGCCCACCTCGAGCACGACACTGCCTGGCGTGCTTCCCGACGCGTCGGTCACTTCCACGTCGCGCACGCGCAGCCGCGCAAGCTGGCCGGGTGCCGCAACGTCCGGCCACGCACTCTCGGGTTGCGTGGGCGAACGCAGCGGCAGCGTCAGGTATACGATCTGCTCGCGCCAGTCCGGCTGGATTTCCAGCGGCGGCGGGCAGTCGTCGCGGTCGGGCATGGAGAACGGCGTGCCGTCGGGGAACACACCCCGGGCGCGGCGGATGCCGAGCTTGCCGATGTCGAGCAGTTCGCGATCGAGTTCGAGCTCCTCGAATCCCCACGCATGGGCGCGCAACGTCGCGGCACGGAGTTCGACGTAGCGCTCCATGTAGCGGTCCTGCTGCTGCATGTGCTGGGGACGCAGGAAGAGTCCTTCGCTCCAGACGACCTTGTTGGATGTACTCACGAACGCCGCTCCCCTGCCGTGTCGGCTCGCCGGCCCCGCGCGAGTTGATCCTCGTAGGCACGCGCGAACTCGTCTCCGAACAGGCGACGGAATCGCTCCTCGGGATCCTTCGCCATGCGCTCGAAATGCTCGCGGTACCGATCCCACGAGCCGTTCCCGCCTTGGAACCCGAAGCGCGGCCGCCGTTTCGCATCGGACGCTTCCTCGAACCGGCTTGGGTCGAACTGGCGCACGAGATCCTCGAAGGCCTCCCGCACGCCGGCCAGGAGGGCGACCTGGTGCACGCGGATGTCTTCCATCGCGTCGGCGATGGCCGCGCTGCCCGAAAGGAACGCATCGCTACCGGGAGCGAGGATGCGTGCCATGGCTTCGCTGGCCGTCGGTGCAAACTTGAGCGGATTGTTCTCCGTGCGCCGGATGAGCGTCGCGGGCATGCGGAAACCGTTTTTCAGTTCCGCCCGCGCGCGTAGCACGTCCATGACGCCTTCCAGCAAAGCAAGGAACAACGGTTCCATGCCGGGCGGCTGTGCCCGCACCGACGCGTGCCCGTCTTCACGACCAGCCTGAACGACCGGCGGCGGTGCAGCGACTGGCGCGGCCGGCGTGGAAGACATGTCCGGGATCGCGGGCGCGGGCGTGGTGGCAACCATCGGCTCGACCGCTGCCGCGGGGGGTGCCGGCATGGCGAACTGGCTGCGTGTGAGGTCCCAGTTCTCCGGCAGAACGGGTGCCTTCCTTGCGGCGTCGACGAACACCCCGGGCGCCTGGAACTGCGCGTTGACGGCATGCCCGTGCGAGAACGGCGGCAAGGCCTCGTCGTTGGGCACGACAGCGCCACCGCCACCCGTCGACAACCATGCCATCGGATCGAGCGAGGCCGGCGACGCCGGCACAGTCGACGGCGATGCCACGTCTGCCAGGCCGGAGCGCAGGTCCCCGACGAACGGCAATGTCGCGGGTGCGTCCCTGCCGGCCGGCCCGCCATCGGCGGTCGCATCTTCGCGGTGTGCCGTGGCGGTGGTATCCATGCCCGGTGTCTCGATCGCCACGTCGATGTCGATCGTATCGATGCGCAGGCGGTCGCCGTCGACAAGCAGCACGGGCTCGCCGG
The DNA here is from genome assembly GCF_011759605.1 of Luteibacter sp. SG786. GTDB lineage: Bacteria > Pseudomonadota > Gammaproteobacteria > Xanthomonadales > Rhodanobacteraceae > Luteibacter. The sequence goes on from NZ_JAAOYX010000001.1 coordinate 1,576,927, forward strand.
TGTGCAGCGCAACGCCGTTCCGCAGCATGCCGTTGGTGCTGCGGTCCTCGAGGAAATACTGCCCGTTGAGGAAACGCACTTGCGCATGCAGGCGGGACACGCCCCTGGCGGCGAGCACCCAGTCGCATCGCTCGCCACGGCCGATAGAGAGGTCGCCGCCCTGTATCTGGCGGCTGCGCTCGGATGCGTGCGCATCGGAGCGATCGTCGGCGACGGTCAGGCGCAGCGTGGGTCGGGTGTCGGCATCCATCAGGATTCCTCCGTGGGCAAGAGAGTGAGGCCCGCCTCGGCAAATGCGCGGCAGCAGGATGCGAAGGCGGGAGACGACGTGGCAGCCAGCAGCACCGCGCCCACCGCCATTCGTGGCATCAGCGGCGGCGGCACGGGTCCCATGGGCTTTCCGGCGGCGTCGGTGAGATCGCCGGCGCTCCATCCCGCACTGGCGGCGAGCATCGGACCGATGCCGACGAACGCATGCCGCGTAGCGAAAGCGAGCGCCGACGCGCGGTCCGCGTCGCGCCGATGGCGCAACCACGCCTCGGCCAGGGTGAGGCCTTCGGTATCGAGGGCGGACAGCTGGCCGTCACGCACGCATTGGCACGCCCACGGCACCACATAGGCCCGGGGCAGCCAACCGGCGAGAAGGCGCAGCCCGGTGCCGGGCTGATCCTCGTCGAGCAGGACACGAATGGCCTCGACCGCGGTCGCGCCGGGGCGCAGCGCGGTAAGGGACGAAGGCAGGACGCCCATGGCCAGGGCCACGTCGGGAAGGCTTGGGCGCGTCATGCAAGCAACGGGGGTTTGCCGGTGAGCACCGCCGGCCCGAGTGTTGCGGTCAGGGTCAGGGCCGCGCCTGCCGTCACGGCCACCGCGCCAGCGGCGTTCACAGCGACCGCCGCACCGGCCGTGAGCGACACGGCGGCACCCGCCGTCATGGAAACCGAAGCGCCCGCCGTGATCGACGTGGCCGCACCGGCGGCGAGATTGATGGTGCCGGTGGCCGTGCTCCGCAGCATCGAACCCGTGACCTGGATCTGACCTGTGCTGTTCATGGTGATGCGCGCAAGGCCGGTGACGAACTCGATTTCCTCACCCGCTTCGATACGCAATCTGCGCCCCACGTGCAGCGTGTCGTCGCGGCCGATGGTGTGCGTGCGGTCGCGCTTGATCGCGCCCGACTCGTCACGGTCGATCGTCAGCGAGTGGTCGCGCTCGGCCTCCACGCGGAGGTCGCGCTGCGCGTGCAGGTAGAGTTCTTCCTCGCCTTTCTTGTCCTCGAAGCGCAGCTCGTTGGCATCGCCGGGGCCGCCCGTGAGGCTGCGGCTTACCACGCCGCTCTTCGTCCGCTCGTCGGGCAGCGGGTAAGGCGGCATATGCTCCTGGTTGTAGACGCTGCCGATGATGAGCGGGCGATCCGGGTCGCCCTCGAGGAAGCTGACCACCACCTCCTGGCCGACACGGGGAATCTGGATCGCACCCCAGCGTTTGCCTGCCCACTGCGAGGCCACACGGACAGGGCACGACTGGTCGGCGTGGGGACGCGACGGCGTGTTCCAGAAGAACTGCAACTGCACCCGGCCGTACTTGTCGACGGCGATGTCCTCGTCCGCAGGGCCATGCACAAGCGCGGTCTGCAGCCCGTGGATTACCGGGCGCGGGGTGACCTGGGGCGAACGGTAGGGCTGCCGCCCGCGAATCACGTGGAACGAACAGACAAACGGTGGCTCGCCCTCGTCGGCTTCATTGCCGCCGGCCTGGTAATCGGGTTCCACGAGGCGGATGTGCGTCGCCGTGACGAGGTATTCGTCGTTTGCGCCGGACAGCGGAAAGTCCGCCAGGCGGAACAGGCTGCCCGTCGCCATGCCGACGGCGTCGGTGGTGCCCGAGGACACCGCCTTGGCGACGTTCTGCGCGTCGATGCGCACCTGCGCATAGCGCTGGCCGTCTTCCACTCGCTGGGAAAAACCGGGTCCGCCATAGGGGAAGTCGAATCCTTCGAGACTGGCTCCCGTGTAACCCTCGACGCTGTCACTTGACGGTTCGTTGTTCAACAAGGATGCCCGCGGGCGCAGGTAGTCGTAATCGTCCAGCTTTACCCGCGTGGGCCGGATGCCGCGCGCCATCGTCCATTCCGCGATGGAGGCCGTCATGCGCGAACCGCGTTCCAGGGGCGGCACATAAGGAAGCGACTCGAAACCAGGCACTGCCGCGTGCGCGCCGAGCGCATCGGCAAGCACCATGGTGTGCACGCCGTCGGCGTGCGTGAAGTAGTAGTAGATGCCTTCCTGTTCCATCAGTCGGCTGATGAAGGCAAAACTGCTTTCCCGGTACTGCACGCAGTACTCGCGCGGCGGATAGTGGGCCGAGAGCCGAACGCTCACGTCGGTAAAGCCGAATTCGGAGAGCATCTGCCGGACGATGTCGGGCACGGAGACGTTCTTGAAGATGCGGCAGTCGGTTGCCTGGGTCAGCAGCCAGGCACGCGGAACCACGCGCAGCACATACGTCGCGTAACGAACGTTGTCGATGTTGACGAACGCGCCCTGCTCCGCCTCCGCCACCATGCCGTTGAAGTAACGCACGAAACCTTGCGGTGTCGTGACCGTGACGGTGGCCGGTGTACCGAGCAAGCCGCGAAGGTCGACCTGCACGTTCCTGCTCAGGGTTTCGATGCGATAGTCGAACAGAGCGCCCAGGGACTCCCTGGCCGTCATGTTCGCAAAGAGCAACGCGGTGCCTTCCTGCGTCTGCAATGTGATGGCATGACTCACATCACACCTCACTCGGGAAAGGCACGCTGGCAATAGGTGAGGCCATCGATGCCGGCCTCCGTCAGGCCCATGTCTGCGAGCCTCGTGCCACCGGCTGCCACGTCCATGCCGGAGCCGCTGAGATGGTGCACCGCCCAGTCGGTGCCGTCCTCCGTCGGGGCCAGACTGAACTGGACGCGATCCGCGCGCTCGGCACCGTGCTTCGAGGTGCCGACGCGCTGGTATTCGTGCAGCGTGTAGTCCTGCCGGGTCACGAAGGTCACGCCATCGATGAGCGGCTGTACGGGCATACCGCGCCGCGTCGTCCGGTATTTAGGCTTTCCGGCCAGATATCGCACATACCAATCCGAGAGCCCGCGATAGGTATCGGTGAACTCCTGTTTGCGCGAGCGCACTTCCTCGAAGAAGCGCTGTTCGTCGCCCTGGTCGATGGTCGTGCTTCTCGGGATAGGTGCGCGGCCCTGCTCGGTAGGATGGAGCCGACGCTCGGCGACCTTCGCCGCGCGGCGTTCGCTGTCCTTGTTCTGCGACATATGATCGGTCTGGAACTTGAGCGTGAAGCCGTAACCCGTGGTGTGGGTCGGGGCGATGCTGTGCAGAACGATGAACGGAAACGGATTTCTCCGATCCGGCGCCAGCGCCGACGCCACTGCGGAAAGCGCGATGAAGCGTGTGCGAACCACCTTGTCGTCAAAGCCGCTGACAAAGAGCTGCCGGCCCTTCCGCCATGACGAGGCCTGGACGGGATCGGCTGCCCGTGCCAGCAACGCCTCGGCATTGGGGAAATTTGCCCTCTCGTCCCATGGGCCCACGACCAGGCGCTCCACCGCGCCACCAGCCTGTTTCTGCAACGCCATTAGCAGTTCATGGACCGCCTCCCATGCGGCATCGCCCAGCTCCGCCTTCGAGGTACGGATCCAATCGTGGAAAAGCTCCAGGTCCAGCACGAGGGAGGCCGGTTCGCCCGGCGTCACGACCACGCCGCGTGTCCGGTGCACGAGGTGCTCAAGGAATCTCATGCGCTTACTCCATCGGTAGCGGCATCGAAGCGATAGCCGAAGCCGCCATCGGCCACGTTTACCTCCACGCGCTCGATCGTTTCGCCCGAGAGCGTGCGGCGAAGGAACTCGCGACTGATGTCGGGCAGCATCGTCTGGGTGAGGATGGCGTCGATCATGCGGCCACCGGATTCGGACTCCGTGCACCTCGACACCACGCGGTCGACCACATCGTCGCCATAGACGAACGGCACGCGGTAGCGCGACTCCACCCGGCGGGCGACGCGGTTCAGCTGCAGGCGAACGATGCGGGAGAGCATGTCGGCATCCAGCGGGTAGTACGGCACGACGACAAGACGGCCAAGCAGTGCGGGCGGAAATACGTCCAGAAGGGGACGGCGCAAGGCCGTCGCCAGGGTGTCGACGTCGGGGCGCGTGCCGTTGGCGCAAAGCGTTTCGATTTCCCGCGTCCCTGCATTCGTGGTCAGCAGAATGAGCGTGTTGCGGAAGTCGATCGCCCTGCCCTCGCCATCTTCCATCACACCCTTGTCGAAGACCTGGAAGAAGATCTCGTGCACGTCCGGGTGGGCTTTCTCCACCTCGTCGAGCAACACGACGGAATACGGCTTGTGACGTACCGCCTCGGTGAGCACACCGCCTTCGCCGTAGCCGACATAGCCTGGCGGCGCGCCCTTCAGGGTCGATACCGTGTGTGCCTCCTGGAACTCGCTCATGTTGATGGTGATGACGTTCTGGTCGCCGCCGTAAAGCGCTTCGGCCAATGCGAGCGCCGTCTCTGTCTTGCCCACGCCCGAGGTGCCGGCAAGCATGAAGACGCCGATCGGCTTGTCCGGGTTGTCCAACCCGGCACGCGAGGTCTGGATACGTCGGGCGATCGCTTCCATGGCGTGGTCCTGACCGATGACCCGCTGCCCCATGAGCGCGGCGAGGTTCATCACGGTTTCCGTTTCGCTGCGAACCATGCGGCCCACGGGGATGCCGGTCCAGTCGGCCACCACGGACGCCACCGCCTGTGCATCGACCCATGGGTGGATCAGCGGGTGCTCGCCCTGCAGTTCCGACAGCCGTTCCTGCAATGCGGCCAGTTCCACGCGGATGGCACCGACGTCGACCGCTTCGGGGGTGTCCTCGTCGCCAACCGGGACGAGAACGCCCGCATGCGCGTTGCGCAACGTCGCACGCAAGCTCAGGATGCGGGTAACGAGGCTCGATTCCTCGCCCCAAGCGCGCTCGACGCGGGCCAGCTCGTTCCGCGCGTCGTCCAGGGCCGCTTCGCGCGATGCGCGACGTTCCGTCGTATCCAGCCCTACCGCCGTCTCCCGCTCGATGACGGACATTTCGAGCGCGAGGTGCTCGATGCGGCGACGTACCTCGGCCACTTTCGCGGGAACGGCGTGCAGGCTCACGGCCACACGGGCACAGGCCGTATCGAGGAGGCTCACCGCCTTGTCGGGCAGTTGCCGTGCAGGGATGTAGCGATGCGAGAGCTGCACCGAAGCCTCCACGGCTTCGTCCAGCACCTGCACGCCGTGGTGCGATTCCATGACGCCGGCGATGCTGCGCAGCATGAGGATGCCCCGCGCCTCGTCGGGCTCGCCGACCTGCACGCTCTGGAAGCGGCGCGTGAGTGCCGGGTCCTTCTCGATATGCTTCTTGTATTCGGCCCACGTCGTGGCACCGATGGTGCGCAGGCCGCCGCGGGCCAGGGCAGGCTTCAGCAGGTTGGCGGCGTCTCCCGTCCCCGCGGCGCCACCGGCACCCACCAGCGTATGCGCCTCGTCGATGAAGAGGACGACGGGGACAGCCGAAGCCAGTACCTCGTCGATGACGTGGCGGAGGCGATCCTCGAACTCGCCCTTCATGCTGGCACCGGCCTGCAGCAGGCCGATGTCCAGTACGCGCAGTTCGACATCGCGCAAGGCCGGCGGCACGTCGCCTTCCACGATGCGCAACGCCAGGCCCTCCACGACGGCCGTCTTTCCCACGCCCGCCTCGCCCACGAGCATCGGGTTGTTCTGTCGCCGGCGCATCAGCACATCGACCACCTGGCGGATTTCCTCGTCGCGACCGACCACGGGATCGATCGCCCCGTCACGCGCCTGCGCCGTCAGGTCCACCGTATAGCGCTGCAACGCCTGGCGCTCGCCTGGCACACCCGCCAATGGCGCGCCGGCATCGCCGCCGTTCGCGCGGAAGCCATCTGTCGGCTTCTGCTGGTCTTCGGGCGAGCCGGCGATGATGCCGGGCAGCTCCTCGATAAGGCGCTCCGCATTGAAACGCTCGAACTCTTTCGAAATGGAGGTGAGCACATGGCGGAGACGACGCGTGCGGAGGATCGCAGCCAGCAGGTAAGCCGTGCGCACCTGCGACTCGCCGAAGGTGAGCGTCGCGTAGACCCAGGCGCGCTCGACCGCCTCTTCGATGTCGGCCGACAGGTCGCTTACCGACGTGGCACCTCCGGGCAGGCGTTCGATCGCGTCGGTCACGTCCCGCGCCAGGCGCGAAGGGTCAAGCGAGGCATGCCGTATGAGCCGGTGGAAGTCCGAATCGGCCAGCGCGAGGATCTGCTGGAGCCAGTGCACCAGCTCCACCTCGCGGTTGCCGCGCAGGCGGCAAGCGACCGTGGCGCCCTCGATGGCCATGTACGCGAGGCTGTTGAGCTTGCCGAACAAGGCCGTGCGGCTGATATCACTCACGATGTTTTCCTTTTTCGAAGGGAGAGGTCGGCCGGGGGGCAGAACACCGCGTCGTCGGCATCGGGGCCGTCGTAGTGGCCCATCCACGTGGACTGGCCTAGGCGGCTTCCCGAGCCAAGGTGCGCGCGTGGCACGTCGTCGGCGCGGAGCACGAGCTGCACGTCCCACTCCAGTTCGTCGCCGGTGAACGTGCGCAGCAGTGCGCAAAGCGCCGGCAGTGCATCGCCCCCGGGGAGGAGGCTGCGAAACGCGGCGTAGGTCAGGGGGCCGATGCGGAGACGGATGCCATGCTGTGCGCTCCTGACTGCCGCGCCGAGTACCGTGCCGTGCCCGAGCGAACCGGCGCCCTCCCCCAGCCGCAGGCGACTCTCGGAAGGCAACGGCAACCAGCCGGGCACGAACTCGATGACGTCCACGGGCAGGTCGAGCCAGGCGCCCACCATCGCCGAAAGGCCCTCGGCACTGCGGGTCTGCACGAGGCGACCGGCCATGAAGCGGCGGAAAGCATCCGGCAGCGCGTCGCCATGCTGCAGCGAACTGCCGGCGATGCCGGCGAAGGCACCCATGTAAGTGGCGAATGCGTCGTCGTCCGGACGATCCATCTGGATGGCCGGCTGCGATTCCGCCCATGCGCGGTAGAACATCGACAGCATGCGGTGATGGAAAATGTCCGCGAATGCCGTGAGTGTCCTGTCCTCCGCGTGGTGCTCGCGGTCGAGCGCGTATTCGGTCAGATGCAGCGGCAACGCACCGTGCGGCCCCCACAGCCCCATATGCAGGCTCGAGACCCTGTACGTCGCGCCATGCCGACGCACGGCACGAACGGTCGACGGAGCGAAGTCCAGCGAGGGTGCATGCGAGAGGCGCACCGGCTCTTCGGCCGGCCGGGCCGCGGCGCCGATGCGCGGACTGGCAGGAAACGCGCACTCGCTCCGGCGCAGCGCGTCGTACCAGTCCGACACGCCGGCATCGCGTTGCAGCGCCTCGAACCACGCTACAGGATCGGGCGCGTGCCGGACTGTGCCGTCCACCGGGCCACCTCGTTTCGTTCCTGGGAATGGAGCACGGTTTCAGCGAACGAATTCACCGATACGTACCGTGCAAAGAAATGCCGCATGACGCTGGCAAACACATAGGCCCCCACGCCCTCGAAGGCCCGGTCCTCGCAGGTCAACGAGATCTCCAGCCCGCGGCCGAACGTGGCGGGCCCGGGGATCGGCATGCGCCGGACGATGGGTGTGGAGCGCACGGAACGCACGCCTTCGATCTGCCTGCGTGCCGTCGCGTCGAACGTGTCGCTGTAGAGAGACAGCATCTCGCGCAGTGCGGTAGCGCCCTCGCCCTGATCGAGCAGGGAGAGGTAGTTGAGCTGTAGGTGACTCACCAGCTGCCACGCACCCTGCGTATTGCCCATGGCTTCGCGGGGACGGGTCGGGCCGGCAAGGCAACGGATACTACGGACCGGGGCGTCGGTGTCGAGGTGGAAGTCCGTCGCGCCCTTGCCGGTGGGCATGTGCAACGGCAGGTCACGGTTGCTCGCCCACAGCTCGAGCCCGAGCTGGCGCAGGGAACTCGCATAAGGCGCCTGCCGACCATCCACGAGCGAGAGGAAAACCTCGCCGCCCACGTAGCTCGATCGCGCACCTTCGCGCCGCTGACGGTACGACAGCACCCGCGGCTCGCGGCGCAGTGTAAAGAATGCAGCCGACGGGTTGTGCCAGGTCCGTGCGTTGCCGCCATAGAACGGCACGAAGGTTTGCTCCGGATCCTGTCCATCACCGAATCCCTGCACGCCGAAGACGTCGTGAACCTCGAAGTCCATCGGACGCGTGCGGTCGGCAACGATATGGTGCTCGACCTGGCCGTCGCGCAAATGCAGGCGATCGGCGCGACGCCTGAACAGGTTGATGGCCGGCGTGCAGTGGAACCGGAACAACGACGCATTGACCGAAACCTCGAGCGCAGGCACCGCACGGTCGAGCCATACGACGAGGTCGAAGCCTCGCGCGGCCGACCCGCCCAGTGCGTGCGCGAGCCCGGCAAAGGTCACGAAGGAGAACCGTTGCGGGCAGGCGAAATATTCCTGGAGCAGACGGTACCCGCTGAAGGATCGCTCGGACACGGGCAACAAGGCTTCGCCTTCGCCGAAACCGGCCTCCTGAATGGCAGAGGGCGCCAGGTGCGTCGCCCGTCCGTCGACCACCACGCTCAGGCCGAGCCGGTTGCCCAGCACCTGCTCGAGAACCTGCCCCGGCAGGCTGTCGGCACCGTGGACGAAGACCTCAAGCTGGTCGATCCGGCAGCCATCCAGTCGGGCGCCGCCGGTAAGCCCCACGCGCAGGCGCAACGCGGCGCGAGGACGCAGGGAAGCAGGCACAGGCAATCCGGCTGCCGACATGGCGGCAGGGCTCGCGAAATAGCGACCCTCGTCCATGGTCAAGGGGCGCAGCGTGACGTCGTGCGCCGTGCGGAACTCGCAGGCGGTGCGCTCGCCGAAGCCGGGTTGTGCGCGCAGCGCGCTCCCGCGAGGGACAACGTGCCCGGTCGGTGGAAGCGCTTCGGCGTCGTCGAGCGTCATCTCGACCACGGCCATGGCCGGTGTCGGCTTGAGGAACTGCGGGTACAGCATCTGCAACAGATGCTGCGTGAACACTGGATGCTGCGCGTCGAGCTTCATGTGCACGCGCGCGGCCATGAAAGCGAAGCCCTCCAACAGGCGTTCGACGTAGGGATCGGCGCACTCCATACCCTCCATCCCCAGACGGCCGGCGATCTTCGGATAGGCGTTGGCGAACTCCGCCCCCATGTGCCGGACGTGCTGGAGTTCCTGGCTGTAGTAATGGAGGAGTTTCGGGTCCATGTCTCGTCAGCCGAGGCTCTCGACGACGCTGAAACGTGCCGTCTGCAGGTCCACCTCGGTTTTAAGGTAGAGATTGATCGGAATGGGCTGCGCCCACATGGTCGACTCGATGCGGAACGACATCGTCAGGCTGTCCATGCGCGACGTATCGACATCCACCTCGACCCGCAGCGAATCGGCGTCCAGTCGCGGCTCGAAGCGGACGATGGCCGCCCGCAGACCCTGGCGGAACGCATCGATATCGAGGCCGTGCACTACTACCCCGGCGATATCCGGAATGCCGTAGGCGACAACGGCGTCCTCGACATGGCGCGGCACGCCTCCCGCCAGCCACGCGGGACGGATGGTGTTGAACAGCCATCCGAGGTCGCGCGTGATGTACTCGCGAAGCCGGCTTGCCGTGATGACACGCTCGTCGCGCGACTCCTGCGCGACGTGCGGTGCGTCGTCGCGCAGGCGGTCCAGCAGGCTCGGCTGCAGGCGTTCCTGGGTACTGAGGCCGGCCACGCGGAAGGCCTCAGGTGCCCTTGACTTCCTGCATGTTGTACGTGAAGTCCTTCACGCCACCCGACGCCTTGCCCTTGTCGTCCTGCGGCTGGAAGGCGTACTTGAACTTGCCGAAGTGCAGCGTGATGTTTTCCGTCAGGCGCTCGTCGCTGCCGGATCCACCCGTCGACACCGAGGTGATCATGACGCCCTCGCTGAGTTCGATGGTAAGGAAATCCGTCTGCTCGCCGGTTGCATTCGTGACGTAGAGCGTTGCCGTTTCCATGCGCGCACCCGTGCAACAGGCGTTGATCAACGCGTTGGAGCACGAATCGACAAACTTGGTGATGTTGATGTCGTGCACGTTGGCCTTGCCGCCGGAGGCGTATCCGGCGCCCGTGTGCAGGTTGCCGGTATTGCTGGCGCCCCACGACCACGCAATGATGGGCACTTCATTCTTGTGTTTGGCGTGGTTGGAGGCGCCCTCGATCTTGACCTGACCGGGGCCGAACTTCAGATGCATGTCGAATGCCATGGAACGATTCCTTCAGAATGGGGGAATGGGGGCGAATCAGGCAGCCTTGCCCGAAGGCAGGCGCGCGACCAGACGCAGCGAAACGGTCAGGCCTTCGAGCTGGTAGTGCGGCTTGAGGTAGAACTTCGAGGTGTAATACCCCGGGTTGCCTTCCACCTCCTCGACCACGACCTGCGCAGCGGCAAGGGGCTTGCGCGCCTTGCTTTCCTCGCTCGAGTTCTGCGGATCGCCGTCGACGTAGTTGAGAATCCAATTGCTCAGCCAGCTCTCCATCTGCTCGCGCGAGGAGAATGAACCCACCTTGTCGCGCACGATGCACTTGAGGTAATGCGCAAAGCGCGAGCACGCGAACATGTACGGCAACCGTGCGCTGAGCGCGGCATTCGCGGTGGCGTCGGGGTCGTCGTACTCTTCCGGGCTGGCGAGCGACTGGGCGCCGATGAATGCCGCGATGTCCGAGTTCTTGCGGTGAACCAGCGGCATCAGGCCCATCTTGTCGAGTTCGGCCGAACGGCGGTCCGTGATCGCGATCTCCGTCGGGCACTTCATGTCCACGCCGCCGTCGTCGGTCGGGAAGGCGTGCACGGGCAGGTTCTCGACCGCACCGCCCGATTCGACGCCGCGGATGCGCGTGCACCAGCCGTACTGCTTGAACGAGCGGTTGATGTTCACGCCGAGCGCGTAAGCGGCACTCTGCCAGGTGTACTTGGCCGAATCCGCACCTGAGGTGTCTTCCTCGAAGTCGAACTCTTCCACCGGGTCGGTCTTGGCGCCGTACGGCAGGCGCGCCAGCGTGCGCGGCATGGCCAGTGCGACGTACTTCGCATCCTCGGTCGCGCGCAGCGACCGCCATGCGGCGTATTCCGGCGTCGAGTAGATCTTCGCCAGGTCCCTCGGATTGGCCAGTTCGTTCCAGTCGTCCATGCCGAGCAGCCCCGGCGCGGCAGCCGCCACAAACGGTGCGTGCGACGCCGCAGCGATCTGTGCCATGCCGCGCAGCAGTTCCACGTCCTGCGGGCTATGGTCGAAGTAGTAGTCGCCGATGAGACAGCCGTAGGGCTCGCCGCCGAGCTGGCCGTACTCTTCTTCGTAGATCTTCTTGAAGATCGGACTTTGGTCCCACGCGGCGCCCTTGTAGCGCTTGAGGGTGCGGCCCAACTCGCTCTTCGAGAGATTCATGACGCGAATCTTCAGCTGCGCATCCGTCTCGGTGTTGCTTACCAGGTGGTGCAAACCACGCCACGCGCCTTCGACCTGCTGGAACGCGGGATGGTGCATCACCAGGTTGATCTGCTCGGATAGCTTGCGGTCGATCTCCGCGATGTAGGCGCTGATCGTCTGGCTGAGGTCGTCGGAAACGATCTCGGCGCGTTCGAGCACCTGGCCCGCGAGCGTACGCACGGCGGATTCCACTTCCGCGCGCGCGCGGTCGCTACGGGGACGGAACTCCTTGGTCAGCAGCGCCGCGAATTCGCCGGCCTCGCGGGTTTCCGTGGTTGTCTGCACGGCATCGGTCAAAGAAGTGGCCATCGGTCAGTCGTCCTTTGCGTCCGGAGCGGAGGGGTGCGGCGCAGCCACGATGGAAGCGAGCAGCACCGGATCCTTGATCGCCTCGGCGATCAGCTTCTCGGCACCGGCCTTCCCGTCGAGATAGGTGCTCAGGTTCGCAAGCTGCATGCGCGCCTCAAGCAACCTGGCCAGCGGTTCGATGCCGCGCGCGACCGCAGCCGGAGAAAAGTCGTCCATCTGGCGGAACGACAGGTCGACCGCGAGCTGGCCTTCGCCCGTGAGGGTGTTGGGGATCTGGAAGGAAATGGCCGGCGCGATGGCGGCCATGCGGGCGTCGAAATTTTCTACGTCGAACTCCACGGCCTTGCGCTCGTCGACACCCGGAAGCTCGTCGCGATTCGTGCCGGAAAGGTCGGCCATCACACCCATGGTGAACGGGATGGAGACCTTCTTCTGAGCGCCGTACAGCTCAACGTCGTACTCGATCTGGACGCGGGGCGCGCGATTACGCGCGATGAACTTCTGACTGCTGTTCGCCATCGTAATTTCCTACTGTGTCGATAGACATGCTCAATCTATTGAGTGCTTTTATTTCACCCAATCAATCGAGCGGCTATTCTTCACGGTATGGCGCCCGGGCAGAAATCCTTTTTTTTAAATAGGACGCATCAGCAGGCGTGATGGAATAAATCGCGAGTTCGCAATTTCATGCCGTCGTGAGCATTGCGGCGTAACTCATTGCGACTTGTCTCATTTTTTTCGTAACCCCCTTTTCGCTGCCGTGACAGTGGCGTTATGTTCGCGTTACGCCGTCGTGTCCTCAGGGGAATAGACGGCTGGGTCTCCCTGCCCTCCCCACCATCCCCCACTGGCCGGTTGCCTTCCCCAGGCGCCGTCCGTCCCGAAGTTGCGTTTCGCCGTGAGGCGAAGCGTGGAGGTCCAGCATGAATACGAGTTACTTCCGGGGCGCCCACAAGCGCACTGCCCTTGTCGTTGCGTTGAGCGCTTGCCTGCTCTCGGTCGCCGCCCACGCGCAGGATGCGCCGCCCGACGCCGCCAAGTCACAAAATCTCGAGACTGTCATGGTCACCGGTTCGCGCATCCGCTCGGTCGACGTCGAAACATCGCAGCCGATCTACACGATGGACCAGAAGGCCATCCAGGCCACCGGCCTGACCAACGTCAACGACGTGCTCGCACGCTTGCCCTCCACCGGCACACCCGACATCAGCAACCAGAATCCGCTCGCCAACGGCGACGGCGTCGGCGGCAGCTACGTGAACATTCGCAACCTCGGTTCCAAGCGCACCCTGGTGCTGGTGAACGGCCGACGCTGGAGTACCAACCTTTCGGGCCTCACCGATATCTCGACGATTCCGGTCTCGATCATCGAGCGCATCGACGTCCTGAAGGACGGCGCCTCGTCGATCTACGGCTCCGACGCCATCGGCGGGGTCGTCAACATCGTCACCAAGCAGAAGTTCGACGGCGCCGAAGCCAACGTGTACTACGGCACCAACGGCAAGCACGACGGCGACCAGAAGAACTACGAGTTCACCTGGGGCCACAGCACCAAGAACAACTCGATCATCCTGGCCGCCACTCAGCAGGAAACCGATCCGCTTATGAGCAACACCCGTTCGCTGACGCGTTACCCGCAGGGCCCGCGCCACCCGAACGACCGCCTCGGCCTCACCAACGAAGGCAACATCTTCGCGCCGGACGGCACCAGTTACGTGCTGCGCCCGGGTGGCAACGCCGCCAACCTGGCTGACTACGACCAGCGCGACGCCAACGGCTACAACACGCAGGCCGACTCCACCTTCCGCGCCGGCACCAAGCTGCGCAACCTGTTCCTCACCGACCGCTACAACCTGACCGATAACATCACCCTGCACGGCACGGCCAGCTACAGCGTGCGCGATTCGTCGACGGTGGTCGCCGGCTACCCGTTCAGCACGTCGTCCACCGGTCTGCAGCTGTCGGGCCAGAACGCCTATAACCCCTTCCCGGGGCAGGACGTCGACTTTGCCCGTCGCATCACCGAAGAGCCGCGCAACTCGTTCAACAAGGACCGCATGGCCCACATCGACGTGGGTGCCGAAGGCTACTTCACGTTCATCAATCACGACTGGAACTGGGACGCGACCTACACCTATTCGCAGTCGAAGGTGAAGCAGGTCTACAACGGCAATGTGTACCTGCCGAACGCGCAGAAGGCCCTCGGTCCTACCGCGCTGGTCGACGGCCAGGTCGTGTGCGCCAACGCCGCCGACCGCGCGGCCGGCTGCCTGCCGTGGAACATCGCCGGCGGCCCGGCCGCCATGAGCCCGGCCCTGTGGCAGTACCTCGGCTACCTCGCCACCGACCGTGCCACGCAGAAGACCAACGACTTCAGCGCCAACGTGGGCGGTGGCCTGTTCGACCTGCCGGGCGGCACGGTGAGCATCGCGGGCGGCGTCGAGCATCGCAAGGAAGAAGGCAGCTTCACGCCGGACGCCGCCGATGTCCTCGGCCTGACGACCAATCCCGCCAGCCAGCCGACGAACGGCAGCTACATCGTGAACGAGGCCTACCTCGAACTCGACGTGCCGCTGCTGCGTGACCTGCCCGGCGCGAAGGAACTCGGGTTGAATGCCGCCAGCCGCTACTCGCACTACAGCAACTTCGGCAGCACCACCAACAACAAGTACAGCTTCCGCTACCGCCCGATCGACGACCTGCTCATCCGCGGCACCTATGCGCAGGGCTTCCGCGCACCCAGCATCCAGGATCTTTTCCAGGGCACGGCGCAGACCTTCGACAACTACATCGATCCGTGCGACGCGGTGTACGGTTCGGCCCAGGCGAAGTCCACCTGTGCCGCCCTGGGCGTGCCGGCCAACTTCCGTCAGGTGAACCAGAACGGCCAGCCGATCACCAGCGCCAACGGCGATTCGGGCCAGGTGCCGTTCCTCCAGGGCGGCAGCACCCAGGTCAAGCCGGAGAAGTCGATCACCCGCACGGCGGGCCTCGTGTACAGCCCGCACTACGTGCAGGGCCTGGACTTCACGCTGGACTATTACAAGGTCCAGGTCAGCAACGCGATCACCAACCTGACCGCGAACGGCGTGCTGAACTTCTGCTACATCCAGAACATTTCCTCGTTCTGCAACAACGTGACGCGTGACGCCACCGGCACCATCACCAGCCTGCTGGAAACGCCGGCCAACGTCGGCACGATCCAGACCCAGGGCTACGACTTCGGCGTCCATTACCGCCTGCCGGAAACCCCGATCGGTACCTTCTCCATCGCGTCCGACAGCACCTACCTGAAGCAGTACGACGAGACGGCAGGCCCCGGCGCCGCGGTGCGTCATCTGGTCGGTTACCAGGTCAACCAGGCCGTGGCCACCAATGCGTCCGCCGGCGAGTTCCGTGTGCGCTCCAACCTGGCGCTGAACTGGGAATACAAATCGTTCGGTGCGAGCTGGACGATGCGTTACTTCTCCGGCCTGAAGGACATCTGCGTCGACAGCTTCGAGTGCTCCAACCCGAACGAGGTCAACAACGACACCGGCACGCTGGGTGTGGCCAGGAAGGGATCGGTCACCTTCAACGACGCGCAGTTCCGCTACAGCGCACCGTGGCAGGGTACCTTCACCGTGGGCATCAACAACGTGTTCAAGCGCAAGGGTCCGCTCTACTACGACTCGGCCACCGCGGGCGTACCGCCTTACAACTCGGCGTTCGACGTGGATCGCTTCTTCTACGTCAGCTACGACCAGAAGTTCTGATGCGGGCGGATGCCGCGGCCCTCATGGGCCGCGGCATCCGGATCACGGACACCATTGTGGCCGCTCGCCCCGTTTACGCGCCTTTTCCGCTTCGCGGTTGCAGCGCATCCTCCGTACCGTCTCCACGTTGTTCCGTGCAGCTTCCGCGTTGTTCCGTTGCTGCTCGGACGCGTTGAGCACCGCGTCGTCTCGCCGGCGCTGCTGTTCGAGCATGCACCGCGTGTACTCCCGGCCGTGAGTCGCACCGAAGCGCTCGCACGTCTTGCTGTCTTCCCGCTGGGCTTCGCGCCCCCAATCGGTCGCCGATGCATGGCTCGCGATGGCAGTGCCGAAAATGACGGCAAGCATCACAAAGGCGGTCCGATACCGACGGACAGGGTTTTGTCGTGTCATTTCCTGAGTCTCCATTTTCTACGCCGGGGACAGGAGAGCAGACCGGGATTGCGCGAACATGGGATGGCTTTGCCGGACATTAGCGGGAAGTGAACTCGACACGCACGATCGTTCCGCCGGCGGGCGCGCCGACGATCGACACTCGTCCGTCGTGCCTTTCGACGATCTGTTGCACGAGATTGAGCCCGAGGCCGCTCCCCGTCGAACGCGGGCGCAGGCGATGGAACGGCTCGAACACGCGCTCGCGCTCTTCGGCGGGTATGCCCGGACCATCGTCCTCCACTTCGAAGCCCGATGCCGTCACGCGCAAAATGACATGATGCCCACCGTGTTCGATGGCATTCTGGACGAGGTTTGTCATCACGCGTTCGAGAGCGCCCACATCGCCGCGTAGCGACGACATGCCTTCGATCCGAACCTCGATCGTGCGTTTCGATGCAATCAGCAGCGGGGCCAGGTCCGCCGCAACACGCCGTGCGAGTGCCCCAAGATCGACGCTTTCGAGGTTTCTTTCGTTATCCAGGCGCTGAATATCGAGCATCTGCTCGGCGAGATTACTCAATCGCGCCACGTCGCCACTCAATTTGCGCGTGGCCGGCTCGGCCGCGGTGTCCACTTTCAACCGCAGGATGGCGATGGGCGTGCGCAGTTCGTGCGCGGCGGAGGCAATGAAGCGCCTCTGTCGTTCGTAGCCCTCGTCAAGCCTTCGCAGGGCATCGTTCACGGCGCGTACCAGCGGCGCGATCTCGATGGGTACGTGTTCCTCGCTCAACCGTCGCCCACGCCGGTTTGCGTCGATTTGCTCCGCCTCCTGTGCGATGGCGGAGACACCGGCAAGTGCTTTCCGAACGATCCACGGCGTCACAAGCATCGAGATCAGCGCCAAGGCGATGAAGATGGGAATGACAATGACATTGGATGCAATAAGAACGACGAGGCTGACACCGGTGAGCTCGCCGTGCCCCAGGATCGTCAAGGTTCCGGCCGGAGCAACCTCTCGCCGGATAACCGCCGACAGGCGGTAAGGCGGAGATCGATCGCGCAGATGCGCGTAGGACAGATGGCTTAGCCGCCCTAGAAGCGAAGCATATTGAGGTGGCACGCCACCCGACGCCACATGGCGACCGGAATCGTCCTCCGCCACGAACCAGAGGTCGGGAGACTTCATGCGAAGCCTGGCCAGTTCCGGTGTTTCGCGAACCGAGAGACTCCCGTCCGGAGCACGAACGATCGCCCGCGCGATCACTGGCGTGATGGCCTCGTCGGTATAGAGGCCGCCACTGTCCATGCGAAGCGCCATCGCCATGAAGAATGTGCATGCGACAAGTAACGTCGCGAGTTGGAAGATCAGCGGCTTGAGGATCAGGGGACGTTTCAGCGAAGGCGCCCCCCGCTTCATGACAGATCCTTCAACAGATAGCCGACTCCCTTGATCGCGTGGATCTCGACCTTCGCCCCCGCATCGGCAAGCTTGCGGCGAAGACGCGAAATGTGGGAGTCCAGCGTGTTCGACTGCACCTCGTCGTCGAACCCGAAAACCGCTTGCTCGAGGGTCTCTCTCAGGATCGTTCTACCGCGACGATTCACGAGCGCTGCCAGAACGCGCAGCTCCCTGCGAGTGAGATCGATTCTGACGCCTTCGACGGAGGCCTCGTCATTCGTAACGTCGAACACAAGCTCGCCGACTTGGATTTCCTCACTGCCCAATTCCATGGGGCGCCGCCGTATGGCACGGATACGAGCAAACAGTTCGTCGATATCGAACGGCTTGGCGAGATAGTCGTCGGCTCCTCCATCGAGGCCGGCAACTCGGTCGACCACGTCGCCGCGGGCGCTCAATACAATGACCGGAAGACCCGGCCGTATGTCACGAAGTATCGGTAAAAGCGAAAGGCCGTCGCCATCCGGAAGGGTACGATCGAGCAGGACCAGATCATGGGAGCCCGACATGGCGGCTTCCTGCGCCACCGAGATGCGATCCGCCCGATCGACTATGAAGCGCTCCCGCTCCAGCGCCATGCGCAGCGCATCGGCGAATTCTTCCTCGTCCTCGACTATCAAAACTCGCACGAATGCACCTCACATCTGCATCTTCGCATGATATATGCGATGCATTGCGGCTACCTTGCGTAGCGCGACCCGTGGCGCGCCCGTGACAGAGGCACAACCAAGGTAACGGTGGTTCCACCAGACCCCGTCGCAATCGACAGCGTGCCACCGATTTCCTGGGCCCGCTCGCGCATGGTCACCATGCCCCAGTGTCCTGCGCGGCGGCCCTCGGCCGCTACGAGTTCGGGGATGCCCTGTCCGTTGTCTTTCACCTCCGCGACGAGCGTCGCCTGGCCGTATCGGAGGGTCAGCACGATATGGCTGGCCTTGGCGTGCTTGAAGGCGTTGTGGATAGCTTCCCGCAAGATGTCCAGGGCGGCGAGATGCGTCATGTCGCCGAGGGACGTTTCCTCGCCCTCGACGACCACGTCGAAGGTGGCCCCATTTGCAGAGCCATGGTCGTCGCCAATCATCCGCAGCGCATCGGACAACGGCATGCGGTAGGACGCGACGCTTCGCAACGAAATCACTCGCGCCCTTGCCTCCAGTATCAATCCCGACAGCTGCCCAGCGACGTCCTTGAAGGCGGAACGCAGCTCGTCCGGCGCGCGCCGGTCGCGCTCCCATGCGACCACCCGCAGCATGACGCCTGCCATGCCTTGCAGCATGGAGTCATGGAGTTCGCGGGCGATGCGGTCGCGCTCCCGGAGCTTTGCCTGGGTGGTCTCCTCGTCGCGGCGCCGCACGACGGCCATCCGGTAGCGATGCCCTACGACAGCGGCGGCAACCACGAGGAGCGCCATCAGCACCGCAAACCAGGCGGTTTCGAAGAAAGCGGGCCGGGAGGTCACCGTCGCGGAGAAAAGGCTGGGCGACCAGTCGCCGCTCGGGCCCCTCGCCTGGATCTCCAATCGAAGCTGCCCGGGCGGCAGGTCCGAGTAGCTCACCTTCGCTTCGTCCGCGGCATACCGCCAGGCCGTGTCGACGCCGAGCAACCGGTAGCGCAAATCCACGAAGCCCGAGTCGGTGAGCGACACGCCCACGATGTCGGCGTCCAGCGAACGCTGGCCGGGTCTCAGCTCGCCACCGGACAGCAGGGACGTGCCGTTGCCGTCGCGCATGGCCATCAATGAAGGCGTCGCGGCGATATCGCGACCGAGGTCCTCCGGACGGAAGGTAACGAGACCCGACACGCCGGCGATCCAGAGCTTGCCATCGGCAGCCTGGTGAAGCGTCGGCAAGGGACGTACTTGCTGGGCGCCACCCGGCATGCCGTCGGCGGTGGTGACGATGCGAAAAGGAAGCCCGTCCCCTGCGCCGTCCTGCGCCCTTTCGATGTCCCGGGTGGTAAGACCTATCAGGCCCTTGGCGGTGTTGAGCCAGACGTCGCCTCCGGCGGTGCGGACAATGCCGGTCACGCCTCGGAGCAGACCGTGGCGGCGCAGTTCGACTGGCCTGAAGGTGCCGTGATGCACGACGCCAAACCCGACTTCGCCGCCGACCAGGAATGGCTCGCCGGGACTGATGGCCGTGATCGCTCCTATCGATGGCACCTGGGTGATCGCTGGCGAGGATATGGATCCCGGCGCGAGCGCCGCCAGGGATCCGTCGGAAAAACCGAACCAGGTCACGCCACCTGCATCGATGGTGCCGCTCGTGGGCGACAAGGCCGGAAAACCTTCCGGTGCTCCGACATGACGCCAACCGTTGGCATCGACCAGAAATAGCCCCTTGTCCCGAAGACTCACCCAGAAGCGATCGGTGCCGGCAGGAAGCACCACCTGGGCAGGATCGGTGGTAGCGGTGGGTCCTTCGTCGGGGCGCGGCGAAAGCATCTGAAACGCCTTGCCCGATACGCGATAGAGCGCGTCGTCGCCCGCGAGGACGGCCGTCCCGTCGGGTAGCCGGGTCAGCGCGGAAACCGCCGTGTCGTTGGCGAGGATGTCGACGCGGTTTCCGTCGACGAGTCCGATCTTGTTGTAGCCGCCACGGGTGTAGGTGGTCACCAGCGTCGTTCCGTCCGTAGCTGGCAAGACACCGAACCAGCCAAGGCCCTTCTCGAAGGGGCTGATGGGTTCGGTCACCATCGGACGGAAACGGACGAGACCTTGCCGGGCGCCCACCCACAGATCGCCGGTTGCATCGAGCATCAACGAGAGCGCACTGATGTTGCCCGCAGGGATAACGGACGCCCGGGTTGGACGGCGCCCCTCGCGTATGTCCGCCAGGGCAGACTCCCGGCTCGCCGAGCAAAGCCCGTCGCAACCCTGCTGCACCGTCCAGAAGGTTCCCCGCGTGTCGAACGTCGTGATGTGATTGACGTTCACCGCGGCCGGTTGCGTGGACATGCGGATGCCGGGCACCTCCATGTACTTGCGGTACGTCACCCACAGGTGCCCCTCGGGGTCCGCCACGAGCAGTCCGCCCTTGTTCGGTTCAGCGAGTTTCGCCACCTCGACAAAGCGTTGCGCCCCGCGCGGCAACCGGTATATCGATTCGCCGGCGATCGCCAGCATGTCGCCGCTGGCGCTGCTTCGCACGGTGTCGATCGGCGCGGACGGCAGGCCCCATGCCGACGCGTCGCAGCGAACCCAGCGTCCTTCCGTCAGGACATAGAGACCGTCGTCCGCAGTGACGAACGTGCGGCCATCGGCATGGACGAAGGCGCCGCCGATGCCGCTGGTGGGCAATCCCGCAGGAATGGTAACCGTTCGGCCGTCGGCCGCCAGATGAACCTCAACGGCGTCTCCATACAGCACCCAGAGGCCGCCCTTCGGGTCCGGCGTCAGGTCCCTGACCTGACGGGACACATGGAGCGACTCCGGAGCCACGTTGAATTCGCTGAAATGGTGTCCGTCGAAACGGAACAGACCATTGTTGGTTCCCAGCCAGATCATGCCGTCGGCAGTCTGCGCCATGTTCCCGACATCCTGGGGGGCACCTTCCGAAGCACCCCAGACAGTCACCACGTATCCTGGCGCCTTTATTTCGTCCGCGAAGGCATCGCCCCAGACGAGCAGGCCCAGCACGACGCAGGCAAGCAACGCCCTCACGCCGCGCAGCCGCCGATGGACAGCCTTCATACATCAACCCCCGAAACCGAATGAATGCGGGCCTCAGGCCATACGTGCCCGGGCCGTCTTGCTTATGTCAGGAGGTTATACAGGGGCGCGCATCACCAGCCAAACAGCACCTGCACACTGCCGTAGTTGCCGTCATTCCCACCGGCATCCCTGATGGTGCGGCCCGCCCGGAAGTGATTCCCTTCGATGGAGAACGTGATGCCGGGACGCCACTTCCAGTCGACGCGCACCTGCCCGTACATTCCCGTCCACTTCGAGCCGGTGCCCGCCGTACCGGCAAGTGCATTGTTGGGCTGCACGTAGATCGCGTCAGCCGTGGTACGCCGCCACTGCAGGCCCACTGCGGCGAGAAGGGTCACGGTCGATGCCGGCTTCAACGTGATGCTCGGCTTCACGTGGACGAGGTTCGTGTAACCGGTGTAACCGGCGAGCGAGAAGTAGTAGCCATTGGGAAAGAGCGGATTGAAGGTGCCGAGACGCCCGTCGCCCGCCCGCTTGTCGCCCGAAGCGGTGTCGAACTGCAAGCCGAGCCTGGGCGCCCATGCGGTGTCCGTAAAGGTCCAGCCCGCGCGGGTGCCCACCGCCCACGCGTGGATCGTGCTGTCCCCCACCCGCCCGCGCTGCCGCATGGCTTCCAGATCCCAGTCGAGCGGGCCTTGCTTGCCGGCAAAACGCACGTCGTCGACACGGCGACGCTCGTTGCCCCTGGCATCGAGGAAGCTTGCCCGGTCGGTGTCGTACCACGCGTGGTAGTACGACAGTTCGTTCGTGCCGAAGACATGGCGCTCCACACGAACCATGTGGAAGCGATCGTCCGACCCCGACGTGTCGTCGAAGGCGTGGTCGTCGCGGTACTGCACGGGGTGGCTCAGGAAGGCGATGATGCGCCACGGCCCCCGCTCGAGGTTGGCCCAGAGCGCATCGAACGACTGGCGCACGTTGGGGCCGTCACGCAACGACACGAAGCGCTGCAGGTCGAGCGCGAAGTCCTGGCGTCCGGCACGCACACGCACCGTGCCACCGAGCGCGTCGCCCTGCCAGGCAACGAACGCAAGGCGCACGTCCGCACGGTTGCGATCGGTCGGCCCCCAGCTCGACTTCGCAAAGGGCCTGGCGTCTTCGAGTTGCACAAAAGCGAGCCAGGGGGTGCCCCAGCGCAGCCCCGCGTGCACCTGCAGGCGCTGCAGCAGGTACGTGTCGTCGTTCCGTCCGATGCCGAAGGCCGGCGCATTGTTCGTCTCTACCCTTTCACGCAGGAGCACGCCCAGTGTGAGGTAGTGGTCGCCGCCGGGGCCCAGCGGCATGTACTTCAACGCGTCGCCCGGTTTCCTCGGCACCGCCGGGTCGGCGAGCACCGACCAGTCCTCCTGCCAGCGGTTCGGCAGGACGACCGGGCGGTCGGGCGTTTTCACCATCCCGTCGTTGGTCGTGGCCTTCTCGTCTGGCACGTCCTGTGCCGATGCCGCCGTCGCGAGGAAAACCGCCGCGACAAGCGGCAGGCAGGCGCGCTTCATTTGCCGCTGTGGATTTCGGCGACGTAACCGCCCGGGAACCGGACCATGGCAGCACGGCGGCTGCCCTCGGCATGCGCGTCGACGACCACCTTGGCGCCGCTCTCCTGCGCGCGCTTGAGCGTGGCGTCGAGATCGGTGACTTCGTAACCGGTCAGCTCGGTGCCGTAGGGCCAGTCAAGATGTCCATCGGTGACAAGCACCGTGGCCTTGCCATACCCGGATTCGATGCGGATGCGGCGATACGTACCACCCTTGCGACCAAGCTCGCTCCCCGGCGCATGGCGGTCGTCGTCCACCACCTTGCCGTGCGAGAAGGTCACAAAGGCTTTCACGAAGGCATCGGCGGACTCGGCCGGCAGGTAGATGCGGTTTTCCGGCACGTGTTCGAACGCCGCGTAATTGGGCTTTTTCGTATGCCAGTACAACTGCATGTTCACGCCACCCGGCCAGGCGACGACGGCGTCGCGTCCGATCGGATCGTCGAAGGGCGCGACGAGCGTGGCGGCCCCGGCGGCGTTCGCCGCCTTCACTGCCGCGTCGAGATCGGTCACGAGGTAGCCGGTGCGCTCGAGGCCGAACGAATACGGAACCGGCGTGCGAAAGCCGAACACCGACACGGTGCCGACCGGGGTTTGCACGAGCTGCGACGAGGTGCTCGACGGTGTCGGCGTCACCGTCACCACCACCTGCTTGGTGGACTGCCCGCCGAAGGTGGCCGTGAAACTCCGCACGAACGCGTCGACGTCGCTCGGCGCAACGTACACGTGGGTCGTGTCGTATTGCGAACCCACCGCATAGTCCGGTGTGGCCGCCATGGCGGTGGATGAAACGAGGAGCGCAAGGGAAGCGATCAGGGTGTACGGGCGCATGGGATATGTCCGTTGCTCAGGAAGAAGGAAGGCCCTGCGCGATCGCGCGGGCGTTGACACCGATGAGGTGCGTGACCTTGGGCGGCTGGGCGCCCCGGTGGAAGGCGGAGGCTTCGCTCTGGATGTCCGCGCCGGCGTGACTGAAACGTTCATGCTGGCGGAGGTGCTCGGCCCACGACTCGACCATGAACCACTCCACGACGTGCTCGGGATTGCCCGAGTCCTGGGTGACGCCCCAGGCATAAGCCCCGTCGCGCAGACGCTCCATCGAGAAGCGCTCCAGCACGGCGAGGAACGCGGCAAGCCTTTCGTGTGCCACGTCGTATTCCACAAGGATGAGGACGGGGCCGCGGTCGTTCGCGACCGGTTCGGCCGTGAGCGGTTCGGCCCACTGGTGCGCCGAACTCAGGTCCAGTTCGGCCGATGGCAGCGGCATGGTGCGCATGACGAACGCCGCCACGACGAGCCCCGCGGCACTGGCCAGCAGCGTCGTGCCCACGCCCACCGCTTCGGCCAGCGTGCCCCAGCCGATGCTTCCCGCCGCCATCGCACCATTGAACACGGTGAGGTACACGGCAAGCGCCCTGCCCCGCACCCAGTTGGGCAGGATGCCTTGCGCGACCCCGTTGAAGGTGGTCAGCGACATGATCCACGCGCCACCGAGCACCAGGAGCGCGACGAACGCCACGACCTTGTCGGGGACAAGCGCCAGGACGACCATCACGAGGGCGGAGAGCAGCGACGAACCGAGCAGCAGCGCGTCGGCGCTGCATCGTGCACGCATCTTCGGCAGCAGCAGCGCGCCGACGATGGCACCGGCGCCCACGGCGCCCATCAGCACACCGTAGAACCCCGCACCGCCATGCAAGGTGCCGCGGGCCACCAGCGGCAAGAGTGCCCACACCGCGGAAGCGAACGCGAAGAACACGGCCGCCCGGATGAGGACAACGTGCAGCTCGCGGCTTGCCTTGGTGTATCGAAGACCCGCACGAAAGGCGCCGAGGAAGTTCTCCGGAAGCGCCGTGTCGCCCGTGGACTTGCGCCGCCACCAGACGAGGGCCGCGATGACGAGGAAATAACTGCAGACGTCCGTGCCATACGTGACGGCGGCGCCCATGCCGGCAAGGATCAGACCGCCTGCGGCCGGCCCGATAGCGCGTGAGATGTTGACGCCCAGGGAGTTGAGCGAGACGGCATCCTTGAGCTCGGCCCGCTCGACGAGTTCCGGCACGATGGACTGCCACGTCGGCCCGATGAGCGCCGCGCCGATGCCGCCGACGAAAGTCAGGGCAACGAGCGCCGCGATGCTCAGGTTTCCGGTGGAGGCGAGCATCATGAGCGTCGCACTCACGCAGGCAAGGAGAACCTGCACGGCGATGAGGAAACGGCGGCGGTCGAGGATGTCGGACAACACGCCCGCGGGGATGGCGAGGAGGAAGATCGGCAAGGAGCCCGCGGCCTGGATGAGCGAGACCGCGGCGGGGCCGCCACCCAGTTCCGTCACCATCCAGGAGCTGGCGATGTCGCGCATGAAAGTGCCGGTGTTACCCAGCACAGTCGCCACCCAGAGGACGGCGAAGGTCGCGTGCTTGAGCGGCCGCAGGCTGTCGGAGAGTCCCCCCGTTTCAGCGGCCATGGAGGCGCCCTCGCAGGTCGAGCCAGCCCACATACACGAACGCGCCGGCAAGGCCCAGGTGTTCGAAGAACCCGTTCATCATCATGTCGCGCCCGGGGCCCGCCGTCTCGTTCCACCAGGCATTGGCAAGGAAGTTGGCGGTGAAGGTGAACAAGGCCAGCGCGAACGCGCCCAGCCACCGCAGGTGTCCGGTGAGGACGGCGAGCGAGCACAGCAACTCGAAGACGATGACGCCACAGGCAAACAGGCGCGGCGGCGAGAGGCCGAAGTGCTGCATCTCGCCGATGGCCGAATCGAAATCGACGAGCTTGCAGATGGCGCCCTGGAGGTAGGCCGAGCATAGCGCGAGGAGCGCAAGCCACAGCACGACGTCCATGCGCAGGGAGGCCGGGCGCATCATACGGCCCAGCATGCGCAGCCCAACGCGCCCCAGAAGCTCTTGAAGTCGTCGACCGGAAGCGACGTCGCATGCGAACGGCCATGGTCATGCCCGTGCACCGAGCACCCGTGCGCACAACCACATGTACTATGCCCGCGGCGCTCGGCTCCATCCACACGCAACTGGTGCGTTGCCCAGGCGGCGTAACCGCCATAGGCATTGACCGGCGACCAGTCGGGCATCGCGGCGGGGATGTCGCTTTCGTCGAGCGAAGCGAAAGGCCCGGCGGCGTAAACCACCTTGCCGCCGACCATGGTCAGCAACGACGTCGTTCCGACGATCTCGTCTTCGGCACAGGCAAAGAAGTCCCGGTCGGGGATGATGAGGTCGGCCAGCTGTCCTTCCGCGATCCGCCCCTTCTTGCCTTCCTCGTTGGAGAACCACGTGACATTCTCGGTCCACATGCGCAGGGCCTCCTCGCGGTCGAGGCAGTTGTGCTGGGGATACAGGCGCAGCCCACCGACCGTGCGACCCGTGGTCAGCCAGGCAAGCGACACCCACGGGTTGTAAGATGCCACACGGGTGGCATCGGTACCGGCGGAAATCTTGACGCCCCGATCCAGCATCTTCCTGACCGGGGGTGTTGCCTGCGCCGCGCCGATGCCGTAACGCTCGACGAAGTACTCGCCCTGGTAGGCCATGCGATGCTGCACGGCCACGCCGCCGCCGAGGGCCGCGATCCGATCGATGGACGCGTCCGAGATGGTCTCGGCGTGGTCGAAGAACCAGTGAATCCCGTCCAGGGGAATGTCCTGGGCCACTTTCTCGAACACATCGAGCGCGCGGCTGATGGTTTCGTCGTAGGTCGCGTGCAGGCGCCAGGGCCAGCGATTCTGCGCGAGGATGCGCACCACGCCTTCGAGTTCGCCTTCCATCTCGGGCGCCATGTCCGGCCGGGGCTGGCGGAAGTCTTCGAAGTCGGCGGCCGAGAACACCAGCATCTCGCCTGCGCCGTTGTGCCGGAAATAGTCGTCGCCCTGTTGATACGTGACCGACTTCGTCCAGGCGAGGAAATCGTCCTTCTCCTGCTTGGGCTTCTGCGTGAACAGGTTATAGGCAATGCGGATGGTCAGCTGGTTCTCGTCCGCCAGCTGCTGGACGACCGCATAGTCGTCGGGCCAGTTCTGCGAACCGCCGCCGGCGTCGATGGCACCCGTGATGCCGAGGCGGTTGAGCTCGCGCATGAAGTGACGGGTGGAATTCACCTGGTATTCGAACGGCAGCTTCGGACCCTTGGCCAAGGTGGCGTAGAGGATCGACGCATTGGGTTTGGCGAGCAACAGGCCGGTCGGGGTGCCGCTCTTGTCGCGAAGGATCTCGCCCCCGGGTGGATTGGGGGTGTCCTTGGTGTAACCGCACACACGCAGCGCCGCGGCATTGAGCAGCGCGCGATCGTACAGGTGCAGGATGAACACCGGGGTGTCCGGCGCCACGGCGTTGAGCTCGTCGATCGTGGGGAGGCGCTTTTCGACGAACTGGTGTTCGGTGAAGCCGCCGACGACGCGCACCCATTGCGGCGGGGGCGTGATTTCGACCTGCCGGCGGAGCATGCGCATGGCATCGGCAAGACTCGGCACACCGTCCCAGCGCAGTTCCATGTTGAAGTTCAGTCCGCCACGAATCAGGTGGAGGTGGTTGTCGATGAGCCCCGGAAGCACCCGGCGCCCACCGACATCGACCACACGTGTCCCCGGGCCGGCCAGTGCCAGCACCTCATGGTCGTCTCCCACCTTCAGGAACCGCCCATTGTGAATGGCCACGGCACTTGCCGTCGGCCGACGACGGTCGAGGGTGGTGAACAGGCCTCGGTGCAGGACGAGGTCCGGGACGGGGACGTGCGACATGGCAAAGCTCCGAGGATCAGGCGTGGTCGTCGTTGGAACGAGGGGCGTCGCTCTTGGGAACGGCGAAGCTCTTGCTGTGCCAGAGATTGGCCCAGACGTCCGGATGTCCCTTCACGTAGGACACGGCCGCCTCACCGGCAAGCATGCCGAGCAGCCCGAGCAAGGCGATCATCGGTGGCGCCGGCGAACGCACTCCGAAGCAGCCGTAAGCGATGCCGACCACCACACCGAACGCGAGGGAGATGAGATAGGGCGACATGGTTTCAACCCGCTTCCGAGGCATGTTCGCCGAGCGCCCACTTGGAGAAGCGCACCTGGATACCGTAAGGCGTGAGGGCACGCAGGATGTCCATCACGCCCTCGTAGGTGCCCGAGCGTGCCCAGTCCTGCTGCAGCTCGAACATGAACTGGAGCGTCGTCATCGGCACCGCACCGGCCTGAACCATGCGCTGGACGGCACGCTCGTGTGCCTCGGTACTCGTGTCACCGCAGGCGTCGGTCACCACGGTGACTTCGTAGCCCTCGCGCAGCATGTCGAGCGTCGGGAAGTTCACACAGGCGCCGGTCCACAAGCCGGCGACGACGAAGCGCTTGCGACCGGTGTTCGCGACGGCCTTGCGGAAGTCCGCGTTCAGCCAGGAATTGATGGAGGTGCGATCGATGACGGGCTCGCCGGGGAAGACGTCGTCGGTCACTTCCGGCATGAAGGGACCGGAGAAGCTGTCCTTGGCGACCGTGGTGAGGATGGTCGGAACCTTGAAGAGCTTCGCGGCCCGCGCGAGGATCTGCACGTTGTCCATGATGACCTTGCGGTCGTGGCTCTGCACGCCCTGGAACATCGCGGGCTGGAAGTCGATGAGCGCAAGCGCACAATTGGCAGGCGTGATCAATTCGTTGAATGGCATGGGAAGGGGCCTCATGAATGGATCGCAGGCGGTTCCTGCGATTGCATTCACGATAGGCAGCACACCGGAAGACAAATAGAAGCTTTGGAATCCATCGTCCGCATGTTTGATAAAAACAAGCACGGACCGGCGAGCGAAGCCCTCACCTTGCGCGCGCCTTGCGATACAAGTGTGGTGTCGTTCCCATCAGCGCCTTGAAGGCTCGGGTGAAGTGCGCCTGATCGTTGAACCCACAGTCCATCGCGATGCCGGCAAGGGTGTCGGTCGTGTCGACGAGCCGCCTGCAGGCCTGCTCGATGCGCTTGCGGTGTCGCCACCGATGCGGGCTCTCGCCGAAGGTCACCTTGAACGCCCGGCTGAAGTAGCCGCGGGACAGTTGGCAGGCCGCGGCAAGTTCGGTTATCGCAAGACCGAGGTCGAGGCGGGCCAGTGCCACCTGCTCGACCGTGCGCACCTGCCACTCTGCCAGCCCCGTCGGAGCGCGGGCAGCGCGTTGCGTGGTGGCTTGCTGGTGAATCCGCAAGGCCTCCGCGATGTAGCGCGCGCAGGCGGCGCGGTCGGCCTTTTCCACGTCGGCGATCTGGCGCAGCGCCTGGCGCAGCAACTGCTGCACCTCACTCACCGGCGAAACGCGGTCGGTGGATAAGACCGACGACAACGAGGTATCGATTCGCATGGAGCCACCATCGTCACAGCTCGAAGACGATGCGGATGCTATCGGCCGCCCGCTCCGGGCAGACCCCCTGTATGGGGGGTGATTTTCCTAAGACATGATGGCCCGCTCAGGCAACAATACGACTCGGGCCAACCCGTCCTCCACGCTACGTCCAGCACCCGATTGCACGGAAACACTCATGACCCCAGCTGCCATCCGCCTCATCGTCGTCGACGACCACCCGCTGTTTCGCGCCGGTGTGGTGGCCATGCTGGCGGCCGAGCCGGACATCCTGATCGTGGGCCAGGCGGGAAGCGGGAAAGAAGGCGTGGAGATCTTCCGCGACATGCGTCCCGACGTCGCCGTCGTCGATCTGAAACTGCCAGACATGGACGGTGACGAAGTGGTAGGCGCCATGAGGAAGATCGATCCGATGGCCCGCGTCATCGTGCTCACCACCTATGGTGGAGACGCGGCGGCGCGGCGGACGCTTGCCGCAGGCGCCCAGGGCTACCTGCTCAAGACCTCCCTGGCCAACGACCTCGTCGGCGTGGTCAGGGCGGTCCACGGCGGCCAGCACCGCATCTCGGCGGAAGTGGCGAAGCGCCTGCACGAACACCGTGGTGACGAGTCGCTCACCGAGCGCGAGCTGTCCGTGCTTCGCGGGGTGGCGGCGGGACTGGAAAACAAGCAGATCGCCCAGCACCTCGGCATCGGCAGCAACACCGTGAAGGAGCACCTGTCCCATGCGATGGCCAAGCTTCGGGCCACCAACCGTGCACACGCGCTCTCCATCGCGATCGCTCGCGGTTATCTCGACTGAATCAAGGCGTCCGCGTGTAGTTGACCGGCACCCACTGGTATCCGGTTGCAGTACGCCTGACGTGTCCAAGGCCGGGAAACGACACGTGGGCTGCCGCCACCCAATAGCCTTTGCTGACGGCCTCTTCCAGAGCCCGCTTGCGCGATGCGGCAGCGGCCGCTTCGTCGTAGTCGTATCGAATGGAAGCATTGGGTTCGGCGAGCTGGACGGTTGCCACATGGACCGTATCGCCCCAGGCGAGCAGATGCTCCTGCCCGCTCGTCACGAGGTACCAGGTATGCCCCGGGGTGTGCCCCGGTGCGGGAACGGCGCGGAATCCAGGCAGCACATCGGTTTCACCCCGGAATGTCACCACTCGCCCGGCCTTCCGGTACGGCGCGAGCGAATCCATCGCGCCCGGGAACATGGGCAGCAGGATTTTCTGGACCTTGCCCTCGTTCGCCGGATTGAGCCAGAAGTCGGCGTCGTCCCCGTTGACGTGAACCACGGCGTTGGGAAAGAGCATCGTGCCATTGCGGATGAGGCCACCGACGTGGTCACGGTGCAGGTGCGTCAGGAGGACGTCGGTGACATCCTCGGGGCGGTATCCCGCCGCGAGCAGCGCTGTGGGTAGGAAACCGCCGTCCCCGGCATAGAGGGGACCGGCACCCGTGTCGATGAGCGCAAGACGGTCAGGTGTCTTGACGAGGAAGGCGTTGATGGAGCCCTGGACCGGTGAGGCCAGAAAATCGGCCTTGAGTAGCCCGTCCACCTTTGCACGATCGATGTGCGTGAGCAGTTCGTCGGCCGCGAACGGATGGGTGCCATCGAGAAGCGCCGTGACCTCGTCGGCCCCGAGCCGCAGCCGGTAGAAGCCGGGGCCTTGCGGGCCGACCCGCACATCGTCGGCACCAGCACTCCCGATGGCGACAAGGAGTGCCAGCAACAGGCAGAGCCGCTTCATGCCGCACCTCCGGTCCAGCCGTCGAGGAAGTCCAGCAGTAACCCGTTGACGATCTCCGGCTGCTCTTCCTGGGGAAGGTGGCCGCACTCGGCGATGGGCTCGGCGCGAAGGTGGGTTGCCATGCCCTTCCACACCGCGGCCATGTCGAAGGTGCCCCCGACCGCCTCGAAGTCCGCGCCCCAGATGGCCATCGTCGGGCATGCAATCAACGTGTCGGCGTCCTGCTCGTCCTGCAGCACGTCCTCGGGCGCCGCCCGGTAGTCCGCCATCGCACCGCGCACGGCGCCGGGCTCCCGGTACGCCGACACATAGGCGTCGAAGTCCGCACCCGCGATGGTGTGCGGGTCGTAGCACCAGTCGGTGAAAAAGTGACGAAGCCATACGTCTTCCCGCCCTGCGATGAGCGCCTCGGGCAGGTCGAGCACCTGGTGGAACGTGAAGAACCAGTACGCCTTCGCCACCTTCGCATTCATTGAATGGGCGACGATGCGGGTGGGCACGTTGTCCATCACAACGACCCGGTCCAGGCGGTGCGGATGATCCTTGGCGAATCGTGTCGCGACCCGTGCGCCGCGGTCGTGCCCGACGAGGGCGATGCGGTCGATGCCGAGGTGATCGAGGAGCGCGAGAAGGTCCCGCGCCATGTTCCGCTTGTCGTAGCCGGTTGCAGGCTTGTCGGTCTTTCCGTAGCCGCGAAGGTCCGGCGCGATCACACGGTATTTGCCCGCCAACACGGGAACCTGGTATCGCCAGGCGTAGTTCGTCTCGGGAAAGCCGTGCAGAAGGACAACCGGTGCACCTTCACCCGCGTCGAGATAATGCTGGCGGATGCCGTTGGCCCTGACGGTGTGATGTTTCATGGCTCATCAACTGCGGCGGAAGGAGATCGCAGCGTATCGATGCGCAGCGCGTGCAAATAGCATGATTGGACCGCACCTTGATGGGTTGTGAGACGCGTGCTTAGAAGGATCGTCCACCCCGCCTTCCTGCAAGCACCGGGCGCTGGATTGTCCTAGCTTGGCGCGAGGTTCGCGTTCGAACGCGACTTATCCCGCCATCATAGGAATCGCCATGAGCAACAACCCAACCCCACAGGCCACCATTGTCCTCATCCATGGTGCATGGGCAGACGGCTCGAGCTGGAACGCCGTCATTCCGAAGCTGCTTTCGCGGGGCCTGAAGGTCGTAGCGGTGCAGAATCCCCTCACGTCGCTCGCCGAAGACGTTGCCGCAACGAAGCGCGTTCTTTCGTTCGTCGAAGGGCCGGTTGTCCTCGTTGGCCACAGCTGGGCCGGCTTCGTCGTCACCGAAGCGGGCGACGATCCGAAGGTGAAGTCGCTGGTGTACGTGTCGGCTTTTTCCGGAAGCGTGGGCCAGACCACGGGAGAACTGGTCGGCAAGTACCCTTCCCCGCCGGCGCTTGGCGGCATCCGCGAGGACGGCAACGGGTTTGTCTATCTCTCTGAGCAGGCCTTCATCGACGACGTCGCGCAAGACCTCCCTTCCGATATGGCACGCCTCCTGGCGGCAACGCAGGGTCCCCTTGCCAAGAGCACCTTCGGCGATGCGTTGACGACCACGGCATGGCGCACGCGCCCGTCCTGGTTCATCGTCTCGACCAGCGACCGTGCGGTCTCGCCGGAGTTGCAGCGCGATGCCGCCAAGCTCATGGGCTCGACAGTGACCGAAGTACTTTCCAGCCATATGTCGCTGATCTCTCATGCCGACGAGGTCGTGAAGGCGATCACGGAAGCTGCCGACGCAGCCGTTCGCGGCTGAAGGCAGGCACGAGGAGACAGATTCGTCTCGCGTTTCCGGGGACTGTTGCTGCGTTGCCTGGTGATAGTGGTCGCTTCGTAGGGAGGGCTCGCCTTGCGGCCTCGCTCGTGGCGCCTGTGCCGTTGCTTGGGAGCCAGTACCCGTTCCCCTCGCCGCGAAGACTTACGTCGTTCCTTGCGCAAGGAGAGCCGCTGCGCGGCTCGTGTCTTATGGCTTCGCCGCGGCGGACCCGGGCGTCCGGGCGGGGGTCTTCGACTCGGCTTCCTGCCTCGGCGAAGACGGCGGGCCGTCCTGGCCCGCCCCCTTGCGGGCCTTTTCCGCCCGCACGCCCTCGACTCCAGACATCGCGGCGAGGGGAACGGGTACTGGCAGCCGACGGTGCGGGTTGGTGTTGGGAGAGCCGGAGCAGGAGCTGATGGCTGCTCTCGCATCTTGTCGACCGAGGCGCTGGTTGCCTGCTTTCGCAGGCACGACGGTAGGTGGGGACGCTGCGATACCGTCGCGTCGTGCTCTTGTGGGAGCCGCTTCGCTTTGTGTGGGAGCCGCTTCAGCGGCGATGGGTGTTCGCGGCAAGATGGCCCGCTGCCGCGGGATCGCCGGCGTAGCCGGCTCCCACACAAAGCACCGGGTACGCGTATGTCGTGGGCATCGGTGCCGGGTTTTCTTGCCGCCATATCGTCGTGCCTGCGAAGGCAGGCACCCAGCGACTCAAGCGCGAACGGTCGCACCCGACCGAGCATAACGACGCCACGCCACGCAGCAAGCGCCGCGAGCGATGCCGAAGGCGAGCCCACCCTGCGAAGCGAAAACCATAGGCACCAGACAGCAAAGCCGCCATCCCTCGGAGATGCGCGAAGAACCAAAGAAAAACCCCCGCCTTTCGAGCGGGGGTCTTTTTCGCTTCCTGGTCGCGGTGGATGTTCCACCGCGAGGGATCAGGCGGCGGCGTCCTTCAGCTTCTTCAGCGGACGGACCTTGACCTTGACCGAAGCGGGCTTGGCGGCGAACCAGCGCTCTTCGCCCGTGAACGGGTCCTTGCCCTTGCGCTTCGGCTTGGCCGGGACGGCGACCGAGGTGATCTTGAGCAGGCCGGGCAGCGTGAACGTGCCGGCGCCCTTCTTGTGAACCGACGCGGAGATCGCGCCTTCGAGCGAGGCCAGCACGGCCTTCACGCTCTTGCTGTCCACGCCGCTCTGCTCGACGATGTGCGAGACGAGCGAGGACTTCGACAGCGGATCCTTGATGGGCTTGAGGGCGGCCGGCGCCTTCGTTGCCTTGGCGGGAGCCTTGGCAGCCTTCTTCGCCGCCGATTTGGTGGTCTTGGCCATGGTTATCCTTGTCACTTTGATCGAATGAGGCGGCCTTACCGGCCGGTGCCCAGCGGGCGACTCACTCTAGCGTTGCTTTCGTCCGCTGAAAATAGGGTCCGCGAAGTTTTTTCGCATTTATGAGCCCTTTTTTCAGGGTCCCCGTGACGCAATGCAGAAAAAACGGCTCAGATGCCCGCGTACCACTCGTAACCGTTGTCCTCCCAGTACCCGCCGTTGCCCTCACCGATGTCCGCGAAACTGGCGACGATCTCGATCCGGCGAAGGTACTTCGCGTGCTTGTAGCCCAGCTGGCGTTCCACCCGCAGTCTCAGCGGGGCACCGTTGGCGACCGGCAGCGGCTTGTCGTTGAGGGTATGGGCGAGCAGGGTCTGCGGGTGCCGCGCTTCGTCGAGGTCGATGCTTTCGTAGTACGGGGTGTCCTCGTCGTAAGTGTCGAAGCAATGGAAGACGACGTAACGCGCGCGATCCGTCGGGCCGACGCGGTCCAGGACGGCGGCTAGCGGTGTGCCCGTCCATTTGCCGATGGCGCTCCAGCCTTCCACGCAGTCGTGGCGGGTGATCTGCGTGCGGCTGCCCAGCGCCTTCAGTTCCTCCAGCGACAGCCGCGCCGGCCGTGCCACGAGGCCATCCACTTCCAGGCGGTAGTCGGAGAATTCCCCGCGCAGCAGCGACTGGTAGAGCGGCGTGTCGGGCATGGTGGTGCCGTTGGGCTTGAACACCGGGGAGATGTCGGATTCCGCGTATTCCTTCGCGAGGGCGCGCGACGGCGAGAGGAACCGCTGGACCCGTCGCGTCACCGCTTCCGCGGATTCGAGCACGCGTGCGCCGGTCTCGCTTTCGGAGATGCGGTCGCAGCCGGCCAGCGTCGCGCCGCCGAGGGCGAGGAGGGTGTTGCGCAGGAAATGGCGGCGGTCAGTCATGGCGGGTTGCCTCCCTGTCGTCGCGAATCCGGTACCAGCCGGTCACCATGCCGCGTAGCTGGTTGAGGGGACCGCTTACCAGTACCTCGAAGACGTGCACCAGCACGAAGGCCACGAAGGCGACGGCGATGATGAAATGGATGGTCCTGGCCGACTGGCGACCGCCGACGAGGTCGACGAGCCAGTACAGCACCGCATCCATGCGGGGCGACATGGCAACGCCCATGAGCACGATGCCGCCACCGAACACGAAGATGGCGACGAGGTAGGCGAGGCGCTGCAGGATGTTGTAACGGGCCGCTTCCTCGCCCACCGGATGGTGGAAGCGCAGGTGGTCGACGACCGAACGGCCGAAGCCGCGCCAGTCGTTCCGCGTGGGCACGAGGTCCCTGGCGAGATGCC
Source organism: Luteibacter sp. SG786 (assembly GCF_011759605.1). Classification (GTDB taxonomy): domain Bacteria; phylum Pseudomonadota; class Gammaproteobacteria; order Xanthomonadales; family Rhodanobacteraceae; genus Luteibacter. The sequence continues at coordinate 1,612,164 of NZ_JAAOYX010000001.1, forward strand.
GGCTGAAAAGGGACCAGCCCACGTACGCGATGCCGTTGGCGACGAAGAGCCAGGCAAAGAAGAAGTGCCAGCGACGACCCATCGCGAGCCAGCCCGGCCCAGGAATCGTGGCCCAGGCGGGAAAGCCGCGCGACCGCCACTGCCCGTTTACTTTGGAGGCGCCGAGGACGCCGGTGGTGTCGAACGCATGGCTGCCGATACGCGTGGTGCCGCGCGGCGCGCCCTGTGCATCGACACCGCCTTGCAGCGAAAACACCGCCTTGCCGGGGTCGGAACGCTGGCCCCAGTAGAGCGAAGGGTGTGCGTTGAAGATCTGCAAGCCGCTGCCGAGCAGCACGAACAGGCACACCACGTTGATCCAGTGCATCACGCGCACGGGCCAGCGGTGCCGATAGACGAGGCGTGTGTTGGGCATGGGATGCTCCGCGGCAGGCGACCTGAAGTATGACCGTGCGGGCGGATATTTTCTTGCAGGGTGTCTTCGAGCCCCGACCTGGACCTGTAGGAGCCGCCATGGCGGCGAGAGGCCCACGAAGCGGTGTAGCCGTGAGGCGCGCTCCCTCGCCGCCATGGCGGCTCCTACAGGGAAGCGCCCGCCGGATCGTCCAGCCGTCCGGCTGCGACGGCACGCCGAAGGTCGGCCTCGTCGTCCAGATCGTCGCCGAGTTCGTCGGCGCGTACGCTACGCGGTGCCAGGTCGCGCCACAGATCGCGGAACCCCGCGTCGCCTTCGAGTTCCATCCCTCGCGACAGCGTCGATGCGCGGAGAACCACCGGCACGCCTCGCGCGTCGCCGTAGCGGCTGACCGTGTCGCGGTCGTCCCCGTGTATCGCGAGCAGCGCGAGGAGGTGTCGAGCCTCGAGCGCCGGTTGATCTACCGCGGTGACGAGCGTCGGGCGCTCGCGGCCGGCCAGTTCCCCCGCCGCGAGGCGCAGGCTTGACGCCATGCCTGTGGACCAGAGTTCGTTGACCAGCACCTGCACGTCGAGGTCGCCCAGCGCCGCCGTCACTTCGTTGCAGTGCGCCCCCACCACCACGATCGTCCGCTCCGGTTTCGTCGCAAGCACCAACCGGGCTACCCGGGCGACCAGTGCCTCGCCGTGGCGGGTAAGTAACTGCTTCGGCCGGCCGAGGCGGCGGCTGCCGCCGGCGGCGAGGATCACCGCGTCGTGGCCCGTATTCATTCCGCGCGTGCGCGGTCGCGCTGGCACACTTCGGCAAGGATCGACAAGGCAATGCCGTGCGGCGTCTGTGCACCGATCGGCAGGCCCGCGGGCAGGCGGAGCCGATCGAAGGCTTCTTCCCTGATGCCCTCGTCGCGCAGACGCTGCATGCGCGCCTGGATCTTGTGCCGGCTGCCGAGTACGCCCACCGCGAAAGCCGGCGATGCCAGCGCATGCGATGCCACGGCGTGATCCACTTCCGCGTCGTGGCTGAGCGAATAGACGGCCGTACGGTCGTCGATGGCAAGTTGGGCCAGTGCCGCGGGAAGCGAGCGTGAGTCGTATCCCGCCAGCACCGCTCCGGGCGGCGGCGACGCCGGCCCGTGAGGCCTAAGCAGCACGACTTCCACGCCGACGAGCGGTGCGAGACGCGCCACGGCTAAGGTCACCGGATCGCCCCCGACCACGACCACCCGCAGCGGAGGACGATGGACCACCGCATAGGCGCCGCTGTCCGCGGGGACGACGCCGTCGCGGATCGACCATTCGCCCGTCGTGGCAGTGGAGAGCGCCGTGACGGTACGCCGCTCCCGTCGGGCGACACCGAGGGCATGCACGTAAGCAGCCGCTTCGCGAAGTTCGCGCACGAAGATCCCGATGCGCCCGCCGCAGCTGAGCTGGATATCGAGCACATCGCTGCCCACCCCGTAATCGAGCAGGCGCGGGCGGCGCTCCGCGAGCGCCATGGCCGCCTCGGCGGCGACGGCGGCTTCCACGCATCCCCCCGAGACATAACCGGCCACGGCGCCGTCGGCCGCAATGACCATCTCGCTGCCCAGCGGCCGCGGCGACGGCCCTTGCACGCTTACCAGGGTGGCCAGCGCCACGCGGCCCCGGTGGGCAAACTCGCGCAGCGATGCCAGCAGGTCTTCCACGAGGGCGTAGTCGGGCCAGGCAGGCCAGGCGGGAACGGTGGATGTGTCCAAGGCGCTCATGGCCGAAGTCTGGCACGATTGCGGCAGAAGGGGCATGACACGGCCGAAACACCCGTCTCACGCCCTCCGTGCTCTCCTAAGGCGACCATGTCCCCACTCATCGACCGCCACGGACGTACCAAGCGCAAGCTGCGGATATCGCTCACCGACCGCTGCAACTTCCGTTGCACCTATTGCATGCCGGAGCATCCGGACTGGCTCCCGCGAGCCAGTCTGTTGAAGCGCGACGAGATCGTCCGCCTTGCCGGGATATTCGTCGACCACGGCATCGAACAGATCCGCCTTACCGGTGGCGAGCCGCTGCTCCGGCCCGACCTGCTCGATTGCGTGCGTGCCATCGACGCGCTTCGCGAGCGCGGGTTGTCGCGCCTGTCCATGACCACCAATGCCTCGCGCATCGCCCCGAAGGCGCGCGAGCTGGTCGCGGCGGGTGTCGACGACTTCAACGTCAGCCTGGACGCCATCGATGCCGGCACGTTCCGCCGGCTGACCCGGCGCGAGATCTCCCCGGTGCTCGACGGCATCGACGCCCTCGCCGATGCAGGGGCCAGGGTGAAACTGAATGCGGTGGTGATCCGCGGCGACAACGAACAGGACATTGTGCCGTTGCTCGAATGGGCGATGGCGCGCGGTTTGCCGCTGCGCTACATCGAATACATGCCGCTCGACGCGCCGGGGCATTGGAAGCGCGACGCCGTGGTGTCGGAGGCCGAGATACTGACCGCCATCGGCCAATCGCACAGGGTGGAGGCGCAGCCGCGCGGCAACGAGCCGGCCACGCCTTACCTCGTCGACGGCCACTATTCGCTCGGTGTCATTTCCACCGTCTCCAACCCGTTCTGTTCCACCTGCGACCGGCTGCGCCTTACCGCGACGGGCGAGCTCTTCACCTGCCTGTTCTCCCCGGTGGGCATGCCGTTGGGCGCTCGCCTGCGCGAAGGGGCCGACGATGCGGCGCTCGCGGCGCAGGTCGTCAAGGCCGTGTGGCTGAAGGACGCCGGCTATGCTTCGCGGCCCGGGCCGGTGGACCGCCCGTTGACCATGCATGCCATGGGCGGTTGATCCGCCCTTTGCCAGGATGCCCATGAAACCGATCGTTTTCGAACTCTTCGCCAACCTCGAAAGGCTGGCCGGCACGAAGGAATGCCGTATCGATGCCGACGGCGGCGTCGCCACCATCGGCGATGCACTCGCCGTGCTGGCGCGCGCACACCCCGAACTTGCGGGTTCCCTCGAACGCTGTGCCTGCGTCTCGGGCGACACCATCGTCCGCCGCGCCGACGCCGTGCCTGCGGACGGCCGCATCGCGTTGCTGCCACCGGTCGCGGGAGGTTGAGCATGAACCGCATCTTTCTTTCCCATGAGCCGGTGGCCGTCGAGCCTCTGCTCGAACTGAACGCCCATCCGGAGTGCGGCGGCCTTGCACTGTTCGTCGGCACGGTACGCGACCACCACGAGGGGCGCTCGGTGCGCCATCTCAAGTACACGGCGCACGAGCCCCTGGCGGCGAAGGTGATCCGCGACGTGGAGCACGCCACGCGCGAGCGCTACGGCGTACCGTATGTGCGCATCGTGCATCGTCTGGGCGACCTTACCATCGGCGACATCGCCATCGTCTGCGTGGTGCGCGCACCGCATCGCGCGGAGGCCTTCGATGCCTGCCGCTATGCGGTGGATGCGGTGAAGCACGGCGCGCCCATATGGAAGGAGGAGTTCTACACGGATGGCAGCAGCGCCTTCGTGGAAGGCTGTTGTATCCGGGACGACCTGGACGAGCCCGCCACGGCGTCGCATCGTCACCACTCTCATGCGAGCCACGGATGAAAGACGTCAGCCAGAAACCGGATTCCCTGCGCGTCGCGCGCGCCACGGCCACGCTCCATGCTCCTGCCACGTGCATCGCACTGCTGCGCAGCGGCGACACGGAGAAAGGCGATCCGCTCAAGACCGCGCGCGTGGCGGGCATCCTCGCGGCGAAACGTACGGATGAACTGATTCCGCTGTGCCATCCGCTGCCGATCCACCGCGCCGACGTGCATTACGAACTCGGCGAGACCTCCGTGCGCGTCCTCACCGAGGTGCAGACAATCGGCCCTACCGGCGTGGAGATGGAAGCGCTGACGGCGGCAAGCCTTGCGGCGCTCACCCTCTACGACATGCTGAAGCCGTATGCGGAGCCGGACGAGCTGCACATCGAGGACTGCCGCCTCGAGCGGAAGACAGGCGGCAAATCGCACTATCGGCGCACGCTCGCACAGGTGCGCAGCGCGGCGGTCGTGGTGCTGTCGGACACCGTCGCGAGCGGCGCGAAGACCGACACCGCGGGCGCTTATGTTCGGGACGCGCTCATGGAGGCCGGTTTCGATCCGGTGGAATACGCCGTGATCGCCGATGACGCATCGGTACTTGGCAATCTGCTGCAGTCGCTGGTCGAAGGCGGTATATCGCTTGTGATCACCGTTGGCGGCACCGGGTTGGGCCCGCGGGACATCACGGTGGACACCGTGCGTCCCCTGCTGGACGTGGAGATTCCCGGCATCATGGAAACCGCGCGCGCCTTCGGCCAGAAGCGCATGCCGTTCGCCATGCTCTCGCGTGGCGTGGCCGGCTACGTGCGCGACACCCTCGTCGTGACCTTTCCCGGCAGCCGGGGCGGAGCGAGCGAGTCCCTCGCGGCGACCCTGCCGGGCTTGATCCACCTGCTGGAAACCGGCCGTGCCGGAGGCAGGCATCCGGGCGGCTACGGGGAGTCGGCCTGATGCCCCTCCTTCCCCTGTCGGACGCGCTGTCGCGGTACCGCTCCAGCGTGCGCGCGCTTCCGACCCAGCGCGTGCCGCTGGAACTGGCGCTGGGGTCCGTGCTCGCGGAGGCGCCCAAGGCGCGTATTTCGCTGCCTCGGTTCACGCAGAGCGCCATGGACGGCTATGCCGTGCGGGCCGCCGACGGTCTTTCACCGCGTACGCTCATCGGCACCGCGGCCGCCGGCACGCCCGCCGGGGTCACGGTGGGGGCGGGGCAAGCCGTGCGCATCCTCACCGGCGGATTGCTCCCGGCAGGCGCCGACGCGGTGGCCCGCCAGGAGATCGTCGAGCGGACCGGTGAGGGCATCGTGCTGCGCGAAGCGGTGCGGAAGGGCGAGGCTGTCCGCTACGAAGGCGAGGAACTGGTGGCCGGAACGGCACTCGCGGAGCCCGGAAAGAGAATCGGTGCCGGACTGCTCGCCGCCCTCGCCATGGCGGGCGTCGACACGGTGGAGGTCTATCGCCGGCCGCGTGTGGCGGTGCTGGTGACGGGCGACGAAATCCGCCGCGTCGGCGAGCCCCTCGAGCCCGGCCACGTCTACGATGCGAACGGCCCGCTGCTGCGCGCGTGGTTCGTCGAGAACGGGTACGGGGAGCCCGTGATCGCCTATGTAAGGGACGACGAGGCTGCGCTCGAGGAGGCCATGAGCGCTGCGCTCGACAGCGCCGACCTGATCGTGACCAGCGGTGGCGTATCGGTGGGCGATCGCGACTTCGTCCCGCTCGTGGCCGATCGCCTGGGCGTGCGCCAGATCTTCTGGAAGGTGGCGCAGAAGCCGGGCAAGCCGCTGTGGTTCGGCATGCGCGACGGCAAGGTCCTTCTCGGCATGCCGGGCAATCCGGGTGCGGTGCTGGTGTGCCTCGCGGTGCATGCCCGCGCCATCCTGGCGCAGATGGAAGGCGAAACCTCCGAAAAACCCGACTGGCGCGCCGGGGTGCTGGCGTCACCGGTGGACGCCGATCCTCATCGCGACAGGCTCGTGCGCATGGGCGTCAACACGACAGGCAGCACGACCGTATTGGAACTCCTGCCGCGGCAGGAATCGCACATGCTCAGCAACCTAGCCTCGGCACATGCCCTGGTCTGGTTGCCCGCCCGCGACGTCGGCTTCGGCGCGGGCGAGAGGGTTCTCTGGCTCACCCTATGACGTGGTCTGCCGACAAGGCGTCGAACCGCGACTCGTGATCATCGATAGACACTCAGCGATGAATGGGAGAAGGCCTTGAGTTCATATTGCGCGTATCCAGTCGCGACATTGACCGTAAGCGCGTCGGCGGTCCTTGCGTCCGCAGTCCACCAGACGATTTCTGGGCGCGGCCACGCCGGCGCCCAATTGGGCCTGATCTTCCAGTTCATCTCGTCGCCTGTCGGCAGATGTCCGCCAGGTCGTTGATACTGGATGGCGCCGTTCCAGATGAAGTCGCCGATGTATTCCATGAGCCATGCGTTGGTAACGGTGACGGAATAGCTGGCGGTCTGATTGTCCGAGTCCGTGACCGTGATGGTGGCAGTACCGTTCCTCCGTGCGCGAACAACACCCGCTGCGGTCACACGTGCGACGTCGGTATTGGAGGACGTGTAGGTATAGGGCGGAGAGCCGCCGGAGGCGGGCCGATCGACAAAGCTGTTTTCATACCACACGGGAGACAGGGGCAAGCCCGGATCGCTCCATGCGAAGCATAGGCCGGGCAGCGTGACGGGCGTGGGGTCGATCGTCAGCGGCTGTTCCACCGTTACTCGCCACACGGCAGATTCCGGATTGCTGCCGTAGAGCCCTCTGGCCTTGAAGTTGTGCGCACCCACGGCAAGACCCGAAAGGGTTAGGGACCACGCGCCGCTCCCATTCACCGTGGCGTTGCCCTTCGACGTCGCGCCGTCAAGGATCTGTACCTGCTGGTTGGGTTGGGCGGTGCCGCTCAGGGTGAGGGTGGTATCCGTGGTGGACCCGCCGTTGGCCACTGCGTTGCCGTCAGAATCGCGCACGCCGGTGATGTTCGGGACGATCGCGGGCACCTTGGCGAGGGTGTACTGCCGCTGAGGGAACAGCACGTCAGGCTCTTCCGAAAATGCGACGAAGCCCACCGAAGCCACCACCGTCATCGTCGAGTTGTCGTCGAGGGCTTCCAGGTCGGTGCGCGCCAGGGCCACGTCGAGTCCGGCGGTAACCTCGCCGGAGGTCACCGGGGAGGCCGTGCGCAGCCATATCGTTGTGGTCTGGCCGCCGGCGATGCCGCGCACTTCCAGCCAGACGCTCTGACCAACCGCGATCAACGGCCAGGGCGCAACGGTGACGGCGGCGTTGCCGGTGAAGGTGCCGAGGTCGACCTTGCCTCCGCTGGCCTGGGGGATGACCGGGGTCGGCAGGCGGGAATCGCCGTCGGTAAAGCGCAGCACCTGCAGCGACAGGTCTTGCGAGGGATAGGGTACGGTGTCGCGCACGACGATGTAGCTCACCGTGACGGTCCGGCCCAGATAGAGAGCGACCTGGGCGGCGGGAACGGTGAAGACGAGCGCCTCGTTGCCTGCCTTGGGCGGGGTTTCATAGGTGCCGAACTGCACGCGCACCTGATCGGTGGCCTGCAGGGGCGGGGAGAGGGTGGGCACGCGCACGGTGACCCCGTCGGCGGCATCGACCGGATCGAGCGTGCCGCTCGATGCCTCGTCCACACCGGGCGGGGGCAGTGCGCCCAGCCCGGCGCCGACGTGCAAGGACAGCGGATCGGAGCGGCCCTTGCCCTCGACGGTGTATTCGACCTCGACGTCGGCGTCGACGTTGCCGTCGACGAAAGGTGTCTTGGGGACGAAGAAGCTGACGCGGCTGCCGTGGGCGGTGAGGGTTTCGGTATAGGGCGTGGTGTCTTTCGTGCCGATCCAGCTCACGGTGACACGATCGTTGGCGACGACGCCGTCGACATCGACGCGCACGCCGATCAGGGGATCGACCTTGGCCGGATCGAGTTGGCCGTTCTCGGCCTCGGGCACGCTGGGCGGCGGCAGATTGGTCGACGAGCCCAGAATGCGGTAGGTGCGTTCGGGCGACGGAAGGGCGCCGTTGCCCTCCTTGCGTCGGCGCAGCCGCCGGCCGCCGTCCATGACGAAGGTATCCACGGTATAGGCGAAGGTGGCCGTACTGCCGGCGAGCAAGGCGATCTTCCCGGCCGGGATGAGGAAGCTCAAGGGGAAGGGCGTGTTGTCGCCGATGTCGCGGTAGTCCTGATGACCGACCGGGACGTCGCCGGTGGTGGTGCCGTACATCTCGAGGGTGACGCGGGTGCCGGGAACGATCAGCGGGTTGGCCGACACGCTGGCGTGGGCGCCGTTGGTGACGTGGGCCGGGTCGATGGTATCGCCGACCGCCTCGTCCACCGAGGGCGGCGCCAATTGGGCTGCCTCGCCGATGACCGAGAGGCGACGCAGGGACGAAGGAGGAAGGGAGGCCCCGCCGCGCACGACGGTATAGCCGACGGCGCACGCGCCTTGGATCAGGGGCGGAAACAAGCGGTTGGGCAGGACAAAGAGTAAGGGGCGCCCTGCGACGGTCACGGTCTGCGGAGGGGGGGTGTACTCGGTGGCCGAGCCCTCGGCGGTCGTGCCCAGGAACTTCGCGGTGACCACATCGCCGACCTGGAGGAGGCTGTGGACCTCGGCGGTGGCATCGCCGCCGGCCAGGGCCCGGACGTCGATGACTTCGCCCGCATCGCCGACGGTCGGGTCGACCCAGGGAGGCGGCAGGGCATCGGGCGCTTCCACGTCCACGTTGGTGGGCGGTGCGAACAGCGACCAGTTACCGACAACATCAAAGATATGGTAAGTGACCTCCACCTTGCTACCGGAGCCGCCCTTGTCGATCATCGCGCGGTCGACGGTAAAGGGGGGCACGTCCGCCTCCGGATCGATCACGTCGTAGGTCATCTCATTGCCGGCCAGGCCCCAGCGGAGGATCAGCCGGTCGCCTTCGTCGATGTTGTCCCAGGCCGGCACGGTGACGATCGCGGTGACGGTGTCGTTGTCGATGAGCATGGGCTCGACCGTGGGCGCCGCGAGGTTCTCGTTGCGATGGGTGGTGTCGGCCACCGGATCCAGACCGCCGGGCACGCTCAGCTTCAGGCGGACCGCTTCAGGGGGCGAGGACACCGGTATGCCGAGCTGATTGACGACCTGGGCCACCACCTCGTAGGTGCCGTCGGCCAGAAACGAGAAATTGCGGGCAGGCACGACGACCGTGACGGTTCCATACTTGTCGTCGGCCGACGCGGGCGCGGTGCCGAAGATGCGCTGGTCGGGGCCGACCAGCACACGGACGGTGTCGCCGTTTTCAAACCCGTCCCAGGGGCCGACATCCACGGAGAGGTTCCTGTCCGGAATGCGCAGGATGTCGTCGTAGCCGAGGCCGCCATCGTCGGCGTCGGGGATGCGGGGCTTGGGCAGCGGGGAGGCCAGCCGGGAAACAAGGGGCGAAAGCGCACCGTTCCGGGTGTCGTTCATGACAGATCCTTGTCGTGGTGAAACTCCTCGCCCGCACCCTACGCCGCTTCCGGCGGCCGGCCTATATTACGAAGGTTATAGATGGAAACCCGCGCGTGCGGGTCTTACCAGGCCTTCACGTCCGACACGACCACGGTGTAGTCCTGCATGTCGGCGGAATAGCGGAACAGGCGGCCCAGGTCGAAGTCCACACTCTTGCCCGGCTCGATGTTCGAGGTGCCGGCCGGCCAGCCCTGCTTGCTGGCGATGACCTTGCCGCTGGCGTCCTTCGCGTCGATGCGGATCTGGGCAGCGGCGGGCTCCGCGCACTTGTTGACCAGGTTGCCCTTCATGCTGAAGCGGGGCTGGCCCGAACCCTGCTGGAGCTTCACGGCGAAACCGTCGATGGCGAAGTCCTTGGGTGCGCAGGCGGCCTGGGCGGACAGGGGAGCGGCGACGAACAGCGCGGTGACGATGACGAGCTTCTTCATGGGGGTGTTACCTGTCGATAGGGAAAGGGCTACGCCTCCGCGTTGGAGGAGGGCGTTAGCCTTCGTATCGGCAGGGCCGGGGAGGACTTTAGGCTAGGCCAGAAGGCCAGTCAGGCCGCAGCCCCGGCGGTCAGGGCCGCGAGTTCGTCGTCCATGGCGCCGAAAAGATCGTCCATGGGTGCCAGTTCGGCCTCGGGCTCGAACCAGCGCTTCACCGGGGCGAAGCTGCGCCGATGTGCCTCGCACGGCCCCAGGCGACCCAGCGCATCGAGGTGCTCGGGCACCGCGTAGCCCTTGTGCCGGGCGAAGCCGTAGCCGGGATGGAGGCTGTCCAGGGCCGTCATGTGCCGGTCGCGACTGACCTTGGCCAGGATGGACGCGGCGCTGATGGCCGGTTCCGAGCCGTCGCCGCCGATCACCGCCCTGCCTTCGCAGGGAAGGGTGCGCGGGAGGCGGTTGCCGTCCACGAGCGCCACGTGCGGTTTCAAGGACAGGCCCATGAGCGCCCGGGTCATGCCGACCATGGTTGCCTGGAAGATGTTGATCCGGTCGATTTCTTCGCGTTCCACGAAGATCACGCAGTGGGCGAGGGCGCGCTCGACGATCCGGCCGAAGAGTTTCTCGCGCACCGCCTCGGTCAGTTGCTTCGAGTCGTCGAGGCCGCGGATGGGGCGCGTGGGGTCGAGGATCACCGCTGCGACGACCACGGGCCCGGCCAGCGGCCCCCGACCGGCCTCGTCGACGCCGGCGACGACGAGGTCGCGGGCAAGGTGGGAGGTGACGTTACGACGGCGAGGCATGACGGGCAGGGTACTGTCCGGGGGCGGCAGCGACAAGATCGGCCAGGGCATCGGCTGCATGGTCGGCGGCACGGCCTTCGAGGCCGCCGCGCAGTTCCTGGTGCAGGAATTCGAACGCGGCGACGATGGCGCCGCGGCGTTCACTGTCTGCCAGCAGGTCGAGCGTGGCGCGCGCCAGGTTCTCCGGCGTGCAGTCGTCCTGCATGAATTCAGGCACGAGGGGGTCGCGGCCAAGGCCGCAGGCACGGGCGAGGATGTTGGGCAGGCTGTACACGTCGGTCTTCAACATGCGCAGGGCCTTGGCGATGCGGTAGCTGGTGGGCGACACACGGTAGCCCACCACCATGGGTCGCTTCGCGAGCATGGCTTCCAGGGTGGCCGTGCCCGACGCCAGCAGCACGGCATCGGCGGCCAGCATGGCCTCGTGTGCGTGCCCGTCGACGAGCCGCGGCGCCACGCCGGGGAAACCCTGGAGCAGGGCCGCCAGGCGCGCGTGCACGCGTTCGTTGGCAGCCGGTACGACGATGCGCAAACCCGGCATGGCCGCCGCCACGCGCTTCGCCGCCTCGATGAAGATGGCGCCGGTGCGCTCGATCTCGCTGGGCCGGCTGCCGGGCAGCACCGCGAGCACCGGCGCGTCGTGCGGCAGGCCCAGCGCATCGCGCGGACCGTCACGCCCGGAGACCATGGGAAACCGGTCGGCAAGCGGATGGCCCACGAAGCGCGCGTCCACGCCATGGCGGGCGTAGATCGGCGGCTCCATGGGAAACAGGCAGAGCACGCGGGCGGCGGAACGGCCGATCTTCGCGGCGCGATTCTCGCGCCAGGCCCACACGGAAGGGCTGACGTAGTGGGCCGTCATGAGCCCACCTTCCCGAAGCTTGCGCTCCACGGCGAGGTTGAAGTCCGGGGCGTCGATGCCGACGGTCAACGAGGGGTGGGCGGCGAACAGCTTCGCCAGCAGGTCGCGGCGCAGGCGGAGCAGACGCGGCAGGTGCTTCACCACTTCGGCGAAACCCATCACGGAGAGTTCGCGGATGTCGTACCAGGACTCGAAACCGCGTTCGAGCATGCGATGCCCGCCGATGCCCACGAAGCGCGCCTGCGGATAGCGCTGGCGCAGGGCGTCGATGAGGTCGGCGCCCAACTGGTCGCCGGAATCCTCGCCGGCGATCAAGGCGATCAGCGGCGCGTCGGGCGATGTCACCTCGCGAGCGCCCGCTCGCTGCGATCGAGGAAGTCGAGCATCTGTCGCACGTCGTCGCTGCCTTCGGCCTGTGCCACCAGCTGTTCGCGCGCCTCAGCCAGGGGAAGCCCTGCCATGTAGAGCGTGCGATAGGCGCGCTTGATGGCGGCGATGCGCGCAGTGTCGAAGCCGCGGCGTTTCAGGCCTTCGCTATTGATGCCGCGCGGACGGCCGCGGGTCTCGTTGGCCATCATCACGAACGGCGGCACGTCGGAACCGACGAGGCAGCCCATGCCGATGAAGGCGTGGGCACCCACCTTGCAGAACTGGTGCACGCCGGAGAACCCCGAGAGGATCGTCCAGTCGCCGATTTCCGCGTGGCCGGCCAGGGCCGAGTAGTTGGAGAACACCACGTTGTTGCCGATCTGGCAGTCGTGGGCCACGTGTACGTAGGCCAGCAGCCAGTTGTCGTTGCCGATGCGGGTGATGCCGCCGCCGTCGCCGGTACCCCGATTGATGGTGACGAATTCGCGGATGAGGTTGCGATCGCCGATGACCAGTTCGGTGCGCTCGCCCTTGAATTTCTTGTCCTGCGGCGGACCGCCGATGGACGCGAACTGCGAGATGCGATTGTCGCGGCCGATGGTCGTGGGACCTTCGATCACCACATGCGGGCCGATCGTGGTGCCTTCGCCGATGACCACGTCGGCACCGATGACACTGTAGGCACCGATGCTGACGTTGTCCGCGATGCGTGCGGACGGATCGATCTGCGCGGTGGCGTGGATCATTTGTCGCTCCTGGCGGCGCACATCAGTTCGCAGCAAGCCACCACCTTGCCGTCCACCGAGGCCTTGGCCTCGAACAGGCCCATGCCGCGGATCAGGCGCTTCAGCGAGACCTCCATCACGAGCTGGTCGCCTGGGGCCACGACAGCGGAGAAGCGCGCGTTGTCTACCTTGACGAGGTAGAACAGCGGGCTGCCGGACTGGCCGTCGACCTGGCTGGTGATCTGCGTGAGCAGGCCTGCCGTCTGGGCCATGGCCTCGACGATGAGTACGCCGGGCATCACCGGATGACCGGGGAAGTGGCCCTGGAAGAAAGGCTCGTTGATGGTGACGTTCTTGATCGCCGTGATGGTCTTGCCGGGATCGATCGAAAGCACCCGGTCCACCAGCAGGAACGGGTAGCGGTGCGGCAGGAGCCGCTGGATCTGCTCCACATCCACGGGGAGCGTCACGGCAGCTTTCATTTCGGTCATTGCCCTTTGTCCTTTTCCAGCGCCGCGAGACGGCGCGCGTACTCGTCAAGGTGTTTCATGCGCGCCGCGTTGCGACGCCACAGGCGGTTTTCCTGCAACGGAGAACCCGACGAGTATTCGCCGGGCTCCCGGATCGAAGCGGTCACGAGGCTTTTCGCGGTGATGGTAACCCGGTCGGCCAGTTCGAGGTGTCCCAGGATGCCCGCATTGCCGCCGATGAGGCAGTAACGGCCGATCTTCGCGCTGCCGGCGACGGCGGAGCAGCCGGCCATGGCGGTGTGCGCGCCGATATGGACGTTGTGGGCGATCTGGATCTGGTTGTCGAGGCGAACGTCCTCTTCCAGCACCGTGTCTTCCAGCGCGCCACGGTCGATGGTGGTGTTCGCGCCGATCTCGCAGTCGTCGCCGATGCGCACGCCGCCGAGCTGCGGCAGCTTCACCCAGCGGTCGCGATCGAAGGCGATGCCGAAGCCGTCCGCGCCGATCACGGCGCCGGGGTGGATCAGCACCCGCTTGCCAAGCGTTACCCGGATCACCAGGGTCACGCGCCCCACCAGGCGGGAATTCGCGCCCACCACGCAGCCCGGGCCGATGGCGCAGTGCGGGCCGAGCACCACGCCCTCCTCGATGACGGCGCCGTCTTCGATCACGCAGCACGGACCCACGCTGGCCGTGGGGTGGACACGCGCGGAGGGGGCGACCACGGCGCTGACATGGATACCGTGCGGCGCGTCCGCGTGCCGCTCGAACAGCGCGGCGATCTTCGCGTAGGCGACGTAAGGGTCCTTGGCAACCAGCGCCGCGCCGCGGCGCAGGGGCAGGGCATCGGCGTTCAGCACGACGATGCCCGCCTGCGAATCAGGCAGCTGCGAGGTGTACTTCGGATTGGAGAGGAAGGTGAACTGGTTCGGCGTGGCCGTGGCCAACGTGCCCACGCCGTCCACCGTCGTGGCGGGATCCCCATGCGCTTCGAGCCCAAAACGCTCGGCCAGTTCAGCAAGTGAAAATTGCGGATTCCCGCTCACGAAAAGCTCCCAAAAGAAAAGGGGTGGCAAGGATCGCTCCTCCGCCACCCCACGATTCTACTTACAGTTCACGCTTTACGGTTCGCGCCCTTAGAACGTGTTGCCGAAGGTGAACTGGATGCGCTCGACGAAGCGGCTGTCGGCGTCCTTCTTACGGAACGGCACGGCGAAGTTGATGATCAGCGGACCGATCGGCGCCTGCCACTGCAGCGAGAGGCCCGTGGAGGCACGCAGTTCGCTGGCGTCGAAGGCGGCATAGTTCTTGTACACGTTGCCGACGTCGACGAACCAGGACACACGGGCCGTGTTCACGTCCTTCAGGAACGGCAGCGGCAGGAACACCTGCGCGGTACCCAGCACCTTGAACGCGCCGCCGACCGGCTGCCCGTAGGTGTACGCACCGCCGGTGCAGCGGCCCTTGCTGTCCGGCTCGCGGGTGGACGAGATACCGTCGCAGAGGCGAGGACCCAGGGTGTTGTCCTGGAAGCCGCGCACGTCGCGCACGCCGCCCGCGTAGTAGTTCTCCCAGAAGGGGAAGTCGATCTTGTCGCCCTTCTTGTAGATCTGCGCGCCGCGAGTGCCGTCCGCGTTGATCAGGTAGCCGTCGTTGTCGTAGGTCTGGCCGTAGGTCTTGCCATAGCCGACCTGGCCGTCGAGGTAGAGCACGAAGCCCTTGCCGATGGGCCAGTAATGGTTGGCTTCGCCGAACAGCTTGTAGAACTGCACGGTGGAGCCGGGCAACGCGCCGGACACGGATGCCGTGAGCTGGCCGCCGCGAGTGGGCGCCCAGTAGCTGTTGCGCGTGTCGTGCGAGTAACCCAGGCTGGACGTCCACGAGTGGATCGTCTTGTTGCCGAGCGCGTTCTGGTAGGCCACCAACTCCTGCGGCGTGTAGAACGAGGTGTTGATGAGGTTCGAGCTGACGCCGAGGCTCGTCGACACGTTGTCGAAGTCGGTGATCGGGATCGACACCGTGGTTTCGAACGACTTGGTGCTGTACGTGTAGTTCGCGAGATCGGTGTCGCCGTAGTCGAGCTTGCTGTACCCGAGGTTGTAGCCGATCGCGATGTTCGAATCGGTGAGGTACGGGTTGGTGTAGCTCGCGTTCACGCGCTTGTAATACGTGCTGGTTTCCGCGGCGATGGAGAAGCGGTCGCCCGTGCCCAGGAAGTTGTTCTGCGACACCGAGGCCGACAGGATGATGCCGGAGTACTGCGAGTAGCCCACGCCGAACATCAGCGAGCCGGCGGACTGTTCTTCCACCTTGGCGGTGAGGTCCACCTGGTCGACGGTGCCGGGCACCAGCGCCTTGTCGATGTCCACCGTCTTGAAGTAACCCAGGCGCTGCAGGCGCGTCTTCGAACGGTCGATGGCGCCCTGCGAATACCACGCGCCTTCGAGCTGGCGCATTTCGCGGCGGAGCACCTCGTCTTCCGTGCGGGTGTTGCCCTGGAAGACCACGCGGCGCACGTACACGCGCTTGCCCGGCTCGATGAAGAGCGTGAGATCGGCGGTGCGCTTGTCCTTGTCGAGCTTCGGAATCGGGGTGACCTTGGCGAACGCGTAGCCGATGTTCGCGAGGATGCCCTTGATGGCGTCCGTGCTGGCCTCGATGGCGCCGCGGTTGAAGGTGTCGCCCTTGTGGATGAAGACCAGCTTGCGCAGGGTGTCTTCAGGCAGGATGAGTTCGCCGAGCAGCTTCACGTCGGAGACGGTATAGACCTCGCCTTCCTTCACGCTGGCGTCGACGTACATGGCGCGCTTGTCCGGGCTGATCGCCACCTGGGTGGAGTCGATGCCGAAGTCGGCGTAGCCGCGGTTCATGTAGTAGTTGCTGAGCTTCTCCAGGTCGCCGGAGAGTTTCTCGCGCGAGTACTGGTCGTCCTTGGAGTACCAGGACAGCCAGTTCGTGGTGTTCGACTCGAAGCCGTCGCGAATGTCTTTGTCGCTGAACGCCTTGTTGCCGATGACGTTGATCTCCTTGATCTTCGCCGCCTTGCCTTCGCGGATTTCGATGTCGATGGCCACGCGGTTGCGATCGAGGCGCGTCACGTGCGGGTCGACCGAGACGTTGTACTTGCCGCGGTTGTAGTACTGGCGGATGAGTTCCTGCTGCACGCGGTCGAGGGAGAGGCGGTCGAAGGTTTCGCCTTCGGCCAGGCCGATCTCCTTCAGGCCCTTGCGGAGGTCGTCTTCCTTGATGTCCTTGTTGCCACGCAGCGTGAGCTTGGCGATGGCCGGGCGCTCGACGACCTTGATGACCAGGATGTCGCCCTGGCGGTCGAGTTCCACGTCGCTGAAGAACTTGGTCTGGTACAGGGCGCGAATGGCGGCCTGGGCCTTGTCGTCGCTTAAGGTTTCGCCCTTTTCGATCGGCAGGTAGCTCAGCACCGTGCCCTGCGCGATGCGCGTCAGGCCGTCGATGCGGATGTCGGAGACGACGAACGGCTCGAAGGCGGCAAGCGCATTGGCGGACAGGGAGGCAAGCAGGATCAGGGCGGCGATACGCTTCATCGTCGATTCCGTTGGGTTAATTCCAGTCGACGGCGGACGAGGCCGGCGACCGAAGAGGAGCACGCGCAAGACTCTGGCCTTGCGTCGTTCGGCGCAGGGCGCGGATGCGCCAGGAGCCTCGGTGATACGGTTGCGTCGCGAGCTGGTGGCTCACGAGACAAGCATGCGTTGAATGTCGTTGAAGAACGCCAGCCCCATCAAGGTAAACAACAGGACGATGCCCACGTATTGACCAGCGATCATGGTGCGTTCGCTGACAGGGCTGCCCTTGATCAACTCGATAAGGTAATACAGCAGGTGTCCCCCGTCCAAGACCGGGATCGGCAGCAGGTTCAGGATGGCCAGGCTCAGCGACACCAGGGCGAGGAAGTTGAGGAACCACCCCAGGCCGCGGTTGGCCGAGTCGTTCGCCACCTGCGCGATGCCGATGACGCCGGACAGGTTCTTGGTGGATGCCTCACCGGAAAGCATCTTGCCGATGAGGTTGAAGGTGGAAGCCGTGCCCGTCCAGGTGGCCCGCAGCGATTCGCTGAAGGCGCGCGCGGGGCCGTAGCGGAGGGTGGCCTCTTCCAGGGGCTGCCGGGCCACGCCGATGAGCCAGCGGACCGGCTGGCCCTGCTCGGACTTCATGCGTGCGGTGACGTCGAAGGTTTTCGTCTGGCCGTCGCGCTGCACGGCGACCGCGAGCTTCGGCGAGATGGCGGCCTGTTCCGGAACGAGCCGGGTGAAATCGTCGAAATCGGAGACGGGCTTGCCGTTGACGCTGAGAATGCGGTCGCCGGCACGGATGCCCGCGAGCGAGGCCGGATCGCCCTTGACCACCTCGCCCACAACGGGAGGCGCCTGCAGGGTCATGCCGAGCTGTGTGAAGCGCTTGCCGATGTCTCCGCCGCCCTCCAGGCGCTGGAGCGGCAGCACGACATCGCGCTGCGCGCCGTCGGTGCCCTGCACCCGAACCGGTAGCGGCTCGCTGCCGAGCAGGCCGTTGGCGAGGATTTCGGTGGCGTCGCTCCAGTTGTTCACCGGGTCGCCGTTCATGGCGACAAGGCGGTCGCCCGGGCGAATGCCGGCCGTGGCGGCCACCGTGCCCGGGTCGGCGGTGACAATGGGAGCCACGTCGGGCTTGCCGATCATGTACATCGCCCAGAACGCGGCGATGGTGAAGATGAGGTTGAACGCGGGGCCCGCCGCGACGATGGCGATGCGCTTCCACACGGACTTGCCGGTGAATTCCTGACCGCGTTCCGCGGCGGGCACGTCGCCCTCGCGGGCGTCGAGCATCTTCACGTAGCCGCCCAGCGGGATGGCGGCGATCTGGTATTCCGTGCCGTCCTTCGCCACGCGGCGCCAGAGGGGGCGGCCGAAGCCCACCGAAAAACGCAGTACCCGCACGCCACAGCGGCGCGCGACCCAGTAATGGCCGAATTCATGGAAGGTTACCAGCACGCCAAGCGTGACCAGCAGCCAGAACACGGAACCTAGGACGGGGCTCATCGGGGAGGGTGGGTCTCGGTGGAAAAACGTTTGGGTGGAGCGAGTTTAGCAGTAAGCGCGGTGGAGCACGCCCCTGGCGGCCCGGCGCGCCTCGTCGTCACGTGCGACGAGGGTCTGGACATCGACCACGGGTTGGGCCGGCAGTTCCGCGAGTACGCGTTCGACGATCTCGGCAATGCCGAGGAAGGGGAGGGTGCCAGCCAGGAAAGCGTCCACGGCCACCTCGTTGGCGGCATTGAGGATGGCGGTGGCGTCGCCGCCCTCGCGCAGGGCAGCGAAGGCCAGGGCGAGGCAGCGGAAGGTGTCGGTATCCGGCGTCTCGAAGTCCAGTCGGGCGTGCGCGGCGAGGTCGAGCGGGGCCACGCCGGCCTCGATCCGCTCAGGCCACGCGAGGGCGCAGGCAATGGCCGTGCGCATGTCGGGATTGCCCAACTGCGCCAGCACCGAGCCGTCGACGTAGTCGACCAGCGAATGCACGAGGCTTTGCGGGTGCACCACGACCTCAATGGCATCGACGGGGGCCGCGAACAGGTGGTGGGCCTCGATGACCTCCAGGCCCTTGTTCATCAGCGTGGCCGAGTCCACCGAGATCTTCCGGCCCATCGACCACTTCGGATGGGCGCATGCCTCGCCGGGGGTGATCTTGCCGAGTTCGGCGCGGGTGCGGCCGCGGAACGGGCCGCCGGACGCCGTGAGGATGATGCGGCGCACACCCGCTCGGCCCAGGTCCGGACGCCCGCCGGGCAGGCACTGGAAGATGGCGTTGTGCTCGGAGTCGATCGGGATGAGGTCGCCGCCGCCCTCGCGGAGGGCCTCGAGCAGCAACGCGCCGGCCATCACGATGGATTCCTTGTTCGCCAGCAGCAGGCGCTTGCCGGCCCGCGCCGCGGCCAGTGTGGAATCCAGGCCGGCGGCTCCGACGATGGCGGCCACCACCGCGTCGCAGAGCGGCCCGGAGGCCGCGGCAGTGACGGCGTCGGCGCCGCTGGCGACCTCGCAGCGCACGCCTGCCGCGGCGAGGCGCCGGGCGAGGTCCGCTTCCATGGCAGGGTCGGCAACGATGGCCAGGTCGGGACGGAAGCGCGCGCAGAGGGCCGCGAGGCCTGCGCTGTCGCGATTCGCGGCGAGGATGCTGGCCCGGAAGCGATCGGGGTGGCGGGCGATCACGTCCAGCGTGCTGCCGCCGATGGAGCCGGTGGCCCCGAGTACGGCGACCTGACGCACGGCCATGCTCAAAGGCCCAGCAGGAGCTTGCCGGCGGCGAACACCGGCAAGGCCGCGAAGACGCTGTCCAGGCGGTCGAGAAGGCCGCCGTGGCCGGGGAACAGGTTGCCCGAATCCTTCACCGTGGCATGGCGCTTCATGAGGCTTTCGAAGAGATCGCCCACCACGGCGATGCCGACGGTGACCACACCGAGCAGCAACAGGCCGACCAGCTGGCCGCCGTCACGCACACCGATCAGGTAACCGCCCAGCAGGGCCATGAGGCCGCCCGCGACGATGGCGCCATAGACGCCCGCCCATGTCTTCCCCGGGCTGATCCGCGGCGCGAGCTTGCGCCGCCCGAAGTGCCGGCCGCTGAAGTAGGCGCCGGTGTCGGCGGCCCAGACGATGACCAGGGCCAGCAGCGTCCACCAGTTCCCGCGGTGGCTTTCGTGCAGCAGGATGGCCGACGCAAGGGCCGGCACGATCACGAGCGCGCCGACGCCCAGCTTGAGCATGCGGTTCTCGGCGTTGGGCGCCGCCGCGAAGGTGAAATGGCGCAGCCAGAAACAGCAGCCGATCCACCAGGCGACGCCGATCAGGGTCAGCATCAGGAGCAGGCCGGGAGTGCGCACGGCGATCAGCGCCGCGAAGACGACGACGGCCGCCGCGGCCACGATGCCGCGCCCGGCCTGGGTGCGGCAGCCCGACAGCAGGCTCCATTCCCAGGCGGCGCCGACGAAGACGATGGCGACCAGCGACGCGAAGAACGCCGTGGGGGGCAGCAGGATGAGCGCCAGGACCAGCGGAATGAGGATCGCGGCGGTGATGATGCGTTGCTTCAGCATGGGATTCCGGCGTCAGCTCGTGGCCTGTTCGCCCGTGCGCCCATAACGGCGCTCGCGGCGTGCGTAGTCGTCCAGTGCCTCGGCGAGGCACGCCTGGTCGACATCGGGCCAGAGGGTGTCGGTGAAATAAAGCTCGGCATAGGCGATCTGCCAGAGCAGGAAGTTGCTTACCCGGCGCTCGCCGCCCGTGCGAATGAAGAGATCGAGCGGAGGCTGGTCGGCCAGGCAGGTGTAGTCGTGCAAGCGCTTTTCGTCGATGTCGCCGGGGCCGAACTCGCCACGGGCGACGGCTTCCGCAGCGAGACGCGCCGCGTGGGCGATGTCCCAGCGGCCGCCGTAATTCACCGCCACGTTCATGTTGAGGGCGGTGTTCCCGGCCGTGCGTTCCATCGCGGCGAGCATGCGGTTGCGCAGTTCGGGGGCGAAGGCGTCCAGATTGCCGATGAAGCGGATGCGCACGCCATTGCCGTGCAGTTCGTCCACTTCCCTGTCCAGCGCCTTCAGGAAGAGTTCCATGAGCGCCGACACCTCGGTGGCGGGGCGCTGCCAGTTTTCACTGGAGAAGGCGAACAGCGTGAGCGAGGCGACGCCCCGGCGCAGGCAGAACTCCACGGCTTCCCTTACCGCCTTCTGGCCTGCGTGGTGGCCGAACGAGCGCGGGCGCAGGCGTTGCTTCGCCCAGCGCCCGTTGCCATCCATCACGATGGCGATGTGGCGGGGAACCCGGTCGACGGGCTTCGCTGCCATGAATGCCCGACCGATGGCGCGTCAGAGCGCCATCAGCTCCTTTTCCTTTTCCTTGACCACGTCGTCCACTTCCTTGACGTACTTGTCGGTCAGCTTCTGGATGTCGTCGTCGGCGCGCTTCTTGTCGTCTTCCGTGATCGTCTTGTCCTTCAGCAGCTTGTCCACGTGCTGGATGGCGTCGCGGCGCACATTGCGGATGGCGATCTTCGCCTGCTCGCCTTCCTTCGCCACGTTCTTGGCGAGCTCCTTGCGGCGCTCCTCGGTCGGGGGCGGGAAGTTCAGGCGGATGTCCATGCCCATCGTGGTCGGCGTGATGCCGAGGTCCGAGGCCATGATGGCCTTCTCGATGGGGCCGACCATGCTCTTGTCGAACGGCTTCACGGAAAGGGAGCGGGCGTCGGGCGTGGTGACGTTGGCCACCTGGGCGAGCGGGGTGTCGGTGCCGTAGTAGGGCACCTTGATGTTCTCGAGGATCGACGGGTTGGCGCGACCGGTGCGGATGGTCTTCAGGTCGTGCTTGAGCGAGTCGATGCTCTTGCCCATGCGGGTTTCAGCATCTTTCTTGATGTCGTTGATCATGGGTTTGTCCGGTGGAGCGGGTCAGCAGGCGAGTATAGCAGCGCGGCCGGCGAGGGCCGTGCCGCGCTGCGCCAGACGGGGACGGGTGCGTCAGCCGGCGTCGACCAGGGTGCCGACGGGCTCCCCGCGCATGATCCGCATGAGGTTGCCGGGCTGGGTCATGTCGTAGATGCGCAGCGGAAGCTTGTTCTCGCGGCAAAGGGCGATGGCCGCGGTGTCCATCACCTCCAGCCGGCGCTCGATCACCTGGTTGTAGGTGAGGTGTTCGTAACGCTCCGCTCCCGGCACCCGCTTCGGGTCGGCCGAATAGACGCCGTCGACCTTGGTGGCCTTCAGCAGCAGGTCGGCGCCCACCTCGACCGCGCGCAGGGCGGCGGCAGAGTCGGTGGTGAAGAAGGGGTTGCCGATACCGGCGGCGAACAGCGTCACACGGCCTTTCTCGAGGTGACGGATGGCCCGGCGGCGGATGAAGTCCTCGCACACCTCGTTGATCTTGATGGCGCTCATGGTGCGCGCTTCGCCGCCCAGCTTCTCGATGGCGTCCTGCATGGCCAGCGCGTTCATCACGGTGGCCAGCATGCCCATGTGGTCGCCGGTGACGCGATCCATGCCCGCGGCCGCGAGGCCCGCGCCACGGAAGATGTTGCCGCCGCCGATCACGACTCCGACCTGTACGCCCGCTTCGCGGACTTCAAGGATTTCCTTCGCAAGGCGCCCGATCACCTTCGGATCGATGCCGTAGTCCTCGCTGCCCATGAGGGCTTCACCGGAGAGCTTGAGCAGGATGCGGCGGTGGTTCAGCGGGGTGCTCATAGGGGGTCTCCAGATTGTGTGAGGCAAAACGGCCGTATTCTAGCGTGAAGAGTGAAGCGTGAACCGTGAACCGTGAACCGTGAACCGTGAACCGTGAACCGTGAACCGTGAACCGTGAACCGTGAACAGTGAACAGTGAACAGTGAACCGGGGCACATGTAACTCGTGCCTCCCGCTTCGCTCTTTTACGGTTCACTGTTCACGCTTTACTCTTCACGCCCCAAAAAAAAGGCCGCGAGCAATCGCGGCCTTTTCTTTTGCAACTTACGGAGAAGGCTTACGCCAGGCCCGCCTGCTTCATCACTTCTTCGGCGAAGTTGTCCTGCACCTTCTCGATGCCCTCGCCCACGGCGAGGCGCTTGACTTCGACGATCTCGGCGCCGGCCTTCTTCAGGGCCTCGCCCACCGTGATGTCGGTGTCGATGACGTAGGACTGACCCACCAGCGTGACGTCGGCCAGGATCTTGTTGACCTTGCCCGAAACGATCTTCTCAAGGATGTCGGCCGGCTTGGCCTTTTCCTTGTCGGTCATCTTCGAAAGCTCGATTTCCTTTTCCTTCTCGAGGAAATCGGCCGGGACGTCCTTCTCGCTGACGAACCGCGGGTTCATCGCGGCCACGTGCATGGCAATGCCCTTGGCCAGCTCTTCCGAACCGCCCTTGAGCGCCACGAGCACGCCGATGCGGCCGCCGTGCGAGTAGGCGCCGAGCACGCCGTCGGTCTGGATGGCGGCGATGCGACGCACGTCGAACTTCTCGCCGATGGTCAGCGTGAGTTCCTTCGCGCCTTCCTCGACCGTGCCGCTGCCGAGCTTCGCGCCCTTCAGCGTGTCGATGTCGGTGGCGCCGGCGGCGAGGGCGACGTCGGCGACGTCCTTGGTGAACTTGATGAACTGTTCGTTCTTGGCGGCGAAGTCGGTCTCGCTGTTGACCTCGACCATGACACCCTTGCCGCCGTCGACGGCGACGGCCACCAGGCCTTCGGCGGCCACGCGGTCGGCCTTCTTGTCGGCCTTGGCCATGCCGTTCTTACGCAGCCATTCCATCGCCGCTTCGATGTCGCCGTTGTTTTCGACGAGCGCTTTCTTGCACTCCATCATGCCGACGCCGGAACGCTCGCGCAGGTCCTTGACGAGGCTTGCGGTGATCTCAGCCATGGTAATTCCTCAAAGTTTGGTGGGCGCCGCGGCGAGGGTGCCGCGGCGCCGGTGAAACGGAAGAGCGGGTTACGGGGTGGGGCGCTTACGCGCGGCCACGACCACCGTCACGGCCGCCTTCGCGGCGCGGTGCACCCTTCTTGGCCGGGGCGCCACGACGCTCGCCGCGCGGGGCTTCGTCCTTGGCGACCGGGTTGCCTTCCTCGTCCAGCTCCACGAACTCGTTGGCGTCGCCACGGGCGGCGTTCGGAGCGGCGGACTTGCCTTCCAGGATGGAGTCGGCGGCGGCGCGGGCGTAGAGCTGGATGGCGCGGATGGCGTCGTCGTTACCCGGGATGGCGTAGTCGACGAGGGCCGGGTCGTAGTTGGTATCGACGACGGCGACGACCGGGATGCCGAGCTTGCGGGCTTCCTGAACGGCGATGTCTTCGTGGCCGATGTCCACGATGAAGAGCGCGTCCGGCAGGCGGTTCATGTCCTTGATGCCGCCCAGCGAGTTCTGCAGCTTATCGCGCTCGCGGCGACGGGCCAGCACTTCGTGCTTCACCAGGCGGTCGAACGAACCGTCGGTTTCGGCGGCCTCGAGTTCCTTCAGGCGGGCGACCGACTGCTTCACCGTGCGGAAGTTGGTGAGCATGCCGCCGAGCCAGCGGGCGGTGACGAACGGCTGACCGGCGCGCGCGGCTTCCTCGGCGAGGGCCTCGCGGGCCGAACGCTTGGTGCCGACGAACAGGATGGTGCCGCCCTTCTGGGCCAGGCCCGAGAGGAAGTTCATCGCGTCGGTGAAGAGCGGAAGGGTCTTCTCGAGGTTGATGATGTGGATCTTGCCGCGGGCGCCGAAGATGTACGGGGCCATCTTGGGGTTCCAGTAACGGGTCTGGTGACCGAAATGGACGCCGGCTTCCAGCATCTCGCGCATGGTGACTTGTGCCATGGAATACTCCTGGGCGAACCGCCTTGGCGGTTCTATGGGGGTTGGGACCTCCACGCATCCCCGGCTTCGACCCGCCCCGAAGGACAGGCACCCCGAAGACGGTGCCGATGCGTGTGTGGCGTTGAAGCGATTGCCCCGCGCCGGGGCCAAGGGTGGCGCCGTGCGGTTACAATCGCGCTTCGAATCGCCGCCGTGGCCACCCTCTGGGTGACTGCGCCGGACGGCAAAACTCGCTAATTGTAGCCTCCGGAGCCCCTTCGCCGCAAGCCGAGGGTGGCAACCGGGACAGGGTGCCCCCATCTTGCGTGGCAGGCCCAATCCCCTGACGGCAAAGGATAAAGAGAGAGCACCAATGGCAGTCGTACCGAAGACCCCCGAAGAAATACAGGCCATGCGCGAGGCCGGCAGGCTGGCCGCGGAAGTCCTGGCCATGCTGGTACCGCACGTGAAGCCGGGCGTCACCACCGAGGAACTGGATCAGCTGGCGCACGACCACATCGTGAACGTGCAGAAGGCCATTCCCGCCAACGTGGGGTACCGCGGCTACCCGAAGACCACCTGCACGTCGGTCAACCACGTGATCTGCCACGGCATTCCCAGCCCCACCAAGGTGCTGAAGGACGGCGACATCGTGAACATCGACGTCACCGTCATCAAGGACGGGTGGCATGGCGACACCAGCCGCATGTATTTCGTCGGCACGCCGAGCGTCCTGGCCAAGCGCCTGGTGGACACCACCTACGAGGCCATGATGAAGGGCATTCAGGCGGTGAAGCCGGGCGCCACCCTGGGCGACGTGGGCGCGGCCATCCAGAAGCACGCGGAGGCCGCGGGGTTCTCCGTGGTGCGCGAGTACTGCGGCCACGGCATCGGCAAGGTCTACCACGATGAACCGCAGGTGCTGCACTACGGGCGCCCCGGCACGGGCCTGGAGCTGAAGCCGGGCATGACCTTCACGGTCGAGCCCATGATCAACGCCGGCAAGCCGCAGACGAAGTCGCTGCCCGACGGTTGGACGGTGGTCACCAAGGACCATTCGCTCTCGGCCCAGTGGGAACACACCATCGCCGTCACCGAAGACGGGTTCGAGATCCTGACGCCCTGGCCCGACGCGGCCTGATGATCTGTGTAGGAGCCGCTATAGCGGCGAGAAGCCCACGGAGCGAAGAAGTCGCGGGGTAACTCCCATCGCCGCCATGGCGGCTCCTACAGGGTTATTGCGGCCCGCCATCGAAGAGGGTTTCGGCCATGACACTGCCATCGCTCCCGCGCCTCCCCAAGGTGGTGCCCCGCTCCGGCGTGTCGCCGGAGGCGCGGCGGTCCCTGCGGCAGTTGCTGGGCGACGTGGACCGTGCGCTGGCCGCCGCCTTCGGCGAGGGCGAGGACGCATCGGCCCTGGCTCGCCGGCGGGGAGACATCGTGGAGCGGATCGTGGTCCACGTGTGGCACGCGAGCCTGGGCGATTCGGCGGAAGCGGCCTTGTTCGCGGTGGGCGGCTTCGGCAGGGGCCTCCTGTTTCCCCGTTCCGACGTCGATCTGCTGGCGCTGGTCGACGACAACTCGCCGGCGCTAGCGCGTGCGCTGGAACACTTCTTCGCCTGTCTGTGGGACATCGGCCTGAAACCCGGGCATGCGGTGCGGACGGTGGAGCAATGCCGCGACCTGGCCGCGCAGGACGCCAGCGTGTTCACCAGCCTGCTCGACGCGCGCCGCCTGGTCGGCCAGCCCGCGCTCGGCGACCGCCTTCGCGGCATCCTCGACGATCCGGCCATCTGGCCGCCGCGCGCGTATCTCGCGGCACGGCTCGCCGAGCGAGACGCCCGCCATGCCCGCTACGACGACACGGCCCAGAATCTTGAGCCGAACCTAAAGGACGGCCCCGGGGGATTGCGCACGCTCGACGCCATCCGCTGGCTCGGGCGCCGCCTGGCGAATGCGCCCGATTTCGACGCGATGGTAGCCGAAGGTTTGCTCGAGCCCGTGGAGGCGGCGCGTCTCACCCGTGCGGAGGAAACGCTTCGCCGTTACCGCTACGCGTTGCACCTGGAAGCCGGGCGCGCCGAAGAGCGCCTGCTGTTCGACTACCAGCGCGCGCTCGCCGAGCGGCTGGGGTTCGAAGACGAGCACGCGAAGAACCTCGGCGTCGAGCAGTTCATGCAGGGGTACTACCGCGCCGCGACGCAGATCGAGCGCTCGGGCACGCAGCTGGTGGAACGCTTCGAGGAAATGCTGGACCCGGCCACGGAACCGGTGCCGGTCGGCACCGACTACGTGCGCTACGGTTCGCGTATTGCGCCACGCAATCCGCACCTCTTCGTGCGCAGGCCGTCGTCGCTGGTGGAAATCTTCATTGCGCGACTCGACGAGCCGGGCATCACGGGGTTCACCGCGGAAACCATGCGGCGCATCCAGCATGCGGTATCGCAGCACGGCGAATCGCTTGCCGACGATCCGCAGGTGCTCGGTGCGTTCCTCGCGCTGCTTCGTCGAGGCGCCCCGGCCGTGGATGCGTTGTGGCGAATGAACCGGCACGGCCTGCTCGCTGCCATCCTGCCCGCGTTCGGCAAGGTGGTGGGGCGCATGCAGTACGACCTGTTCCATGTGTACACCGTGGACGAGCACACCACGCGCGTGCTGCGCACGGTGGCCCGATTCGCCGATCCCGCCGCGCGCCGCGAATTTCCCATCGCCTGCGAAGTGTGGCCGCACCTGGAAAGGCCGGAACTGCTCCTGCTCGCCGCTTTGTTCCACGACATCGCGAAGGGGCGCGGCGGCGACCATTCCGTGCTCGGCGAGGAAGATGCGCGCGCCTTCTGCACTCGCCTGGGCCTGCCGGTGGGACAGGTGGAACTGGTGGCCTGGCTGGTGCGCTACCACCTCCTCATGAGCACCACTGCGCAGCGCCAGGACATCACCGACCCGGAAGTGGTGCATCGCTTCGCGGCCGTGGTGGGCGACTGGGAACACCTCGACCACCTTTACCTGCTGACCATCGCGGACATCATCGGCACCAGTCCCAAGCTGTGGAACGCGTGGAAGGACCGCCTGCTCGCCGACCTGTACACGGCCACCCGCTTCGCCTTGCGCAGCGACCTGACGCCGCCCGCCCATGCGGCGGTGCGCGTGCGCGAATGCCGCGAGAAGGCCATGGGTGTGCTCGCTACCGAGCACATCGACGCCGACGAGATCGCTAAGGTATGGGCCGAGTTCCCCGATACCAGTTTCCTACGTCACCGGCCCGAACAGATCGCCTGGCAGACCGCGGCGATACTTCGCGCGCATGGCGCGACGCCGCTGGTGGAAGTCCATCCGTTCTCGGTGCGCGGCAGCACCGAACTCTTCATCTACACGCCCGACCGCGACGGTCTGTTCGCCACGGTGACGGCCGTGCTCGACCGCCTGCGCTTTTCCGTCATGGAGGCACGCATCCTCGTGTCGAACACAGGGATGGCGCTGGATACCTTCCTCCTGCTGGAGTCCGACTCCCAGGCGCCGGCCTCGTTGCAGCGCGCCGAGGAACTGCGCGCGCGCATGCGGCACGCGCTGTCGCAGTCGGCGGGACACGGGCCGGCCAAGCGCACGCTGTCGCGTCACCTTCGCCATTTCCAGATGGCGCCCCGCATCGAATTCGTGGACGCGGGTGAGCGCACTCAGCTGGCGCTGGTGTGCACGGACCGGCCCGGCCTGCTCGCGGCCGTGGCGCAAGCGCTGGCCGAAGCGGAGGTGCGCGTGCATGATGCGCGCATTGCCACGTTCGGCGAACGCGTCGAAGATTTCTTCCAACTCACCGACCGCAGCAACGCGCCGCTCTCTCCCGATCGCCGGGAGATCCTGCGGGCCTGCCTGTTGCGCCATATCGGTTCCGAAAGCCCCAGGACTTCCGTACATGCAGATGCAAACGCTTGAATCCATCATCGAAGACGCATTCGAACGCCGCGCGGCCCTCACCCAGAACGAGATGGAGGGCGACCTCCGCGAAGCCGTCGAGCAGGTGCTGAACCTCCTCGAGTCCGGCGAGCGCCGCGTGGCCGAGCCCGACGGAAAGGGCGGCTGGACGGTGAACGCGTGGCTGAAGAAAGCGGTGCTGCTCTACTTCCGCATGAACGGCAATCGCGTGATGGACGGTGGCCCGTCCAGCGCCTTCGACAAGGTGCCCCTGCGCTTCACCCAGGCCGATGCCATCGAATACGCGAACCTTGGTGCCCGCGTGGTGCCGGGCGCGCTCGTCCGCCGTGGCGCGCACATCGCGAAGGACGCCGTGCTGATGCCCAGCTACACCAACATCGGCGCCTATGTCGGCGCCGGCACCATGGTCGACACCTGGGCCACGGTCGGCTCCTGCGCGCAGATCGGCGCGAACGTGCACCTCTCGGGCGGCGTCGGCATCGGCGGCGTGCTGGAGCCGTTGCAGGCCAATCCCACCATCATCGAGGACGGCTGCTTCATCGGCGCGCGTTCCGAGGTGGTGGAGGGCGTGGTGGTGGAGAAAGGCTCGGTGATCGGCATGGGCGTGTTCCTCGGCCAGTCCACGCGCATCTACAACCGCGCCACGGGCGAGATCAGCTACGGCCGCGTGCCGGCCGGCAGCGTGGTGGTGTCCGGCAGCCTTCCGGCGAAGGACGGCAGCCACAGCCTGTACGCCGCGGTGATCGTGAAGCAGGTGGACGAGAAGACCCGTTCCAAGACGGGCATCAACGAACTCCTGCGCAGCGGCGACTGAACCATGACGATCACGGTTTACGGCCTGCCCACCTGCGACACCTGCAAGAAGGCGCGCAATTGGCTCGCGCGCTTCGACGTGGAACACGAGTTCGTGGATTACCGGGCGAACCCGGTTCCCGCGGCGACGCTGAAGGCCTGGGCGGAAAAGCTCGGTGGTTGGGAAAAACTGGTGAACAAGGCGTCCACCACCTGGCGCACGCTGCTGCCGCAGCGCAAGGACCCGCGCACGGATCCGGAGTGGACCTTGTTGTTCAAGGAGTATCCGGCGCTGATCAAGCGGCCGGTGGTGGTGGAGGGTGACGAGGTCAGCGTGGGTTTTACTGACAATGCCTTCAAGAGGCGGTTCGGGAAGTGACGCCTCGTCGGGCCGAGAGTCGCTGGGCCCCTGCCTGCGCAGGGGCGACGGGGCCATGGATGTTCGTCGGTCCTGCACAGGCAGCGTCACACCCGCAATGTGCTGTCGTTCGGGCACAGGCAGCGTCACACCCGCAATGTGCCGTCGTTCCGGCACAGGCAGCGTCGCGCCCGCAATGTGCCGTCGTTCCTGCGAAGGCAGGAACCCAGTGCCTTCCGCGCTTCCCCGAACCATGAATGGATCAGCGATGTCTCCGGTTCTCACACTGACCCATGAGCTCATCCGCCGCCGCTCGGTCACCCCCGACGACGCCGGCTGCCTGCCGCTGATCGCGGGTCGGCTCGAAGCAGTCGGCTTTCGCATCGAACACCTTCGCTACGGCGACGTCGACAATCTCTGGGCCACGCACGGAGGCGAAGGCCCCGTGCTCGCCTTCCTCGGCCACACCGACGTCGTGCCCACGGGCCCGGAGGATCGCTGGGCGTCGCCGCCTTTCGAGCCCACGGAGCGCGACGGGCTGCTCTACGGCCGCGGTGCCGCCGACATGAAGGGCTCGGTGGCCGCGATGGTCGTGGCGCTGGAACGCTTCGTCGTCGCGCATCCCGCCCATGCCGGCACGGTCGGCCTGCTGCTGACCAGCGACGAGGAAGGCGTGGCCTTGCACGGCGTGCGCGAAGTGGTCGAACACTTCGCCCGTACCGGGCAACGTATCGATGCTTGCGTGGTCGGCGAGCCTTCGGCGAAGGCCCGGCTAGGCGACCTTATCCGGGTGGGGCGTCGCGGCTCGCTTTCGGGCACGCTCACCGTCCGTGGCGTGCAGGGGCACGTGGCGTATCCGGAAAAGGCGAAAAACCCGATCCACGCGTTCGCCCCGGCGCTCGCCGCACTCACCGCGGAACGCTGGGACGAAGGCAACGCGGATTTTCCGCCCACGTCGTTCCAGGTATCCAACATCCATGCGGGCACGGGTGCCAACAACGTCATTCCGGGCGAGCTCGTCGCGCTGATCAACTTCCGTTACGCCACCGCGAGCACCGCCGACGAACTGCGCGCGCGCACGGAAGCCATCCTTCGCCACCACGGCGTGGACTTCGCCATCGAGTGGCATCTCTCGGGGCGCCCGTTCCTTGCCACGCCAGGCGGGCGCCTGCGTGAGGTCGTGGTGAACGTCTGCCGCGATCTGTGCGGCATCGATCCCGAACAGAGCACGGGCGGCGGCACCTCGGACGGCCGCTTCATCGCCCCCATGGGCGCCGAGGTGATCGAACTGGGTCCCGTCAACGCCACCATCCACAAGGTGGACGAGTGCGTGTCGATCGCCGACCTGGAACGGTTGCCGGACCTCTACGAGGCGATCTGCGAGCGTATGCTCTTCTGAAGGACGACGCGTTCCTGGGCATAAGCCGATGCCGCATGGCGGGTGCAGCCGCCACACTCCCTTGCCCGATAACAGCAATGCAAGTGATCGCGCATGGAGAGAATCAGACGCACCACCCTGGCGACACTGATCGCCGCCAGTTCCTTTCCGCTGGCATCCGAAGCGCGACCCTCAGGGGAGGTGCCAGAGTTCGCCGGGATGCAGACACCACAGCCCGGCACCTCTCCGCTGGCGCGACTGATTCCTCCAGAACCCGACACCGTTTCCCAAGCCGTTGTCGCACCGCCAGGGGGCGATCTCAACCGGCTACTGGGCGAGATCCGGCACGTCGGACTGGCCAGGCAGCCGAGCTTCAGTTCGATTTCCAAGGAGTTGCTAGCGGAGGAGGTGCGGCGCCATGTTCCTGCACTTCCGGTCGAGACCGACGTGGAGAAGGTGTACGTCACGACCTTCCGTGAGGCCGCGGACGGTCGGCGGGACATCGTGAGCTCGCGGCCGCTGACAGATATCTATCGCGAGATCATCCTCCATCCCGGCACGTTTCTCGAGTTCATCCAGAGCGAGACGGGCTTCTTCAACGCCGCTGGGACGCTTGCATCGTCCGCGCGGATTCCCGCGTTGGCGGGTGGAGCGGGCTTGGCGAAAATCGAGTCTGCGCTGCAATCGGCGCGCGACTTCCGATTTCATTTCCAACGGCGGATCGATCGGTATTGGAACGAGATACTGTCGACACGGAATGTTGCCGGGGAGGTGGAGGCGCCCACGCGAAAAACATGGCTGGCACGGGCATTGGCCGATCTCCGTCAGGTCGAAGTCGATTCGATGGTCGATGAGGGATGGCTGGAGCCGCTGGGCGCCACCCTTATGGGCGCCGGTAACGGAGTTACCGGCATCGAGGTCCTCAATGGGAATTTCCGCAACAAGTTGAGCCTTCCGCCGACTGTCGCCATTTCGGAACGCCCCTGTGTGAATTTTCCAGAGGGCGATTGCGGCAAGCTTCTCCTTCTGTCGGCGAGCCTCCCCACGCGGCTGTTCGAGAATGCCGATGCGCTTCGGGCCTGGTTGATGGAGGCCGGGGGACAAAGTGCGACGCTCCGCTCGCAGCCTGTTTCCGGCGATCCATGGCGATGGTTGCTCGATCGGATCGTGCTCCGCGGCAAGACGGATGCATTGGCAGCGATGATGATGCTTGAAGCCTCTCCCATGGCGGTTGGCGAGGCCGGTGCGGTCGTCGATCGCCACGGTGATCTCACGGGCGAGCTCGATCAGCGGTGGATGGTCGACACATACAATGCCCGCCTGCGCGTCGATCTCCTGATGCCGGATGCCATAGCTGCCGCTTCGCGAGATGAGAAGGTGGCATGGCGAACGCAGGCGCGAAGGCATCTCCAGGCCTTCCGTGCCGCCGGCGCCCTCCTGGCGGAGCAGCCGGGCGCGTTGCGGGACATCAAGCTGCTGGCTCGGAATGCCATGGCAGAAGCACTTCGAGCACGTGGGGCAAGTGTCTTCGACCCCGACGCCGTTTCCATCTTCCATTGGACGTTCCAGCAGCACCATGCAGGCGGCAAGCCAAGGCGGTGGTGCGACGAGGATGGTGTATGGCACAAGGTGGATGAGAAGGATACCGAGCACACCGGCAGGAAACTCACCTTGACCGAGGCCGCGCTCGAGAACCTTCCCGTTTACGCAGAGCCCCTGACTCAGTACGAAGTGGTCGATGTCGACGGGCAACCGATGCGCGACCTGCCTTTTGCCGCGGTGTCGGCCATGGTCCGCGAGGCGAATGTCGCCCAGCAGTATCTGGATACGGTCGGACGCTTCCAAAGCAGCGTGAATCTGGACGCGATCGCGCTTGGGCTTGGGCATGGAATGATGCTGAACCTCCTCCACGCTGTGGCGCTACCGGCTTCAGGCCTGTCGACACACGCGCAAACCTCGATCCTGCACGCCTTGGCCAACGCCGGTGCCTCGACACGGATCGCCGTTCATCATCTCCAGGTCAGCGGGGCCAGCGTCGGCGGCGGTGTCTTGCTGTTCCACACCGCGGGTGGCGATAAGGATGCCTGGGTGCTTTACTCCCCCGGAGCTCCCGACAACAAGGCCTTCCGGAGCTTCCGCGGCCTCGACGAAATTGCCCGAAAGCTCAAGGACGACGAAGCGCTGCGGAATTACATGGTCGAGGCGATCGTCGCGGGTGAACGCCTCCAGGCGAGCCGTGCTCTCGCACGAGGTGGCCGCGGTGGCGAGATCGCTACCGTGCCGATTGCCGGCGATTTCCTGGTCGCCGCCGCCAGCGCTTTCTTTGCGCAATGGCGAAACGAGTCGCGGCACGCGTCCAATACCACATCGTTTCGGGATCGGCTCACGATCGCCGATAACGTCAAGGGTGTCGCGGATGTCCTCGATGTCGTGCTGCCACTATCCGGCCTGGTCGGTGGAAGCCTCGACATGAACGGCGCGATCGAATGCTTCCTTGCCGAGGAGAAAGGCTGCTATGGGAAGCTGGCGGCAGCCGGCCTCGCCGTGGCCCTGGATGCCCTGCCCATGGCGGCGGAACCCTTCCGCACGCCACTCAGGTCGATGGGGAAGGCCGTTCGACGGCACTTCGCCGCCGTCGTGCGCGGGGCGAACGGCAGGCCCATGGTTCGGTTCGCCCTGCCTGCAAGTGCCTCGTCGCGCCTTCCCGACTCCGACATCGCGGCTGTCCTGCATAAGTTCGCGGTGAGCGGTATCGAAGTAACGAGTATGCATTCGCCGTCCCGCCGCCTCTTTCGCGACGGCACCGGCCAGGAATATGTGACCATCGGCGAAAGGATCTATCGCAGCCGCAACGTCCTCAAGCCTGACGGATCCGGCGAACGTGTGATTGTCGATCCCCTCGATGCCGGCAACACACGGGCCATCCGTCTCTCAGGGGAAGGGTGGACGGTATTGCCTGCGGCCCGCCTGGTGGGCGGTTCCCCCCGGCGGCCGGCGATAACGTGGGGCGAGCCACGTTGGGGCGAGGGTCATCTGAAAGGTATCAGCGGACAGAGTACGAGCCGCCGGATGGCTGTGGATATCGACGGCTATCGGACCGACATCCTCTTCGATCTGGCCGCATGCAAGTGGAGGGCGGCTGACGGAGCCGCCATGAGGCCAGGCGCCTACGTGGAATATAACGACATCACCAAGGAGTGGCAGTACGTCGTGCTTGAACGGGGAAGCGCGGGCGCGCCTGCGCTGCCTCCACGGCTGGCGTCCGATGAGCAGCGGCTAGAGGCGCTCAACCAGTTCGGGATCAGCAGGGCACCACATCCATGGCCGCGTCCTGTTGAAGGCGCCCGCACTCCGATTCCCAAGGTGATAAATCAAGTGTGGTTGGGGGATGCACACGCGCTGAAGACCCGGCGAACGCGCGGCCAATCGGGTGACCTGCTGATCGACACGATCGAAGCGAACGGGCGTCTCGCGAAAGAGGGAGGGTACGAGTCCAGACTGTATGTATTGCTGGACGACGAATCCCCGGCGGCTGTCAAAGCCCTTCAAGACGCCTTGCCTGATGTCAAGGTGGTCGACCTTCGCTCAGATCCGTTATTTGCGGAATTCAAGACGACGAAATATGCCGATCCCTTCGAATTTTTCCGGTCCCCCGATCGCTCCCGCCGAAACCTTTCGGCCGCCAGCGATATCCTGAGACATTTCATCCAGTACAAGGAAGGTGGCCTGTACCTGGACACTGATGACGCGCTGCTCCAGGGTTTCGGTCAGGTCCGGCTCATGGCGAAAGCGGACGAGGTGCTCACCGGAGGGGTCATGTCCCATCCCGCGCTGGGAATGAATGCCGAGTACAACACCAATGCCTTTGCCTCCCACAAAAATAATGGGTTTTTCATCGAGGTCCTGGACGAACAGACGACGCGTGTTCGGCTGAACAGGCATCGCCTGAGCGACAGGCCTCATGATAGAGGTGACCGCGAATCGTACGATGCCTTGGTGTCTTATATGCCGATCATCTCGCAATCCACCGGGCCAGGCGTTTTCAACGATGTGTTACGGCGTCGTTCCAGCGGACACGCCGACTTCGCGGACGCCACGCGGGATGTCCACGTTATCGGCGACCATCCTTGGCTCAGCAATGTCTCGTCGCTCGATGGGACGTTCGAAAGAACGACGGCCCAGGACGGCTTCGCTCCGCTTTCAAAGGTCGTCGACCCGGGGAACAGTCATTCCTGGCGCCAGACGAGGTGAGGTCACTGAGGTTTCGTGAACACGGCGATCATGCCGGCATAAGGTTTTGTCATGAAGGCCGGCGCGCCGGTGTAGCCCGCCTCCGGCGTGTAGAACTGCGAGATCGTGCCGTCGAGAAACAAGGCGTCCCGGCAGCCGATCGCGTCGCGGAACAGGCGCGCGAAGCTGTGGAAGTTCACCGGGGCGCGACTCACCACGAAGACGACCTCGTGCGGGGTTTTCGCACAGACGCCGCTGCGCCATTTCATGCTGTCCGAGCCATTCTCGAACTGCGGGTTGATTTCGCCGTCGATCACGAGCATGGGGCCCGACTGCGTGGCCCAGCGCGGCTTGCGGCCCGCGGTGCGAAAGGCGTCGCTGGTGCGCACTTCCGCGCTGCCGTCGTCGTACACCGCGAAGACGCCGTTGGGCAACAGCGAGAAATTGCCCGAGCGCGGGTTGCCGTGAGCGAGGTTCAGTGGCACCACGGTCTTGCCGTTCTCCACATAGAGACCGAGTGGCTTGAACTCGCGGTCGTAGATGCCGGCATTGGCGGCGAAGGCGAGCGTGCGGCCCTTGCCGGCCGTCCACGTCTTCAGCGCTTCCAGTCCGCCGAAGGGCTGACCGTTATCCGGGTTGCGCCAGTAGAGCTCGATATCGTCCTTGCGCGTGTCCACGGTGACCGCGAAGTACGACTGGCTGTCGAAGGTGAGGTCGCGGCCTTCCACGGCGTCGGCCGGACTCGCACAGCCCACCAGCGCGGCGATGCTGCCGGCGGCGAGGATGCGGAACGTGGCTCGGTTCAACAGAGAGGGGATAGTGAGATGGAACATTCGTCGATGGTCGCCGGCCCCGGCGTCCCGCGCAAGCTGCGCTGCGGCGGTTTCCTGACGCAGGGCGTAAACTCCCTGGTTTTTCCTCCCTTTCCCCACCGCCATGCCCTATACGCCCATCGTCGCCACGCTCGGCTATGTCCTTTCGCCGGACGGTAATCACGTCCTCATGATCCATCGCAACGCCCGCCAGGACGACATGCATCTGGGAAAGTACAACGGGCTCGGCGGCAAGATGGAGCCGGGCGAGGACATCGCCGCCTGCATGCGGCGCGAGATCAGGGAAGAAGCCGGCATCGAATGCACCGAGATGAGCCTGCGCGGCACCCTCAACTGGCCCGGCTTCGGCAAGCAGGGCGAAGACTGGCTCGGATTCATCTTCGTCGTCACGCGCTTCGAGGGCACGCCGCTCACGTCGAACCATGAGGGCGCGCTGGAATGGGTGCCCGTGGAAAAGCTGGACACCCTCCCGATGTGGGAAGGCGACCGCCATTTCTTGCCGCTGGTCTTCGACGCCGACCCGCGCCCGTTCCACGGCGTGATGCCGTACAAGGACGGCCGCATGGTCTCCTGGAACGTCACGCGGCTATAAAACACGCGGCTGTAAAAAAAGAAGCAAGCTGAAGCAAGCTCTAGAAGAAGCAAGCTTTGTGTGGGAGCCGCTTCAGCGGCGATGGATGCTCGCGGCAAGCTTGCCCGCTGCCGCGGGATCGCCGGCATAGCCGGCTCCCACATGAACCGGCTCCCCACATGAACCGGTTCCCGGCGAAACCCGCGCGCGTCAGCCTGTGGTTTCGATCCGCTCCACGCGGCGCAGCCCGCGTGGCAGCACGCCACCGCGGGTGGCGCGGCTGCCGCCGTATTCCACCAGGTCCGCCCACTTCAGCGTGAGCTTCCGCTGGCCGGCGTAGAGCGTGACCTCGCCCTTGCCCTCGGCAACGACGGCGACGCCCACCACGCGTTCCTCGCCCGAGACCAGCTTGGCCTTGGGAATCTCGATGAGCTTGTTGCCCTTGCCCTTGTCGAGTTCCGGCAACTCGGCCACCGAGAACATCAGCAGGTGGCCCTCGCCGGTGACGACCACGATGCGGTCGCGCGAAGGGTCGGCCGTGATGGCCGGTGCGACCACGCGCGCGCCTTCGCTGAGCGTGATGATCTGCTTGCCTGCCTTCTGGCGTCCCGTGAGCGCCTCGAAGCGGGTGACGAAGCCATAGCCGAAGTCGGTGGCGAGCACGATGCGCGTGTCGTTGTCCGCTGCCACCACGGCATCGAATCGCGCCCCGGCCGGCGGGCTGAAACGGCCCGTGAGCGGTTCGCCGTTGCCGCGAGCGGAAGGCAGGGTGTGCGCGGGTGTGGCATAGGCGCGGCCGGTGGAATCGATGAAGGCCACCTGCTGGGTGGTGCGCGCACGCGAAACCGCAAGCAGGCTGTCGCCGTCGCGGTAGGACAGGGCCTCGCCGTCGATCTCATGGCCCTTGCCCGCACGGACCCAGCCCTTCTGCGAGAGGACCACGGTGACCGGCTCGGAAGCGACCAGCGCGCTTTCGTCCAGCGCCTGTGCCACGCTGCGCTCGACCAGTGGCGAGCGGCGCGCGTCGCCGTATTTTTCGGCGTCGCCGCGCAGTTCTTCCTTGATGAGGCCCTTGAGCTTCGCCGGAGATTTCAGCAGCACGTTGATGCGCGCGCGTTCCTCCTCCAGCTTGTCGCGTTCCTCGTTGATCTTCATTTCCTCGAGACGGGCCAGCTGGCGCAGCTTCGTCTCCAGGATGTAATCGGCCTGTTCCTCGTCGAGACGGAAGCGGGCGATGAGCACCGGCTTCGGCTCTTCCTCGGTGCGGACGATGCGGATCACCTCGTCGATGTTGAGGTAGGCGATGCGCAGCGCCTCGAGCATGTGCAGGCGGCGCTCGACGCGGCCGAGGCGATGGTTGAGCCGGCGCGTGACCGTATCGGTGCGGAAGCGCAGCCATTCGCCAAGGATCGTCTTGAGGTCCTTGACCTGCGGACGGCCGTCGAGCCCGATCATGTTGAGGTTGATGCGGAAGCTCTTTTCCAGGTCCGTGGTGGCGAAGAGGTGCTGCATCATCTCGTCGACGTCCACGCGGTTCGACCGCGGGACCAGCACGAGGCGGATGGGGTTCTCGTGGTCGGACTCGTCGCGCAGGTCTTCCAGCATCGGCAGCTTCTTCGCGCGCATCTGCGCGGCGATCTGCTCGAGGATCTTCGACGGCGAGACCTGATGCGGCAGGGCGGTGATGACGATGTTGCCTTCGTCGCGTTCGTACACTGCCCGGGCGCGGACGGAGCCCGTGCCGTTCTGGTACATCGCCAGGATTTCCTTGCGCGGCGTGATGATCTCCGCCGTGGTCGGATAATCCGGGCCCTGGACGTGTTCGCACAGGTCGGTGACGGTGGCGTCGGGGTCGTCGAGCAGGCGGATGCAGGCGCTGGCGACCTCACGCAGGTTGTGCGGCGGGATATCGGTGGCCATGCCCACCGCGATGCCCATCGAACCGTTCAGCAGCACGTGCGGCACCCGGGCAGGCAACCAGGACGGTTCCTCCATGGTGCCGTCAAAATTCGGCACCCAGTCGACGGTGCCGTGGCCGAGTTCGGAGAGCAGCACCTCGGCGATGGGCGTGAGGCGGGACTCCGTATAGCGCATGGCCGCGAAGCTCTTCGGGTCGTCCGGCGAGCCGAAGTTGCCGTGGCCGTCCACCAGCGGATACCGGTACGAGAACGGCTGGGCCATGAGCACCATGGCCTCGTAGCAGGCCGAGTCGCCATGCGGGTGGAACTTGCCGATCACGTCGCCGATGGTGCGCGCGGATTTCTTCGGCTTGGCCGTGGCCCCCAGCGCCAGCTCGCTCATGGCGTACACGATGCGGCGCTGGACCGGCTTCAGGCCGTCGCCCACGAAGGGCAGGGCGCGGTCCAGCACCACGTACATCGAATAGTCGAGGTAGGCCCGCTCGGCGTATTCCTTGAGCGGGATCTGTTCGTAATTGGCTTGCAAATTCATGGGTTTGTGCATCCGGCAGGCGCGCCACGGCGCGTCGATAACCGGACGATGTTGCCAGAAA
Source organism: Luteibacter sp. SG786 (assembly GCF_011759605.1). Taxonomy (GTDB): domain Bacteria; phylum Pseudomonadota; class Gammaproteobacteria; order Xanthomonadales; family Rhodanobacteraceae; genus Luteibacter. The sequence goes on from NZ_JAAOYX010000001.1 coordinate 1,651,220, forward strand.
CCCGTCTCAGGAGCGAAGACCGGCGAGTGCGGACAGGCTGGTTACCTGTGGGAGCCGGCTCCGCCGGCGATCCCGCGGCAGCGGGCAAGGCCGCCGCCAGCACCCATCGCCGCTGAAGCGGCTCCCACACAACGCTCGCACGCTTGTGGGGAAACCTCTGTGCTTGGGAGGGCTTCTGAAAAAGACAGTTGCTCTCACAAAAGTGCCGCTCAGTTCAGCGGCCTGCCCGCGTCCACGTCCTTCAGGAACTTGATCAGGCCCGTGAAGTAGGTTTTCTGATCGTCGTACATCGCCAGGTGCGAACCCTGGGGGCACAGGAGGAAGCGGGCATCCGGCATCTTCTTGGCCATGGCGGCCATGTACTTCGGGTCCATGGTGTCGTACTGCGCGCCGATCACCAGCGTCGGCACCTTGATGGTCTTCAATGCCTCGCTACGGTCCCAGTGCAGCAGCTTGCCGCTTGCGCCCAGTTCGCTGGGTCCCTGCATCGAGACGTAGATCTGCTCGTTGATGTGACCGAAGGCGCGTTCCACCGGTTCCGGCCACTGCGCGGCGGGCATGCGAAGGATGTGCTTTTCGTAGTGCATGGGCATCAGGATGGCCATGTACGCCGGATCCTGGGTCTTGTGCTCGGCCTCGAGACGCTTCACCTCGGCCAGCTTCTTCGGGTCCATGGCTGGCATCAGCACCTTGCTGGCGTATTCGTTGTACGCCGGAATGCTGTCCATCATGTTCGAGATGATCAGGCCCTTCAGGTGTTGCGGGTACTTCAGCGCGTACTCGATGGCCAGCACGCCGCCCCAGGAATGCCCGAGGACGAAGAAGTTGTCCTTGTCCAGGTGCAGCGCCTTGCGCACCTGCTCCACCTCGTCGACGAAGCGCGGGATTTCCCACAGCGAAGGGTCGGTGGGCTTGTCGCTGAAGGCCGAGCCGAGCTGGTCGTAGTAGTAGTACTCGATGCCCGCACCGGGGAAATAGCTGTCGAACGCTTCGAAGTACTCGTGCGTTGCGCCCGGGCCGCCATGCAGCAAGAGGACCTTGATCGTCGGGTTGTTGCCCACCCGCTTCGTCCAGACCCGGAACTTGCCCTTGGGCGTGTCGATGACGATGGACTTCTGGCCGCCCGAAAGCACGTCATCGCGACCGGTGTTGTCGAAGTACGAGCTGGTGCCGGCCGCGGGCGGCGTTGCGGCGTGCGCACAAAGCGCGGCGAAGGCAAACAGGGCGGCAATGACGAGGCGGCGCATGGGCGTACTCCGGCTAGGGTGGCCGCATCATCCCCGGGTGGCCCCGGGTGGGCAACCCTCAAACGGGGGCCGGGCGACAGGCACGACGAGCCGGAGAAGGGCGCTGGTCTGACGTGTACGGACAAGCGCATCTTCTCCGGGGTCGAATGATTCAAAGCTCGAAGGTCGCCTGCACCGGGAAATGATCCGACGGATAGCGTCCGTCCTTCGATGTCGTGATCGTCTCCACGGACTTGGCCGTTACGCCACTGGAGAGGATCCAGTCGATGCGCTTGGTTGGCTTGCCGGTGAAGTTGTGGAAGGTTTCCGCCGGGCCTTCGCGCTTCGGCGCGGTTTCCCAGGCGTCTTTCAGCGACGCCGTGAGCTCCTTGTGCGCTTCGCCGTCGGGGCCGGTGTTGAAGTCGCCGGTGACGATCACCGGAACACCCTTGGGGAGTTTGGCAATCCATGCCGCGAGCAGTTTGCCGCAACGCGTGCGGATGTCCTCGTCCTGGTCGCGGTAGGGCAGGTGGGTGTCCAGCAGATAGAACTGCTTGTGGTCGGAAAGCCGTTCGAACAAAGCCCAGTTCACCATGCGGGGCATGGGGTTGCCCCAGTCCATGGTGCCGGGCTTGTCCGGCGTGCTGGAAAACCAGAAGTCGCCGGACTTGATGAGCTTCAAGGCGTCCTTGCGATAGAAGATGCCCATGTGTTCGTCGGTGTGCTTGCCGTAGCGATCGCGTCCGAACCACGTGTATTCCGGAAGGCGCTCGACGGTGTCGTCGCCCTGCTGCTTGTACAGTTCCTGCGTGCCGATGACGTCGGGATGCATTTGCCGGATGGTGTCGGCGAAGAGATCGCGGCGGAATTCCCATCCGTTGGGACCGTCCTTGCCTGTCATGGTGCGCACGTTGAACGTCATCACTTTCAGTTCCGCGGCGACCGAAGGCAGCGCGAAGGCGGCGACGGCGGCGGCGAAGAAGAGTCGGGAAAGGCGAGTCATGGGCTCCGGCTTCTTGGGGACGAGCATCCGACTATAACGTCGGATGGAGCGCTTTTTTGCCGCGCAGTGCACATGCTCCCGATGTGGGATGATTCGTTTCTTTCGACAAGTCGTTGCCTCCGATGGAAAAAGAAGCCAAGCGGGAAAAACTTTCGAATGGCCGCAAGGCGGTCATCGCCGTGGTGGCAGCGGCCTTCATCGCTTCCGCTACCACCGCCATGCTCGCCTTCACCGCGTCGCACCGTGCGCGCGAGAGGGATGCGAAGGCGCTGGCGGCCGACACGGCCGACCTGCGTGGCGAATTGGCCACATGGCAGACCAGGGTTCGCGAAGCCACGAACGCCGCCCCCTCGGATCGCCAGCCCTACGTGGACAGACTCGTCGGCCAGACGCAGGGCCTTTCGCTCTGGAAGCCGCGCACGCCCTGCGGCCAGACAGCACGCGACAGCCTTGTGCGGGCGATGGAAGATCATGCGGGCGCCCTGTTGCGTGGCGAAAGTGCGCCAGTCGACGCCGGCGAGTCCAATGCATTGAACATGGCCCTGCGCGAGTGCGAAGCGGGGCGAGGCAGGGACGTCGACGGCTGAACGGTTACGCCGACGTAACAACATTCATGGTAACGGTGCGTATTCGAAAGAGGCACCATCCATGAACGACGCAGGCCGTCCGTTCCGCATCTTCATCTTCTATCCGGGCATGAACGAGCGCGTCTGGCGTGTCCTGCTGCCCGGCGGGGCGAAGCATCTCTTTCCTACCGAAGGCAGGGCCGTGGAGTTTGCGCTGGCGTCTGCTTCCTCGGCGACGGCAGGCCGCATGCGCCGTGTGGAAGTGCTGAAAGAGACGCTGTCCGGCGGCTGGATGGTGCTGGCGCGTCCGGCCGCGCAGTAGCGTCGGAATCACCCGGGGCCATCGCTCGCGGCCGCGAGAAGCGGCAGCAACACATCACTGATGGGGGTCGGGATGCCGCGGGCCCGGCCACGACGCGAGATGACACCGTTACGGGTATCCCATTCGAGCGGTTTGCCTGCTTCCCGATCCGTGAGGATGGACGTGCCCATATCCGCCGGCGACGCAAGAAACCTGTCGAGGATCGCCTGCGGCACCTCGTCGCCAAGTTCGGCACCTTCGGCGCGGGCCACGGCAAGACACTCCTGCAGATAGGCGAGGGTGAGCCTGGAGATATCGGCCCGGGTGAACATCCCCGAGCGGCGATGCGTAAGCGCCATGAGTCCGGCCGCCGCGTTCTGCAGCAGCTTGCGCCAAGCCAGGGATCTGAAATCCGTGGCGAGCTCGACGACACACCGGGTGTTTCGCAATGCTTCTGCGATCAGGCGGGAAGGGGGTGTGTCCGGCAAGCTGAGGCGCACGTCGCCGCGCAAGCGCACGGAGCCATCGGTCTGCGTCTGCGCAGGAAACCACACGACAGCGGGAACGACCTTGCCGGATGGAACGTGCGGGGAGACCGCCTCCAATTGTTCGACGCCGTTTTGCAGAACGCACACAACCGTCTCCGGCCCGGTCAACGCGGCGAGCCAGCCTGCCGCCGCCTCGGTCTGTGTCGCCTTGACGGCGAAAAAGACGATATCGACCGCGCGGCCGATCTGTTCCGGATCGGTCCGGACAGGGCCGGGAACGGTGACGAGGCGGTCGCCATCGTGAAACGTCAGAGAGTCGCGTGATGTGCGGCCGCAGAGCACGGGTGTGCGGCCAGCCTCCTGCATGACTCCCGCCATGGTGGTGCCAATCGCACCGGGGCCGACGATAGCGACGGACATCATGGCTTCTGTATCCAAGTAGGGCCTCCTTTGGCTCCGCCGCAGCCGCCGGTCCGGGCGACGGTTGCGGCGTCGGCTGCGCGAGGTAATATATTACCTATGAACACAGAATATGGTAATGAAATTACAGGCGACGAAGAGCGCCTGGGGCAATGGATCGGAAGCATCCAGGCTCGCAGTGGCGATCTTCCTGCCAGCGAGGCGAAGGTCATCGCCCTCCTTCTTGCCGATCCCTTGTTCGTCGGCGTGAGTACCGTGGCGCAAGTGGCCGCTCGTGCCGGGGTATCGCCACCGAGCGTGGTTCGCGCCGCACGTGCGATCGGATTCGGCGGGTTCACCGAACTCAAGATCGAGATCGCCCGCGCACGCGGAACAACGCGGTTCTTCGCGCCGCCTGAAGCGCTCGCACCGGGCGCGACATCGGCCGCGGTGCTGGAAACCTCCATTCGCGCAGGCACCGACGCTCTGACCGCGCTCGCTGGGGCCATGGAACTCTCGGCGTTCGACAAGGCGGTCGCCACGCTCCTGGCCGCGCGGCAAGTGCTGGTGTTCGGGGCAGCCTCTTCGGCAACGGTGGCCGCCGACGCGGTGTTCCGCCTGCGCGCGGTGGGCGTGACGACCATAGGCATCGCGGATCACCTCTCGGCCATGATCGCGGCGCGTCTTCTTGGTCCCGGCGATGTCATGCTCGCCGTCAGCTCGACAGGCCGCACCTCCACAACGCTTGCCGTTGCCGATGCGGCTTCTTCCGCCGGAGCCCCGCTCATTGCCATCACCAACCAGTACAGCACGCCGTTGGCGAATCTCGCCGACGTCGCGCTGGTCGTTGGGGGTGCGCCATTGCCGGCGCAGATGGCCGCGGCGGGGAGCCGACTGGCCCAGCTTGTCGTCGTCGACGCGCTGGTCGCCGCCGTCGCGCTGCGCGATTCGGAGCGGAGCGCAAGGGCAGAGCGTGCAGGTATCGATCTGCCCGACATCTCCTGATGCAGCCCACCATCGTCGCGATGGTCCTTGCCGCGGCGGTTGCGCATGCGGTGTGGAACCTCGCCTCGAAGTACAAGCGGGGCGATACCTTGCTGTTCGTGTGGGCCTATACCTGTGTGTCGGTCCTGTGGTGCGTCCCGGCCGCCATCGTCCTCATGGCAAAAGAGCCGCTGGCGCTCGACTGGCGCCTCGCGGTGGGTGCGGCAGTCTCGGCCGCGCTGCACGTCGCATACTCCATGGCCTTGCAAGCCGGATACGATCGGGCCGAGCTCGGCGTGGTCTATCCGATAGCCCGCGGCACCGCGCCGATGCTCACGATGGTGTGCGCGGTCCTTCTGCTGGGGGAACGGCTCACTATAGTGGCCGCACTCGGCGCGCTCCTCATTGTCGCGGGCATCCTCGTCGTTACCGGCAACCCGTTTGGAAGCGGGAGCCACCGACCGCTGCAGGGAACGTTGTGGGGTGCGGCCACCGGTGCCACCATCGCCAGCTATACGCTATGGGACAGCTATTCGGTGACATCGTGGCATTTGCCACCCGTGGGCTACTACGCCGGCACGCTGCTGTTGCAGCTCATGATCCTGACCCCTGCCGCGTTGCGCCGCCGGCATCGGGCATCGGAGGCGTTACGCGCAGACGCCATGCCGATCGTTATCGTGGCCGTCTTTTCGCCGCTCGCATACATGCTCGTTCTCACGGCCATGCAGAGTGCCCCCGTGGCGCTTGTTGCGCCGCTGCGCGAGTCGTCGATCGTCGTCGGCGCCCTTCTCGGATACTGGCTCTTCCGCGAAAACCATCTCGCGCGCCGTATTGGCGGGGCGGTGGTCGTGCTGGCCGGGATCGCTGCGATCAGTTCGTGTCGATAGGGGCAGGGGTTACGCGCAACAGAGCGACACCATGGCGAGGCACCGAGCCGGTGAAGGCACTGCCCGGCGTAACGGCAGCGTGTCGCCAAAGGTCGCGTGCGGCCGCTCCGTGGCCGAAGCGGTCGCCCAAGCGCCGCCAATCCAGGTCGACCTTGGCGGCTTGCTCGCCCAGGTTGAAAAAGCCCACGACGATCGACCCATCGCTCATGTCACGCACGAGCACTTCGACCTCGCCACGCGTCTCCAGGCGTCGGGCGGGCGTTCCGGCAGGATCCTGATCCACCGCGATCACTTCGCGGTTGAGCAGGATCTCTTTCGTGACGGCATCCATGCTGCGCAGGTCGTTACCGGCCAGCAGCGGTGCGGGAAGGATGGACCACAGGCTCATCTGTGTGCGGTATTCGTCCGCGGTCATGCCACCGTTGCCGATCTCGAGCATGTCCGGATCGTTCCAGTGGCCAGGCCCCGACCACGCGGTGAGATCCAGTTGCCGAAAGCCGCGCTTCGACATGGATTCCCAGTTGTCACTGATGTCGGGCGTCGTGCGCCACATGTTCGCGCCCGTCTGCGGGCCCCACTTCCAGATGTCGAAGTCGCCGGATTGCGAGAGGCTGTACACGATGGGGCGGCCGGTCTTGCGCAGCGCATGACCCATGCGCCGAAAAAGCGCTTCCTGGTTCTCGCGCGTTACCGGATAGAGAAGGGTGGCTCCGCAGTAATCGTATTTCAGGAAGTCGACGCCCCATGCCGCGAACGTGCGAGCGTCCTGATCCTCGTGGCCATAACTGCCGGCGAACCCGGCGCACGTCTTCGCGCCGGGCGAAGAGTAAATGCCAAGCTTCAAACCACGCGCGTGCACGTAAGCCGCCAGTGCGGACATGTCACGGAATTTCTCGTTCGGTTGAATCGCGCCGGAGGCGTCGCGCCCGCCTTCCCAGGTGTCGTCGATGTTGACGTACACGTACCCCGCGTCGCGCATGCCCGTGGCGACCATCGCGTCCGCCATATCGCGCACCTCGGCGGCGGTGATGCGGCCTGCGAAGTGATTCCAGCTGTTCCAACCCATCGGGGGCGTCTGCGCCAGTCCGTTGGCGGGAACGGCGTCCTTTGCGGGGACGTTCGTCGGTGCCGCGGCTGCAAGGAGGTTCCAGCTCGACACCGCGGCCAAAAGCCCAATGAAGAAGCGAGCGGTTTGGCCTAGCGTCATGCGGCGTCCTCGGAAAGGTGGGCGGTATCGCATGGTAGCGGATACGCCGCGATCGGCTGGCGGGGCGAATATCGAGAGTCCCTGGAGCGGGTCGTGCCTGTCCAGCTCATGCGGTGGCTACGTCGACATCCTTTCTTCTTGTCCAGACGAAGACTGCCAGTACGAACAACACCAGCGGCAGGGCTACACCGGATTCATCGATGGCGTAGGCGGTGACATCACCGTGGGGTGTGGTCAACGGAGCGAAATAAGCCTGGTTCCAAAGGTTGATGCCGGCATGGGCAATCGCTCCGGTCCACAGGCTGCCGGAACGCTGGCGCACCCAAGCCATGATCACCGCGAGACTCAGCACCTCGACGACGAAGCAGGGAACGGCAAACCACAACGGCGTGGCGGACGCGTAGTTCGAGAAGAAGATGATGGGAAAGTGCCAGACCGCCCATGCGACACCGGTGAGCAAAGCGCCCCGTGTAAATCCGTACCGAGCATGCAGCGCGGGTGAGAGAAAACCGCGCCAACCGATTTCTTCGCCCAGGGAGCTGGCGACCCCGCGAACGAAGCCTGTCGAAGCCAGGAGTGCGAACCAGCCGACGACGATTGTCCACGTCGAGGCGTTCGGCCAAGCCAGTGTGGTTCGCAGCGATGCCACGGTTGCCGGATTGGGAAACCCGCCCAGGCCGACCGCATAGACAAGCCCATATGCGACAACACAGACAGCTAACGGCCACAGATAGGAAACGATTTGCCAGCGCCAGCGCCCCCAGGTCCAGCCAAGCGAGGCAATGGGACGGCCGGTGATCCAGCAGGTCAGCAGCGCGGCGATACCCGGCCCCCACATGCTCCCTACGGCGTAAGCGCCTCGCCCGCCGGCGGAGTCGCCCGTGGCAATCCCCAAAGCCCAGAAGGGGGCGGTGGTGAGGCATGTCAGACCGAGAAAGAGAAAGATTTGGCGCTTGGACGGCATTTCGGGCATGCGGGCGGATCTCGGGAAGGGGCGGCGATAGCGGCTGTAGCGCGGAAAAGATGGAGCGAAAGTGGGATCACGTCGCGTGCTACCTACTAGAAGGTAGATTATCTTAAGGGGCGCCGTCAATCTGTTGGGGAGCGAACGGCTCCGAACTCCTGTTGTGCGACCTGTGGGAGCGCCGACCGATCTCGTTCCCAGGCAAATGCGGCTGCATCGTTAGTCTCTCGGTCGAAGAGCAGCTCAAGCATTGATCCGACGATAAACGCCGCGCGCGGTAATCAGACGACTCGTTGAGAGCGGTGCCTTCGCCCCTCAATGCGGTAACGACTAGCAGCGAATGAGGAGTCATGCTTGCCCACGTATGCCGGTGCCTGCGGTCGTCGCTTACGCAAAGTCGCAACACAGCGGCAATACAAACGAAAAAGCCCGCCGAGGGGCGGGCTAAGTCACTGACCAAATGGTGGCTCGGGACGGAATCGAACCGCCGACACGGGGATTTTCAATCCCCTGCTCTACCAACTGAGCTACCGAGCCACAGGTGCCTGCAACGATCGTTGCGGCGAGTGGAGCCGCGTATTAAATCGGGTGCGGGCGCCGGCGTCAAGCGTCCCGTTCGGGCGGAACGTAGCCGGCGGGTTGAATGACGTCGCCGCCAAAGAAGTACTTCTCCATCTCGCCGCTGAGGAACGTGCGTGTCTTCGGTTCCAGCGGCGACAGGCGCATCTCGTTGATGAGCATGGTCTGATGGGACAGCCATTGGGCCCAGGCTTCCTTCGACACGTTGTCGTAGACGCGCTTGCCAAGCTCGCCCGGCCAGGGCGCGAAATCGAGGCCTTCGGCCTCGCGGCCGAGTTTCACGCAATGAACCATGCGCGTCATGGGGATATCTCCGGAAGGTTGGCGAGCAGCGTCCGCACGGGGGCCGGCAGACCGAGCGAGGCGAGTTCCTCGCGCCCGCACCAGCGGCGGTCGTCGCGGTCCGCCACGGCGGCGAGCGGGGCCGCATGGTCGAACAGGATGGGCGACACGTCCAGCCTGTAATGGCTGAAGACGTGAGTGAAGGCAGGTAACGGGTCCGCGTCGCGGACACGGGCAAGGCCGGAGGCGACCGCGCCGGCGGCATCGGCATCGGCCGCTTCCGGCAGGCTCCACAGGCCGGACCAGACGCCTTGCGGCCCTCGCTTTTCGAGCAGCACGCGGCCCTGCGCATCGCGCAGCAACAACATGGCCAGCGAGCGGGTGGGAACCTTCTTGCCGGGCTTCGGGGTCGGCAGTGCGGCCGTGAGCCCGTCGCGGTGCGCGACGCACGTGGCCGCGTGCGGACACAGGAGGCAGAGGGGCTTCGTCCGCACGCAGACGGTGGCGCCCAGGTCCATGATGGCCTGCGTGTAATCCGCGGTTCGCTCGGACGGGGTGTGCTCGTCGGCGTGGCGCCAGAGTTGTTTTTCGACGGCGCTCTCACCGGGAAAGCCGGCAATGCCGTGGTACCGCGCGAGCACGCGCTTCACGTTGCCGTCGAGGATCGGGAAGCGAAGGCCATGCGCCTGCGCGAGAATCGCGCCGGCGGTGGAGCGGCCGATGCCGGGAAGGGCCATCAGCGCGTCCAGATCGCGCGGCAGTTCCCCGCCGTGTCGCTCCACGCAGAGCTGAGCGGCGCGATGAAGGAAGCGGGCACGCCGGTAATAACCGAGGCCGGACCACAACGCCAGCACCGTGTCTTCATGGGCCGAGGCCAGCGACGCCAGCGTGGGCAGCGTGTCCACGAAGCGCTGGAAGTACCCGATGACGGTCACCACCTGGGTCTGCTGCAGCATGATCTCGGACAGCCACACGCGATACGCGTCGCGCGGGTGCTGCCAGGGAAGGTCTTTCCGTCCGTGGTGGTCGTACCAGCGGAGCAGTTCGCGCGCGAAGACGTTCATGGCGCAGCGGTGGTCGAAGTGGCGGCCGGTACCAGCGGCGTGGCACGAATGCGCAGGCCTTTCATGTGTACGTTGCCGATGTCGAGGGTCTTGGCTTCGATGGTGCCGAGGACGGGCGGCAGGGTGGGCGAACCGCCCGCCAGGATGCCGCTCCACCATTCGGTGAATCCGATCGGGGGAATGCGGATGTCAGTGCGGTCGTTGTCGCCTTCGAGGCGAAGGGCGACGTAGAGCGGATCCTGCTGGTTCGCTGGAGTGACGTTGAGCGTGATGCCATAAGGTGCGCCACTGCTACGGGTAACGCGCCCGGAAAGCGACGCGCCCACGTCCGCACCGCCGCGCCAGGTGGCACTCCCTCGCAGCATGGCGGCGAAACGCGATTCGCTGGAAAGTCCGAGTTCGACATCGCTCAGCGTGAGCACGCCGCGCGAGAGCTGCGGCATGGTCTCGAGCTCCAGCGAATAGGGCGTGCCGTCGGAAGTGCTGGCGGCGAGCGCGAGCGCGAACGGTATGCCGTTCGCGAGGCGTCCCGCGTCGATGTCCACGTTGGACAGCAGCAACTCGTTGCCGCGCAGGAGCGTGCCGCGTTCGATGCGGAAGCCCGCGTCCACCGTGGGCAGAATGGCGCCAGCCGTGGACGGGCGTGAGGGCAGGGTGTCCAGATACGCGCCCAGTGCGTCGACGTCGATGCGGGCACCGTCCACTTCGAGCCGCGAAATGCGGGCTTCGCCGCCCATCAATGCATGCCAGGGCAGCACGAGCTTGCCGCGCGAGGCGACCAGCAACGGCTGCTCCGCACCGTTCGCCCGCACGGTAAGGCCTTCCAGCTCGAGCGCGGGTTTCGGCCACAGGGTGGGGCTGGCCGGGTTGGACAGCGTGAGTTCGAGGCCCGCGGCGCGGGCGCGCGATTGCAGCAGGGAGGTGAAGCGCTCCGGCTGCAACATCACGTAGGTGGCGACAAACGCCGCCAGCAGTACCACCACGACCAACGCGCCGGCGGCGAGAAGGCCGATTCGCAAGGGGCGTTTCATCGCCGCGGTGCCTGCATCGCGCGGTTCGCTCAGGCGCCGATGGTGGGCGGCAGAAGGCCGTCCACGAAGGCTTCGGCATCGAACACGCGCAGATCGGTGGCCGTTTCGCCCAGGCCGACGTAACGGATGGGCAAGCCGAACTCGCGTGCGAGCGCGAACATCACGCCGCCCTTGGCGGTGCCGTCGAGCTTGGTGACCACAAGCCCGGTGACGCCTGCAGTGTCGCGGAACTGGCGAAGCTGGCTGATGGCGTTTTGCCCTGTCGTGCCGTCGATCACCATCAGCACCTCGTGCGGTGCGCTGGCGTCCAGCTTCTTCATGACGCGGGCGATCTTGCCCAACTCGTCCATCAGGCCGCCCTGGGTGTGCAGACGGCCCGCGGTATCGGCGATCAATACCTGGGTGCCACGCGAGCGCGCTGCCTGCAACGCGTCGAAGATCACGCTGGCGGAATCGGCGTCCTGGCCCTGCGAGACGACGGGCACCTTGTTCCGTTCACCCCATGTCTTCAATTGTTCGACGGCGGCGGCGCGGAAGGTATCGCCCGCGGCCAGCATCACGCTGCGGCCTTCGTCGGCATAGCGACGGGCGAGCTTGCCGATGGTGGTGGTCTTGCCGACGCCGTTGATGCCCACCGTGAGGATCACGAACGGCGACTGCGTGGCTACGTCCAGCGGCTGCTCCACGGGCCGGAGCAGGGCCACCAGCTCCGCGCGCAACGCCTTGAGCAGCGCGCCGGCGTCGGCAAACTCGCGCTTGTGCATGCGCTTGCGCAGGTCTTCGACCAGGCGTGTGCTGGCTTCCACGCCCACGTCGGCGGTGATGAGCGAGGTTTCCAGTTCGTCGAGCAGGTCGTCGTCGAGCTTGGGATGGCGAACGAACAGGGAGGTGAGGCTCTTCGCGAACCCGCTGCCGGAAAGGCGCTCGCGCCAGCTGCGGCGCGCGGGCTGCTCCGCTTCGCGGGCGGCTTCGACAACCGCGGATTCCTCCGCTTCGGCCTCGATCTCTGGGGCGGCGGGTTCAGGCTGGGCCGTTTCCGCCAGTGCTTCCGACACGCCGGCGCCAACCTCGGCCGCGGCAGGGTCGGCCAATTGATCGACGCGGTCTTCCGGTGCCTGGGGCTCCGGTGCAGCCGGCTCGGTGGGCTTTTTCTTCCAGAACTTGAGCATTGCGCGGGGGATTCAAAGACAATAGGCGAATGCTAACACCCCCGCCCTCACTGGCCGCTGAGCGATGACCGCGTCCGGCCGCATCCGCGTCATCGGCGGATCCCTGCGCAATTCGCGGATCGAGGTTCCCGATCTCCCCGGGCTCCGCCCAACCACGGATCGCGTGCGCGAAACCCTGTTCAACTGGCTCCAGCCCGTGGTGGACGGTGCCCGTTGCCTCGACCTTTACGCAGGCACGGGGGCCCTGGGCCTCGAAGCACTGTCGCGCGGCGCGGCCGCGGTCACGTTCGTGGAGCGCGAGCCGCGCCTGGCAGCGGCGCTGAAGGCGAACCTCGCCCGGCTGAAGGTGGAAGGCGAGGTGATCGCCGACGATGCGGGGCGTTGGCTGCAGGGACACGCGCGTCCGTTCGATCTGGTGTTCCTCGATCCGCCGTTCGCGCTGAACGCTTGGGCGGCGACGGCCCGGGCTCTGGAAGAGGGCGGATGGCTCGCGCCACGCGCGTGGATCTATGTCGAATCCCCCCGCGGCGCCTCGTTTGCGCTGCCTGACAGCTGGCTGCCGCATCGCCAGGGCCAAGCCGGGGAGGTGGCCTACGCCCTCTATCGCCGCACCCCGGCCGATCCGTTAAGCTAGCCCGCGTTTCCCCGACCCGCCTCCCATGACTCATCCGGCCAATCCACGTCTCGCCGTTTACCCGGGCACATTCGATCCCATCACGAACGGCCATGCCGATCTCGTGTCGCGTGCCGCGCCCCTGTTCGACAGGATCGTGGTCGCCGTGGCGGAAAGCCGCAGCAAGGGGCCGGGTTTCAGCCTGGGCGAGCGCATCGCGCTGGCGCGGCTGGCCCTGGCCGATCTGCCGAACGTGGAAGTGCGCGGTTTCGACTGCCTGCTTGCCGACTTCGTGACGGAGATCGGGGCGGGTGTGATCCTGCGCGGCCTTCGCGCGGTGTCGGACTTCGAATACGAGTTCCAGCTCGCCAGCATGAACCGTCACCTGATCCCACAGGCCGAGACGCTGTTCCTGACGCCGGCGGAACAGTACAGCTTCATTTCTTCCTCGCTCGTGCGCGAAATCGGTCGCCTTGGTGGTGACATTTCCGGCTTCGTGCATCCGGCGGTGCAGCAGGCCATGCGTCAACGCTGGCGCAACTCTTAACCAAACAGGTGATCATCATGCGTAAGTTCATCCTCGCCGCGTCCGTGGCCCTGACCGCCACCCTGGCCCTCTCGGCCTGCAACAAGTCCGAAGACACCGACCAGGCTGCCACGCAGCAGGAAGCGGCTGTCGCCAAGCCGACCAACCCGTCCGATACGAAGGCCTGGAGCCAGTACTTCGGCCAGATCGTGCGCAAGAACATGCAGGGCATGACGGCCGACCGTCCGTTCCCGTACTTCGTGCCCGCCGGCGACGACCAGGCCGGCCAGGACGGCCGCGCCCGCCAGCTCGAGAACGTGCAGGGCACCGTCGCCCGCGGCGTCACGCCGGGCAACATGCTCGTGTTCGGCGGCCCGGATTCGGCCAAGACCGCCGACCTGATGGTCGAGGCCTTCAAGGGCGCCAACGCCGGCTCGTTCAAGAACGTGATCGTGCTGTTCATTGGCGACCAGGCCGACCAGCAGCGCGTGGCCGACGCCGTGGCGCCGAGCGGCGCGACGTTCCGCTTCGTGGCCATGTGAGTGAAGCGTAAAGCGTGAACAGTAAGGAAGGGCGCCTCGGCGCCCTTCTTCATTCTCCTTACGGTTCACAGGCCGCGCAGCGGCCGACTTGCAGGCGCGCAGCGCCGACTCACGGGGGACCAACGCGCCGCCTCTCGCCTTGCGGTAAAATCCCCGAATGTCCCTGATGATCCTCGACACCTGCGTCAACTGCGACGTCTGCGAGCCCGTGTGCCCCAACAAGGCCATCTCGCTGGGTGAGCTCTACTACGTGATCGATCCCAACCTCTGCACGGAGTGCGTCGGGCACTTCGACAATCCGCAGTGCGTGGAGGTCTGCCCGGTGGAATGCATCCCGCACGACCCGGACCATGTCGAGACCCGCGAACAGCTGATGCTCAAGTACGAGCACCTGATGGCGAAGGCGTCCTAAGAAATCCCGCGGCGCCATGGGTTAATCTCAGGGGTAACGATATCCCCTCGGAGACAACCCCATGCTCCATGCCCCTTCGTGGCGTGTGCTTGCCGCGACTTTCTTCCTCGTCGTCGGCACCGGTCAGGCCTCCGCGCTCGACGCGCCGGCTGCGGCCCCGAAAGGTCCTGGCCACGCCGCCATCGCCAGCGCGAACTACCTCGCCACCAACGCCGGGTTCGAGGTACTGGACAAGGGAGGCAACGCCTTCGACGCCGCCATCGCGGTGGCCTCCACCCTGGCCGTAGTCGAACAGCAGAGTTCCGGCATCGGCGGCGGATTTCTCGCGCTGCTGCATCGCGCATCGGACCGTCGCAACGTTTTCATCGACGCCCGCGAAACGGCGCCGAAGGCCGTGGACATGAAGGTGTACGTGGGCAAGGACGGCAAGCCGAATCGCGACGTGTCCACCAACGGCCCGCTTTCGGCAGGCATTCCGGGCGAGCCCGCCGGGCTGGCCTGGATCGCGGCCCACTACGGCAAGGTTCCACTTTCCGTCTCGCTGGCGCCTGCCATTCGCATCGCAAGGGAAGGCTATCAGCCGGACGAGCGCTTCATCGGGGCCATCGAGGACCGCAAGGACGTCCTTTCGCGTTATCCGGCCTCCGCCGCGATCTACCTCCCGGGCGGAAATGCACCGCAGAAGGGTTGGACGCTGCGCCAGCCGGACCTGGCGAAGACGCTCGAGCGTCTCGCTGCCGGCGGTGCCGACGGCTTCTACAAGGGCGAAACGGCGAAGCTGCTGGTGTCCGCGTCGCGCGCTGCCGGCGGCAACTGGACCGCCGCCGACCTCGAAGCCTACCGGGTGAAAGAACGCGAGCCCCTCAGCGTGGACTACAAGGGCTATCGCATCGTTACCGCGCCACCGCCGTCGTCCGGCGGCGTGGCGATCGCCGAGATCCTGAATATCCTCTCCGGCTTCGACCTGACGAAGCTCGATGCGGCGCATGCCGCGCACCTCACCATCGAGGCCATGCGCCGCGCCTTCCGCGACCACAACGAATATCTGGGCGATCCGGACTTCGTGAAGATGCCGCTCGACATGCTCCTGTCGAAGTACTACGCCGATGGGCTCCGCGCCACCATCTCGCCAGACAAGGCCACGCCGTCAGACCTCCTGCCCACCGCGATGGCACCGGAGCCGGGCATGCATACCACGCATTTCTCGGTGATCGATGCCGACGGCAACATGGTGGCTTCCACGCTCACGGTGAACCTCGAGTTCGGTTCGGCCTTCGTTGCCAAGGGCACCGGCGTCGTGCTGAACGACGAGATGGACGATTTCGCGCTGGTTCCCGGGCAGCCGAACGCCTTCGGCCTGCGCGGGGCGCTCGCCAACGCACCGGAACCCGGCAAGCGCATGCTCTCGTCGATGTCGCCGAGCTTCGTGTTCGGTGCGGATCGCACCGCGGTGATCGGCTCGCCGGGCGGTTCCACGATCATCACCCAGGTGCTGGAAGGCATCCTTGCCTTCGTGGACGGCAAGAGCGCATCGGAAATCACGGCGCAGAAACGTTTCCACCACCAGTATCTGCCTGACCGCGTGGACGTCGAGGCCGGCGTTTTCGACGACGCCACCAGCAAGGCCCTCACCGACATGGGATACGTGCTGCGCAATCGCTCACCCTGGGGCTTCATGAACGTCGTTACGTGGGACCATCGGACCAACACGCTCGACGCAGCGAGCGATCCGCGTCGGCCGTCGGGACTGGGCAAGGTGCAGTGAGGCTCGACACGTGAAACTCTGGTCACTGATCGGCAATTCGCAACGCCTGGACGGCGGCGCGATGTTCGGTAACGCGCCGCGCGCCATGTGGTCGCGCTGGATAGAGCCCGACGAACAGAACCGCATTCCGCTGGCGTGCCGCTGCCTTCTCGTCACAGGCCTCGACGGGCGCAACGTGCTCTTCGAGACAGGTATCGGCGCGTTCTTCGATCCCGCCATGCGCGAGCGCTACGGCGTGGTCGAAGACCGCCACGTGCTGCTCGATTCCCTGGCGGAGGCGGGCCTCGGTCACGAGGACATCGATGCCGTCGTTCTCTCGCACCTGCATTTCGACCACGCGGGCGGGCTTCTCGCGCCGTGGGCCGAGGGCGAACCTGCGCGGCTGCTTTTTCCGAAGGCGCGCTTCCTCGTCGGCGCCGCACATTGGGCACGTGCCCATGATCCGCATCCGCGGGACCGTGCGTCGTTCGTACCGGAGATCGTGCGTCTGCTCGAGGAGAGCGGCCGCCTTGAACTGGTGGAAGAGGGCAAGCCGTCGTCGTTGGGCGACGCAGTGCGCTTCGAATTTTCCGAGGGCCACACGCCGGGCCTCATGCTGGCCGAAGTCGGGGGTGTGGCGTTCTGCGCCGACCTGATCCCGGGACGTGCGTGGGTGCACCTGCCCGTGACGATGGGCTACGACCGCTGGCCCGAGAAACTCATCGACGAGAAGAAAGCATTCCTCGACGACAAGATGGCGCGGGGCGTCCGGTTGTTCTTCACCCACGATCACGGCTGCGCGGTGGCGTCTGTCGCACGGGACGATAAAGGTCGCTACTCGGCGGCCGATATCCTTGAACGATTAGCCGGGGTCGATGCCTGGGCAGCGGCATGATGGGGGCAGGATGACATCCACATACAGGGTGAAGCAGGCGGGGATGGCCCTGGGGGCGCGATTGGCCGGAGCGGCGTTGCTGCTCGCCGGCCTGGGCCTCATTGCGTGGAACGAACGCCGCGTCATGGATTACACCGCGGCGCTGGCGCGCCACGGCGCCCCAGTGCTCGATCTGGGGGCCGCCGGCAGGCCCGGCGCCGGCCAGTACGGTTCGCTGACCCGGGTGAGCGGCATGCCGCAAATCGTGGACGCGCCGCGCGACGCGGAGTTCGGCGTCCGCGCCGAGTCGCCCATTCTCATTCGCCATGTGGAGATGTTCCAGTGGCGCGAAATCACGGTCGGCGGCAACACGCATTACGAACTCGATTGGGTGGACCGGCCCATCGACGCGTCTGAATTCGCGAAGCCTGCCGGCCATGTGAATCCCGGCCACTTTCCCATCCAGGGGCGTCAGTTCGAGGCGGGCGAGGTGAAGCTGGGTAACTTCAAGCTGTCCGAGCCCATTTTGCGCGCCTTCCCTGGCCGCGTCGCCGTGCCACCCGACGAAAAGGCCTTGCCGGCGAACCTGGCCGCCACGTTCCAGCGTGCCGGCGATGCCCTGGTCACCAGCAACAAGCCCGCCAATCCGCGTCTGGGCGATCTGCGCATCAGCTGGGAAGCCGTACCGCTACAGGCCATGACCGTGCTCGCCCGCATCGACGGCGACACCCTCGTGCCGGCCGCTACGGCCAACGGCGGGAGCGGCTTCGACGTACAGGTGGGCGAGCGCAGCCTGCTCGACGTGCTTCCGGCGTTGCCCGAGCCGCCCCAGGCGGTACTGCCCATACGCCTCGCTTCGTTCCTGCTGGCGGTCCTGGGCGCATGGTTGCTCGCCCTCACCAGCCGCCTGCAACGCGATGTGCTGTTCGCCATAGGCATCGGCGCCGTGGTGGTTCCCGCCGTTGCCGGCGTGATGTGGTTGGGTGGCGACGCCATGGCGGCAAGCGTGTGGTTGCTTTTCGCGGTGCTTGGCGCGGGCCTGGCGATCTGGCGGGTGCAGCAGCGCACCGCACCTGCCTGACGGGAACCCGCGGGGAGTCGCTCGGCGTCGAAGTCCGGACTCCACCTCCGGTGGCCGGTGCATGCATACTCGACGCATGCCGGCCCCATCCCGCCATCCGAATGACTGGCTTCATATCCGTCGTGACGCCGAGACGGGGATCGAAAGCGTGCAGGCCCACTTCACCGGGCATGCCTACGACGCCCACGCACACGACGAGGTATTGATCGGCGTTACGCAGGACGGCATCCAGCGTTTCCGCTGCCACCGGTCGACGCACACGAGTACCCGCGGCCGCGTCATCCTCATCGAGCCTGGCGCCGTGCACGATGGCGACGCCATCGAGGAAGGCGGGTTCACCTACGCCATGCTCTACCTTCCGCAGTCCTGGCTTCGCACAGCGCTCGACGGACGTTTGCCGGCGGCAAGCACCGCGCTGTCGGGACGATTCCGCGAAACGCTGACCGACGACGATGGCCTGCGCGATGCCATCGTCCGTGCCTTCGCCGCCATCCACGGCAGGGAAGGGCGGCTGGCGCGCGACGTCAGCCTGCATCGTCTGGTCGATCAACTCTCGGATCACTGGGATCATCGCGCCACGCAGGCGGCATCGGAGCGATCCGCCGCGACGCGCGTTCGCGATTACCTCCATGCGCATATGGCCGACGACATCGGCCTCGACGATCTGGCCACGCATGCCGGCATGGACCGGTTCCGGCTCCATCGCCAGTTCACGGCGGCGGTCGGCCAGTCGCCGCACGCATACCTGGTCAACCTTCGGCTACGCGCCGCGCGCGATCGCCTGACGCGCGGCGATACCCCGGCGGACGTGGCGATGGCGGTCGGCTTCGCCGATCAGAGCCACCTCGGACGCTGGTTTCGCCGTGCATTCGGCATGTCCCCCGGCGCGTACCAGCGGGCTTGCACAAACGTTCTATAGGCGTGCAGCCATCGTGTCGATGCTCGCGGGTAACCTTCCATGGAAACCCCTCGATGTTCGATACGAAAGTGGCGCTGATCGTTCGCGACGACCTCCTGACCTGGCAGAAACTCAACGTAGTGGCGTTCCTCGCCACCGGCATCGCCGCGGCAGCGCCAGAGGCCTTGGGCGAGCCGTATGAAGACGCCGCCGGCGTGACGTATGGGCGCATGCTGATCCAGCCGATGATGATTTACGGCGCCGGCGTGGATGCGCTGCGCAAGATCCATCGCAAGGCGCTCGAACGGGAATTGACGATCGTCCCGTACGTCGAAGCGATGTTCCGGACCGGCAACGACGCAGAGAACCGCCGTGTCTTCCGCGACGAGGACGTCGACGCGATGAACTTCGTCGGGATGGCGGTGCGCGGCCCGAAGAATGCCGTCGAGAAGACGTTGAAAGGGCTATCGCTGCACGAGTGAAGCGTCAGACGGCGCCCGCTACCCGCGCCACATCGGCGCCGGGCGGGGCGCCGAACATCCTCTTGTAGTCCCTGGTGAACTGCGACTGGCTGTCGTAACCGACCATCGCGGCAGCGGTGCCGACCGATCGGGCGTCGGCCAGGAGCAGCCGGCGCGCCTCCTGCAGCCGTAACCTGGTGCGGTACTGCACCGGTGTCATCAGCGTCATCGCCTTGAAGTGACGGTGGAATGACGTGACGCTCATGCCTGTGGCTTCCGCCAGCGCATCGATCGCCATCGGCGCAGCGTAGTTCGCCTTGATCCATTGCGTGGCCCGGTCGATCTGCGCTGCGTGCGAACCGCTGAGCGCGAGTTGGCGGAGGGTGTCGCCGAGGTGACCGCCGAGCACCCGGTAGTAGACCTCCTGTACCACCAGCGGCGCGATGAACGGAATGTCGTCGGGCTTGTCCAGCAGGTCGAGCAAACGTGCGAACGGTTCCGCCAGGGCCGGCGTCATCGCGGCCGTCGCCACGCCGGCCGGCCTCGCCGCTGCGCGTCCGTCGGACGGCATCTTCGCCATGGTTTCCGCCAGGGCGACACGGTCGATGTCAAAAGAGAACCCGAGGTGCGAGCGGCTCTCATGGTCGAGGAGCACCTGCGTGCACACCGGAAGGTCCACGGTCACGAGGAGGAACGTGGATGAGTCGGCGAGGAAGGGCGCGTCACCCGCCGCGATGGTCTTGCTGCCGCGGAGGATGACGACCATCCTGGGACGGTACAGGACGTGCGCCGGCGGCAACGGCTGGTTCACGCGGTAAAGCGTAAGGCCCGGGATCGACGTTTCCTGCCGGAAGTGGGCGGCGTGGCGTTCCACGACGTGGCACATGCGTTCGAGCAATGTTTCCATGGGGTCCATTATGCACCGGCAAGCCACCTACACCTGAACGACTTTGGGGGTGGATTGGCAGGATCGTGCAAAAGACCGGCAGCATCGGCGTAGGCCGCGAGGTTCATCACGCGCATCCTTTTCGGGTACCGCCGATGGCGGCTTCTCCCTGTCCCCGAGGAAATACCCGTGTCCGATTCGAAAAAGATCTGGTTCATTACCGGTTGTTCCACCGGCTTGGGTCGCGAACTGGCCGAGCAGGTCCTTGCTCGTGGCGAACGCGTGGTGCTCACCGCCCGGAACCCCGAGCGGTTGCGCGACGTCGTTGCGAAGCATCCCGATACGGCGCTGGCGTTGGCGCTGGACGTCACAAGCGAGGATGCCATCCGCAAGGCCGTCGCCGATGCATACGCACGATTCGGCAGCATCGACGTGCTGGTGAACAATGCGGGCTACGGCTATTTCTCGGCGATCGAGGAGGGCGAGGACGAAGAGATCCGGCGCCAGTTCGAGACCAACGTCTTCGGCCTGATCTCGCTCACGCGGCATGTCCTACCCGGAATGCGCAAGCGCCGGAGCGGTCACATCGTGAACGTTTCTTCCGTGGGAGGGCTGCTGGCGGTCCCGGCTACCGGTTACTACCACGCGACAAAATGGGCGGTGGAGGGTTTCTCGGAATCGCTGTCGAAGGAAGCCGGGCCGCTGGGCATCAAGGTGATCATTGTCGAGCCGGGCCGCTTCCGCACCGACTGGGCAGGACGATCCGTGATCGAATCGAAGACGATCATCGACGACTACGACGCCACGGCCGGCGAGCGCCGCCGACAGACCAGGGCGTATACCGGCACGCAGCCTGGCGACCCGGCACGCGGAGCGGCAGCGATCATCGGGGCGGTCGACATGGAACATCCGCCCCTGCGGCTGCCGTTGGGCTCGGACGCCTATCAGTTCCTCAGCAGCAGGCTGGACGAGCTGCGGGCGAATTTCGAGGCAGTGAAGGACATCTCGATGAGTACGGACTTCCCCGCGTAAGGCGGGACGCCGCTGGCAGCGCCTAAGCGGCGGCGCTGCCGTCGGCGAACGCGTAGACGTGGTCGGCCCAGCTCGCGGCTTCGACGTAGATCGTGGCCATGGCGGCCACGTCCTGCTCGGACAACGACGCACCGCTTTCCAGTTCGCCCTGTTCCCAATGGCGAATCTGGTCGAGGATGGCGGCGAAGGGACCCGTGCCCTCGAGCAACGCTTCGCGGATCTCGATGGCCAGCGGCAGGTGCTCCAGCACGTACGCCATCGATACGTTCATCAGCGTGTCGAGCAGGGAGAACAGGCCGGCGGTGAAGGCCATTTCCTGGAGTTCCGGCCTTACCGCTCGCGCCAGCTTCTCGCACATGTGCGCGCGGATGAGGGCCAGGCGCAGCAACTCCGGCGGACGCTCGTCCATGCCGGACACGGCCATGGTGAAGATCCAGTTGCGCATGCGGTTCACGCCGAAGAACACGGCTGCCTGTTCCACCGATTTCAGCTGGCGGGGCAGGGCGAAGTAGGCGGAATTCACGCAGCCCAGCAGCTTGTAGCTGAGGATGGCGTCGTCGCGGATGATCTTACCCAGCTCGACGGGACCGTTGTCCGGATCCTGCAGCGCCCCCATGAGGCGAAGCACACCGAGCCTGCTTGGGGTGAGGCGCGGCATGTCCACGCGTTCAGGGCGCAACAGGTACTTGCCCTGAAAACCGTCGACATCCTGTTCGGCGTATTCCACGAAGGTTTCGTGAGTGTCGACGCCGGTGACGATGACCTTGACGCCGAACGCGTGCACGTAATCCATGTGCGCCTTCGCCGCGAGCGGATGGCGATGATCGACCGCCACCTTGGCGAACTGCACGATGCGCAGCAGGGCGTCCACGCCGGCGCGGTGTTCCGGATCGGCGGGAAGGTTGAAATCTTCGAGCATGAAGAGGCAGCCATGCCCCTTCAGCTCGCGCAGTTTCTCGAGCAGTTGCTCGTCGGTGCCCACATCGGCGCTGATGCTGGCGCCCAGGCGCGCGTTATGGCGCAGGATGTCGGCATGCTGGAGGAGGAGATCGCGCGACATGTGCAGGAACGCGCGGTTGTCGCGCACCAGCCGCTTGAGGCTGCCGTCGGCGATGGCGCTCAGCGTCGCCTGCGTGTGGGCGAGCGCGGCGGCCTCGATGTCGCTGCCGATCGGCCGCGGGAAGAGTAGTTCGTAGGCGAAAAGCGACTGCTTTCTGTCCAGGACAGGCACGCGAACGATGGGGAGGATGCCGTCGTCATTCACCGCGGTCAGCTGGGGAGTTACTGCCATTGCTTTCTTCTTGCACCGTCTTCGGGAATCGTGAGTGTCGCTGGTTTGTCGCCTTCAAACCTGTGCAAGTGTCGCGGAACGGAGCTTGACCTTCGCGACGCCGTTCGGGCCGTAGGTCCCGCCGCCGGGGGCTTCGCCCGAGAGCACGGCCAGCGCCTGGCGCACGTGGCTCATCCGCTGTCCGACGATGCGGCCATTGGTTTCGTTGAGACCCCGGCATTCGCGCAGCCGGTCGATCGTCGGCGCCCAGCGTGGATCGGCGAGGCTGTCGACACCGGCGGCAGCGTCGAGCTGGCGGCGCTCGACGTCGAGTTTCTCGATCCGGTCGAGGAGGTTGCCCTTGGTGCGGCCTGCGGCGTCCAGCGCCTGCGCGTCGCCTTGGTCGAGGGCGAGACGCTCCTCGATCAGGCTGGCGTGCAGGGCGTCGACCTCAACGGCGAGATCGCCCATGACGGCCGCGAGTGCCGTGTCGAAGTCCCGGCCCAGCGGCGGGTTCATGCCTTGACGCCGCCGATCTGGCCTTCCATCGCAAGAAACTTGCTGGCGATGGCCTGGGCGTCGGGCTTGTAGGTGCCCTCGGCGAGACGGGCGCGGATTTCTTCCACGCGCTTCGTGTCGATGCCTTCGCCGCGGCTGGCGGCGTCGAGTGCCTTCGCCGAGTCGGTGATCTTCACGCTGTCGTCGCTCGGGCGCACCGAGGCAGCGCCCTGGGCGGAGCCGGCGGAACCGGCGCCGGGGCTCTGGGTGCGCAACTGGACCTGCGGCTGGGGAGCCTGGAGGCCGGGTTTGATGGGTGTCGTCATGGGTGTATCCCTCGGAGCTTTGTTCCGTCAGACCGTTATCGGCGCTCTGACGGCGAACTTTAACGGGCCTGGACCACGGAATGTGACACGGTTCGGATTTCGTTCATGGCAGGACCGCGACCGTGCCCGGCCCGCTGACGACCGCGTCCAGCACCTTGCCTGACGACGCGTTGCGGACCTTGATCCGGCTGCCGGTGTCGCCGGCGCCCAGGGCCACGCCTTCCGCATGGATCGTCACGCCCTCGATGCTGGCTTCCATGCTCACCGCGTCGCCCGTGCGCACGGCCTGGCGGCCGGCGAGCATGCCGGGCGTGAGAACCGTGCCGGCGCTCAACGGGCGGGCCAGCGAGCGGCCTTCGATCTGGTCCAGGCCAGCGACATAGCCATAGGCCAGCCCGGCCACGTCGCGTTCCTCGCCATGGACGTCGGCGGCGCCGATGCCGTCGCCGCGCGCGAGCGGCCGGCTGGTGACGAGCACGTTCGTGAACATCTTCACGCTGACGGGCACGCGCACCGTCCAACCGCCAGGTACCGGACAGCGAACCGTGACGCTGACCCGCGCCGTAAGCCGACGGTTGCCCGGCAACGACGCATCCAAGGGAGCGGCGCAATCGGCGAGTTGCAGACGGCTGTCCAGCGGCGCGGCTTCCGCGGTCATGCGCGCGCCGGGGAGGGTACGGTGCTGTTGCAGCCAGTTCACCGCCGCCGCACGCACGGCCTCGAGGGACTGCGTGGCCGCCGCGGAAAGCGGTGCGGCCAGCAGAACGGCGAGGGTGGCGACGGCGACGGCGCGACGGGTCACGCGGCGCGCTCTGCCAGTGAGACGGAGAGGCCTTGCGTGATCGCGTCCAGTTCCCGCGTCAGACCCGGCAGCATGTGGCTGGCGTCGGCATGGCGACCTTCGCCGAGCGTGATCGCGTACTGCGAGGCCAGTGCAGAGAACCGTTCGCCCGCGGCGTGCGCGAGATCGGCGCTGCCTTCGGGCCGCAGGGCGCGCAGCTTTTCCAGGCAGCGCATCATCGGGGTGGTGTCGAGCCAGCGGCGATCGAGGCTGGACGGATCGCGCGCGGCAAGTTCCAGCGCATAGCGAAGGCCCTGGGTGGCTTCGCGGATCATCTGGCTGAGGCTGGCGGCGTCGAGGTTGCCTTCGGTTTCGAGGCGGCTGAGGCTCAGGCGATGCGCGAGCACCACGGCGCGGGCCGCGGCATCGGCCTGCCGACGCGCCTCGTTCGTTACGCGGCCGAGCGTGGATTGCGTGGCCTGGATAGCGGCCATACGGCCCTGGAGCGCGGCCATGCCTTCGCGTGCCGCGTCGAGGCTGCCGCGGGCACCCCGCACGGCCTCGTCGACGCGGCCGAGGGACGCCTGCATGCCGGCGATGCCGGACTGCGACTGTTCGAGACGGCGCAGGCTGGTTTGCACGGCGTCGTCGAGCTGTCCGGAGAACTCGCCCACGGCCTGGGTGACCTGATCGATTTCCGCGGTGGCCTGGGTGGTCTTCTCCGCCAGCTGTTTCACTTCGTCGGCCACCACGGCGAAGCCGCGGCCCGCCTCGCCGGCGCGCGCGGCCTCGATGGCGGCGTTCAGCGCCACGAGATTCGTCTGGTGGGCGATGTCCTGCACCGTGGCCGTGAGCTTCCGGATGGCGGTGAAGTATTCGGAAAACTGGGCGTGGTTGCGGCTCATGCCCGACAGGGCGCTGCGCAGCAGGCGCAGCTGGCCGTCGAGTTCGGCCGACGTAGCCTGGCCCTTGTCGCCTGCGTCGGCCATGCCGGCCACGCCGGTATGAACCTGGTCGATCGCCGTCGAAATCCTGGCGCTCGCCTCCGTCAAACGTCCGGCGGTGTCCCGGGCGCTGTCGGCGGCGGTGCCGAGTTCCTGCAAGGTGGCGCCGAGCGCCTGGGCGCTGTTCAGCGCCATGCCCTGCTGTTCGATCGCCTGGATGGTCGTGGCCGCGACAGTGCGCGGCTCCGCAGGCTTCAGCAATGCGCCCAGCGCGCTGGCGGCGGCCGGATACTGTGCGGCCAGTGCGCGGACGCGCGCTGTGTCGCCGGTGGCTGCGGCCTGGGCAAGGAGGCGGACGTGCTGGCTCCAAAGGAGGGTCATGATGTTCGCTTTCGCTCTACGGATGGTCGGCCCAATAGATCGGTCGGGCCACGTGTTTCTTGAGTCATGCAATCCATGTGCCATGACAACGGCTGTGGGAGCCGCTATAGCGGCGAGAAGCCTGCGAAGCCGGGAAGCGATGAGATGGGAATCCCTTCGCCGCTATAGCGGCTCCTACAGATTGGCGGCCGTGTGCCGATACGGTTCGCGACACCTCCTTCGACGCACGCGCACCCCATGGCCCGACCGCTCCTCGATACCGTGGAAACCTTCACCCGCCTGGCGGGCCACAACCGCGTGGCCATGCTGCTGTTCCGCCTGGGCGATCGCCAGGCCTTCGGCATCAACGTGTTCAAGGTGCGCGAGGTCTTGCGCAGGCCGCGGCTGGAGCGGATGCCCAGCATGCACGAGCTGGTGGCAGGTAGCTTCGACTATCGCGGCAACACGATCCCCGTGATCGACCTCGCCGCCGCCATGGGCTACCCGCCGCTGGCCGCGGTGGACACCGCGCACCTCATCGTTACCGAGTTCAACCGCTCTGTGCAGGGTTTTCTGGTTTCCGACGTGGACCGCATCATCCATGTCGATGGCGCCCAGATGGCCGCGCCGCCGCCTGCACTGGGGTATGGTCCCCGCGTCAACGCCGTCACCCGCATCGACGGCGACCTGCTCGCCATCGTCGATGTGGAGCAGGTGCTCGCCAGCGTGGACCCGCGAGCCGTGGAACTCTCCGATCGGGTACAGCACGCGGCGCAGGTGCAGCATGTCGGCAACCGTCGAATCCTGGTGGTGGACGACTCCCTGGTGGCCCGAACGCAGCTGGTCGACCTGTTCCGCAAGATGGACCTCGAATGCGTGGTGGCCAAGGACGGCAGCGAAGGCCTGGACGTCCTGCGCACGCTCACCATGGGCCCCGCCGCGGATCGCATCGCGCTCGTCGTCTCGGACATCGAGATGCCCTCCATGGACGGCTACGCGCTCACCCGGGCCATCCGGGAGGACGCCCAGCTGCGCCACGTGAAGGTGCTCCTGCACAGTTCGCTCAGTGGCGTGTTCAACGAGGCGATGGTGGCCCGCGTGGGCGCCGACCGCTTCATCGCGAAGTTCCAGCCAGACGTCCTGGCGACCGCGGTGCTCGAGCTCCTCCCCGCCTGACCGGTCTTTATGTGGGAGCAACTGTCTTTTTCAGAAGCCCTCCCCAAGCACAGAGATTTTCCCCACAAGCTGGCGAGCTTTGTGTGGGAGCCGCTTCAGCGGCGATGGGTGCTCGCGGCGGGGTTGCCCGCTGCCGCGGGATCGCCGGCATAGCCGGCTCCCACAGGGTCTGACGTCTCCCACAGGGCCTGACAGCTTCGTGCACGGCGGTTCTCCGTCACCTGGCGATTCCTGGGTGCGTCGGATTTCCGGCGCCCCACTTTCCCTTTCGCCCTGAAACGGCGCTACCAAGCCATTTCACACCCTCATCCGGGGCGTGGCACGCGAATTGCTCCATCCCCTCGCCAAGGTCACGAGGGGAGAGAGCCCATGATCGACAAACCCGATGCATTGTTCGGTGTGCACGCACAGGCCCTCGGCCTGTGGCAGCGGCGTGCCGAGGTGATCTCCTCCAATCTCGCCAATGCCGACACTCCCGGCTTCCTCGCGCGCGACCTCGATTTCCGCAAGGCGATGCAGGCGGCCACGGGCGCGACCGAAGCCGGTTCGCTGCCCATGACGGCGACGGAGCCGGGGCACATCGGCGGCAATCCGGCCGTCGCCCTGGCGCAGGCCGACAAGCTGGCCTATCGCGCGGAAACCCAGCCCACGATGGACGGCAACACCGTCGACACCCAGGTCGAGCAGGCCCAGTTCGCCGCGAACGCCATCCACTACCAGGCCTCGCTCGGCTTCATCAACGGCCAGATCCACACCATGCGGCTGGCCATCACCGGATCCTCCTCATGAGCCTGCTGAAGATCTTCGACGTCGCCGGTTCGGGCATGGCTGCGCAGTCCGCCCGCCTCAACACCACCGCGAGCAACATGGCCAACGCCGACAGCCTTGCCGGCAGCGAAGCCGCGGCCTATCGCGCGAAGCAGCCGCTCTTCTCGGCGGTGCAGCAGCAGATCAACGGCCAGTTGGAAAACGCAGGCGTGCGCACGCTCGGTGTCACCGAAAGCCAGGCGCCGATCCAGTCGCGCTACGAGCCGTCCAACCCGATCGCCGATGCCAACGGCTACGTGTATTCGAGCAACGTCAATCCGGTCGACGAGCTGGTCAACATGATCTCCGCGTCGCGCTCCTATCAGAACAACGTCGAGGTCATGAACAGCGCCAAGCAGCTCATGCAGAAGACGCTGGATCTCGGCAAATAAGGATTCCCATGGCAGTCGATTCCATCAACGGCAATTCCTCCGGGCAACAGTCGTCGTCCAGCCAGTTGCAGCAGCAGACGCTGAGCCAGTCGGACTTCCTGAAGCTCATGGTCACGCAGATGACCAACCAGGACCCGACCAAGCCCATGGATTCCACCCAGATGGTGGCGCAGATGGCGCAGTTCTCTCAGGTGGCCGCCACCCAGGAACTGCAGCAGTCGTTCGATTCGCTGGCCACGAACCTGTCCGGCGACCAGTTCGTGCGAGCCGCGTCGCTGGTGGGACAGGAAGTGCTGGTGCCTTCCTCCGCCGGCAAGCTGGCGGACGGCACGCTCAACGGCGCCGTGAACGTCGGTACCTCCGGCACCTACGTGAACGTGCAGGTGAAGGACCAGGCGGGCACCGTTGTCCGCACCATCTCCCTCGGCCAGCCCGACGCCGGCCTCGTGAAGTTCTCCTGGGACGGCAAGTCCGACGACGGCACGCAGTTGAACGACGGCGTTTACCAGATCTCCGCAACTTCCGGCGGAACCGCGATCGACACGTTCGTTCGTGGAAAGGTGGAAGGCGTGGGTGCCTCGGGCACCGACGGTACGTACCTGCAGGTGGCCGGCTACGGCGGCGCCCTGCTCAGTCAGATCGCGCAAATCCTGTAAGTCCAGCGAGGAAACCCATCATGCCATTCGAAATTGCCCTCAGCGGCATCAACGCGGCGTCTTCCGACCTGGAAGTCACCGCCAACAACATCGCCAACGTGAACACCGTGGGCTTCAAGGGCTCGCGCGCCGAGTTCTCGCAGGTCTACTCCGTGGCGGGCGAGAACCTTTCCGCCAATGCCGCCGGCAGCGGTGTGCGCCTGACCAACATCGCCCAGCAGTTCAGCGACGGCAACCTCACGCAGACCGGCAATTCGTACGACTTCGGTCTCAGCGGCGCGGGCTTCTTCACCATCCGCGACGGTGCCGGCTATTCGTATACCCGCGCCGGCAACTTCCACCCGGACGACCAGGGCAACATCGTCACGGCCACGGGTCAGTTCGTGCAGGCGTATCCGCCGTCGGCGGCGGGCGGTTTCGACATCAGCGCCCTTACCGATCTCAAGATCACCAACGGTTCCAGCCCGGCCAAGGCCAGCACCAAGGTGTCGCTCACCGCGAACCTTTCCGCCAACGCCAAGGCACCGACCGGCGGCGCGTTCGATCCCACGAACGACCAGACGTACAACTACCTGTCCACGTTCCAGTCGTACGACTCGCTGGGTGCCACCCACACCACGAACATCTACTACGTGAAGGACGCCACCAATCCGAACACGTGGAACGCGTACATGACCATGGACGGCACGCAGGTTGGCACGGCACAGCCCATCGCGTTCAGCTCCGGCGGTGCGATCGTCACGCCGGCCAACGGCCAGCTCACCTTCGGCGCGGTGTCGCCCAATCCCGGCGCCGCTCCGCTGAACGTGGCGGTCGATGTCACCAAGATCACCCAGTTCGGCGACAACTACGCCACCACCGCGGCACCGACCGACGGCTACGCGGCAGGCAAGTTCTCGAAGATCGACGTGGCGAAGGACGGCACCGTCTCGGCCATCTATTCCAATGGCGTGTCCACGCCGCTCGGCCAGCTGGCGATCGCCACTTTCGCGAACAACCAGGGCCTGCGCCAGCTCAACGACACCAACTGGGTGCCCTCGTCGGAATCGGGCCAACCCATCCGCGGCGTGGCCAACTCGGGCGACGTGGGCACGGTACAGGCGGGCCAGCTCGAAGCGTCCAACACGGCCGACCTCACCGCGCAGCTGGTCAACATGATCAAGGCGCAGCGCAACTACCAGGCGAACGCGCAGGTCATCTCGACCGACGACAAGCTGACCCAGACCATCATCAACATCCGCAACTAAGCGAGCCCCCCCATGGACCGCTCCGTATATGTCGCGATGACCGGCGCCTCGCAGATCATGAGGGCGCAGGCCGAAGTGGCCCACAACCTCGCCAACGCCAACACCATTGGCTTCAAGGCGGAACTGTCGGCGTTCCAGAGCCTGCCCGTGCAGGGCGATGGCCTGCAGACGCGCATCAACGGTGTGGCCCAGGGTACGGGGTGGGACACCACCGCCGGCAACCAGATGGAAACCGGCAACGATCTCGACGTGGCGGTGCAGGGCGACGGCTGGATAGCGGTACAGACGCCGGACGGCACGGAAGGCTATACGCGTGCCGGCAACCTGCGCATCGATGCCGACGGATTGTTGACGGACGCCAAGGGCAACGCCGTCCTGGGCGGTGGCGGTCCCATCACCATCCCGCAGGCATCCAGCGTGAAGATCGGCGCGGACGGCACGATTTCGGTCGTGCCGCTCGGCGAATCGCCGGCGACGGTGGCCACCACCGACCGGATCAAGCTGGTCAACCCAGGCAACGACCAGCTCACCTATGCCTCCGACGGCCTGATGCATATGCGCGACGGCAGCCAGGCGCCCGCCGACGCGGGTGTGAAGCTCGTCTCCGGCGCGGTGGAAAGCAGCAACGTCAACCCATCCGACGTGCTGGTGAAGATGATCTCGCTCTCACGCGAGTTCGAGATGCAGGTCCGTTCGATCAAGACGGCCGACGAGAACGCCCAGTCGGCATCGAAATTGCTACAGGTGGGATAACCACCGCCGCGCGACGCCATTCCGTCGCCGGCACGTAAAGCGCCCGCGCGCAGGAGTCAACGATGTTCACGTCCCTCTGGATCGCCAAGACCGGCCTCGATGCGCAGCAGACGCGCATGGATGTCGTGTCGAACAACCTCGCCAACACCAACACCACCGCCTTCAAGCGTTCGCGTGCCGAGTTCGAGGACCTGTCCTACCAGAACCGTGGCCAGGCCGGCGCGCAGACGACGGAGCAGACCCAGTCGCCCACCGGCTTCATGATCGGCACGGGCGTACGCGTGGTCGGCACGCAGAAGATGTTCGACGATGGCGGCGTGCAGCAGACGGGCAACCCGCTGGACGTGCGCATCGAGGGTCGCGGATTCCTCCAGGTGACCATGCCCGACGGCACCGTGGGCTACACGCGCGACGGCGCGCTGAAGCAGGACCAGGACGGCCAGATCGTCACCAACGATGGCTACCCCATCGAGCCGGCCATCACCATTCCGGCCAATGCGAAGACGATCACCATCGGCAAGGACGGCACGGTGAGTGTCACGACCGCGGCCAGCGCGGCCTCGCAGCAGATCGGCACCATCCAGCTCGCCGACTTCGTGAACCCAGCCGGCCTCGAGCCGCGCGGCGACAACATGTACCTGGAAACGGCGGCCAGTGGCGCGCCGCAGACGGGCACGGCCGGGCTCAACGGCCTAGGCACCCTCGAACAGAACTCCCTCGAAACGTCGAACGTCAACGTGGTCGAGGAAATGGTGAACATGATCGAGACGCAGCGCGCCTACGAGATGAACTCGAAGGCGATCTCGGCGGCCGACCAGATGCTGCAGTTCATCTCCAACAAGACCTGAGACACCCCATGAATCGTCCCTTCGCCCGCCTCCTTGTCGCCGCGCTGCCGCTTCTCGTCCTCGGCGGCTGCGCCATGGTGCCGCCCACCCCGAGGCCCATGTACGCGGCCACGCTTCCGGTGGAGCCCGCAGCGCAACCGCAGGCCACCGGTTCCATCTATGCCGACCAGCAGTCGATGGAGCTGTTCGCCGATCCGCGCGCACACCGCATCGGCGACATCCTCACCATCACCCTGGTCGAGGCCACGCAGGCCAGCAAGAAGGCGGCGACGAGCACCAGCAAGAAGAACGGCAACAACATCGCCTCGCCCACGCTGTTGGGGCAGGGCCTCCGCATCGGTGGCAAGGCGGCCGACAGCTCCCTTTCCAGCAACAATGCGTTCGACGGCGACGGTTCCTCCAGCCAGAGCAACCAGCTCACGGGCGAGATCACCGTCACGGTGGCGCAGCGCCTGTCCAACGGCGCGCTCGTTGTCCGCGGCGAGAAGTGGCTCACGATCAACCAGGGCGAGGAACTGGTGCGCATCTCCGGCATCGTCCGTCCCCAGGACATCGGCAACGACAACATCGTGCCGTCCAGCCGCGTCGCCGACGCGCGCATCGAGTATGTGGGCAAGGGCACCCTGGCCGACTCGAACACGCGTGGCTGGCTGTCGCGCTTCTTCGACTCCAAGTGGATGCCGTTCTGATGAACGCCTTTCGCTCCTTCCGCCGCATGCTCCAGGTTTCCTTCGCCGTGTTGGCGCTCGGGGCCGTCGTACCCGCGCATGCCGATCGCGTCCGCGACCTCGTGCAGGTGGGCGGCGTGCGCAGCAACCAGCTGATCGGCTATGGCCTCGTCGTCGGTCTCGATGGCAGCGGCGATCAGACGAGCCAGACGCCATTCACCACGCAAAGCCTGGAGAACATGCTCCAGCAGTTCGGCGTGAATGTGCCGCCTAACGTGCGCCCGCAGCTCAAGAACGCGGCGGCCGTCACCATCACCGCCGAACTGCCGCCGTTCGCCAAGCCCGGCCAGCGTATCGACGTAACGGTGTCCTCGATTGGCAATGCCAAGAGCATTCGCGGCGGCGAACTGCTGATGTCGCCGCTGAAGGGCGCCGACGGACAGGTCTACGCCATCGCCCAGGGCAGCGTGGTGGTGGGTGGCGTGAGCGCGCAGGGCAAGAGCGGTTCCAGCGTGCAGGTGAACATCTCGGCCAGCGGCCGCATTCCCGGCGGCGCCAGCATCGAGCGCAGCGTGGCCTCGTCCTTCGACAAGGGCGGCGACATCATGCTGAATCTCAACACCGCCGACTTCACCACCGCCGCGCGCATTGCGCAGGCGGTGAACCAGTCGTTCGGCGCGGGTACGGCGAATGCCGTCGATTCCGCCTCGGTGGCGGTCCGTGCGCCGATCGATCCGTCGCAGCGGGTCTCCTGGCTGTCGACCATCCAGGCGCTCGAGGTCACTCCTGGCGACGCGCCGGCAAGGATCATCGTGAACTCGCGCACCGGCACCGTCGTGATCGGCTCCGACGTCAAGGTCGGCGCCGCGGCGGTGGCCCACGGCGCCATCCAGGTCACCATCAGCGAGCAGCCGCAGGTCAGCCAGCCGGCACCGTTCAGCCGTGGCCAGACCGCCGTCGTTCCCAGCAGCCAGGTGGCCGTGAGCGAAGAGGGCGGCCATATGTTCAAGTTCGGCCCGGGTACCAGCCTCGACGCCATCGTGCGCGCGGTGAACCAGGTCGGCGCGTCGCCCAGCGACCTTATCTCCATCCTCCAGGCGCTGAAGGAATCCGGCGCGCTGCACGCCGAACTGGTGGTGATCTGACATGGCCGCGCCCGTCGACACACAGAGGCTTGGCACCTACACGGACATGTCCGCGTTCGCGGGCCTGCGCTCGGCGGCCCAGAAGGACTCCAAGGCCGCCCTCCCTGTTGTCGCGAAGCAGTTCGAATCCATCTTCACGCAGATGATGCTGAAATCCATGCGCGATGCGAGCTCCGCGCTGGGCGACGACATCATGGGTTCGCAAGCGGGCAACGCGTACCGCGACATGTTCGATCACCAGCTGTCGCTGACCTTGTCGCAGGGCCGTGGCATCGGCATCGCGGACATGCTCATTCGCCAGTTGGGCGGCAGCGCCGCCTCGCCGACCGCCGCTTCCACCGATCCTTTCGCAGGCGTCACGGGCGATGCGAGCACGGTGGCTTCCGTGTCGTCGCCTTCGGACCAGCAGAGCGGCCTCATGGACTCGCTGGAGCGCATGATCGGCAACGCCGGGCGCGCGGTGGGCGAGGGTGCCGATGCCGTCGCCGGCGCGGTGGGCAAGCTGTCGGTGTCCAGCCCCGAGGAATTCGTGCAGAAGCTTGCGCCGCATGCCATCGAGGCGGCGAAGAAGCTCGGTGTGTCGGTGCGTGCATTGCTTGCGCAGGCGGCACTGGAAACCGGCTGGGGCAAGCATATGCCGGCACAGGGCCACACCAGCAGTTTCAACATGTTCGGCATCAAGGCCGGAAGCAGCTGGGACGGCAAGCGCGTGAATGTGCCGACGCTCGAATACGAAGATGGCGTGGCTGTGCGCCGCAAGGACAGCTTTCGCGCCTACGACTCGCCGTCCGACTCGTTCAAGGATTATGCCGACATGGTATCCAGCAGCCCCCGCTACGCGAGCGCCGTGGGCCGCGGCGACGATGTCGCCGGCTTCGCGCATGCCCTGGTGAAGGGTGGTTACGCCACCGACCCCAGCTACGCGCGCAAGCTCACCGACATCGCAAACGGCCCGATCATGAAGCAGGCGCTCGCGGCGCTGAAGCAGATCGCGGCGGAACTGTGATCCGCATGCCGACCACGGATTAGAAAGGGAATACGACGATGGCCGATCTGCTCTCCACCGGTGTTTCCGGGCTGCTTGCCTCGCAGGTAGGCCTGTCCACGGTGGGCCACAACATCAGCAACGTGAACACTGCCGGCTACACCCGGCAGATCACGAACTTCAATGCGCGCACGCCGCAGTTCAACGGCGGCTATTACATCGGGCAGGGCGCCGATGCGGTCAGCGTCCAGCGCGCCTACAGCCAGTTCCTCACCCAGTCCGTGTGGTCGGCCAACTCCGGCCAGAGCCGCGCGCTGCAATACGCGGGCCTCACCGCCGCGGCGAACAACGCGGTGAGCGGTTCGGCCAACCTGCAGACGGCGCTCGACGGCTTCTTCGGCGCGGTGAGCGACGTGGCCAATGCGCCGGTGGACACCGCAAGCCGCCAGGCACTGCTCGGCAAGGCCAGTTCGCTCGTCTCCACGTTCCGCTCGCTGTCGTCGCAGTTCCAGCAGATCGACCAGCAGACGAACCAGGAAATCAGCAACTCGGTCGACAGCATCAACAGCCTGGCCAAGAGCATCGCCGATCTCAACGGCCAGATCGCGCGCGCCTCCATCGGTGGCGCCGCACCGAACGACCTGCTCGACGCGCGCGACCAGGCCATCTCGCAGCTGTCGCAGATCGTCGGCGTGAACGTGAGCCAGGGCAGCGACAACATGGTCACGGTGTCCGTCGGCAACGGCCTGCCGCTGGTGAACGGCACGGATTCGACGAAGATCGCCACAGCCAACAATCCGTACGACAGCTCGCGGCTGGAGATCGTCGGTCCGACCGGATCGATCATCAGCAGTCAGCTTGGTTCCGGTTCCCTCGGCGCCACGTTCGATTTTCGCACCAACGTACTCGATCCCGCCCGGAACCAGCTTGGCCGTTCCGCCATCGCGCTGACGGATGCCTTCAACAAGCAGCATGCGCAGGGTATCGACCTCAACGGCGCCGCCGGTGGCGAGTTCTTCAATATCGCCGACCCCGCGGTCTTCGACAACACGGGCAACAAGGGCAACGCCCAGGTCGCGGCGAAGATCACCGATGTCGGCAAGTTGGGCGCGTCCGACTACGTCATGCGTTTCGACGGCACGAATTGGTCGGTCACGACCACGGCAGGTGTCGCCGTGCCTTCGACGGGAACCGGCACGGCTGCCGACCCCATCCTCATCGACGGCCTCGCCATTACCGTGCCTTCGGGCGTGCCCCAGGCGGGCGACAGCTTCCAGATCCAGCCCACGCGCAACGCCGCATCGACCATGAGCGTGGCCATCAGCGACACGAACAAGATCGCGGCTTCCGGCCCGCTGGCCGCCAGCAAGGGCGCCATGAACACCGGCAAGGCCACCCTGGGCAATCTCACCGTTACCGATCCCACCGATCCGGCGTTCAATACGCCGGTGAACATCGTCTTCAGCTCGCCTACCACGTATTCGATCAACGGCGGGGCGCCGCAGACCTATGCCGCCGGCGACACCATCACCGGCAACGGCTGGACGCTCAAGCTTTCCGGCGTGCCTGCCGCTAACGATACTTTCAGCGTGAAGCCGGCCGGATCGGCCAGCGGTGACAACGGAAACGCGCTCGCCCTGGCGGATGTCGCCAATAAGGGCGTGCTCGACAATGGCGTCACCACCGTGGGCAAGTCCTACAGCCAGCTGATCGCACAGGTGGGCACGGCGGGCGCGCAAGCGAACACGGCGCTCGACGCACAGCAGAGCATCCTCGACCAGGCCACGTCGGCGCAGCAGAGTCTCTCGGGAGTGAACATGGACGAGGAAGCCGCCAACCTCCTGCGTTTCCAGCAGTCTTACGCGGCCGCCGCGCAGGTCATCAACGCGGCGAACACCATCTTCGATTCCCTCCTGAGCGCGGTACGGGGCTGATCATGCGTATTTCCACTTCCTGGGGGCAGCAGCAGGCCGTCAACACGATGCTGGACCGGCAGTATTCGCTGTCGCAGACCCAGCTTGCGCTCGGCAACGGCAAGGCCATCCAGACGCCGGCGGACAACCCCGCCGCGGCCGCCCGCGCCGTGGATACCAGTTCGGCTGCCGCCCAGAACGACCAGTACACGCGTAACATCCAGTCCGCCACCACGCGCCTTTCCGTCGAAGAACAGGCACTGAATTCGGCGGGCGACATCCTCGACCGCATCCGCTCGCTCACGCTGGAAGGCATGAATGGCACGCAGACGGACGAATCCCGTCAGTCGATCGCCACGGAACTGCGGCAGACGCTCAAGCAGCTGGTGGCCCTGGGCAATACGCGCGACGGACAGGGCGAGTACATCTTCGCGGGCAGCCGCACGACCACGCAGCCTTTCACCATCGATGGCCTCACGGTGAATTACGGGGGCGACCAGAGCCAGCGCATGGTCGCCGCCGCGGCCGGTCTCCAGGTGGCCACCGGCGACAGCGGCTCCGATGTCTTCATGGCCATCCGCGGCGGCAACGGCACGTTCATTACCAGTGCGGGCGCCACCAACACCGGCACGGCCGTGGTCGGGTCCACCTCGGTCACCGACGCCTCGGCGTGGGACGGTGGCAACTACACCATCACCTTCACCACGGCCACGGATTACGAGATTCGCGACAATGCGGCGCTTCCGACGGATCCGCCGCTTGCCACGGGTACCTACACCGGGCAGACAGGCACGATCAACTTCAAGGGTGCGCAGCTCAACATCACGGGGACTCCCGCCGCCGGCGACACGTTCGCCGTGGGTCCCTCCTCGTCGCAGGACGTCTTCTCCACCGTTGCGGGCATCATCAATGCCTTCGAGGCACCGGGTGGCGGCGCTCCGATGAACAACCAGATCAACGCGCAACTGCAGAACCTCGATCAGGCGTCCACCAGCTTCCTCAATACGCGCACGAAGATCGGCGCGCGCATGAACACGCTCGACCAGCAGTCGCAGATCGGCGACGACGTGAAGCTGCAGTACCAGACCACGCTGTCCAACCTGCAAGATCTCGACTACGCCAGCGCAACGAGCCAGTTCGTGCAGCAGCAGACGGCGCTCACTGCGGCGCAACAGGCGTACGTGAAAATGCAGAACCTCACGTTGTTCAATTACCTCAAGTAACACGCAGAGGAAACGGCGGAGGAAATTGTGGGAGCCGCTTCATCGGCGATTGGATGCGAGCGAGAGATCCACTTCAAGGCGGCCGAGAGGCCGCCTTTTTCTTGCGATTCGGGAAAGGTGGATGCGCTGTCGGATTCGGCCCTCGCGTCTCGATGAGGCACCTCATGAAATTCACCCTAAATCCTCTCCGGGAGCGGCCGATAACTTCCGCGACAGAGCCATGAGGCGGCATGCCTTCGGCCCTGATCAAGAAAGTGGTTGACAGGTAGAAAAAGTCCTCAAGTTTCTCCCCGGCGTGCCGTAAACCTCTCCGAGGCGGAAGGCTTCCCTAACGGAACCCCGCCGGACAACGCCGCATAACTTCCGGCAATTCGGTTCCGCTTACAAAGGATCAAAATCCCATGGCTCTGACCATCAACACCAACATCATGTCGCTGAATGCTCAGCGTAACCTGAGCACCTCGCAGACGAAGCTGTCGTCGGCGATCGAGCGTCTGTCTTCGGGTAACCGCATCAACAGCGCGAAGGACGACGCCGCCGGCCTCGCCATTTCGACCCGCTTCACCACGCAGATCAACGGCCTGACCCAGGCTGTCCGCAACGCCAACGACGGTATCTCGCTGTCGCAGACCACCGAGTCGGCGCTGGACGAAGTCACGAACAACCTGCAGCGCATCCGCGAACTGGCCGTGCAGTCGACCAACGCGTCGAACTCCGCCAGCGACCGCGCCGCTCTGGACGCCGAAGTGCAGCAGCGTCTGTCGGAAGTCACCCGTATCGCCACGCAGACCAACTTCAACGGCATGAAGGTGCTCGACGGTTCCGCCAAGGAACTCAGCTTCCAGGTCGGCGCGAACGTCGGTGAAGTCATCACCGTCGGCCTCGACAAGGGTGTGAAGGCGAACCAGGTCGGCCAGCTGGCTTCGGGGTCCATCGGCGGGTTCGTCGCGGCCGCCAATACCGCGGGCACCACAACGGCATCGGCCCTGCCGGCCAGCTTCGATTTCACCACGACGAACTTCAACCTCACGGTGAACGGCAAGGCCATCACGCTCAACACGGACACCACCGATGCCGCCGGCTTTGCAGCCGCCCTGAACACTGCACTCGGCACGGCGGGTGCGGGAGCTACCGCCGCCATCGATGCCAATGGCAAACTCGTCTTGACTGACGCCACGACGGGCAAGGATTCCGTCGCCCCGGTCGTCGGCGGCACCGGCGCGGGCTCCCTGGGCACCCTGACCAGCGTCAACGGCGTGGACGCGGGTTCTCCGGCTGCGCTCACGGTCGGTGATGTGACCCTCCAGGTTGGCAGCAACGCCGCCTTCAGCATCAAGGGCACGTTCAACACGGCGCAGGACCTCGCCGATGCCATCAACGCCAAGTCGGGCGACGGCATCAACGCCTACGTCGGCTCCGACGGTTCGGTGAAGTTTGCCTCGGCCTCCACCATCACGGTGGGCGGTACCGCCGCCGACGTCACGGCCGCCGGCCTGACGGCGGGTGCGATCAACGTCTCCACCACGAGCACGCTGGCCGACTCCAGCATCAAGACGGTCGACGGTGCCAACGACACGATCAACCGCGTCGATGCCGCCCTGCAGTCGATCTCCGACCTCCGTTCGGACCTCGGCGCCGTGCAGAACCGCTTCGAGTCCACGATCTCCAACCTGCAGAACATTTCGCAGAACCTGACGGCCTCGCGTTCGGCCATCACGGATGCGGATTTCGCCCAGGAAACGGCCAACATGTCCTCGGCCCAGATCCTGCAGCAGGCCGGCGTCTCGGTGCTCGCCCAGGCGAACCAGAGCCAGCAGATCGTCCAGAAGCTGCTCCAGTAACAAGGTAAGACCGGCGGGCCCGGGGCTTCCCGGGCCTTGGCAGGGTAATTGCTTAGTTGTCACGGCTGGCGTTCGCAAGGGCGCCAGCCGTCGACAAATTGGCGCCCGGGGCAGTGAGGCGTCTTCAAGGAGAGCTTCATGGCCACGAATCCCGTCAACCTCGGCAGCAGTTCCATCGACGTCGCGTCGATCGTCAAGAATCTTGTCGCGAACAAGCGCAGCGCGCCGGACGCGAAGATAGCTGCCGACAAGCAGACCAATTCCACCCAGATTTCCGCGGTCGGCAATTTCACCTCGTCCCTGACGAGTCTGCAGAGCGCGATCAAGACCCTCACTGACGGCACGGCGTTCACGACCACAAAGGTCTCCGTGGGCGATTCGTCGGTCTTTACCGCCGCCGCCGACAGCACCGCACAGCCCAACGTCTACAACATCGTCGTCAATCAACTGGCGACCTCGCAAAAGACGACCTCGGGCGCGTTTACAGACAGCAAAGCCGCGGTCGGAACCGGCAACCTCACCATCTCCATCGGCGACAAGTCGATGAGCCTGGACATCGCCGACGGCGCGAACTCGCTGGAAAACATCCGCGACATCATCAACAAGTCCAAGGACAACCCCGGCGTCACCGCCAGCATCGTCACCGGCAACGACGGCGCGCACCTCGTGCTCACCTCTTCGGTCACCGGCAAGGATAACGCCTTCAAGGTCGTCGCCAGTGGCGGCGATGGCAATCTTTCCCAGCTGAACTTCGATCCGGCGACGGATCAACCCACGGTCGCGGCAAAGGATGCGGAGTTCACGATCGACGGCCTCGCAGCCAGCAGTCCGACCAATGTCGTGACGAAGGCGATCGATGGCGTGACGCTCACGCTGTCCAAAGTCAGCGCGAAAGACAACGGAACGCCCCCGGCCGGCATTCCCACGGCCGTTACCATCACCAACGACACCACCGCCGTTTCCGGCGCACTCAGTTCGCTGGTCACGGCCTATAACTCGTTCATCTCGACCTACCAGCAGCTGACCAAGTACGACGCCACCAACCAGCAAGTAGGTGCGCTGATCGGCGATGCCACGGTCAACTCGATCAAGAGCCAGGTGTCGACCCTCATCGGATCGCAGTTCACCGGCAATACCAGCGGTCCTACCTCCCTCAGTGACCTGGGCGTGGCCTTTCAGGTTGACGGCACGCTGAAGCTGGATACCACCAAGCTCAACAAGGCTCTGGCGGACAATCCGAAGGAAACCCAGAACCTACTCAGCGGCGACAACGGCATCGCGCCGAAGCTGGACAAGCTGATCACCGGCTGGACGTCCACCACGGGCATCCTCACCCAGCGCACGAACAACCTGAACCAGAAGACGAAGGACCTGCAGGACCAGGCGGACGACCTCGACAAGCAGATGCAGGACTACACCGACCGCCTCACCAAGCAGTACACGGCGCTCGACGCGATGATGACCAAGCTTGCCGGCACCAGCAGCTATCTCCAGCAACAGTTCGACGCGCTCACGGCCAGCAAGTAACGGCAGCTCCAGGAAAAGATACCCATGGCACTCGGATATTCCCAAGGCGCAGGCGCCTACCAGCAGGTCCGCACGCAGGGCGGCGTCGAAACCGCCGATCCCCACGGCCTCATCACCATGTTGATGGACGGTGCGCTGGAGCGGATGCGCTTCGCGCGCGGCTGCATCGCCACCGGTAACGTGGCGGGGAAGGGCGAAGCCATCTCCAAGGCCATCGAGATCGTCGGGGCCCTGCAGGCGGCGCTGAATCCCGAGGTCGGCACGTCGCTGGTTGCGCGTCTCGAGAGCCTGTACGACTACATGAACCGCCGCCTCCTTCACGCGAACCTGCACAGCGACAGCGAGGCGCTGGACGAGGTGGCCCGGTTGCTCGGCCAGATCCGCGACAGCTGGGTCGCCATTCCGGTCGAGGCGCGACAGGTCGCCGGAGCCGGCGCATGACCGACACCTGGTGCGATCTCGACCGGGTGCTCGATCTGACCGAGTCGATGCATGCCGCTGCCAGTGAGGGCCGCTGGGACGACCTGACCGCGCTGGAGGCCGAGCGCGAACCCGTGCTCCGCCGCGGTACGATGCGGCCGGTTCCGGAAACGCTGGAATCGCTGAAGTCCATCATGCTGCTCGACGGACTCATCAAGGACCTGGTGTCGGTGGCGCGGGACGAAGCCGCCGTGGCGTGGGACGCGTCCCGCCGGGTGCGCCGTGCGGTGGCCGCGTATAGTTCGTTCTGAGCGACAACCTTCTGCTTTGGGGGCAGGGCGCATGGGTGACGAAGGCTGGCAGGCATTTTCCGAGCGCGTTACCTGGGACGCGGCCTTCCACGCCACGTGCGAGGCAGCGCCCCGGCCCGACGCGGCCGCTCTCGGGCTCGTCAACGACCGCAATGCGAGCGTCCTGGTCGCCGTATCGGCGCTGATGGACCGCCGGGCCGAGAACAATGAGGACGACGGCCAGCTCTCCCAGGAGGTGGCGCGTCTCGACGCCAAGCTCAACGTACTCATGGAGATCGTCAACCGGCTGCTCCTGCCGCAGTCGGCCCTGCCGCCGCGGGTCCCCATGCGCTTCAACGCGGTCGGCGCGGTGCTGCCCTGGGCCGGCCTGCCGCCCGTGGGCCAGCCGGTCATGCTGCGGCTTCACTTCGACGCCTGTCGGGCACTGCCGCTCGAATTGCCCGGTGTCCGCCTTGCCGGGCCCAGCGACGGCCGTGGATTCATTGGCTTCGAGGGGCTGTCCGAAGCCGTTCGTGACGGCATCGAGCGCCTCGTCTTCCGCCAGCACCGACGCCAGGTGGCCGAGGCCCGCGCCCAGGCGCGCCCCTCCGATGGCGGCTTGGAAGGCATGTGACCTTTTACGTCACGTGACGTAAGAACGTCGCGTGGCGTCCCGCGTCACATTCGTGACGTGAGTCGTCACGAACGGGCGGATCCCACACCCTGCCGGACGGCAGCGACCCTCGCGGGTCTCTTGTCGTACATATGCGAACGCCGCGCCACCACGTCAATTTCCGTTGGCGTGCGTCGGAATTCCGGCGTTGGCACGCTCCTTGATTGATACCTTGCAACGAAGCCGACGGGATTCCAGCACGGAGCCCGCCTGACTCCTTCGATCCAACGCATAAGCGAGGTATCTCCCGGTGAAGTCTTCCCTGTTTCTCGTCGTCGAATCCGATGCCGCACGCGCCGAGAGCGTCGTCTCCGCCCTGGCTTTCCTGGGCTACCGTCCGGTGCTCGCCAACCGTATGCAGGCGGGTGAGGCGAACGAAGGCTGGCGCGGCGTGTACGTCGGTACTGCCGAAGACGAGAACGAGCTGGAAGGCTACCTTGCCGCCGTGGGCCGCCAGGGGCGGAACCTGCCGATGCTGGTTGCCGCTGACTCCCCGCTGGCTACCGCGCTGATCGCCGACGACGCCCGTAGCGGCAGCGTCGAGCTGATCGACATGCCGCTGCGCTACGAGCGCCTTTCCGAAGCCCTTCGTGCCTTGCAGTCGCGCATGGAGCCGGTGCAGGCCAGCCGCCGCTTCGTGGGCCAGTCCGGCCCCATGCAGCGCGTGAACGCGCTGATCCGCCAGGTGGCGCCGTTCGACTCCAGCGTGTTGGTGCTCGGCGAATCCGGCAGTGGCAAGGAACTCGTGGCCCGGACCATTCACGATTGCTCCCCGCGCCGCGACAAACCGTTCGTGGCGATCAATTGCGGTGCCATTCCCGCCGAACTGCTCGAAAGCGAACTGTTCGGCCATGAGAAAGGTGCGTTCACCGGCGCCATCAGCACCCGTAAGGGCCGCTTCGAGATGGCCGAGGGCGGCACGCTCTTCCTCGACGAAATCGGCGACATGAGCCTGCCCATGCAGGTGAAGCTGCTTCGCGTGCTGCAGGAGCGCGTGTTCGAGCGCGTGGGCGGGAATCGCCCGCAGCGCTGCGACGTGCGCATTATCGCCGCGACCCATCGCGACCTCGAGGGTGCCATCGAGCGCGGCAGCTTCCGCGAAGACCTGTTCTACCGTCTCAGCGTGTTCCCGCTGGAGATGCCCCCGCTGCGCCAGCGCCTGGAAGACATGCCGGCGCTCATCGCCGAGTTCAACCAGCGTCTCGTGCAGCGCGGCCTTTCCCCGGTCCGCTTCTCGCCCAGCGCGATGGGCGCGCTGTGCCGCCATGGCTGGCCCGGCAACGTCCGCGAGCTGTCCAACCTGGTCGAGCGCATGGCCATCCTCATGCCGCACGGCGAAGTGCGCGCTGCCGACCTGCCCGAGAAGTACCGCGGGGCGTTGCCGGTGGAAGAAGTTTCCGGCGCCGCGCTCATCGCCATGATGGAAGCCGAGCCGGAAGTCACCGAATCGTTCGGCTACGCCGCCGACGGCGATCCCTCCGTGTTGCCGCAGGGCGGTCTGGACCTCAAGGACCATCTGGCCGGCATCGAAATCGGCCTGATCCGCCAGGCGCTGAATTCGGCGAACGGCGTGGTCGCCCACGCTGCCAAGCTGCTTCGCGTCCAGCGCACCACGCTGGTGGAAAAGCTCCGCAAGTACGGCTTGTCCGAGACGGCGCAGGCCGGCTGACAGCGGTCGTTCGTTGGCACAGGACGTGCATCGGGTGTCGCAAACCCGATAACGCGTTGGAAAACCGTCATGACCACGATCGACGTCAACAGCCTCCTGCTCCAGATGCGCCGCATCAGCGCGCAGACCGAGATGCCCACGCTGCGTGGCGTGGGCGAGGCGGCTCCGGCGGCAAAGGGCGCCTTCGGCGACCTGCTGAAGCAGTCCATCGAGGGCGTGGCGCAGACCCAGGACAAGGCGGCGAAGATGTCGGCCGCGTTCGAACGGGGCGATCCGGGCATCGATCTCGCCCAGGTGATGATCCAGGGACAGAAGGCCGATCTCTCGTTC
This sequence comes from Luteibacter sp. SG786, assembly GCF_011759605.1. GTDB lineage: Bacteria > Pseudomonadota > Gammaproteobacteria > Xanthomonadales > Rhodanobacteraceae > Luteibacter. The sequence continues at coordinate 1,695,181 of NZ_JAAOYX010000001.1, forward strand.
CGCGCCATGACCGAGGTGCGCAACAAGATGGTCGATGCCTACAAAGAAATCATGAACATGTCGATCTGATCGACGTGCGCGCAATGACAGGATTCGAGTTCAACCATGGCAGATAACGGCGTCGCCACCACGGAAAGCAACGCGGCTTCGCGCATGCACTCGCTGAAGTCGCTCGCGCAGACGCCCGCGGCACGGCAGTTGTTCATGCTGGCGGGTATCGCCGCGGCCGTCGCCATCGGTATCGCCGTGGTGATGTGGTCGCGCGCACCGAACTACGGGCTGCTTTATGGTGGCCTGGAACAGAAAGACGCCGCCGCCGTCACCCAGGCGCTGCAGGCCGCCAACACCCCTTACACCTTGAGCGCCGACGGCAGTTCGATCTTCGTGCCGGCGGCCGATGTGGCAGGCGTTCGTCTGAAGCTCGCCGGCCAGGGGTTGCCGCAGGGCAGCGCCGCCAGTGCCATCCCGCAGGCGGACTCCCCGTTCGGCATGAGCGACATGGCCGAACGCAGCCGCTACCAGTCGATGCTGGAAAGCGACCTTTCCAACACCATCGCCGGATTGCAGTCCGTGCGCGCGGCACGCGTGCACCTCGCGCTGCCCAAGCCTTCCGCATTCATTCGCGACAACAAGCCGGCCAGCGCTTCGGTGGTGGTCACCTTGTATCCGGGGCGCCAGCTCGACCAGGGCCAGGTGGCGGCCATCGTCCATCTCATCGCGGCCAGCGTGCCGGGTCTGGACACGCGCCAGGTGTCGGTCATCGATCAGGGCGGCAATCTGCTCACGGTGAGCGATCCCGATAGCGCACAGGCCATCGGCGACAGCCGCCTGCGCCTGTCCAACCGCATCGAGGCCACTTACACGCAGCGTGTGGAAGACCTGCTCACGCCGCTGGTCGGCGCAGGCAAGGTGAGGGCACAGGTTTTCGCGGATCTGGATTTCTCACAGACCGAGAAAGCCAGCGAAACCTTCAATCACGACAACCCGGCCCTGCGCAGCGAGCAGACCAGCAGCGACACGCGCACGGACCCCGCCACCAACGGCGGCGTGCCGGGCGCGCTCAGCAATCAGCCGCCCAACACGGGTGCGAACGCCACGGCGGCCAACCCGGGCGCCGGCAGCAAGCCGGGCACGCAGGCGAGCACGCAGACCGCGCAGCAGACGCCGACGCAACAGAGCCAGAGCGCCACCCGCAACTACGAGCTCGACCGCACGGTCAGCCACGTCACGGATCCCGCCGGCAAGGTGGCCCGTCTGTCCGTGGCGGTGGTGGTCGACAACAAGCAGGTTCCCGACAAGGACGGCAAGCTGAAGAGTGTGCCGTTCACGCCGGAAGAACTGACCCGCCTCACCGAACTCACCAAGAATGCCGTGGGCTTCAGCGCCCAGCGTGGCGACAGCGTCAGTGTCATCAACGAGCCGTTCCGCGGGAACATCGTCGACGACGTGCCGCAGACCATGCCATTCTGGGAACGTCCGGGCATGCTCGACCTGATCAAGCAGGGCCTTGGCGTGATGGTCGCCCTGATCGTTGGCTTCTTCGTGCTGCGCCCGATCCTGAAGGGCCTGCTGAAGCCGGCTCCGCTGGCAATGAACAATGTGGCGCTTGCCGGACCGATGCCTACCGTCTCGGTCATGGTGGACGACGATGACATGACACCTGACCGTGTCTCCACCTCACAGGCCCAGCTCGGTTCCCCCGCGCTTTTGGCCTATGAACAGAAGGTGGGCCTTGCCAAGCGCATGGCCGCCGAAAACCCGAAGCAGGTGGCGCAGGTCGTGAAGAGCTGGGTATCCGAAGATGGCAGCTGAGCCGAAAGAAAACCTAACGGGCGCCCAGAAAGCGGCGATCCTTCTCCTCACCCTCGGTGAGGAGGACGCGGCTTCCATCCTGAAGCACCTCGGCGCACGCGACGTGCAGGCCGTGGGTACGGCGATGGCCGCGTTGAAGAACGTCAGCAAGGAGCAGGTGGACCAGGTGCTCACCAAGCTCCAGGAAGACGTGGGCCAGCACACATCCATCGGCGTCGGCACCGAGGAATACATCCGCCGCATCCTCGTCAACGCGTTGGGCGAGAACAAGGCCGGTGGCCTCATCGACCGTATCCTCCTCGGCCGCAGCAGCAAGGGCCTGGAATCGTTGAAGTGGATGGAGAGCCGCGCCATCGCCGAGATGATCGGGCAGGAACATCCGCAGATCATCGCGCTCGTCATGGCGCACCTGGAGGCCGATCAGGCCGCCGAGGTCATCGGCTATCTCCCGGCCCGCACGCGTAGCGACGTGGTGATGCGCATCGCCACGCTGGACGGCGTGCAGCCGCACGCGCTGAACGAACTCGACGAAATCATGGAGCGCCAGTTCTCGGGCAATTCCACCAAGCTGAAGTCCGCTACCGTGGGCGGCCTCAAGGCCGCGGCCGACATCCTCAACGCGATGGAGACGGCGCGCGAGGCCGAACTCATGGCGTCCATCCGCGGCATCGACTCCGGCCTGGGCGAGCGCATCGAGGAACTCATGTTCGTCTTCGACGACCTGGCCGACCTCGACGACCGCAGCATGCAGACGCTGCTGCGCGAAGTGCCGTCGGCACGCCTCATCACGGCCCTGAAGGGCGCGGAAAGCGCCATTCGCGAGAAGATCTTCGCGAACATGTCCAAGCGTGCCGCCGACATGCTGCGCGACGACCTCGAGGTCAAGGGCCCGGTTCGTCTTTCCGAGGTCGACGCGGCGCAGAAAGAAGTGCTCGCCACCGCGCGTCGTCTTGCCGACGCCGGCCAGATCAACCTCGCCGGCGGTGGGGAAGAGTTCGTCTGATGAGCCTCACGTCCATCCTCGCGCGGGAACGCATTTCGCAGTTCGAACGCTGGGAACCTCCCGTTGTGGGGGCGCCGGAATCGCGCGATGTGGCCGACGTGCCGGACGACGGTCCGCAACGGCCCACCGTGGCCGAAATCGAGGCCATCGAACGGCAGGCGCGGGAAGAAGGATTCAACGCCGGCCTCACCGAAGGCCGCGCGATGGCGAAGCGCGAGCTGGCCGCACAGGTCGCCCGCCTCGAAGCACTGTTTGCCGCGGTGGAGCGGCCGTTCGCCGATCTGGACAACGATGTCGTCGGCGACCTCGCCCTCCTCGCGACCACCATCGCCGAGCGCGTGCTGGGCTACGAACTGGCCACGCGGCCGGACAAGATAATCGACGTGGTGCGCCAGGCCGTGGATGCCCTGCCGGCGGCTACGCGTCACCTGAAAATCCATCTCCATCCGGCCGACGCCGCGATCGTGCGCGAACATCGGTCGTCGCTCGACCACGAAGGCACGGTGGTCGACGACGCCACCCTCGAACGCGGTGACGTCCGCCTGGAAAGCGAGCATTCGCGGCTCGATGCACGCGTGCGCACTCGCCTCGCCGCGGTGATCGACAGCGTGTTGCAGGGGCGGGACACCTCCGCCGATTCCGAGGCCGAAGCGTCGTGAGCGCCGAGCACCACGTTGCGACGCGCAACGCGCACTGGCGCGAGGCTCTGGCCGCGCAGCGGGCGAACGCTGCGCAGGTTCGGCCGCTGCAGGCCGAAGGAAAACTACGTCGCGTCGTGGGTCTCACCCTCGAAGCGGTCGGCTGCGAGGCACCCGTGGGCGCGCGCTGCATGGTCGCCGGCGCCGACGGTCGCCAGCTCGAAACGGAGGTGGTCGGTTTTTCCGACGGCCGCCTGTTGCTGATGCCCACCGGCGAGATGCATGGCGTGCTGCCCAACGCGCGCGTCACGCCGGTCGCCGCCGTGTCGGGCATCCCGGTGGGCGATGCGCTGCTCGGCCGTGTCATCGGTTCCGACGGCGTACCTCTCGACGGGCAGGGCCCGCTGCTGGCGCGCGAACGTGTTCCGCTGCGGCGCGACCCCATCAACCCCATGCTCCGCCGCCCGATCGACACGCCACTGGACACCGGCGTGCGGGCGATCAACGCGTTGCTCACGGTCGGCCGCGGCCAGCGCATCGGCCTGTTCGCCGGCTCGGGCGTCGGCAAGTCCACGCTCATGGGCATGATGACGCGCTTCACCAACGCCGACGTGGTGGTGGTGGGGCTGATCGGCGAGCGCGGTCGCGAGGTGAAGGAATTCGTCGACCACACGCTGGGCGAGGAAGGACGGCGCAGGGCCGTGGTGATTGCCGCACCTGCCGACGCGCCGCCTCTCTCCCGGTTGCGTGGCGCGCAGGTGGCCACTGCGGTCGCCGAACATTTCCGCGATCAGGGTAAACGCGTGCTCCTGCTCATGGACTCGTTGACGCGCTATGCCCAGGCACAGCGCGAGATCGCGCTCGCCATCGGCGAGCCGCCCGCAACCAAGGGTTATCCGCCGTCCGTCTTCGCGATGCTGCCGGCGCTGGTCGAGCGCGCGGGCAACGACGCGGAAGGGCGCGGTTCCATCACGGCGTTCTACACCGTACTGACCGAAGGCGACGACTACCGTCACGACCCGATTGCCGATTCGGCCCGCGCGATCCTCGACGGCCACATCGTCCTGTCGCGCGACATGGCGGAAGCCGGTCATTACCCGGCCATCGACATCGAGGCATCCATCAGCCGCGTCATGCCCGCCGTTGTAAGCAAGGACCACATGCGCTCGGCGCAGCGGTTCCGGCAGGTCTATTCCGCCTACCGCCAGCAGCGCGATCTGATTGCCGTGGGTGCGTACCAGAAGGGCAGCGATCCGCGCACGGACGAGGCCATCGCCCTTTATCCGCGCCTGTCGGCGTTCCTGCAGCAGGAAACCGATGTGCCGGTGAACCTCGAAGAGGCCGAGGCCGGCCTCGCCGACGTCTCGCAGGCCGACTGATGCCTTCCCGCGCCGATCGCCTGCAGCCCGTCGTGGACCTCGCGGCCGAGAAGGCCGAGGACGCGACGCGCGCGCTCGCCACGCAGCAGCGTGCACTCGCCGACGCGGAACACCAGCTGGGCGAACTGCGCCGTTATCGCAACGAGTACGCCGAGATGCCCAACGGTATCGGCGTGAGCGCATTGCTCAATCGGCAGCAGTTCCTGCAGAAGATCGACATGGCCATCGTGCAGCAGCTGAACGAAGTGCAGCGACGCGAGCGCGCACTGGATCGCGCGCGCCAGGAGTGGACGGAAGCGCGAGGTCGCGCCAAGGCGCTTGACTCCGTGACCTCGAAATACCGGGAGCAGGAACGCAAGACGCAGGACCGCCGGGAGCAGGAGCAGGCGGACGAACGTTCGCAGCACCGTCGTTCGCCACGTGGCGAACATTGACGTGTCCGGGCGGCGCCACATTCAAGACAATGATTCGAATCGGGTAATCCGCATGAACAACGCAACCCTCGTGCTCAATGTCGCTCGTCCTTCCGCACCAGCGACGCCGCCCGCGGCGGCGCACGCGGTAGACGACGCAACGCCGTCGAAGCGCTTCGACGCTGCGCTGGACGCGGCGCATGCCGATGCACGCGCGCCGCGCAAACCGGAGCAGGAAGCCACGAAGGAAAACGCGCCTCCGGCAAAGACGCCCGATGCGAAGGCCACCGTCGACCACGACGACAAGCCGGCAAAGAAAGACGACGCACCATCCGATGGCACCTCCATCGCCACCGCCATGCTGTCGCTGATCGGCGTGCCGCCCACCGTGGCGGGGGGCGCGGCACAGGCGCTCGGTGTGGCGAAAGGCGCCGGCGACGCCGGAAAGGATGCGGCCGTCGGCGCAGCGGGCAACGCCCTGTCGCTGGCGGGCATGGTGCCGGGCACGACCGGCGAGATCGACACCGGGGCCTCCCTCAAGGAGACCGCCGGCGCTTCGCTCGGGATGGGCGCCGACACCTTGTCCGCCGGTTCCACACCTGTGCCCGCCGTCACGACGTCGTCCTTTACCGCGCTGCTCGCCACCCAGATGGATGGCAAGGCCCCTAAAGACGATGGCGTGAGCGTCGACGCCGCCCAGGGTGGCCCCATGCCGTTCGCTCATGCGCAGGGGCTTGGCCAGGGCGCGGCACCCGTGATGCAGTTCCAGGCCACGCAGCCCGCCACGTCGCCCCAGTTCGCGCAGGAGTTCGGCGAACAGATCGCCTGGATGGGCTCCGGGCAGGTGAAGGAGGCGCGTATCAAGCTGCATCCGGAAGAACTCGGCAGCATGGACGTACGCGTCAGCCTGGACGGCGGCAAGGTCAACGTGGCCGTCATTGCGCAACATCCGGCGGCCGTGCATGCCGTGCAGCAGACACTTTCGCAACTCGACAGCATGCTGGCGCACCACGGCCTCTCGCTCGGCCAGGCGGATGTCGGCCAGCGCCAGGCGGAGCAGGGCACGGGCGGCGGCAATGGCAGCGCGCCGGGGCAGTCCGGCGACGCCGGTACGACCGGCGCGGAGACAGTGACGACCTCGCGCGTGTCCCGTGGTCTCGTGGACGAAGTTGCGTGATACCGAACTTTTTCATGGGAACCGCTCTTGTGGGAGCCGCTTCAGCGGCGATCCCGCGGCAGCGGGCAACTTTGCTGCAAGACGTCCATCGCCGCTGAAGCGGCTCCCACGAGGGCACGCCAAAGTTCTGGCGTTAAATCTGGCACGACGATTGCACGTCACTCGCAAGACCATCGCATCAACGCATTCGCAAGAGGTTTACCCGCATGGCCGCAGCACCCAACGACGCCGCCGAAGGCGCCGAAGTCACTCCCCCGAAGAAGAAAAAAGGCAAGTTCCTGCTGATCGGCGCGCTGGTCGTGCTCGTCGCGGGCGGCGCCGGCGGCTGGGTGCTGATGAAGGGTGGCGCGGGCGGTCACGCCAGCGCGTCCGAAGCGGCCAAGGCGAAACCTGCGATCTATCTCCAGCTCGATCCGGCCTTCGTCGTCAATTTCCAGGATGCCGAGGCGCTCCGGTTCCTCCAGATCGGCGTCAATGTCATGTCGCACGATCCGGAAGCCATCGCCGCCGCCAAGGAGGCCGACCCCGAAATCCGCAACGCGTTGCTGATGCTGTTCTCTGCGCAGGACGTCAAGAGCTTGTCGGACGTAAGGGGCAAGCAGAAACTTCAGGCAGCGGCTCTGGCGGAGATCCAGCGTGTGCTGAAGGAAAAGATCGGCCGTCCCGGTGTCGATGCCGTCTATTTCACCAGCTTCATCATGCAGTAACGGACGCGCAGCCATGACCGATATCCTTACCCAGGAAGAAATCGACGCCCTCCTAGCGGGCGTGGAAGGTGGCGCGGTCGAAACCGAAGTCGAGCTTCCTCCGCCCGGCGGCATCCTGGATTACGACTTCACCCAGCAGGACCGTATCGTCCGTGGTCGTCTGCCGACGCTGGAGATGGTCAACGACCGTTTTGCCCGCTACTTCCGCGCCAACCTGTTCAATGTGCTGCGGAAATCGTGCGAGGTGTCCGTCCTTGGCGTGAAGATGACCAAATTCAACGAGTACGTGCACTCGCTGGCGGTCCCGAGCAACCTCAACCTCATTCGCATCAAGCCGCTGCGTGGCACCGCGCTGATGGTGTTCGAGCCGCGCCTGGTTTTCACCGTCATCGACAACTTTTTCGGTGGCGACGGTCGCTACCATGCCCGCATCGAGGGCCGCGACTTCACGCCCACCGAGAACCGCGTCATCCAGATCGTGCTGCAGGAAGCCTTTGGCGCCATGGCCGAAGCCTGGGCGCCGGTGCTGCGGATGCAGTTCGAATTCCTGAATTCCGAGATCAATCCGCAGTTCGCGAACATCGTCAGCCCGACGGAGACGGTGGTGGTATCCCGCTTCCATATCGAGCTGGACGGCGGTGGCGGCGAAGTGCACCTCACCCTGCCGTATTCGATGGTGGAGCCGATCCGCGAGCTGCTCGATGCCGGTGTGCAGAGCGACCGCGCGGAGCGCGACGAGCGCTGGATCCAGAACCTGCACGAGGAAATCCTCGACGCGGAGGTGGAGATCACCTCGATGCTGGCGGAGGCCCGGCTCACCATCGGCGACTTCCTGCACCTGCGCAAGGGCGACGTCATCCCCATCAGTCTGCCGGAGACGGCCACCGTCTTCGCCGAAGACGTGCCGATCTTCCGTGGCCGCATGGCCAACTCGAACGGCAACAAGGCGATCCAGTTCGAATCGCTGCTGCGCAGGACCGCGCCGCGCGCTACACCGGTGCCGATCCAACACTTGGAAGAGCCGGCCTGAGGGCCGTCTTCCCGCCGCGGCGCGGCGGCAGGGTCGCTGCAACCTTGCCCGCTGCCGCGGGATCGCCGGCATAGCCGGCTCCCACACGCCTGCCGCGGGCAGGACCTCTCTGGGGTTCCTGCCCGTAATCGCGGCGCACTCCACGAGTACATGAATCGCTTCGTGTGGGAGCCGCATCAGCGGCGATCCGCGGTCAGGCGGCATGCCCGAGGACCGTCAATGCCCCGTCACGGTGACTAACTGCCGTCGAGCGTCAGGTTTCCGTCTGACCTCCCGCGTCACTTCCCGTCCCCCTTCCTGCCTCCTTTTCCAAGTGGTTGATGCGGCGTGAATTTGCCGTCGTCACGCGAAGCGAAATCCGTGGCACGCGGTTTGCTTCATAGGCTTCGCACCTGGCAACGCCCCCTATTGGAACGGACATGAACGAACCCACCACCCTCGAAGATCTGGATACCGGCGCCGACGCCTCGCTGGCGTCTTCCATCGGCCTCGGCAGCGAAGTGAACCTCGACGTCATCCTGGATGTCCCGGTCACCATGGCCATGGAAGTCGGCCGCACCAAGATCAGCATCCGCAACCTGCTCCAGCTTAACCAGGGGTCGGTGGTCGAACTCGACCGCGCCGCCGGCGAACCCCTCGATGTCTTCGTCAACGGCACCCTGGTCGCCCATGGCGAGGTGGTCGTGATCAACGAGAAATTCGGTATCCGGCTGACCGACGTGATCAGCCCGGCCGAGCGCGTCCGCAAGCTGCGGTGATTCCCATGCGCCGTACCGCCGCCGTCCTCGCGGGCGGCTTCCTTCCCTGCGCCCTGATGGCGGCCCCGGCCGCTGCTCCGGCCGTCGATTCCGGGGCGGAGCTGTTCCGCGTGCTGGTCAGCCTGCTGGGCGTGGTCGCCCTCATTTTCTTCGTGGGCTGGCTGAGCCGCCGGGCCCAGGCGCGCGTGCGTCCGGGCGGCCGGAAGATCCGCGTGGTGGAGTCGATGCCCGTCGGCATCAAGGAAAAGATCATGCTGCTCGAAGTGGGCGGCACGCAACTTCTCGTCGGCGCCTCGCCGACCGGTGGGCTGCGCACGCTGCATGTGCTGGATACGCCTGTGAAGGACGATCCGGCCGCTCCGGCCCAGCCGACGATCGGCGGCTTTCGCGACGTGCTGTCGCAGTGGAGACGTTGATGAAGCACCGGTTTTCCAGGTCACAGCGCCGTCGTTCCCGCGAAGGCGGGAACCCAGTGACTTCGTCGGCAGGGCAGAAGCCGCTGGGCCCCTGCCTGCGCAGGGGCGACACGTGGGTGGCGCTTCTGTTTTTCCTGTTTCTGTTCCTGTTTCCCGTAGCCGCATTCGCCGCCGATCAGGTCCAGCCGGGCATCCCGGTGCTGAACGTGCAGCCGGGTGCCAACGGCGGCCAGACCTGGTCGCTGTCGATCCAGATGCTGGCGCTGATGACGGCGCTGACGGCCCTTCCGGCAATCCTGCTGATGATGACGTCGTTCACGCGTATCGTCATCGTGCTGGGCTTCCTGCGCCAGGCGCTCGGCACGAACAGCACGCCGCCGAATCAGGTGATCCTCGGCCTGTCGCTGTTCCTCACCCTGTTCGTGATGACGCCTGTGCTCAACAAGGCCTACGACGCGGGCATCAAGCCGTACATGGATGGCCAGATGAGCGTGCAGGACGCCCTGCCGCTGGCCGCCGCGCCGTTCCGCCACTTCATGCTGGAACAGACCCGCGAGCCGGACCTCCAGCTGTTCACGAGGCTGGCCGGTGAACAGCCCTACGCCGACAAGGACGCGGTGCCCTACCGGGTAGCGCTGCCCGCGTTCGTCACCAGCGAGCTGAAGACCGCCTTCCAGATGGGTTTCCTGCTCTTCATTCCTTTCCTCATCATCGACCTCGTCGTGGCCTCGGTGCTGATGTCGATGGGCATGATGATGGTCTCGCCGATGATCATCTCGTTGCCGTTCAAGATCATGCTGTTCGTGCTGGTCGACGGGTGGACGCTGCTGCTGGGCACCCTTGCCGGGAGCTTCTTCCAATGACGCCGGAATCGGTCATCGGATTCGGCCAGCAGGCCCTGCACATCGCCATGCTGATCGGCGCGCCGCTGCTCCTCACGGCGCTGGCGGTGGGCCTGATCATCGGCATGGTGCAGGCGGCCACCCAGATCAACGAACAGACGCTGAGCTTCATTCCGAAGCTCATCTCCATGGCGCTCGTGATGATCATCACCGGCCCCTGGATGCTGCGCACGCTGGTGGACTTCACCCGCACGCTCATCGAGAACCTGCCCCAGGCGGTGCGCTGATGCCGCTCGACCTCGGCCAGCTCGAAGCCTGGGTCGGCAGTGCATGCTGGGCGTTGTCCCGTATCGCCGGGCTGCTGCTCGTGGCGCCGGTGCTCGGCGCGACCACCATTCCGGCGCGCATCCGCATCGGTCTGGCATTGCTCCTCACGATGGCGCTGGCGCCCTTGGCGCCGCTGGATATACGCCCCCTGTCGGCACAGGGCGTAGCTACCCTGGCGCAGCAGGTGCTGGTGGGGGCGTCGCTCGGTTTCGTCCTGAAGCTCGTGTTCGAGGCCGTGGCGTTCGGCGGCCAGATCGTGTCGCAGGCGATGAGCCTCGGCTTCGCGGAAACCGTGAATCCCGGCGTCGGTGGCACCACGCCGGTACTCAGCCACTTCTACATGATGCTGGTGACCCTTCTGTTCCTGGTGATGAACGGACACCTGCAACTCATCTCGTTGCTCGCCGACAGCTTTCGCACACTGCCGGTGGGCGAGCAGGGCGTCGGTGCGGACGGTGTGTGGGGCGTGCTCGGCTTCGCCGGCCACCTCTTTAGCGGCGCCGTGCGTGTGGCGTTGCCCGCGCTGACGGCCACGCTGGTGGTGAACCTCGGGTTCGGCGCCATCAGCCGTTCGGCACCCTCCATGAACCTGTTCGCGGTGGGTTTCCCCATCACGATCTGCCTGGGCCTGCTGGCCGTGTGGCTCGCGCTGCGCGCCCTGCCGGGCGCGTTCGATTCGTTGCAGACCGACGCATGGGAAACCATGCGCGGGCTTATCGGGAGGTAGCGCCATGAGCGAGACCGATAAGGAAGACCGCACCGAAGCCCCTAGTGACAAACGCCTCCGCGAAGCCCGCGAGAAGGGCGATCTGCCGCGCTCGCGCGATCTTTCCACCGCGGTGGTGGTGCTCTCGGGCGTGGCCACGATCATCGCCTCGCGCGAGCAGATGGCCGTGCATGCCGCCAACATCATGCACGTGGGGCTGCGCTACTCGCGCGACGACCTGTTCGCTGCGAACGGCCTCACCCATGCGTTCATGACGGCCGCGATGGAGGCCCTGAAGCTGCTGGGACCGGTGTTCGCCGTGACCATGGTGGCGGCGATCGCGGCACCCGCCTTGATGGGCGGGCTCAATTTCTCTGGCCAGGCGCTGATACCCAAGTTCGACCGCCTCGATCCGATCAAGGGCTTTTCCCGCCTGGTATCGATGAACGGGCTGGTGGAGCTGGGCAAATCGCTGCTCAAGCTGATCCTGATCGGCGGCGCGCTGGTGTGGTTCCTGCGCCGCTCCACCCTTCAGATGTACACGGCCGGAACCGGCCCCGTCGCCAACGGCATCGCTCAGGCGCTGGGCATCCTCGGCCATGCCTCCCTCGTCTTTGCCTGCGCCCTCGGCGCCATCGCCCTCGTCGATGCGCCGTGGCAGAAGTTCAGCTTCACCAAGAAGATGAAGATGACCAAGCAGGAAGTGAAGGACGAGCACAAGGAGAACGAGGGCAGTCCCGAACTGAAGTCGAAAATCCGTCAGATGCAGCACCAGATGGCGCGGCGCCGGATGATGGAAGACGTTCCGACGGCGGACGTGATCGTGACCAACCCCACCCACTTCGCGGTGGCCCTGAAATACGACGAAGACCGCATGGGCGCGCCGCGCGTGGTGGCCAAGGGTGTGGACGTGATCGCCCAGCAGATCCGCGATGTGGCGGGCGGCGCGAAGGTGCCGGTGGTCGAAGCCCCGCCGTTGGCACGCGCCTTGTATCACACGACGGAAATCGGACGCGAAATCCCCTCGGCGCTCTATATCGCCGTGGCACAGATCCTGGCCTACGTGTTCCGGCTGAAGCAGGCGATCGCCATGGGCGACCTCCCGCCCGATCTCCCGAAGCAGGACATCGACCCTGATCTCATGGGTCCTTACCGGATGGACAACTGACGATGGCAGCCAGCACCAGCACCCTCATGGGCACGTTCCGCCAGATCGGCCGCCGCGGCATCGCCGCGCCGCTGGCGATGCTGATCATGCTTGGCATGATGATGCTGCCCCTGCCGCCGTTCGTGCTGGACCTGCTGTTCACCTTCAACATCGCGTTGTCGCTGGTGATCCTGCTGGCCACGATGTACGTGCTGCGTCCCCTGGAGCTGGCGTCGTTCCCCACGGTGGTGCTGTTCGCCACCTTGCTCCGCCTGGCGCTGAACATCGCATCCACCCGCGTGGTGCTGCTGCACGGCCACAACGGGCCGGGCGCGGCCGGCAAGGTCATCGAGGCCTTCGGCGAGTTCGTCATCGGCGGCAACTTCGCCGTCGGCTTCGTGGTGTTCGCCATCCTCACCATCATCAACTTCGTGGTGGTGACCAAGGGCGCCACCCGCGTGTCGGAAGTGACGGCCCGCTTCACCCTGGACGCCATGCCCGGCAAGCAGATGGCCATCGATGCCGACCTCAACGCCGGCCTGCTGACGCAGGAGCAGGCTCGCGAGCGGCGCCAGGAAGTGCGCGAGGAAGCGGATTTCTACGGCTCGATGGACGGTGCGTCGAAGTTCGTGCGCGGCGACGCGACCGCCGGCATGCTCATCCTCGCCATCAACATCATCGGCGGCTTCTTCATCGGCATGCTCCAGCACGGCCTCTCGGCCGCGGAAGCCGCCCGCACGTATACCCTGCTGACCATCGGCGACGGCCTTGTCGCCCAGGTGCCGGGTCTCATGCTTTCCATCGCCACCGCGGTGATCGTCACCCGCGTATCGAAGTCGCAGGAGATGGGCAAGCACGTGATGGGGCAGCTGTTCGGCCAGCCGAAGGCGCTGGCTGTCGCGGCTGCCGTGCTCGGCACGATGGGCCTCATTCCGGGCATGCCCAACCTGCCGTTCCTCCTGCTCGCGGCGATCGCCGGCTTCGCCGCGTGGAAGCTGCACCAGAACCAGCTCCTGGCCGCGGCCGGTCCGGCGTCGGTTGCCGGTGCCCCGGGTACGGAACTGGCGCTGGAGTCCGCGCCGCCCGCCGAACGCCTGGAACTGTCCTGGGAAGACGTGGCGCAGGTGGACACCATCGGTCTGGAAGTGGGCTACCGGCTCATTCCGCTCGTGGACAAGGCGCAGGGTGGCGAACTCATGGCACGCATCAAGTCCGTGCGCCGCAAGCTGTCGCAGGAGCTGGGTTTCCTGGTGCCCTCCGTGCATATCCGCGACAACCTCGACCTGGCTCCGCATGGCTACCGCATCTCGCTGATGGGCGTGCCCATGGGCGAGGCGGAGATCCACACCGAGCGCATGCTCGCGATCGATCCGGGCCGCGTGCACGGCACGATCAACGGCATCGCCACTCGCGACCCGGCGTTCGGCCTCGATGCGGTCTGGATCGAGCCCGGCCTGCGCGAGCACGCGCAGACGCTGGGCTACACCGTGGTGGATCCGGCCACCGTGATCGCCACGCACCTTTCGCACATCCTGCAGAACCACGCGCACGAGCTCATCGGTCATCAGGACGTGCAGCAGCTGCTCGACCGCCTGGCCCAGCAGACGCCCAAGCTGGTGGAAGACCTGGTACCGAAGCGCCTCTCGCTGGGCGTCGTGGTCAAGGTGTTGCAGAACCTGCTGGCCGAGCGCGTGCCCATCCGCAACTTCCGCGGCATCGTCGAGTCGCTGGCCGAGCATGCGGGCCAGAGCCAGGACCCGGGCGTCCTCGCCGCAGCGGTGCGCGTCACCCTGGGCCGACAGATCGTGCAGGAAATCGCCGGTCTCGGTACGGAAGTGCCCGTCATTACTTTGGCGCCGGAACTCGAACAGATTCTCTTGCAGTCGCTGCAAGGCGGCGGCCCCGCCGGCGCGGCGGTCGAACCGGGGCTGGCGGATCGCCTGCAGCAGAGCGTGGCCGACGCCGCGCGTCGTCAGGAAGCGGCGGGCGAACCCGCGGTGTTGCTGGTGTCGCCGGCGCTTCGTCCGTGGCTTTCACGCTTCACGCGTCATGTGGCCCAAAACCTGCATGTACTTGCGTACAACGAGGTTCCGGACAACCGACGCGTCAAGCTGGTGACGGCCCTCGGGCGGTAAGCAAATAGACCACGCGCGGATCAGGCGCGAACCAACAGGCAAGCGGCGCCCCGGGATGAGGGCGCCAGGACGAGGAAAGGATAGGAACGATGAAAATCAAGCGATTCGTTGCGCCGGACATGCGCCAGGCCATGCGCCAGGTGAGGGACGAGCAGGGTCCGGACGCCGTGATCCTCTCCACCCGCCGGCTCGACGACGGCATCGAGATCATTGCCGCCCTCGATTACGACGAAGCACTGGTGCGCGAGGCGGGTTTCGGCTTCGACCAGCCGAAGCGCGACGAGTCGCCGATGCGCGCCGTCCGCGACGAGGCCGAGCGTGCCGCCCGTATCGATCAGGCGCGTGCCGCGACGGCCGCCGCCGTGGAACGCGCGACGAAGTTGGGCACGCCCGCCGCCGCGAGCGCGCCACAGCGCCAGTCGAGCGCGGCGTTGGCCGCCAGCGTGGCCGACGTGGTTCGCGCCGCCACCGTCATGCCGAACAACGACGCCGCCGTGAACGGCGTACGCGCCGAGATCAACAACCTGCGCGAGATGCTCGAAGTCCAGCTTTCCACGCTCGCCTGGAACCAGATGGACCGCGAACAGCCGCTGCGCGCCCGCGTGCTGCGCGAGATGACCCGCCTTGGCATCGACGGCGACGTGGCGCGTGCGCTGTGCGCCGAGCTGCCGCCCGGCATGACCACCGACCAGGCGCGATACCTTCCGTTGGGCCTGCTCTCGCGCAACATCCGCACGAGCGGACGGAATTTCGATACGGTGGGCGGCGGCGTCACCGCGCTCGTCGGCACCACGGGCGTCGGCAAGACCACCACGATCGCCAAGCTCGCCGCGCGCGCCGTGCTGCGCCATGGCGCATCGAACGTTGCGCTCATCAGCGCCGACCAGTACCGCATCGGTGCCGGCGCGCAGCTCGAACACTACGGGCGCCTGCTCGGCGTGCGCGTCTTCAACGCGCACGACGCCACCAGCCTGCGCAACGTGCTTCTTCAGCTGCGCGGCAGGCACACCGTGCTGGTGGACACGGCTGGCCTTGCCGGCAACGACCCCAAGCTGCAGCAGCAATTCGATACCCTGCGCGCCACGTCGGACGTGCGCGTGTGCCTGGTGCTGGCGGCCAATGCGCAGGCCCAGGCCATCGACGGCGCCATTCGCGCGTATGCGCCGCTGGCGCCGCAGAGCGCCATCCTCACCAAGCTCGACGAGGCACCGCTGATCGGCGGCGCACTCTCGGCCCTGATCCGCCACAACATGCCGCTGGATTACACGACGGACGGGCAGCGCGTGCCCGAAGACATCGCCTCGGCAGACGCGCGCAAGCTGGTCTGCCTCGCCGCGCAGCTGCTGAAACAGCGCAACGAAGAACCCGACGACGCCCTGCTGGCCGAACGTTTCGGCACGGCGACCCCGGCCCTGGCCTGACGGCCCCACGGAACACACACAGAAACATACGGGCAGTGACTTCCTTCATGAGCACACACGTCGATTCCACCCAGGCCGCCGGTCTCAACTGGCTTGCCGATCGTCGCCCCACCCGCAGCATCGCAATCGCGGGCGGGAAGGGCGGCGTCGGCAAGACCACGGTGGCGGTCAACCTCGGCATGGCGCTCGCGATGGGCGGCCGTGACGTCCTCCTCCTGGACGCGGACCTCGCCATGGCGAACATCGACGTCCTGCTCGGCCTGCAGCCCACGCGCCACCTGGGCCACATGCTCGAAGGCGAATGCCGCATCGAGGACCTGATCCTCGAAGCTTCCCACGGCCTGAAGGTGATCCCCGCCACCTCCGGCACGCGGCGCATGGCACAGCTGCCGAACATCGAGCACGCCGCCGTCATCCGGGCGTTCGACGAATACCCCCTGGCCCCCGAATACCTGATCGTGGACACCGCCGCCGGCATCTCCGACAGCGTATCGATGTTCGCGGCGGCCTCGGACGAGGTGGTGGTGGTGGTCTGCGACGAGCCGGCCTCGCTCACCGACGCCTACGCGCTGATCAAGGTCATGAGCCGCGAATTCGCGATCAACCGCTTCCGCATCGTGGCGAACATGGTCCGCCACGCCCAGGAGGGCCGCCAGCTGTTCGAGAAGCTGTCCCGGGTGACCAACCGCTTCCTCGACGTATCCCTGGATTTCATGGGCATGGTTCCGCACGACGAATACCTGCGTCAGGCCATCCGCCGCCAATCGGCCGTGGTCGACGCCTGGCCGAGCAGCCGGTCCGCGGTCGGATTCAAGAATCTGGCCAGGTCGGTCGATACATGGGGTGAACCCGAGCCCCGGGCACAGGGCCGCATCGGCTTCTTCGCCGAACGGTCCCATCTGGGGGGAGGGCTGCCACTGTGAGCGTCGCGACCGAATATCTCGAGATCACGCGTATCCCGGCGGATCAACTGGTTAAGACCCACGCGCCGCTGGTGCGCCGTATCGCCTATCACCTGATGGGCCGGCTGCCGCCGAGCGTGGATGCGAACGACCTCATGCAGGCCGGAATGATCGGACTGCTCGAGGCCGCAAGAAATTACTCGCCGACTCGCGCGGCCAGCTTCGAAACCTATGCGGGCATCCGCATACGTGGCGCCATGCTGGACGAACTGCGCAAGACGGACTGGACCCCGCGCTCCGTCCACCGGAAGTTGCGCGAGGTCGCGGAGGTGACAAGGCAGATAGAAAACGAGACGGGTGGCGACGCCGAAGACGCGGAAGTGATGAAGCGCCTGGGCATCGACGCCATGGAATACAACCAGATCCTGGCGGACGCCGCGAGCGCGCGGTTGCTGAGCCTGACGGCGCCGGAAGGCGACGAGGGTGCGGCGATCGACGTGGCCGATCCGGACGCCGCGGGTCCGGACGGCATGTTCGAGCAGGAAGGCCTGCGGGATGCGCTGGCGCAGTCGATCGACGGGCTGCCCGAGCGCGAAAAACTGGTCATGTCTCTGTACTACGATGAAGAGCTCAACCTGAAGGAAATCGGTGCGGTGCTGGGTGTGAGCGAATCTCGGGTGTGCCAGATCCACGGCCAGGCCCTCATTCGCCTCCGTGCACGCATGTCGGGTTGGAAAGACAAGCATTGACGAACGCGCAGTAGCAAGGCGGAGAGAAGTTTTGGACAAGAACATGAAGATCCTCGTGGTGGACGATTTCTCCACCATGCGACGCATCGTCAGGAACCTCCTGGTGGAACTGGGTTTCACCAACACCCTGATCCAGGAGGCCGAGGACGGCAATGCCGCGCTGGCATTGCTGCGCGCACAGCCGATCGACCTCGTGGTCACGGACTGGAACATGCCGAACATGACCGGCATCGACCTGCTCCGTGCCATTCGCGCCGACGCGGCCCTGAAGTCGTTGCCCGTACTGATGGTCACGGCGGAAAACAATCGCGACCAGATCATCGCCGCCGCGCAAAGCGGCGTGAACGGCTATGTCGTCAAGCCTTTCACCGCGGTCACGCTGAAGGAAAAACTCGACAAGATCTTCGAACGACTCGCCGCGGCCGCGGGCTAAGGAACGACCATGAACACCATGCTTTCCACCGGCCACGACGTGGCACCTGAACTGCGCGAACTGCTCGGTGCCGACGATCCGGTTGCCTTCGAGCAGGCGCTGGACAAGCTCCTGCGCACCCGCGAACAGCACCTCTTCCTCGCGCTCGGCCACCTCGCGCGCGACCTGCACGAGTCCGCAAGGCGCCTTGCCGCCGACATTTCGCACGATGGCGTGCCCGGCAACATGAGCGACGCGCGCAAGCACCTGCGCGACGTGCTCGAGATGAGCTCGCAGGCCGCGCACCGCACGCTCGACTTCAGCGAGAAACTGCGTCCGCAGGCCCAGGCGCTGGCCCGCCAGGCCGACGAGGTTCTGGTGCTCGACCACGCCGACCCCGTTTTCGCCGCCAATGCGACGGCACTGGCCGTGCGCGTGGGCGACTTCGCGCAAAGCTGCGACATCGGCTTCGGCGAGATGGTCGAGGCCCAGTCGTGGCAAGACCTCTCCGGCCAGCGCGTCGCCCAGGTGGAAGCGTTCATGGCCAAGGTCGAATCCTCGCTGGTGGAACTGGTGCGCCTCACCGGCTCGCTCGCGGGCGGTGCGGCACCGGCCGCCGAGAAGGTCAGCCAGGACGAGGTGGATCGCCTCCTCAGTGAATTCGGCTTCTGAGCACCCTATGAGCGTGGAGCTGGACAACGAGCTGCTCAATGTCTTCCTGATCGAGGCACGCGAACTGCTCGAGAGCCTGGGCGAACAGCTCGTGGATCTCGAATCGTCGCCGGAAGACGTCGACCTGCTGAACGCGGTGTTTCGCGCGTTCCACACGGTGAAGGGCGGGGCGGGTTTCCTGGGTCTCAATCCGATGGTCGAGCTGTGCCATCGCGCCGAAGACCTCCTGAACGAGGCGCGTAACGGCGCCATCGTGCTCAACGCCGGCTTCATGGACGCGTTGCTGGAGTCGCTCGACCTTCTCAACGACATGATGCGTGCGGCCGACGGCGGCTTGCCCATCGACCCGGCGCCGCGTTCGCTGCTCGATCGTCTGCTCATTCCTGGCCGTGCGGCCTCGGCGCCCCCGGTGGCACTTGCCGCGCCGGTGCCTTCTCCCGTCGCCAGCGAAGCGCGTTCGCGCCCGTACGATCCTATCGAAGACGAGTTCGAAGCGATGCTCGACGCCGCGCGCAGCGAGCGCGAGCCCGCGCCGGCCTCGTCGGGAACGATCTCCGACGACGAATTCGAGGCGCTGCTCGATTCCCTGTACGGCACGGGGGCGCCGGGCGCCGAGCCCGAGGCGCCCGGCGCCGGCACGCCCGCGGTGGCGGCAGCGCCGGTGCCCGCCGCGCCAGCTGCCGACGGCATCAGCGACGACGAATTCGAAGCACTGCTCGACAGCCTGCACGGCACGGCCGCGCCCGGCGCCAATGGGGCGGCTGTTGCCACAGCCACGCCCACACCGCCAGCGGCTCCGGCTCCGGTTGTCGAGACGCCCCAGGCGGCGGCCTCGCCCAAGCCTGCCGCCGCGGCTGCGGGCGAGAAACGACAGGCATCCACCGCCGAAACCACCGTTCGCGTCGACACGCATCGTCTCGACGGCCTCGTCGACGCCGCCGGCGAACTGGTCCTGGTACGCAACCGTCTGACCAACCTCGCGCCGCGCGGCACGAACGATCCGATGGAACGCGCCATCGGCGAGCTGGAACGCGTGGCCGAAGACCTGCAGAACGCCGTGCTGCGCATGCGCATGCAGCCGGTGGGCAAGCTGTTCTCGCGCTTCCCGCGCATCGTCCGCGATCTTGCCCGTCAGCTCGGCAAGGAGATCGAGCTGGTCACCGAAGGTGAAGACACCGACATCGACCGGACCGTGGTGGAGGCCCTGGCCGACCCGCTGGTGCACCTGCTGCGCAACGCGGTGGACCACGGCATCGAGATGCCCGATGTGCGCGTTCGCGAGGGTAAACCCCGCGGCGGCACCGTCCGGCTGGCCGCCGGCCAGTTCGGCGATCGCATCGTCATCACGGTGACCGACGACGGCAAGGGCATGGACCCGGAAGTCCTGCGCCGCAAGGCCGTCGAAAAGGGCCTGATGGACGCGGAACAGGCCGCACGCCTGGACGAGCGCGAGTGCTACGAAATCGTGTTCCGCCCGGGCTTCTCCACGGCGAGCCAGGTGTCCGACATCTCTGGGCGGGGCGTCGGCATGGATGTCGTCAAGACCAAGATCGTGGAACTCGGTGGCACGCTTTCCATCGATTCGCGCGTGGGCCACGGCAGCACGGTGCGGCTGTCCGTGCCGCTCACGCTCGCCATCCTTCGCGTGCTCATGGTGCGGGTGGGTAACCGCCTGCTGTCGCTGCCGCTGTCGAACGTGGCCGAGGTTTTCGAACTCGTGCCGGGACAGGTCCAGGAACTGGACGGCCGCATCGTCGCGTCGCACCGCCAGCGTGCGCTGCCCCTCGCCGACCTCGGCCGGTGGGCGGGCACGGCGGGGAAGGGCGGCCATGTCGTCGTCGTGCAGATCGGCCACCAGACCCTGGGTTGCCTCGTCGACGAGGTGCTCGGCCGCGAAGACGTCATGGCCAAGCCGCTCGGTCCGTTCCTGAAGCACGTGCCCGGCGTCGCCGGCGCCACGATCACCGGCGACGGCCGCATCTCGCTCGTGCTCGATCTCGCAGGCCTGGCCGACGACGGCGGTCAGGTGCTGCCCAGCCTGAGGATGGCTGTCTGATATGGATATCGTGAGCGTCGTCGGAACGATCCTGGCCTTCGTGGTCATCATCCTGGGCACGATCCTCAAGGGATCGAGCCTCGACGCCCTGTGGAATCCCGCCGCGTTCGTCATCGTCTTCGTCGGAACGTTCGCGGCACTGCTCGTGCAGACGCCCGGCGCGGTGCTCAAGCGCGCGTGGAGCATGCTGCCCTGGGTTTACCGTCCGCCGGACATCGAATCCGAAGACCTCGTCAGCCGCATCATCGGGTGGAGCGAGATCTCGCGGCGCACCGGCCTGCTGGGACTGGAACCCGCCATCGAGCGCGAAACGGACCCCTTCATTCGCAAGGGGCTGCAACTGCTCGTGGACGGCACCGAACCCGACGCCATGCGTTCGGTGCTCGAGGTGGAGGTGTTCGCGCGCGAACATACCGACATCGAGGCGGCCAAGGTGTTCGAGAACGCGGGTGCCTATTCGCCCACGATGGGCATCATCGGCGCCGTGATGGGCCTGATGTCGGTGATGCAGAACCTGGCCGAGCCGAGCAAGCTCGGCCACGGCATTGCCGCGGCGTTCGTTGCCACCATCTATGGCATCGGTCTCGCCAACCTGCTGGCCCTGCCCATGGCGTCGCGCCTCAAGGGGCTTGCGCGCCGCCGTTCGCAGATGCGCGAGATCCTGGTCGAAGGCCTGGTTTCCATTGCCCAGGGCGACAACCCGAGGCACATCGAGAGCAAGCTGCAGGGGTTCCTGTCGTGAAGCGCCGCTACCACGAGGAACACATCAACCACGAGCGCTGGGCGATCCCTTATGGGGATCTCATCACGCTGCTGCTTGCGTTGTTTGTGGTGATGTACGCGGTGTCGGCCGTGAACGAGTCCAAGTTTCGCGTCATGGCCCAGTCCATCAACGAGGCCTTCAACGGCACCGGCAAGGTGATCGAGCCGATCCGCGAGGCGACGCCCGCGGCGCAGGTGCCGCTGCCGAACCAGTCGCGCGCGCCGACGGCTGCGCCCATCGCCAAGATCGACGTGCCCATCCCCCCGCGCAACCTGCCGTTGCCCGGCCACGAAGGCGCAGCGCCCGTGCGGCAGGAAAGCGCCAGCATCAACACCGCCCCTGCGGCGAACACCTCCATCGGCAAGACGGAGGACGCCAGCCTCAGCCAGATTTCCGACGAAGTGCAGCGCGCGATGAAGCCGCTCATCGACAAAAGCCTGGTGAGCGTGCGACAGACGCCCGACTGGCTCGAGATCGAAGTGCGCACGGACATCCTGTTCCCCGTTGGCGTCGCGAAGCTGCAGGCGCCTGCGGAAGACGTACTGCGCAAGCTCGCCGGCATCCTCGCGCCGTTTCCGAACGCCATGCGTATCGAGGGCTACACCGACAACACGCCCATCGCCACGACCACCTTCCCGTCCAATTGGGAACTGTCGGCCGCCCGTGCGGCCACCGTGGCGCGGCTGCTTACGCTGAGCGGTGTCGACCCGCACCGCGTGGGCATCATCGGTTGGGGCGAGTTCCGCCCCACCGCGAACAACGCTACCGAAGACGGGCGCAACCGGAATCGCCGGGTGCTCATCGTGGTGATGAGCGACAAGGCGGCACCCGCCCGTTTCTACAGCGACGCCGACCGCGTCGACCTGGCGGCGAAGCCTGCCGCGCCGGCCTCGGCAACGCAGGCCGACGCCAGCCGGGGCACGGCAGCACCGACGGCCGGGGCAGCCCGTTTCGCGCCCACCGCGGAGGCTCGCTGATGCGCGTCTGGGCGGTTTCCAACCAGAAGGGCGGTGTGGGCAAGACGACGACCACGGTGGCGCTCGGCAGCCTGCTTGCCCAGGCCGGCCGACGGACCCTGCTCATCGACATGGATCCACACGCCTCGCTGTCCGGCTATGTCGGCGTCGAAGGCGGCGCGCACGGCAGCGTCTACGATCTTTTCGGCGTGGGCGGAAATCCCCTGCCGGTGCGCACGCTCGTGCATGCCACCCAATGGGACGGCCTCAGCGTGCTTCCGGCGTCGGCGGCGATGATCACGCTGGATCGTCAACTCGGCACCCGGCCCGGCATGGGTCTGGTACTGAGCCAGGCGCTCGCGGAACTCGCACCCGATTTCGACCATGTGCTGCTCGACTGTCCACCGACGCTCGGGGTGCTGATGGTCAACGCCCTGGCGGCCAGCGACCGGCTGCTCGTGCCCACGCAGACGGAGGCGCTGGCCCTCGCCGGTCTGGAGCGCATGTTGCGCAGCCTGTCCATGATCGAGCGGTCGCGCGGCAAACCGTTGCCGCGCACGATCGTGCCGACGCTGTACGACGCGCGCACGCACGCCTCCCGCGCGTGCCTGGCGCAATTGCGCGAGCAATACGGCGACGACGTGAGCCAGGCTGTCATTCCCACCGACACGCAGATTCGCGAAGCGAGCGCCGCGGGCGTTCCCCTCGCATCCTGGCCCGCCGCTCGCCGCGGTGGGCTTGCGTATCGCCAGTTGCTGGACGAACTGCTGGCACTGCCCGTCGCTTCGGTGACGGACGCAGCGGCGTGATGCGTGCCATGCAAGACGCCGAACAGATCGTCGCCGACTACCTTGCCGAACTGCTGACGCCAGCGGCGGTCCCGGCCGCGAAGGTGCCGGCCGCCGAGGTTACCGTGGTGGCCTTCCAGCCCTGGCGTAACGCGCCCGCCCCGGTCCCGGTGCGCGATGCGGCGTGCCGCTACCTGCTGTGCGTGGCAGCGGGCGTGAAGCTGGCGGTGCCGATGGCCGACGTGACGCACGTGATACCGATGCCGCCACTCAGCCCGCCGAATTCCAGCAATCCCATCTGTCTGGGGCGCTGGCGGCATCCTGGCGGCGAGGCGCGTGTCGCCGACCTCGCAGCGATCCTCTCGCCCGACCTCAGCGGTTCGCCGGTGATGACCCTGGTGATCCTGCGCGATCGCACCTGGGCACTGGCCTGCGTGGTCGACGAAGAACCTGTCGAACTCCTCCCGGATGCGATCCAATGGCGCCTCGGCGCCACGACACGCCCGTGGCTGGCCGGCATGTCCCCCGAACCCAAGTGCGGCGTGGTCGACACCACGGCGCTGATCGAATGGCTGGAAAAGGAGCTGGGCCCATGACCCCAACCCAACTCGAGGGCCAGGGCGCCTGGCTCGGCTTCTCCCTGAAGGGACAGCGCTATGCGGTGTCGCTGGGCAGCGTGCGCGAAGTGATCCGCCCCGGCGACATCACCCCGGTTCCCGGTGCACCCGACGACGTACTCGGCATCGTGAACCTGCGCGGCCAGATCGTGCCCGTTCTCGACGGCCGGCGCCGCTTCGGCCTGGATGGCGGCGCAGACGAAGGCGAGGAAGAGTCGCGCCGCGTCATCGTGTTCGACGACAACGGCAGCGTGGTCGGCATGCGCATCGACGTCATCGGCGACATGCTCACCTTCGATGCCGACGACGTGGCCCCACCGCCGCCGGGGCGCGCCGAGCGTCGCGACGATCCCGTCAGCGGCGTGATTACCCGCGACGACGGATTCATCGCGCTGGTGGACGTGCAGAAGCTCTGCCGGGCGTGAGCCCGGTGGCCGCCGACTCTGCCGGCGATCCCGGAGCGGGCAATCTTGCCCCTCCCGCACAACACCGCTACCGTTCGACACGACATCTTCGGAGCCCTGCCGCATGAACGCCGTCATCGGATACGTGCTGATCGCCCTCGCGATCCTCAACCTCGTCGGCCTGCTCCTCGTGTTCCGGAGGTTGGGCGGTGTAATCGCGCAGCCAACCCGTCCGCAGCCGGCGGCTCCCGTCGCCGAGGCTCCTGTGCCGATTGCGGGCGAGCTTGCCATCCCCGCTGATGCCCTCGCCAACATGCTCCGCCGCCTGGAACACCGCCTCGGCGACATCGAGGACCAAGTGCGTCGGCAGCCCACAGTCAGCATGGCGAGTGAGCCCGGCGCCACCAGCGATCGCGCTCTCGCGCTGGCCCAACGGCTTGCACGGCAGGGCGCGAATCCGAAGGATATTGCTGAAACCTGCGGTATTTCCTTGACCGAGGCGGAGCTTCTGCATCGCCTGCATTCGAATAGCCACTAGAACCCGCGCAGGTAGCGTGGAGCCGTGGAGTGGAGTCACGATGTCAATCGAGGCAGCGGATGATCATTGGGCAGACGATGCGCTTGGGCGAAAGAGCCTAGCAACATATCTATCCCGGTCAATTTGCGGACAAGTTGATCGTCAGGCGAAGTTCGGGAAGG
This sequence comes from Luteibacter sp. SG786, assembly GCF_011759605.1. Taxonomy (GTDB): domain Bacteria; phylum Pseudomonadota; class Gammaproteobacteria; order Xanthomonadales; family Rhodanobacteraceae; genus Luteibacter. Next base: position 1,720,110 of record NZ_JAAOYX010000001.1, read on the forward strand.
GTCTGACAATTTCCCTCGACGCAGAGTGGGGCGCCGGAAAAACTTTCTTTGTCTCACGGTGGCAGCAAGACCTAAGATTAGCAAATCATCCAGTCGTATATTTTGACGCCTGGGAGAATGATATTGGTGACGAAGCATCAGTCGCCGTGATGTCGGCTGTTCTCGCAACGCTTCGTGAGTGGAGTGCTCAAATTCCACTGGCTGACAAAGCTCGAGATGCTATCTCCAAGATGACCAGGGATGCTACAAAGAAACTGCGTCGAGCGATCGTTCCGGCGGCATCAGTCATAGCGAAAAGTGCCTTAAAGAAGGCAACAGGAATTGCCGTCGATGAACTCATTACAGCTTTTTCAGATGAGGGCGACGGCGAGCCCGCAAAAGTAGGTGAGGCAGATAACTCAGAAACTGACAAGGCGCTCGATAAGCTGTTCGAATTGAAGTTGAAGGAGCATCAGTCGCGTAAGAACGCGTTGCTCGATTTCCGATCAGCGATGGAAAAGCTCCTTCGCGAAATATATGAGCATACGCATGCGGCGAGTCCGCTCTTCATTTTTGTCGATGAGCTTGATCGATGCAGGCCATCGTATGCGCTAAAGCTGTTGGAGGAGATCAAGCACATCTTTGGCGTGGCCGGTGTTGCTTTTGTAGTCTCCACGAATCTCGCTCAATTGCAGAGCGCGGTGCGTAGTCTATACGGGAGTGATTTTGATGGCAGTGCCTATTTGAAGAGACTCTTCGATCGAGAATATGTTCTCCCTACTCCCGATAACCTACGCTACGCAGCAATCGCAATCCCACACGACAGTGCCCTACGCGGTGTTCCCGCCCTGCACTGGCGGCCTGGGTCGCGAGTCACCGGCAGTCAGCTTGATCTGGATTGGGCAGTTGTCGCCGAAATGTTCGCACTGGATCTGAGGAGCCAGAAGCAGGTCGCTACACTCGCTGACGAGGTCGCACACTCTCTTTCTTCCAAGTACTCGCTTTTCGCATTCTGGCTGTTTTTCTTGTGCGCCCTATTCTTCAAGGATCGGCGATTCCTTGAAAAATGCCTTGCCGATGATCGGATGCCACATAGCACGTTTGAGGAGCACTTGACAAAGCTCTTGCGTGCATCACCCAGGATAGAGTGGGATTACCGTAGCAGAGAGCAACCGTATGAGACAAACAAGCGAGCAATTACGATTGTCCGATTTGCTCGTGAATGCTATGCGCTCAGCCGAGACTCAAGTGCGGAGTTTTATGAGAAGTTTAACGCTGATAAAAAGGAGTTCCCTGCGACGTTGATCGATCTATTGATAGACCAAATAACGGCTTCTTCAGGTGTCGCGGGAACCTTTTCAGCCTATGGTTCGATCGTAAAGAATGCTGGCTACTATCTTGGCGATAGTACAGAGTAATTGGGCGGCACGATTAGTCACGTCTGATCTCCCAATCTACCCCGACGGCTGCAAATTCGAGGTATAGCAGGGTCAGGTGGATGTCCCTTAATGTCGCTCGCTTGGTGTACGCTCTGTGTCTATGTTTCGCTTCTAGCGGTACCCCATGGCACTCAAATCCACGGTCTTCAAGGCCGAGTTGCAGGTCAGCGACATGGACCGGCATTACTACCAGTCGCACGCGTTGACCATCGCCCAGCATCCGTCGGAAACGGACGACCGGATGATGGTGCGGGTGCTCGCGTTCGCCTTGAATGCCGACGATGCGCTCGTTTTCGGCAAGGGGCTCAGTTCCGACGACGAACCGGATCTCTGGCGCAAGGAGCTGACCGGCGAGGTCGATCTGTGGATCGAGATCGGCCAGCCGGACGAGCAGCGCATCCGGCGTGCCGCCGGCCGCGCGAATCGGGTGATCGTCTACAGCTACAGCGGACGCAGCGCCGAGGTCTGGTGGAAGAAGACGGCAGCTGCCGTGGCCCGCACGAAGAACGTGTCCGTCATCGATATCGCACCTGCCACGGTCGAAGCCCTCGCGGCACTTACGCAACGCACGATGCAGATCCAGTTCATGGTGCAGGATGGTCACGCCCAGGTGATCAGCGGCGAGACCATCGTTCCGGTGGAACTGACGACATTGGCCTAGCGGTGCAGCGCCGTCGCGCTGCTATTCCGCTTCCGGCGCGGCCACCGGCTCGACCGAAACGGGCTTGGTCATGCGTGTGACCAGAAGCACGATCAGCGGCATGAGCATCAAGGGAAGGTTGCTGGGGCCAGGCCACCAGGCGGCCAGTATCCCGGAAAGCAGAGCCATGGCGGGCAGGGCGAGAGCCCGGCGGCGCAGAACGAGGATCATCTCCTCCGACACGCCTTCCTTGATGAAGGGTGGGCGGAGCACACGCTTCACGAGGCGATACTGGAGCAACCCGGCCACCAGCAAGGTGCCCGTGTAGAACCATTCCGGCACGCGTTCCGTGGGGTGTTCGCTCATCAGCGCCGACGAGAACGGCATGAACGCGATGGCCATGAGCAGGAACAGGTTGGGCCACACGATGGCCGGATCGTAACGGCGAAGAAGCCCGAACACGCGGTGGTGGGCGGCCCAGAGCGCTCCCACGACAACGAAGCTCAGGATGAACCCCACAAAATGCGGCGTGAGGTTGAGAAGCGCCACCAACCAGGCCTCGTTGCTGCTGTCCGCGGGATGCGGCACGTGGATCTCGATCACCAGCAAGGTGATGGCGATGGCGAAAACGGCGTCCGAAAAAAAAGTCAGCCGTTCGAGCTGCTGGTCGTGCCCCTGCGACATCGTTGAACCTCCCCTGTAAGTCCCCGGCGAATCATCGCTCCAACCGGTAATTCAGGCTAGCCCGACTGAAGTCGGTGGCGTTCTGTGCCTCGAAGTTCCAGCGGCGGCTGAGGAGGTAGCGGAGGGTGATGACCTGGCCAGGATCGAACAGACCGACGCCATAGCTCAGGTAAAGGCGTGGCGAAAGGTACTTGCCGACCGTGAATGCCGAGGTGCCGCCGAGGGCGTCGTTGTTGCTGACGCCGATGTCGTCCACGCCGATCTTCGAGCCCACGCTCTTTGCCAGGAGGTCGCCGGCGGCGGAGCCGAGTGCCTGCGCGGCGGCGCCCACCATGTTGCCTTCGCCGCCTTTCACCTGCGACAGGGGTTTGCCGGTGACGAGGTAAGAGAGGGCGTCGGATTGTTCCATCACCGGGTTGGAGAACACCGTGAGGATCGGGCGGCGCGCCGTGCCCGAGACGTAGAGGCCCACCTTCTGGCCTTCGTCGATGGTGGCATTCGGGTTGAGCGTACGCGCGGCGCGGATGTTGATGCCCGGGTTGTCGATGGGTGTGCTGGCAAACAACAGCTGACCCTGTTCGATGCGCAGGTCCTGTCCGTAGGCCTTGTATGTACCGTCGACGCCGATCTGTCCCTGGCCCGTGGTGGCGCGACCGGGACGCTCGCGTACGTCGAGCTGGCCGGTGATCCGGCCGTCGATGCCGAAGCCCACAAGGTGCACCTTGTTGCCCAGATCCACGCGGATGTCGGCGCTGATCGGTGCGGATTCCTCGGCGGCCTCGCGCTGTTTGTCGTCGACGACGACCACGTCGGGCGAGGCCCGGGTGGCGCCCGCGCCGGGCAGCTTCTCGACGTTGACATCGGCCATGTCGACGTCGAGCTTGCCGCCGATGGTCATGCCCTTGGCGTCCTGCATGATGGTGAGGTTCGGCGAAATCACGGCCTTCGCCGCGGGAATGTCCACCGCGGTGAACTTCGAACCCTCGATGCCCAGGCGCATCTGGGCGCCCGTGCCGAGAGCGGCGTTGCCCTTGATCGACAATGTGCCTTCGCCGGAACGAACGGTACCGGCGACGAGGTAGTTCTTAGCATCCGCGGTGTCGATGCTGATGCGGCCATCTTTCAGTTTCAGGCCGGCGCTGGGCACTTCGGCCGCGAAGCCGGCAACCACGGCCTGGCCGGTGACGGCGGGGGCGGCGACCGTGCCGCCAAGATTGAAGTTGGCGTCGAGCGCTCCCTTCACTTCGGCCAGTTCCGCCGTGAACAATTCGATGACCGACAGGTTCTTCAGGTGGAGCGACACGTTGCCACCCAGCGCCTGCTGCGCCCCGCTGACGGATACGTTGCCGTCGAGCGTGCCGCCATCGTTGAGCGACGCACGGAGCGTCACCCGCTGGTTTGCCGGTGAGAGTTGGGCGTTGGCCGAGAGGTTGTCATAGACGACCAGCGGGCGATCCATGCGGTCGGCATAAGCCACGGAGCCGTGCGCGGAGGTGATGTTGGCCTGGCCCGACAGGGCGCCTGCCGCCGTGCGCCGCACGCTGCCGTCGCCCTCGATGATGCCTTCCGCGCGCATGGGGCTGTTGGAGGCTTCGGCCACGGTCATCAGCAGTGCGAGGGGAACACGCCGCAGGCGATAGCTCGCGTCGAGATTGCCGGCCTTGTCCTGTTTGGCTGCCACGCAGAGAACAGGGTCGCCCGCGGTCAGGCAGAGGTCGCCGACGCTCAGGGCGCCGTCGTTCCAGGCGAGCTGGGAAGAATTCTGCAGGCGCCAGGGCGGAATGCCCTGGTAATCGATATCGAGTGCCGACAGGGTGCCGTTCCACGCGCCGTTCTTCATCGAACCGGACAGGCGCAGGTCGGCGGACAGAGGTTGCCCTTTCGCGTCCACGCTCAACTGGTGCCGCTGCTCGTCGCCATTGGCGGCGATAACCACGCGATTGAACACAAGGCCGCCACTGACCACCCGGTTGCCCACCACATCGAGCTTGCCGCCGGGTGTGCTGATGTCGGGAATGTCCGCGTCGACCGTGAGCGCGTCGATCTTCTGGTCGGCGTAGACGATTGCGCTGCCCCGCAGGTTGGCTTTCACCGCCAGCTTCGGCAGGTTGCCTTTCGCTGTGATGTCGCCGGTCACGCGGCCGCCCGCATCGGGCAGCCAGTCGCCCAGCGACGCGATGGCGAGTTTCAGCGTGGCGTCGTTCGATGTATCGCCGCGTGCGTCGAGGCGGATCGTGCTTCCACCGGAGGCGAGGTCGAGCTGGCCGTTGATCACCTCGTGCGGTTTCAGCGTGAGCTTGCCGCTGCCGCGCACGGGGCGCTGGCGCAGGTTGCCGTCGAGCTTGCGCAGGTCGAGCGTGCCGAGCGGCTCGTCGTGCTCCATGCGCCCCTCGGTGGTCAGGTCGATGTTCAGCGCGCCGTTCCAGTCGGCAAGCAACTGCCCGGGATCGAACTGGCTGCCCTTCACGTTCAGCGTCCACGCCAGCGCGGGTTGCAGGGTGAGGACACCTTCCGCGGCGAGGTTGCCCTTCGGCTGCTTCAGCTGCACGTTGTGCAGGGTGATGAGGTCGGGTTTGCCGTCGACGTCGAGGGCGAATTTGCCCGTCTTCCCGGGAGGACCGATGTCGACGTCGCCTTCGGCGTGGTAGGCCTCTGCGCTGCCCTTGAAGACGAGTTTTCCGGTGCTCGCGAGATCCTGCCCGGCGATATTCGCGGGAACGAGCACGTCCTTCCACGCGAGCGCGAGGTCGGCCGACACAGGTTGCGCCGCGATATCCACGGTGCCCTTCGCGGTGAGCGATCCCTTCACCTGGGGCGAGCCGACCGTGAGTTCGCGCAGGGTGAGGTGCTTGTATTCGTGGTCGAAGGCGGCATCGACGGGCGACAGACGCACACGGTAATCGTTGAGGTCGACGTTGCCCGACAGCCTGGCGCCGTAGCGATCGCCGCTGCCCTGCAGCGCGAGGCCGAGGGAATCGAGCGCGCCCTCGCCGAGCAGGGGCGTGGGATCGAAGCGGGGCGCGTCGATCTTCGCGTTCCAGGCGTAGTCGCCGCTCTGCACCAGGTTCGCGTCCACCTGAGCCACGAAGGGCAGGGTGAGCTTGACGACGGTATGTGCCTTCGCGCCGTCGCTGTGCGCTTCGATGTCGCCTGCGTAGTCCACGTCGCCGACTTTCCAGCGGAAGGCGGCCTTGCCGTCCCCGCGGTAGCCCTTGCCGACGGCAAGCGTGCCACCGAGGTCTGCCTGTCCGTCCGGTGCGCGAAGTGCCAGCGATTTCACCACGATGCCGTCGCTGGTCCACGAGCCGGCAAGGTCGAGCGAGTTCGACTCGAACAAGGGCTTGCCGTCCTGCACGACGCGAACGTGGCCGACCTTCACCGCGTCGAGCACGATATCGAGCGGCGGTTCGAGCGTGAACGGTTCCGATGGTTGCGTTTCCGGCCCGGGAGGGCCGAGGACCACGTCGATGCCGTCGGCGGAGAGGTTGTACACGTGCGCGCGCTTGCGCAGCAGCGAGGCAAGCGAGAAGTCGACACGCGCCGTGGCGACGCGCACGTCCATGCCCTTGCCGTCCTTGTAGCGGATGCCCGTGAGGTCGAGCGGCCCGGCCAGCCGGCCTTCCGCATGCGCCACGGTGAGCGCGTTGGCGGTGAAGCCCTGCGCGCGAGCCAGGGCGAAGCGCAGCCCCGACGCCGTGCCCAGGAGCCACGCCAGGAAGAGCGCGATCCCAAGCAGAAGAATGCCCAAGGCCATGCCGACGCGGATCGTCCATTTCATGCCGTTACTGCTCATAGGTCGGGCCCGATGACGACATGGAGGTGGATGCCGTGCTCGTTCTTGTCGCCGACGGGCACCGCCACGTCGACGCGAATCATGCCCACCGGCGAAAGCCAGCGTACGCCCAGGCCCGCGCCCACGCGGGGACTGTAATCGGTGCCGGTGAACGCGTTACCGGCATCCACGAAGGCAGCCATGCCCCAGTTGCGGGTGAAGTAGTGCTCCACCTCGGTGCTGCCGACGAGCAGACCCTCGCCGCCGATCACCCGGCCGTACACATTGCGTGGCCCGATGCTCTCGAAGTCGTAACCGCGCACGGAGCGGTCGCCGCCGGCGAAGAAGCGCAGTTGCGGCGGCAGCGCGCTGAAGTCGTTTGTCCAGATCTTGCCCGCGCTGCCGCGCAGGATCAGGCGGTTGCTGCCCCAGAACGAGCGAATCCATTTCACGTCGCCGATGAGCTGCGAGAAGCTCGCATCGGAGAGGAGGGGCCCCGCCGTCGTACGACCCGTGAGCGTGAGCGACCAGCCCCTGCGTACGAACGTGGGGTTGTCGCCGCTTTTCCGCGCCAGCGTGATTTCCGGATAGAGCAGCGTGCTGCGTCCGCGCTCCAGCCCTTCGGCGTTATCGCCTTCGCCGCCGCGCTTGCCCACCGTGAAGGTGCCGGACAGCGCATTGATGCCGATGGTGCGTTGCCAGCCATGCCACAGCCGCGTCTCGTTGGCGACGAGCTGCAGGGTGCGCGACTTGGACGTGACTGTATTGGCGTCGCGGAAGTTCGCGCCGAAGTTGAAGCTGCGCTGGTTCGGCCCCGGCATGGGAATCTGGTACAGCGTGGACAGCGTCTTCAGGCGTTGCGCCGCCACCAGTTCGTTCTTCCACTTGTGGCCGCGGTCGTTGACCCAGCGTTTTTCGATGCCGCCACGCAGGCCGGCACCGGTGTCGGTGCCGAAGAAGGGGCCACCGGTGTAGATCGTGCGTTTCGCCGGCGCCAGTTCCACATCGATGTCGATCGTGCCTTCCTTCGCGTTGTCGGTGTCGGGGATGACGTTGACCACGGCGAAGTAGTCGGCGCCATTCAACGCCTGCTGCAGTTCCAGCAGCTGGCCTTGCGAGAAATAGTCGCCGCTCTTGAAAGGCACGTAGCGGTCGAGGAAGCCGTCGCGGAACTGGGAGTTCTTGAAGCGTACATGCCCGTAGCGATAGCGTTGGCCCGCCTCCCATTTCAGTTTCACCGCCGCGCTGCGTTCCGCGCGGTTCACTTCCACGGTGTGCGTGACCAGGCGTGCGTCGAGGAATCCTGTGGCGGTAAGGGCGCCACTCACGGCGTCGCGCGCGGTGTCATACGCGCCGTCGTTCATCGGCTTGTCTTTCAGGTTCTCCACGCCGCGGATCGTGCGGCGCACGGCAGGCACCTTGGCGGCGTCGTCGGTCACTTCGACCTGCACCGACGTCACCTTCACGGGAATGCCCGGCACCACGTGCAAGGTCACTTCCCAGTTGGTGCCGACCTGCTTCATGTCGCCCGTGGCGGTGGCTTCGTAGTAGCCGTAGGGCCGCAGCGCGGATTGCACCTCGTCGGGTGCCTTTTCATAGAGGCGGCGAACCTGTGCGGCCGTGACGTCCCGCTGTGCGTACTGGCCCAGTTCCACACCGGCGACGACCGCGTTCCTCAGGTTCTCGTCCACGCCATCGACACGCAGCACGATGCCCGCGTGGGCGATCGAGGGAAGGAGGAACCACGGCAGAAGCAGCAGTCCATGGCGTCTGAGTCGGCGCATGAGCGTCCTGTTCCGTTCGTCATCCAAGGCCGGACGGAAGGCGTAGACAGCCTCACGCGTCAGGTCTTGGCTAACTTACCGCGCGCGGCGCGGAAGGTCGATACACGAATGTGAACGACCAGCCAGCTTCGTACCTACGTTCAGCCTGCCTCGTCGCCGGAGCGGTGCGCGATCCAGGCGCCAATCAGAGCAGAGACGTACGGAATCGACTGCGCCGCGAGGATGAACATCCACAGTTCGCTCTCGACGTAGCTCGTGCCGTAGTGCAGCGCCATGCCCACGATGGCACAGAGCAGCGCGATGGCCATGAGACCTTCCTCACGCACGGGCGCGAACGCGGCGAAACTGCTGCCGCCCATGCGGCGACTCTTGGCCGTCACCACGAACGCCGTCTTTTCCCGGGTCAGGCCGTGCAGGATGCCGCGCGCGATGGCGTGGGAAAGCCCCATGCTGGCCACCGACGCCATGATGGTGTCGTACCAGCCGCATGGAACACGCGCCCGGTACAGCACCACGCCGAAGATGGCCTTCGCGAAGAAGAAGCCGATGACGGGAATCAGGAACAGCTGCATGGGCAGGTTGAAATATTCCGGCGCATAGATCATGCCGGCGGTCCACAGCAGACCCATCATCGTGAAGATGAAGTGCAGGGCGTCGGCGAACCAGCTGAACCAGCCCGTGAGGAAGTGGAAGCGCTGGCCTGCCGAAAGCGGGCCTTTGCGCGTCATCCAGCTCCAGCGCCCCTTGAGGATCTGCATGGCACCGAACGCCCAGCGGTAGCGCTGGCTCTTGTACGCCTTGAAATCGGCCGGGGTGAGTCCCTTGCCCATGAGTTCGTCGACGTAAACCAGTTCGTAGCCCGCATGCATCAGCCGCAGGCCGAGCTCGGCATCCTCGCAGATGGTCCATTCCGACCAGCCGCCGGTGCCTTCCAGCGCCGACCGCCGCACCATGGTCATGGTGCCGTGCTGGATGATTGCGTTCCGTTCGTTGCGATGGTGCATGCCGATGCGGAAGAAGCCGTCGTACTCCCAGGCCGTCATGCGGCGGAAGCGATTCTTCTCGAAGTCGCGGTGCGCCTGCGGGCACTGCACCACGGCCACCTTCGCATCGTGGAAGTACCCCGTGAGCGCGGAGAGCCAGTCTTCGCGCACCACGTAGTCGGCGTCGATGACCGCCACGACCTCGGCGCGTTCGTCTGTGGCCGTGAGGCCGAAGTTCAGCGCGCCGGCCTTGTAGCCCGGCCAGGGTTCCAGGTGGAAGAAGCGGAACTTCGGACCCAGCTGCTTGCAGTATTCCTCCACCGGCTTCCACACCGCCGGGTCCTTGGTGTTGTTGTCCAGCACCAGGACCTCGAAGTTTTCGTAATCGAGGGCCGCCAGCGAGTCCAGGGTGATCTGCACCATCTCCGGCGGCTCGTTGTGGCACGCCAGGTGGATGGACACGAACGGCTGTTTCTCCACCGGGTCCGGCGGCAACATGCCCGCGTATCGCACCCAGCTGCGCCGCCAGAGCACCTCGGTGAACTCGAATCCGTTGATCAGCAGGATGCCGAGGATGGCGATCTGCGCAGGGAACAGCAGGATCAGCATCGCCCAGTCGAAGGGGCCGAGGTAGAAATTGAAGGGCAGGGTGGCCGACCAGACGATCAGGCCGCAGGCGAGCTGGATGAGCGCCATGAAGAACAGGCGGCCCGTCAGCTTGAAGCGGCTGAAGCGGATGCCGAACCACAGCATGGGGAAGAAGGCCAGCAGCGAGGCGGCGAACGCCTTCCAGGGCCAGCCCACGTCTTCCGTCACCGGGCCCGTGAAGGGGAACTTCAGCTGGCGATCTGCGTTGAACATGCCCCAGTAGGCACCTGTGCGGCCCTCGCCCAGGTTTTCCTTCCAGGGCTGGTCGATGGCCTCGAGGACGTAATAGTCGTCGATACCGTTGGCCTTGGCCTGGTTGAAGAAAGTGCGCAGGAAGATCGCCTCGTTCGAGACGCTGGGGTAGGCGTACTTGTAGCGATCGCCGTTCGAGGGCCAGCCGATCTCGCCGATGGCCACGTGCATGCCGGGGAACTGCGCCTTCAGGGCCTTGTAGCTCTGGACGGAGTCGTTGACGCCGGCGCGCGCCTCGATGCCGTTCCAGTAGGGGAACAGGTGGACCGTGATGAAATCGACGTGCTCGGCCAGCTCCGGGTTCTGCAGCCAGATGTGGAACGGCTCGGCGATGGACACGGGCTGGTGCACGGCGGCGCGCACGCGGTCCAGGTAGGCCATCATCTGTTCGGGCTTCAGGTCTCCGCGGAAGAGAACCTCGTTACCCACGATCACACGGCTGATGGTCTTCGGGTAGCGGTGGGCCTGCGCGATCAGCGCGGCGATCTCGCGTTCGTTGTTCTCGAGCCGCGTGTCGATCTGGGCGCCGGCCATCACGTCGAGGCCTTCCTTGTCGGCAAGGCGGATGACCTGGGGGTTCTCCAGGATCGAATAGGTGCGGATGCGCGGCGAATAGCGCTTGATCAGGCGCAGGTCGCTATCGATCTCCGGATCCGTGGAGACGTCGCCCTTGATCGGGTTCTGGTAGCGCTGGTAGGCGGTGAACGCGAAACCGGGCACGGGCCCGTGCCAATCGTCCGGGCCGTTGGGCAGGTTGGCGACGAGCCAGAGCCCGAAATTCAGCGCCGCCACGAGGATCGCGAGGATCAACGCGGCGAGGATCGGATGGCTTCGTTCGGTCGTGGCGGCAGCGCTCAAAACAGTCCCCGGACCGATCGGCCCCCGAGTGGTATCGATGAGGTAACCCGGGGAGCTTAACGAACGGGGAGAAACTGCTCAACGCAGACGAGACGGGCCGGTCAGGCTGAACTCAGCGTGGAGGGGGGAAGGGCGCCCTATGGGAGCCGCTTCAGCGGCGATGGCGGCTTGGGCCAACCGACCCGCGGCCGCGGGATCGCCGGCACAGCCGGCTCCCACAGGAATCGCTTATTTCAGGAGCGAACGCAGCATCCAGGCCGTCTTCTCGTGATCCTTCAGGCGGCCCGTGACCATGTCCGCGGTGCCCTCGTCACCCACGGCTTCGGCGGCCTTGATGGTGTCGCGCGACGTGGCGGCGGCGATTTCGTGGCCTTCCACCAGCTGGGCGACCATCTCCTTCCACTCCGGCACGCCCGCTTCTTCCTTGATCGAGGTGAGCTTGGCGAACTGGCTGTAGGAACCCGGCGCGAAGACGTCCAGGATACGGATGCGCTCGGCCACTTCGTCGGCGGCGAGCCACAGGGCGTTGTACTGGGTCTCGAACATCGTGTGCAGGCTGTTGAACTGCGGGCCGGTGACGTTCCAGTGGAAGTTGTGCGTCTTCAGGTACAGGGAGTAGGTGTCCGCGAGAAGGCGGGCAAGCTGTTTGGCGACGGCTTCCCTGTCTTTCTTGGCGATACCGATGTCGATGGCCATGGGGTGTCTCCTGTCTTCTGTCTAGGAATGAAATTCTAACGAGGCGTACGAAGGTCGTGAAATGGAACCTTCTGATGCCGTCGATAGGCACACGCTATTATTGGGGTCCCCATGAGTACCTCCACAAGCCCCTCGCGACCCGCCGCTCCCGACCCGCGCCTCCGTGAACTGCGCGACGCACTGGCGCGGGTCGCCAGCCGCGATTTCGGGCGCCTCCTCGGCCGCTGGCGCACGCTATCGCGCAAGCCGGATGCCGCCAGGCTGGCGACCCTGGCCGCGGACATCGCGGCGTCGGCCGCCCGGCGCGCCGCGCGCGTCGCCGCCAAACCGGTTGTCGCCGTCGATGCCTCATTGCCCATCGCGGCCCGGGCCGACGACATCGTGAAGCTCATCCGCGAGCACCAGGTGGTGGTGATCGCCGGCGAAACGGGTTCGGGCAAGACCACGCAGCTGCCCAAGCTCTGTCTGGCGGCAGGGCGCGGCGAGGCGGGCATGATCGGTTGCACCCAGCCGCGCCGCCTCGCCGCGCGTTCGGTGGCCACCCGTGTGGCCGAGGAACTGGGCACGCCCCTCGGCGAGAAGGTGGGTTTCCAGGTGCGTTTCACCGAGAAGGTGTCCGACCAGGCCCTGGTGAAATTCATGACCGACGGCATCCTGCTGGCGGAGACCCAGTCCGATCCCTGGCTTTCGTCCTACGACACGATCATCATCGACGAGGCGCACGAACGCAGCCTCAACATCGATTTCCTCCTGGGTTACCTGAAGCGCCTCGCGGCGCGCCGGCCGGAGCTGAAGATCGTGGTCACGTCGGCCACCATCGACACCGAGCGATTCGCCGCGCATTTCGGCGGAGCGCCCGTGGTCGCCGTCGAGGGCCGTACGTACCCGGTCGAGGTTCGCTATCGGCCGCCCGGCGAGCGCGTCGAAGGCAACGTCGCCCAGCAGGTGGCGGACACCATGGACGAGATCACGCGCGAAGACCCACGCGGCGACGTGCTGGTTTTCCTGCCCGGCGAGCGCGAGATTCGCGACGCGCACCTGCTGCTTTCGCGCCGGCAGTACCGCGAGACGGAAGTGCTTGCCCTCTACGCGCGTCTGTCGGCGGCCGAACAGGACCGCGTGTTCCGTCCGGGGCCGAAGCGACGCATCGTGCTCGCCACCAATGTGGCCGAAACCTCCCTTACTGTGCCGCGCATCCGCTACGTGGTCGATTCGGGCACGGCACGCGTGAAGCGCTACAGCCAGCGCAGCCAGCTCGAACGTCTGCACATCGAGCCGATTTCGCAGGCCGCCGCCAACCAGCGCAAGGGCCGCTGCGGCCGCGTGGGGCCGGGCATCTGCTACCGGCTCTACGAGGAGTCCGATTTCGCGTTGCGGCCGGAATACACCGATCCCGAACTGCTGCGCTCGTCGCTCGCCAACGTGATCCTGCGCATGCTGGCGCTCGACCTCGGCGAGGTCGAGGATTTTCCGTTCCTCGAGGCACCGGACCCACGCGTGGTCGCCGACGGATACCGGCGCCTGGCCGAGATCGGCGCCATCGATGACGGGCGCCGTCTCACGGACATCGGCCGCACCGTCGCGCGGCTGCCCATCGACGTGCAGTTGGCACGCATGCTGGTCGAGGCGCGGCGAATCGGCAGCCTCGGCGAGCTCATCACCATCGTCGCCTTCCTCAGCATCCAGGACCCCCGCGAGCGGCCGCCGGATGCCCGCGGGCAGGCCGATGCGGCGCATGCCCAGTTCGCCGACCCGAAATCCGACTTCGTCGGCGTGCTGAACCTGTGGCGCGCCTATCTCTCGGCGGCGGAAGAGCTCACCTCCTCGAAACTGCGCGACTGGTGCTCGCGGCACTTCCTCAGCTTCATGCGCATGCGCGAATGGCGCGAACTGCACAGGCAACTGGTGCTCGTGGCGAGGGACATCGGCTGGGAAGCATTCTCCCGCGCCGAAGCGGCGCCCGCAGGCGCGCGCCCTGCGCGAGACGGCAACGATGCGCTGTTCGAGGCCATCCACCGCAGCCTGCTGGCCGGATTGCCGACCCAGGTCGGGCACAAGGACGAGAAAGGCGTCTACCGGGGCACCCGCGAGCGACGCTTCCAGGTCTTTCCGGGCTCGGCGCTGGCGAAGGCTCCGCCGGCATGGGTGTTCGCGGCCCAGATCCTCGATATCGGCGGCCGCATCTGGGCCATGATGTGCGCCCGAGTGGAGCCCGCGTGGATCGAAAGCCAGGCCAGCCATCTCGTCCGCGCCACGGCGCGTGACGCGCACTGGTCGCGCAAGCGCGGCACCGTGGTGGCCTACGAGCAGGTCACCCTGTTCGGTCTGGTGCTGGTGGAGCGCCGCCCTGTCACGTTCCAGCGCCAGGACCCGAAGCTGGCCCACGAGATCTTCGTGCGCGAGGCCCTGGTGCGAGCCGATCTCGACAGCCGTGCCGATTTCGTGCGCGCCAATGCGCGCGTGCTCGAACAGGCGCACGATATCGAGGCCAAGCAACGCCGGGCGGGCCTGCTTCGGTCCGACGAAGACCTTGCCGCGTTCTTCGATGGAAAGCTTCCCGAGAGCATCGCCGATACCCGGGCCCTGGATGCGTGGTACCGCAAGGCGGCGCCCGCGGAGCAGGCGGCGCTGCGCTGGACGCTGGCGGATGTGATGGACACCGGGGCCGGCCTCGATCCCAAGGCCTTCCCCGCCTCGCTCGAGATCGGGCAGCACCGCTACCGCCTCGAATACCGTTTCGTGCCTGGCGACCCCGCCGACGGCGTCACGATCCACGTGCCGCTGGCCTTCCTCAACGCGCTGCCCGCCGCCCGAGGCGAATGGCTCGTCGGTGGCCTCCTGGCCGACAAGGTGGCCGAACTCATCCGCGCGTTGCCGAAGGCCCTACGCCGCAACTTCGTACCGGCGCCCGACTTTGCGCGGGCTTTCGTGGAAGCGGAGGCACCGCGCGACCAGCCCCTCGCGGCCGCGTTGGCTGCGTTCCTGAAGCGCACCACCGGCGTCGACGTGGACGCTGCGGCCTTTGCCGATGCGGAACTGCCAGCACACCTGCTCATGCGCTACCGGGTGCATGACGAAAACGGCCGCACGGTAGCCGAGGGACGCGACCTCCCCTCGATCCGCACGCAGTGGGAAGGCAAGGCGCGCGAGGCGTTCTCGCGCAAGACCGACGTCGAACTCACCCGCGAAGGCATCGTGGCGTGGGATTTCGAATCCATTCCTCGCGAGGTGCGGTCGGAGGGCGGCCTCACCGCTTACCCGGCACTGGTGGACCTCGGCGAGGCCGTGGCCCTGCGCGTCTTCGAGCGCGCCGACGAGGCCGCGGATGCGCACGTAGGAGGTGTCGAACGCCTGCTTCGGCAAGCCCTCGCGCCGGAATTCAAGCGCGCGCGGCGCCAATTGCCGATCGGGAACGCGCTCTCGCTGAAGTACGCACCGCTGGGGAGCATCGACGGGCTTCGCGCCGACCTCGTGGAAGCCGGCTTTGCCGACCTCCTGCTCGATCGCCGGTTGGATGCGCGTACCCAGGCCGACTTCGAGGCCCTGCGCACCGACCTCGCGCGTGAACTGTTCGGCGCGGCCATGGCACGGCAGAAGCTTGCCGAACCGATCATCGAGGCCCAGGCCGAACTCAAGCCGTGGATGGAGCCGCCGCTGATCGGATTCGCGAAGGCCAGCTACGACGACCTGCGCGAACAACTCGCGGCTCTGCTGCAGCCGGGCTTCCTGCGCGAATTGCCGCGTGACCGGCTGGCGCACTATCCGCGATACCTCCGCGCCATGCGCCTGCGTGCCGAACGCCTGCGGCAGGACCCCGCACGCGACCAGTCGCGCATGCTCCAGGTGCTGCCCTACTGGCGTGCCTTGCTCAACGCGAACGGCACCGCGCTCGACAACACGGTGTGGCAGGAACTGCGGTGGCTGCTTGAGGAATGGCGCGTGTCGCTGTTCGCCCAGGAACTGAAGACGGCCGAGCCGGTGTCGGCCAAACGGCTGGCGCGGGCCCTCGAAATCGCGCAGGCGGAGGACAGCCGATGAGCGAACCGCGCGTGGCCGATGCGAAGCCGCAGCCGATGCCGCTGACCGAGCGCGCGCGCGAGGCGTGCGTGCGGTTGCCCGTGGCGGCGCGCGCCGAGGGCGAGACGATCATCGAACTCTTGCGGCTGTTGGGCTGCGACGACGAAACCTGCGCCTCGGCCCTCTGGTTTTCGCTCGAGCGTGGCCTGCCCGGTGCGACCGCAGAGGCCGCCAAGACCTGGAAACCCTCACTGCGCCGGCTGATCGACGGGCAGGGCGAAGCCGAGAAAGTTTGGGCCCTGCACGCGCAGCGTGGCCCTGGCAGCGGCGCTGAAGGGCTGCGCAGGCTGCTGCTGGCGATCATTCGCGACCTGCGCGTCGTTTTCGTCTTGCTTGCGCGGCAACTCGCGGCGATGCGTACGGCGATGGCGCTGCCCGACCACGAGCGGCGCGAACTGGCCCAGCTCACTTCCGATATCCACGCTCCGCTGGCCAACCGCCTCGGTATCTGGCAGCTGAAGTGGGAATTGGAGGATCTGGCATTCCGCTACCTGGAGCCGGACACCTATCGCCGCATCGCGCGCCTGCTGGACGAACGGCGTGCCGACCGCGAGCGCTTCATCGCCACCAGCCTTGCCGAGTTGCGCGCGGTGCTCGACGGCGCCGGCATTCGCGCCGACCTGGCAGGCCGCCCGAAGCACATCTTCTCCATCTGGAAAAAGATGAAGAAGAAAGGCCTGGAATTCTCCGATCTCTACGATATCCGCGCCGTGCGCATCCTGGTCGACAACGTGGCCGACTGCTACGCGGCCCTGGGCCTCGTGCACAGCCTCTGGCCGCACCTGCCGGGCGAATTCGACGACTACGTGGCGCGGCCCAAGGGCAACGGTTACCGATCGCTGCACACGGCGGTGATCGGGCCGGAAGGAAAGGTCCTCGAAGTGCAGATCCGCACGCACGAGATGCACCGTGCGAACGAGCTGGGCGTGGCTGCGCACTGGCGATACAAGGAGGGTGGCGGCGCCGATGCGGAGTTCGAGGCGAAGATCGCCTGGATGCGCAAGCTGCTGGAGCCGCGCGGCGAAGACGAGGCCGAACTGGCTGCGGGCTTCGAGACCGAACTCATGGAAGACCGCGTGTACGTGCTCTCGCCGAAGGGCGAGGTCATCGACATGCCGCGTGGGGCCACGGTGCTCGATTTCGCGTACCACATCCACACCGAGGTGGGCCATCGCTGCCGCGGCGCAAAGGTGAACGGGCGCATCGTGCCGCTGACCACGCAGCCGCGCAGCGGCGATCGCGTGGAGATTCTCACCGCGAAGGTGTCGGAGCCCAGCCGCGACTGGCTCTCCACCCACCATGGATACCTGTACACGTCGCGGGCGCGGGAAAAGGTGCGCGCGTGGTTCCGGCGCGAGGCGCACGAGGCAAACATCCTGGCGGGCAAGGCGTCGCTGGAAAAGGAACTGCGACGGCTGGCTCTGGACGACGTGGATCTGACCAAGCTGGCCACGCACTTCCGCCTGAAGAACGTGGACGAACTCTACGTGACCGTGGCGCTGGGCGAGGTCTCGCTCGGGCAGATCGCCCGCGCGTTGCAGGAGCCCGCTGAGCCCGAGATCACGCAATCGGGCAATCCCGTGGCGTCGCGCGCTGCGCAGCACGACCGCGGGGCGTTATCGATCGAGGGCGTGGGCAACCTGCTCACGACCTTGGCGCGTTGCTGCCAGCCGCTTCCGGGCGATCCGGTGCGCGGTTTCATCACCCGCGGTCGTGGCGTGTCGGTGCACCGCGCGGACTGCGCATCGCTGGCCCGCCTGGCCCGGCGCGATCCCGACCGAGTGATAGAGGTCGGCTGGGGCAGGGTGGACGTGCAGAGTTACGAAGTGGACGTGGAACTGCGCGGTTACGACCGAAAGGGCCTGCAGAAGGACGTGGCCACCACGATCAACAACGTGGGGCCGCACATCGTGGCCTCGTCCAGCCGCGTGCATGTGCGCACGGGCGAGGTGGAGATGCGTTTCACCCTACGTGTGAAGGACTACGAGCAGCTGTCGACCCTGCTGGGGCGGCTGAGTGCACTGCCGAATGTGACGGATGCGCGGCGGCTGGGCGGAAGGTGACCTGAGACCATTGTGGGAGCCGCTTCAGCGGCGATCCCGCGGCAGCGGGCAAGCGTGCCGCGAGCACCTTATCGCCGCTGAAGCGGCTCCCACACAGACCATTCAGGCCCCGAGGAGAAGCCGCATGCCCCAGTCCGACAAGGGCTGCACGATAAGGATGCGCGCAAGGAAGAGGCCGAGCAGCACCGCGGTGGGCGAGAAATCGAGTCCGCCGATCGTGAGCCTGCCGCGCAGCGGCCGCACCAGCGGCTCCGCCAGGCTGGAGACCAGCCGCGCCACGGGGTGGTAGCGGTCGGTGGAAAGCATGCTCATCAGCGACCAGACGAAGACCAGCACGATCCAGGTCAGCAGGAAGAAGTCGAGGGTTTCGGCGATGCCGGCCACCAGGATGCCCAGTGGCGACGGAGCCACGCCCGCCAGCGCCGCCAACAGCAGCATCTTCAGGCACTCGAGTGCCAGCACGATCAGCAGCGCGGCCGTGTTCACCCGGCGGATGTTGGGCAAGGCCTTGCGCAGCGGACGTACCACCGGGTTGGTGAACCGGTAGAGGAACTGGCAGATCGGGTTATGGAAATCCGCGCGGCAAGCCTCGGCCAGCAGGCGCAGGACGAACAGGGTGACGATGGCTCCGAAAGCGAACTGGAGGATCAGTGCGCCGGCATTGGTCAGATAATTCACGTCTTGGATTCCATGTCTTCGGAAAGTTCGATTCCGCGCCGCCGGGCGGCGTCGACGGCGCGTGCGACGATCTCGTTGAAATGATCGCCGCGAAAACTGTCCAGCGCCGCCTGCGTGGTGCCGTGCGGCGAGGTAACCCGCTGCCGCAGGGTGGCGGCCGATTCGCCGCTTTCCACCAGCATGTGGCCGGCGCCGAAGGCGGTCTGCACGGCGAGGGCGCGGGCTGTTTCTCGGGACAGACCATGCGAAAACGCGGCGTTTTCCAGCGCTTCCACCATGAGGAAAAAGTAGGCGGGACCGGAGCCGGACAACGCGGTGACCACGTCGAGCTGTTCTTCTTCCGGCACCCAGACGGTGAGGCCGGCGGCATCGAGTACGTGCTGGGCCTCCGCCCGCTGCGGTGCGCTGACCCGCGCGTTGGCGTAGAGGGCGGTGGCGCCGGCCCCATACATGGCCGGCGTGTTGGGCATGCAGCGCACCACGGGCAGGGTGGTGTCCAGCCAGCGCTCGATCTGGTGGACGCGGATGCCCGCGGCGATGGATATCACCAGGGGGCGGTATTTCTGCACGGCAGGCCGGAGCCCGCGGCACACCTCGGCCAGCATCTGTGGCTTCACGGCCAGGACGAGGATGGAGGCGCCCTTGGCGGCGTCCAGGTTGTCCGTGTAGGTGGCCACCCCATATTCGCGCGAAAGCTCGTGCAGGGCTTCCGCACGCGGCTCCGCCACGGCGATGCCACCCGGCTGCGCGCCGTGGCGGATCAGCCCGGCGATCAGCGCGGTGGCCATGTTGCCTCCGCCGATGAAGGCGATCCGGTTCATGGGGTAACTCCGTAGGCGACTTCGTTCACAACGCGCAAAGCATATATGGAGATGCGCCTTGCCGCCGCCCCCCGGGCATGGTTACCTATGCCCACCAAGAAAGGGGACCCCAATGGATATCGCCGAACTCCTTGCCTTCTCCGTGAAGAACAAGGCCTCCGACCTGCACCTTTCCGCGGGTCTGCCGCCGATGATCCGCGTCGACGGCGACGTCCGGCGCATCAATATCCCGCCCCTCGAGCACAAGCAGGTGCACGCGCTGATCTACGACATCATGTCGGACAAGCAGCGGCGCGATTATGAGGAATTCCTCGAAGTCGACTTCTCCTTCGAGATTCCCGGCCTGGCCCGCTTCCGTGTCAACGCGTTCAACCACAACCGCGGCGCCGGCGGCGTGTTCCGTACCATTCCCTCGGAAGTGCTGACCCTGGAAGACCTGGGCGCGCCGAAGATCTTCCGCGAGCTGATCGAGCAGCCGCAGGGCCTGATCCTGGTCACGGGCCCCACGGGTTCCGGCAAGTCGACCACGCTGGCGGCCATGGTCGACCACGTGAACAAGAACGAATACGGGCACATCCTCACGGTCGAGGACCCGATCGAATTCGTGCACACGTCGCAGAAGTGCCTAGTGAACCAGCGCGAGGTCCATCGCGATACGCATGGCTTCAACGAGGCGTTGCGCTCGGCCCTGCGCGAAGATCCCGATTACATCCTGGTGGGCGAGCTTCGCGACCTGGAAACCATTCGCCTCGCGCTCACCGCCGCGGAAACCGGCCACCTGGTTTTCGGCACCCTGCATACCTCGTCGGCGGCTAAAACCATCGACCGCATCATCGACGTCTTTCCGGCAGGCGAGAAGCCCATGGTCCGTTCCATGCTCTCCGAATCGCTCCGTGCCGTCATCTCGCAGTCGCTGCTCAAGAAAGTTGGCGGCGGTCGTACGGCGGCACACGAGATCATGGTGGGCATCCCCGCCATCCGTAACCTGATCCGCGAAGACAAGGTGGCGCAGATGTACTCGGCCATCCAGACCGGCCAGCAGTACGGCATGCAGACCCTCGACCAGAACCTCGCCGACCTGGTGAAGCGCGGCCTCATCACCCGGCAGGAAGCCTCCACCTATGCCAAGAACAAGGAAGGGTTCCGGTAGAGGCGTGAGTCGGCCCTTCTTGCCCGTGAGTCGGCCCTTTCGGGCCTGTAAGTCGCGGCCGGTGGCCGCTGGAAAGAGTAAGCTGCGATCGGGGGAAAAGGGTTAGCGGCTTTGCTTACGGTTCACGCTTCACGCCGCCCCGGCGTAGCCGGGGCCCACTTACGCCACTTACGGTTCAC
Organism: Luteibacter sp. SG786; assembly: GCF_011759605.1. Lineage (GTDB taxonomy): Bacteria > Pseudomonadota > Gammaproteobacteria > Xanthomonadales > Rhodanobacteraceae > Luteibacter. Next base: position 1,740,813 of record NZ_JAAOYX010000001.1, read on the forward strand.
GCTTCACGATAGCCCCGGCGCAGCCGGGGCCAACTTACGGACCCTCTCATGAGCGACTTCGATTTCACCTCATTTCTCAAGCTGATGGTGCACAAGCAGGCCTCCGACCTGTTCATCACCGCCGGCGTCGCGCCGTCCATGAAGGTGCAGGGGCGTATCGTGCCCATCACGCAAAGCCCGCTGTCGGCGCAGCAGTCGCGCGACATGGTGCTGAACGTGATGACGCCCGCCCAGCGCGAGGAGTTCGAGAAAACCCACGAGTGCCAGTTCGCGATCAGTGCCTCGGGCATCGGGCGGTTCCGCGTGTCGTGCTTCTACCAGCGCAACTGCGTGGGCATGGTGCTGCGCCGGATCGAATCGAAGATTCCCACGCCGGAAGAATTGAGCCTGCCGCCGATCATCAAGCAGCTGGCGATGACCAAGCGCGGCATCATCATCTTCGTCGGCGGCACGGGTACCGGTAAGTCGACCTCGCTGGCGTCGATGATCGGCTACCGCAACCAGAACTCCACGGGCCACATCATCACCATCGAGGACCCGATCGAGTACGTGCACAAGCACGAAGGTTGCATCATCACCCAGCGCGAACTCGGCATCGATACCGACAGCTGGGAAAACGCCTTGAAGAACACCCTGCGCCAAGCGCCGGACGTGATCATGATCGGCGAAGTGCGCACGCGCGAAACGATGGAACATGCCATCAACTTCTCGGAGACGGGTCACCTCTGTCTGTGCACGCTGCATGCGAACAACGCCAACCAGGCACTGGACCGCATCCTGCACTTCTTCCCCGAAGACCGCCGCCAGCAGCTCTTCATGGACCTCTCCCTCAATCTGAAGGGCATCGTGGCGCAGCAGCTCATTCCCACGCCGGACGGCAAGGCCCGGCGCGTGGCGGTGGAAGTCCTGCTCGGCACGCCGCTTGCGCAGGACTACATCCGCCAGGGCGAGATCCACAAGCTGAAGGAACTGATGCGGGACTCGAACCAGCTCGGCATGCGCACGTTCGACCAAAGCCTGGTGGAGCTCTACCACGCAGGCGAGATTTCCTATGAGGACGCATTGCGCCACGCGGACAGTTCCAACGAGGTCCGGCTGCGCATCAAGCTGGCCCAGGGCGGCGACGCGCATACGCTGTCGCAGGGTCTGGAAGGCGTGGAGATCGACAAGAGCAACGACCGCGATTCCTTCGGCGGCATGCTGCATCGTTGAAGCGGCTCCCACAAAAAAGAAAAAAAAGGGAGCCGTGAGGCTCCCTTTTCGTTCGCACTTCGAAAGTGCTTAGTTGGCAGCCGACGACACCGTCAGGCCGCTGGCGTCGACGCTCTTCACGCCCTTGACTTTCTTTGCAATGGCTTCGGCATGGCTCTTTTCCTTGGCGGTCGCCACGGTGCCCGTCAGGGTGACGACACCATCGGTAGTGCTCACCGAAATGTCCGTGGCCTTCACGCTCTTGTTGGCCGCGAATTCCGACTTGACCTTCGTGGTGATCCAGGCGTCGTCCGCCTTGCCGGCGACGGTCTGGTTGTCGCCCTTGGAGCTGGCCGCCGCGGAGTCCTGCGCATACACCTGAGCGAAGGGAACCGTGCCGAGACCGGCAACGAGAGCGGCAGCGAACAGGGCCTTACGGAGGTTGGCGTGGTTCATGGGTGACTCCTTGTTTTCGCACTGAATGGGTCTGGCGATGGCGCCACGCACTGTGGCTGCCGGTTCGCGGGGCTCATGGAAACAGTGCACCCGTGAACGATTCGTGCCGGAAAATCCGGGCCGTTCAGGATCGTCAAGGAACCTCCACAAAAACGAAGTGGGAAGCGCACTTGCATGCGAAGGGGCGCATGCTGGATGGCCCTTCGCGCGCTAGCGCGCTTCCCACATGGTGTCGCTATGAAGCCGCTTACTTGTATTCGACAGCGCCGGACATCACGAGGCCTTTCTCGTCCACGTGCGCCTCGCCCGAAACCTGCACGATGCGGGCCGCCTGTGCCTTCATGGCTTCGAACTGCATCTTCGAACGCTCGGCGGCCGATGCCTGCGCGCCCTGGTCGTCCGGTGCGCCGTCGGCGCCTGCGGCTTCCGCCATGGAACTCGCGTAGGTCTGCGCCTTGTCCGCCATGACGTCGACCCATGCGCGATACATGTCGCCATTGAGGTGCAGGCGACTGATGCGGCCGGCGTCGCCGGTGGCGCCCATGAGCATTTCGTCCAGCTTGCCGTCCTCACCCTGGCCGAGGCCCACCGCGATGGCCTGGCCGTTCATGGCCGCCCAGCCGGGCATGCCGAGCATGGTGGTGATGTTCTGCGGCAGCGGGGCGGGCTTGCCGTCGCCGGCGAGCTTGAAGTCGCCACCGAGCATGGCCTGGCCCATCGCGAGCAGGCCGGCGGGGTTGCGCGTGGCGAGCAGCACGCGGCCCGTGATGGCGGGCATCTGCTGACCGGCGGCGGCCGGCGTGAAGGAGTCCAGCACGATGCGCACGCCACGAACGTCGCCGAGCGGCGGAATGGCTGCCTGCTGCATCGTGGAGCCCAGCTTGGCGAAGCTGTCGTTCATGCCGACGAAGGCCGGGCATTCGAACGGCTTGGCAGCGACGGCATCGGCTTGCGCCGTGAAGAACGTACGGATCTGCTCGACCGGCAGCGCGAGGCTGATGTCGAACGGACCGTTGGCGTCGTTGCCCAGGCCCGGAACCTCGACCTTGAGCCCGGAGAACGCCTTGACGATATCGTCGGCCAGCGCGACGTCGACCCGCTGTTCCTGATGGTGCATGTCGAGGCGGGTGTAGCCGAAGCTGAGCGAAGGAACGCGGGAAGCGATGCGGGTGGCTTCCGGCACGCAGCTCGGTGCCGGAACCGGCACGGGCTCGCCCGTCTTGGCGGACTGCTGCTTCAGGTACGCGGCGAACAAGGGGTCCTTGCCCGTGGCGACGAGGGGCAGCAGACGGGTGAGGTCGACCTGACCCACCGCGTAATCCTTGTAACCCTTGTCCTTGGCCAGGTCGGCAAGGCGGCCGTCGTCCTGGAGGCTCTTCTCCGGCCGGTCGGCGCCGAGCGCCTGACGGATGGACGGCTGCGCGGCATCTGCCGGCAGGAGCGACACCACCGCCTGTTTGCCCACGGTGGCGATAATCAGCTGGACGCCCGAATCCGCGAGCGTGACATGGCGATAGGCCTGGCCGCCGGCGTCGCCGGTGTCCAGCTTCTTGCCGTAGGCGGCTTCGAGACGGCCCACGAAGGCGTCCCAGGCGGCGGGATCGGCGAGCGCCACACGGACGACGGGGCTGAGGCCCAGGCCGTAGATGGCCGAACCCGTCTTCACGTCGAGGCCCATGTTCTTCAGGGCCGCCTCGGCCGTCTTGCCCTCGAATTCGGCGGCGAAGGCCTTGAGCAGGCGGGCTGCCTCGGCGTTGCCCTTGCCCTCGAGGTCTTGCGCAAGGGACTTCATCTGGGCGACTTCACCCGGAAGTTCCGCATTGGCCTGCGTCAACAGCGCCTCGTAGGCGTCGTCGTCGAGCTTGTCGAGGTTCGCCAGAACGTATGGCGTGTCGGCCGGCACGAAGGCCAGCGGGGCGTCCTTGTCCTTGTGGCCGCAGGCCGCCAGCAAAACGCTGGCGAGGCCGAGCGCGATGAGTCGCTTCGTCGGTCGCATTGTGTATCCCATTGTCTGGTTTGGTCCCTTGGTCCGGCCATTATGCCGGAAGCGCGGCGCCCGCAGGCGCCGGCGCGGTGGTCTGAACGCAAGTTCCTGCGATGGCGGACGAGTCGCCGCCTAGCGGCCCATGACCTCGGCCAGCACCGCCATGCGCACGAAGACGCCGTTGCCTACCTGCTCGAGGATGCGGGACTGGGCGCCGTCCGCCACGTCCGAGGCGATCTCGATACCGCGGTTGATCGGGCCGGGGTGCATCACGAGGCAACCCTTGGCGGCCCTGGCAAGGCGCCGGCAGTCCAGGCCGTAGCGTTCGAAGTAGGCCGCTTCGTCGGGGAGATCGGTGGCCGCCATGCGCTCTTTCTGGAGGCGCAGCATGATGACCGCATGGGCCCCCTCGATCGCCTCGTCGAAGTCCTCGTGGAAGGTGACGCCGCTCAGTTCCGACTCCGCGGGCAGCAAGGCGGCCGGCCCCACGATGCGCACGTCGCGGGCGCCGAGTGCGGTGAACGCATGCACGTCGGAGCGGGCCACGCGCGAATGGCGCACGTCGCCGCAGATGACGATGCGCAGTTTGCGGAAGTCCGGGTGGTGGTTGCGAATGGTGAGCGCGTCCAGCAGGCCCTGGGTGGGGTGGGCGCGATTGCCGTCGCCGGCATTCACCACGGAGACGCCGCTCATGGCATGGCGAACCAGCGACTCGGGCGTGCCGGATTCCTTGTGCCGCACGACGATCGTGTCCAGGTGCATCGCTTCCAGCGTGTGCAGCGTGTCGAACAGTTCCTCGCCCTTGGCGGTGGAGGAAAATCCGATGTCGAAATTGACGACGTCCGCGCCAAGCCGGCGTGCGGCCAGTTCGAACGAGGTGCGTGTGCGGGTGGACGGCTCGAAGAAGAGGTTGAGCACCGTGCGGCCGGCCAGCAGGTCGAGCTTGCGGGTGCCGTGCGCCGTGGCCTCGCGCATGCTGTTCGCCCGGTCGAGGAGGCGTTCGATGGCTTCGCGGGGCAGGTTCTCGAGGGTGGTCAGGTGGCGCAGGCGTTGTGACATGACGTCCTCAGGACGAAGGAGGTGGCGAAATGGAGCAAGGCGTATCTGCCGGCATGGTACTGGCGGTGGGGTTTTCGGTCATGCCTGCACGAGATAGGACTCGAGAATGACGGCCGCCGCTTCCGCGTCGATCGACTTCGCATCGGAACGCTTGCGCGTGCCGGCGGCGCGGCCGGCGGCGAAACGGCGGGCGGCTTCCTGCGAACTCATGCGCTCGTCGGTGAGGGCGACGGGGAGGGCGTAGCGTTCGGCGACGCGCTCCGCGAAACGCCGCGCCGTACGTGTCATCGGCTGCTCTTTTCCGTCGTTGTCGAGCGGGAGGCCCACGACCAGTTCCGCAGGTAGCCATTCGCGGCGGAGCGCGTCCAGGGTTTGCCAGTCGGGTTCGCCATCGCGCACCGGCACGGCGGCAAGAGCCCGCGCGGTGCCGGTCAGGCGGTTGCCGACGGCGACGCCGACCACCTTGGTGCCGACGTCGAATCCGAACAGGCAGCTCATCGCGTGGAGGCGATCAGGCGTGGCCGGCGTAGCCGGTCAGCTGGGACGGGTCGTGCACGCCAAGCTTGCGAGCCGCGGCCAGCCAGCGCTCGTCGATGGGGGTGTCGAACACGATGTGTTCGTCCGCGCGCGTGGTGAGCCAGGCGTTGTCCATCACTTCCTGTTCGAGTTGCCCAGCGTCCCAGCCGGCATAGCCCAGCGTGACCACGGCACGACGCGGACCTTCGCCGGCGGCCATGGCCACCAGGATGTCGCGCGAGGTGGTGACGGACCAGTCGTCGTTGACGCGATAGCTGGAGTCCCAGTTGCCGGGCTCGCGATGGAGCACGAATCCGCGTTCCTGCTGCACCGGCCCGCCGATGAGCACAGGGTAGTCGGCGATCTCCGGGTCGTCGCAGGTGAGCTTCATCTGTGCGAGCACGTCGCCCAGGCGGTATTCGGAAATCTGGTTGATCAGGAGGCCGACGGCTCCGTCGTCCCCGTGCTGGCACAGGAACGCCACCCCGCGCGCAAAGGGCGATTCGGCCAGCGAGGGCATCGCGATGAGGAATTGCCCGGCGAATGAGTTGGCGGTCGTCATGGCCGCATTGTAGCCGCTACGACGATGAGTCGTGTGCGAACGTTCAGTGCACCGCCGGTAACTTCTGCACGGTTACCAGGAGGAGCGACTTATGCGCAACATGATGTTTACGAAGGTTTTTATCCTGGCCGGGGTGGCTTGCGCGACCACCGCCGGGGCGTCCACGCCGGATGCATGGAAGGACTATGACCAACGGCTGACGAAAGCCTGCATTGCCGCCAGCGGATTGAAGGACGCGAAGCCGGTTGGCGGCCCGATCCAATACGACGATCGGGTGCCGGTCACCGCGCTGGTGCTCGCCGGCCGCTATCCGCAGAAGCACATGAAGAACCGGCCGGGCCGGGAGCTGTGCGTGTGGGACCGCAAGGCCCAAAAAGCGTACGTGAGCGAGGCGGATCAGCTGCTGCCAAAGTGAGTGCTTTTGCCTTGTGTGGGAGCCGCTTCAGCGGCGATTGGTGCTCACGGCGAGGCTGCCGCTGGCGCAGAATCGCCGGCAAAGCCGGCTCCCACACATCAGGAGCCGCTCCGAGGATATTCCTCGAAGATCAGTAATTCCGCAGCACGTCCCCCGGCAGGAACTGCCAGGTGCGCGTGATGTAAAGCTCGTCCACCCGGTTCTTGTCGGCGGGGAGGGCCGGGAAGGGTGCCGCGAGGCGGACGATGCGCTGGGCGGCGTCGTCCAGTACCTTCTGCCCCGAACTCTTGATGACGTCCATGCTCTTGATGCTGCCGTCCCGGTTCAGGCCCACCGTGAGCACCAGTTCGCCGTGCAGGCCCCGGCGCCGTGCCTCGTCCGGATAGTTGAGGTTGCCCACGCGTTCCACGCGCCCGACCCAGCCCTTCATGTACGCCGCGTACGCATATTCCCGCGTGTTGGACGATATGAACTTCTTCTTCGGACGCTTGGCGTAGGCCTGCGATTGTTCCCGCACCTCGGCGGCCAGGCGGGCCATTTCCATCCGGCGCTGCACCTCTTCGTCGGATTCCGGCAGCGGCCGCGGCTTCCGCTCGGTTTGTTCGTGCGTGGTGTCCACGGCAAAGGCCGTCTCGCCGGAGGTGGTGAGGAGTTGGCTGGGGGTGGCTTCGCGTGGGGCGGGGGCCTGGGCATCCTTGGCTTCCGCGGCGAGGCTGTGCTGCGGCGTGGGAAGGAGTCCCGAGGCCTGTTCCGACGGGCGCGCCGCCTTGTCCTTGTCGCCGCCGCCGGCATTGCTGGCCTGTGCGAGGAAGTCGGCCTTGTCCGGCTGCTCGCGGTTGGCGACGTCCACGAGGGTGACGTCGAGCGTGGGCACGCTCGGGCGCGGCTTTTCCACCTCGAAGGTGATGCCGAGGATGACGATACCGTGCAGCAGCAGCGAGAACAGCAGTGTCGCGCCGAACAGGTCGGTGCCGGTGGTGCGGGTCGTCATCGGGCCTCGATCGCGTCGAACAGCAGCCCGGCGATGTTAATGCCGAAGCGGGCATCCAGTTCACGGACGCCGGTCGGAGATGTGACGTTGATCTCGGTCAGGTAGTCGCCGATCACGTCGAGGCCAACGAAGCGGAGCCCGCGCCGGACCAGTTCGGGGCCGACCTGCGAGGCGATCCAGCGGTCGCGATCGGAGAGCGGGATGCCCTCGCCATGGCCGCCGGCGGCGAGGTTGCCGCGGAATTCGTCGCCTTGCGGAATGCGGGCGAGAGCGTATGGCACCGGCTCGCCGTCGATCAGCAGGATGCGCTTGTCCCCGGCCGATATCTCGGGAATGAATTTCTGCGCGATGGTGAACCGGCGGCCGCCGTCGAGCAGCGTCTCCAGCATCGAGTTGACGTTGCTGTCGCCGGCCGAGACCTTGAAGATGCCCTGGCCGCCCATGCCGTCGAGCGGTTTGAGGATGGCCTCACGGTGCTCCGCCAGGAACGCCTTGAGTTCGCCCCGGTCGCGGGAAATCAGCGTGGGCACGATGCACTGCGGGAAGTCGAGCGAGAACACCTTCTCGTTGCAGTCGCGCAGCGCGCGCGGATCGTTCACCACCTTGCAGCCGGCCCGCTGGGCGCGCTCCAGGACCATGGTGTCGTAGATGAACTGCGCATCCACCGGTGGGTCTTTCCGGGCCAGCACGACGTCCACTTCCGCGAGGGGCCGCCATTGCGGCTCGCCGAGGGTGAACCAGCCGCTGGGGTCTTCCCTGACGGTGAGGGGGCGCAGCCGGGCCCAGGCCTGTCCGTCGCGCAGGGCCAGGTCGCCCTGTTCCATGTAGAGGAGGGCGTGACCGCGGCGGGAAGCTTCCAGCAGCATCGCGAAGGTGGTGTCCTTGGCGATCTTGATGGCGCGGATGGGGTCCATCAGGACGGCAACGGAGAGGGGCATGGAGGATTTCCGCAGGCAGGAAAGGTGCCAAGTTTAGTGAAGGCCGCCCGGCAAAGGGGCGGTCGGGGCGTGGGAACGCCCCCCTTTAAGAAGAATTCATCTTGACGGCGCTCCAGCCAACCATTAAACAGCGGTCGGGAGGAACGCCGAAGAGCGGACCGCCGGAGCGTTAAGTTCCGGACAACGACCTGGCGCACGGAATAGTCGGCCGAAATCCGGCTATCCTGCTCGGGTATTTGCGGTTTTTTTCGTGGTACGGGGGCGCAGTGAACGAAAACGGACGCGGGAACGACCTGAGCGGCTTGCGGGTCATGGTCATCGACGATTCGAAAACCATCCGACGCACGGCCGAAACCCTGCTGAAGAAGGAAGGCTGCGACGTCCTCACCGCCGTCGACGGTTTCGAGGCGCTGGCGAAAATATCCGACCAGAAGCCGAACATCATCTTCGTCGACATCATGATGCCCCGTCTGGACGGCTACCAGACCTGCGCACTCATCAAGAACAACGCCCAGTTCCGCGGAACACCGGTGATCATGCTTTCGTCGAAGGACGGCCTGTTCGACAAGGCGCGCGGCCGCATCGTCGGCGCTGAGCAATACCTCACCAAGCCATTTACCCGCGACGAGCTCCTCGGCGCGATCCACCGGTACGCGAAGGCGAGCTGACCCAACTCCACGCAAGACAACGTCCAGGGGGACGTGTGGCAAACATTCTCATCATCGACGACTCGCCCACCGACGTCCGCGTGTTTACCACGCTGCTCGAGAAGGCGGGTTTTTCCGTTTCCAGCGTCGACAACGCCGAGGCTGGCCTGGACCGTATCCGCGCGAACAAGCCGGATCTGGTGATCATGGACGTGATCATGCCGGGCATGAACGGTTTCCAGGCCACGCGCACGCTGAGCCGCGACCCGAACACGGCCGACGTGCCGGTGGTGATGATCACCACCAAGTCCATGGAGACGGACCGTGTGTGGGGCCTGCGCCAGGGAGCGAAAGCGTTCATCACCAAGCCGGTGAACGAGAAGGAACTGCTCTCGACCATCGCCAGCCTCCTGCCGAACACGACGCATTGAGGACGCCATGAGCGAGAACGCGGCACTCACGCCATTCGAACTGCTCGCCCATTACGAGCGTGCCTGCCTCGCGCACACGGCCGACGCGCCGGAGCAGGTGGAGTCGCTGGGTCTGTGGCGCGGCATCGGTTTTCGAGTGGGGCGCCGGGCTTTCGTCAGCGGCATCGAGGAGATCAACGAACTTCTCGCCGTGCCGACCCTGACCAACGTACCCGGCACCCAGCCCTGGCTGATGGGCGTGGCCAACGTGCGCGGCAACCTCGTGCCGGCGATCGACCTCGGCCGGTTCCTGTTCGATGAGCGCACGCCGGCGTCGGAGCGTGCCCGCCTGCTGCTGGTGCGCCAGCACGGCGGTACGGTGGGGCTGCTGGTGGACGAGGTCTTCGGCCAGCGTACGATGGACGACGCCCAGCGCGATTCGGGCGAGGAAGAACACGATCCGCGGCTGGCGCGTTTCGTCGCACAGAACGTTCAGATCGGCGAGCAGACGTTCGGACTTTTCAGCATGAGTCGTCTGGTTCGTGCGCCGGATTTCCGGCAGGCGGCGCTGTAGGCGCCTCCAATGGGGGAGGGGGACGGCCGGGTGGCCGGCCCCCACAGGATGAGCGGGACCGGTTCGACCGGTTTCGCGATGGGAACGGAGGGGCGGTCCTCGGGCCGCTTCGTCATGCCGGTGGCCATCGAGGCCCCGGCGGCTAGCTTTGCCAGGTTTGGGTGAGGTGGATATGAGCACGACAGCAGGCGGCGCAGGCCGGGAACGTGGCTACACGATCGTCATCGTGTTCCTGCTCCTGGCGATCGGTTTGGCGTCGGTCGACTTCTGGTGGCTGAACAACAAGAACGGCGAGGATCGCGAGGCCATCGCGCTGACGACCCAGGTGCAGGTGCTGTCGCAGCAGACCGCGAAGTACGCCCTGGAAGCGTCGGACGGCAACCGCGATTCGTTCCGTGAACTCGCTGCCACGAGGAACACGATCGACTCGGCCGTGCAGCGCCTGGTGAAGGGCGACGAGAAGACGGGCATGCCGGCCTACGCCGACGAGAACAAGACGCAGGCCGGCCGCGCCATCGGCGCGCTGTCCAACGCGTGGCACCAGCTGGACGCGGACATCGGCAAGATCCTCTCCAACAAGGATCTCGTGCTGTCCTCCGGCGAGCGCGCCGACCTCTTCGCCAAGCAGATGCCGCTGCTGAACGCCCGCACCGATGAGGTGCTGAATATCGTGCAGCAGAAGAATGCCTCGGTGGAGCAGACCTTCACGCTGGCGCGCTGGATGCTCATGGCCGACCGCATGATCCGTCGCGTGCAGGAGATCCTGCAGGGCGGCGACGGAGCACAGTCCGCGGCCGACGGCCTGTCGCGCGACGCGCAGTTGTACGGCGCGGTGCTGAAGGGACTGATCGACGGCAATCCGGACGGCGGCGTGCGCGCCATCAGCGACGGCAACGCTCGGAAGATCCTCGAAGGCATGCAGACCTCCTGGGGCGATCTGGTGGACCCGGTGAACCAGCTCGTGACCGCGTCGCCCAACCTGCAGGACGTGAAGCGCGCCGGTAACCAGGCCTCGCTCGACTCGCAGACGGTGCTGCTGCGCGCGAACGAATCCGCCGACCAGATCGCGAAGCTGCCGCTGACGCGCCTGTTCCCGAACGTGTGGTGGGGCCTGCTCGGCGCCATCGGCGCGGTGCTGTTCGCGCTGCTGCTCGTGTACAACCTCGTGCGCGATCAGCGCCGCCGCTTCGAGACCACGTCCGAACTCAACCAGCGCAACCAGACCGCGATCATGCGGTTGCTGGACGAGATGGGTACGCTCGCCGAAGGCGACCTCACCATCAAGGCCACGGTGACCGAGGACATCACCGGCGCCATCGCGGACGCCATGAACTCCGCCGTGGACGAGATGCGCAACCTCGTCACCACCATCAACGAGACCGCGGTGCGTGTCTCCGCGGCGGCGCAGGAAACCCAGGCCACCGCCATGCACCTCGCCGACGCGGCGGAGCAGCAGGCGCAGCAGATCACCTCGGCTACCTCCGCGATCAACCAGATCGCCACCTCGATGGATACGGTGTCGAAGGACTCCGCGGAATCGGCGGACGTGGCGCAGCGCTCGGTGCAGATCGCCTCGCGCGGCGCGGAAGTGGTGCGTGAGACCATTCAGGGCATGGACTCCATTCGCGACCAGATTCAGGAAACCTCCAAGCGCATCAAGCGCCTGGGCGAATCCTCGCAGGAAATCGGCTCGATCGTGGAACTCATCAACGACATTGCCGAGCAGACCAATATCCTCGCCTTGAACGCGGCCATCCAGGCGGCCTCGGCCGGCGAGGCGGGCCGAGGCTTCGCGGTGGTGGCGGACGAAGTGCAGCGCCTCGCCGAACGTTCGGCGAGCGCCACCAAGCGAATCGAAACGCTGGTCCAGACGATTCAGTCCGATACCAACGAAGCGGTGAGCTCGATGGAACAGACCACCGCGGAAGTGGTGGCCGGTGCCCGCCTGGCGGAGGACGCCGGTACGGCACTGGGCGACATCGAACGCGTTTCGAACGACCTCTCGGCGCTGATTCAAAACATCTCCGCCGCGGCACGCCAGCAGTCCGCCGCGGCGACCGATACCTCGGCCACGATGAACGTCATCCAGGAGATCACCTCGCAGACATCGCTCGGCGCCAGCCAGACGGCCGAGTCGATCGGTAACCTCGCCCAGCTCGCGAACGACCTGCGCCTGTCCGTCGCGAACTTCAAGCTGCCGGGCTAACGCAGTGAGACTTCAAGACCATACCGATTTCACCACGCTGCACTGGGTCAAGGCCGAGCTCGACGACGCCTTGTCCAAGGCGCGCCAGGCCCTCGAATCCTATGTGGAGGATTCGCGGGACGCCTATGTCATGCACACCTGCGCCGCGGACCTGCACCAGGTCCATGGCACGCTGCGTATGGTCGAGCTCTACGGCGCCGCGATGGTCGTCGGCGAGATGGAGCAACTCGTCGCCGCACTGATCGACAACCGTGTTGCACAGCGCGACGACGCCTATGCCGCGCTCATGCGCGGCATGATGCAGATGCCGGACTACCTCGAGCGCCTGCAGAGCGGCCATCGCGACGTGCCGATCGTGCTGCTGCCGTTGCTCAACGACCTGCGCGCCAGCCGCGGGGAACAGTCGCTGCACGAGTCCGCGCTGTTCACGCCGAACCTCGACACCATGTTGCCGGCCACGGCGCCGGGCGCGAGCGATCCCGCCGCGGCCGAGGCCCAGCGCGGCGAACTTGCCGAATTGCGCCTGCGCTTCCAGCAGCAGTTGCTGGCATGGTTCCGCGGCCAGGCCAGCGAACGCCAGCTGCTCGGCATGCGCGCCACGCTGGACAGCATCGCCGCCCGCTCCTACACGATCGCGGGTCGCCGCCTGTGGTGGATCGCCGCCGGAGTGCTGGAAGGTCTCGAGCGGGGTGTGCTGCGCGCGCACGAAAAAGACGTGCGCCAGTTGATCGGCCGCGTGGATCGCTCCATCCGCGAGCTCGTGGAGGGCGGCGAGGAAGCCATGCTGGGCGGCGACGCCGACGAGCTGTCGCGCAAGCTGCTTTATTACGTGGCCCAGGCAAAACCGGGCAGCGAACGCATCGAGGAACTGCGCCAGACCTACCGCCTGGAAGGCCTGCTGCCGCAAGCGTCCGAGGTGGAACATGCACGGGGCTCGATGTCGGGCCACAACCGTGCGCTGCTCGACACCGTGTCGGCGGCCATCAAGGACGACCTGCTGCGGGTGAAGGAAGCGCTCGATCTTTTCCTGCGTCGTCCTGACGGCGATCCGGCCCAGCTTGGCCAGCAGACCGAAGTACTGGACCGCGTGGGCGACACGCTGGGCATGCTGGCCCTGGGTGTACCGCGACGCGTCGTGGGCGAACAGCGCCGCATCCTCGGCGAGATCGCCACGGGTGCGCGCGAACCAGACGAGGAAGCCCTGCTCGACGTGGCTGGCGCGCTGCTCTATGTGGAAGCCTCGCTGGACGACCACATCGAAAGGCTGGGCGCCGACGGCGAGGCCCCGGCGCCTGCCGACCTCGGCCCGTCGCCGCTGCCGCGCAGCGAGGCTCGCCACATCCTTTCCACGCTGATGCGTGAGGCCACCGCCAACACCGCGAAGGTGAAGGACGCCATCGTCGGCTTCGTCGAATCGTCCTGGGACCACGACCAACTGGCCGGTGCGCCCGAGTTGATGGCCGAGATCGGGGGGGCCATGCGCATGCTGGGCGCGAACCGCCCGGCGGAACTCGCCGATGGCATCGGCCTGTTCATCCATCGCGAATTGCTCGGCGACCGCCGCGTGCCGAATGGTACGCAGATGGACCGCCTCGCCGATGCGCTGGCCGCGCTGGAGTACTACCTCGAGGCCGCACGCGAGCATCGCGGCGGCCTGGAACACATTCTTGACGTCACCCAGCAGAGCCTCGCCGAACTCGGCTACTGGCCCGTGCCGGTGGAACCGGAACAGGAATCGGAAGAAGAAAGCGACCTCCTCGGCGAAGCCGCCATCGAAGACATCGAGGCGGCGGCGATCGAACACATCGCCGTGCCCGCGACCAGCGCCGATCCGGGCGCGACGGTCGCGAGTTTCGCCGACAGCTTCGACCTGGTGGACGAGCCGCCGGCGGACGTCGAGAACGCGTCCGAAACATCCGTCGCCGCCGAGGGTGTGCCTGCCGCACCGGCGGGCGAGGAAGACTGGGTCGAGATCGAAGAAGAGATCGAGCAGGAAGTCGGTGGCCTCGGCATGGCCGAGTTCGCAGGTTTCCAGATCACCGTCGACGGCATTGACGACGAGATTCGCGAGATATTCCTCGAGGAAACCGAGGAAGAAATCGGCAACCTGCGTGCCGCCCTCGGCCATTGGCTGGCCGAACCGGAGCGCAGCGACGCGCTCGTGCCGATCCGTCGCTCGTTCCATACGCTGAAGGGTTCGGGCCGTCTTGTGGGTGCGCGCCTGCTGGGCGAGTTCTCCTGGAAGGTGGAGAACATGCTCAACCGCGTGCTGGACGGCACCATCGGTCCGCACGAAGGCGTGCAGGCCCTGGTGCGTCATGCCGTGGATGCCCTGCCGCAACTCAAGGCGGCGCTGGAAGGCGACGCCACCCCGGCGGCGCCGATCGCCGCGATCATGGAAACCGCCGACCGCCTGGCGATGGGAGACACGGCCTTCGTCGAAGACGTGGCGCGCCACTCCATCCATCGTGTACGCAGCAAGGTCAAGCGGCGCGTTCCGCGCGACACCATCGCGGCCGTGCCCACGGCCGCGTTTGCGGCCTACGGGCAGCCTCCGGCGGAGACGCCGGAAGCATCTGTACCCGTGGATGCGACAGCCGAAGAAACCGTCGCTCCGATGGAGGGCGAAGCCGCATACGCCGCACCGCCGCTGCCCCCGGTGGACGCGGTGCTGCTCGACATCCTGCGTGCCGAAGTGGCGCAGTACCTCACCGTGATCCGGGCGAACCTCGCGCGGGCCGGTGGCGACGAGCTGCCGGTGGACGATGCCTTGCTGCGTGCCGTGCATACCCTGCACGGCGCCATCGGCATGGTGGACATCCCCGTGCTGATCCAGGTGCTCGCACCGCTGGAAGGCTTGATCAAGCGTGTGCGCGCCAGCGGCCAGCCGCTGCGGCAGGAAGGCGTGCAGGCGCTCACGGACGCGGCCGACCTGGTCGACCACGTCATGGACCAGTTCGATGCGCCCGATCCGCGCGTGCCGGACGTGTCGGGGCTTGCCGCGCGCATCGCCGTGCTTCGCGACGAACAGCCGGAAGCGACGGTGGCGCACATCCTGTACGAACCCGATCCGCTGCCGCTGGACGACGAACTCGAGCTCGGCCTCGATCTGGCGGACGACACAACCGTGGCCGGGCACGAGGATGCGGAGTCCTTCCTGCCCGAACAGCCGGTGGAACCGAGTGTCCCCTCGCTGGACGAACAGCTGCTGGCGGACGAACTCGCGGACGAAGGCGGCCTCCCGGACCTGGAGCCGGTGCCGCTGGAGCCGGTCGCATCGAGCGACGAATTCAGTACGGACCTGCTGGCCTCTTTCGAAGGTTTCGACATCGAGAAGGTGGACGTCGAAAAGCCCGAAGGCGAGGTCCGTCCCATCATGGCCTACGATGCCGAAGAGGACGCCGCGTGGCGCAAGCTCCTCGGCGAGATCGAAGACGCCGCGTCGCCGGGCACCGCCGAAGAAGAGCCGTTGCCCCAACCGATGTCGCACGACGGCGAGGTGTTGCACCTCGACGATGGGCTGGCCGAGGTCGTCGCGGATGAGCCGTATGCCGCGCCGACACCGGCGGACGACGCTTCCGAGGACGTGCCAGTCGCGTCCGAGATGCTTCCGGAAGCGGAGGGCGTGGCTGCCAACGACGCGCCGGCCGACGAGCCCGTGCACATCGAGGACCAGTCGCACGAACCGCTGGCTCCGCCGGTGCACACGCCGGCCGCCGAGCCGGCGCCCGCCCTGGTACCCGAGCTTTCGCCTTACGCGGATATCGACCCCGACCTGCTCGAAGTCTTCGTGGAGGAGGGACGCGAGATCCTGGATCACGCGGACGCCGCCCTCGCGGCGTGGCGAGCGGAGCCGGAGCAGCCCGAGCACGTGGCGGCCCTGCAGCGCGACCTGCACACGTTGAAGGGCAGCGCACGCATGGCCGGCATCGCCGCCGTGGGTGATCTTTCGCACGCGATGGAAGCGCTGCTCGACGCGGTGGCCGGTGGCCAGCGCGAGAGCGACCGCCCCGCCATCGAAGCGACGGAAACGGGGTTCGATCGCCTGCACGGCATGATCCAGTCCATTGCCTTGGGCAAGCCGATCGCACTGACCGACGCCGATATCGAGCCGTTCGCCCGGTTGGCGGGTTCGCCGATCGGTCCGGACACGCTCACGGCGGAGGCCTACCGCGAAGAACGCGAGGCCGCGATCATCGAACACGCGCCCGTGTTCGAACCGCTGCCCGAACCCGAGTTGCCGCCCGAGCCTGTCTTCGATCGCGAACTTCCCGAACTGCTGCCCGAGTTCGAGGAAGAGGAACTCCAGCGCGCGTCGCAGGAGCAGATCCGCGTACGCGCGGACATGCTCGACACGCTGGTGAACCATGCCGGCGAAGTGTCGATCTATCGCTCGCGCCTGGAGCAGCAGACAGCCAGCTTCCGCTCCGCGCTGACCGAGCACGAGCAGACGGTCAGCCGCCTGCGCAGCCAGCTGCGCATGCTGGAAATCGAAACCGAAGCCCAGATCATCGCGCGCTATCACCAGGAGCACCGCGACACCGGCCTGTCGAACTTCGATCCGCTGGAACTCGACCGCTTCTCGCAGCTGCAGCAGTACTCGCGAGCCCTGGCCGAGTCGGTATCCGACCTTGTCTCGCTGCAAACCATCCTGGACGAACTGACCCGGCAGTCCGAGAACCTGCTGCTGCAACAGCAGCGGGTGAACGCGGAGCTGCAGGAAGGCCTGATGCAGACGCGCATGCTGCCGTTCGATGCGATGGTGCCGAACCTGCGGCGTACGCTGCGCCAGGCAGCCTCCGACGTCGGCAAGCGAGCGCAGCTCGTGGTGGAGGGCGCCAACGGCGAAATGGACCGCAACATGCTCGACCGCATCAAGGCGCCGTTCGAGCACATGCTGCGCAACGCCGTGGCGCACGGTATCGAGGCACCGCAAGTGCGCGAGGCCGCCGGAAAGAACCCGGAAGGCACCGTCCGCATCCAGGTGGCCCGCGAAGCCACCGAAATCGTGGTGCGCCTGTCCGACGACGGCGGCGGCATGGACCGCGACGCGATCCGCGCCAAGGCGATCGAGCGCGGCCTGCTGCGTCCCGACGCGCGCGTGTCCGACGACCAGATCTTCCAGCTGACCCAGGTGCCGGGTTTCTCCACCGCGGAGAAGGTCACCCAGGTGGCCGGACGCGGCGTGGGCATGGACGTGGTGGCCAACGAGATCAAGCAGCTTGGCGGCACGCTCGGTATCGAATCGGAGAAGGGTCGCGGCACCACCTTCGTGATGCGCCTGCCGTTCACGCTCGCCGTTACGCAGGCACTGATCGTGCGGATCGGCGAAACCAACTTCGCCATTCCGATGACCTCGGTGCACGGCGTGGCGCGCATGGCGCCGAACGAGCTTGCCCACCGCATGGCCGATGCCTCGCCCGCGTTCGACTACCTGGGCGAGGAATACGGTATCCACGATCTGCCGCAACTGCTCGGCGTGCACGTGGTGTCGTCGCCGGACGAAGGCGATATCCCGCTGCTCCTCGCCCGTTCGGGTGACCTGCGTGCCGCGATCCGCGTCGATGCCGTGCTCGGTTCGCGCGAAATCGTGGTCAAGCCGGTAGGCCCGCAGGTGAGCTCCGTGCCGGGTATCCTCGGCGCCACGATCATGGGCGACGGCTCGGTGCTCATGATTCTCGACCTCGCGCCGCTGGTCCGCCATGGCGTGGCGCGCCGCGCCTTCGAAGCGGAAGCACTGGTGCCGCATGCGCCGCGCGCGCAGGACGAGATTCGCGTGAAGCCGCTGGTGATGGTGGTGGACGATTCCATCACCATGCGCAAGGTCACCGGCCGCGTGCTGGAGCGCCACGAGTTCGAGGTGATGACGGCGAAGGACGGCATCGACGCCCTGGAGAAACTCAACGAGCGCGTGCCCGACCTGATGCTGCTCGATATCGAGATGCCGCGCATGGACGGCTACGAGTTGGCGACACAGATGAAGGCCGACGAGCGGCTGGCCGGCGTGCCGATCATCATGATCACGTCGCGCACCGGCGACAAGCATCGCCAGCGTGCCTTCGACATCGGCGTCGACCGGTACATCGGCAAGCCGTATCAGGAGAACGACCTCATCGTGCAGATCAACGACGTGCTCGGAGCCCACCATGGCTGACCGCGAGACGACGGTCGCGCTGCTGTTCGACGACGCCAGTCTCTCCGCGCACCTGCGTGAGGCACTTGTCGCCCAGGGCGCGCGGATCGTGTACGAGTCCGACCTGCATTCGTTCGCGGCGGCCGAACTCGTCGGCTCGTCGGCGGACGTGGTGGTGGTCGATCTGGACAACCCCGGCGACGACGATCTGGATCGTCTCTACGACACGGTGGAAGGTGGACATCCGCGCCTGGTGTTCAACGACGCCGACGCGAGCCGCAAGCTCGAGGGCTGGGATCGCGCCCGCTGGGCCCGGCACCTGGCCGCCAAGCTGGTGGGCGAGATGGCTCTCGATCCACCCAGGCCCGAGGACGCGCGCGCGATAGAACCGAGGGTCGCCGCGTTGGCGAGCATGGCTGCGCCGGCCGAAGAGCGCTTCGAAGAAGCACTGGTCGACGACCTCGCGATCACCGGCAGCCATGGCTACCCCGAAACGCCGATGCCCGCTTCCGATACCGCGGTGTTCGACGAAGCGCCGGCCATGGCGGATGACGTTGCCGACGAACTGAATTTCTCCACCCCGCTGTCCGAAGAGGGCGGGGAAGGCGAGGGCGTGACGTCGTCGGAACTGGCGGCCGAACTCGAGGCACTTCTCGCCGACTCGGGCCCGCTCGTCGAAGACGACCTCGAATCGCTGCCGTCCGCACCGCTGGAACTGACCGAGCTGGCGACGCTCGACCTGTCCGGATTTGAGGTTGTGGAGGAAGCGGTCGTTGCCGACGCAGTGCCGGAAGAACCGGCCCGCGGCAGCACGCTGAGTCTCGCGTCGCTCGACGACGACTCATCGGCCGGCGGCCAGGAGACGATGCGGTCGGTCGAGATCGAATCGCGCGCCACCGAATATGTTCCCCCGCCGGTACCGGAATGGGACCTGGTGGACCACGACGCCGTCGTGGTCGAACCGGTGCCGCGTCCCGCGCCGGCCGAGTTCGGCATCGAAACCATCAGTGCCGCGGAATACCTGGCGCAGGACGTCGTGGACGACGGCACGCACGGAGTGGAACCGGGGTTCACGCTCGAACTGGTGTCGATGGAAGAAGCCGTCGCACCGCGCACCGACGGCGATTTCGCGCACGAGATGTTCCTCGACGCCGCACCGCGCGCGGTGCGTCGTGTGATCGCCCTCAGCGGCACGCACGAGAGCGAGGCTTCCATCGCCGCGTTCCTCTCCGCGCTGCCCGAGCGCGTTCCCGGGGTGCTGCTGGTGGTCGCGCATCATGACGACACGGAAGGTTTCGCGGCGAGCCTGGGTGCACGGGTGGCGACCGACGGTGCGTATGCGGCGCACGGCGATCGCCTGGTCGTGCCGCGCGGCGCACACGTGCAAATCCGCCGCGACGGTAGCGTAGCGGTACGCGAGGACGGCAGCTCGGCGAACGTGGGCGGCCCGTCGATCGACGGCGTGCTGAGCACGCTCGCCGGCGGCTTCGGTGCCGATGCCCTGGCGGTCGTATTCGCCGGTCGTGGCAACGACGCGGTCGCAGGCGCGCAGGCGGTCTACGATGCCGGCGGTCGTGTCTGGGTCGAGACGGTGCCGCCGGAGACGGAAGCAGGACACATGGTGGCCGGTATTCGCGAGGAGCGGGTGGCCGACTACGCCGGCGACGTGGGCGCGCTGGCACGGAAACTGATCGAGGAATTCCCATGAGCGAGCCGTTACCGCGCGAAATCCGTTGCGTCCTGATCCCGAGCGGTGGCGTCCGCCTTTTGCTGCCCAACGCTGCAGTGGCGGAAGTGATCACGCTGGCGGGTGTCGAGCCGGTGGCCGACGCGCCGGAGTGGCTCCTGGGCCGGATCGCCTGGCGCGGCTGGAGCATTCCGTTGCTGAGCTTCGACCATGTCGCAAGCCTCCCCGAAGACGCACCGCCGCAGGCCGCCCGCGTGGCGGTGTTGAAAGCGGTGGGCCATCACCCCGCGATGCCTTACCTCGCCGTGCTCACACACGGCTTCCCGCGCCTGACCACGTTGAACGCCGAACTCCTGCTGCCCACACACGACGGACACGATCTGCCGTTTGGCGTGCGCGCCCGCGTGCTGGTGCGCGACGACACGGCGGTGATTCCGGATCTGGAGCAGTTGGAAGGTACGCTGGTGGAGATGCTGGCGGCGGCCTGAAATCGCTGCCACAGGGCGGCCCCAAGTCGAAGACGACCGTTCCGGCTGCGCACTCTGTGTGAACCCGGTCCCGTCAGGCGGCCTGCTTGAGCCAGGTTTTTGCCAGGCCGACCCTCTCGACGAACGGTAGCTCATCGATGTCGAGACCAGCACTATCGCAGATTTCCGGAAGCGCCAATTGAAAGCTTTCGTAAGCTGCAATGACTAGCTTTGGACCTGGGATGGACTTGCGGCGAGATTCTGTCAGAAGCCAATTACGGACGCTTCGGATGACATTGACCGCACTTCCGCCATGTGCCTGAAGATCCTGACCGGCAATGTCGGAGAGGCAACGCTGTGACGTGAAGCGGTCCCGTTCCAACACAAGAAATGAATGACGAGACTGAGCGCCTTTTTTTAAGCCGATGGCAAGTCCGAGTTCAAAGGGCATGTTGAATCGGGGGAGCGAATTGATCGCGTCGAGCTCCACGGCGGACAGGTCATGAACGCTGTACGAGGACTCCTGAATAATCCGCATGATCTTGTCGACGCGTACGTCTCCGCTGTTGCCAGCTTCGAGCGCTGACCGAGGTCGGAATCCGCACGCGAGCACCGTAAACACCATCGCATCCATCAGGGGACGGTAGTCCGCAGTGAAAGGGCAGTTGATGAAAACGCCTTTGGGGCTGGAGCCGGTCCCTGCGGCCATGCAAAGTTACTTTCCTTTGCGCAATTTCGCTGGGACTACCAGCGAAGCAGCGGATTTCTTACCTGCGGCCTTGCTCGTCATGGCAGAGGCCAGGGCGCTACGAACCAGCGCGTTACGCTGCGTTTGTTTGAGGACCCCACCGCGAATCGGGAAGTCCGGAACGGGGAATTTCGGCTTGATGGTCGTCATGTACCGAGTATAGGTCTTCAGAGTCGGAGAGCGGCCTGCGGTCTTGGAGCGGTTTTGCCTACTTGTCGGGTCAGTGCATCGGTGCGTCAGGTGCCGAGTCACGTCGACGCGAGGGGCCCCGCCCCCGCCGAAACCGGTGCGTCGCGGCAAACGGCACGGACACTTGACTTGCAAACGAGAATCATTATCATCAACTCCGCACCCTAACGCGGAGTCCAGACCATGCTGCTTCGATCGCTTCCTCTCACCGACAACGGCGGCCGTGATCGGGTCGTGCCGCTTCGCGCCGCCCCGGTGGCTGCCCGCCGTGTGGAAAGCAAGAACCTGCTCGACGGTTCGCGTGAACTCGTCATCGAGCACCAGGGCAGCGAATACCACCTGCGCCTGACGCGGAACGACAAGTTGATCCTCACGAAGTAAGCGTTACCTCTCTCCCCGACGCCAAGCCACGCGGGTCTCCCCAGGCCGCCCAGCCAGGCATCCTTCGACCGTCTTCTGTCCAGGGACACGCCATGTTCGGCTGGCTCGCCACCTTCGGCGTGCAATCGCGCGCCCGCTCGTCCGCCACCACACGCTGGATGGCCCTTTCGCCGCGTACGCTGTTCGAAGGCCTGGGCCAGCTGGGAGGCGTGCTTTACCTGGCGCCCGGCCATGCCGCTGCGCCTGCACTCGGTGAGCCACACGATTGCCTGGTGGAGACTGCGGAACTGGCCTCGCTCCTGGGCACGCGCTACGTGGCGGTAACCTGCACCGTCACCGCGGAGGGTCCGCGGGAGTGGATCGATTGCGTGGACGGGCAGGGCGACACGTTGGGTCGCATCTATCTCCTGCCGGACACGGACTATCTTGCCTGGGACGGCTTGTTCGCCGATGCGTCGCCTGCTCCGGCTCCGGCTCCGTCGCGGCGTGCGCCTGATCGTGGCTGGCTGCGTGCTTCCCGTCCCCGCGTACTTTGCTTCACGCGTCGGCGGATCTGCGGCTTCACGGTGCTGGGCGTCCGCGAGGCGCCGATCTCGTCGCTGGGCCGTGGCGTGGCCCGCGACATTGCCATGTCGGAATCCCTGACGACCTTCGGCTGACGCCAGGGCACACCATGCGCCTGTGGGAGCCGGCCCGCCCTGTGGGAGCCGGCTGTGCCGGCGATCCCGTGCCAGCGGGCAGGCTTGCCACGAGCACCCATCGCCGCTGAAGCGGCTCCCACACACGTCCGTCGGGTGTCCGCGACCTGGGCCTGTCCGGACACTTTGTCCGCGGACACATGTCGTTGCGCCCAAGCGCAACGGTAAACTATTGAATTAAAACGATTCCATGGCTTGGCATGGCGCTTGCTGGATATCCACGCAAGCAAGCCAGGGAATCCACCATGATCCGTGACACCTCCGCCCAGGACCGCCTCGTCGAAGTCCGTCCGAACCGCAAGCGCAAGTTCGTCCTCATCGGGGCGGGGGTCGCGGCGGCCGTGCTCGTTGCCCTTGCCGCGCCACGCATCGGAACGATGTTCTCGGCCGATACCTCGGTCAGCGCTTCCCGCTTGAGCTTCGGCACCGTGACGCGTGGCCCGTTCGTGCGCGATATCGCCGCGGAGGGCAAGGTGGTGGCGGCCGTGAGTCCCACCATGTACGCCACCTCGGCCGGCGCGGTCGTGCTCAAGGTGCACGCCGGCGACGTCGTGAAGAAGGGCCAGGTGCTGGCCGTGATCACCAGCCCCGAACTGACCAGCAAGCTGGCTCAGGAGAAATCGGCCGCCGACGGCATGGAAGTGGATTACCTGCGTGCGCAGATCGACGCCAAGAAGAAGCGCTCGGAACTGCAGAAGGCATTCGACAACGCGGTGATCGACCAGACCGCCGCGGAGCGCGACCTGAATCGCTACGAGAGCGCCTACGGCAAGGGCGCCGTGCCGCAGTCGGACGTCGACAAGGCGAAGTCGACGCTGGACAAGGCGCAGATCACCGCGAAGCACGCGAAGACCGATCTTTCCATGGACAACGACAGCCTCACCTTCGACGTGCAGGCGAAAAAGCTTGCCCACGATCGCCAGGTGTACCTGGTGCAGGACCTGGAGCGCCAGGTCGAAGACCTCAACGTGAAATCGCCCGTCGACGGTCAGGTGGGCCAGCTCTTCATCGCCGAACGCGCCACGGTCGCGAAGGACGCACAGTTGCTCAGCGTCATCGACCTGTCCGCGCTGGAAGTGGAGATGAAGGTGCCGGAAAGCTTCGCGCGCGACCTCGCCATCGGCATGCCCGGCGAGATCAGCGGCAACGGCAAGACCTGGAACGGCAAGGTCAGCGCGGTGTCGCCGGAAGTGGTGAACGGCGAAGTCGCGGCCCGCTTGCGTTTCGACGGCGAAACGCCGAAGCAACTGCGCCAGAGCCAGCGCCTGTCCGTGCGCATCCTGCTCGACAAGCGCGACAACGTACTGACGGTGCAGCGCGGCTCGTTCGTGGACGAAAGCGCAGGGCGCTACGCCTACGTGGTAAACGAGGGCATGGCCGATCGCCGCGATATCCGTGTCGGTGCGAGCAGCATCGACAAGGTCGAGATACTGGATGGCCTGAAGGAGGGCGACAAGATCGTCATCTCCGGTGCCGACACCTTCGGCGACGCCAAACACGTCGCCATCAGCCGCTGACAGAGGGAAAAACCATGCTCAAGATGACCCATCTCGCCAAGGTCTACCGCACGGAAGTCGTCGAGACCTACGCCTTGCGCGACTTCAACATCGACGTGAAGGAAGGCGAGTTCGTCGCCGTGACCGGTCCCTCGGGTTCGGGCAAGACCACCTTCCTCACCATCGCCGGCCTTCTGGAAACCTTCACCGGTGGCCACTACCACCTCGACGGGGTGGAAGTGAGCCAGCTGGACGACAACGCCCGTTCGCGCATCCGCAACGAGAAGATCGGCTTCATCTTCCAGGCCTTCAACCTCATTCCCGATCTCAACGTCTTCGACAACGTCGAGGTGCCGCTGCGTTACCGCGGCATGAAGGCCGCCGAACGCAAGCAGCGGATCATGGATGCGCTGGAGCGCGTGGGCCTGGCCTCGCGCGCGAAGCACTATCCGGCGGAACTGTCGGGCGGCCAGCAGCAGCGCGTGGCCATCGCCCGTGCGCTTGCAGGTTCCCCCCGCCTGCTCCTCGCGGACGAACCTACCGGCAACCTCGACACGCAGATGGCCCGTGGGGTGATGGAACTCCTGGAAGAGATCCATCGCGAGGGTGCCACCATCGTCATGGTCACCCATGATCCGGAACTGGCAGCACGCGCGCAGCGCAACGTGCACGTGATCGACGGCCAGGTGGTGGACCTGGCGGAAGAGCCGCGCTTCCACGCGCATGCGCATACCGCGCATTCCTGATCGAAGCTGATCCATCCTCGGGGGCTCCCATGTTCAGTTACTACCTTCAACTCGGCCTGCGCAGCCTGCGGCGCAACCCGATGCTCACCGCACTCATGGTGATGGCCATCGGCTTCGGCGTGGCGGCATCGATGACCACCTATTCGGTCTTCCGCGCCACGTCGCGCGATCCGATCCCGCAGAAGTCCGACGTGCTGTACAACGTGCAGCTCGACAATTGGGGGCCGGAGAACACCAAGGAGGGCGAGCCTCCGCCGGCACTGAGCTACAAGGACGCGACGGCGCTGCTGCGCGCGCACAAGGCGAAGCGTCAGACGGTCACCTACCCGATCGGCGTGTCGGTCATCCCCGAGGATCCTTCGCGCCTGCCCGTGCGCCAGGGGGCCTACGCCACCGGTGCGGATTTCTTCCCGATGTTCGATGTGCCCTTCCTGCAAGGGCGGGCCTGGAGCCTTGACGACGACGAGAAGCATGCCGATGTGGCCGTCATCAGCAAGTCGCTCAACGACAAGCTGTTCAACGGTGGCCAGAGCGTGGGCAAGCAGATCAACCTCGACGGGCACCTGTTCCGGATCACCGGCGTCATCGAGGACTGGGCGCCGCAGCCGCTGTTCTTCGACGTGCCGAACACCTCCGGATTCGACGAGGGGGCCTCGGTGTACGTACCCTTCAACCGGGCGGTGGACCTGAGGTTGCCGAACAACGGCAACAACAACTGCGTCAAGGATCCGGGCGAGGGTTGGGATAACTACCTGCGCTCCGAGTGCATCTGGCTGTCGTTGTGGACGGAGCTGCCCAGCAAGTCCGAGGCGCAGTCCTACCGCGAATACCTAAGCGGTTATGCGGCGGAGATGCAGCGCTCCGGTCGCTTCAGCTGGGCACCGAACGTTCGCCTGCGCAACGTCATGGACTGGTTGTCGGTGCAGAAGGTCGTGCCCCGCGAGTCACAGGTTTCGCTTCTGGTATCGCTCGGCTTCCTCGTCATCTGCCTGGTCAACACCATTGGCCTGCTGCTGGCCAAGTTCATGCGCCGCGCACCGGAAATCGGCGTGCGCCGCGCGCTGGGTGCCTCGCGTCTCGACATCTATGCACAGTTCCTCATCGAGGCGGGAACGATCGGTATCGCGGGCGGTGTGTTGGGATTGCTGCTGACCGGCCTTGGCGTCCTGGGTGTGGGGCTCGTGTTCCCCGAGGATATCGCACGGCTCGCCACGCTGGATCCGACCCTGATGCTGCTCACCCTGGTGGTGGCGATCACTGCCTCGGTCGTGGCCGCGTTCTATCCCACGTGGCGCGCCGCCCAGGTGCAGCCGGCGTGGCAGCTGAAATCAAACTGAGGGTAGCGCCATGCAAATCAGACCCATCCTCGCAGCGCTCCGCCGGCACAAGGCGGGTACCATCCTTATCGCGTTGCAGATCGCGCTGACGCTCGCCATCGTTTGCAATGCGCTGTTCATCGTGCACGAGCGCGTCGAGCGCGTGCGCCGCACCACCGGCATGAACGAGGCCAACGTCATTGCCGTACAGAACCTCTACGTAGGCTCGCCGGGCACCTATCTGCCGCTGATGAAGACCGATCTTCAGGCGCTTCGCTCCATGCCCGGCGTGGAAGACGCCTATGTGACCAATTCGTTTCCGCTTCGCCGGGGCGGCTGGTCGACGACCGCCCAACGGAATGCCGACGACGGAAAGAACGGCGTGCAGAGTGCTCTCTACTTCGGCGATGAGCATGCGCTGGCGACCCTGGGTGTGAAGCTGATTGCCGGACGCAATTTCACTCCCGGCGAGATCACGTCGTTCACTCGCGACCAGCAGCCCGCGCCACCGCAGGTCATCGTCACCAAGGCCTTCGCGGACAAGATGTTTCCGGACGGCAATGCACTCGGCAAGACCGTGTATTACATCAAGGGGCGCCCCTCCACGATCATCGGCATCGTTGAGAAGCTCACCGTCCCCTGGATCGATACAGACTTCATCGACAACGTGACCATCATGCCCCTGCTGTTCGACAGCAGCTACCAGCATTTCGTCCTGCGCACCAAGCCGGGCCAGCAGGACGCCGTGTTCAAATCCGTCGCCAGCACGCTTTACGGAGTGAACCGCATGCGCGTGCTGCCGGAGAAGAACGGCGTGCGCACGTTCGGGATGGTGCGCTCCGCCGCCTACGAGGCAGACCGGGGCATGGCCGTGCTGATGAGCATCGTCTGCGGCGTGCTGCTTGCGATCACGGCCGCCGGCATCGTGGGCCTGTCGAGTTTCTGGGTGGGCCAGCGTCGCAAGCAGATCGGCGTACGGCGTGCCCTCGGCGCCCGCAAGAGCGACATCCTCGGTTATTTCATGACCGAGAACTTCCTGATTGCGCTGGCGGGTGTCGTGGTGGGGGTGATCCTGGCGCTGGGCATGAACCAGTGGATGCTCACGCAGTTCGAGATGCAGCGTCTGTCCTTCACTTACGTGCTCGTCGGCGTGGTCGTGCTCCTGGGTTTGGGGCAGGCCGCGGTATTCGCGCCGGCCCTGCGTGCCTCGAGAGTTTCCCCCGTCGAAGCCACCCGAAGTGTCTGACGGCGGCAGTTGAGGAATCTGGATGTTCGGTTACTACGTGGAACTCGCCGTGCGGAGCCTGCGGCGAAGCAAGGCGCTCACGGCGCTCATGATTCTCGCCGTGGCGCTTGGCATTGGAGCGAGCATCACCACGCTCACCGTCTTGCACGTACTCTCGGGCGATCCGCTGCCCGGTCGCAGCGCATCGGTGTTCATGCCGCAGATGGACCCGCGCGACAAGGAACGTGACGATCATCCAGACGAATTGCCGACCCAGGTCACGTGGGCGGACGGCATGAACCTGCTTCATGCCGCACGCGCCCGCAGGCAGGCGTTGATGGCGGCGGGATCCACGCCGGTGCAGTCCGACGACCTCGCCATCGATCCGTTCATCGTGCCTGCCAGGTACACAACGGCCGACTTCTTTGCGATGTTCGGCGTGCCCTTCCGTTACGGCCAGGGCTGGACGGCGGCCGACGACGAGTCGCGTACGCGCGTGGCGGTCATCGGTGCCGAACTCAACGATCGCCTTTTCCGCGGCGAGAACAGCGTCGGGCGAACCTTGCATGTCGACGACGTGGATCTGCGCGTCGTCGGCGTGCTGGCGCCGTGGCGTGCGGTGCCGCATTTCTACGATCTGAACTCGGGCAACTACAGCGTGGGCGAAGAGGTATACGTTCCGCTGGGCACCGCTCGCGCCGCGAAGCTCAAGCGCAACGGCAGCATCGAGTGCTGGGGAAACAAGTCGTCCGACGAGGCGAACATGGAAACGGCCAACTGCGTCTGGTTGCAATTCTGGGTGCAATTGGACGATCCGGCCGCCGTCGCGTCGTATCGACGGTTCCTGGACGGCTACGTGCACCAGCAGGTGGCGCTCGGCCGCTTCGAGCGGCCGGCGGTTTCCGCGTTGCCGAACGTCATGCAGTTCCTCGACCAGCAGCGCGTGGTGCCGAGCGACGTCAAGCTCCAGGTGTGGCTTGCGTTGGGGTTCTTCGCGGTCTGCCTCGTCAACACCGTGGGCCTGATGCTGGCGAAATTCATGCGTCGCGCAGGCGAGGTGGGCGTGCGTCGTGCCCTGGGCGCGTCGCGACGCAGCGTGTTCGCGCAGTTGCTCGTCGAGGCCGCCGTCATTGGCCTGGCGGGCGGCATCGGCGGGTTGGGCCTGGCCGTGCTCGGGCTCGCGATGGTACGCATGCAGCCAGGCGCTTCGGCCGAGCTTGCGCACCTCGACCTCACCATGCTCGGTACCACTTTCGTCATTTCCATTGCCGCGGCCATCGCCGCGGGCCTGATTCCGGCCTGGCGCACCTGTCGCATCGCGCCGGCGCTGCAATTGAAGAGCCAGTGACATGCTGACAGACGTTCGTCCCATCGTTTCGACGCTGCGCAGGCATCGGCTTACCGCCACGTTGCTGGTCCTCCAGATCGCGCTGACGTGCGCCATCGTCTGCAACGCCGTCTTCCTGATCGGCGACCGCGTGAGTTGGATGCTGACACCCAGCGGCATCGCCGAGGGCGATCTGATGCGGATCATCGTGTCTGACATCGGGCCGCGCCGCGACCTGCATGCCCGGGTGGAGGCGGACCTGGCGGCGCTGCGCGCCATTCCGGGCGCGCAGGCGGTCACTGTGGGCAATTCGCTGCCGTTCGGCGGCAACGCGTGGAATTCAGGGCTGAAGCTGGACAGGTCGCAACAGTCGCCCAGCGCGACCGTGGCGATGTTCTACGGCGAATCGCTCGTGGAAACCCTGGGTACCCGTCTCGTGGGGGGGCGGCTGTTCCGCCCGCAGGAATACGCGTGGGTGGACGACCTCGTTGCCGGGAAGGCGACGAGCAGCCACGTGGCGATGATGACCAGCGACCTGGCGAACCGGCTGTTCCCGGGCGAGTCGGCGATAGGCAAGGAAGTGTTCGTCGGCGGGGAACCGGTGCGGGTCGTGGGCGTCCTGGAGCGCCTGCCGGCCGCGCGGGTGGGCGCGCGCGAGGACGTGAACAACACCCTGATGATGCCGTGGCGGATGGTTCCGGCCTATGGCGGCGGCTACTTCGTGCGCGCACGGCACGGCGAGGCGGCCCATGTGCTCAAGGACGCCGTTGCCGCGCTAAAGAGGGTGGAACCCCGGCGCGTGATCGTGGAGGCACGGCTGTATTCGGACATCCGCGGCCGTTACTTCGCCAACGACCGCGCGATGACGGTGCTGCTCGCGGCGGTGTCGGTGGCCCTGCTGGTGGTGACCGCTTTGGGCATCGTGGGATTGGCGAGCTTCTGGGTTGCCCAGCGCCGTCGCCAGATCGGCGTGCGCCGGGCCCTCGGGGCGAGCCGGACGGCGATCCTGCGCTACTTCCAGACCGAGAACTTCCTGCTGGCCAGCATGGGTATCGCCCTGGGCATGGCGCTGGCCTATGGGATCAACGTGCTGCTGATGCGCCAGTACGAATTGCCCAGGCTCCCGTGGACCTACCTGCCGGTGGGGGCGATCGTGCTTTGGGGTTTGGGGCAGGCGGCGGTGCTGGCCCCCGCCCTGCGGGCGGCCTCGGTGCCGCCTGTCGTAGCCACGCGCGGATAAATGTTCGAAGTGTCCCTAGAATGGGACGAGGTGCCGGCGGGATAGCAACCTTTTCGCCGGGGGAGGCATCCATGGCTGCATGCGAAGAAACCAGATGCGCTGCGTACTGATCATCGACGACAACCCCGCGGTGGGTGAAGCCCTTTCGCTCGCCCTGAGCCTGCGCGACATCCACCCGTTGGTGGCGCTCACGCCGGATGACGGCCTGGCGACGTTGGCCCGAGAGCGGGTGGATGTCGTCATCCAGGATATGAACTTCACCGCCGACACCACCTCCGGGGAGGAGGGCGCGGCCCTGTTCAAGGCGATCCGGGCGCGGTATTCCGACCTTCCCGTGATCCTCCTCACCGCGTGGACGCACCTCGAGGCGGCTGTGGAACTGGTGAAGGCGGGGGCGGCCGATTACCTGGCCAAACCGTGGGACGACACCAAGCTGCTTGCCACGGTGGAAAACCTGCTCGAACTCTCCGAATCCACCCGCGAGGTGACTCGCGCCCGCGTGGAGCGCCGCCGCCGCAAGGAGGCGCTGGAAAGTCGCTACGACCTCGACGGCCTGGTGTTCGCCTCCGAAGCCATGAGCCGCACGATCGAACTGGCCTGCCAGGTGGCGCGCTCGGATGTGCCCGTGCTCATCACGGGGCCGAACGGAGCCGGCAAGGAGCGCATCGCCGCCATCGTGCATGCGAACTCCGCCGTTCGGCGCGGTCCTTTCGTGGCGGTGAATTGCGGTGCCTTACCGGGCGAACTGATCGAAGCGGAGCTGTTCGGTGCCGAGGCCGGTGCCTATACCGGGGCCAACAAGGCGCGGGAAGGCCGCTTCGAAATGGCCGACGGCGGCACGCTGTTCCTGGACGAGATCGGCAACCTGCCTCTGCCGGGCCAGATGAAACTGCTGCGCGTGCTGGAAACCGGCCAGTTCGAACGCCTGGGGTCGGGGCGCACGCGCCAGGCCAAGGTGCGCGTCGTCAGCGCCACCAATGCCGATCTCAAGGCGATGATCGCCGCGGGCACCTTCCGCGAAGACCTCTATTACCGCCTCAACGTGATCGACGTGAACCTGCCGCCGCTCTCGGAGCGTACGGACGACATCCTGCCGTTGGCCGAATTCTTCCTCGACGGGAAGGCCACGCTTTCCGAAGACGCGCGCGAGGCCCTGCTGGCCCATTCCTGGCCGGGCAACGTGCGGGAACTGAAGAACGCCATCGCGCGTGCCGCGTTGCTCGCCGGCGATGGGCGCATCGAGCCGGCACACCTCGCCCTGCCGCCTCCCGCACCGCATGTAGCAAGGAACCTCGACGAACCCAGCCGCGAATCGGTCGAAGCCGCCCTCGCTTCCGCCGGTGGCGTGGTGAGCCGGGCGGCCAGCACCCTGGGCCTTTCACGACAGGCGCTTTACAGGCGCATGGAGCGCTACGGCCTGGCGGTCTGATACGTTCGGCGCCATGAAGACTCTCTCGCTCGAAGGACGGATGACCCTGATCGTCGCCTGTTCTGCCATCGTCGGCGCCCTGGTGTTCGCCGGCGTGTCGATCTGGCCGTTCCCGCAGTTGCTCGTCTGGATACGCACCGTGCCGGACAAAGCCGGGAAGCTTCCGCCGGCCCCACCGCTGGAGACTTTCGACGCAGGCACCGCCATGGTGATCTGCCTCATCGTGCTGCTGCCCCTGTCGGCATGGGTGGCGCACGCCCTGGTGGAGCCGCTGCGACGGCTGATGCGGGCTCTGGAGAGCGCGGTGGCCAGTTACCGCGACGGCGACTTCAGCATGTCCATCGGCACTACGCGGCGGGACGAACTAGGCGACCTGATCCGCATGCACAACGCCCTGGGCCAGACTCTGCGCGACCAGCGGCAGCACATCGCCCAGCGCGAACTGCTGCTGGACACCGTAGTGCAGAACACGCCCGTGGCGCTGGTCCTCACCGATCGTGCGGGCAAGGTCACCTACGCCAACATTGCCGCGCGCCACCTGTTCAACGAGGGCCGCACGCTGGCCGGGCTGGACTTCGACGAGGTGCTTGGCGACATGCCGGAAAGCCTGCGCGAGGCCGCGAAGAGTGGGGAAGACGCCCTTTTCTCGGTGGAAATGGAGGGCAGCGAGGAAACCTTCCACCTCTCCCAACGGGGGTTCCGGCTTCAGGGCAAGCCGCACCGCTTGCAGTTGTACCGGCGCATGACGCGCGAACTCTCGCGCCAGGAAGTGCATACCTGGAAGCGCGTTATCCGCGTGATCAGCCACGAACTGAACAATTCGCTGGCGCCCATCTCTTCCCTTTCCCATTCCGGCGCGGAACTGGCGCGGCGAGGCGACCTCGAACGCCTGCCGGGCGTGTTCGCCTCGATTGGCGACCGGGCGAAGCACCTGCACAGTTTCATCTCCGGCTATGCCAGCTTCGCCAAGCTACCTGCACCGCAGGCCCGGGCGATCGACTGGGAGTCCTTCCTCGATGCACTGGCGTTGCATGCCAGTTTCCGCCTCGCGGCACCGCTGCCGAAGCAGCAAGGGTGGTTCGATCCGACCCAGGTGGAGCAGGTGCTGATCAACCTGATCAAGAACGCGCACGAAGCCGGCGGCGATCCGGACGAAGTGACTCTCGCCGTGCACCACGTGGGCCGCGACATGCTGATCGAGGTGGCCGACCGCGGCCCGGGCATGAGCGAGACCGTGCTGGCCCAGGCACTGCTGCCTTTCTACTCCACCAAGCGATCGGGCACGGGCCTGGGCTTGGCCCTGGCACGCGAAATTTCGGAAGCGCATGGAGGGCGCATCGCGCTGTCCAACCGCGATGGCGGCGGCCTGCGCGTGACCCTGGTCCTCCCTGTCGTTTCGGCCTGAGCTCCATCGCCTATACTCCGGGAATCACACCGGGAGAGGGAAGCCAGCCATGGGAAGCATCGTTGCACTGGTGGTGGTCGTCGTCGCCGTCATCGTACTCGCCAAGCTCATTCGCATCGTGCCGCAAGGCTACGAATGGACGGTCGAGATGTTCGGCAAGTACACGGGCACGCTCACGCCCGGGCTGCACTTCCTCATTCCGTTCGTTTATGCGATCGGTCGCAAGATGAACATGATGGAGCAGGTGCTCGACGTCCCCTCGCAGGACGTCATCACCAAGGACAACGCGGTGGTCCGCGTCGACGGCGTGGTGTTCTACCAGGTACTCGACGCCGCCAAGGCCGCCTACGAGGTCGCGAACCTCGAGGCCGCGGCGCTCGCGCTCATCATGACGAACATCCGCACCGTCCTCGGCTCCATGGACCTCGACGAAAGCCTGAGCCAGCGCGACGCCATCAATGCGAAGCTGCTGGGCGTGGTGGACGAGGCCACGCATCCCTGGGGCGTCAAGGTCACCCGCATCGAAATCAAGGACATCTCGCCGCCGCGCGACCTCGTCGACGCCATGGCCCGGCAGATGAAAGCCGAGCGTGAGAAACGCGCGAACATCCTGGATGCCGAAGGCTTCCGCCAGGCGGCCATCCTCAAGGCCGACGGCGAGAAACAGTCCGCCATCCTCGAGGCCGAGGGCAAGAAAGAAGCCGCATTCCGCGAGGCGGAGGCACGTGAGCGCCTCGCCGAGGCCGAAGCCAAGGCCACCACCATGGTGTCGCAGGCCATCGCGGGCGGCGACGTCAACGCGTTGAACTACTTCGTCGCCAACAATTACGTGGAGGCGCTGAAGGAAATGGCGAAGTCGCCGAACCAGAAAATGCTGATGTTGCCGATGGAAGCTTCCGGCATCCTCGGCTCGCTTGCCGGCATCGCCGAACTCGCAAAGGATTCGTTCGCCGCCCAGCAGCGGCCGTCGCCCGATGCGGCTCCTTCCCGCACGCCGCCACTTCCGCGCTGACATGGAACAGGTGGCCACTCACTATCTCTGGTGGATCGTCGCGCTGCTGCTCATCGGCGGCGAAGTGATCCTGCCCGGCTACTTCATGTTGTGGATCGGCATCGCGGCCGCCGCCATGGGTGTCGTGCTCCTCATCGTGCCCGACATGGGCTCGCTGGCGCAGGCGATCGTCTTCGCCGCGTTCGCCTTCGTGTCCTGCTTTGCCTACTGGAAACTGGTGCGGCCGCGGCTGGACCGTGTGCCGCCCGGGAACGAGCGTCTCAACCGACGCGGCGAGCAATTGATCGGGCAGCGCTACGTGCTGTGCGAAGCCATCCAGAACGGCCGCGGCAAGGCGAAGGTCGGCGACGGCACCTGGCTCGTCACCGGCCCCGACCTTCCACTCGGGGCCACCGTGGAGGTCGTGGGCATCGACGGCACCACGCTGCGCGTGAAGGCGGCGGACATTGGCTGAACCCGCGCCGCTGACGGTACCGGTGAGTTTCGCCACCACGGCGATCAACACCCGTATCGCGTTCCTCACCGAGCTTGCCCGCCGGTTGCACCAGTACGGCACCACGGCGCCCCGCCTGGAAACCGCGATCGGGCGTTCAGCGCAACGGCTTGGCCTGTCCGCGGACGTATGGTCGAGCCCCACGGCCATCATCGTGTCCTTCGCCGATCTGGGGCAGGGCGAAGAGAGCGTGGCGCAGGTCACGCAGGTGATGCGCCTGCCTCCGGGCGACGTGAACCTCGCACGCCTTTGCGAAGCCGACCGCATTGCCGATGCCGTCATCGACGGCCAGATGGAACTCCGCGAAGGTTTCCACCTCCTCCGTAAGCTCGGCGCGCCGGATACGTTCCGCGCCCAGTTGGGCGTCATCGCAAGTTACGGGCTTTGCGCGGCGAGTGTCGTCGCACTGCTGCTGCACAGCGCGTGGCCCGACCTGGTTACCGCCGGCGTCATCGGTGTCGTCATCGGCCTCATCACGGTGGCATCCGCCAGCCGCCCGCAGCTGTCCGCCGCAAGTGAGGCCATCAGTGCCATGGTAGCGACCGTCATCGCCACGGTGGTCAGTGCGTACATCGTGCCGTTGGCGTTGAAGTCGGTGATCCTCGGCAGCCTCATCGTGCTCTTGCCGGGCATGGCGCTTACTACGGCGGTGCGCGAGATTTCCAGCCAGCACCTCGTCTCGGGCGTGGCTCGCATGGGGGGCGCCATTGCCACGTTGCTCAAGCTCACGTTCGGTACCGTGGCGGCAAGCCAGCTTTGCGAGGCCCTCGGGGTGGTGGCGCACAACTACGCGCTGCCGCCGTTGCCGTCGTGGGCCGACTGGCCGTCGTTGATCCTCGGCGCGTTTTCGTTCGCCATCCTGTTCCGCGCGGCTCCACGCACATGGCCGGTGGTGATGGCGTCGGTGGTGCTGGGTTACCTTGCCACCGCGTGGGGCGGCAGCATTTCGGGCTCCCTGCCGGGCGCGCCGTTCGGCGTGTTCGTTGGTGGGCTGCTGCTGAGTTCGCTGAGCAATGTCTATGCGCGTTACGCACACATGCCCGGGGCAGTGGTGCGGGAGCCGGGCATCATCCTGCTGGTGCCTGGCTCGGTAAGTTTCCGCAGCGTGTCCTACCTGCTCGACCGCGACGCATCGCTCGGCATGGACACCGGCTTGCTGGGCATCACACTGCTGGTGTCGCTCGTAGCGGGTTTGCTATTCGGCGACCTCATCGTGGCTCCGCGACGTTCCCTGTGAATGTGGGAGCCGCTGAAACGGCTCCCACAGAAACAGATCAGGCCAGCAGGTCTTTTTCTTTCTTGCCGGCCTTCAATGCATCGTTGAACCAGTTTGGGCGCTTGCCGCGGCCAGACCAGGTCTGCTCGGGATTGGCGGGATTACGGTACTTGGCGGCGAGCGCCGTGCCGCCGGTACCGACGCGGCGCGCTTTCGGCGCGCGGTTACCGAATACATCGTCGAGTGTGACGCCTTCTGCCTTGAGCAGCGCGTTGATTTTTTCGCGAACCTTGGAGACTTTCTCCTTGCGCAGTTCGTTCTGCCGGGCCTGCGCCTTGGCGATCAACTCGTTCAGTTGATTCTGGTTGAGGTTCTTGATATCGACTGCCATTGGCCACTCCGCGTGTTTCGGTAGTAATAAAATGGGTCACATCGACCCATGACTCGCTTCGTGTGAGCGAGTAGCGATTGTGCCTAATTAATCCCATTATGTCAGCCGGAAATACGCTGGTGTCGGCAATCTCCCAGCGTTGGCTATTGCCTACATTTATATAGATATTTACTTACAGGGATTAACTCGGGCACCTATTGCAATGCGTCGTTCTTCGGGATGTTGGTGACCAAACTCAATGCGGTGTGCCCGCCACTGGCGGCTACCGGGACTGAAGAAAAACCTACGCCCAACGCTACGTCGACCTCTCCAAAGGGCCGCATGAGCGGCTCAGAAGTTGGACGGATTTTTCAGATTTTTCGCGTGGATTGCGTGGCTTTCAACGTGGCACTCTCCTCAAGCGACCGTCAGTACATTGAGACGCTACGCGTCAGATCTGACTGAATCGGGTGGCACAAGTCGTCGATCTTGCGACGGCATCGAACTGCTTATAACCACATGAAGGGAGAGTCATGAGACATGTATTTTGTGCCGATGGAGAGGACGGGCGCCGGCGCCTCTGGGAGGCGCGCAAGCGTCTCGCGATGGTGATAGCGAGTGGTGTCATGGGCGTAGTCTCTGCGAGCGCCGTCGCGATGGAAGAGCGATACGCTTTCGAACCAGACGACCACCGTACAGCGCTCGGAACTTCAACGACTTCTTTGGCAAGTGCCGATTCCACGTTACGTTCTTGCCATGCCATCGCTCTCGATGGACTGGCAGCTTCTGAGGCATGTACCTATGCTGTCAGTCCATCCCAGGAGGAAATCTCTCCTGAATTCATGGAGGGAATGCCGATGGATACGCGAAAAGATGCCGGTAGCCCGGACCCTAGGTTTGGAGATAACGGTCACGTCAGGTTGTTCGTCGAAGATCACTTCAACGGTTCCTCGCAATTGCTTTCCGATGGAAAGATCCTGTCGATCGGAAGCGGCGGCTCCGCCACCGTATCACTCGTAAGACATTTGCCTGACGGTGCGCTGGATGTCGCTTTTGGCGAAAGTGGAATAAAGCGAACGGATCTTGGTGTGGATCGCGAGTGGGTCCTTCGCGATCATCTGGTACTGAGGGATGACAGGTTGCTGCTGGCGGGCGATGCGACGGGGCCCGACGGCACCAGTACGCTGATATACGCCCGCCTTCTTCCGAATGGAGACCTCGATTCTACATTCGGCAACGATGGCGTCGTCGAGATCGACCTCCCGCTGACTTCTTTCGATCAGACAAGGCGCATGGCCGTTCAGCCGGATGGAAAGATCGTTGCCGCCATCAGATCAAGCTATGGCCCCGGTAGCATGCAGTCTGATAACGGCCTGCTGCGTTTGCGGCTTGACGGCTCGTTGGACAAGACATTCGGTTCTGGTGGCGTGTCCTACGAGTTTCCGCCCGGATCGTCACTTGGGAATGTGACGGTGCTTGCCGATGGCAAGTTGTTGTTGAGTGGCCTTGGCCGCAACGGAGCCATGCTGTCGCGTTACGAGCCGAACGGTAACCCGGATCCCAGCTTTGGCGTAGGGGGGCATTTTTACTTCATGTTGCCCAGTGACCCCGATGGCAATCAGGTAAACAAGATCGGCGTGCAGGACGACGGAAAGATCGTCCTGGTCGGCTCGGTAGGGTTGATCGGCTCGCAGGTCGGACTGATTGCGCGCGTTGAGCCGGATGGTTCCGGGTTTGACATGTCTTTCAACGATGGCAAGCCTCTTCTCCTTCCGTATGAGGGGAGGGCGAACTCTGAGCAAAACGTTGCCATTCAAAAGACGGACGGGAAGATTGTATCGTTGGGAACGGTGTTCGGAACCCAAGCCCCGATCACCTTAAGGCGATTCAACGCAGATGGAACGCCTGATCGAAGCTTCGGCGAGGAAGGCCTCGTGACGGAAATGAAACCGGAAGGTGTTATCGAGATTCTGACGGGCCTCCAGATAGATGAGGATGGGCGATACCTCTTGTCTGGAAGCATTTTTGAGTTTTCCGAAGCGAGCCGGGTAGCTCTAGGTTCGAATCTCGGGGACATTGTCTGGCAGCCCGAAAATGCCATGTCAGGGGTTCACCAAGGACCCACCGTGTCGCAGTTGATCGGAATCTCCCGCTATTTGGCAAGGTGATTCCGTAGTGCTTCCCCCCACCACTTCCGAGCTTGCCGGAAGTGGTGGGGGGATCAGCCCAAGCGGGGTCAGCCCAGCAGGGCGAACAGTTCTTCGCGGGTCACGTTGCGTGCTTCGGCGTCCGTGCGGGCGCGGTATTCGAACGTGCCGGCCTCGAGGCCGCGGCTGCTCACCACAACGCGATGCGGAATGCCGATCAGCTCCATGTCCGCGAACATCGGGCCGGGGCGGAGACCACGATCGTCCAGCACCGTGTCGATTCCCGCCTGAGACAGGGCCTGGTAAAGCGATTCGGCTGCTTCGGACACCGCCGCGTCGTTCTTCGGATTGATCATGCACACAGCCACGCGCCAGGGCGCCATGGCTTCGGGCCACACGATGCCGGCATCGTCG
Source organism: Luteibacter sp. SG786 (assembly GCF_011759605.1). Classification (GTDB taxonomy): domain Bacteria; phylum Pseudomonadota; class Gammaproteobacteria; order Xanthomonadales; family Rhodanobacteraceae; genus Luteibacter. The sequence goes on from NZ_JAAOYX010000001.1 coordinate 1,778,901, forward strand.
TGGCGTTGCTCGATGGCCGCCGCGACGATACGGCTGACGCCAATGCCGTAGCAGCCCATGTACATCGTGCGCATCTTGCCCTGGTCGTCGAGTACGCCCGCACCCATGGCCTCGGCATACTTCTGGCCGAGCTGGAAAATGTGGCCCACCTCGATACCGCGGCCGAGGCGAATGGTGCCCTTGCCGTCGGGCGAGGCGTCGCCGTCCACTACCTTGCGGATATCCGCAACACGCGTGATCCGCGCGTCGCGCTGCCAGTTCGCGCCGGTGTAGTGCGTGCCGTCCTGATTGCCGCCGCACACGAAGTCCGCCAGCACCGCGGCGCTGCGGTCGACGATGACGGGAATCGATTCAGGTAAGCCCACAGGGCCGATGAAGCCGGGTCGCGTGCCGGTGGCGGCGAGGATGTCGGCTTCGCTGGCCAGTTCGGACTCGTCGGGCATCTCGGGAAGATGGGCGACCTTCACTTCGTTGATCTCGTGGTCGCCGCGCACGCAAAGCGCGACGAGGCCTTCGCGGCCGCGGACGAGGATCGTCTTCACCACCTGCGTGGCGGGCACGCCCAGGAAGGCGCTGACTTCCTCGATCGTGCGCTGCGTGGGCGTGTCGACACGGGTCAGGGCCGCCGTGGGCGCGGGACGCTCGATGGCCGGCGCAAGCGCCTCCGCCTTCTCGATGTTCGCCGCGTAGGGCGAGGCGTCGGAAAAGGCGAGGGCGTCTTCGCCCGCGTCCGCCAGCACCTGGAACTCGTGGCTGGCGCTGCCGCCGATCGCACCGGTGTCCGCATCCACCGCGCGGAATTCCAGCCCCAGACGGGTGAAGATGCGCGAATACGCCGCGTACATCACCTCATAGGTCTCGCCGAGCGATTCCGGCGTGAGGTGGAATGAGTAGGCGTCCTTCATGAGGAACTCGCGCGCGCGCATCACGCCGAAACGGGGGCGGATCTCGTCGCGGAACTTGGTCTGGATCTGGAACACGTTGAGCGGCAGCTGCTTGTAGCTTTTCAGCTCGTTGCGCGCGAAGTCGGTCACGACCTCCTCGTGCGTGGGGCCATAGCAGTAATCCTGCTCCTTGCGGTCCTTCATCTTCAGCAGTTGTCCGCCGAATTTTTCCCAGCGACCGGTTTCTTCCCATAGTTCGCGCGGCTGCACCGACGGCATCAGCATTTCCACCGCGCCGGCGCGAACCATTTCCTCGCGGACCACGTTTTCGACCTTGCGCATCACGCGCAGGCCGAGCGGTGTCCACGTGTAGAGGCCGGAGGCGAGCTTGCGGATCATGCCGGCCCGCAGCATCAGCTGGTGGCTGGCGATTTCCGCGTCGGCGGGGACTTCCTTGACGGTGGCGAGGTGGAACTTGCTGAGGCGCATCGGCGAGCGGTCCGTACGGTAAAGGCGGGATTATAGGTGGTTTTCCCCAGCCGCCCCGGTACCGAAGGAACCTATTTGCAGTACAGGGTCATCTGGGCCTGTGTGGTTTCGATCTGGCGCTTGCGGCCGGCGTCGTCGAGTGGGACCTGGCCCCCTTTGCCGTCGTCCACCGAAACCTGTTGCGGCTTCGCAAGGGTTTCCATGTTGGACTTCAGCGTGGCGCAGAGTTTGGCCCTGTTTTCCGGTGTGTCGGCGGTGGGCCCGGCAGACGCCTTTTCCGGCTCCGGCTTGGCGGGCGGCGGCGGTGGCGGGGTCTGGCCGGCCGGCGCGACGACGCTGCCGGTGGTTTTCACCTTGTCGTATTTGGTTCCCGCGGGTGGCGGCGAGTCGGCGTAATGCGTGACGCCCTGGGCGTCCTTCCACTTGTAGGCCTGGGCAAAAGCCAGCGGGCAGGCCGCGAGCAGGACGGCAAGGGTGACGATTCGGCGCATGCGAGGGCCATCCGGCGGAAGGTGTGTCGCAAACAAGTATCACCCGGCACCGGGCCGCGCAAGCGACACACGTCCCGGTTCCGCGCCGGGGGCCAGACTGACGCTTCACCGCGGCTGGGCTACACTGGCGGCCCATGTCACGGAATGGCCCATGAGCGATCCGATCCAAGTCCGGGCGCCGCGTCATCGCGGCATCTACCTGCTTCCGAACCTGTTCACGACGGGCGCGATGTTCGCCGGTTTCTACGCGATCGTCTCCGCCATCGGGGGGCATTACGCGGTGGCCGCGCTGGCGGTGTTCGTGGCGGGCATCCTCGACGGCATGGACGGACGCGTCGCGCGGCTCACGAATACCCAGAGCGAATTCGGTGTGCAGTACGACTCGCTTTCCGATCTGGTCAGCTTCGGTCTGGCGCCGGCGCTCGTCATGTACACCTGGGCCCTTTCCTCGCTGGCCGCCTACGGGCCGGTGTGGGGGAAGATCGGCTGGGCGGCGGCCTTCATCTACGCCGTTTGCGCCGCGCTGCGCCTGGCGCGCTTCAACACGCAGGTGGGCGTGGCCGACAAGCGCTATTTCCAGGGTCTGGCAAGTCCGGCGGCAGCCGGTCTTTGCATGTCGTTCGTCTGGACGATGGAAAAATTCGACATTCCCGGCCCTTCCGTGGCGTTCTTCGCCATGCCGCTGGCGGTGATCGCCGGCCTGCTGATGGTCAGCAACATACGCTACTTCAGCTTCAAGGCCTGGCCGAAGGGCGATCGCGTTCCCTTCATCTGGCTCATTGCCGCCGTGCTGATCGTGGTGTTGCTGCTCGTCGACACGGCGCGCGTGCTGTTCGCGGTGGCGGTCATCTACACGGTGTCGGGCCCCGTCATGACCCTTTGGGGGCGGGCCACACGGCGTCGCCGCGCCCGCCGCGCAAGAGTGCCGGAGTAACCCTCGTGGCTGCCGCTCCCGACCGACGCCAGCGCCTGCTCAAGGTCATGGGCATCACGCCCTGGCGGTTGCGCACCGGGCCGGTGGCGTCCGGAACGGAATCCGTTCCGGCAAACGACGCGGCGGTTACGGTACAGACTGCCTGCGTGGTGGTGCTTCCCGCGGGAGCCAGCGCGCGGGAACTGGATCTCGTGGGGCGCGCGTTGCGTGCCTATGGTCCGGTCACCGGCCGCGCCGCACGGCTGGAAGCCGGCGAACGTGGACTGGGCGACATTCCTGTGGCCAAGGCGTACATCGTCTTCGGCGAGGCGCAGGCGAAGGCGCTGGGCCGGGACCTTCCCGCAGCGGTGATGAGTGCCGCGCAGATCCTGCTGGTCGACACGCCGGCCGCGATTCTCACGGACCCGGCGGCGAAGCGCCGCCTGTGGAACGGACTGCGTACCCTCGGGCCCACCCTGCGCGGAGTCTGACCCGATGGTCGCCGTGGCACGCCCGTCCACCGAGATTCGCGCCATGCGTCGCGACGATCTCGACGCTGTGGTCGCCCTCGAACACGCCTCGTACGAATTTCCCTGGAGCGCCGGCATTTTCCGCGACTGCCTCCAGGCAGGCCATAACTGCTGGGTCATCCTGCACGAGGGCGAGATCGCTGGTTACGGCATTCTTTCGGTGGCGGCCGGCGAGGCGCACGTGCTCAACGTGTGCATCGGCAACGCCCATCGCGGATTGGGCTACGGCCGCCGCATGATGCGCCGCCTCATCGATCTTGCCCGTTGGTATGGCGCGGAGCGCATCTTCCTGGAGGTGCGCCCGTCGAATCCCGTCGCCAAGACGCTCTATGACTCGCTCGGTTTCACCGAGATCGGGCGTCGTCCCTCGTACTACCCGGCAAAGGGAGGCCGCGAGGACGCGATCGTGATGTCGCTGGAAATGCGTGCCGACGGCGCCAGCTGACTGTCCTGCGAGCCGATTCAGAGGCGCCATGTGGTCGCGGGAGTGCCCGCTGCCGCGGGATCGCCGGCATAGCCGGCTCCCACAGGGCGCGATTCTCATCCCTCGCGCAGCAATGCCATCGGCGAGGTGCGTACCACCTTACGTGTGCCGAAGAGTCCTATCGCCATGACCACGAACGCGGCCAACGCTGCGGCGCCGAGAAGCGGCCACAGGGGCGGCACGAAGTTCTCGATGCGGAACACCGCGTTGCCCAGCCACAGGCCGGCACCCAGGGCGCCAAGCGCCGCGGTCAGGCCGGCGACAAGGCCGAGCAAGGCGAATTCGCACGCGGCCGCGGCGCGAAGTTGCGCCCGCGTAGCGCCCAGCGTACGCAGCAGCGCGGCTTCCTTGCGTCGCTCCTGCGCGCTCGCCGCCAGGGCTGCGGCGAGCACGAGCGCACCCGCGAGCAGGCTGAAGCCGAGCACCCAACGAACGGCACCGCCGACGCGATCGACGATCTCGCGTACTCGGTCGAGCAGCGCGTCGACGTCGATCAGGCTCAGGTTGCCGAAGTCGCGCGACACCTTCGCCAGTTGGTCGCCGCGCCCGCGCGGAAGGTAGAAGCTCGTAAGCCAGGTGTGCGGCAACTGATCCGCATGCGCGGGATCGAGCATGAGGAAGAAGTTCACGCGGAACGAACTCCAGTCCACCTTGCGTACGCTGCTTACCTTCGCGTCCAACGTGCCTTCGCCCACTTCGAAGCTGAGCGTGTCGCCGATCTTCAACTGGTAGCGGTCGCGCCACGAGGTATCGACGGAGACCTCCGCCTGGGAAGGCGCCGGGCCCGCCCAGGTTCCCTCCACCACCTGGTTCGAAGGCGGCAACTCGGCGGCCCACGACAGGCGTAGCTGGCGGTCCGCCGAATCCTTCGCGTCATCGTTGGCAAAGGCGATGCTGTCGATGGGTTTGCCGTTGATGGCGGTGAGCTTGCCCACGGCGAGGGGCATCATGTTGGTGCGGGTGGCCCCCATCTTGCCCAGTGCCGTGGTGAATGCCTCACGCTGGTCGTCCTGCAGGTTCAGCGCGAACCAATTGGGCGTGTCGGCAGGGAGTTCGCGCCGCCAGCCTTCGAGCAGGGAAGGCGCGACGACGGCCAGGAGGAGCAGGGCGCACAACCCCAGCGAGAGCGCGGTTGCCTGCACCAGCGAAAGACCGCGCCGGCGGGCGAGGGCCGCGAGGCCGAGACGGAGCGCAGGATGCGCGCCGGGCGCCACGCGGCGCGCGATGACCAGCAGCAGCGCGGAGAGGAGTGCTGCCACCACCGCCACGCCGGCGAGCGTGGCGGCGAGAATGCCCGCCAGCTTCGCCGAATCGCTCTGCACCCACACCAGCAGCACGGCGGTGACCAGCGGCACGAGGTAGAGGGCATCGAACCGGCGCACGCGCCGCTGCATGGATTCGCGGAACACGGCCACCGGCGGCACCTCCGCGAGGCGCACGAGGGGCGGGAGGGCGAAACCGGCCAACACGGCCAGGCCCATGGCGGCCGCTGCAAATGCGGGCCCGAGCGGGAGGGTGGTGGGAATGTTGTCGAACAGCTGACGGGCGAAGTACCACGCGCCTTGCGCCAGGCCCAGCGCGATGGCCATGCCCAGCGCGGCGGCGGGCAACGCCAGTGCTGCCAGGGTCGTGACCAGCAGTGCCGCCACGCGACGGCGGGGCGTGCCCAAGGCGCGCAGCAGCGCGACTTCGCCGGCCTTGCGGCGAGCGTAGCGCGCGGCGGCAAGGGCGATGGCCACGCCGGCCAGCAAGGCGGAAAGCAGCGCGGTGAGACGGAGGAAGGCGCTGGCGCGATCGAACGCGGTACGCATCCGCTCCTGCATCTTTTCGGGCGTGATGAGTTCGGCGCCCGCGGGCAGGTCGCTGCCTTCGAGGTCGCTACGCCACGCGGTGACCGCGGCCGGCGGGCCCGATACCAGCAGGCGGTGGCGTGCGCGGCTACCCACGGACAGCAAGCCGGCGTCGTTGGCGTCGTCGAGGTTCATGAGGGCGCGCGGTGCGAGCGCGAACAACTCCCCGCCGTCGGGCTGGCGCAGGAGCTCCGCGGCCACCGCGAGATCGCGTCCGCCGATCTGGACGGTCTGGCCGGGGCGGATGCCCAGCCCCACCATGGCGCGATGGTCCAGGAACACCTGCCCCCGCGGCGGCCCGTGCGCCACGCGGTCGCGCCCGTCAGCCCCTCGCACTTCCAGCGTGCCCCTCAGGGGATAGACGCCGTCCGTGGCGAGCACGTCGAGCAGTTGGCTGTGCTCTCCGACGAAAGCCACGCTGCGGAATGCGGCGCCCCGGGTGGCCGTCAGTCCGTCGGCTTGTGCCGAGCGCAGCATGGCATCCGGCAGCGGCGCCGGGGCGCTCACACCGAGGTCGCCGCCAATGAGTTCGGCGGCGCTGGCGAGGATGCCGCGTTCGATGCGCGTGGAGAGGGTGGCGACGACGCCGAGGGCGATGACCGCCAGTACGAGCGAAGCGGCCAGGGTGCGCAGTTCGACCAGATGCCATTCGCGGCGCAGCGTACGGAGAGCGAGCCGGAGGACGTTCACGCGGGCACCCCGAGGCGTCCTTCATGCAATTCGGCTGAACGGGCGCAACGTGCCGCCAGACGGGCGTCGTGGGTCACGAGGATGAGGGTGGTCGCGTGCTGCCGGTTCATCTCGAACAGCAGGTCGCCCACGTGTTCGCCCGTGTGCTGGTCGAGGTTGCCGGTGGGCTCGTCGGCGAAAAGGATGCGTGGGCGATGCACGAACGCCCGTGCCAGCGCCACGCGTTGCTGCTCGCCGCCGGAGAGCTGGGCGGGGTAATGTCTGCGGCGGGCGCCGAGGCCCACCGCATCCAGCGCCGCGTGAGCTCGCTCGCGCGCCGTGTCGTCGCCCTCCAGCTCCATCGGCAGCATCACGTTTTCCTCCGCCGTCAGCGCCGGGAGGAGGTGGAAGGACTGGAATACGAAGCCCACCAGGCGGCGCCGTACCGCGGCCCGGGCTTCCTCGTCCATGCTCTCCAGGGCCTGCCCGTCGAGCCGGATGCTGCCGGCGGTGGGAACGTCGAGCCCGGCAAGCAATCCCAACAAGGTGGTCTTCCCCGAGCCGGAAGCGCCGACGATGGCGAAGCTCTCGCCGGCCGCCACCTGCAGGTTCACCCCGGACAGGATGTCCAGTTGCCCCTCCGGTCCGAAAACCGACTTGCTAACATCCGCCACTTCAAGAAGAACACTGGAAGAATCGCTCATGCGTCGTTGCCTGGTCCTGTTGCTGTTCGTCTGGTGCGCCATCGCCTCCGCGGCGGAGGCGCCGCGCAAGGTGCTGGTGCTCGGGGACTCGTTGTCGGCGGCGCACAACATTCCGGTGGAAGCCGGCTGGGTGCGTCTGCTGGACGCGCGCACCTCGAAGATGGCGACGCCATGGACGATGGTCAATGCCAGCATCAGCGGGGAAACCTCCCTAAGCGGCAGGAACCGCCTGCCGGCTCTGCTGGCGAAGCAGCGGCCGGGCGTCGTGGTGATCGAACTGGGGGCCAACGACGGTCTCCAGGGCCTGCCCCTGACTCAGCTGGCCGCCAACCTCGACGCCATGGTCGAGGCGGCCAAGGCCGCGGGGGCGAAGGTTCTCCTCCTGGGCATCGAGTTGCCGGTGAACTACGGGCCGCAATACCGCGACGGCCTGCGCAAGGTTTACGCGGATGCCGCGAAGAAGCACGGGGCGTCGCTCGTGCCGTTCCTGCTCGACGGCGTTGCGCTCGATGCCGCGCTCATGCAGGACGACGGCCTGCATCCGAAGGCCGCAGGCGAACCCCGGGTGGCGGAGAATGTGTGGAAAGCGCTTAGTCCGATGCTCCATTAAACGACGCTTCGTCCACGTATTCGTCCGCACAATGAATATTGTTTTCGGTCTTCACGCTGCTCTCACCGGCCCGGCCGTTAACTCTTCACATTTGTGAATCACCAGAGGAGTGGAGCAGATGAGCACACGCGACGAACAGGCTGGACTGATCCTTCTCGTCGAGGACAATCGCCAGATCGCCGAAATGGTCGGCGAATTCCTGGAGCGCCGGGGCTATTCGGTGGATTACGCCGCCGACGGCGTCAGTGGCCTGCACCTCGCCGTTTCAAACAGCTATGACGTCATCGTCCTCGATCTCATGCTTCCGGGCATGGACGGCCTGGACGTCTGCCGGAAGCTGCGCAAGGACGGCAAGAAGTCCACGCCGGTGCTCATGCTCACCGCGCGGGACACCCTGGAAGACAAGCTGGTGGGCCTGGAGGCCGGTGCCGACGACTACCTCGTGAAGCCTTTCGAAGTGCGCGAGCTGGAAGCCCGCCTGCGCGCGCTGATCCGCCGCGATCGCCGCCAGGTTTCCTCGGAAGTGCTGAACGTCGGCGACATGACCCTCGACACGGCTACCCTGCGCCTGACCCGCGGTGGCCAGGAACTTACGGTGTCGCCGATCGGCCTGAAGCTGCTCGCCATCCTCATGCGCGAATCGCCGCGGGTCGTCAGCCGCCGCGACATCGAGCGGGAGATCTGGGGCGACACGCTTCCCGACTCCGACACACTGCGCTCGCACCTGTACAACCTGCGCCGCGTAATCGACAAGCCGTTCGACCGCCCCCTGCTGCACACCATCCACTCCGCTGGATACCGTTTGGCAGACCTCGATTCCGAAGTCGCCGCGTCGCAGACGGCATGAAGCGGGAGCAGCATCGGGTCTGATCGATGGAAGGAAGGTCATCGCAGGGGTCACGGCGTCGGCGCGGTTCGTTCCGCGTACGCGTCGCCGTTGTCTTCGCTCTCCAGACGATCGTCATGATCACCGCGTCGCTCATGGCCGCAAACAATGTCGCGCCCATCGGCGCGGCGATTGCGATCATGCTTTGTTCGGGCTCGCTCGCCTGGATCGCCGTGTCGCGCGAGTGGGTCCCCGTGGCGGCGCTGGCGCGGCTCCTGGACGCATGGGACCCGGAAAAGCCGGACATGGCCGGCCTGGACCGGGAGGGCGGGAAGCATTCCGACGGCGACGTGTCGTCGCTGATCCGCGGATTGCACGGGCTGGCCAGCCGCATCGAAGGTTACAGCGAGCGCGAGCGCAACTTCACCCGCGACGCGAGCCACGAACTGCGGAGTCCGCTGACCGTCATCAAGATGTCCTCGGACATGTTGGCCGACGAGACGGAACTCTCCGACGTGGGCTATCGGTCGCTGGAGCGTATCCGCCGGTCCACACGCGAACTCGAGGCGCTGGTAGAGGCTTTCCTCATCCTCTCGCGCGAATCCGATCAGGGCCTTGCGGAAGAAGACTTCGTGGTGAACACGGTGCTTCGCCAGGAAGTGGATTACGCGCGGGAACTGATCGTGGGCCGTCCGGTCGAGCTGGTGCTCGACGAGCCGGCGAGCTTCGCCCTGCATGCGTCGCCCCGTGTGTTCGCCGTGCTTTGCGGGCAGCTGATCCGGCACGCGCTACAGCAGACCGACCAGGGCACGATCATGGTCACTGTCATGCCGGGTAGCGTCAGTGTGATCAATCCGGCGCTCGACGTGCCGGAGGCGGGCAGCCGCCGGCATGCGTCCGTGGATCGGCACGGCTTCGACCTTGCCATCGCGCGCCGCCTGTCAGACCGCTTCCAATGGCCGCTCGAACTGCGCTCGCTGCCGGGCGCGAACCGCGTCGCAAGCGTGCGTTTCCCGCATCCGCAGCCCGTCGAAGGTTAGCGCGACGGGCTTTCGCACATTCCCGTGTGGAATGAATCGCCTGATGGGCTAAGTCCGAATCGACCTATCGATAGTCCGGCGCGCCGGCGTCGCGATGACGCCGTTGGGTAATACGATCACCTCCGCACATTCACAAGGAGGTGATCCATGTCTGGTCGCATAGTGATTTCACCTACGGCTCGAGACAGCGCCCCGAAGTCCTCGCAAGCCCGCACATCGCAAGATCTGCCATTGCCGTCCATCGACGATGCCGTCAACGGCAGGGTTCCATGGTCCGTGTTGCAGCAAGGCCTCACGCTACGCGTGCCACGGGCCAATTTCAGCGAAGGTGACCGAATCCATGTATTCCTGGAATCGGAGTGGGAAGGCAGCGGATTCGGTCAAGCGACGACCTTCACCGGCTCGGGCGACGATGCGGAAGATGCAACCGTACTCGTGCCGACGGAACGGGCAATCTCGATGAGAGCGAGCCGCGTTTTTCTCTACTACCTTTGGCTCGCCGAAGGTGTGCAGTCCGGTAGGGTGGAGTATTTCGTGGAATCGCCAATCTATCCGGCGGAGGTGGTTGAAGCGGTAAATGGCGAGATACCCATCGAGGCAGCCGAGCAGGGCGTGACGGTTCGAATTCCACCCTATGAAGGTATGAGAGCTGGCGACGTCGTGTCGCTCTACTGGCTGGGCAGCATGCCAGCATGTGACTACATCGTATACCGGACCATAGGGGCGGGAGAGGTCGATAGGGACATCGAAGAGTTCATCGATTCGAGACTCGTTGCACCCTTCAAGTCTGATGAGATCGTTGTCGTTTACCGCGTCAGCCGTCTTGGGCTCCTCGACAAGACCGTCGGTCCGCCCAGGGTCGTTCGGGTAGCGGTCGAAATGTCACCGCCGACGGGCGTATATGTTTATTCCAACGAGTCTCTCCCGACTGAGTCCTGGTGGCCGGACTATGAGACTGGCGACGAAACCGGTTACCCCATGGAACTTGAACTTCCCCCCGACATAGCCGTCAACGATGTGGTGACCTGTGTAGCATGCAACACTTATTATTTAGACGGTTGCCTGATATTTCAGAAGACGTTCGACGGCACGTCGCCGGTCATGCGGTTTTATCTCCCTCTCGGGGAGGAACAAAGAAGCGGCGTGCGGCGAACCTTCATTCTGGTCGAGCGGAACGAACGGTTGCTGATGGCATCGCGGCTCAAGCGGATCCGCCTTGCCTGACCCGGCTTGCCTTCGTTCAGTGCAGGAGTTTCTCCATGCGCGCCGCGTCCAGCGCACCGCTGTACGCCCTGCGCGTACCGTCAGCCTTGATCACGAGCGTTCGCGGCGTTTCGCCGCCCCAGGCCGGGTCGATCAGGAAGTTGAGCCGGTCCGGCGTCGACTCGGCATAGGTGCGGGAAGGCACATCGTCCAGTTTGGCGGCCCTCAAGCGCGCTTCGAGGGCAGCGGACTGGCTCACCGGGTCGGTGGCGACGAAGACAAGGTCTACGTCGGCATGGTTGCGCTGGTAAGCGCGTAGCGTGGAAAGGTTCTGTTCGCAGTACGCGCAGTCCAGCGACCAGATGGCGACGAGCCGCACGCCTTTCGCCGGCACGGCCAGCAGCGCCGCGACGTCTTCCGTGCCGAGGGCTTGCGGCGTCCCTGCGAAGGAGGGCATGGCCGCTATCGCCAGCGAGAGCGCGCAGGTGATGGCGAAGCGTCGCATCACAGTGCCTCCGTCGGCACAAGCCGGAATTGGCCGTTCGGATTCCATGCGACGAAGGCGCGATGCTGCCAGAGCACCAGCTTCGGCCAGCCCGATGCGTCGTTCGTGTGTGCGATGGCCCGGGGTTCGCCGAAGCTGTCACCGCCATCGGTGGACTCGCGCAGCATGAGATCGAGGCCTTTCGCGGAAACCTGGTGGTAGGCGATCCACACCCGCTTGCCGTCCGCGATCAGGTCGGCATGCGATGCGCCGGCGCCCGCCACTTTCGCAAGGTGCGCGGGTTCGCGGCCGGGCTGGAGCTGTCCGTACCAGATGGTGGCATTCCCACCGGCCGCGCTGAACCATACCGCGTGACGCACGCCGGAGCCGTCGATGGCCAGCGATGGTCCATGATGCGGGCAGCCCTCGATATGCCATTGGGTGAACGTCGCACGCTGCACGTTCGGTGTGGCGCCGCCGACGGGCAAGGCGGCATAGGCGTGGTCGCGGATGTTGTCGCCGTAAATCGCGCGGAAGAAGGCATCGATGCGGCCGTCCGGTGCGCGTGCCAGCGCGATGCGGCAGCACTCGCAGCTCTGGTCGACGATCTTGCGCTCGGGTGCGAACGTCGCGCCGCGGTCGGTCGACCAGGTGTAGTAGGTGGCAGCCCCGAGATAGGGCTTGCCTTTGGCTTTCGCCGCTTCGAGGTCGCGCTTGTCGATCCATGCAACCAGGACGTCGCCCTTGCCGTCGACGGCAAGCGAATCGAAACGGTGGGTGATTTCCGCGGTGTCCCGATGCACCGTCTTCGGTTCGTCGAAGTGTGCGCCGCCGTCGAGCGAGCGGGAGAAACGGACGAATCCGGTCCACGGCAGCTTGCGCGGCTGCGACCAGCTCACGTAAAGCTCGCCCTTGGGGCCCAGCGCGATCTTCGGCCGGTTCTCGCCTTCGGCGTAAATCGGTTCGCCCACGGGATTGACGATGGTCGACGTGGCGAAGCTGCGGCCCATGTCGTCGGACCGACGCGCACGCACGTGCTCGCCCACTGTGTCCACCACCCACAGGTGTCCCTGCGCGTCCATGGCGGCGTCGAAGCCGAGCGGCGCCTCATGCCCCGCCATGCCGGACATGCCGTCGTGGGCCTGCGCGCCTGCCGAGGCGGCAAGCAGGGCGGCGAAGAGGAAGGGTTTGCGCAGGGTCATCGGTCGTCGGTTCGTTCGCGCACGGGGTGCTTGCTCAGCTTGCGCTGCAGGGTACGGCGATGCATGCCAAGGCGGCGTGCGGTCTCCGAAATGTTGCCTTCGCATTCGGTGAGCACGCGTTGGATGTGTTCCCACTCCAGCCTGCGCAACGGCAGGGGGGCGTCGGGGGCGTCCACGAGGTCGTCGAGGTCGCCGGGACCGCTGTCGCCGTCGAGCAGCGCCCGGACCACGGCGTCGGCGTCCACGGGCTTCGCTAGGTAATCGTGCGCGCCGCGCTTGATCGCTTCCACCGCCGTGGCGATGGAGGCGTAGCCGGTGAGCAGGAGCACCCGCATGTCGGGGACGAGGGCCTGCAGTTCCGGTATCAGCCGCAGGCCGTTCTCGTCGCCCAGCTTGAGGTCGAGCACGCAGTAGCGCGGCTGGTGCCGCCTCGCCAGTGCGCGGGCGTCGTCGGCATTGTCGCTGCTGATGACCTCGAAGCCGCGTGAGGTGAGCGCCCGGCCGAGAACGCGGGCGAACGTGGCATCGTCGTCAACGATCAGAAGGGGGCGTCCCGACGGTGGGGCGAGGTCGTTCATGCGTAGTCTCCAATGACCCTGAGGGGCAAGCGCAGGCGCATCTCGGCGCCGTGCCCGGTGTTGCTCGCGGCAAGTTCGCCGTCCAGCCGTTCCGCGGTGGCCTCGGCCAGCGCGAGACCCAGTCCCAGGCCCGTGGCCTTCTGCGACAGGCCAAGCGTACCAAGCTCGTCGAATTCGTCGAATCCGGGACCTTCGTCGGTGACCGTGAGCTCCAGCCACTGCTCCACCACGCCGATGCGCAGATGGACCGCCGTGCTCTCGTTCAGGGCCGACGCGTCGGCGGCGTTGTTGAGCAGGTTGATGAGGGCGTGGCGCAGTCCCGGCGGCGAACGCAGCGCGATGCGCCCGGCGCCCGGTTCGAGGGTGACGGTGACGTCCGCTTCGGGCCGCAGCAACTGGAAGCGCTCGAGGCACACGTGCACGAACTCGTCGAGCGTGAGGCGCTCCGGTACCTGCGAGAGCTGTGCCTGGCCGAAGGCCACCATCTCGCGCAGGATGGTGCGGCAGCGCTCCACCTGGCCTTCGAGCAGGTCCAGGTCTTCGCCCAGTGCGTTGTCCGTCGCATGTTCGCGGCGAATCTCCGGGAGCAGCGTGCGCATGGTGGAAAGGGGGGTGTTCAATTCGTGCGCGGCACCGGCCGCCTGCGTGGCGATGGCCAGGATGCCTTCGTCGCGCAGGGCGCGTTCGCGTACACGCTGCACCTCTCCCTGCTGGACGCGGATGGCCTTCGCCAGGTTGCTGATGAAGACGCCGAGGAGGATCGCCATGATGACGAAGTTGACGCCCATGCCCGCCACATAGAGATCGAAATCCTGGCTCTTGTCGCCCAGGGTCGGCAGGGGGAGGTGGTACGGCACCAGCAACACGTAGGCCACGCCGGTGAGGATCGCCACGAGCGACACGCCGGGTACGGAAAGCGCCGCCGCGGACAGGGCGATGGGTACCAGCAGCAGCGTCACGAAAGGGTTGGCGGCGCCGCCTGTGCAGTAGAGCAGGTAACCCAGCACCAGCGTATCGGCGGCGATGTGCACGATGGCTTCGCCTTCGCTCACCTTCCAGGGCATGCCCAGGCGGAAGGAGGCAGCGGCTGCGAACACGGCGAGTACGCAGACGCCGATCATGAGCGGCAGCAGCGGTACGTCCAGCTTGAGCAGCGTGACGCAGGTGAGGATCGCCACGCTCTGGCCGGCGATGGCGCAAAGGCGCAGCCAGGCGAGGGTACGGGCAAGGGCGAAGGGACCGGAGCGGGACGATGGCATATGCAGGGTGTCGCTCACGGTGGTCTCGTCGTGGCGTGAGGGCCGCGCCTCGCGGCGCGGCCCTCAGCCGTCACAGGTCTTCGTTGTGCACGGGCGGTATCGGCGGCAAGGTCGACAGCGCGTGGTTGGCGGAAAGCTTCTTCATCAGCGGCAGCATCGCCACGGCGATGACCGTGCAGCCCACGCCCACGAAGCCGAGCTTGTTGAACAGGCTGGTGTAGATCGCCAGCGATTGCAGGGGGTCGGTGATGTTGTCGGGAATGGCCGCGAAGTTGGCCACCACGCTGCCCATGTACTGGGCCACGCCGGAGGCCACGTAGTAGGCGCCCATCATGAAGCCGCCCATGCGCGCCGGCACGTAGCGGGCGATCATGGCCAGGCCCAGGCCGCTCACCAGCACTTCGCCCAGCGAGTAGAGGCCGTAACCCCACACCATGTACCAGGACGAGATCGCGCCGTTCACGGCGGTGGTGGCGCCCAGGCCATACATGAAGAAGCCGGCGGCCACGGCGGCGAAGCCGAGGGCGAACTTGGCGGCAACCGGGAAATCCTTGCCGTGCCTGCCGAGCGAGTTGTAGATCCAGACCAGGATCGGCGAGAGGATCACGATCCAGATGGCGTTGAGCGACTGGAACTGCTCCGGAATCCACCGGAAGATCTCGAAGCCGAAGATGCCGAAGGAGAGGTCGACGTTGCGCTGCGCGAACAGGTTCAGCGAGGTCGACATCTGCTGGTAGAAGATGAAGAAGAAGATGGTCTGGATCGTGAGCACCAGCGCCGCGATGAGGCCCGCGCGCTCGCCCGGTTCGCTGGAGCGGATCAGGTGCACGAAGATGCCGAGGATCACCACGCCGGCGGCGTAGACGCAAAGCTGCGCCACGCCCTGGTTCTGCAGGATGTACGCCGAGACGGCGATGATGGCGATGCCGCCGGCGATCACGCCGAGGATGTTCTTCGCCTTCGCCGGCTGGTAGTCCGGCTCCGAGCCGATATGCGCCAGGGTGCGGCGCATGAAGTAGTAATTGATCAGGCCGAGGATCAGGCCGATGGAGCAGACGCCGAACGCGGTGTGCCAGCCCAGCGCATCGCCGTAATGTTCGCCCACGTAATCGCGGATCCAGGGCGTGAGCAGCATCGAGATCGTCGAACCGACGTTCACCGCCATGTAGTAGATGGTGAACGCGCTGTCGATCTTGACCTCGTCGCCTTCGTAGATCTTGCGCACAAGGTTGCCGGCGTTGGGCTTGAACAGGCCGTTGCCGAGGATGATCACGCCAAGCGCGAGATACAGCGCATAGGCGTTGTTGGTCGGGATCCAGAGCAGGGCATAGCCCATCATCAGCACCACGGCGCCGCTGAGCATGGTGCGGCGCGAACCGAGGAATTTGTCGCCTATCCAGCCGCCGATGGCGGGAGTGGCGTAGATCAGCGCAGAAGCCGCGCCCCAGACGAGGTTGGCGTCGACGTCGGCGAAGCCGAGCTTCTTCACCATGTAGGTGACCATCAGCACCTGCATGCCGTAGAAGCCGAAGCGCTCCCACATCTCGATGAGGAAGACCGTGCTGAAGGACTTGGTCTGTGAAACGGGCGGGTTCTGGATTGCCATGTATTTTCCGGACATTTGGAAACAGCGAGCACGGACTGAGCCGGCTCCCGTCGCCGTGACCCTGAACGGAGTCACAACCGTTCAAGCGTAATACAAATGGTCGGCCCGGTTGTGCTGCGCCGCCAGAGGGGCGCGGCGATACGCCACGCCGGGGGCTCTAAGCCGGATAGAAGGCGGCCTGTGGCATCATATCCGGCCGTTCACGACCTCCCGGCCCGCCCCGATGCCGCAGCGCAACCTTTCCACCCGTCAACTCGCCGCCGGCCCGGTCCCGGCGCGGGCGGCCTGAGCGACATGGCATCCACCGAGCGGCGGGGGCCGCGGCAGATCTACGCGGCCTTCCAGTGGTCGATGCAGGGCCTCAAGGCGTGTTTCCGGCACGAGGCCTCGTTCCGGCTCGAGGTGCTGCTGGCCGTGGTCGTGGTGCCTCTCGGCCTGTGGCTGGGCAACGGGCCCATCGAGAAGATCCTGCTGATCACCTTCCCGGTGCTGGTCCTGTCGGCCGAACTGCTGAACTCGGCCATCGAGGCCGTCGTGGACAAGGTCAGCCCGGAGTTCCACGAACTGGCGGGCCGGGCCAAGGACATGGGTTCCGCGGCCGTCTTTTTGCTGTTGGTGATGGTGGTGGTGACCTGGGGCCTGATCCTCCTGCCGCGTTTTCTGTAGGAGCGCGGTTTAGGGTAAGTTGTTGCGGCACATTCCACGGAACCCGCCGCCATGAAGACCCTCGTCCGCACGTTCGCCCTCGTCCTGCTTGCCGCGTTCCTTTCCGGCTGCGGCTACAACGCCATCCAGCGCGAAGACGAAGCGGTGAAGGCCGCCTGGTCCGAGGTGCTGAACCAGTACCAGCGCCGCGCCGACCTCGTGCCCAACCTGGTCAACACCGTGAAGGGCTATGCGCAGCACGAAGAACGAGTGCTCACCGAAGTCACCAATGCCCGTGCCCGCGTCGGCCAGACGCAGATCACTCCGGAATTGCTCAACGACCCGGAAGCTCTCGCCAAGTTCCAGGCGGCCCAGGGGCAGCTCACCAGCGCGCTGTCCCGCCTGATGGTGGTCAGCGAGAACTATCCGCAGCTCAAGGCCGATGGGTCGTTCCGCGACCTCCAGGCCCAGCTCGAGGGCACCGAGAATCGCATCACGGTGGCGCGTAACCGTTATGTGGCCGCGGTGCAGAGCTACAACACCCTCATCCGCTCCTTCCCCAACAACCTCACGGCGAAGGTCATGGGTTACAAGGTGAAGCCGAATTTCAGCGTCGAGAACGAGAAGGCGATCTCCACGGCGCCCACCGTCGACTTCGGCTCCACCCCGGCACCGGCTTCCTCGGCCGGCCACTGATGCGCGGATTCGCGGCAGCGCTGCTCCTTGCCGTCGCGCTGCTCGTGCCGCCCCTCGCGGCACGGGCCGACGCGCCCGTGCCGAAGCTGACGCGCCATGTCACCGACCTCACCGGCACCCTGACCGGCGACCAGATTGCGCGCCTGGATGCGCGGCTTGTCGATCTGGAAAAGACGAAGGGCGCGCAGGTCGTCGTGCTGATGGTGCCGACCACCCAGCCCGACGATCTCGAAAGCTATTCGCTCAAGGTGGCGGAAACGAACAAGGTCGGCAGGGAAGGGCCCGACGACGGGTTGTTGCTGCTCCTTGCCAAGAACGACCGACGCGTGCGCATCGAGGTCGGCTATGGTCTGGAGGGCGCGCTGCCTGACGCCATCGCCTCACGCATCATTCGCGAATACATGGCTCCGAAACTGCGGGCCAACGACTATTACGGCGGCATCGACGAGGCCCTGAACGCGATCACGCAGATCGTGCAGGGCGAGGCGCTGCCACCACCGGTCGCGCCCGACGAAAGCCACGAGCGCCGCGGCGGCGGTCACCTGCTGGTGCCGCTCCTTTTCGCGGCCATCTTCCTGCGCGGCATTCTCGGCAGGGCACCGCTCGGCGTGCGCATGCCGCTGGGGGGTGTGATCGCCGGCGGCTTCGGCTGGCTGTTCCTGCATTCGATCCTGGGTGGCCTGCTCGGTCTCGTCGCCGGTGCCTTGTTCATGGCCATTCCACTCGGCGCTGGCCGTTCCATCGGTGGTGGCGGATGGGGCGGGTTCGGTGGCTGGGGCGGCGGAGGCGGCTTCGGTGGCGGTGGGTTCGGTGGAGGCGGTGGCGGCGGCTTCAGCGGAGGCGGCGGCAGTTTCGGTGGCGGCGGCGCGTCGGGGAACTGGTGATGGATATCGGACGAATCGCAACCAACCTGTTCGGTGCCTGGTTCCAGATGGGCAGGCAGTTTCCGCCTGCCACGCTCGATGCCATCGCGAAAACGGTGGCGGAAGGCGAGGGCCGGCATCGCGGCGAACTCCGGGTGGCCATCGAGTCGCGGCTGCCGTTCTCGGCCGTGGCAGCGGGCGCCACCGCGCGCGACCGCGCGGCCATGCTGTTTTCCCATATGCGGGTGTGGGATACCGAGGAAAACTGCGGCGTGCTGCTCTACGTGCTGCTCTCGGAACATCGCATAGAGATCGTCGCCGACCGCGGCATCGCAAAAGTTGTGGCGCCCCTCGAGTGGGAAGCCATTACCACGCACATGCGCGACCAGTTCGCGCAAGGCCGCTTCCGTGAAGCGGTGCAGACGGGCGTGGCGGAAGCCGGTGCACTTCTCGCACGGCATTTCCCCTCCAACGGCGATTCACGAAGCAACGAACTGCCCGATCGACCTTTGGTTCTCTGATAACGGGGCCGCCCTCCGGGTGGCCCCGTTTCGTCAGCCGCGTTACAGCGTGAAGTCGTATTGCACCATCAGACGCAGGGAGCGTGGGGTCTGATAGTTCTTCGGTACGCGGTATGTCGTGCCGTAGTACGTCTGGTCGGCACCGTTCTCCGCCACCTCGGAGAGGTAGGTCGGCTTCGCATTGTTGAACGCATTGAGCACATCGAGCTGCATGGTGAGGCCCTTCGCGAAGGCCGGCGTGTAGACGACGTTCGGACTCAGCGTCCAGGTCCACGGAAGGCGCTTGCCGCGTCCGCGTCCGGAGATTTTCCCTTCGCAGTAGAAGAACTCCGAGTTATAGCTCGGGATGCCGGCGACGGTTCGATCGCCGCCACCGAAGCAACTGGTCGGGCGACCCGATTCGAGCAACCCGTTCACCCCCACGGACCATTCCGGCGACAGGCTGTAGCCGCCATAGACCTTGAAGCTGTGCCGCCGATCGTTCGGAAGGTAGCCGTTGGCACCGATCATCAGCTCCGGATGGTCGAACGCACTGGTGGTACCGGTGTCGTCCTGGCCGTTGTCGGACCTCACCAGGCCCTCCGTGTTGCCGCGGTTCTTCGACCACGTATAGGACGCGTTGACGTACAGGCGCTCGCTTGTCTTTTCCGCCGAGAGCGTCACTGCCTGGTAGGTGCGCTTGGCCTTGGGCCCGAACAGGCTGCCCGGAAGGGTCACGTTGTGCAGGGTGCCGCTGCCGTCGAGATCCACGTCCACGGAAACCTTGCTGCCCGGGTTGTAGATGAAGCAGCCGGGAGTGCTGGGCGGCGGCGAGAAGCGATCGCCGTTGGTGTCCATGTCCAGGCCGATGGACTTGCCGTAGTCGTAGAACGGGCGCCAGTCGCAGGTGTCGTCGATGGCGTTGTTGAGCCTGCGATAGGTGGCCTTGGCGCCAACCACCCAGTCGTTGAGGAACGCGTTGTCGCTGACGATGCGGTGCTGGAACCCAAGGATGTACTCGTCCTGCGAATAGGGCTTGAGTCCCTTCGACGCGACCGAGCTCGGATTCGGTGTGCTGCCATTCGCACCATTGACGATGACCCGGTCGCCCGTGGCGTCGCCCAGCGTCGGCGCGCCGGTCGTCGGATCGATGCCCGAATACGAGAAGTTCTGCATCGTGTAATACGAGGCGGTGGCCGCACGCAGCGCCACGTTGGCCGCGATGGGCAGCGAATAGCGGCCGGCGGTGCCGAATACCTTCGTGGCGGAGTCGCCGAACACATCCCATGCGAAGCCCAGGCGCGGCTGCCAGATGTTGCCCTGGCGCACGAAGCGTTGCCCGGCACCGTTCTTGTTCTCGAACGAGTCGTTGCGTACGCCGATGTAGGCAAGCACGTTGTCGGTGACCTGCCAGTTGTCCTGCAGGTACCAGGATTTCTGGTCGACGGACACCGAGCCACCGGTGCGGAAGTTGTAACGGGTGACATAGTCCTCACCCGCCGAGTTCGTGCGGTAGAAGTAGAGGACGCCGCCGGCGTAGCTCTTCCCGGCTTCCGAATTCCATTTCTCGCGCGAGTAACCGCCCGCGAGGCTGTGATCGCCGATTCGCCAGTCGAGATCGATGCGATAGGCCGTACGCTGGTCTTCGCCGTCGAAGCGATCGACCTGGCTGCTGAGGTAGCAGGAGCGAATCGGGCTGGTGGCCCCCGAGAGCGTGCTGGAGCGGCGATCGATGATGTACGGACAGCCGGAGTTCCCGCCTTCGATGTTCCCGTCGTACCTCGTGACGGTGCCGTCGGCGCTGATGTATTCGGATGAGTTCTTGCTCTTCATCTTGCCCCACTGCGCGGACAAGGTGAGGTCGTCGCTGATGTAACCGGTGTACTTGAAGATGTTGGTGGCCCCGCCGGTTTTCCGTTGGCGGCGCCCCAGATAATCGTTGGTGGAGGGCTTGCCGTTCGCATCGATCGACGGGGCGAAGTAACGATTCGTCGTGTGTTGCGTGTTGTTCATCGACGTCCATTCCAGAACGTTCGCATCGTCGATGTTCCAGTCCACCTTGATCAGATGGAACGGGTTGTCACGCGTGTTGCGCTGCGCGGCGGCTGAGGACGTGGCGATGGGATAAGTAGTTTCCGTCCGGCGTTCGGACTGGAAGATGCCGTAGAAGAACAGCTTGTCCTTCACCAGCGCCCCGCCGAGCCATGCCGTATAGACGTTCCGGTTATCGCTGTCTTTCTGGTACGTACGATAGAGGTTGCCGTCTTTCGTGTGCGTGGTGGGCGACTGTTCCCGCCCCCATGCCGGTGTGTAGACCCAGCTGGCGCCGCCTTTCCATTCGTTCGTGCCGCGCTTGGTGATCACGGAGGTCACACCGCCCGTGGAGAAACCGTACTGCGCGCCATAGCCGCCGGTCTGCACGTCGAGCTGCTGGATCGCCTGGAAGGGCACTTCGGCGAACGACAGATTGTTGTAGAGGTTGGTAACGTTGAACCCGTTGACGTAGTAGCTGTTCTCCGCGACGGACGCACCGCCGAACGAGGGCAGGTTTCCGAAGGTCTCGTCGCCCTTCACGGTGCCCGGCGTCAGTGCGGCCACGTCCACCACGTTGCGCGGCACGGGCAGCCGGTTGAGCTGGTCGGCCGTGAAGCTGGTGCGCGATTCGACGGATGCCACGTCGATAGCCGCCAGGGCGGTGGCCGACACCGTGACGGTGTCCAGGGCCTGCGCGTCGCTCTGGTCCGCAGGCGCGATGAAGTTCACCTGCGCGGACTGGCCGGCCACAACGTTGATGTCGCGGCTGGCGACGGTCCGGCCGTCTTGCCGTACGTTCACGCGATAGCTGCCGACGGGCAGGGACGTGGCGCGGTAGCGCCCATCCTCGCCCACGGTCAAGGTGCGCTTCGCACCGGTGCCGAGGTTGTGGATTTCGATGCCCTGGGACGCGTCGGCGCTGCCGTAGATATCGCCGACGGTACTTTGCGCGTGAGTGGCGGTGGCGAAGAGGCCGGCGGCGAAGGCCGTGGCGAGCGCGGTTCGCTTCAACATGCTTGTCATAGGTAAAACTCTCCCTGACCCTGTTTCACAACAGGGCTGTACAGCTTCTTGGTAGCGCCAGTGGGCGCGGGGTGGGTGTGGGTCCGGGTGTGGGGACACCCGCGTCGCAATGACCCGGCGCGTGAACGCGACGTGATCGGACAGTACAGCGAAGGTTTCCCTGACGCAAGAAATCAGAGCAAAATCATAGACTTTGCGAAATTACTCAGAATCGCTGCTGATAGCCAACGTAGTAGTAGCGGTCGATGTCGAACGCCGGGTTGTAGGGCGGGCTGCCGCCGCCGGCGCTGGTGACGTTGTAGTAAAGCGGTCCCTTGCGGCCGAATACGTTGTTCACGCCGACACGGAAGTTTCCGTTCCACGGCGCCTGCCAGCGCAGTTGCAGGTCGTGGAACGCGACGCCGCCCTTGCGGCTGACGCCGGCGACACCGGTCAATGCGTTGAGTTCGTCCGGGCGATTGCATTCGACATCGCTGGACCAGCAGGAATCTTTCAGGCCGGAGAAGTAACGCGTGGTCCATGTGGCGCCGAAGCGGCGCCACGACCAATCGAGCGAGAGATTGGAGCGCACCCGATAGAGGCCCTGCACACCGTTCATGTAACCGGCAAGGTGGCGCGGGGCCGCCCCCGGCGAGCTGACCTGCGTGTAGTCCTTGAGATAAGTGCTATCCGAGAGCACGGCGAATTCGCCGTACCTGGTTTCGGGAAAACGATAATGCAGGCCGAGGTCGTAACCCTCGGTGCGCAGCGAGCCGAGGTTGGCGAGGCTTTCGTCCAGCGACGCGATACGACCGTTAGCGCCGCGCACAAAGCGTCCGCACCAGGAAGGATCGTTGCGTACGTAGCAGAAGTTGAGAATGTCGCCGGCGACGATCGGCGTGATGACGTCGGCGATGTCGACCTTGTAGTAGTCGAGCGTGAGATCGAGCCCGTCGGCGAAATACGGGCTGTACACGAGCCCCGCGGTCCGTGTGATCGACGTTTCCGGCTTCAGCGCCGGATTCGCGCCCGTCCGGAAGGCGGTCGGGTTCTGGCCGCCGGTGGCCGAGGCGATCTGCGCTCCCGATTGATCCACCTGTCGGTAGTTCCCCGGAACGCCCGCGGCGGTGCAGCGCGAGCGTACGGCGGCATCGCTCGCTGCGGCGCCATAGACGCTGTCGCACGGGTCGAGGAAGCTCTCGAAGGTTTCGCTCGATCCCGCGTAGAGATCCGCGACCGTCGGTGCGCGGAAGCCTTCGGCATACGTGGCGCGCAGCAGCAGGTCGTCGAACGGCTTCCAACGGAGGCTGTACTTGTCGTTGGTACGCCCGCCGAAGGCCGTGTAATGCGAATAGCGGGTGGACGCGTTCACCGCCAGTTCGTGCGCGAGCGGGAGGTCCGCGAGCAAGGGCACGTCGAATTCGAGGTAGGCCTCGTTGGCGATGTATCCGCCATCGGTCGGGTCGCTGGCCAGTTGCGTGGTGAGCCCCGCGGAATCCGCGGGATCCGGCTGGTAACGTCCGTGGTCGTTGCGGTGCTCGATGCCGCCGGCCACGCGCAGCGTGCCGGCCGGAAGGTCGAGCAGCCCGCCGGTGAGGTTCGCGATGATGTCGTTCGTGCGCGTGGTCTGTCGTGACGTGGTAGTAGAGCCTACGTACGACCATACGGCGTCGGGTGTGCCGCCCGGGCCGGCGAGTATGTTCCAGGGAACGCATCCCGCGGCGCGGTCCGCTGCATTCGCGCAGACGGTCCGGCCGTCGATCACCGTCGTCGGTCCGAGTGCCTTCCTCGCGGCGACGAGGCCGATGTTGCCGCTGGTGGTGCGGCTGGCCCGTGTTTCGGAATACGCGTAAGTGACGTCCCAGGTCCACGTGTGGTCGGCCCAGGAAAACGTCCCCTCGGCGCCCACGTCGCCGTGCAGCACCTTGCTCTTCGCCCATGTCATGCGCGGCATTTCGGTGGTGCGCCGGAAGAAGGGCGTGGCGTAGCCGGGAAAGGGGTTGTATGCGTTTGCCGGGTCGATGAACAGCCCGTCCGCGCGACCGGACCCGCTCTGCAGGGGGTATCCCGCGCTCTGGCTGCGCGTGTCGCGCACAGCGTAGGTGGCCATGCCGCGCAGGGCGATATCGTCGGTGAGGTTGTAACGTCCGGTGCCGAAGAGGCTGCGCAGCTTCGTGCCCGAGCGGAAGCTCATGTCTTGTGAGGTGGCGTATTTGTCGGCGTTGCTGTCGACGTCGTAAGGGTGATAGTTCGCGAGGTTCGCCGTGTCGCCCGCGACACCGCCGGGGTGGTTCACCACGTAACGGTTGGCGGACCAGCTGCCGTCCGGTGCGTAGCTGCCCGCGCCGGGTGTGCCGGGCGCGCGAGGGTCGACCACGCCGCCGTACGGCCCCATGCCGAATCCGGCGTCCGGATGTCGCGGACCATACGGGCTGCGCGTCAACGACCGCTTGCTGTCGCGCAGTTCGTCGCCGTCCTCGTACGCCGCGCCGAGGATGATCGAACTTTTCTCGTTGCTTCGGCCCCAGGTGAACGTGCCGTTCTTCTGCGTGCCGTCGCCCCGGCCGTTCACGCCGTACAGGACGTCGGCGGACGCCCCTTCGAAGCGATCGGTGGTGACGATGTTCACCACGCCGCCGATCGCGTCGGATCCATAAATCGACGAGGCCCCGTCCTTGAGCACCTCGATGCGTTCCACGATGGACAGCGGAATGGTCGAAAGGTCGGTAAGGCCGCCCAGGCTGCTCGTCCAGCGGCGTCCGTTCACGAGCACGAGGGTGCGCACGGCGCCCAGGTTGCGCAGGTTGGCGTAGCGGCCGCCCGCGTCGTTGCTGGACGAAAGCGTGTCCTGCGGGGTCACTTCGGGCGTAGCGGCCGAGGGCAGGCGGGCGAGGATGTCGCCAAGCCCGGTGAGCCCGGTGGCGCGAATCGCCTGGCGATCCATGGTGAACACGGGCTGCGCCGTCTCCACGTCGGTGCCGCGGATGCGCGAACCGGTGACCGTCACGTTCACCGGAGCGAGCATCTCTGCGGAAGGTGCGGTCTGCTGCCCATACACGGCGGTGCCGGTCAGGGCGGCCGCGAGCGCGGCCGCCAGCGCCACGCGTCGCCGCGCGACGTGGCGTCTCTGCCCCGAACTGACGTGCATACCCTGAAGCCTCCCAAGCCCCGCCATACCCCACCCGGGCCCGACGATCACGCGACCATAACGCCTGTACCCGTGGTGCGCAAGCGTCGGTATTTTCCCAAGGCAATGCCTGATTGCCGCGGGATTCTCAGAACATTCTCGCAGGAAATTAGGAGTAGGCCTCATAGCCCGAGGATCGTGCCCCTGCTTACCCTGCAGACGCCGGAGGGCACGAATTTAACAGGCAGGGAGAATCACATGTCTTTTCAACCACGCCGGATCATTCGTCCGGCTTGCGCTTTGCTTGCGCTGGCACTTGCGCCATCCGCCTTCGCTCTCGAGTACGATCCCGCATCCACTTACACAGCGAGCTGTGTCGTCAGCTGGAGGGGCGATGTCTTCCGGGCGAAATGGTGGGCCGGCCCGGGACAAGGACCGGACGAAGTCGACACCGTTGCGAATCCCTGGGACAGCCCCTGGGAGCGCGCACCGGCGGGAACCCCGACGGGACGCCCTGACCAGGAGAATCCGGGCGAGCCGGGTAACCCGGGCGAGCCCGGCAATCCCGGTACCCCTGGCACCGTTCTTCTCAGCCACTTGCTCGCCGAAGAAGAACGATTGACGTCGGCACCTTTGATGCAGCAGGTACGTTCGTCCATTCGCACGCTGGACAATGCCTGTGTCGAGGCTGTCGCTCCGTTGCGTCCGCAGAATCCGGTCAATGTGAAGCGCGTGGAATCCATCGTGGACGAGGCGCGGTTCGAGTACCTGTTCCCACTGCGGGCGCCCGAGTACTCGTATCGCGGTTTCCTCCAGGCCGTCGCCAAGTTTCCCGCCGTGTGTGGCGACTATGCCGACGGGCGCGATGCCGAGGCCATCTGTCGCAAGACATTGGCCACGATGTTCGCGCACTTTGCGCAGGAAACGGGTGCGCATGAATCCTGGCGGCCGGAAGAAGAGTACCGCCAGGCACTCTTTCACGTGCGGGAGATGGGGTGGAAGGAAGGCGACCGCAACGGTTATAACGGCGAGTGCCAGGGCAGCGGATGGATCGCCGAAACCTGGCCGTGCGGCAAGTTCTCCGATGGGAGCTTCAAGAGCTATTTTGGCCGGGGTGCGAAGCAACTCTCCTATAACTACAACTACGGTCCGTTCTCCGCAGCGATGTATGGAGACGTACGCACGCTTCTCGATGCGCCGGAACGGGTTGCGGATACCTGGCTGAATCTGGCCAGCGCCACCTTCTTCTTTACTTATCCACAACCGCCGAAGCCTTCGATGCTCCATGTCATCGACGGCACGTGGCAGCCGAACGACGCGGATCGCGCGGATGGCCTCGTTCCGGGATTCGGCGTGACCACGCTGATCATCAACGGGGGCGTGGAATGTGGCGGAGATGCGGAGCACGCCCAGTCGGCGAATCGCATGACCTACTATCGTGCTTTCGCGGCGACGCTTGGCGTGCCCGTCCCGGCGGACGAGGTCCTGGGTTGCAAGGGCATGAAGCAGTTCGGTGAAAGCGGTGCGGGTGCCCTCCCGATCTACTGGGAGAACAACTGGACCGAACAGCCCGGCTGTAAACTCGTCGGCTACCAGACGGCATTCTCGGCCCTGAAGCCGGGCGACTACGTGGGCTGCGTGCGCGTTGCGTTCCCCAACGTAGAGATCGTGGACGACACTAAGGGCTGAAGCTGACGATTGCGCCGCAGCGGCTCCGGCAAGGTGCGCAACCCTTGCCGGAGCCGTTGCATCAGCGCGCGGCGTCGCCGATGTGCTTGTCCAGGAACGCCTGCAGTCGGTTATAGAACTCCTCGACGTTTTCCGGCTTCACGAAACCGTGCCGTTCGTCCGGCTTGGTCAGCGTCTCGTAGGGCTTGTGGGCGGCATCCAGCGCGGCGCGCATGGCCTTGAACTGAGCGAAGGGTGCGCGCTGGTCGTCCTCGCCGTGAACCAGGAACACAGGCACATCGATCTTGTCGGCCAGGCGGTCCGGCGAATTGGCGGCCAGATCCGCGTCGTCCTTGCCGATTACCGTGGTCAGGTAGCTGCGGCCGCTCTTGCGATCCTTGATGTCGCCCTTGTTGTACATCATGTCGAGGTCGTAGATGCCGTCGTAGCCTACCGCGCACTTGAACATGCCCGGCGCGCGGACAGGTGTCATCATGGCGGAGTAACCGCCGAAGCTCGCGCCGAACACGCAGACGCGGTTGGCATCGGCATAGTGTTCGGCGATGGCCCACTTCACGCCGTCGATGAGGTCTTCCTGGATGCGCGTTCCCCACTTGAGGTAGCCCGCACGCTCGAAGTCGCTGCCGCGACCGCCGGATCCGCGGAAGTTCACCTGCAGCACGAGGTAGCCGCGGTTGGCCAGGAACTGGGCGTCGCCGTCGTAGAACCAGTCGTCGGCGATACCGTGTGGGCCGCCGTGCGGCATGAGCACCATCGGAAGGTTGGTTTCCGGCTTGCCCTTGGGGAATGTGAGGATGGCCTCGAGTTCCTGGCCGTCGCTTGCCTTGAAGCGCAGCGGCCGGCGCTCGGACATCTTTGCCGGATCGATCCAGGGCACCGCGTCGAACAGCTTGGTAACCTTGTATGTCTTGGTGTCGATCAGCATGTAGCGGCCGGGCTCGCGGTCGCCGGCCACCTTGAACATCAGCTGGCCTCCGTCTTCGCTGAAATCGACGAAGCTTACGAAATTACCCGGGAATTTCTGCGACAGCGCCATGTGCAGCTTCGAGATGGGCGCCTGCGGATCGATGTACGTCGCCTGGGGAATGCCCGTGGAAGACACCGTGCCGAAAGGCCGCAGCGGGGCGGGCGTCCACAGGCCGGAGGAATTCACCTCACTGAAGTCGTCCTTGCGGATCACCCGGAGGTTGCCGCCGTCTTCGTCCTGCTCGACGAACTCGCCGCCTGTGCCGTTCGGACTGAAGGTCGCGTAGATGCGGTTACTGCCCGCGACGGCGGCGATCGGAACGAAGGTTTGACGCTCCTTGTTCTCGGGAAGCTTGCTCCAGCCGCTTCCCTCGCGATGGAACACCACCCACTTGAAGTCGTCGTCGGTTCCGAAGGCGAACCGCGCGTTGCCCTGCGGATCGATCATGAAGCTCATGCCGCCAAGGCCGATGTCGGCCATCAGCTTGCGCGCGCTGGTCTTCGCGTCCACGTCGTAGAGCGTGCTCTTGTCCTGTGCGTTCCAGTCGATGGCGCGCATGTAGAAGTGGCCGTTGCTCTGCACAGGCCGGCCTTCGATGGTGCCCCAGCCGCGGTCGAGGGCACGCGTGGCCGCGCGCTTGCCGTAGCCTTCGAAACCGTAGAGGTAATCCGGATTCTTGCCGTCCACATCGATGGCCATCAGCTCGCCGGTATACCGGGCCTGGCCGATCGAGCCGTCGATCTTGCCGCGGGCCACCACGAGGCGGGTGGAACTGGCCCAGACCATGTCCGCCGGCATCTCGTAGGGCGGCATCTTGATCAAGGTCACGGGTTTGCTCATGTCGCCGACGCGATAGATCGCCAGCCCGTGGTTCTTCCCGTCGGGGTCGTGGTAGGCCATCGACACGTACTGTCCGTCCGGCGACAGGCGCGGGCCGGTCAGTGGCATGCGGCGAGCGAAATCGCTCACCGGAATGAGGTCGGCGGCCGTGGCGGCGGTCGAAGCAAGGCACAGCACGGCCAGCATGGGCCGTACGAAGCGGTGACTCATTTTATTCCCCTGTAGATCGATGGATCCGTATCGCCGTCCCCCCGGACGGTTTCCAGACGCCGATATAGCCGATCCGGGCCTTCGCCACAAGGCGACCTGCGCCATGGCGGGCGGTACACTTGGCGCCTGCTCTCGATCCAGGCACCTGCATGGCCACTCCGTTCGTCGTCGATATCGATCCCGTCGCGTTTTCCTTAGGGCCCATCCAGGTCCACTGGTACGGTCTGATGTACCTGGGAGGATTCCTGGGAGGCTGGGCGCTGGGCGAGTATCGCCGGCGCCAGGGCCGCCTGCCGGTTTCCGCCGACCGCTTCGGCGACCTCATGTTCTACGCCATGATGGGCGTCGTGCTCGGCGGCCGCGTGGGTTACATGCTGTTCTACACGGCCATCGACTGGATCTGGACCGACCCCCTCGCCATCTTCCGCGTATGGGACGGCGGCATGTCCTTCCACGGCGGCCTGCTCGGCGTGCTGGTCGCGGGGCTATGGTGGTCACGCCGCAACGGCGTGAAGTTCTTCGACACCGTCGACTTCGTGGCCCCGCTGGTGCCGCTGGGCCTGGGCCTGGGGCGCCTCGGCAATTTCATCAACGGCGAACTGTGGGGCAAGCCCACCGACCTGCCCATCGGCATGATCTTTCCGCACGCGCCAGACGCGCTGCCGCGCCACCCGAATCCGCTTTACGAGTTCGCCCTCGAAGGCGTGGTGCTGTTCGCGGTGCTGTGGGTCTTCTCGATGAAGCCGCGCCCGCGTTATGCCGTGTCCGGCCTGTTCGGGCTGCTGTACGGCCTGTTCCGCTTCACCATCGAGTTCGTCCGCGTGCCCGATCCGCAGCTCGGTTACCTCGCCTTCGGCTGGGTCACGATGGGGCAGATCCTGTCCCTGCCGCTGATCGCCGTGGGCATCGTCTTGCTCGCGATGTCACGCCGCGCTCCCTACGCTCCGGTCGCGCCTGCCGCGGCCGCCACCTGAGATCGTCCACTCGTCATGCGGCATCCCGAATTCCAGTACCTCGATCTCATGACGCGCGTCCTCGAACAGGGGGACAAGCGTATCGACCGCACCGGCGTCGGCACCCTGTCGGTCTTCGGCGCATACGCGCGCTTCGACATCGGCCGTGGCGAGTTTCCGGTACTCACGACGAAACGCGTGCACTGGAAGCTTGCCGTCAAGGAAATGCTCTGGTTCCTGAGCGGCGGAACCAATATCCGCCCGCTGCTCCTCGAAGGAGTCCGTATCTGGAGCGACTGGCCGCTGGCCAGGTTTCGCAGGGAAACCGGCGAAGAGGTCTCGCAGGAAGAGTTCGAACGCCGGGTCATCGAGGACGAGCGCTTCGCGGCCGCCTGGGGCGATCTGGGCCCCGTGTATGGAAAGCAGTGGCGACGCTGGCAGGGCGTGGACGGCGTGGTGTACGACCAGATCCAGACCCTGATCGAGACATTGCGCACGAATCCCTTCAGCAGGCGCATGCTGTTCCACGCGTGGAACGTGGCCGAGATTTCGAGCATGGCCCTCCCGCCGTGCCACATGGTCTACCAGTTCCATGTCGATACGAACGGCCGCCTGAGCCTGATGCTGTATCAGCGTAGTTGCGATCTCCTGCTGGGCGCTCCTTTCAATTGGGTAGGGGCTGTGGCGCTCATGCAGATGATCGCGCAACAGGCAGGGCTCCAGCTCGGCGACTTCGTCTGGGTCGGGGGCGATGTGCACCTGTATCTCAATCATCTCGACCAGGCCCGCTTGCAGCTTTCCCGCGAACCCCGCGCGGTTCCCACCCTGAAGCTGGTGGGGCAGGCCGAGTCCATCGACGGCTATCGCATCGACGATTTCGAGATGGTCGGTTATGCGCCGCATCCCGCGATCAAGGCGGATGTCGCCGTCTGAAGGCAGGCCGGTGAGGTGTCATGCCTGCCGTTGCCAGGCCGTCATTCTTTGACGGCATTTTGCGCCGCTTGACGCCCCCCTGTGCCGGGGACGGTGATAGCGTGTTGCGTGAAGCCTCCGCGACGTCTGCACCGGAAACGCACCCATGGCACTGAAAGACCTCCTCACCGATCCGCTCGGTTTTGGCACGGCTCCGCTGGGAAACATGTTCCGGGACATTCCGGAGGATGAAGCGAAAGCGACCGTGGAAGCCGCCTGGAACCATGGCATCCGTTATTTCGACACCGCGCCACTTTATGGCGCGGGCCTCGCCGAAATCCGCCTGGGCCGGGCGCTTCAGGGGCATGCCCGCGAGGATTACGTCATCAGCACGAAGGTGGGGCGTATCGTGCTGGACGAAGTGGAAGATGTGGAAAAACGCGATCTGGGCGAGAAGGGAGACGTGTTCCGCTACGGTCTGCCGAACAAGGTGGTGAACGACTACTCCGAAGATGCGACCCTGCGTTCCATCGAAGACAGCCTTGGCCGGCTGGGCGTCGACACCATCGAGATCGCCTGGGTGCACGATGTGGCACAGGACTTTTACGGCGACGAGTGGCTCGCCATGTTCGAGAGCGCACGGAAAGGGGCGTTTCGTGCGCTGGACCGCCTGCGCGACGAGGGCGTGATCAAGGCCTGGGGCCTTGGCGTCAACCGCGTGGAACCGATCGAGCTTCTGCTCGAACTGGACGCGCCTCGTCCGGATGGCTTCCTCCTGGCGGGCCGCTATTCATTGCTGGATCATGCCAAGGCGCTCCAGCGAGTCATGCCCGCGGTGGAGCGGGAAGGCCTCGGCATCGTTGTCGGCGGCCCGTACAGCTCCGGCGCGCTGGTCGGCGGCAAGCATTTCGAGTACGCCCCGGCAAGCGCGGAGATCCTGCACAAGGTCGCGCGTATTCGTGCGATTGCCGACGCGCACGGCATCAGCATGAAGGCTGCGGGCCTGCAGTTCTGTCTCGCGCATCCGGCCGTCGTGGCCGTCATCCCCGGTGCCAGCCATCCGGGTCGAATCGCCGAGGACAAGGAGGCCCTGCGTGAGCAGGTTCCCCGTTCGTTCTGGCTTGAGTTGCGCGAGCAGCGTCTTGTCGATCCGGGTGCGCCGCTGCCTGGCGACGACTGACGCCTGGGAACCCTAGAGCTTCAGGAAGCCGCGTTGCATGGCGAGTATCACCGCATGCGTGCGGTCGCTGGCGCCGAGTTTCCCGAGGATATTGCGCATGCGTGACTTCACCGTCTCCTCCGAGACGAAAAGCTCCGCGGCGATCATCTTGTTCCCGTGCCCCTGCGCCACGAGTTGCAGTACGGCGATCTCCCTCGGGGTCAGCATCTCGGTGCCGGCATAGGCCGCGAGGTCGTGCGCGACGTCGGGATCCACCACGTGACGGCCGGAGATGGATGCGCGGATCGTACGGATGATTTCCTCGAGCGTGGACGACTTCAGCAGGTAGGAGGTCGCGCCCAGCATCAGCGCGCGCATGATCCGTGCATCGCCCGGGAAGCTGGTAAGCACGATGATGTTGGCGTCGGGGAATTCGCCGCGGATCGCCTCGATGGCGTCAAGGCCGTCGACATCGGGCATCTGCAGGTCCATCAGCACGACCCCGGGACGGAGTTCGCGAAACTTCCGGATCGCCTCGCGGCCGTTCTCCGCCTCGCCGACCAGAACCATGTCCGCTTGCGTGGATATGGCCGCGCGCAGGCCGTGCCGCATCACCGGATGGTCGTCGCTCACCAGCACGCGAATCAGGCCGCCTGCGTTGTTCGCGTCTTCCGTCATGGCTATCCCTGGGCGTGATGACCGCCACCCTGCAACGGCGGCGATGCGCGGTCAATACCCATCGGAGTGAACGTGCTCCCCTCGTCGATGGGGAGCAGATCCGTCCCGAAAGGGGTGGGACAGCGGCATGAGGCGGCCTACGTTGTCCCAAGGAAAGCCCATGGAGCACCGCCATGCACGCCACGTCTCTCTTTGGTCCTTTTCGTCTCGAACCCGCATCGCGCACCCTGTACCGTGACGGCGAGGTGGTGAAGCTGGGAAGCCGCGCCTTCGACATCCTGGTGGTGCTCGTCGAACGGCGAGGCGACGTCGTGACACCTCGCGAGCTGATGTCGGTCGCGTGGCAAGGCCTGGTCGTCGGCGAATCGAACGTGCGCGTGCAGATTGCCAACCTGCGGCAGGCGCTAGGGAGCTACGGCGAGGGTGCCCGCTACATTGCCAGCATCCCGGGCCGTGGCTATGCCTTCCTCGCCAGCGTCGTCCGGGTCGACGAGGCAGCGCTGTCCATGAGCACCCGGCCCGTGTGGTGCGCCGGCACGTGGTCGTGGCGCTGGAACGGCACCTGATCAGCCCGGCAGTGCCCTGGCGAACCGTGGCACCAGGGGCAGGGACAGGCAGAACACCAGCAGCCCGAGCAAGGTGAACACGAAGCCAGCCCACGCGGCAGCGAGCAGGCCCATACCGGCGGCGATGACCAGGCCGCCACCCCATGCACCGATTGCATTGGCGACGTTCAGCGCCGCCAGGTTCATCGCCCCCATCAGGGTAGGAGCCTCCGGTGCGAATCGCGTGAGGCGCACCTGTACGGTCGGTATGGCGATCATCATCGTGGTGCCCACACCGAACAGCGCGACCATCAAGACCCATACGTTATTGCCCGCGGTCGCGAGCGTTGCCAGCACCAGTAATGCCGCACCATAACCCACCACCAACCCCCGGCTAGGGTAACGATCGGCCAGTTCGCCGCCTAACACGTTGCCCACGGTCATGCCGATTCCGAACAGGGCAAGGGCCAGGGGAATCCACGCACGGTCCAGGGAAACCACGTCGGTGACGAAGGCGCCGATGAACGTGTACACCGCGAAGATGCTGGCCACGCCAAGCGCAGCGACGAGCATGGTGACCCACACCGAGCCCTTGCGTAGCGCGCTCAGTTCCTGCACTACCGGCGCGCCGCGCAGGGCATCGGTGTGCGGTACCCAGGCCAGCAAGGCGAGGAAGGCGAGGCATCCGAGGCCGGCGACGGCGAGATAGGTGTTCCGCCAACCAACGTGCTGGCCGAGAAAAGTGGCGAGAGGCGCCCCCACAATGGTTGCCGCAGTGAGACCGGTCATGACGATGGCGAAGGCCTTTCCTCCCTTGCCGGGACCGACGACATAGGAAGCCACGACGGCGCCCGCTCCGAAGTAGGCGCCCTGCGGCAGGCCGGTTATGAAGCGGGCGGCAGCGAACATCCCGAGGTTGGCCGCCTGCGAGGACAGCACGTTGCCCAGCACGAACAGCACCATGAGACAAAGCAGCAAGGTTCGCCGGTTCAGCCTGGCGGCGGCCAGGGTGACCGCGGGTGCGCCGAAGACGACGCCGAAGGCGTACGCGGTGATGGCGTTGGTCGCCGTGGGCAGGCTGATGCCGAGCGACGCGGCGAACAATTGCAGCACGCCCATGCTGGCGAACTCGGACGTACCGATGCAAAAGCTGCCGAGCGCCAGGGCGAACAGGGTCAAGGAACGACGCCGGCCGTCGTTGCGTTCGTCGCAATGAACCTGCACCGACCGGCACTGTGCCTCGAATGCTTTCTCATGCATGGGGATATCGCCTCAGATCGTGTCGACCGCATCCAGGGGAATGGCATGGCGTGTGGCGAGTTCGTTGATTCGCCCGAGGTAACGCTGGTAATGCGGGCTGGCCCGGTGCGCCGCTGCGGCTTCTGCGTCGGCATACAACTCGTCGATGACGAATTCGCCGTGGCGCTCCCGCGCGCGCCAGAGGTTGTAATGGAGGTTGCCTGGTTCGGCGCGGGATGGACCGGTCATGCTCCGCAGGAGCTTTTCCAGTTCGTGTTCCTTGCCCTCTCTTGCCGTGATGACAGCCATCACCTTTACGTGTGTCGAAGCCATGCGGATGTTCCTTCAGTGGGAGGCCTCGGGATCATTCCACCTTCGCCAGCGCTTCGGCGATGGCTTTCCCGACGAGCGTGCCCGAGGCCGGGTTCTGTCCGGTGATCAGGCGCCCGTCCACGACGAGGTGGGGCTGCCATGGATCGGCGCAGCTGTACTGCGCACCTGCTTCGCGTAGCACGCCTTCGAGGTCGAACGACACGTCGCGCGCGGCATAGCCATCTTCTTCTGCTTTCGAGAAGGACGTGAGCTTGTGGCCCTTGACGAATGGCGTGCCGTCACCGAGCCGTGCGCCGAGGAACGCGACGGGGCCGTGGCATACGGCTGAAACGATTTTCCCGCCGGCCCAGGCCTGGAGCACCGCCTGTTTCACGTAGCGGTCTCTTGAAATGTCTTCCATCGGTCCGAGTCCGCCCGGAAAGAAGATGGCGTCGTAGTCGCGAACGTCCACCTCGGACAACTTGCGACTGTGCTGCAGGCGGCGGTATGCCGCGCTGTCGCGAAATTTCTTCTGAACCTGGTCGCTGGGGTCGTAGCCGTCCTCGGGAACGATGCCGCCCAGTGGCGAAGCGAACTCGACGGCGACGCCCGCTTCCTCCAACACCTCGAAAGGATGCGCAATCTCCGGAAAGAAGAACCCGACGGTTCGTTCATACGGGCCCATGACGGCCGTGTTCGTGGCGATACAGAGCACATGTTTTACGCGCATGGCGATGACTCCTAGGCTGGTTCGATGGTGGACGGATCAGAACGTCATGACCGCGCGACCCACGATGTCGCCCTTGCGCAGCAGGTCGACGTAGGTATTCAGTTCCTCGAAGGCGATGGTCTTGATGGTGTGGCGGATCTTGTCCTGCGCAGCCAGCGCCATGACTTCCATGAGATCGGCGTTGTTGCCCCAGAACGAGCCATGGAAGCTCTGTTCGCGCGACACGCGAGGGAACAGGGGAATGTCGATGCGGTCGCCGACCAGGCCGACGTCGACATAGTGGCCGCTGGTGGAGAGAAGGCTCATGCCCAACTGGATCATGGCCGGAGCGCCTGTGCAGTCGATGATGGCGTCGAGGTCGCCCTGCCCGAAAGCCTGGGTCAGGTCCTTCTTGATGTCCGCTTCCGACTTGTCCTTGACGGCGATGGTGTGGTCGACACCGTAATCGCGCGCGACTGCGAGTTTCTCTTCGCTTCGCGCCAGGGCGACCACTCGCGCTCCGCCGCCGAGCAGGCGCGCGTATTGCACCGCGTACGCTCCGAGGCCGCCCACGCCGAGCACGCCGATCACCCGGTCCGGGCCGAGTGCGCCGGCATCGCGCAGCTTGCGGATGCCGCGATAGGTGGTGAGACCTGCATCGGTGAGCGGCGCCAGTTCCGCGAACGCGAGTTGTTTGCCGACCTTGATCACATAGCGAACGGGCACCGGGATGTACTCCGCGAATCCGCCCACCGGACCGAAGCCGGGCCAGCGCACGTTCGGGCATATCTGTGTGTCGCCCACCTGGCAGTGGCGGCAGATGCCATCGCCCCAGCCCGGTGCCACTACGACGTGGTCGCCTTCGACGATGCCTGCGCCCTTCGGGACGAGCGATCCCATCTTCGCGATGACTCCGGTGATCTCATGCCCCAGGGTCAAGGGTGGCTTCAGGTCGCCATACGGGCGGAAATAGCCGTCGATCAGCTGTACGTCGGAGCGGCACATGCCGCACGCCTTGACCTGCACCAGCACCTCGTCTTCGGCGATGTCCGGAATCGGAATGTCCTCCAGGACGAGTGGTTTGCCGTACTCATGCATGCGTGCCGCTTTCATGGTCGTGTACCTCGGGATTGGGGGAGGGGGCTATGGGAGGGCCGCGATCGCCGCCTCTGCGACGGCGATGTCCTGCTCGACGGTGCCGGCGCTGGCTCCCACGGCGCCAATCACCTGGTTTTCCCGCACGACGGGAATGCCACCGCCAAAAATGACCACGTCCCCCTCGCGACTGTTCTGGATGCCATAGAGCTGGCTGCCCGGTTGAGCAAGGCCGCCGAGAAAGGCGGTGGTCTTGTCGAAGATGCGCGCGGTGAAAGCTTTATGAATCGAAAGCTCGATACTGCCGATGAGCGCACCGTCCTGACGGACAAAGGCAATCAACCGGCCACCCACGTCGACAACGGCGATGTTGTACGCGATGCCCAGCGCCGTAGCCTTCGCCTCCGCAGCGGCAAGCATGGTTTTCGCGTCGTCGAGAGTGAGTGTCTGTAGCGAACGTGGCATGGCCGCCAGTCCTCGCACGGGGTTTGTCTGGTGTAACACGGGCCCTCGACAGGTGCTCGTAAAGTGCGGTGAAGCCACGCACAAAGGCGCTTAGCGCAGTGTGTCCGAAGGGTGCGGCTGGTGTGTCGGCGTGGTCCAGGGAACAGGCCGGGGTCGCTTGAAATTCGCCAGGCCCGCCGTTGCCCAGTCGATGCCCTCGAGCTCGCGTGCGAAGCGCTCGGCATCGCGTCGTCTTACCAGGTCGGCGATAGCCTCGGCCTCGGTGGGCGTGGCGCCGAGCTGCACCAGCGCCATGCTGCCGAAGCGCAACGCGGATTCGAACGTTTCGCGTACATGCACAGGGACCCCCTGCGCGACCATGCGCAGCGCATGCTCGCGATCGTAGGTGCGGACCATCAGCGTCGCGTTTGGGAAGCTCTCCTTGCCGATATCGACGATGGTGTCGGCAACGCTGCGCGAGTCCACGCAGATGGCGATAACCTGCGCCTTGTCGGCGCCCGCCGCCTCCAGGACATCGAGTCGCGTGCCGTCGCCGTAATAGATCTTGAAGCCGAAATCCGACGCGGCCTGCACCATCTCGACATCGGTATCGATCACCGTGACGTCGATGTCCCTGGCGAGCAACGACTGGCTCACCACCTGCCCGAAGCGCCCGAAGCCGATCATCAAGATGCTGCCCGTCAGACATGGGGGCACATCGGCCGGCAGGACCGGCCTTGCCGCCTTCGGTATCAGACGATGGACCGCGGCGCTCAGCAACGGTGCCAGTGCCATGGAGAGCACGACGATCGCGGTGAAGCGGGCGTTGTCCTCCTGGCTCATCAGCCCGGAAGCCGCGGCGCCCGCGTAGAGAACGAAGGCGAATTCGCCGCCCATGGGCATCAGAAGCGCGCGATCCATGGCATCGGCGTGGCTGTCGCCAAGCGCTCGGCCGACGGCGTAGATCGCCAGCGCCTTGGCGAGCATCATCGCCACGACCCCGAGCAGCACGAACAGCAGATGTTCGCGCACCATGTGCAGGTCCAGCGCCATGCCGATGCCGAGGAAGAACAGGCCGAGAAGGAGGCCCCGGAAAGGTTCGATGTCCGCTTCGAGCTGGTGGCGGAAGCTGGATTGCGACAGCAGCACGCCGGCGAGGAATGCGCCGAGCGCCATCGACAGGCCGCCCAGTTGCATCAGCAACGCCGCGCCCAGCACCACCAGCAACGCCCCTGCGGACAGCACTTCGCGAACCCTGGACCGGGCGAGCACCCGGAACAGCGGTTCGAGCAACCAGCGGCCGGCCGCCAGCAAGGCGAGAAGGCATCCCAGTCCCGTGATGGCTGCAAGCCAGGGGATGCCGGTGGCCGAGCTCTCATGAGCCGGTGCCATCCAGGCGACCAAAGCAAGCAGCGGCACGATGATCAGGTCCTCCAGCAGGAGGATGGCCACCACCTTCTGCCCGGCCGGCCGGCTCAATTCGCCCGATTCGGACAGGAGCTGCATGACGATCGCCGTGGAGGTGAGCACGAAGCCCATGGCGCCGACGAACGCGACCCTCGGCGCGGCGCCGAGTGCCCAGGCCACGGCCGTGAGTGCGGCGCCGCAGGCCACGAGCTGGCAGAGTCCCAGCCCGTAGATGGTGCCTCGCAGTGCCCACAGGTGCGCCGGACGCATCTCCAGGCCGATGACGAACAGGAACATGACCACGCCTAGTTCGGCGAGTCCGAGGATGGCTTCGGGGTCGGTGAACCAGCCGAGTACGAACGGGCCGACCAGCACCCCGGCAAACAGATACCCGAGCACGGCTCCGAGCTTCAGAGCCCGGAATACGGGTACCACCAGCACGGCCGCACCGAGCAGGGCCACGGCCTGCAGGAGTTGGCTATTGGCGATGGCGGTCATTCCCCGATGCTAGGCTCGCGTGCGGCGGGGCTGGCGCAAAACGTCGGGAAGGCGTGTTAAGTCTTGCGCGGAATTGCGTGGACGCTCACGCTTGGGCCTCCGGCTCCTGCCACACGGGTGAGGCCTTGCCATGCGCAGCGCGAAGGTCATGGGTTTGCTGTTGCTCGTGACCAGCGGCGTGCGCGCGAACGACGAATACGTGAACCCGAGGTTCTGCTACCGCGTGATACAGCCGGCCGATGTGTCCCGGGTTGTTCCCCGCGCCGAC
Source organism: Luteibacter sp. SG786 (assembly GCF_011759605.1). Classification (GTDB taxonomy): domain Bacteria; phylum Pseudomonadota; class Gammaproteobacteria; order Xanthomonadales; family Rhodanobacteraceae; genus Luteibacter. The sequence continues at coordinate 1,817,515 of NZ_JAAOYX010000001.1, forward strand.
GGTACCGGCATCGCCATGGAACTGGACGGCCCGTGTCCGGGCCCGGCGTGCATCGCCATCGATATTGGCGCGGGCTACCCGCGCCGTGCCGACGTCCTGCCCCACACGCATCGCTATTACCAGGCCTTGGGCTGGAAAGCGGGCAAGCCGGTGCGACGCACGGTTGCGGGGACGACCTGGACGGCCTATCCGATGGCCAGGCAAGGCGTGGCCATGGACGTGCACGAACACGTCCGTCGGCACGGCGAGGCGATGTACGTCATCGTGGCGCAGTACCCGCGCGAAGCCAGGCAACGTGTGCGTAGGGAAGTGACGAAATTGCTCGCATCCTGGCGCTGGATAAGCGCCTGCATCTAGGGGCGGCCGCGATGATCGTTACGGCGGCGCAGGCGGTTCAGCGGCACCGCGAGCGACACGGTCGTTCCCCGGCCCGGCGAACCGATGCAGAGGGTGGCGCCCATCGCCGCGGCGCGTTCGCGCATGCCGGACAGACCCCATTGCTCGCTCCCCGACACATCGTCGCCCGGGCCGGCCGGCATGCCCTTGCCATCGTCCGCGACGGTCAGCTCCAGGTTCCGGCGCGTGGTGACGAGCCGCACGTCGACATGCTGCGCGCCGGCATGGCGGAACACGTTGACGAGGGCCTCGCGGCATATCGCGAGAATGTCTTCGCCCACGGCCGGATCCATCTCCTGATCGTCCACGCGAACATCTGTCGTCATGACGATCGGGGAAGCCTTTTGCATGAGGCGCGCAAGCTCGTCGATGGTCGAGCCCAGCTTGCGTAGCGAAGTGATGTTCGTGCGCAGCTCGCGTACCTTGTCGCGGCCTTCGACGATGAAGTCGTTCGCCACCTTCAGCGTGCCCTCGATGCCTTCCTTCATCGGGTCGTCCTTGGGTATGGCGGAAGCGACGGCCTGGAAGCGAAGCATGATCCCGTAGATGGCCTGCAGCAACGTGTCGTGCAGTTCGCGCGCGATGCGCTCGCGTTCTTCGTGCCGTGCCTCCGAACGCAGGCGCACGCTTCGCGATACGCTGCGGATGCGCCAGGCATACACCGCGCCGGCCAGTGCAAGCACGATGAGCCCTTCGAGCGTCATGAACCACCACGACTGGTAGAAGCGTGGCGGGATGTCGATGGTGACGGATGCGCCGCGTTCGTTCCAGACGTCGTCCTCGTTCGAGGCGATGACGGTGAAGCGGTACGTGCCCGGCGCAAGGCTCGTGTAATACGCCTGGCGGCGCGTGCCCGCATCGACCCAATTCTGGTTTGCACCGTCCATGCGATAGCGGAAGCGCACACGCGAGGGCGAGGTCAGGCTTACCGCGGTGTAATCGATCTGCAGGGAATCGTCGCCCGGCTGCAGGCGAACTGGCCCGGCGGGGTCGAACAGCCGGCCGTCCGCATGCACGGCAGTCACGTAGACCGGCGGAACGCGCATGTTCCGGCGCTGCACCGATGCGTCCAGCCAGTAGAGCCCCTCGTTCGTCACGAACCAGATCCTGCCGCTGCCGTCGCGTTGCATGCTTGGAACAGGCTGTCCTTGCCGTGCGATGCCCTGGACGCCGTCGCGGAAATCGAAAGGCCCGACCTGGGGGCGGTAGCGACGGTCGGAGAACGCATTCTCCAGCTCGCCGGCGGAGAATCGGATCGCGCCATGGCCGCCGTTCATCCACACGTCGCCGTTGGCGACCTCGACCATGCCGGTGATTCCCACGAGTGCCGGGAAATCGCGATCGGTCAGGGATCGCATGACCCCGTCGGCGTGGCGGGCAACGCCGGTGCTCCCGCCGAACAACATGCCCCGGGCGCTCGGGAACATCGTCGCGAGACTGCCGATATCCAGACCGTTGTGCTGGTCGAAAACGGTTTCGCGACCGTCCTTGTCCACACGCAGCACTTCGCCGCCCGCGTAGCCGAGCCAGAGCGTCGCATCGGCGTCCATGGCGCCCGTGGTCGGGTAGCCCTTCACACGGGTCGACCTCGGTTTCCACGCTTCCCAACGGTCGTTGCGAAACCGGTACACACCCATGCCCTCGATCGATCCCCACAACTCACCCGGCTTTCCGGGGGAGAGGAATTTCAGCCTCGATGCGTAGAGACCATTCGGCAAGGCGACGGTTTCGAGCTGGTTGTCGTGGTAACGGTAAAGGTCGTGGAACCCGGCCACCCAGAGTGTCCCGTCGGCGTCGAAAAGAATGCTCAGAATGTCCGGCAGACCGTCGAGCACCGTGACGAGATGCTCGCCGTCCAGCCGGTAGACGGTGCCAAGCTTCGACAGCCAGAGTCTCCCCTGTGGATCGCGCGCCACGCTCGTGCGCAGGCGTGTGTCCGGACCGAAATTGCGCACCGTTCCCACCGGCCCATGGTGGTAACTGTCGATACCCGATGCCGTGCCCACCCAGGCATTGCCTTCGCGGTCGACGGTGACGGGCGTGGCGCTGTTCGAGGTGAGCCCCTGGGGCGCCGAGAAAATGGTCCCTACCGCATCGTCGGTGACGATGTCGGATGCGCCGATCTGCTCCGGGGAGGGCACATGGAACACCTTCCCGGTGCCGAGCCCGGTCGCCCACAACCCCCCGTCCCGGTCGAAGGCCATCCGCAGCGCGCCGTGCGCATCGGTGACGGGCAGGGTAGCTGCACCGTCGATCCTGGGATGTTCTGCCGTGAGGCCGCGCAACGGGCGCGTGCCATGCAGCCGGTCGGAGGCCCATAACGTGCCCGTCGGATCGACGGCGAGCGTGGCACCCGGCGCGAGCGCCACGTTCGTGGCCTTGAAATGCGTCGCGCTTTGCGGCAGGTACAGCAACTGGTTGATCGCCGCGACCCACAACGTGCCGCTCGCGTCGGACAGCACCCAGTCCGCACGATCCGCGGTATATCCCCAGTCGGTGCCCACCTTCACCCAGCGCGCACCGTCGAAGCGGCCGAGCCCCTGGCTGGTCGCCGCCCAGATGCTGCGGTCTGGTCTCTCCGCGAAGGCAAGCACCCATCCCGGGGGAAACCCGTCGCCCACCTCATACGCACGCAGCTTTCCATCCTCTATGCATGCGGCCCCTCCATCGTAGAAGCCCACCCACAGCGCGCCCCCTGTCGTGAACTTCAGCGCGGTGATATTGGCCGATGGCAGGTGCTTCCCGGGAGGAGGCTGGTAGCGCGAGAAGGTCACCCCGTCGAAGCGATACAGACCCGTGCCGGTGCCAAGCCACAGATATCCGTCGGGAGCCTGGGCTAGCGAGATAGTGGCCGGCGGAGCGCCTTCCCGCGTAGTCCACGCCTGGTGCACGAAGTTGCCCGGTTGCAGGGCGCTTCCATTCTCGGCACCGGCCACGAAGGAGCAGGCCAGAGCGAACGCCGCCAGCAGCAGGGGCCAGACGCGGGAGTTTGCGGACGCAAGCATCCACGGCAGTCTAGCGGCCCCGCCATGAAAAACCTTGGTGAATCTTTTCCGCCGTCAGCCCGCGCGGAAGACGATCATCTTCCGCGAGGTCATCTCTTCCATCGTGTACGGAATGCCTCCGACGCCGTGCCCGGAGACGCGCCGCCCGGCGAAGGGCATCCAGTCGACGCGGAACGCCGTGTGATCGTTGACCATCACCGCCGAGGCATCCAGCCGTTCCGCCGCGCGGAACGCTGACGACAGGTCGTTGGTGAAGATGCTCGACTGGAAGGCTTCCGGCAGCGCGTTGGCTTCCTGGAAGGCCTGGTCGAGCGTGTCGAAGCCATAGACGCAGGTAAGCGGTCCGAACACCTCCTGCGTGGATACCTTCGCATCCTTCGGCGGGTTCAACAGGACAGTCGGGTAAAGCGTCGTTTCGCTCAGCCGTCCGCCGCCGATGGGGCGAGCCCCTGCGGCCACCGCTTCATCGATCCACGCCTGCACTCGGTCGGCCTCCTTCGGTGTGATGAGCGGGCCGACCTCGGTCTCGGCCAGCAGCGGGTCGCCGGTGCGGAGGGCCTGGACGCGACGAGCGAACCGCTCGGAAAACTCCGTCTGCAGGCTTGCGTGCACATAGATCCGCTGCACCGAAACGCAGACCTGGCCGGCATGGTAGTAGCCGCCCTTGGCCATGGGCTCGATCAACCGGTCCAGGTCGGCGCTCCGGTCGACAATCACCGGGGCGACGCCTCCGTGTTCGAGGGCGCAACGCGCGCCGGGGGCGAGCTTCGAACGCAAGCGCCAGCCGACGCTCGCCGAGCCGATGAAGCTCAGGAAGGACACGCGCGGGTCCGTCACGAAGGCTTCGGCCAGTTCGCGCGATTCGGGGAGGAACGACTGCACCCAGCCTTCCGGCAGGCCGGCTTCATGCACCATCTGTACGAGGTCCAGGCAGCTCAACGGGGTTGCCGTGGCCGGCTTGATGACGATCGGGCATCCCGTGGCAACGGCTGGGGCGACCTGGTGCACGATCAGATTGAGCGGATGATTGAAGGCCGAGATGGCCGCGACCACGCCGATGGGTTCGTTGACGGTCCACGCGCGGCGGTTCTCGCTCGATGGCGTGATACCCATCGGGATCTCCTGCCCCGCGCGCGTGCGCAAGGTCTCGGCGGCGATGCGCACGCCGTCGATCGCACGTGCCGTCTCCACCATGGCGTCGGTGTACGGCTTGCCGCCTTCGCGTGCGATCTGCCGGGCAAGGTGTTCCCGTCTGCTTTCCATCAGTGTGGCAAGCGCGTGCAGCACCGCGATCCGCTGGTGGGGCTTCAGCCAGGTGGCGCGCTCGCGCGAGAGACGGTACGCCGTCGCCAGCTTTCGCTCGAGCGCCGCGGCATCGTCCGTGGGCAGCTCCGCGATGGGTTGGCGGTCGAACGCTTGCACGACGGTGAGCATGGCGAATCCCTCCGCGGCTGCGACGACAGCCGGTGGCAGAAGCTGAGGTTAGCCACACGCGAGCACGCCCTGTTGTTAAAGATCGTCAGTCCCGGCAAAGCCGGGACAATCGTGTGCGCTTAGTGGCCGTCGCCTGCCATCGCGCTCGAGCCGGAACCGCCCGGCAGCTTCTTCGCCATCTCCAGGTGCTCCTTGAGCGTCGGGAGGGTCTTCGTGGCGAAGGCCTTCAATTCCGGATCCTTGCCGCTGGTCGATTCCTTGGTGAACAACGCCACGGCCTTCTGGTGGTCGGCCACCATCTTCTTGGCGAACGCCTTGTCGAAGGCATCGCCCGACTTCTTGCTCATCGCGTCGGCCGCTTCCTTGTCGGCCGGCATCGGGGCGGGGGAGACGGTCAGGTTCTTTCCGCTGGCGATGGTCTTCAGTTCGTCATTGGCCGCGGTATGGTCTTTGACCATCTGCTCTCCGAAGGACTTGGTGGCGGCCGAGCTGCCCTGCGACGCGCCGAGCTGGCCGAGCGCCACTTCGGCCAGGCCCGAGGCGCTGGCCTTGCGCACGAACTCGGTGTCGGCAGAGGCCGCGATCTTGGACGATCCGGCAGCGGCGGAGTCCTGCGCGAGCGCGGCGGCAGGGGAGAGGACGGCAGCCGCGAGGGCGGCGACAAGGAAACGGCGATGCATGCGATTCATGGGGCACTCCGTGGTAGCCGCGCGATGCGCGTGGTCGCCAAGATGTCGCACCACGAGGATGAATGGGGCGTGCAGCGGGGATCAAGACGCCTGGGCGATGCATGGGGCCATTTATCTGACGAGCACAGGCAACCGTGTCAGGAAGTCACCCAGCGTCAGCACGATCATGATCGTGAGCCAGGCCACGCCGAAGCAGGCCGCGAAGTGAATGGCCGGCTTGCTTCGGCGTAGTTTCATGAAGAAGAACACCACGATGGCCGCCTTGGCCGCGGCGATGCCTGGGCCGGCCACGGTATTCCACGTGCCCAGGTGGATGCGCGACACGACGATGCTGAGCAGCAAGAGCAGCGCGAGCGAGGCCAGCGCGGCGACGTGCGCGAGCAGCGACGGCGGCCTTTCGCTCATGCGCGGCCCACCTGGTAATACAGCGGGAACACGAAGATCCACACGATGTCCACGAGGTGCCAGTAGAGGGCGGATGTCTCCAGCGGCGTATGGTATTCGGGTCCGAACTCAGCCCGGTGCGTGCGAACCGCCATGATGAGCAGCAACACCACGCCAATACCGACGTGCAGTCCGTGGAAGCCGGTCGTGACGTAATAGAGGAAAAAGAAAAGGCGCTCCTGCGCGGCGAGGCCGCCGACTTCTTCGTAGCGGATGCCCGGGATCACGGCCGCCTTGTAATCGTCGTAGTACTCGAGGCCATGAATCGCGAGGAACGCCAGGCCGAGCACGGCAGTACCGCAGAGCAGCGCCGCGGCCAGACGCCTTCCGCCAAGCTGCACGTCGCGAACGGCAAGGGCTACGGTGAAACTGCTGGTGAGCAGCACTGCGGTTTCGATGCCGCCCAGCGTGAGGTCGGTGTGGCGGCTGGCGGACGCGAAGGCATCGGGCCAGAGCACGCGGCAGACGGTGTATGCCGCGAACAGCACGCCGAAGAACAGCACTTCGGTGGACAGGAACGCCCACATGCCTAGCGTTGCCGCGTCGCGCTGCTGGGCGGCGTCGTCGAATTGCTCGGCGGTGTGGGTGGCGTGAGCGTTCATGGGTGCGTGTACGCGTAGGGCCCTTCGGTCACGACGGGCGGCTCCTCGAAATTGTGCGTCGGCGGAGGCGAAGAGGTTGTCCATTCCAGGCCCTCGGCGCCCCACGGGTCATTCCCCGCGCGCTCGCCGAAACGCAGCGACCAGAGGAAGTACCCGATCGGCAGGAGGTACGACGCCGCGAGCAGCACCGCCCCGGCTGAGGACAGCACGTTCAGCAGGCCGTACTCGGCAGGATACTGGTGATAGCGCCTCGGCATGCCTTCCGCGCCGGCGAGGAACTGGGGAAAGAAGGTGAGGTTGAAGCCGAGGAACATGAGGATGGCCGCGAACCGCGCCCAGGCTTCCGAAAACATGCGGCCGGTGATCTTGGGCCACCAGAAGTGGATGCCACCGAGGTAGGCCATCACCGAGCCGCCGACCATGATGTAGTGGAAGTGGGCCACCACGAAGTAGGTGTCGGTGAGGTTCACATCGAGCGCTGTCGCCGCAAGGAAAAGCCCGGTAAGGCCGCCGAGCATGAACAGGCCGACGAAGCCGAGGGCGTAGATCATGGGTGCGCCGAAGGCGATGTCGCCCTTGTAGAGGGTGGCCGTCCAGTTGAACACCTTGATGGCCGATGGCACGGCGATGATGAAGCTCAGGATCGAGAAAACGATGCTCGCGTACATCGACTGCCCGGCCACGAACATGTGGTGGCCCCACACCAGGAACCCGATGACCGCGATGCCGATGATCGAATAGACCATAAAGCGGTAGCCGAAGATCCTGCGCCGTACGCCGGCCGTGATCAACTCGCTGACGACGCCCATGGCCGGAAGCACCATGATGTACACCGCGGGGTGCGAGTAGAACCAGAAAAAGTGTTGGAACAGCAACGGATCGCCACCCAGTGCCGGATCGAAGATGCCCACGCCGAGCAGGCGTTCCGCCGCGATCAGGGCCAGGGTCATGGCCAGCACCGGCGTCGCCAGCAGCATGACCAGCGACACCCCGTACATCGACCACACGAAAAGCGGCAGGCGGAACCACGTCATGCCGGTGGTGCGCATGGTGTGGATCGTGACGATGAAGTTGAGTCCGGTAAGGATGGACGAGAAGCCGACGATAAAGACGCCCACCACGGTCAACATCACGTTCGAGTTCGAGAACATCGTGGAGAACGGCGTGTAGAAGGTCCATCCGGTATCCACGCCGCCGAGAAGGAGGCAGGCCACGGTGAAGATGCCGCCCGCCATGTACAGGTACCAGCTGAAGAGGTTGAGGCGGGGGAACGCGACATCGCGCGCGCCGATCATGAGGGGCAGGAGGAAGTTGCCGAGGGTGGTCGGAATCGACGGGATCAGGAAGAACCAGACCATCACCACGCCGTGGAAGGTGAAGGTCTTGTTGTATGTGTCCGCGCTCATCACATCGCCCGCGGGCGTGGCCAGTTCCAGCCGGATCAGCGCGGCCGCGATACCGCCGAGGAAAAAGAAGAACGTGATGGAGACCGCATAGAGAATCGCGATGCGCTTGTGGTCGTGCGTCACCAGCCAGGACCGGAGCGTGTTGCCGTCCGTGAGGTAACTGGGTGCGGCGTGTTCAGCGGGAAGCATGCGGGGTCTCCCGGTCCGTGCCACGGACCTTGAGGTAGGCGACGAGCGCGAGGATGTCGGCTTCGTCGATGCGGTCCTTGTAACTGGGCATCACGGGCGCGTAGCCGGCGGCGACCTCGCTTCCCGGCAAGGTGATGGCGTCGTGCAGGTAGCGCTCGTCGGCCAGCACCTGCCGGCCGTCCGCCAGGGGTACGGTGCTGCCGTAGAGGCCATCCAGCCGCGGAGCGTGCACCGACGAGCCGGCGTCGTGGCAACCGGCGCAGCCGTAACGGGTGAAAAGGGCGCGGCCCTGCTCGGCCAGCGACCCGCCGGCGTGGCTCGCGAGCCACCTGGCGTGTTCCGGCGGCGTCTGCACGACGGCCACGCCGCCCATGCGCGAGTGGTCGGTGCCGCAGTACTCGGCGCAGAAAAGGTCGTAGGTGCCGGGCCGGGTCGGCGTGAACCACATCTGGGTATAGCGGCCGGGCAGCACGTCCTGCTTCACGCGGAACGCGGGTATGGAAACGTCGTGGATCACGTCTTGAGAGATCATGACCAGCCGCACGGGCTGTCCGGTGGCGAGGTGCAACGTGTCGATCTCGCGCTGGCCGTCGGGATGTTCGAATTCCCACATCCATTGCTTTCCGACGACATGGATCGTCGTGGCATCGCCCGGCGGTGTGCGCATGTCGATCCAGAGGCGGATGCTCCATACGAAGATGCCGACGAACAGCGCGAAGGGAATGAGGGTCCAGGTCAGTTCGATACCGAGGTCGCGATGCGATTCCCCGCTGCGGTCCACGTTCCTGCCACGGCGGAAGCGTATGGCGAACACCAGCATCGTGGTGAACACGGCCACGACGACAAGGGCCGACAGGCCAAGCATCGCGTAGAACAGACCGTCGATTCGCGGGGCGAATCCGGACGCTTCGGGCAGGAAGGTCATGGCGTCCTCCGGCGCAGCCACAGGGCACCGAGGGCCATGGCGAGCAGGAAGGCGCAGCCCAGCGCGATCATGATGCGCGACACGAGCAGGCTGTAACGCCCGGTGGAAGGGTCGTAGCCGCAACACAGAAGCACCAGGCGGTCGATGACGGTCCCGAGGCGCCCCTTCGACGCATCGATCAGCGCGAGCCTCAGGGCGTGCGTGTCGTAATCCACGCCGAAGAAGTACTGCGTCACGCGTCCGTCCGGCGATACGATGACGATGCCGGCGGGATGCACGTATTGCCCGTCGCGTGGGTCCTTGAAGTACCGGAATCCGGTGGCGCGAGTGAGCGCCGCGACCGACTTCGGTCCGGCCGTCGTCCAGTGCCAATCCTTCGCGTGCCCACGCGGCGACATGCGTACGAGCATCTCGCGGGCTTCCCGCGCATCGTCTGTCGTTTCTTCCGTCGCGATGCTCACGAAGGTCACGGCGTAGTCGTGGCCGGCGCGCAACGGCAGAGCGGCCGCGGCCGAGGCGATGGCGTGCAGGGTGAGGTCGCAGAGATTGGGGCATCGGTAGTAACCGAATGCCAGGAGCAGCGGCTTGCCGTTCGTGATGGCCGCGAGCGAAGTCGCGCGGCCGTTCGCATCGGTCAGCGGTGCGTTCATCGGCACCGCTGCGCCGATGTGCTGCTCGAAACCGGCACGTGCATCGAGGTCTGGCGGCGGTGGGACGCCGGCATGCACCTGCGCGCAGGCGAAGACAGCGAGTACCGCGAGGAGGGCGACGGCGCGCAGGCGCCTTTCGCGGCCGGGGCCACTTCCTATGTTCTCGATCGCGAGCCATCCGTTCACGGCGTCTGTCTCCCTTCCTTGGCCATCAGCTGCATGGCTCGCTCCACCGGAATCCTTGCGATGCCATGCTCGCGATCCACCCAGCCCCACTGGTCCGCGTTCCTCTGCTCGCGGCGGAAGCGCTCCAGATCGCTCCGTGGTTGCGCCTGCAGGTTGGGCTCGCCCGGTCGATGCGCGGGCAGGGGCGCCGTAACCCACATCCGCCAGAGGAAGAAACAGACGACGAGCACGATCGCTGTCGACCCTGCGAGGATCGCCGCGATCCGTGCCAGGCGGCCGCTAGCCAGGTTCTGCGCCTCGTGGTTCATGGCATCACCATCCAGGCCACGTGACAGGCTTGGCCCAGGACGACGGAAGCCGCGGCCGCTCGTAGCACTCTGGGCATCGCCTTCGCGCGCTGCGTGAGGAGCAGCACGAAGGGAACGATCCCTTGCGCCGTGATCGCCGCGAGCGCGAGCGTGGCGGGGAGACCTTCGGTACGCGGCAGGTACCAGGCCGTTTCATAGGGAAGGTCGGCCATCCACGCCGTGAGGTAGTCGATACCGACGAGGTATAACCACCCAAGGCATATTGCGAAGAGCAGCGACGACTGATCGCGCCGCGTGCGCTCTTGAGCAGCCGGCGACCCGAGGGGCATGCGCATGAGCAGCGGCACGGCAAGTCCCAGTGACAACTGGCCGACCGCAACGACAAGCCCCATCGCCGACGAACGCCATTCGGGCGTGAGCGACACGATCCAGTCGGTCGCGAAGATGCCGCACGTGAAAAGCCACACGATCAGGCTCGCGGCCGCCGCCCGGGGTATCAGCCACCACGCCAGGGACCATGCGAGGAAGCAGCCAACGGTGCGCCAGACGAGGAATGCGTGGCTGAAATACCAAAGCCGTGCTTCTTCCACCGGCTCGTCTATCCATGGGAAAAGGTGGTGGCCGTCCAACAGCAGCGGTACCGCGGCGAGCGCCGCCAGAGGCAGCAGGGAGCACAAGCGCTTCCACCGGCTCGTGAGGTCGTCGCCCCAGGCGCCTCCGGTCAAACGATGGATGGCCTGCCAGGCGATGCCGCCGACGCTTGCACCGGTGAGCAACAACCACGCCGCAAGATAAGCGTGCAGGATCATCGGCGGCCCCCGGCATCGGAAAGATCGCGCAGTCGCGCAAGATCTTCGGGCTCGAGACGATCCACCGGCGCATGGCGGCTGAACTGCAACACGCGGATATAAGCGACGATCGCTTGCCTGTCGGCGGGCGAGACTCGGTCCGCGTACGGATACATGACGCCCCAGCCATGGGTAATGACATCGTAGATGTGGCGGTCGTCGGCATCGCGCAGTCGCTGCTCGTGGTAGCTGGGCGGCCGCGGAAAGCCCCGCCTCACCACCATGCCGTCCCCGTCGCCGCCCGCACCATGGCACGGGGCGCAGTAGATGGTGTAGCGGTCGCGCCCGCGCTCGAGCAAGGCTTCCGTGAGGGGCGGTGGCGCCGGCATCGCCTCCGGTCCCGTCGTGGCCACGCTGCCGTCGGGCGGGGTGCGGGCGGCGACCCCGTTGGCAAACAGCGGCGCTTCGTCACCCCGCTCGTAGCGTGGCTGGTCGTACATCTGGTGCATGCCGCGCTCGCATCCCGCCAGCAGGCAGAGCGACGCAAGGAGCATGTGCCCTCTCATGCAGGCACCTCCGCGTGGCGCATCGGTTCGAGGCCAGCGACGTCCTCGGCGACCCTGTGAGAATCCCAGCGAGGATCGTCGGCGCGGATCAGCAGGAGGAATCCGTCACGGCTGGCTTCCTCGAACCACTCGACATTGAATTCCGGTCGGTAGAGTGCGGGCAGGCGGCTGCTCGCGAGATAGGCCACGTATCCCGCGAGCACGGCCAGGAGGATCGTCACCTCGATCGCCGACGGCACGAAGGCTGGCCAGCTCGCGACGGGCCGGCCGCCGACGTTCAACGGGTAGTCGACGGTGGCCGCGTAGTACTGGAGCCACAGCATGCCAACGCCGCCGATGAGTCCCCCCAACAGGGCCGCGAGGGGAATGTGCCCGGGCGGTGGCCCGAGCTTTTCCACCAGTCCTTCCACGGCATAGGGCGAGAAGGCTTCGAGGCGGGTATAGCCGAGCGCATGTAGCGCGTCGACCGCCGCCGCGAGCGCATGCGCATCGCGCACCTGCAGGAGGCGTCCGTACACGCTCATGGCCGGTTGTCCACGCGCTCGGCCGCATGCCTACGCAACTCGGCGATCGACAGCACCGGCACCACGCGCACGAAGAGGAGGAACAACAGCGCGAACAGGCCGATCGAGCCGGCAAGGAAGGCGGCGTCCCAAAGGGTGGGATAGAACATGCCCCAGCTCGAAGGAAGGAAATCGCGGTAAAGGCTGGTGACGATGAGCATGAAGCGCTCCAGCCACATGCCGATCAGCACCAGCAGGGAGATGACAGCCAGCGCGGCCGGATTCGTGCGTACGCGCGACCACCATAGCGCCTGTATCGAGAGGCTGTTGCATGCGATGGTGGCCCAGAACAGCCACGCGTATGCACCTTGCTGGCGATGCCGCTGCATCGCCACCTCGTAGGGATCGCCGCCGTAATAGGCCGTGAAGATCTCCGCGACGTAGCCGTAGGTCACTACCCAGCCCACGGCGAGCATCATCTTCGCCAGCTTGTCCAGGTGCTCGTCGGTGATGAACCCGTGCAGCGCATAGGCGCGGCGCAGGAGCACGGCCAGCAGGATGACCATGGCGGCACCCGAGAACAGCGCGCCGGCCACGAAGAACGGGGGGAAGATCGTCGAGTGCCAGCCCGGCAGCAGTCCCTCGGAAAAATCCAGCGCCACCATGCTGTGCACCGAGAACACGAGTGGCACGGCCAGGCCCGCAAGGATCCTTGCCAGCGTGGCATGCCGCTCCCATTCCAACGCTTCGCCGCGCCAGCCGATGGCGAGCACGCCATAGATCAGCTGCCGGCCATGCGACCTCGCGCGATCGCGAACGGCGGCGAAGTCCGGCACGAGCCCGACGTAGAAATAGATCACCGAAACGATCACGTACGCACCGATGGCGAAGAAATCCCACACCAGTGCGCTGCGCCACTGCGGCCAGAGCCCCATGCGGTCGGGATAAGGCGCCAGCCAGTAGGCGAACCAGGGACGGCCCAGGTGCAGCACCGGGAAGATGCCGGAGACCGCCAGGGCGAACACCGTCATGGCCTCGGCGAACCGGTTGAGCGCCGAGCGCCATCCTTGCCGCGTGAGGTACAGGGCCGCCGAGATGAAGGTTCCGGCCATGCCGATGCCGATCCACCAGACATAGTTGGCGATGGCGAAGCCCCACGCCACCGGCATCGTGATGCCCCAGATACCCACGCCACGTGCCAGCAAGACGACGATGGCAGCTACGAGCAAGGCTGTAAGCAACGAAGCGATACCGGTCGCGATCTTCCACATGCGACCGCTGGGGCGCGCCAATACGAGCGCCGTCACGAGGTCGGTCACCTCCGCCGGCGTGGCGCCATGCGCGGGTTCGCGATCGCTCATGCGTCCCTCCACGCGGGGTTCGGATTTCTCAAGGCGCCGAGGTAGGCAGTGCGCGGCCGTGTGTTCAGTTCTTCGAGCAATACGTAGCGGCGCGGCGAACGATGCGCCCTGGCCACGTCACTGGCGTCGTCGCCCAGGTCGCCGAATACGATGGCGCGCGTGGGGCAGGCGTCCTGGCAGGCCGTCGTCACCTCGCCGGTGCCGATGCGCCGCCCCTCGCGATCGGCGTCGATGTGGGCGCGCTCGATGCGCTGCACGCAGTAGGTGCATTTCTCCATGACGCCACGGGACCGCACGGTGACCTCGGGATTGCGCATGGCCTTGAGGCTTTCGCTGGCCAGGTCGGCGTATTGCAGGAAGTTGAAGCGGCGCACCTTGTAGGGGCAATTGTTGGAGCAGAAGCGCGTACCGACGCAGCGGTTGTACACCTGAAGATTCAGGCCCTCGCTGTCGTGCACCGTCGCCTCGACGGGACAAACGACTTCGCAGGGGGCATGTTCGCAGTGCATGCAGGGCACCGGCTGGTGGTACGTGCGTGGCGCGGCAGCCGGGCCTTCGTGATAGCGGTCCACGCGTATCCAGTGCATGCGCCGCCCGCGCGCCACTTCTTCCTTGCCCACTACAGGGATGTTGTTCTCTGCCTGGCAGGCGATCGTGCAGGCATTGCAGCCGATGCAGGCATTGAGGTCGATGCCCATTCCCCAGCGGTACTCGCCGCGTGGCGCATCGGGATAGAAACTTGCCGGAGTCTTGTCACTCCCGTGCGGCGGATGCGCCGGCGTGCCTGCACGCACGATGTCGCGGCGGCCCATGTCCTGGTGGGTCTGCGTCCAGGCGAGCGTCGTTCGCCGGCCGAGCGGGGTCAGCTCCACACTGTGGACGTGCCAGGTGTCGTCACGTTCCCGCAACGCGTATGCGTCATAGCCGAGTCCGTCGGCGATACCGCTGCGCCGTCCGTAACCGAAGGTGACGGTGATGCTGTTGGCGGCCTGTCCCGGCACGACGAGCACGGGTGCCTCCACGTGGCGCCCGTCGATGGCGAGGCGAACCATGTCGCCGTCGCGGAGGCGGCGTTGTTCGGCAAGAGCAGGGGAGATCCAGGCGGCGTTGCCCCAGGTGAGCGACGTGACCGGGCGCGGCAGTTCCTGGAGCCACGCGTTGCCCGCGTGGCGTCCGTCCCACAGGAATTCGTCGGGGCGGAATACCAGTTCCAACGCATCCTTCCCTGTAGGAGCCGCCATGGCGGCGAGGGGCGTGGAACCGGGGCGAGATTTCCTCGCCGCCATGGCGGCTCCTACAGCGTCTGCGGGCCGTGCAACCACGCCGTCGCGCAGGGCCGCTGTCCAGGCTTCGTCGTCGAGGTCCGGCCACGTCGCACGCACACGCTTCAGCGGATCGTCCGTCATGGCTCCCGTGAGCAGGTCGAGCACGTCATGCACGGAACGGGCGTCCGCAAGAGGGGCGAGCACGGGCTGGACGATGCTCGCCACGCCATCCAACGTGCGCAGGTCGGACCACGTTTCGAAGGGGTGGAGTGCGGGAAGATGCCAATGCGCGGCTTCCGCGGTTTCGTCGCGATAGCGTCCCAGATGCACCGACCGCGGCACGGTGCGCATGGCATCCGCGAAACCGGGTGCCGTGTACACAGGGTTGGTTTCCAGGAGCACCAGGGTTTCGACGTGGCCGGCACGCATGTCTTCGAGAAGTTCGCCAAGGGGCCGGCCCGTGTCGTGGCTCGGCACATCGTGGATCGTCGTTCCCTCGTTGCCGAGCACGGCGTTCATGGCCCGAACGAGGTCGTGCACTGCGGACGGCTGGAATGGGCCCGCCAGAACGAGCGACGCGCCTGCATTCGTGTGCAGGTCCTCGGCGATCGTGGCGATCCGTTCGCGGGTGAGGGCATCGAGATCCGGCACATCGGCAGGCACGCCGAGAGCGGATGCCAGGCCGGCGGCGATCGCAGGCAGCGCGCTGGCTGCAACGGGCCATGCGTGATCGGCGTTCCGGCCCGTGAGGGATGGCGCGGGTTCGATCGCGTAAAGGCGTGGCATCGCGTTCGTGTCGCCGCGCATGGCCGCGAAGTCGCGCGCGTGGCGTACGTGGCCCGGAAAACCGCCGAGCGGATCCGCATCCAAGGCCACGATAGTCCGGGCCTTCGACAGGTCCGGCCAGACATCGGCCGGCCGGCCCCGCAACGGATCGTGCACGTGCCAGCGGGCCGCCGGATAGCGTGCAAGGAGCGCATCGCGCTGACGCGCGAGAGTGGGTGACACGACGGCACCGCTCAGGATACGCAGGCCTTCGCCGCGTTCGCCGAACTGCCTTCGCAGCGCCGCTGCGTCGTCTTCGAAGGCGGCCCAGCTCGATGGCGTGCCATTGCGGCGCGGTGCATCGGAGCGCGCCGGGTCCCACAGATCCAGCACTGCCGCCTGCATGCATGCGTCGCTGCCGCCGAGCGTGGCCGGGTGGCGCGGATTGCCGTCGACTTTCACCGGGCGTCCATCTTGCAGCGTTACGACGACCCCTACCACGTCGGCGCCCGTCGCCATGGCCGTGGCGTAACGCGCCGAACGCGGAGCCGTGCGGCCGTTGCGCCCTACCTGCGGAACGATGTGCTCGGGTGGCGGGCCCGAACAGGCCGCCAGGCCCGCGAAGGCGAGCGACGCGCCGAGCAGGCGCAGGAATCCCCGGCGGTCGAGAGCGGGCTCCAGCTCGGCAAGCGACGGCCACGCCGCAGCCAGAAGGCCGCGGCCGGCCGGATCTGCCGCAAGTTCGTCGAGCGCGCGCCAGAACCTGGGCGAACCGGGCGGCGGCAACGCGTCGCGCAAGGCGGCCTCCGGCTTCATCGGTGACATACCGAACAGTCCGTGAGGCGGCGCCGATCGATGCGATAGGCATCCACGAGGTGCATGCCGAGCGTGTCGTCGCTGCCGGGCTCGCGGTCGTCCATGGCGAACACTTCGTCGCGCGCTCGCACGAAGCGTTCCGGGTGGCGATGACAATCCAGGCACCACTCCATCGACAGCGGCGCGACCCGGCGCATCAATGGCATGCGGTCCACGCGCCCGTGGCACGACACGCAGCCAACGCCCTTCGCCACGTGGATGGAATGATCGAAATAGACGAAACCGGGAAGATCGTGCACACGCTTCCAGTGCAGGGGTATCCCGGTCCGCCAACTCTCGACGAGCGGTGCGAGCGGGGGCTGATCCGTAAAAAGTTGCGAATGGCAGGTCATGCACGTCGAGATCGGCGGCATGCTGGCAAAGGCATCGGTCTCCACGCTGGCATGGCAATAGCGGCAGTCGATGCCTACCTCGCCCACGTGGTGCTGGTGGCTGAAAGGTACCGGCTGTTCCACGGCCTCGTTTTCGCTGTCCGGTTCGGCGGTGACGCTACGCCAGGCGAACACCGCGGCCGCGATGGCCACCGCGAGTCCCAGCATCGCCAGCTTCGCGTAGAGCCCGGAACGCGGGTGGAATATCTGTGCCATCTCCCTCGGGTCCCGGCGTAACGTGTTCACGCTAGTGGTGTTCCCGTGCGCGCTTCGTGAAGTCTCGCAACGCGCGTCTTACACACGACGTGGCCGCCGGGGCGCCCAGGCTTCGCGTTGGAATGATCGAAGGAGGGCGTCATGTCCGCGCCATCGCACACCATCGTCGTCGACGGTGTTCCCCGTCTCGTTCGCGAAGGCGAACGCCTCGTCGATGCCCTCGTCCGTCACGGTATCGAGGTGCCTCGCGTCTGCTACAGCGAAGCGCTGGGGCCCATTCGAACATGCGACACGTGCTGGGTGGAAGTGGACGGCGAACTGGTGCGGAGTTGCGAGCATCCCGCGACGGGCGGGACGACGGTCGAGACGGAAGGCGCCCGGTCGCTCGCGGCGCGCGAGGAGGGCATGGACCGGCTGCTGGCCAAGCACGAGCTTTACTGCACGGTCTGCGAGCACAATCTGGGCGACTGCACGCTGCACAACACTGTTGCCGCGATGGACATGCCCATCCAGCGCTATCCCTTCGTGCGCAAACCCTACGCGAAAGACACCAGCAACCCGTTCTACACGTACGATCCCGACCAGTGCATCCTCTGCGGCCGCTGCGTCGAGGCGTGCCAGAACGTCGAGGTCAACGAAACCCTGAGCATCGACTACACGGCGGAACATCCGCGCGTGTTGTGGGACGGCGGCCGGCCCATCGACCATTCCAGCTGCGTGTCCTGTGGCCACTGCGTCACGGTGTGCCCCTGCAACGCGCTCATGGAAAAGACCATGCGGCCGGACGCAGGCCCGTTCACCGCCATGGAAGAACGCGTCAAGCGCCCGCTGATCGACCTGGTGAAAGCGCTGGAAAACACCACCGGCGCGCGACCGGTGACGGCGCTTTCCGAGATCGATGCCGCCATGCGGCAGGCCGAGATCCGTCGTACCAAGACCGTGTGCACGTATTGCGGCGTGGGCTGCTCGTTCGAGATGGTGACAAGGGACCGGCACATCCTGAAAGTGCAGCCGGTGGCCGATGCGCCGGCCAATGGCATTTCCACCTGTGTGAAGGGCAAGTTCGGCTGGGATTTCGTGAACAGTCCCGACCGCCTTACCCATCCCTTGATCCGGGAGAACGGCGCCTTCCGCGAGGCGACCTGGGACGAGGCGCTGGACCTCGTGGCGAACCGGCTTCGCGAAGTGCACGCGCAGCACGGACCGAAGGCGCTGGGGTTCATCGGATCGAGCAAGGCGAGCAACGAGGAAGCCTACCTGACGCAGAAGATCGCCCGGCTGATCTTCGGGACCAACAGCGTGGACAACTCGTCCCGCTATTGCCAGAACCCCGCCACCATGGGGCTCTTCCGCACCGTGGGGTATGGCGGCGACGCAGGGTCGATCAAGGATATCGAGAAGGCCGACCTCGTGGTGCTGGTGGGATCGAACACCGCGGAATGTCATCCCGTGATCGCCTCGCGCATCAAGCGTTCGCACAAGCTGCACGGGCAGAAGCTGCTCGTCGTCGATCCACGGCGGCACGAGATGGCAGAGCGCGCCGACATGTACCTGCCGGTGAAGTCGAGCTCCGACCTGGTATGGGCAAGCGCGACGGCACGCTACATTCTGGACGAAGGCCTTGCCGACACGGCGTTCCTCGATCGACGGGTGAATGGACTGGACGAATATCGGCGCTCCCTGGAGCCCTTCACGATGGAACTGGCCGAGTCGGTGACCGGCGTGCCGCGCGAACGGCTGGTGGAAGCGGCGCGGATGCTCGCGGGAGCAGGCAGCGTGTGCCTTCTCTGGGCCATGGGCATCACCCAGCACACGCAGGGATCGGACACGAGCACGGCCCTGTCGAACCTGTTGCTGATCACGGGCAACTACGGACGCCCAGGGACCGGCGGCTATCCCATGCGCGGGCACAACAACGTGCAGGGAGCGAGCGATTTCGGGTGCCTGAAAGACGTTTATCCCGGCTACGAGAAGGTGACCGACGAGGCCATGCGCGCGAAGTGGGCGAAGGCATGGGGCGTCCCGGCGGAGCGGCTGTCGAACGAGCCGGGCCTGGACAACTTTGGCATGGTCGTGGAAGCGGGGAAGGGCAACGTCAAGGCGATGTGGGTCATCGGCGAGGAGACGGCCATATCCGATGCGGACACCGCGAACGTCGAGAAGGCTTTCTCAAGTATCGAGTTCTTCGTCGTGCAGGACATGTTCCTGGGCCGCACGGCGCAGTTCGCCGACGTGGTGCTGCCCGCCTGCCCGAGCGTGGAGAAAGAGGGCACCTTCACGAATACGGAGCGCCGGATCCAGCGCTTCCACCAGGTGATGCCGCCGCTGGGGCAGAGCCGGCCGGATTGGTGGATCTTGAACGAGGTGGCCAAACGTCTCGGATACAACTGGGGCTATAAGGGGCCGGCGGACGTGATGCACGAATGCGCGGGCATCGCGGAGATGTTCGCCGGCGTGACCTACGAGCGGCTGGAGGGATGGCAATCGCTGCAGTGGCCGGTGGCCGCCGACGGCAAGGACACGCCGCTCCTGTACACGGAGACGTTCAAGTTCCCCGACGGCAAGGCGAAGCTCTACCCATTGGAATGGAAGGCACCGGGCGAGGCGCCTGACGAGACCTTCGACCTCATGCTGGACAATGGTCGCCTGCTGGAGCACTTCCAGTCCCGCAATCAGACGGGGCGCGGTGGCCGCATCGACCACTTGTCGCCGGACTGGTTCGTCGAGATCGGTGCCGACCTCGCGCGCGAACGGGGCATCGAGGACGGCACCTGGCTCAAGGTGACATCGCGACGCGCCAGCATCGAAGTGCGTGCCGTGGTCACGGACCGGGTGCAGGGCAACACGCTGTTCCTTCCGATCCATCATTCCAAGCCCGGTGTGAACACCCTGACCGGCGAACACCACGATCCCGACGTGAACGCACCCGGGTACAAGGAACTGGCGGTGCGCATCGAGAAGCTGGCACGACCGAAAGGCGAGCCCGCCCTGCCTTATCGCAATTTCCGCTACGGGCGACGCACGCCGAATCACGGGCCGGATGCCGAGGCCAAGTGGCGGCAGCCGGAATACGATGAGCCGCCGCGACACATCGAGCATCCGGAGACGCTGTAATGGCCGAGCCCCTGGACTTCAAGCCCACACCCGTGCGCACCGATACGACGGCGCAGGAGGAATGGGAGAAACTGCTGGAAACACTCCATCGCCATGGCGTGTTGCGCTTGGCGAACGACCTCGTCGCGAGGAACCAGGACGTTGCTGCCATCGTGGTCAAGGGCCTGCAGACCGAAGGTGCGCGCAACGTCATGCAGAACGTGTCGGCTCTGGCGATGGTGCTGGGAAAGGTGCCGCCGGGGGCCGTGTACAAGTTTGCGGAAGCGGTCCGCGAAGCCGCGGCTGTTCTCGACGAGACCCGTCGCGGTGCCGACGACGCCGCGCCCGGTGTGCGCGGCGTCTATCGTTTGCTCAACGACGACGAACTCTGGCGGACGCTCACGCCGCTCGCCCGCGCCGTGGGCACCTTCGGCCGGGCAATGTCGCAGCCGGCACCGGAGAAGCCGATCGTCGCGCACAGCGGCAAGCCTAGCGATGCCTGAGATGACCGCGGCATGCGGTTACGGACGGACCTGCTTGAACGAGGCACGCAATTCCGCGACGAACGCATCGGGCTGCTCCCAGGCCGCGAAGTGGCCGCCCTTCGGAAGCCGGTTGTAATGGATCAGCTTCGGGAAAGCCTTCTCCGCCCAGGTCTTCGGCGCGGCGTAGATCTCGTCGGGGAAGACGCTGACGGCGACCGGAATCTTCAGGTGCTTCGGCTCGAAAAAGGCCAGCTTGTTCTCCCAGTACAAACGCGCGGAGGACACCGCCGTGTTCGTGAACCAGTACAGCGTCACGTTGTCGAGCACGTCGTCGCGCGAGAGCCCTTCCTTCTTTCCGTCGAACACGCGGGCGATGAGTTCGTAGCTGCGGATGTCGTGGTCCAGCATCCAGGCCGCGAGCCCGATCGGCGAATCCTCCAGCGCGTAGAGCGTCTGTGGCTTGTTGGTCATCTCCTGGGCGTAGCCCAGCCCGTGCTTGTAGAAGAAGTCGAGCTGCTCGTAGGCGTTTCGTTCGTCGGGGGAAAGGCCTGCCGGCGCCGGTTGGCCAGCCGATAGCGCCTTTGCGATGTCGTCGGGTACGGTGGCCGGCATGTTCGTGTGGATCGCCAGCAGTTCGGGCGGAGCGATTACCGCCATCTGTTCCGATACGGCGTCGCCCCAGTCGCCGCCCTGTGCGACGAAGTGTTTGTAGCCGAGCCGCTTCATCAACACGATCCATGCCCGCGCGATGTGCACGGGGTCCCACCCCGTGGTGGTCGGCTTGCCCGAATACCCGTAGCCGGGCAGCGAGGGAATCACCACGTCGAACGCGTCGGCGGCCGAACCTCCGTGCGCGGTGGGATCGCTCAAGGGCTCGATGACCTTCAGCTGTTCCACGATCGAGCCGGGCCAACCGTGGGTGATGATGAGCGGAAGCGCGTTCCTGTTCTTCGAGCGCACGTGGATGAAATGAATGTCCACGCCGTCGATGGTTGTCACGAACTGCGGCAAGGCGTTGAGGCGCGCCTCGACCTTGCGCCAGTCGTAGCTCGACTGCCAGTACTCCGCCAGCTTGCGCATCGTGGACAGCTGCACGCCTTGCGACGTGTCGTCCACCGTTTCCTTCGAAGGCCATCGCGTCGCGGCGATGCGCCGCCTAAGGTCGGCGATGGCATCGTCGGAGACGTGAACCTTCGGGAATGGCCGTATCGAGGTGTCGTCGCTCGGCGCGGAGGCCGGTGCGGCGGCCGCCGGTAACGGCGCGGAGGCGCGTGGCTCACCTGCACCGACGGATGGTGAACTGGCTGGTGCGGGAGGCGCCGCGGCATGAACCGGCAGGGGGAGCATGACCGCGACGGCAGCGGCCAGTGCGGTGGTTGCAGCGAAAGGCCAGCGATTCGCTGGCGCGAAGTCTGACGGCATGGCGTCGCCCTCGGTAGGAATGAAATCCTGCACACACGGTTTCGTTTTTCGTCCCTGCGCGAATCAAACCCGCAAAACCTTTCGACGTCTTGGAAGATACGATCCCGCCGATGACTCCCCTTCGACGTTGCCGCGGGCATCATCGACCCGACACCGTGGGAGACCGATGCATGACACCGGAGAGCCTGTATTTTTCGCCACACGACTGGGTACCGAACCATCCGCGTCTGCCGGTGCTGCTGTATCGCGACGTGCGATCGCAAGGCGACGTGGCATCGGCGTTCGAGACGTTGTTCGCCGGCAACGGTTGGGTGCCGCGTTGGCGCGATGGGGTGTACGACTACCACCACTACCATTCGTCCGCACACGAGGTGCTCGGGTGCAGCAGGGGCTCCGCCACCCTCGTGCTCGGCGGTCCCGGCGGGCAGGAAATAACGGTAAGTCGGGGCGATGTGGTGCTGCTGCCGGCCGGAACGGGGCATCGCAGCCTGGCGGCCTCCGACGACTTCCAGATGGTGGGCGCCTATCCCGACGGACAGGAATGGGACATCTGCCGCGACGCGCCGGACACGGCCATGCTGGAGCGTATCGCCAGCCTGCCTTTTCCCGACACCGACCCGGTGACCGGCTCGGAGCCGCCGCTTACCCGGCTCTGGCCCCGCGGCTGACCCTCGCCAAACCGCAGGGAATCGCGATCCGGGCGGCCCCCGCTCGGTTTCGTCCCTGCACGCAGAGGACTACTATCTCCACCGCGGGCCCCGGGGCCCCGATTGTGCCAACTCAACGCGAAGGAAGTTCCATGGCTGTTCACCTGGTTGCCGCGCTCGACGAAAACTTTGCCATCGGCAAAAAGGGCGGCTTGCCCTGGCATCTTCCCGACGACCTGCGTTACTTCAAGAAGCTCACCAAGGACAGGGCGGTGCTGATGGGCCGCAAGACCGCCGAGTCCATCGGCAAGCCCCTTCCGGACCGCGACAACTACGTGCTCACGCGAAAGGGCGAGGCGCCGTACCCCGGCCAGGTTACCGTGCGCTCCATCCAGGAGGCGCAGGCCAGTTGCGGACATACGGGCCTGATGGTGATCGGTGGAGGCGAGGTGTTCCGCGAAGCCCTGCCGCTTGCCAGCACGCTGTACCTGACATGGGTGTATGCGGCCGTCGACGGCGCCGACGTGTTCTTCCCCGGCATCGACTTCAAGGACTGGACCGAAGTGTCCCGCGTGCGCCACAAGGCGGACAGCGAGCATCCCTACGCATTCGACATGGTCGAATACGTACGGAACCACGCTGTGGAGCGGGAACACCCCCACCCGAGCCTGGCCGGCGATTCGCATCGGACACCTTGATGCACGTGGTCGCCGGCGTCCTCGTCGACGCCAGCGGGCGCATCCTCATCGCGCAACGCCCGCCGGGCAAGCACTTGGCGGGCATGTGGGAGTTTCCCGGCGGGAAGCTTGAGCCCGGCGAAAGCGCAGGGGCGGCGCTTGTGCGCGAACTGGATGAGGAGCTCGGCATTGCGGTCGATCGGGCTGCATTCGAAGCGCTGATCCGGGTGCCGTGGCGCTACGGCGACCGCGACATGCTGCTCGAGGCTGTGCTCGTGCGCGGCTGGAAGGGCGAGCCGCAGGCGCTCGATGCGGCGGCCATTGCCTGGCGTGAACCGGTCTCCGTCGATGCGGCCCTGCTGGCACCGGCCGACCGGCCGATCCTCGCCGCGCTGCGGTTGCCGCGGCATTACGCGGTCAGCCCTGCGCAGGCCTCGCCGGACGAGGCGGCCGCCTGGGTGCATGCGGCGCTGGAGCGGGGCGAGCGCCTCCTGCAATTGCGCCTCACGGCGCAGTCTTTCGAGACGGTGCGCGGCGTGGCCGAGGCGGTCCTGCCGGACGTGCGGCGGCATGGCGCGCAGCTGTTGTTGAATCGCGACGTGGCCGGGGCGCAGGCACTCGGTATCGGCGTGCACCTGGCCTCCGGGCAATGGCGTGAGTGGGCGGAGCGGCCGCTGCCGCTGTCCGTTCCCGTTGGCGCGTCGTGCCACGACGCCGCGGAACTTGAACTGGCCTCGCGCCTCGGCTGCGACTTCGCCACGCTGTCGCCCGTGCTCGCGACGACGAGCCACCCTGGCGTGGAACCGCTTGGCTGGCCGCGCTTCGGCCGGCTGGCGGAAGCCGCCTCGCTGCCTGTCTACGCGCTGGGCGGCGTCGGCCGGAAGGACTTGCCGGAAGCGCGGCTGCATGCCGCCCAAGGCGTCGCAGGCATCACCGCCTTCCTGTAGGAGTACGGGGTTACTTCGATTTCAGCCGGGCGACGAGCGCTTTCATCACCGTTTGTGTTTCGTCGCCGAAGAAGTCGTCGATGAAGCCCGGATCGAGCAGGTCGGTGGTGTCGCCCCAGACGGCGGTCAGATCGGCACGGGCGATGGCGCGCGTGCGCAGCATGGCCTTCGTCGGCAGCTTCAGCAGGTCGTCGAGCCACTGCACGGAGCGCGTCACCACCTGTTCCACGGCGGCAAGCTCGTCGACCAGCCCGATGGCATGCGCTTGCTCCGCGTCGACCATCGCACCTGCCACGAGCAGGCGCTCGGCGCGGTAGGCGCCCACGATGCGGCGCATGGCGAACTGGATGGGCTCCGGCACCGACAGGCCCACCTGCACTTCGTTGAGTCCGATCTTGTAGACGCCGTGCGCCATCACCCGGTAATCGCAGAACAGCGAAACCACGGCGCCGCCCGCGGGGCTGTGCCCGGTGACGGCGGCGACCGTGGGCACGCTCGACGTGGCGATGGCACCGCAGAGGGCGAAGAACGCGTCCCAGAACTCCTTCACGCCGGCGCGATCGCGCTGGATCAGCGCCGGGACGTCCACGCCCGCGGAAAACATACCCTGGGCGCCGGAAAGCACGATGCCGCGGGCACCGTTGGACGGCGCGTCGACGATGGCCTCGCGCAGTGCCTGCACCAGCCCAAGGTCGAACGCGTTCACGGGTGCCCGCGCCATGCGGATCTCGTGGATGCCGCCGTCGTGAGGAAGGATGTCGAGCATGATCTTGGTCCTTGGGTGGGTTCGTCCGATTATGGTCTACCGCGTGAGGTCGGCGTCCACCCAGGTGTACTGCACCGCGTAATCCAGCGTGGCGCTGCCGTTCGCCGGCACGTCCACCTTGAACTCCAGCAGTTCGGGCGAAAACTTGGTGGGCTTCACCGACGACGACGTGAGTTTCCAGGCGCGCCAGCGGTTCGGATGCTCGTGCACGGTGACGGTGCGCGGCGTATCGCCGGCATTGGACAGGACGATGCGGAAGCCCTCGTCCATGCGGTGCGCAGCCTGGTCCACGGTGAACGTGGTCTGCTCGCGCGCGGCGGTGAGGTCGAACGCATTGCCCAGGGACACCGTGCTGTCCTGGTTCTTCGGCGTATCGTCGATGCGCCCTTCGCCCAGCAATTCGGCGTTGCCGTCGCGGTCTGTGGTGAGCACGCGCACGTATCCCGCGGGCAAACTGTCGAACGCCTTGAAGCGCAGGTTCGAGACCACTGGGACGCCGTTGGCGGGAGGCACGGTTTCTTTCTCGACGTTCGGGCGCGGCGGGAACCAGCCGCCCGCCTGCGAGTCGTAAAGCGCCTGCCGTTCGCAATCGAGCGTGCGGCGGTCGTACAGCGGGGTTTGCGTGACGCTGCCGTCCGGGAGGTCTACGGCGGCGGGGAGCGTATAGGTGCGAAGATCGCCGAGAGTCGCCTGGGAGGGCGCAGCTTCCGGTGCAGCGGCAGCCTTGAACGCGAACATGCGGTCCTGGACCTGCGGCCGCGGCGGCGCCTTCGCGCGGCGCGCCTCGCCGGCGATGAGCTTCAGTGTCACGTCCTTCCAGTCGCGGCCGCTGCGGTTGGCGATGCTGGCCGCCGAGTCGAAGGTCATGCGGCAGGCATTGCCCGGCTGGATCGTGGCCACATAGGCGCCGCGCCAGCCAAGACCGGAGGTGGGGTAGTCGAGCTGGGCGTTCGCCTTGCCGGCGTTGCCGCCGGTCACGCGCACCTGCAATGTCGAGCCGCGGGCGAAGTCGGTGCTGTCGGCTGCGCGCAGCGCGGCGTACTGGCGCACGAGGGTGGCCTGGCCGTTCGCTTCGCGCACCACGAGGGCGTCGCCGCCACGAACCAGCGTGCCGCTGGCGATGGGCTGGCCGCTTTCGCCGATCACGCTGACGTTGCGGCCGACGAGACCGGCCACCGCGCCGTCGAAGCCCTGGCCGAGCAGCAGGCGCTGCGAGACGACACGGGTTTCCTTGCCGGGAAAGCGCAGTGACAGCGCTTCGCTGTCGAGCGCGGCGGGAAGGCCGTCGATCGTCAGGTCCTGCGTGCCGCCCTTGAGGTCGAACGCGCGCCGCTCGTGCACGACGGCATAACCGTCGCCCGAGACGGCGTCACCGCCCGTGGAAAACAGCTGGTCGCCATCGGCGCGGTAGAGCGTGAGCGCGGTGCGCTCGTCCGCAGCGAAGGCGGGTAGGGCGACGGCGCAGGCGATCGCGAGGACGAGGGTGCGTTGCAGCATGATGCTCTCCATGTAGGCCCTCGCGGATCATACTGGTGGCACATGAACGAGGCGAAAGTTTTTGTGGGAGCCGGCTATGCCGGCGATTCCGTAGCAGCGGCAAGGTTGCGGCGAGCGTCCATCGCCGCTGAAGCGGCTCCCACACACAGCCAGGGCCTTTTTCGAAGCCCCGATTCCTTTCGGATTTTCAGCCCCGCTCCGCTTCCGCCACCGCGTCGCGCACTGCCTGCGGCAGCGGCACCGGACGTCCGCTGCGGGTATCGATCCACACCATGGTGATGCTGCCGTCGCAATGGATGCGCGTGGGATCGTTGCTGTCCAGGATGCGATGGCCGATGGTCATCGAGCTGTTGCCCATGCGATTGACGAAGAGCTCGATCTGGATATCCGCAGGCCACTCGATCGGCAGGCGGTAATTCAGTTCGCTATGGGCCATCACCGGTGCCGCGGCCGGGCTGTACCAGTCACCCGGAATATCCTTCAGCCACTTGAGACGTGCTTCCTGCAGGTAGACCAGGTAATTGGCGTTGTTGACATGGTTGTACGCGTCCAGGTCCTGCCAGCGCACGTCCATCGGCGTGATGAACAGCGGAACGGGCGCGGGGTTCAGGGAGGCTTCGGTGCTCATGCGGTCCTTTTCTTCTTCGCAGCGGCCGGCTTCGCGGCGGTCTTCTTGGTGGAGGCCTTGGCTGAGACCTTGGCCGGCGTCTTGGCCGCGGCCTTTGCAGCCGGGCGTGCCGGTTTCAGGTGGGGCAACAGGAATCGTCCGGTGTGCGACGCCTTCGTGGCGGCCACGGTTTCGGGTGTGCCGCTGACCAGGATACGGCCGCCGCCGGCACCACCTTCCGGGCCGAGGTCGATCAGCCAGTCCGCCGTCTTGATCACGTCGAGGTTGTGCTCGATCACGACCACGGTGTTGCCGTGTTCCACCAGCTGGTGCAGCACGTCGAGCAGTTGCTCGATGTCGTGGAAGTGCAGGCCGGTGGTCGGTTCGTCGAGGATGTAGAGCGTGCTGCCGGTGTCGCGCTTGGAGAGTTCCTTCGACAGCTTCACGCGCTGCGCCTCGCCACCGGAAAGCGTGGTGGCGCTCTGTCCGAGCTTGATGTAATCGAGACCCACCGCGCGAAGGGTTTCGAGCTTGCGCGCGATCACCGGCACGTTCTCGAACAGCTTGAACGCATCTTCCACCGTCATGTCGAGCACGTCGGCGATGGTGTGGCCCTTGTACATGACCTCCAGCGTTTCGCGGTTGTAGCGCTTGCCGTGGCACACGTCGCAGGGCACGTACACGTCGGGGAGGAAGTGCATCTCCACCTTGATCATGCCGTCGCCTTCGCAGGCCTCGCAGCGGCCGCCGCGCACATTGAAGCTGAAACGGCCGGGGGTATAGCCGCGCTGACGCGATTCCGGCACCTGCGCGTACAGCTCGCGCAGCGGTGTGAAGAGGCCGGTGTAGGTGGCCGGGTTCGAACGCGGGGTGCGGCCGATGGGCGACTGGTCGATGTCCACCACCTTGTCGAACAGTTCCAGTCCCTCGATGGATTCGTAGGGTGCCGGTTGCTCGCCCGCGCCGTTCAATTCCATCGCGGCGAGGCGATAGAAGGTGTCGTTGATGAGCGTGGACTTGCCAGAACCGGACACGCCGGTGACACAGGTGAATGTGCCGACCGGAATGCGGACGTCGACATCCTTCAGGTTGTTGCCGCTGGCACCCTTGAGTTCGATCCACTGGTCGTCGCGGGCCTGACGGCGCTTCGCGGGCACCTGGATGCCGCGTTCCCCGCTCAGGTATTTCGCCGTGACCGAGGCAGGCGAGGCGAGCACCTGTTCCAGCGTGCCTTCGGCCACCACGTGGCCGCCGTGCACGCCGGCGCCGGGGCCGATGTCGAGGATGTGGTCGGCCGCGCGGATCGCGTCCTCGTCGTGTTCCACCACGATGACCGTGTTGCCGAGGTCGCGCAGGCGGGTGAGCGTGCCGAGCAGGCGCTCGTTGTCGCGCTGGTGCAGGCCAATGGACGGCTCGTCCAGCACGTACATCACACCGACGAGGCCGGCGCCGATCTGACTGGCCAGACGGATGCGCTGCGCCTCGCCGCCGGAAAGCGAATCCGCCTGGCGGTCGAGCGTGAGGTAATTGAGGCCGACGTCGTTGAGGAAGGTGAGGCGCTCGCGGATCTCCTTCACGATCTTCACCGCGATCTCGCCGCGCCAGCCCGGGAGTTTCAGCTTCTCGAAGAAGCCGAGCGCCGAGTCGATCGCCAGCGAGGTGATCTCCGGAATCGCACGGTCGGCCACGAACACATTGCGCGCCGACGGATTCAGCCGCTGTCCTTCGCAGTCGGGGCAGGGATGGTCCGCGATGTAGCGCGACAGTTCCTCGCGTACGGCAGCCGATTCGGTCTCGCGATAGCGGCGCTCCAGGTTCGGCAGGATGCCCTCGAACTTGTGTTCGCGGGTGACCTTGCCGCCACGTTCGGTGATGTAGCGGAACGGAATCAGCTCACGGCCCGAACCGTTGAGCACGGCGTTCTGCACCGACTTCGGCAATTCGCGCCAGGGCGTTTCCGGATCGAATCCGTAATGCTTGCCCAGCGACACGATCATCTGGTGGTAGTACGGGTTGCGGCGGTCCCAGCCGCGGATGGCGCCGCCGGCGAGGCTCAGTTCCGGGTGGCCGACCACGCGCGCGGGATCGAACACCTGGGTGATGCCCAGGCCGTCGCAGGTGGGGCAGGCGCCCACGGGGGAGTTGAACGAGAACAGGCGCGGTTCCAGCTCCGGCAGCGAGTAGTCGCACATGGGGCAGGAATAGCGCGAGGAGAACAGTTGCTCCTGCGCCTTGGCATCGTCCATGTCCACGAGGATCACGATGCCGTCGCCGAGGCGCAGCGCCGTTTCGAACGATTCGGCCAGGCGCTGCTTGATGTCCTCGCGCGGACGGAAGCGGTCGATCACCGCCTCGATGGTGTGTTTCTGGCGCAGGGTGAGCGGCGGAACGGCGTCGAGGTCGTATACCTCGCCGTCCACGCGCGCACGCACGAAGCCCTGCGCGCGCAGCTGGTCGAACACCTGCACGTGCTCGCCCTTGCGCTCCCGGATCACCGGCGCCAGGAGCATCCAGCGCTTGTCGGCGTCCAGCGCCAGCGCGGTGTCCACCATCTGGCTGACGGTCTGCGCTTCGAGCGGAATGCCGTGGTTCGGGCAGCGCGGGGTGCCGACGCGCGCATAGAGCAGGCGCAGGTAGTCGTACACCTCGGTGATCGTGCCGACGGTGGAGCGGGGGTTGTGCGACGTGGACTTCTGCTCGATCGAGATGGCGGGCGAGAGCCCTTCGATCGTGTCCACGTCCGGTTTTTCCATCATCGAGAGGAACTGCCGGGCATAAGCCGACAGCGACTCGACGTAGCGCCGCTGGCCTTCGGCATAGATAGTGTCGAAGGCCAGCGACGATTTGCCGGACCCGGACAGGCCCGTGATCACGATCAGGCGATCGCGGGGCAGGTCGAGGTCGATATTCTTGAGATTGTGCGTGCGGGCGCCGCGGATGCGAATGCTGTCCATGTGCCGACGTAAATGGGGGAAGTCGGCGACTATACCAAGGGTTTTCGGCCTTCATGCCGTGTCGACTTTTGACGGTTCATCACATTTGTTATGAGGCGCCGGCAGTCGGCCGGCAAGGGTGCCCATGAACCGGCGGCGGGGCTACCATGGCCCGATCCCGGGGAGGGATCAGAGCCAATCATCCAAAGAGGAAGACACGCATGCGTAAGTGGACAGGGATCGCCGCCGGCCTGGTGCTGGCGGGTTGTGCGGGCCAGGCGCTGGCAGCCGTGCCCTCGGAGCAGCAGGTGCGGCAGCTGATGGACGCGGTGGGCATGGGGCGGATGCTCAGCCAGATGAACAGCCAGATGGCCGGCGTGATGCAGAACGCGCTGCCCTGTGTGCCGGCCAGCTACTGGCAGGGTTTCGTGGACGCCAATGCCACCAACCAGTTGATCGGCCGCATGGTGCCGGTTTACCAGAAGCATTTCACGGCCGAGGACATCGACGGCCTGCTCAAGTTCTACCGCTCGCCGCTGGGCCAGAAGGTGATCACACAGATGCCCGCGACGATGGCCGAGGGCATGCAGATCGGCAAGCAGTGGGGCCAGGAGCGGGGCAAGCAGATGATCGCCCAGTTGCAGAGCCAGGGCACCCTGAACCCGCAGGGCCAGTGCCCCGCCACGGGCGCGGCCGCCAAGCCGGCGCCGGCAGCGGCGCCGAAGAAGTAGGCCACCCACTGTGGGAGCCGACTGTGTCGGCGATCCCGCGGCGGCGGGCAAGCTTGCCGCGAGCCCCCTTCGCCGCTGAAGCGGCTCCCACAGTGTCTCGCCCGGGCCATCGTCATAAGTGATTGATTGCTAATGGATATACGGGCGCCCGGGCTACGGGGAGAATCAGGGCGCCGCTCTTAACCACCTGATTGACCTTGCCTTTTGCGTCCCGCTATAATTCTCGATTCGCAGTACCCGCAACACCCCAAAAAGAACTACATAAACAGCAACAGGAAACTCCCATGAGCTACGCAGTCATCAAGACCGGTGGCAAGCAGTATCGCGTGATGGCAGGCGAAGTCCTGCGCGTCGAGCTGCTGAACGCCGAAGTCGATTCCACCATCCAGTTCGACCAGGTTCTCCTCGTCGGCGAAGGTGAGTCGATCACCGTTGGCGCCCCGCTGGTCGCCGGTGCCACCGTCAGCGCGAAGGTTCGCGCCCACGGCCGCGCCGATAAGATCCGCATCGTCAAGTTCCGTCGTCGCAAGCACTACAAGCGCACGCAGGGACATCGTCAGCATTACACCGAAATCGAGATCACGGGCATCAACGCCTGAGTCGCCGGAGGATATAAGTCATGGCACATAAAAAAGGCGTAGGTTCCAGCCGTAACGGCCGCGATTCGAACCCGAAGTACCTCGGCGTGAAGATCTACGGTGGCCAGGCTGTCGAAGCCGGTAACATCATCGTTCGCCAGCGTGGCACCAAGTTCCACGCCGGCGTGGGCGTCGGCCTCGGCCGCGACCACACCCTGTTCGCGCTGGTCGACGGCACCGTGTCGTTCAAGACCCGCGGCGACAAGGGCCGCAAGTTCGTCGACGTCGTCCAGGCGTAAGCCTCCCGCGACGCGATAGCGAAGGCCCCGCCATAGGCGGGGCTTTTCGTTTTTGCGTAATGCGCGAACAGTGAATCGTGAACAGTAAGAGCTAGCGCCGGTAGGTTGCGGCATTCCTCGGTTCGCTTTTCACTGTTCACTGTTCACTCTTAACGGTTCACTCCCCATGAAATTCGTCGACGAAGCGCAAATCAGGGTCTCGGCCGGTGACGGCGGCAACGGCTGCGTGAGCTTCCGGCGCGAGAAGTTCATTCCCTTCGGCGGCCCGGACGGCGGCGACGGCGGAAGCGGGGGTTCCGTGTGGCTGGTGGCCGACGAAGGCCTCAACACCCTCGTCGATTTCCGTCACATGCGCTCGTTCAAGGCCCCGCGCGGGCAGGGCGGCATGGGCAGCCAGATGTACGGCAAGGGTGGCGAGGACATCGAGGTTCGCGTGCCGGTGGGCACCGTGGTTACCAACGTCGACACCGACGAGGTGATCGGCGACCTCACCGCGCACGGCCAGCGCCTGAAGGTGGCGCAGGGCGGTCGCGGCGGCCTCGGCAACATCCATTTCAAGAGCTCCGTGAACCGCGCGCCGCGCAAGTCCACCCCCGGCACGCCGGGCGAGGTGCGCGACCTCAAGCTCGAACTGCGCCTGCTGGCAGACGTGGGCCTGCTGGGCTTCCCCAACGCGGGCAAGAGCACGTTCATTCGCGCCGTTTCGGCGGCGACGCCGCGCGTGGCCGATTACCCGTTCACCACGCTGCACCCGAACTTGGGCGTGGTGCGCATCGGCACCGACCAGAGCTTCGTGATCGCCGATATCCCGGGCATCATCGAGGGTGCCGCGGAAGGCGCCGGCCTGGGCATCCAGTTCTTGCGCCATGTGTCGCGCACCAGCCTGTTGCTGCATGTGGTCGACATCCGTCCCATCGACGGTTCCGATCCGGTGGAGCAGGTGAAGGCGATCGAGCACGAGTTGCAGCAGTTCGACACCGAACTGGTCGACCGCCCCCGCTGGCTCGTGATCAACAAGTCCGACGTGATCGACGACGAGGATGAGCTGAAGCGCGTGGTCGACGATATCGTGGCGCGCCTGGAGTGGACCGCGCCGTGGTTCGTCGTCTCCGCCGCCGGCCAGGTCGGTACCTGGGACGTCTGCCTGAAAGTGCAGCAATTCTTCGACGCGGAGCGCGCGGCGCGACGCGAACGGAACGAGGCGGCGGACGACGTCCGCATGCGGGGCGAATAAGCCGCGCCCTTCACCGGGAGACCGGCTCTGTGTAGGAGCCGGCTACGCCGGCGATCCCGCGGCAGCGGGCATGCTACGGCGAGCGCCCATCGCCGCTGAAGCGGCTCCCACACAAAGCCTGTATAGGTGCAAAAAAGCCGGCTTTCGTCAGCCTGCTTTTCATAGGCGCAAAAAAGCCGGCTTTCGTCAGCCTGCTTTTCATGGGCGCAAAAAAGCCGGCTTTCGCCGGCCCGCTTTTCATAGGTGCAAAAAAAAGCCGGCTTTCGCCGGCTTTTTCCGTGAACAACGATGTCGCGCAGGCTTACGCCAGGTCGCGGATCTTCGCGTTCAGGCGGCTCTTGTGACGAGCGGCCTTGTTCTTGTGGATGAGGCCACGGGCAGCGTAACGGTCCATCACCGGCACGGCGACGGCGTAGGCGCTGACGGCGCCGGCCTTATCCTTGGCGTCGATCGCCTTGACGACCTTCTTCAGTGCGGAACGCACCATGGAACGCGCGCTGACGTTGCGCAGACGGCGCTGCTCCGACTGACGCGCACGCTTCTTCGCGGACTTGATGTTGGCCAAGGTAAAGCTCCAGAGTTCGGTTGGTTTTAAAAAAGACGCCCATTTTGCGGCCAAAGGCGGGTCGCGTCAATAGCTTAGGGCCGCTTCCCCTGTGGGAGCCGCTTCAGCGGCGATGGGTGCTTGCGGGAACCTTGCCCGCTGCCGCGGGATCGCCGGCGTAGCCGGCCCCCACAGGGGCTTCTCGCCGCCATGGCAGCTCCTACAGCCAGGCAGCCCGGGCCGCCACGGCCCGGGAATTGCCAGGAGGCGGACTGTCCTCCGGCCCACCGTGGCT
Source organism: Luteibacter sp. SG786 (assembly GCF_011759605.1). GTDB lineage: Bacteria > Pseudomonadota > Gammaproteobacteria > Xanthomonadales > Rhodanobacteraceae > Luteibacter. The sequence goes on from NZ_JAAOYX010000001.1 coordinate 1,851,215, forward strand.
GTCAAACTAGGGGTTTGCGGCAGTCTTTTTCTCCCGGATGAAAACCCCCAGTCTCCTACGCGGCGTGCTCAGCTTCAGCGGCATGACCATGGTTTCGCGCGTGCTCGGGCTGGTGCGCGACATGGCGATCAACGCCTCCTTCGGCGCCAATGCGGCGACCGACGCGTTCTGGGTGGCGTTCCGCATACCCAACTTCATGCGCCGCCTGTTCGCCGAAGGCTCGTTCTCCACCGCCTTCGTGCCGGTATTCACCGAAGTGAAGGAAACCCGGCCGCATGCCGACCTGAAACGACTGATGTCGCTCACCTCGGGCACGCTCGGCGGCGTGCTCCTGGTGGTGGTGGCGCTGGGGGTGATCTTCGCGCCGCAGGTCACGGCGCTGTTCTCGCCGGGTGCCATCGAGGCGCCCGACAAGTTCGAACTCACCGTGGACCTGCTGCGGCTGACTTTCCCGTTCCTTCTGTTCGTGTCGCTTACCGCGCTGTCGGGCGGGGCGCTCAACAGCTTCCACCGTTTCGGTCTTCCCGCCCTGACGCCCGTCATCCTCAACCTTTGCATGATCGCCGGTGCCCTGTGGCTCGCGCCGCGGCTGCATACGCCGATCATGGCCATGGGCTGGGCGATCCTGTTGGCCGGTGCCCTGCAACTGGCCTTCCAACTGCCCACGTTGCGCAGCCTCGATCTCCTGGCATTGCCGCGCTGGGGTTGGAGTTCGCCCGACGTGCGCCGGATCATGACGCTGATGGTGCCGACGCTGTTCGGCTCGTCGGTGGCCCAGATCAACCTGTTGCTGGACACGGTGATCGCCTCGCTGCTGATCGCCGGCTCGCAGAGCTGGCTGTCGCAGGCCGACCGTTTCCTCGAACTGCCCCTGGGCGTGTTCGGCGTGGCCCTGGGCACGGTGATCCTGCCGTCGCTGTCGCGCCACCACGTGGCCACGGACAAGGAGGGCTTCTCGCGGGCGCTCGACTGGGGCCTGCGTACCACGTTGCTGATCGCCGTGCCGGCGATGTTCGCCCTGATGATCCTGTCCGTGCCGCTGGTTGCCACGATCTTTCAGCACGGCCGCTTCACCGCCTTCGACACGAAGATGGCATCGCTGTCCATCTCGGCACTGAGCTTCGGCCTGCCGGCGTTCGCGCTGGTGAAGGTCGTGCTGCCTGCGTTCTATGCGCGCAAGGACACCCGGACGCCGGTGCGTGCCGGCGTGGCATCGCTGGTGGCGAACATGGTGTTCAACGTGGCCTTCCTGGCGCTGCTGTTCTTCCTCTGGGCCACCCCTGCGCAGAAGGCGGGTTCGTGGATGGAGGCGCTGGCCACGATCCCGGGCCTGCACATGGCCCTGGGCATGGCCAGTGCGCTGGCGAGTTACCTCAACCTGCTGCTGCTCTGGCGCTGGCTGGGCAAGGCGGGCGTGTATTCGCGCCAGCCGGGGTGGGGCAAGCATCTCGTTCGCCTCGCCGTCGCCTGTGGCGTGATGGTGGCGGTGCTCGTCGCCGGGTTGTACGTGTGGCCGGACTGGAGCGGCGTGGAGAAATGGGAGCGGGTGTGGCGCCTGGCGGTGCTGGTGTGTGCCGGTGGCGGCGCTTATCTCGCCACCCTGTTCGCGCTCGGCTTCCGCCTACGCGATCTGCGCGCCCACTGACGGTCCGCAGCGGGCACAGGGGCCGCTATACTGGCCCGATGGCTTTCAATCTGCATCGACTCCAGGGCGCCCCGGCATGACGTTGCGACTCCATCGCGACGTCGACGGACCTTGCCTCACGCCCGGCGGCGGCATTGTCGCCATCGGCGCTTTCGACGGGCTGCACCTGGGGCATCAGGCGATCCTTTCCGAGGTACGCCGCCGCGCCGAGGCGGCCGGGCTGGTGCCCGCGGTGATCAGCTTCGATCCGCTTCCCCGCGCCTATTTCTCGAAGGAGCCGGTCCCGCGGCTTTCCGGCATGCGCGAGAAGGCCGAGGGCATGGCGGCGGCGGGCATTCACGAACTGCTGTCGCTGCGCTTCGACCGCGCGCTCACCGAGATGTCCGCGGAAGACTTCGTGCGCAAGGTGATCGTCGGGCGCATGGCCGCCCGCGAGGTGTGGGTGGGCGAGGATTTCCGCTTCGGCCATCGTCGCGGCGGCGATTTCGCGCTGCTGCAGACGATGGGCCCCGAACTGGGCTTCACCGCCCACGCGGTACCGCCCGTGATCGTCGACGGCGAGCGTGTATCGTCGTCCCGGGTGCGCACCTTGTTGGCCGAAGGCGATTTCGCCGGCGCCACGCGCCTGCTGGGCCGGCCCTTCGTCATCGACGGCCACGTCGAGCGCGGCAAGCAGCTTGGCCGCACGCTGGGTTACCCCACGGCCAACGTGCACCTCGGCGATCGCGTCAGTCCGATCCTGGGCATCTTCGCGGTGCGGATCGGCATCGGCGACGGCCCCTGCAGCTGGCCGGGTGTGGCGAGCCTCGGCTTCCGCCCCACGGTGAACGAGGTGCGCGAGCCGCTGCTGGAAGCGCACCTGTTCGATTTTTCCGGCGATCTTTACGGCCAGCGCATCGGCGTGGAGTTCGTTCGGAAGCTGCGCAATGAAGAAAAATTCGACGGCCTCGACGCCCTGACCGCACAGATGCGCCAGGACGAGATCGCCGCCCGACAGGCCCTTGGGATGAACCCCATACTTGTCGAGTACCCCTAAGAGCCCACGGTTCCGAGCGATGACCCAGGATTACAAGAACACCATCAACCTGCCGCAGACGGATTTCCCGATGCGTGGCGACCTGCCCAAGCGCGAGCCGGGCTGGCTGGCCACGTGGGAGCGCGTGGGCCGCTATGCGCAGATCCAGGAACGCACCGCCGGGCGCGACAAGGTTTTCGTGCTGCACGACGGCCCGCCCTACGCGAACGGCGCGATCCACCTCGGCCATGCGGTCAACAAGGTGCTGAAGGACGTGGTGGTCAAGTCGAAGCTGATGGCAGGCTACCGCGCGCCTTACGTGCCGGGCTGGGATTGCCACGGCCTGCCCATCGAGATCGCCATCGAGAAGAAGTTCGGCAAGGCGGGCGACAAGCTCAATGCCGCGGAATTCCGGCAGAAGTGCCGCGAATACGCCATGGCGCAGATCGACCTCCAGCGTGCCGACTTCAAGCGCCTGGGCGTGCTCGGCGATTGGGAAAAGCCGTATCGCACGCTCGACTTCACCTATGAGGCCGACATGATCCGCGCGCTGGCGCGCATCGTGGCGAATGGCCACGTGGTGCGCGGCGCCAAGCCCGTCTACTGGTGCTTCGACTGCGGCTCGGCGCTCGCCGAGGCGGAGATCGAATACGCCGACAAGACCTCGCCGGCCGTGGATGTGGCATACGACGCCGTCGATCCGGTGTCCTTCGGGGCGCTGTTCGGCATCGCCGCCGGCGACGCGGCCATCGCCGTGCCCATCTGGACCACCACGCCGTGGACGCTGCCGTCCAGCCAGGCCGTGTCGCTCGGCGGCGAGATCGAATACGTCCTCGTGGAAGGCCCGTCGCGCAACGGCAAGCCGCTGCTGCTGGTGATCGCCGCGGCGCTCGCGGAAAAGGCGCTGGCGCGTTACGGCGTGGATGCGGTGAACGTGCTCGGCCGCGTGCAGGGCGCAGTGCTGGAGAACCAGCAACTGCGTCATCCGTTCTATGACAAGCACGTGCCCATCATCCTTGGCGACCACGTGTCGGACGAGGACGGTACCGGTGCCGTGCATACCGCGCCCGATCACGGCGCGGAAGACTTCGCCGTGGGCCAGAATTACGGTATCGGCACGCTCAATTACGTGGACGGCCGAGGTGTCTATCGCGCCGACCTGCCGCTGGCGGGCGATGTCTCCTTCGCCGGCATGCACATCTGGAAGGCCAACGACCAGATCGTCGACCTGCTCCGCGACCGCGGCGTGCTGCTCGCCTCGGCGAAGCTCACGCACAGCTATCCGCACTGCTGGCGGCACAAGACGCCGGTGATCTTCCGCGCCACGCCGCAGTGGTTCATCGGCATGGAGCAGGCCGACCTGCGCCGCACCGCGCTCACCTCGATCAAGGCCGTGCGTTGGGTGCCGGGCTGGGGCGAGGAGCGCATCGCCGGCATGGTCGAAGGCCGTCCCGACTGGTGCATCTCGCGTCAGCGCACCTGGGGCGTGCCCATCACCCTGTTCATCGACAAGGACACGCACGAGCCACATCCGGACAGCGTCGAGCTGATGGAGAAGGTGGCGCGGAAGGTGGCCCTCGAAGGCATCGACTGCTGGTTCACCCTCGATCCGCGCGAACTCCTCGGCGACGATGCCGACCGCTACGAAAAGGTGACCGACGTCCTCGACGTCTGGTTCGACTCGGGCGTCAGCCACTTTGCGGTGGTGGGCGCGCGTCCGGAGCTGCAGGCCGGCAACGCCGGCGAATACAAGGTGATGTACCTGGAAGGTTCGGACCAGCATCGCGGCTGGTTCCAGTCCTCGCTGCTCACGTCGGCCGCCATCCACGGCCGGGCGCCGTACGACCACGTGCTGACCCACGGATTCACCGTGGACGCGCAGGGCCGCAAGATGTCCAAGTCGCTGGGCAACGGCATCGAGCCGCAGGACATCATGAAGACCCTCGGCGCGGACATCCTGCGTCTGTGGATCTGCTCCACCGATTACCGCAACGAGATGTCGCTCTCGGACGAGATCCTGAAGCGCGTGGCGGATACCTACCGGCGCATCCGCAACACCACGCGTTTCCTGCTCGGCAACCTGGACGGTTTCGATCCGGACAAGCACCTGATCGCCACCGACGCCTGCCTCGACCTCGACCGCTGGGCCGTGCAGCAGGCCGCCGATGTACAGGCCGCCATCGTCGCGGCGTACGAGCGTTACGACTTCCCCGAGATCGTGCAGCGCGTGCAGAACTTCTGCACGAACGAACTGGGCGCGTTGTACCTCGACATCACGAAAGACCGCCTCTACACGATGCCGACCGACAGCCTGGGCCGGCGCAGCGCGCAGAGCGCGATGTACCGCATCCTCGAAGCGCTGCTGCGCTGGCTGGCGCCCATCGTCAGCTTCACCGCCGAGGAAGCCTGGGCGGCCATGCCGGGCCGGCGCGACGAGTCGGTGCTGTTCGAGACCTTCTACGAAGGCCTTGACGTGCGCCAGGACGGCGACACGCGTGGCTGGTGGGGCACCTTGCTCGCCATTCGCGAGACGGCATCCCGCGTGCTCGAGGGCATGCGCAAGGCGGGCCAGATCGGCGCGTCGCTCGACGCCACGCTCACCATCCACGCCGATACCGCCACCCAGGCGGCCCTGGCCGAGTCCGCTCCGGAACTGCGTTTCTTCTTCATCACGTCCGACGTGACGCTCGCGCCGCTGGACGGCCGTCCGGCCACGGCGGAGCGCGTGGAGCTCGACGGGGCGGAGGTCTACGTGTCCGCGGCGGTGAGCGAGGCGGTGAAGTGCGTGCGTTGCTGGCACCATCGCCCAGACGTCGGCGTGGACCCGGCGCATCCGGAGATCTGCGGCCGCTGCGTGGAAAACGTGACGGGGCAGGGCGAAGACCGCCGCTACTTCTGACCGGCCGATATCCGCAAGCACCCGTGCCGTTGATGGCACGGGTTTTTCGTCACCCATGGCTTTCCGAATGACCGCACGCCTGAAACCGAACGCACTCTCCTGGCTCTGGCTCGCCGCCGCCATGATCGCCCTCGACCAGCTGACCAAGTGGTGGGCGCTCACGGCCCTGCAGCCGGCGGAGACGCCGCATCCGGTGATCCCGGGCATCCTCAACTGGACACTCACCTTCAATACCGGCGCGGCCTTCAGCTTCCTCGCCGACAGTGCCGGGTGGCAGCGCTGGTTCTTCGTGCTGCTGGCCGTGGGCGTGAGCGCCACGCTCGGCGTGTGGCTGTCGCGTACCCCGCGCGCCGACTGGCGCACCGCCGCGCCCCTGGCGCTCATCCTGGGCGGCGCCCTGGGCAACGTGATCGACCGGCTGCACGCGGCCAAGGTCACCGATTTCATTCAGGTGTTCCTGGGCAGCTATCCCTTCCCGGTGTTCAACGTCGCCGATTCGGCGATCAGCGTGGGCGCCGTGGCGCTGGTGGTGTTCAGCATGTTCGGCGGCCACAAGTCCGACGCCTGATCGCTGCTGCGCGGAGTGGATGGCCGCGGCTCGTTGTGGGAGCCGGCTTTGCCGGCGATCCCGCGGCAGCGGGCACCCTCGCGACCACATATCGCCGCTGAAGCGGCTCCCACAGGCCCCGGCCGGCAGGTCGTGCGATAATCGCCCTGTTCCGCGCCCACAGGCGCCCAGCCCGCTATCACGGCCCCCAGCGGCCCCGAGGTTCCCCTTGGACATCATCCTCGCCAACCCCCGCGGATTCTGCGCCGGCGTCGACCGCGCCATCGCCATCGTGGAGCGGGCGCTCGAGTCGTACGGCGCGCCCATCTACGTGCGCCACGAAGTGGTGCACAACCGCTACGTCGTGGAGCGCCTGCGCGCCGACGGTGCGGTATTCGTCGAGGAACTGCACGAAGTGCCCGACGGCTCCACCGTGATCTTCAGCGCGCACGGCGTGCCCAAGGCCGTGCGCGAGGAGGCCGACCGCCGTGGCCTCAACGTGTTCGACGCCACCTGCCCGCTGGTGACCAAGGTGCACATGGAAGTCGCGCGCCTCGGCCGCGCCGGCCACGACGTGGTGCTGATAGGCCACGCCGGTCATCCGGAAGTGGAAGGCACCATGGGCCAGTGGAACCCCGCCAACAGCGGCAGCATCTACCTCGTGGAATCGGTGGAGGACGTCGCGGCCCTGGAGCCGAAGCAGCCCGGCAAGCTGGCCTTCGTGACCCAGACCACGCTCTCGGTGGACGACACCATCGCCATCATCGGCGCGCTGCGGACGAAGTTCGCCACTATCGAGGGGCCGCGCAAGGACGACATCTGCTACGCCACGCAGAACCGCCAGGACGCCGTGCGCCGCCTCGCCGATGCGGTGGACCTGGTGCTCGTCGTCGGTTCGGTCAACAGCTCCAACTCGAACCGTCTGAAGGAACTGGCCGAGAAGCAGGGCGTCACCTCCTACCTCATCGACGGCGCCGAGCACATCGAGCGCAGCTGGCTCGAAGGCAAGTCCCGCATCGGCGTGACCGCCGGCGCTTCCGCACCCGAGAAGCTGGTGCAGGAGGTCATCGCCCGCCTGCAATCCTGGGGCTCCGGCACCGTCCGCGAGCTGGACGGCGAGGCCGAGAACATCACCTTCGCGCTGCCGAAGGAACTGCGCATGGCCGGCTGAGGCTTGCACGCCGCCCCGGGGTTCCCCTAGAATTCCGCTTCTCGCCGGAATAGCTCAGTTGGTAGAGCGCGTCATTCGTAATGATGAGGTCGTAGGTTCGATTCCTATTTCCGGCACCATGACTCGGTACACAGTACCTCACAGAAGCCCCTAAACGTCCGCTGTAGAACGGATTTTAGGGGCTTTCTGTTTCACCGTTCCCCACCGTATTTCCGCTCTGGCCTCATCGTGTTGCACAATCCCTGCACACGCATGTGCATGGGGATGAGCGATGGCGAGCATATACAGGCTCGGGAAGAAATGGCGGGCGCAGGTGTCCATTCGCGGGGTGCGACAGACTGAGGTCTTTCCGACCAAGCAGCAGGCGGCTGCATGGGCCATGGATAAGGAGGCGGCGGGTAAGGTGGGCAAGATGCCCAACCGGACCCTAGGGGATGCGCTTAAGCGATATGCCAAAGAGGTCGCCCCAGGAAGGGCAGGAGAGACATGGGAGGTAACCCGGTGTAAAGCCATGGAGAGGCTAGACATGGCGAAGATCCTCCTGAAAGACCTAGACCGATCCGACTTAGCCAGCTGGCGAGATGATCGGCTTAAGCAGGTCAAGCCTGCGACGGTCCTGCGCGACATCAATTTGCTCCGCGGGGTCTTCAAACTGTGTGCAGGTGAATGGCAATGGATGCACACGAGCCCACTAGAAGGGCTGAAGCTGCCCAAACCACCCAAGGGTCGCCGTAGGCGTATCACCGAAGACGAAATCAAGCGCATCCGGCTGGCCGGTGGGCTCGACAAGGGCTACGCCGTCCATACCGCTACCCAGCGCACCGTGATGGCCTTCCTGCTCGCCCTGGAAACGGCCATGAGGGCAGGGGAGATACTGAGCCTGCGGTGGAAGTACGTAGACCTCAAGAAGCGCGTGGCTCACCTCCCCAAGACCAAGAACGGCGATGAGCGTGATGTACCGCTCTCTACAACCGCCGTAACCATCCTGAAGGCGTTTCCAACGGATCAGGACCCTATCTTCGCTCTAGGCGACCGTGAGCGCGACGCTCTATGGCGTAAGGTGATGAAGAAGGCGGCCGTCGATGACCTTCACTTTCACGATTCCCGGGCCGAAGCTATTTGGGCGCTCTCCAAGAAACTGGACGTGTTGCAGCTTGCCAGAGCCATCGGCCACCGCGACCTTAAAAGCCTCATGATCTACTACAACGAGTCGGCCGAGGACATGGCTAAGCGGCTCGCTTAGCCCGGTTGCGCTTCATCCAGTCCCTAATCTCGTTGGGCCACCATAAGCGGACCTTCCGGCTCAACTCAAAGGGTGCCGGGAAGTCCGGCTTACAGGCGATCCGCTCAAGGAAGTGCCTGCGGGATATTCCTCCCATGTAGTTGCGCACATCGTCCGCATTCCACATGCCTTCGTCATTCGCTGCTTTCATATCATCCCTCCCCGTATCCCCATTCGGACAGCAGTCGTCGTGCCGCCCAGTCAATCCAGTGAGTAGCGTTCGTTCCTGAAAGATGCTCAGGTAGTGTGGTCATCGCCTGTACTAGCGCATGGGCCGCTGCGGCGTCGTGAGCCATCCCGCCCGGAGATTCAGATAAAACAACATTGCCGATGACCTCAGTCTTCAGCTTCACTCCCCACCCTCCGCTCGCGCTTGGTCGATGGCATGATCTGCCGCCTCGCCGGTCCAACGTGAGCACCCCTTGCCAAACTTTCCATGGGCGATCCAGAAGCCCTCCGTGCCGGTGGCGTCACGTATGTGTTTGTACCTCTCAGCATCCCGCACAGCCTCAACGAGCGCGGGGCCATGGGTGCGGATAAGTTCGGCACAACGGTTGTAGAAGTCGCTCCAGCCGCTTCTGTAGGGTTCGCCAAGGCGCTCTAGGCGTGTAATGCACGACTGAATGTCTCTCAGCATCGCCTCAGTGGTCATTTTCTCACTCCTTCGCATTGGCAGGCGCACGTCTCAAACATCCCCGGCCCGACAAGCAGTCCATCCCAATCACGGCACCAGTGCCAGCCCTCAGCTATCTCGTCTTGCGTCAGTTCGCCTATGCCCCTCCACATGAGATCGTTGTAGCGCTCCTGTTTCATTTACCCTCCATCGCCGCGATGAGGGCGGCTTTCATTGCTTTCCGATATTCAGCGCGAGTTTCTTCCGTGCAGGTTTCCCATGGACTCAACATTCCCATCCCGCGCACCTCCATGTGCTTCTTCGCGGCCCTCTCCACCATCGCCTCATCCACCTCGCGCTCGATGTGGGAGCGTAGGACAGAGATGGCCTCAAGTGCATCCGACAGGTTATCCGGCGATATGAAGTATCTGAGTCGATCAAAAGCCTGCTCAACCGTCATGCTCATTTCGCGTCTCCGGTGCGGGTGTTCCAGGCGGCTATAGCTTGAGCCTTCTGGTCTCCGCTGTGATAGCCGAAGTTGCCAGAACATGCCCCGCAATCGCCGTTGGTGCACTCAACATATGCCTCGCATGTGTCCTGTATGAACTCTGCCTCGTGTCCGCAAAAGGGGCAGTTTAGAATCTCGCTCATTCCCCATCCTCCTTCGGCGGTTTGGGTAGGGGCTGCCAGTGTGTATATGGTGCTTCCTGAGTTGGGCCTCTGCTACCAGGAGGTGCAACGGTGCAAAAGTGCTCATATGCATTTCCATGCTCGATCCAGAATCCTTCCTCTTTGGCATCGAGCATCTGGTGAAACTCGCCGTCCTCATGCCATCCAACGAGAACCGTAGCTCCGTTAGGCGCACTATCAATCGTTCTCCACCCACAATCGCCACTTACAGACTTCGCGTGCGCTAGCCAGCCGTCAATGAAGCCAGACCTCTCTATGCGGTGGACTTGCAACCTATTAGCCGCGTGATTAGCAGCCTTTCGCTCGTCTTCAATCTTCACTACTGCACCTCGCTACCCGCATCACGGGTGTCTTCGGTTTCGTCGTCCAATTTCGCGCTGCATGGCTTTGCCCACGAAAGGATGCGGAGGTGCCGACCTTGCGCATCGCCTCGGCCTTCGATGCCGCCTCTACGGTCCAATACTCGAATCCTCGGACGGGAACGCGGACGACGTAATTACCCACGGTCCACCTCCGGTGCGGCGGCGAGCATGGCCCGGTAGATGCCGTTCACGGTTGCCTTGCCCTCGCCGACTTTATCGACGTACAGAGCAGCAGCGACGCTCATTCCGGTCACGGGCTCGACCGGCACGAGCTTCCACCCCTCCGGCACCACCGCCCCGGCGCTGGGCGAGGCGTTCAGTCGCTTGCACATCCAGTCGAAGACCGCGTCGCGCATGCCCGGTGCCGCGCACACACCGGCCTCCCAGTCTTCGCGGGCCACACGGAACGACCCATGGCACAAGAATCCGTTGCCGTGGTGCCAACGTCCAGCTAGAGGAGGCTCCGTCACCTCGGCAGGCGTGGGGACAGCCGGGCGCGGGGTGACGTCGAGCGCGCCGCACACGTCCACCAGCATCATCGCCATGTTCGCCACGTCCGCGCCGTACTCGCGGATGCGTTCCTGGTCGTCGTCCTTCGCGGCTTTCTGAAGCTTCGCGAGGTGATAGAAGATTTCCAGTAGCGCCGTCTTCCGGTCCATCGCGAGCCAGCCCGGACGGTCGCCCTTGCCGGCGTTGGCGTGTAGTTCGCGGTCCATGAGCACGAGGAACGGCCGTAGCACATCGCCGTACTTGCCAGAAAGCACTCCATCGCCCACCGCCTGCTCGGGCTTCGGCTGGGCGGCGTATAGCAATGTTCCTTCCGGCAGGACCGGCACTCCATCCAGCACAACTGCCTCCATAGCTTCACCGCTTCGTGCCAAGCCCGAGTAAGTGACATGCCGGATCACAGCCATCGGCTCGCCCCTCGGCTGCTCGGCGGGCTGGGAGGAGAGGTGGGCGTCGATGGCGTCAATCCACCGCCCATACTTACCCGAGCGCTCCGCCATCTCTGCGCGCATTTCTTGCAGCGTCATTGTCTCTTTCGTGCTCATTCGACTACCTCCGTTTTTACGGATACGGAATCAGCGAATTCAAGGAACAGGAACACATCACCCTCGGCACCCTTTCGGTCAATCTCAGCCATCTTGTGAATGTCGGTCTCACCTTCGTAGTGATCTACTACCGGCTCGTATTCCCTGACAACGGTCATGGTTAAGCGAATCTTGCTCATGTGCGGCTCCTGGCGGCGTCGATAAGGCGAACAATGGCTTGCTCGTCCTTGCCGTCGATGCTTGTCCCATTCGTGGTTTCATAGCCATCAGCGACCTTGCTCCACCAGCAGATGAGGAACTTGGCACGCGAACCACCCTTGTTGTTCTCTGCGACGAGCCAGCGCCAACGCTCTGCGTCCTCTAGGGCGGCATCTAATGCCTCTACGGCCTGATCCCATCCCTTATTAAGCCTCTCAGCATCCGCCTCAAGCTCAGCAATGCGGGCGGCGTCGGAGGCGGCTTGGCGGAGCATTTTCCCTATGACGTGAAGATCGCAAGGCAGATGCGTATCGCCATGAACCTTACGGGCCATTTCGCGTAGCTGATCGGGGGTGTAGTGCTTACTCATGACTCCCTCCGCTCAGGCGTTGTGGTGGTGTACTTGTCCAGTTGGGAGCGCTGGCGACGCGACATTGGCTTACCTTCAGCTTGTGCAACCGTAGCGATTGCCAGGTACGCAGCATCGAACCAAGCAGGTGATGGACGGCCGTCATCGCACTGACCGGTTCGGTAGTTGGCGTAGACCTTCTCCTGCACGTCAGGAGGAACCAGCCGCCAGTGGTAGGCGCACATCAGGTGCTTAGGCGGGCAACCAGCGTTGCAGTAATTCGCGTGGCATGTGTGTGACATCACTCCCCCTTAGCCCTGACTTCAAGGATGCTGCTCAATACAACCGATCCGGCATCTGTCACTGCCTCGGCGTAGAAATTCGGGCAGACGATGTAGCGAACTTCACCGATGACGATTCGGCCATTGCTACGAAAGCTGATCCAGTCACCAGCCTTCACGTCTGGAGCTACGACGTGTTTCATCCCTTCTCTCCTTCCAGTGCGCGGCGGGCGATACCCGCATAGCTCTCGGCATCAGAAGCATCTATAGGTCCTAGTTCGGAGTCCTCGACAATGCTCATGAGAGCGCTCCTATACCTATTCCGCTCGGCTTGGAGGGCTTGGAATTCTTCGTGAGGTACGTACTTCGGTTCAGGTCCCGGCCCGAAAGACTCATCGGCACTGATTTGGTGCCGGTCGAGGATCGTAGGCTTCATACACCACCCCTGAACTTGGAGAGGGCTTCGCGGGCTTCATGAATTCGCGCCCATTCGGCGGGACCGTTCGTTTCGCTTGAATCAGCGATGGGCAGAAGTTCTTCCAGCGCCTCCATCAACCCCGCAACCTGCGACTCTGTTTCCAGTGCGTCGTCATAAAGCAGCCTTGCAGTATCTCTGGCGGCCTTAAGGTCGCTCGATGGATCGTTCTCGTGCATCGCGTGGAGGTAGTTCCAGACAGCGAGTGCGTCCTTCCTTCGGTTATTCGCCGTGTACCGCCTGCCCATACTCATGCGGCACCTGTTAGGCGAGTTGGTTTGCGCTTCATGGCCTCATCAATAAGCAGGCGCCCGGCATCTGTGAGTCCGTAGTAACCTGTTTTCCAGCCAGGACGAGCTAGCTTACGTCTAACGAGGGCACGACATCCGGAAAGAAGAGGCGCTGCGCCGTAACCTGCGACCTGTCGATCCCAATGCTCGCTACGCGACAGAAAGCGAATTGCCTTCCATTGCGTAGCGCTAAGTTCGGGGATGACCACATCCACCTCACCATTCATCGTCAGGGCCTCAGTAGTAGGAGTGGGGGCGGAATGGGGCGAATGGGATCGAATCGTCCTCTAACCCTCCCGTCCCGGCATCGCCATATGACTGCTCACGCTGCCGTCTTGGAGCCTGTCGCTGCTGCGGTCGTTCCTGACTGTCTGACGCCTGCTTTCCGCCCACCAGCTTGATGTCAGCCACGCGAACCGTGAGATAGGTCTTTCCCTCATGCTCACGCGTCCCAAGCTCACCCTGCACAAGTACCTGCGCGCCCTTAATCAAGTACTGAGAGACACCCTCGTACCGCTTACCCCATGCCGAACAGTCAAGCCAGATGGTCTGCTTCTTGTCGCCATATCCGGAATCGACGGCCAGTGAGAAACCGGTGACCGGTTCACCATTTCCCGTGTACCGGGTCACGGCGTCTTTGCCGATGCGGCCAACGTCGGAGAAGTTGATGCTCATAGTTATGCGGCCTCCTGGGCTGGCTTGGACTTGGCGGCGGCGTCGGCACGCTTGAGGGCGCTCCGCTGCTTGCTGTCGAAACGGGTCCAGAGGGCGATCTTCTCGTCAGAACTCAAGTTCTGGCTCTGGATGTGGTCGTGTGCGGCCACGGCGTCTTCGGAATCGAGAAGCGCTATAGCCTGAGTGGCAATCTCCATGAGGAAAGCCTGTTCTTCCTCGCCCATGGCCTCCCAAGCTCCCTCGGTCGGCGTTCCGGCTATATGGCGAGCCTGCGGGCGACCCGTTGCCTTCACTTCGTGCGAGGACGCGTCAGCGTCGTTGTCGCCCTCGGTAGGAATGGCGAATGTCTGGAAGGCGGCGTACTTGTAGGCTGCACTCATTGCCTTGTTGGTGGCCTTGTCGCCACGGTCCATCGCTTCGCCGAACGTACGCACCGTGTGCTTGCTGCCGTCCTCGGCCGAGACGAGATCGAATTCGGCCTCAACGGTCACGTAGAACAGGGCATTGCCGCCCTTGGCCGTTCGCTCGATCACTTCGCGGTTGAGCATACGAGGAAGTACGCACAGGCCGTGCTTGGCAAGGAGCGGCGACAGAGCGTTGTAGACCGCATCAATGCCGCGGAACTTGTACTTATCGAATGTGTTCTCGCTGTCCTTGCCGATGCCGGTTGCCGCAAGGTCGCGCTGTACCGCGTTGATAGCCTGGAAAACGTTCATTTCTATCCCTCGTCTACTGCATCTTCGTCGGTAGGAAACTGCTCGGAGGCGTATTTCTCGCTCTCGGACTGCATAAGATCCTCTGCCCGTTATCGGACGGGCGACCGTGTTGGTGTTGGGTTAGCCCCAGGTGCGATGTACTTCGGCTACCGTTTCATGGCCGTCGTACTCGTCAATTTCCCACTGGATGCCATCAGGTATTTCAACGATTTTTAGGGCAGCGTATTGGCCGCTAGCCTTGTCGCCAAGCTCGCGCACCACCCGAATAAGCAGCGGGTCGTCGCGCTCGATATCTCGGTCACAGATGGTCAACTTCGTATGCAATTCGTTGCTACGAATACGCTCGGCGTCGCTGGCAGACTTCCAGTCATCCTCACCAAGAATTCCATCCCTGAAATCCTCGGGCACCGTCCAGTAGGTAGTGAAGCTGTACTCCGTCTTTTCTGGATAAAGCTTCAATCCCTTCAATTCGGCGTAACGCTTAATTCCATCCTCGGATAAGCTGAATCCGCCGAAGCACTTATTGATGACAACTTCCATCGAGTATTCCTCTCTGTGATTAAGCGGACCGGCCCGCGCTGATCTCGGGCTTTGTGACCACGATGCTCGGCCAGAGTCACTCGCCATTATTTGAGCAGTGCAGAGCGCATCAGCCTGCGCATTCGGTCCTAGTGAGGCTGCTGAACCGGCCACTCACCGCTGCATTAAGCGGGGCTCCAACTTTCCAACAGCCTCACTAGAGCTCTTATGTCCTGAAGGGCGGCAGGGCGCGTTACTGGTGTGAGGCCACGCGCGGGAACCCAGGAGTGCGGCACCAGTTACCGTGTCAGTGCTTAACCAGCCAGAACAGCACGCCCATGAATATGTGCGGCAGCAGAATGGCGGTGAGTGCTATCTCAAAATCGGTGGGCTTGGACATCCACCAGCGCAGGAGGCGGGTCATGCTGGTTCGTCCGATGCTTCGCGCGGAGAGAGCGACTGGATTACTGCCATCGCAACGGCCTTGCGTCCATCGCCATACTTGAAGAATCGTTCCACCTCATCCCTGAGAACAGAGTCCAGGACGGACTTGGCGTTCTTGCTAATGACAGCAAGAAGGTTTTCGGGAGTGCAGTATTCCTCTACAGCCGTCTTCACGTACTCATCCATCTGCGCTTGGTATTGAGTCATGGCGGCGCAAATTGCGTGCTTCATGCCCTCAACTTCTAAGCGAATAATCGGAAAGTTCACGCCGCCACCCTCATCACCATGTGCCAGTCACGCGACCATCCGTCGAAAGGACCGACGTAGGTCACCGTTTGCGGGAAGCCGTCGATGAAGCGGACAAGACGGCAGCGGAACATCTTGGGGTTCTTTGGCAGAGTCACAGTCGCCCCCTTTGCTTTGCGTCTTCGTAGTCCAGATCGGCTCGCTCGGCGATGTATGTCGGGATGTATTTGTGCATAACCGTTACTGCTTGCAGGAGGTCGCCGGCACGCATCGACTTAGCAATCTTGTAGCGAGTACGGCGGTCCGCAAGAGAGTCGGCCATGGCTTCCAAAACGATGTCATCATCGGCCTGCAAGGTGCGGACGCGATTAGCGATCCACTCCATGGCGAATTCCTTTTCGTCCTCGGCGTCCAGGCGGCGGCTTTCGCATACGCTGTCGTAGTAGCGGTAGGAGGCATTCATACAACACCAACCATCCGGCCCAACAGGCCGAGCACCAGGATTAGGAGGGAGGGTTTCATGGGTCTACCCCATTTAGACGGTTGAGTTCATTCACGAAGCGAATTGCCGTGCGCGGATAGCAAATCCACCGAACAGGCCGCCAACCACGAAGCACATACCGACGCCACAATGGATTCCACGTCACTACATACCTCGCACCGTTGGCGCTCACAGCGCACCTCCCGTGGCTTTGGCTAGAGATTCTCGGATAAGCGCGAGAGGTTCTTCGGTGTCTCCCTCGGTGCTGACGAATGCGACGCTATCCAGAAGCCTTTCGCATGCATGCAGCGCCCGAAGCATTTGCGGGATGGCGGCGATTTCGTGCGCGTCCTGCCTCGCTTGCTGCGTATACCCCTTGTTGGGAATGGTCGCGACTTTTCGGCGGCTGTCACTGGCATCCTCAAACACCACGAGAATGCCCGCCCCATATCCAACCTTGCGCTGCACATCCACATTCCCCTCACCCATGGGACACCTCCAGGCGGGCGAGTCCTTTGCGAAGTATTGAAGCGTTATCGTCGAGAATCGCGCGCTCAAAACCTGGAGTTACCGGATAATTCGCCACGTCCCGTACCCGTTCAATGAATTCGGCCAAAGCGTCGTGTGCAACGAGAAGGTCGTCGGGTATGGCTTGGTGACCGTCTCGGATGAGAAGCGAAGCCGCCTCTCGCATGATGTACAAGACATCCACCTTCCGCGTATCGGTGCTCATGACTTGTCTCCCACTTGAGTCAGCATTGCGGTAGCGATGGCGTCGGCCTCTTGTGCTACCCAGCCAGCTGTAGCAGCACTGTATTCGCCAGCGGCAAGAAGGCCCTGCATTGCAAGTCCCGCGTACCACTGGTGAAGGCTCATGCCGCCGTAGCTGTAGACGTTTGCGAAGCGGAAATCGCTGCCGTCGTGGTAATCGACATGCGTGCTGACTTCCGGAAAGGCGGAACCGCCGTTCTCGGTGCTCATGCCGTGGGCTCCTGCTTGGACTTGGACGACTCGGCGGCGTTCTTGGCGCGCAGGGCGTCGATAGCCGAGGCGAACTGAGCGACGAACTCGGCATCGCCCGGGCCAAGGTCGAACTCAAGCGGGGCCGGAAGCTCCGCGGGCTTGAAATGGTCGTGGCCGGTGATG
Source organism: Luteibacter sp. SG786 (assembly GCF_011759605.1). GTDB lineage: Bacteria > Pseudomonadota > Gammaproteobacteria > Xanthomonadales > Rhodanobacteraceae > Luteibacter. The sequence goes on from NZ_JAAOYX010000001.1 coordinate 1,868,311, forward strand.
AGATGGGCTCGGATCATGGTTCAGGCCTCCACGATCCGTCCGAAGGAGCGGCCAAGTTCGAAAACGGCGCCAACCATTTCCTCGTTGCCACTGGTGCGGAACTGACGAAGAAGCGCGAGCGTGTCTTCGTCCGTATTCCAGGTCTTACCGTTTGCTTCGAAAGCCATCATGGGTCTGCTCCCTGCCGGGTAATCCGGCTTGGAAGCTAAGGTAAGCCATACTTACATTCGGTGCAAGTAAAACTTACCTATCGATGTAAGGTGCTCTTACGTAGTTTAACTATCGTTCAGTCAGTGGGCGTCCTTAGCTCCGTCTCAGGCTAGGCGACGGGCATGGCGGACGATGGACGCCAACACAGGAGGACAGCCATGCAAGAGACCATCTACTTCGTACAGGGCTTCAAGGCTGGTAAGCGCGGCCAGTTGGTGCCGCTCGAAGCGGTGGGGTGCGCTACCGAGAGCCAAGCCATGGCCCGGGCTGAAAGGCTAGGGGATGCCCTTGCCGGCGCGCTGGCCTGGAGCCAGACAGCGGACGTGGATGCCGGGGAGTACGGGGAGCCGGTGGTGCTGGTTAGGGTGGGGCAGGTTCCCGAAATGGTCTGACAGAGGGCGGGGAGTTAGAATGCGTCTATACTGAAAAGGACTTGGCGTGGCTCTTAACTTCCATCCGGACCCTGGCACGATTCTGATCGCTGACTTCGGGCATCACAAAGTCCCAGAGATCACTAAGCGTAGGCCTGTCATCGTGATCTCCCCTAGGCTTAGGCAGCGAGATGGTTTATGTACGGTGGTTCCTTGCAGCACGACAGTACCGAGGAAGATGCAGCCCTATCACCACAAGCTGACGGTCGTTCCCGCGCTGCCTTATCCGTACGATCACGAAGAAATGTGGTTAAAGGCTGACTTGGTATACACGCTATCGTTCGAGCGACTCTTCTTGCCGTTTATCGGCAAGAACGCCAAAGGCGACCGAATCTATGACGTTCGGCACATTTCTGACAACGATCTCAATGACATACGTGACTGCGTGCGGTCAGGATTAGGACTCTAGGAGTTGACTTCTGGAACGCCCGGTTGCATATTTAAGCCGTACCCGCTCTGCATAGGCTATGCCGACGCATCGGGCAGAAGTCCCCCGAAAGGGGGCCGTCGCACATCGGAGATTGCAATCCAGTGTGGCGTCTACCGGGCCCCGTAGAAATACGGGGCCTTTGCTTATTTGGCGTCAGGAAACGAAACCCCGCCTAGGCGGGGTTTTTTATGCCTGCCGACCACTAGGAGGCAAGATCCCGCCCACATGGTGGATGGCCTCGATGTCGTCCTCGGCGATGACCAGGCGCTCGCCGGTCGAGATTGCGTTGAGCACGTACTCGCCGTCCCGGTGCCATAGGAACTCCTTCACGGTGCTCCGGCCATCCACGAGCTTGACCATAACGAACTCGCCCATCTGCGGGCTCTTGTTCGGCTCGATGACTACGTACCAGCCCGATCGGATGGCTGGGTGCATAGATCCGCCGCGGACCTGTAGGACATAGGCGTCCCTGTCCGTGGTCGGAAACTCGAAGTAGCCGTCCCCCTGGCCCTTCGGATATTCAAGATCGGTCCAGTAACCATCCATCCCCAAGCTCGCCGTACCCACCACGGGCACCCTCCTGAATGACGAGCGGGGAATATGCCCCGCGGTCGCATCAGATGGTGAGACTGGACTATCGGTCCCCTCGATCAGCCAGGAAAGAGACACCCCGAGAACTTTGGCGACGGTTCGCAGCTGATCCGTGTTCGGCTTGGTGCGATTCTCTGCGTTCGCAGTCTCCCACAACCCGACCGCCACGCGACTTAAGCCCACATGCTCGGCGAGATCGGCCTGGCTCATCTTTTTGGCTTTTCTTGCCTCTCTGAGGCGATCCCACAGCTGTGTAGTCATGGGAAAGAAGTGTAAGTGCTTCTTTCCATTTGTGATGTAAGCAGGGCTTGCGTTCATAGGTAAGTTTGGCTTACCCTCGCGACATGGACACGAAAACCATCATCCAGAAAGCAGGCGGTCCCGCAGCGGTTGCGCGGATCTTCGGCATAACTAGCCAAGCGGTTTCTCAATGGGAAGCCATCCCCGCCGACCGCTGTAAGCGAATCGAGGAAGTCACGGGCGGCAAGGTCACGTGTCACCAGATGCGCCCGGACGTCTTTGGCGCAATGCCCATTAAGACCAAGCGGACTGCCGCATGAACCTCGGCAAGGACTGTTTTCGTTTGAAGGGATGGGTTCCATCCCCTTTTTTTAACCTGACGAGTTTGTCCCACGCAGTCCCACGGCGTGGGAACAGGGGGTAACCAGTGACAAAGATCGTCTACGAAACCTACGAAGACGCAATCCGAGACGCCGTAACAGCGCTTGGTGGCTTTAAGAAGGTGGGTTCCATGCTCTGGCCTGCGATGCCTGCTGACGATGCAGGAAGGAAGCTGTCCGCCTGCCTCAACACAGAAAAGCGGGAAAAGCTTGATCTTGGCGAACTCCGCCTTATCCGCCACGCCGCCCGTGCGCAGGGCATCCATACGCTCATGTTCTACGAGGCTCGCGACTCTGGTTATGCCGAGCCCACACCCGTCACGCCGGAAGACGAGAACGCGCAGCTGATGCGTGAATTCATCGCCGCCACGAAGGTTCTGGAGTCCATCCAGAACCGTATGAAGATCCCGGGAGGCAACTAATGAACGCAGTGCTCAACCCAGGTCGTACAGGCCGAGACGTCGGCATGGCCCGCTCAACCGCCCATGCCGACGACTGTCACGCCGACTGGTCATCCATGGCCTATTTCTCGCTGCGGAACTTCATCCGTAAGCACAAGGCGAATTTCACAGCCGAGGAAGCCCGCGGATGGGCTCACACCAAGGGCTTGCCTATGCCGCCTGACGGAAGGGCCTGGGGCACTGTCTTCCAGCGCGTCGCTCGTGAGGGCTACATCCGCAAGATCGCCTACCGCCAAGCCACTGGCAAGGCATGCCACATGCACCCAGTCACGCTGTGGAAGGTGGTTGAGTAAGTATGGACTGGTTTCGCCTCTACGCCGAGTTCTCTACTGACCCCAAGGTTCAGATGATGAGCGAGGCCATGCAGCGTCGTCTCGTGATGCTGTTCTGCCTTCAGTGTGGAAACGGTATTGAAACGTTTCATGAAACGGAGCGCGAAACATCCATAGCATTTGCGATGCGTGTTTCGGCCGAAGAAATCGCCGCCACCAAGGCCGAATTTCTCCGCCGTGGATTCATCAACGATGACTGGACGCTGCGCAACTGGAGCAGCCGCCAATACGCCTCAGACTCAAGCACAGAGCGGGTTAGGAGGCATCGAGAGGCCAAGAAGCAGGGCCATGAAAGTGATGGAAACGAAGTGAAACGTTTCAGTAACGGCCTAGAACAGATACAGAACAGAACAGATACAGAACAGAAAGAGCAAAAGCTTTCTGCTCGGCACGATGCTCGCGCCAAGCCAGTCGATGAATCTCCGGTCGTGATTGGCATTCCGCTGAACGATTCATCCGAGTACCCGATCACTGAGCGTCAGGTATCCGAGTTCGCCGAGTTGTACCCGGCAGTAGATGTTCGCCAGGAATTCCGCAGTATGCGCGCGTGGTCGCTTAGTAACCCCACCAAGAGGAAGACGCGTGGCGGGTTGCTCAAGTTCGCGAATGCGTGGCTATCCAAGGCTCAGAACGAAGCGCCACAAGCCAGCCAGAGAGGTTCGCCACCTCGTGGGCCGACGAGCAAGACCGGCGAGGCAGTGATGAAACTTCAAGGGGTAATCAATGGAAACCAATTGGATCGAAACCGAGATCGCCAAGGGCTTACAGGGCCTGTTGTGCTTGAGCTTGGACCGTCAGCCGGCGCTTGAGTTGATCGAGGGAACGCTAGCGATGTGGTGCAAGGTCATCACTAACGGACGGGTGTTCGACGAGCGCCGGGATACACCTCGCTTCCGCGCCGCGTTCATGACGCTAGCCGGTCGTCGAACATGGCCCGTTCCACAGGATTTCATCGAAGCGTTGCCAAGCAATGTGACGCCCATCCACAAGCCGAAGCTTCTTGACGACGAGAGGACGAAGAAGGCGCGACTAGTCGCCTTTGACGAAATCCGCAAGACGCTAGGCATCAAGAAGCCCGAAGGAGACGACGCAGCATGAGCCCGACATCCACCACCATTTGCTCCGTACTTGAACAAGGCCCGCACACCATCGCGCAGCTTCGCGAGATCACCGGCAAGGGCTACGAATACATCCGCCAGTCACTTCAGGCGCTCGCCGAAGAAGGCAAGGTGAAGCGCGGCGAGAAGACCCGGGCCGGACGCATGGGGCCGCCAACGTACTTCTGGGAACGTGTGCCGTGATCCTCTCCCACCTCCTAACCCGAGCCCTCATCTGCGCCCGCCACGGCCACGAGTGGCTTAAGGCGCATCGCAAGGACGGCTCGTCCTACTTCCGCTGTGTTGGGTGCAATGAGGTGCGGTCGTGAAGCCGTTGACCATGAACGAAATCGCCTACCGAGTGGCTAAGTACGGTCGCGTCACTCGCGATGAGCCGCGCCAAGAGGAACTGGACGCCATCATCGCGCAGATTCGGGATCTTACCTTGCTTACGGCGATTAACCACACGCGGACATACGTCTGCTCGAACTGCTTTGGCTCGGGATTTGGGCCTGACGGCAAGCCTTGTCAGGTTTCGCATTCCTACTCGACTCCGCAAGTAGCCTCCCCATGACCTCCCAAACCGTCATCCTCCAGCCAGGCAACGCCCCTGATCGCATCAAGCGCGTATGGGCGCTGTGCAAGGAAATCCTCCAGTTCGGTAAGGCAGTGAGGGTGACCTTGGATGAGTACCAGTCGAAGCGCTCAGCGGAGCAGAACGCGCTCTTTCATGCCGTCTGCGGCGACTTGTCCAAGCAGATGCCATGGGCAGGCCACAGCATCGACACCGAAGGCTGGAAGCGACTCCTAGTGGACGCCTGGGCGCGGGCTGAGCGGAAGTCGCAGGGGCATATCGTGCCGTCTCTCGATGGCCTGTCTGTGGTGGCGCTGGGCATCCAGACCCGCCGCCTATCCGTGGGCGACATGGCCGACCTGATCGAGTTCGCAATCTGCTTCGCCACCGAGCATGGGGTGCGGCTGCACGATGACAGGAGGGCAGCGTGATCATAGACCTGATCGTTAATCATACCTTCCGATTCATTGGTATCGCTTGGGCCCTAATCATAGGCTATGAGGTCATGATCTGGGCAATGCCAAAGATGGTTAGGTATGTCCGCGCCTGGCTCTACGTCCGCTTCTTCATCCGCTACGAGATGGCTGGGTGTGCGGTTGAGGCTAAGGCTAGGGAGGGCATGAAGTGAAATGGCTCCCATTGAACACTCGGCCCAAGGCTGAGTCCCAATCCTACCTCGTTCGCCTACCTGGTAATGATGTTTGCTCCGAGCTTGCCGTTCAGGTGTCAAATTTCGAAGGGGAAATGTACGCAGACTGCCGGGACGGACTTATCGACTGGGAGGATAGGATCACTGGTGCCACGCACTGGGCATGCTTACCGAAGATGGGTCCGATATGACCACCGCAGCCGAACGCAAATGGTTCGCTGCTGTGGCCTCTCTGGAATCGTGCGTATTGTGCGGACGATTCGGGGTTCAGGTAGCACACTCCAATCAGGATCGAGGCATGGGCCAGAAGTCGCCTGCATGTGCGACCGCCGCCCTGTGCCCTGAGTGCCATCACCAGATCGACAATGGCCGAGATCTTCCTCAGGACGAGCGCCGGCGGCTGATGGATCGCGCCATCGTGAAAACCCACATCGCGCTAGCTGAGCGTGGGCTGCTGAGGCTGGCCGCATGACGCCGACCCAGCGAAGCCTTGCCCATCTCCGGAAAGAGGGCTACCGGGTCGCCATCGTGGAAAAGTGGAATCCCCACGCCCGCATCCGCCAAGACCTCTTTGGTTGCGTAGATCTTCTGGCGATCAAGGCAGGAGAGACTCTGGCCGTGCAGACAACTAGCGGAAGCAACGTTGCCGCTCGCGTGAAGAAGATCGCCGAGGCTGAGGCCATAGCCGACATACGAGCGGCTGGCTGGACATTCCACGTCCACGGCTGGCGGAAGAACGCTCAGGGTAAGTGGGTGCTTAGGGTGGAGGACGTTTCGTGAATGAGCGTCTATCTGCATCTACATCACGCCCTACGGATCATGCGCCAGGAGCCGGACTGGCGAAAATGGGGAACGCTTATCGATGCCCTGACGGCAGAACAGCAGGCCGAGGTAAGGCCATGGCTACGGGAACGAGCGGAGATCGCCAAGTATCGCGCACGGGGTACGAGAACCACTCCACCCATGGACTTCAAGAAAGCCTCAAAGCGGCGATGACGGCTATGGCTACGGCCCAGGGGCGGATCACTCGGATCAAGCGGGAGATCAAGCGGAGGCAGCGCCATGGGTGATCCCTGCCAGAAGATTGGCTATCGCTCCAAGGCCGTCGCTAAGCGGAAGCTGCGCCGACTGAAGTCGCTACGTCGCAAGCAGTTCGCCATGAAGACCGAAGACCACGCCTATCACTGCCCAAACTGTGGGCGCTTCCACTTAACCAGCCAGCCAAAGCGGTGGTGACCATGACTGACGCTCCCGACCTCGAAACGATGGGCTACATCATTGCCGCAACATGCCTTGAACCTAAGTCGCGGCGCGTTATACGTCCTCATGTGCGCCCGAATCGCACAGTCCACCGGCAGATTGACCGAAAGCCTCAACCGATCGGGCAATTCAACGAAGAAGGCGATATGGGCCCCTTGGCGAAATTCATCCTGCGAAGGATCCGGAAGAACCGACACGTCACGGGCGCCGGTAGCTACCTCATGGGCGACGAACATAAACAAGTGTACGTAGTAGCCGAGGGTTCAAGCACCGGCATGGTGTTCGTCAACCGGCATGAGTCCTGGCACATCGGCAGGTATGGCGCCGGCATCCGTGGAGCGCTCCCAATGGTTGAGCAGCTTATCGGAGATATGCAGGAACACTTTCGCATGGTCGCTGCAACTGAGGTGCAGGCATGAAACTGGTAAAGGTTGCTGAATATCAGAATCAGCCCAATGAGTATCGCTGGGGCGCGCACTACGAGTGCAGCAACGGCGAGTTGGCAAGCGCATTTTCCTCAAGCCGTGACGAGGCGATGCGACTTGCCGTGGCGGTAGGTGAAGAAATCGAGGATGAGGCGACGAAATGACCGCCCCTATGGATTTCTTCTGGCGCGACATCCAGACCGTTAAGGGTGCCATCCGTGCTGCCCTGGCGCTTCCGCATGTGGACATCGGCGAGCTTCGTCAGGTGCAGGCCAGCGGGGCGTACACCATCGATCCTGAGCCGCCGAGTATCCCAAGCCACGAGCCGCACCGCCTGACGATTAAGGATGCCCGAGCCATGCGGACCAAGGCATGGCACGACAACCCGCCGAGCATCGCGGAACTGTTTGCGCTGCCCATTCTTTCGCGGGTGGCGATGTGACAAGACTCTCTTGCCCATGGCGATTAAATCTGGCCCTGTCAAGTCAAGTTCCGGAGAACAGTGCCTACATCGTTGCCGCTCAGCCGGGGACATCATGGGAGGGAATGACGCCTGCGCAGGTGCATGCCGAGGTGATCCGTTTGATGACGGAGTTCCCAACCAAGGCACAGCGCCTTGCCATCGAAGGCTACCAACAGGTGGGGCCTTGCTGAATGGCTGAGAAGAAGGCGACCGATTGGGAACGCATCGAGGCGGACTACCGAGCCGGCCTTCTTTCCGTGCGCGAGATTGCCGCAGCCAATGGTGTGAGCCATGTGGCCGTGATGAAGCGAGCCAAGAAGGACGGGTGGGAGCGTGACCTGTCTGCCCGCATCAAGGCAAGGGCTGAGGCACTGGTTACCAGCCGCCAAGTTACCGCCGAAGTTACCGCTGAGCGTTTGGTTACCGACCGGGCGCTTGTGGAGGCCAATGCGGAGGTTATCGCTGGTGTCAGGCTCAGCCACCGGAAGGACATCAGCACGGCCAGGACTCTCGCCATGAGCCTGCTGGACGAGCTTACGCACCAGACTGGCAATGCGGACTTGTACGAGCAGCTGGCTGAACTCCTGATCGATACGGGAGATGACGAGAAGGACAGTGCAGCGGCCACGAAGCGCTGGCAGGCCTTTAATGCTGCGATGAGCCTGGGTGGTCGAACCAAGGTCATGAAGGACTTGGCAGACACGCTGCATAAGCTGATCGGTCTTGAGCGTGAGGCGTACGGACTGGTTGAGGCCAAGAAGCTTGAGGTGACAGGGAAGGATGGCAAGCCGCTGGGCAGCAAGGAACTCTCCGACGACGAACTGACGGCTATAGCAGCAGGGCAGACGGCCAATGGCTGACGGATCGATCACGCCATCGGAGGCAGCGCGGGAACTCCTGCGCCGCCGCCGTGCGCGTGAGTCGCTGGTGGGATACAGCCAGGCCATCACCATTCCAGGCGCCCCGGTCAGCGAAGATCCCGACGAGTGGTTGTTTAAGCCCATCGAGACGGCGGTAGCCAAGCACCATCAGGTGACGATGGAGGCTATCGACCGCTGCATTCGTACGGATTACGGCCGGCTGATGATCTTTGAGCCTCCGGGCTCGGCTAAGTCCACCTATGCCAGCGTCGTGGGCACGACATACGCCATGGGTAAGTACCCGGGCCTACGCTGCCTGATGACGAGCTATGCGGCCACACCGATCATCCGGCACAGCAAGCGCGCTCGCCAGATCGCCAGCAGCCCGGAGTTCAAGGGCATCTGGAATGCTCAGGTGGTGGGCGGCAGCAACGCCGCGGACGAATGGGAGTTAACCAATGGCTCCGGCATGTTTGCCGCGGGCCTTATGGGTGGTCTGACGTCCAGTCGTTGCGACCTGGGCATCATCGACGACCCGGTAGCGGGCCGAGAGGAAGCCGAGTCCGAGACGATCCGGAAGAAGACCAGGGCTGCCTACGACGATGACTTCCTGACGCGTCTCAAGCCCAAGGCGTCAATCATCATCATTCAGACGCGCTGGGCGCAGGAGGATTTGGCCGGCAGCATCTTGCCCGAGGACTACGACGGCCGTAGCGGCCCGGTGGAATGCCGTGATGGGCAGACGTGGGAAGTCCTGAACATCCCAGCACAGTGCGAGCGTGCCGACGATCCCGTGGGTCGTCAGATCGGCGAATACCTCTGGCCTGAGTGGTTCAGCGAGCGCCACTGGAACATGTACAAGGCCAACGCCCGTACGTGGTCGTCCCTGTACCAGCAGCGGCCTGTGCCGGACGAAGGCATTCATTTCAAGCGCGAGAACTTCAAGCGCTTCAGTGATAGCGAGACACCGGCAAACCTTCGTAAGTACCTGAGCAGCGACTTTGCTACCAAGGAGAACGCAGGCGACTTCACTGCTCATGTCCTGTTTGGCATGGACGAGGAAGCAGACATCTTCATCCTCGGCGGCTTCAACGATCAGGTGGAGACGGACAAGGGCGTATCTGCGGCTCTTGACCTTGTAAAGCTGCATAAGCCTCAGCTGTGGCTTGGCGAATCGGGTGTCATCGAGTCGGCCATTGGCCCCGAGGTGAAGCGCCAGATGCGCAAGCGGCAGAACTATGCCGCGCGCGAGCTTCTTCCCAGCATTGCCGACAAGGTAGCCCGTAGCCGCGGCTTCGCAGCCCGGGTAAGCGCCGGAACTGTATGGGTTAAGGAGGGTTCATTCGGTGATGCCCTCATCGAGCAACTGATTGCCTTCCCAGCTGGCCGCTATGACGACCTAGTTGACTGTTGCAGCCTGATCGGCCGCGCACTTGACCAGCTGATGGATGCCGAGCCGACGAAGAAGGACCGCGAGAAACCCATCGCGCCCTTCAGCCGGGCCCATATCGAATCCCTCGACCGCGACCGCGAGCACGAGGCACGTGAGCGTAAGAGGTACTACACCTAGTGGACATCGAGAGAATCATCACTCTGACCTTGAAATACTTTCCTGAGAGTGGGGAGATCCTGCGCAATGGCCGAAAGTGCGGCACGGTTAATGTGCATGGTTACAGGGTGATTCGACTAAGCGACAAAGGGTGTTTCAAATTCCTCTATGCGCATCGCATCGCGTGGTTCATGGCGCATGGAGCGTGGCCTATTCATGATATCGATCACATCAATGGGGATAAGTCGGATAACCGCCTCTGCAATCTTAGAGAGGCGACTCGCGCTCAGAACCTATCGAATCTTGGCAAAAGAGCCAACAACTCAACTGGGTTCAAAGGCGTATTCAAGGCAAAGATGCGATGGAAGGCGCAGATCCAGATACGAGGGAAAGCCGTTTACCTCGGACAATTTGGAACGCGTGAAGAAGCATCCGCGGCCTATAACGAGGCATCGCGGCGACTTCAGGGTGAGTTTTCATATCTTAACGGAGTAGCCGCATGAGTGTCCCGCCGAACGAACTTGGCCCGCTCAGCCTTGGAATGGCCTCTGCCGAGGCTGCCAGTCATGCCGACGCCAAGGCTAAGGCCACGGAAGAAGCCGACGTCAAAGCGTGGCTGGCCCGCATCGAGGAAGCCCGCAAGTTCGACGAGGGCGCCCGGAAGCAATACGCCATCGACCGCAAGCACGCCAAGCGGCGCCGCGGGGCCTTTGAGGTAGACGTTCCCATTGCCGGAACCTACGTCGATATCCTGAAGTCGTTCCTTTACGCGCGCGATCCTGATCTCGACGTCATGCCGGCCGAGTCCACCCAGCCGCCGCCCGAAGACGAACTCATGCGGATGGCGAAGCAGGCTGTACAAGCCGATCCGGCCACGCAGATTCAGGTTCAGCAGGCAGGACAGCAGGCGTTCGATTCATCTGCACAGAAGAAGAACGTCATCGTCCAAGCCGTCGCTCCGGCTGCGACCAGGGCGCTTACGGAAGGTGGCGGCCTGCCTAGCTCGCTCCCGCAACTTCCGGATATCGATCCTGACAGAGATGCTGAGGAAGCATCGCGATCCACCCTTGAGCGGATCATCCAGGCCAAGGTGAAGGAGCTTAGCGAGCCCTATCAGCAGCGCAGGGATGATGCCAAGCAATTCGGATCGACCCTTGAAATCGTCGTGTCCCGACTGTGGAAGAAAGCGAGGCTGAAGGATCAGGCCAAACCGCAGGTAGGTTCGGCGCTTACTGTGGGTATCGGTTGGCTCAAGGCATCCTGGCAAGAGCGTACCGGCGAAGACCCTATTGTTCGGTCGCAGATAAACGACCTTCAGGACAATCTCAAGCGTCTTGCTGCCACACAAGCCGAGCTTGCCGAGGGGGCGCCGAACCCTGACGAACTGAAGGCCGATATTGAGCGCCAGATTCAGGGCTTGCAGGCGAAGGTTGAGGTGGTCGTGGCTCGCGGCATGGCTATCGACTTCGTGCAGGCCGAGGATATCCAAGTGGCGCCATCCTGCGGCGTGCTGACGTCATACCGCGATGCGCCTTGGATCGCCCATCGAACGTTCATGGGTAAGGAAGCAGCTAAGGCGGCATTCCCGTACATCGCCGAGAAGATCAAGAGCGCGACATGCTACGGACAGGTCAAGCCGTCCGACCCGACGAACAGCGATGCGTCTAGTGGCAACAACCCGAACGTATCGGCTACCGAAGCCGACTCGTACCGTAAGGGTGGGGAAGCCACGGCCAAGATGTCAGAGGCAAACGATGTGTGCGTCTGGGAGGTGTGGGATAAGGACTCCAACACTGTTCTGACGCTGGTTGAGGGCGTTCCTTGCTATGCCCGGCCTCCGTACACACCTGACCCTGGCACGTCACGCTTCTACCCGTTCTTCCAGTACGTCATAGGCGAGGTGGACGGCGAGCGGCACCCGGAATCGCTTATCTGCCGTTCGGCGCCTCTGTTGGATGAGTACGACCGCGTTCGTTCTGGCTACGCCGAACATCGCCGCCGCATTCGCCCTAAGACAGCCTTTGATGCGACCAATCTGGCACCGGATGAGGTGGCTAAGATCGAGGGCGCCGGCACGCAGGAGATGGTTGGCCTGAAGCCGCAGCGTCCAGGCACGCCCATGTCTGACCTCCTGTATCCCGTTGCCTACGCTCAGATCGACCCGGCGCTGTACGACACTGGCGTCATTCGTGCCGAACTGGAAATGATCTGGGGCATTCAGGAGGCTTTGTCGTCCAGCATCCGCACGGCGAAGACGGCGACCGAAGCCGAGATCCAGCAGACCGGAACCAACGCCCGCACAGGCTACATGCGCGATGGCTTGGATATGCAGTTCGGTGAACTGGCCGAGTACACGGCTGAGGTGGCGATCCAGAAGCTCAGCCGAGAAGACGCGATTGCCCTGGCTGGCCCGTGGGCCTTCTGGCCCGAGGGTATGACCATCGACGACCTTGCATCCCTTGTGACGGTCGATATCAAGGCTGGGTCCAGCGGCAAGCCCGACACAACCCGCCAGCGTCAGGCGTGGGCGACCGCTATGCCCCTGCTTCAGAACGCCATTGTGCAAGTCGGCCAGCTTCGCGGTTCCTCGCCTACCGACATTGCCGACTGCATCGAGGAACTGGTTTCCGAGACGCTGGCCCGCACGGGCGACCGGATCGACGCGGCGCGCTTCCTGCCGCCTGCCCCGGATGCTGACGCTATGCCTCCGCCGCAACAGCCACCCGCTACGCCTCCCATGGCTGGGCCTCCTGCACCGATGAGCCAGCCACCTACCGACAACGCACCGACTGAGGACATCCCGAATGCTGCCTGATCAGACCGAAACCACCGAAACTGTCGTGACCGAAACGCCAGTAGCCGAGACTGCACCCGTAGAGGTAACGACTACCGAGACGCCGAAGGTAGAGACGGCTGTCGATATTGACGCGGAGGCCATTGCTGCGTTCGACAAGGGCATCACCGAATCCGTGGAAGCACCGAAGCCAGTCGAGGCCAAGACGGCTGCCGACGTTGCCGCGGCAGCAGCTGCGGAGAAGACGGCCGATCCGAAGGCCGCAGCCCCTTCGGCTGCTGGCGGTGCGCCTTTGACCGTCGATCATGCCAAGAAAGAGGGGGATGCCAAGACTCCGGCGGCCGACCCGGAGACGGATGCGGCTGTTACCGAACTTGGTCTGAAGGGAAAGGCTGAAGCGCGATTCCGCGAAATGGCTGGCACCATCAAGACCCAGGCGCAGGAGTTGGAGCCGCTTCGTCAGGAGGCTGCGCGTGCCCAGCAGTGGGAGGAAATGGTTCTTGGCACCAAATCCACCCCGGAACAGTTCGGTAACGCGTTGAGCTATCTCGCCGCGATCAACTCTGGCGAGCCAACGGCGATGAACCAGGCGTTCGATTTCCTGCTTGGTGAGCTTCAGCTGCTTGGCAAGAACCTTGGACGTGAAGTCCCTGGCTTGGTCGATCCTCTGGCCGATCACCCGGACTTGGCCCAGGAAGTGCAGTTCGGTGAGATGACCCGAGCCCGCGCGCTGGAACTTGCCCAGGCTCGCACGACGACGACTAGGGTTGCCGAACGTGACACCCGCAGTGCGGCCGAGCAGAAGCAGCAGAAGGAGTACGACGACGGTATGGAAGCGGTAAAGGGTCTAAGCGAGAAGCTGAAGGCTGAAGACCCAGACTTCATGCGAAAGCTGGAAATCGTGGCTCCTGTGCTGGATACCATACGTCAGACCACGCCGCCGTCGCAGTGGGTGGCGAAGATCACGGATGTGTACAACCGCATCGTGCTACCGCCTGTCGTGGCAGCCGCGGCTCCGACTCCCGCTGCCCGTGCACCCATCAGCGCCATGCCTCTCCGGGCCACCGGAGCAGGGCAGACGATGCAGAAGTCGATCAAGGATTTGTCCGACATAGAGGCTTTTGACGCGGGCCTTGCATCCGTATCCCGTTAACCAACCAGAGAGGGAAGCAGAATGAATATGGGCATGAAAGACAAGAAAGACGACAACTTCAATCCCGCCAACGCCAAGAGGCGCCGAACTGGCCTGGATAAGGGCTCCACTGACTGCTAGGCCTTGACAGTAACTCGCGGTGCGGCATGGTCGCACGTAGCGGCACAGCCGCACCGCGAAGCTGAAAGCCGGAGTCGCGCCCGGTAGCGCTGAATGAGAGTCGCGCCCTCGAACGCGGAGAGAACAGGCCAAAGGGCCTCCTTTCCTTCTTCGAGGATTTACTCACATGCCCGTCAACGCAGCGCAGCTTGCCGCAGGCGCGAACTACCAGATGCAGTCGTATGCGGCAAACGACCCCATCGATCAGGTCAATACCGACAAGCCGTTCATGAAGTGGCTTCTTGCCAACAAGCAAGAAGTTGTCTTCGGCAACGGCGTGTTCAACGAAAAGGTTCGGATCAGCAACGACTCGAACTACCAGAACTACAGCGGCGACGATCAAGTCACCTACAACCGAAAGGATGTGGTGCGCCAGGCGCCGTTCCAGCACTACGAGGCCCATGATGGCTTCGGGCTCAACGAAACGGAACTTGCCAATAACGGCATCATCCTCACGGATGACCGCGAGGCGGTACCGACCGACGCCGAAAAGATTCAGATTGTCAACCTCATCAAGACCAACCGTGCCGCACTCAAGGATGGTTTTCAGGAGAATTGGGACTTGGAAGTCCACCGCGACGGCTCGCAGTCGTCCAAGGCGGTTCCCGGCCTCGATCTGCTCGTCAGCACCACGCCGGCCGTGGGCACCATTGGCGGCATCGACGCGTCAACCTCTCTGTACTGGCGCAACAACGCCGATCTGAACATTTCCACCAGCACCGAGGGAAACCTCACGGCGGAGATGGAAAAGATGTGGCGTGCCTGCACGACCTACGGCGGCATGATTCCCGACTTCATCGTCTGCGGCGCGGCGTTCTACGACGCCTACCGTAAGGATGCCAACCAGCAGACGAACCGCCAGATCGTCGTCACTGGCCGATCCGGTGTGGACGCGGATGCTTCCACCGACAACGTGTACTTCAAGGGCCGCTTGGTGGTCTGGGACCCGACGTTTGAGAAGCTGGACGCGATCCTGGGCGCGATCACCTACCCTTGGACGAAGCGCTGCTACTTCCTGAACTCCAAGACGCTGAAGCTGCGTCCGTTCAAGGGACGCTGGATGATCGACCGCACCCCGGCCCGTATGTACGACCGGTACACGCATTACTTCGGCGTGACGGCTGACTACGGCCTGACCATCAACAAGCGCAACGCCAACGCGGTGCTGTCCATCGCCTAACCGACATGGCGCCCTGCTCAGGTAGGGCGCCAGGAGACTGATATGGGAACTATGACGCTTCCTCTCGCAACGGCCCTCGACATCACCGCGACTGGCATTGGTGCGGGAATCCGTTGCAATAAGACGCCGTTCCTCGGCGGCCAGGGCCGCAATGCCCTGCTCATCAACAATGCCGCCGTTGGCGGCTCCGGTGTGGTGAAGATTCAGGGTAATCCCTCGAACTCGGCGACTGCCCCGGCTAGCGGCGATTCCGGTTGGACTGACATCGTGTCTCTGACGGCTACCTCTCCATTGGAGCAGGAGATCGTTCTTCCGAACTGGATTCGCGTGAACGTGACTACCCTTGGCACGGGCACCGTGACCATCATGTTGGAGGGAGTGCAGTAATGGCTACCGAAACCACCAGCCAGGCCTCGGCCGATCAGGAAGAAGTGGTCGCCCTGACGCAGCTGACGGTGATCATCGACCGCGGCGCGGACATCAAGCTTCCGACGACCATCTACGAGTACGAGCTTCCCATCCTTCAGGCCATCTATGGCGAGGATCTGGTGGCAGTCGTGGACGAGGACGACGTGGAAGTTCCGGCTTTCACGGCCAATGAAGCCCATGATGCCCTTCGCCGGAAGTACGCTCAGAACATCGATGCTGTGCTCTCGGTATTCCCGCGCCCGTCCGCTTTAGCCAAGTCCAGCGGCTTGGATGTGGAAGAAGACGCCAGCAAGGGCAAGCTTCAGCAGTCCGCCGTGATGGACCACAAGAAGGCGACGAAGAAGACCGCCGCCAAAAAGACCGCCGCGAGCAAGTAAGCGGCTGGGCAAAAGGCGCCCCGGTGCAACGCCGGGGCGTTCCCTCATCAGGAGTCGTCATGGCCGACACAATCGAACTGAACTGCGACTGTGACGACGACTACCCGTCCGAGACGCTACAGGACATCCGCAACTTCTTGATGATCCGACTTGGGTTTGCCGCCATGCTGGCAAGCCCACCTCCGGGCATGACGGAACTTCTTAACTCCTTTGCGATCAGCGCGCAGAACCAGCTTTACCACCGGTATTCGGCACTTCGCACTCGGCGCTGGTTCACCTGGAACCTTGCTGCGGGCGTGCGGTTCTACGATTTCGACGCCAACAACGATACGTGCACGCGCAAGCTGGACCCGCGAAAGGTCGTGTGGGTTGGGGTGTCACAGGGCGATGACGTCTGGCGTCCGCTTATCCAAGGCATTGCGCCAGAGTCGTACTCAAGCCGCATCCAGAGCATTCCGGATCACTACGAAATTCGGCAATGCATCGAGATATGGCCGGCTCCCTCTGACGACACGTGGCGGCTACGTGTAAAGGGCGACTTTGGGCTCGATCCCTTTGCCGCCAACACCGATAAGACGACCATAGATCCGGAGGCCGTCAAGCTTCACGCGCTGGCCTATGCCAAGGTGCACTACGGGCAGCCAGACGCAGCCAATTATGCGACGGCTCTAACGACCTACTTGGGCGATCTGACGGCCGAGGCGCATGGGACGCGTCGCTATATCCCGGGAGCTGTCGAGATTCCGAATGCGGTCCCGCCGAAGCTGATCGGAGGTTATCAGCCGTGAGCCAGCGGCAGGTAACGCTTTCGGCAGTCAAGGCGGGCATGACGCGACTCCGCGACAAGGGCGGGGCGTCTCCCGAATCGCTCTACGAACTGACCAATGGCTATGTCGATGCATCGCGGTCACCGACGAGCCGGCCAGGCACAAGCTTGGACTTCACGCTCCCCGCAGGTACGAAGGGCCTTTGTGCCTTTCAGGGCAAGCTCCATGTGTTCGCCACAACTAGGATCGTGCCGAGTAATCCCAAGTACGTGGTCAACATCTTGAAGCACCCAGATGTGTCATTCACTGGCGGCATCAAGAAAATCCACTTTGCCAAGCCGTTCTTGGGTTACCTATACGTAGTGGCTGAGTTCGACGACGCCAGTGTCTGGCATTACTGGCTACAGGCGCCACCGATCTGGCAGCCGAACACCATCTATGGACTTGGGCAGCTTGTCAGGCCATCCACCGAGAACGGTTTCTACTACCGCTCAAACAGCGCGAGTAAGGCACCCGTATGGACGGCGAACACGCCTAAGCAGCTTGGCGATGTCGTTCAGCCCACGACAGCTAACGGCTGGGAGTATGTGGTTACCGAGGTAACCGGAACACCGACCACTGGCTCTACGGAGCCATCTTGGCCGACGCAGGAGGGCGCTCAGGTCTTCGAGGGGACCGATAGCACCACCGTGCCATCGGACGAACTATCTGGCGGCTCTGGCTCGGGCGCGAATAGCCCTGACCAGTCGGTGAAGGACCGCTATGGGGATGGTGTCTAGCCATGGCGGATAAGTGGGTAGCCGGAAAAACCTACGTTCCCGGCGCACTGGTTCGTCCAGTCACGCAGCCGAACGTTGCCAGCGGCCAGCCGACGAACCCATCGTTCGAGAATGGCGCGACCGGGTGGTCGCTTCCGAGCGGGTATTCCGTTACGACTGGTGCCCACTATGAAGGCTCCCATGCGCTTCAATACGATGGGTCTGGTCAAGCCAGTGCTGCCAGTACTGACAAGCGGCCCGTAACGCCAGGACAGAGCATCACCGCTAGTTGCATGGTGCAGCAAGGCGCTTCATCGTCCGGTAAGGCTGGTGGTGCCGTCCTTCTCCTTTGGTACGACGCGGCGAATAACCTCGTTTCCTATAAGTCTGGCAACGAGATCAACAAGGGCAGCGGTGGTTCCTGGCAGAAGTCCAGTGTGACGGACGTGGCTCCCGCCAATGCTGCCTTCGTTGCGGTAGGTATTTCGTGTGCGAAGAACAGCGGCTATTCCATGTGGGTCGATGCCGTCTCATGGGATTACAACTACTTCGTACCTTCGGCCGGTCTCGTGTACAAGGCGGTTCAGGCTGCCCCGGGAAAGAGCGGCGCCACTGAACCGGCATGGCCGCCTGTCCTTGGACAGCAGGTCATCGACAACGAGGTTATCTGGGAGGCCGTATCCGCCTCGCAGATCGTCTGGACGGCACGTCCTGTCAACAAGAGCGGGGCTACTGAGCCGGTGTGGCCTACCGCCACGGGCGGAACGGTCCATGACGGCACTATCGATTGGGAAGCCACTACGCCGCGGATCACCGATCCGAATTGTCCACAGACCAAGATTGTAGCTATCGCCGCAAGCAAGGTCTATGCGGGCGATGACGACATCATTCGCTACAGCGCCACGGTCAATCCTCTGGATTGGTCAACGACGGATGACGCCGGCTATCTGCCCTATGGCTTGCAGAACTACGGGGCTAACCCCGTCCAGGCGATGGGCCTGTATCGGTCGAATCTCGTCGCCTTCAATGCCGAAGGCTTCCAGATGTGGCAGGTGGATGAAGATCCGGCCTCGATTGCGCTACTTGATGCGCTCCCGGTGGGATCGACACAGCATCTTGCGCTTTCTCCGGTATCCAACGACTTGTTCTTCCTTTCATCGCAAGGCGTCAGGTCGATGGGCATCGCCGCGGGCTCGATGAACCTCAAGGCTGGCGATGTAGGTATTCCCATTGACCAGCTTGTTCAGGAGGCTATCAATGCAGGCATGGTTATCCCTCTGGCGACGTATGTTCCTAGCCTGGGGCAGTACTGGCTCGCCTTCTCGAACTACAACCCAGACAACCTCTTGCTGCGCCTTACCGGCACCTTGGCGAAGGGGCAGATCGGCACCCCGTATTCCTCTGGCCTGACGGCCCTTGGCGGTACGGCGCCGTATGTGCTCTGGGAGATCACCGAGGGAACACTCCCTAACGGGCTGGCGATCAACCCGGCCACGGGCCTCATTACCGGAACGCCGACGTCATGACCGACGAAAACATCCTTCGCGCCTCGATCAAGGGAAAGGTCGTTAGCTGGTATCCGCTGGACGGAAATCTGAATGACGTAGCGGGCGGGAACAATCTCAATATCGGCGTTTCGTCAGCGGGCTATGCCGCTGGTAAGCATGGGCAGATGTTGCTAAAGAACAGCCGTGCGGCGGGCCTCCTGGCATCACCGTTTCCATTGACGACGAGCAATGCTCTGTCCATTGGGGGCTGGATTTACTACGACGGAACGGCTGCGTCACTCAACCTTTTTGGCCTCTCCTTCGACTTCAGCGCCAAGAACACCGCCTTCAATATGGCTGTCACCGCCGCAGGCGCGGTGCACCCTGGGTCATATCCCAATACAACGGACGACCAGTATTTCGTGGAAACGCCCGCTTTCACGATCAGGCGATTCCCGGTGACCGTAAGGGTGACGGATAGCGCAGGGAACAAGGCCACGTCTGAGCAGGTAATAGCCATCGGAGGATTCCCTCCGACAGCCGGGTTCTACTTCGTGGTGGCTCGGTTTATCGGGCAGACCATAGACGTGTTTGTGAATGGGTCGCTTGCAGCCGCATCGGTTCCGCCCATGCCAACGCCCAGGGCGGGGCTCGTTTCCTACTTCCAGATCGGGCAGCAATTCGGCTCGGCGAACACAAACTGCGGACTGGACGAACTGTTCTTCTGCCAAGCGGCCCTTACGGAGGAGGAAATCTCTTGGCTGTATAACGACGGCGACGGCCGTAGCTACTTCGAGTTGGGGTAACCATGGACAGCACGGTCTTTGTCTACACGATGAGCCAGATTGGGAGCGTCGGGGCTTGGTCCCGGTACGTTTTTCCATTCCCCATTGACGATTTTACACAGCTGGCCGACGACCTCTACATCCGGTCAGGGGATGACGTTCTGAAGATGGACGACAACGAGGTGACCGACTATGCCGGTGATCCTAGGGAGCAGCCATTTACTGGTGTCATTCAGTGGCCGTGGCTTGACTTCGGCGCCCCTGGGGTGACCAAACAGCTTGTCGGCTTCGACATCGTTGGAAGCGGGGAGACGTCGGTCCAAGTCGGGTATGACCAGTCGGCCAAGGGCATCTTCACGGCACCGTTTACCGTGCCTGCTGATTCTGTCCCGGGAATGATGATTCCCCTGCCGATCATGGCACCAAGCATGAGCTTCAAGCTCACCTACGAAGGCGGCGAGAAATGGCAGTTCAACGCCTTGAACGTAACGGTCAACGACATGAGGCTAGGCGCATGATTTCGCCATCGCGCCCCGGCTCAAACGTCATTCCATGCACCCTTCTGCACCTTTTGTATTTGTGCGAGCGGATGCGGGAGGACGAGCGCGCGCAGTACATGGCGCTGAGTGGAGCATCCGAGTTCAGCCCGGAAACCGCGGCGGTCGGGTTCTTCAACACCCCAGGGCTGAAATTCACCGTGCTTGGCCCAGATAACTACCCAGCCGCTTCAGGTGGTGCGGAACAGATTGGGCCTGGCGTCTGGCAGACATGGATGGTCGGAAGCCCTGATGGGTGGACTAAGACATGGCGTTCGCTGACGAAGGCCGCCAGCTGGCTTGTCAACGGTCTTCTTGAGCAGGACGACGTTCGCCGGGTGCAGGCCACCTGCCTTTGCGCTCGATCCGCCGCAGCAAAGTGGTTTGAGCGGTCGCTCGGGATGCAGCTAGAGGGTATCTGGCGAAAGTACGGCCGGAACGGCGAGGACATTGCCATGTTTGCGCGCGTGGCGGAGGGCTGACGATGGGCGGCGGCGGTAACGACGCAGCAAAGCAGGCCCAGCGCGCCGAGGAACAGCGGCAGCGCAACATCCAGGCTTCGACGGGTAAGGTCAATGCCGTTTTCAATGACCCTAGCCGTACGGCTCAGTACGATCAGCTCGCTAAAGATACGACGGCGTTCTATCGAACTGACTTGGATAGGCAGAAGGCCGAGACTGATCGCAACCTCCGATTCTCTCTAGCTCGATCTGGGTTGGTGGGCGGCAGTGTTCAGGCCGATCAGAACCGAAAGGTAGGAGAGGACTACCTCAAGGGCGTGATTGAGGCCACGCGACGCGGTGCTGCCGCGGGTGCTGATCTTCGGGCCCAAGATGAGACGTCCCGGGCCAACCTCATCGCCATGGCGCAGAACGGCTTGGATGCGACGACAGCGGCAAACAACGCAGCCCAGGCGCTCCGTAGCAATCTTGAGTCGGGGAGGGCCACGGCTACGGCAAACGCCTTTGGCGATGCCTTCGGAGACTTCGCCGGCATCTACAAACAGAGCCAGGACGCCGCCGCGCTAAGGGCGGGGCAGAAGTACGCGTACAACACGCTCTATCAGCCCGGTTTCGGATACGGGGGGCGCCAGTGAACGAGTTGACCACCATCGATCTGCCGAACAAGCCAACACTTGAGCAGATCCAACAATTCGAGCGTGTTCTCGCCGAAGCGCCTCAGGCTGAGCATTTCACGGGCCATTATTTCGCCGATGGCGTCTACGGCCGTGCGTTGCTGATCAAGGCAGGTACAGCGCTTACCGGGAAGATGCACCGGCAGAGGCACCTCAATTTCTTGATGCAGGGAACCATACGGGTCTGGACCGAGGAAGGCATGAAGACCTTAGAGGCACCCCAGATCATCGTGTCAGAGCCCGGGACGAAACGTGTCGGGTACGCCATTACCGATGTGATTTGGGTAACCGTCCACGCGACCGACAAGACCGACCTTGGCGAGATCGAGGCGGAAGTCATCATCCCTGAAGATGGTAGCCCTGTGCTGCCGGAGGTTGCCTAAGTGTCGTGGTGGGCCGTAGGTACATTGGTCGTCACGACGGCGGCCAAGATCACGCAAGACCAGAAGGTCGCAAGGCGGCAGGACAAGCAACTTGCCCAACAGATCCGCACGCAATCCGCTCACCAGCAGGATGCTGACCAAGCTGTGTCCGACCTCATCACGAAGACTGCTGCGTCGAATGACCAAGGAGCGCAGCAGTCGCTTCTTGGCAACTTCATGCAGCAGATTCAGGACGCCAAGGGCAACGCAGCCGGTGGAATCACCCAGGCCGGAAATGTGTCGGACGCCTACAAGGCATCCGGTGCCGATGCAGCACTCGGGATCACTGACTACGGCAAGCGAGTGGCCGACCTGACGAGCCGGATCGATGCCCCGGGTTTACAGCGTCAGAACGAACAGGCCGACAGGCTGAGGTTTACCTCCGAGCTTGGCGGTATCAGCCGGGATGCGGCAGGGGATGATTTCCTGGCGCAGATGAAGCTACGGAACATCCGGGCCAACCCATGGCTGTCCGCGGGTATCCAGGCAGGGCAGGCCTACGCTGGCGCCCGTCTTGCCAATGGCTACGGGTCCACCTATTCGCCTAGCCAGGGTAGCGTCACGTTCGACCAAGGCTATGGCCGCAACCTACCTTTCGGGTGATCGACGATGGCAAGCGGATGGAGTGAATTGGGTGCAGCGCTCGCCGGAAACGGTGCTAGGCAGCGAGCCCTATATGAGCAGGGTGCCACTGGCGTGGCTCGCCTTGAGGGCTTGCTGTCCGAGGCAAGGCGCCGAAGGGACGAAGAAGCGGGCTATGCGGGTATCACCCCGGAAGCCATCAGTGCGGCGAATGCCAACCCATCCCAAGCAAGCGACCTTTTGGCGGCCATGTTCCACGCCGGGGTAGACCCACAGCGTCTCAGTGGATACCAGCGAGAAGCACTAGGCACGACGATCCAACAGGATGCTTACGACCGTGCGCGGAATGGCGCCCAGGTTGCTGACATTAATCCTCTACTCGCCGTGT
Organism: Luteibacter sp. SG786; assembly: GCF_011759605.1. Classification (GTDB taxonomy): domain Bacteria; phylum Pseudomonadota; class Gammaproteobacteria; order Xanthomonadales; family Rhodanobacteraceae; genus Luteibacter. The sequence goes on from NZ_JAAOYX010000001.1 coordinate 1,891,215, forward strand.
TCAATGGTAAGCCGGTGGAAGTATCGACGGTGAAGGATGGCGTGTCATACAACGCCTACGCCACGCCGGATCAGAACACCTTCACGCCTACACAGGTTGGCTTGGCCGAAATCATGCAGAAGGGCGCCGAGGCCGATGCAGCCAAGGCTAGGGCGGCCAGCAGCTTCGCAACGGCCGCAAAGACCCGTTCAGAGATTGGCATGCCATCGTCTGGGGCCTCCACAGGCGCTCCGTCACCCACCAACTACGGAAAGCCACCGTCAGGCTACCGCTTCGACGCGGATGGCAATCTCAAGCCTATTCCAGGCGGTCCAGCTGATAAGCCAAAGGCGGACCCGAATGCCACTCGCCCGGCTGCCCCGCTATCCGCTGAGGCACGAGCCAAGCTGGGCCTGCTGGATGCGGCTCAGGAGAGCCTTGATAAGTATATTGCTGCCGCGTTTAAGATGGATGAGCAAGGAAACCTTGTTTACGATCCGACGTCGGCCGTCCTTGGACCGTCCAAGGCATTCCTCAATGACGCCATCAACGGAACACTTCGGTATGAGTCCGGTGCGGGCGTCCCTGATTACGAGTTGGCGGCTGCTCGGGACAGGTATGCGCCTTCGGTGATGAATAGGGATGCCACTAATGCCGCAAAGATCCAACTTCTGCGGGACAAGATCAAGCTACAGCGCGACACGCTGGTTAACGGTCCGCAAGGTGACCCATCCGCAGCGGCCGCCGCGCCTTCCTCCGGAAGTAGACTCCAGCCGGGTCATGTTGAGGACGGCTACCGCTTCCTCGGTGGCGAACCTTCTGATCCCAAGAATTGGGAGAAGCTGTGATGCCGGGTCCGTGGGAAAAATACCAAGCTGCGCCGGCGCCTTCATCCCCTCCCAGGCCCTGGGAAAAGTACGGAAAGACGAGTGACATCCCTTCCGCGTCGCCCCCGCCAGGGTACAGTGATGCTGATTTGATGCCGGTCGCTATGGCTCCTGACCGGGAGAAATCGATTGGCGAGCGCATTTCGCAAGTCGGTGACGAAATAGGTCGCGGCACGGCTTTAGCTGCAAGGTCTGGCCTGAAGGGATTAGCCTCGGTTGCCGACCTAGCTGTAGTCCCGGGCAGCGAATTGCTGAATCGCGGTTTCCAAGCTATAGGCATCGATCCAGGTAGGGCAACCAGCCTTAACGATTACATCGACGCTGGCTGGGCAAAGGCTGGCCTTCCTGTGCCTGAGACAACTGGCGAGCGATTTGCTGATCGGATAGGTCAGAACCTCTATGGTTCGGTGGGATCTGGTGGGGTTGGTCGTATCCTCCAGGGCGCAGAGAGCGCGATTGCCAAAGGTGTCGGGCGCGACCTTGCTAGTAACCTTGGCACTCAGGCCGCGGCGGCTATCACTAGCGGTGCCGCTTCCGAAGCGGCTAAAGAGGGTGGGCTCGGGCCGGCGGGAGAAATTGCTGCGGGCATTGCTGGCGCTGCTGTCCCTTCACTTCCTGCTGGCGCCATCGCCGCAACGCGAGGCATCTTCCGTGGGGGGGAGCAGGGACGCCGCGCTGTAGAGCAGGCCATCAATGATTTCGATGTGGCTGGGACCACACCAACGGTGGGGCAAGCGACAGGATCAAACTCCCGCTTAGCAACAGAAGCGGCGCTTGCGAAGGCCCCGGGTGCAGCGGGCGTCATGGCCGATAAGGCAGCCCAGCAGGCCGAAGAAATCCAGCGAGGTGTTGGCAATCTCGCCTCGCGCCTTTCCCCCGCCTCCGAGCCTGCGCAGGCTGGCCTTGCTATCGAGCGTGGCATAACAGGACAGGGCGGATTCGTTGATCGGTTCAAGGCCAATGCCTCAAAGCTATATGACCAGTTGGATAAGTACCTACCGGCAGGAACGCGTGTTCCCGTGACGAACACGCAGGCAGCAGCCCAGGAACTTGTTGAGCCCATAGCCGGCGCTCCGCAGCTTTCCCGCTTCTTCACCAACGGGAAGGTAGCCGACATAAAGAATGCTCTGGACGCGGACACGGTAGGCCCCATGGCTCCCCTTAACCGTCCAGACGTCTTGTCGGAGGTTCAGCGCCGTCAGTTCCAGGCAGCCGATCAGAATGCGGCTATCGAGCGACAGAACGCCATTAGAGAATCGCTGGGGCTGAAGGCGAAACCCGGCGTCGATCCGAACGCAGATATCCCCCAGCTTCTCGATGCAGCTACCGATGGGCGACTGCCCTATGAGGCTGTGAAGAAGCTCAGGACGTTAGTTGGACAGGAATTGGCTAACCCCTCCCTTGCGAGTGAGGTGAAGTCGGACGCATGGCGTAAGCTCTACGCGGGTCTGAGTGCCGATATGGAGGCAGCCGCCAACCAGGCCGGCCCCGAAGCCTCACAGGCATGGAGCAGGGCCAACAACTACTTCAGGGCCGGACAGAGCCGCATAGAGGCACTTGACCGTGTTGTGGATAAGGCAGGCGGTCCAGAGGCCGTGTTCAACGCTGCGACGAGCGGGACCAAGGATGGCGCTTTCACCATTCGCAACGTCATGCAGTCCTTGCAGCCAGATCAGCAGAAGGTCTTGTCTGCTTCGGTTCTTCGCCGTCTTGGCGCTGCTACGCCAGGCACGGCGACCGAGCAGGGCGAGTTCAGCATCAGTAGCTTCTTGACTAACTACAACCGCCTCAGCCCGCAGGCCAAGAACGTGCTTTTTGACCGCTATGGCCCAAACTTCCGCGAGGATCTGGATTCCATCGCTAAGGTGGCTGGAACTCTTAGGGGAGCTGTCAAAGTAGGCGCCAACCCATCGGGATCAGCTAGCGGCGTTGCGCACCAAGCGGCTCTGTTCGGCTTGGTGTCATCCGTCCTGTCTCAGAACTGGGGGGCTGCGGCCGCAATCGCTGGGTCCGCTGCATCAACCAATGTCCTTGCTCGTGCCATGACAAGCCCGGTTTTTGTTAAATGGCTGGCAAAGAGTTCAAGCATTCCGCGGTCCCAGTGGGCCGGATCAATTTCGGCTCTTGCACAACAGGCGAATGAAAAAGGCGACGAGAATGCTTCCGAGGCTGCATCTGAGCTTCAAAAGTCTCTAAAAGAGGCTCGCTACCAGCAAGATCAGGCAAATGGGCAGGCCCAGTAGGGCTACCAAGCCCCACGCCGTGAAGAATACGTTCTCGTACCACCGATATTCCTTCGCATACAGCTCGTCCACGGCCGGGCTGATCGTGAAGGATGCCTTGGGCTTGCTGTCTTGGATTGGCTCGGCCATGCGCCGGAGCATACCACCACGCCTTGAACGTTGCCTGCCATGGCCTAAAACGGGCAAATGAATATGAAGCCCTCAAATGCGGCCTTTACCCTGGCAAAAGCCAGCGAGGGGCTTCGACTTACAGCCTACCCTGACCCGGGGACAGGTGGCGCCCCTTGGACAATTGGCTATGGGTCCACCTCGGGGGTGAAAGAGGGTGACGTGATTACCCTCGACCAAGCCGAGGCACGACTCGACCGCGACCTCATGAACGCGGCGGCGGTGGTCAACCAGAAGGTGACCGTGCCGCTTACCCAGAATCAGTTCGATGCCCTTGTGGACTTCGTGTTCAACTTGGGCGGCAAGAACTTCTCTAGCTCGACACTACTCCGGAAGATCAACGCTGGCGACTACGAGGGCGCCGCGGCCGAGTTCCAGAAGTGGACCCTTGCCGCTGGCCGAACCCTACCCGGATTGGTCATACGGCGCGCGAACGAACGTGCACTGTTCGAGGGCAGGGCATGACCGTGGCAACGAAGCGAGTTCTTCTCCAGCATCCCGCCTATCGTTCTCTCCGCGAAGCGGCGAAAAACATCCAGTGTGCGGCGGATGTCAAGGATGTACCGGATAAGGCCATAGAGCTTTTACAGAACGCCCGTGCGAATGTGACTGGCGCCATAGATGTACTGATGGAGCGCGACCCCCTAAAGCACCGTCTAGGCATGATCTGTCTCATGCTTCAGGAGTCCACCTCCTACAAGGTCGATAAGGTGGAGGGCCAGATGGTCGAAGTGGTCGATGTGACCGACGACTACATGTTCAGTTGGGCCATTCGTGAGCTTCACCAGCTACCCGTGAAGTTCCGGTCTTGAGTATGAATCCCATGAGGGACACCCGCATCCTTAAGGCTGGCATTGCCATCCTGGTGTGGCTCCTGATGGGCTTACTTGGTGCGGCCCTGCTTAGTGTTTCCGTGCCACCCGAGAACAAGGACATGCTAAACCTCATGGTGGGCGCCCTGATAGGCAATGCCGGCGCTGTGGTGGGTGACCTGTTCGGCAACAGCCGATCCATCCGATCTTCTGGAGATGGCTCATGAACATCAAGTTCATCGCTTGCCTCGCAGCGGCCGCGGCGCTATTTGGCGCGGGCTACTACGTGGCCGATCTCTCCGGTCAGCGCGATCTAGCCAAGGCCACCAGTTCATGGGATATCGCCCGTGCTGACCTTGAAACGAAGCGCGCCGATGCCGAGAAAGCTCAGAGGCTTGCGGAGCAGGGCCAAGCCAAGGCGCTTACGGTTGCTGCTGAAAACTACGAACGAGGTAAGTCAGATGCAAACCAAGACGCTGACAAGGCCCTGGCTGATCTGCGTGCTGGCAACCGCCGGCTGCGCGACCAGTGGGCAACCTGCCAGGCCACTGCCTCCGCTCTGTCATCTTCCCCCAGTGGACAGCGCGCTGATGGAGAAGACAGACTACGTGAGGAAAGTATCGGACGAATTCTTCGTGCCGTTGGACAGTGCCAAGCCCAGCGTGACGCCCTCCAAGAAGCCTTGATCGGCGAGCGCAAGGCGCTTGGTCAATGAAGAACGTCAAGGTTCCACTGTTCGGCAACCCTGGGAAGTCGGCGACGATTGACGCCGAGGCGACCAATGGCGCTACCGTAGGAAAGAACCTATTCAACGCCGATGGCTCTCTCGTCACGACAGCGCAGCTTTCAGGTGGCGCATCCACTACTTCGTCTGGGAGCGATCTTGGCACCTCAGACGATCTGGACGAAGGCAGCTACAACCTCTATTTCACTGCGCGTAGGGCGCAGGATGCCGTTGGTAGCATCCTTGTTGACTCGGTTGATGTGGACTTTTCCTACGATCCTGGGGTGTCCATATCCGCGGCTCTTACCTCGACAGGCGTCGACTCTGGTACGTATGGCGATGCCACGCATACCGTGACTGTCACCGTAGACGGGAAAGGTCGTATCACAAGCATTGTCGAACACCCCATAGACCCTCCCATTCCACAAATATTCAACCGTATCGACGCATCTGGTGACATCAGGGTCGATGCTGATGGCAACCTGCGGGTAACCCACTAATGGCCCTGAAGCGCATATCGGACTATTCATCCGCGGCAACACCGCTCGCCGGCACTGAAATGCTGGAAATGGAGACGGTTGGCGGCACCAGCGTTAAATGTACCGCACAAGATATTGCGGACCTTAGTGGAGGTGGTGGTGCCGTATGGGGCGGCATTACCGGAACCCTATCCGCACAATCAGACCTACAAGCGGCTCTGGACGCCAAGAACAACCTAGGCGAAACCGCTGGACTGAACGCACAGTCTGGAACGACTTACACCCTAGTCATCGGCGACAAGGGGAAATTGATTGAGAATACCAACGCGTCGGCGATCACGACGACCGTTCCGCCCAATTCCTCGGTGGCATTTCCTGTAAACAGCATCGTCTACATTGCTCAGGGTGGGGCTGGACAGGTCACGGTTGCGGCTGGCGCAGGCGTCACGCTCAAACCGGCCACGGTGAAAACGCGCGCCCAGGATTCCATCATCGCCCTAGTCAAGACCGGAACCGACACCTGGCGCGCCATGGGTGACATGGCATGATGCTCGCCGGAGTCATCGCCAAGCGGCGAAACGTTGTTCCTGCGGGCAATCTTGCCATTATGCCGTTCACGTACGACGAAACGGACAAGAACAGTTTTCTTTCCTTCACACGGCAGGGAAATGGTCCGCATCAAACGCCTAGTGGCATGGAATGCGATGGATATGAGGCCCGCTATAAGGCAACAACCATCCCATCATGGATGAGCCCGAAGGCACATGCCTTTGGCTTTCAGATGACCTATACGGGCTATTGCCACGCTCGCGTGGATGCAAAGTTTACGTGTCCACTATCCACAAAGGATGCGTTGGATATCATCGCCTATATGGGTTCAGATGCCACGTCCCCATCTCCCAAGGCTCTCTTTGGTAACGTGGCCGACCCAGCCAATGCCGGAAACACAGTAGTTGCATTCCGAACGGTTGGAGCTTCGTCCACGCGAACTGTCCACATGGGGCGGACAAACTGGCGTTTTCGCCACCAGACGCCCGAATACCAGTCGGGCGGAAATACTTGGGTTCCCCAAGCCATCTTGTTTAAGGATGCAAACCACCTGTGGCTTTCTGCACACCTGAATGACACAAAGAGCAGGACTTGGGAGGTTAACCCAAGCGATGGAAGCCTCCTTCGCTTCTACGACTTCCCGTCTCCGTACAATCATGTGGCTAATTTCGCACGGCGCCCTTCAACAGGCGACGTGTGGTTTACCGACTCGCCAACGTCGAATTGCGGCATCGTTGACATGGAGGCGTCGTTTACTGCCGGAACGGCGGTCGTCACCACGGTCATGGACACGACGTCATTCAATAAGATCGGCGCCATCGACTTCATAACGGTGAGCGGAACGGAGTATTTTGTAGCCGCAGAGTACAAAACGAGCGGCACGCCGTATCTTTATGTTTTTCCTGCATCGGTGATCGGTGCGGTGACTCTTACCGCCTCGAACCGGTTCAAGCGCTGGCCGATTGGAATCCAGATCCAGGGTCTTTGTGTATCTGGGACCAAGCTCTACATTTCGGCGAACAACAGCAAGGTGGCGACACCTTCGGCTGGGTTCATCGAGCGATACGACCTAGCAAATCTCATCACGTCGGTTGCTGACGGCGCGACGATTACGCCCGAGTACGTCGAGCTTGCGGCCTCTGGATTCCCAGAGGATGCCTGCGTGCATCCGTCTACGGGAGACATATGGACACCAACGGAAGGTAATAGCTCTCCCATTTCTGATCGCGCCTACCTTTCCGTATGGAGTTCGCCTGTCAACGGCACGGGACAGGAGAACACTTATACGGCCAACTACGACGGTGCGGGGAATTTCACCATTCTCATGAATGGCCTGCCTTACTTCACCCTTTCAGATACGCCGGCTACCGACGTTTCGACCGTCTGCGTCGGCGGACCCCCGCAGGCATCCGTTGGATTCACCAACGGGTATGCCTTTGGCTTCGTAAAGAATGTGGCGATCAAGGACGCCCCCATAGATGCCACGTCCTACGCCGCCATCGTTTCAGGATCGTATGAGTCGGGATCGCTCTCGACTTACACCCTGACGCTTACCAACCCGGGAGCCGAGAGCGGCAACACAACTGGCTGGACATCCGAGAGCGGCAACCTAAACGTATTCCCGTCAACGACGTTGCCGCCGCATAATGGATCGTGGAGCTTCTACACTGGCAACCAGGCGCTATCGATAACCAGGCAGAGAGTAACTGTGCCTTCTGGCGCTCAATCGGCGATTGACGCCGGAAATGCTTGGGTAAAGGCGAGATGGTGGCAGGCCAGCAATGATGCGACATCAGATCCGGGCGGTGCTGGAATTCGCACGCTCGATGCCACGCCTACGCAGCTTACGGAAGCCTATTCCGGACAGCAGGCCACGCCACTTAGCGTTACAGGTAGCGGCCCATATCCATGGTGGCCCCGCGCGTTCGAGGCCGCCGCTCCATCTGGAACAAGGAACGTGGACATGCTGCTGAAGTCTACCCGCACCTCTGGGACCAACAACGACACTTATGCAGATGACTTTTCCATGGTGATTTACGCTAAGTAATCAGACCGTGGCGCCATGAATTTCATAGCTTTTTGATCGCTCAATGCGCCATTTCACATCGTCCATATCACTGACGAAGATTTGGTTGTACTTCGTCGCCGCCTGATCGCCGGGAGGCACCAAAGAGCGAGTGGCTGGGTCATACCAATAAGGACCGTTGAATCCCAAAGATCGGAGGCGCGTCTCTATCTCAGCGATATGGCCGCCGTATTTGGCAACGTGACCCTCATACATCTCGATTAGGACAGCTTTTAGCGAAGGATCGGAAAGGGCCATGCTGGCGCCGCCTATGACCTCGGCCTCGAAGCCCTCAACGTCGATCTTGAGCATCGTCGGGCTTCGCCCAGACAGCACATCATCAAGTGGCAAAACATCAACCTCCACCGTGTTCTCGCCACCCACCTCAACGACGTGGTTGTAGCTCCAGAGAGAAGACGTGAAATGAAGTTTCCCGGGTATCCTGCCGATGCCAATCCGCCGAGCATCCACGCGATCCGAAACGTGGTTCGCGTACACGTTCTGCATGAGCAGATCGAAGGTTGTAGGCACGGGTTCCGCGGCGACCACGTGGCACCCAACCGCTCTAGCGGCGAGGATGGTGTAGACGCCGGCATTGGCGCCAACGTCCACGAACAAGTCTTCAGGTCGGAGGAAGTGAAGGCAGAAGGCCATGTCGGCATATTCGCCAAGCCCGAAGCGAGCGCAGATCATTACGCTCCCAGCCTCCAGGGGCCAATGCAACACTGAGCCGCCGACATAGGGCACGGTCGTTTGGCGGACAGGTGAGGAAAGGACACTGGCCGTCTGGCGAGCCCAGCGGGCGAGCGTCTGGACAGGGCGACCCTTGTGCAATGGGTGGTTCAGTAGATCACGGATATTTCTCAGCGTTCTGCCGGCGCGCTTCACCAGTCCCACGGTTGCCCCCTGTATCCGTCTTGGCCTGGAAGGGTAACGCGAAGCGGGGCCCCCAGACGAGGGCCCCTTGGTATCACCCTAGGGCCTACCAAATCTTGATTGCCAGCAAAGTCGCTTGCATAGCTTTCGCGATAAGCGTCACTATTTCTGTAACGGTCTGTACGAGGCCCTTTGGGCCCTTGGTCTAGTTGGTCATTTTCGTTTCCAAATAGGTTTCGGGCAGCGCGATGCCGCTACGCTGGGGTTCGGTAGTCCTCACCCGCGGCTAGCATTGCACCATCACGGGTTTTTTGCGCAAGTGGGTTACCCTCGACCCATGCTCATCTGGACCCTCACCGGTAATCGCCTCGACGCCAAGAGCCCCTACCAGGGCGGCCCTATCGCGTCCGTGTACGAGGAAGGGGATAAGTGGTGGGTTCGGTGGTGGGTAGGCCCTGTGGGCGTCTACGGGGCATCTTCCGAGGCGACGGCTAGGCGATGGGTCGAGAGGTTCGCCGCAAGCCGTCTGGACGCGCTGGGGAAGGCTGCGGCCAGTCCCGGGGCGGGACCGAATGCCCTCGGCCGCTACGTCCCTCCGACACCCGAAGAGAAGGCCCGGTACGATGCCTTCTCGGCCAAGTACGTGCCGCCCAAGAGGCCGAACCGGAGGCGACGATGAGGTCAATCTGCACATATTTTGCACACACAGGCCAGCAAAGTACCGCCTGAAGCCAAATTCGGATTCCTATTTCCGGCACCACCGATTTCCCTCCCGAACTGCCGCCGCGCGGTCCCGGAGGAAGCAGAAAAACCCGCTCACGCGGGTTTTTTTGTGCCTGGCCACCGAACGGCTCAGCCGGCCTTGCCGGCGATGTCGGTAAAGGGCTTATGCTGCCAGGCGCGTTTCGTCTGCGAGGTAGCGCAGGCCGATCGACAGGGCCATGTCGTAGCCGGCCATCGTGTTGCCCGGGACGACCACGCTGACCAGCGAGGGATGGCCCGGGGCCAGTGCCGATGCATCCGATGCGTCGCTGTGGTCGTGCACTTCGATATACGGTACGTCGAGCACCGCCAGCGCATCGCGCAGCGGGGCCATGTCCTGCATGGGGATGTCGTTGGCGTCGACGTCCAGCAGGACCAGATCGGCGTGATCGGAGGGCGAGCGGCCGAGGTGGCGGGTCAACTCGTTGAAGTCGCTGCACGTTCGCCAGAGCAGATCGACGCCTGCCGCCTGGGCACGTTCCCAGAGGCGGAACATGGCGTCATCCGTGAAGGTGACCTGTTCCGCGCACGTGCGCGGGCCTGTGATTACGACGATCGACATCGCTGCTTCGCTCCGACGGACGGGCGCTCAGTGTCGGGCCGAAGGCTGTAAAAAAGCTGCGCGGGAAAAGCGCTTTCGCGGTAATGAAGGCGTAAAAATCGCGGAGGCCCAGCGCAGTTGCCAGCGTGTTCATCGCTGAGCAGCAGTGCCTTGAAAACCGCTCAGGCGGTTTTTCTTGTGCGCGTTACGCGAGACCCAGCGCCGCCGCGAGTTCGTCCATCGCCGGCGCCTCGGGCCAGGTGGGCACCCCGGGAGGAATGGCCAGCCAGTCCTGTTTGCGGCGTGTCCAGATATGGGCCACGCAGTCGAGTTCATTGCTGCGATCGAGCGTGCCGGCACGCAACACCGCGAAGCCGTGGCCGCTGTTGGTGTTGTAGACCCGGGTGTGGCAGGTGGGGCAGATGCGTTGCCGCGATACGCGGCCGGACGTGCCTTCCAGTTCGTAGACCACGACCTCGCCCGTGACCGTCAGGACGTTCGCGGACGGGATGCAGCTCTGGCTGAAAGCGACACCCGTCCACGTCTGACAATCCAGGCAATGACAGGCGTAACTCGGGGGCAGCGCGTCGATGGAAAGTTCGTACCTGACTTGTCCGCAGCGGCAACCGCCGGTGATGGGGCTCAAGGGTGACTCCAGGCTTGTGAGGAAATCCGATTCCGCCGAGGATATCGGAATGGACACTCCCGTATTTGCCACCATCGCCACACCGCGGCTGCAGCTCGATACCCTCGTGCCCGCCGATGCGCCTACGCTTTTCGCCTATCGCGGCGACGACACCGTCGCGCGCTTCCAGGGCTGGAAGCCAGCCGATCTCGCCGAGGCCGCATCCTTCATCGAACGACAATCCGCGCAAGTTTTCGCGGCGCCGGACAGCTGGTTCCAGCTCGCCATCCGTGAAGCGGAGACGCAGGAGCTGGTCGGCGATCTCGGCATCCACTTCCCCGCAAGCCAGCTCGATGCCATCGAATTCGGCGTCACGCTGAGGCCGGACCGGCAGGGAAGGGGCTATGCGCGGGAGGCGATGGCCGCGATGCTCGGGCTCGCCTTCGGCACGTGGGGATATCGGCGCGTCGTAGGGTCGGTGGATCCCCGTAACGTGGCCAGCATCGCGTTGCTGAGATCGCTGGGCTTCCGTCAGGAAGCACACCACGTGGAGAGCTATCTGATGCGCGGGGAGTGGACGGACGACATGGTGTTCGCCTTGCTGGCCCGCGAGTGGAATGCGGGCGGCCGGGAAAGGCCCGACGCTCTGCGGAATCCGGCCGCCTAAGCCGCGCTCAGGCGCGCCATGGCGGCGGCGGTGGGCGGCGGCAGGTGGCGGAGCGGGGCGTCCGGAATGAAGCGCCAGTCGCCAAGGCGACGCGGCACACGGGCCGACGGGTAACGATCGCGCAGGTCGCGGACGGCATCTTCCGGGAGGTCGTAGCGACCGATTTCGATATCACCGCAGAGCGCACGCCAGCGATGGCCATGACGGACGATGCGGAACGGGGCTTCGGTGGCACTGAAAACATACTGCGCGAGCACGGACTGACTCCCTATTTAGCCCGCTCATTCTCCGCGCGATTTCGTGACCGCTCCGTTATGCGGAGGCGACGCCGGTGTGTCGGTGGAACGCACGGCGTCGCGTGGTTGCATGCCGTTCAGTCTGGCGCCTTCGCCGGGACGAAAGGCGAAACCGGATCGCTGGCGGGGAAGGTCTCTTCCAGCGCCTGATCCTGGTTTTCGTCCGCGTGGTTCTTGCGCTCCTTCTTTTCCGCCTCGCTTTCCTTGTGCTTGGGCTGGCCGTGGTCGGGGTGTTTCACGTCCTGGCGGTCGTGGGTCATGACGAAGCTCCTTTACGTGGGGGATGGGGCCATGGAGCACCCGCGACCGTGAAAGCCGGGTAGCGGGCAGGTGGATGCCGCCTGTCGGCTTTTTCTGACCGCTGGTCGGGTCCGGCTTGCTTGAGTTGAGTCCTTTACCGATCCTCCAGGGTGCCGGATAGGGTCCGGCCAAGGGGCGGGGGTAAAGGGTGGATCAGCGGATATCGCGCGGGCGCATCGAAGGCGTCTCGCTCATCGAGGTCATGGTCGCGGTCCTGGTGTTCAGCGTCGGGCTGCTGGGCATTGCGATGTTGCAGATGCGCGGCGCGCAGTTCACCAAGGAATCCGGTTCCCGCACCAGCGCCATCATCCTGGCGCGCAGCCTCGCCGAATCGATGCGCGCCAACCCGAAAGGCGCCATTCCCGCCACGGGCGATAGCGATTATCTCTACGACGGATCCACCGCCTACACGGAGGCCGACTGCGCCTCCACGACACTCGACACGCCCGCCGCGGTAGCCAAGCGCGACCTGGCCTGCTGGCAACTTGCGCTGAAGAAGAGCCTGCCTGCCCCGGCCGCGGGACATAGCGTGGCCACCGTCACACGCGACGACAACCTCGGCACCCTCGTCATCAAGGTGTCCTGGGCGGGCGTCGCCGACGACGAGAACACCGACTCGACCCAGACCTACAGCTTCAGCTACCTGCAATGAGGAACGATCGAATGCCGCTTTCCGGTCGCTCCAGCCGCGGTTTCTCGCTGGTTGAACTCATGGTGTCCCTGGTGATCGGCCTGATCGTCGTCGCCGGGCTCATCAGCGTGCTCATGGCGAATCGGCAGGCCTTCACCCTGCAGCAGAGCAACAACTTCAACCAGGAAAACGTGCGGTTCGCCGCGTCGCGCCTGGCCTGGTCGCTGCGCATGGCGGACTTCTGGGGCGGCGTGAAACCCAATGCCATCGTTCCCACGGCCAACACGGCCGGCATCGGCGGCGACGGCTGCGACGCCGCCTGGGTGCTGAGCGTGGGGCCGGGGAAGCAGAACGGCATCTTCGGCTACGATGGCGGCGACACCTTTCCCATCCCCGACTGCGTCGACAACGCCAATTATGTGAAAGGGTCCGACGTCGTGGTCGTAAGGTATGCCGATACCACTGGCTACGACCCCGACAAGGGTCCCGACACCCCGGCGTTCGATTCCACCGATCCCAATGTGGTGCCCAACCAGACCAGCATCTTCGTGGTGTCCGGGTTGGGGCAGCAGGCAGCGCTCTTCCGTCGCGACGACCCGGTGCCGAAACCCACGTTGGCGACGACCACGGGCCGGTATGTGTACCCGTTCCAGCTTGAGATGTATTACCTCCGTCCCTGCGCCGATCCCGGTGCCAATGGCGTGTGCGACGCGACCGACGATGGCGGCGCGCCGTCGCCCTCCCTGGTGCGCCTGCGCCTTGACGCGGACGGCAAGCCCGTCTCCGAGGTGGTCGTGGATGGCATCGAGCAGCTGTCGTTCGAGTATTCGTGGTTGGCGGGCCCGGACGAGGAACATCTCCATCAGACACCGTTCGCCAAGGCTTCCGACACCCAGTGGGCGACCGTGACGCAGGTACGGGCCAGCTTCATTGCCCGGTCGACCACGCGAGACACGCGTGTCTCCCACGCCGACCGATTCGACGTTTCTCCGCATTGCGCTTACATCATTGCGAACGATGGGGCGGTGACGTATCCGGAAACCACGGACACGAACCTCTGCAAGGATCAGCCAGCCGGCACATACGGCGACAATCCCCAGCAGTACACCCGGACCTTGAGTTCGCAGGTGGTGCTGTTGCGCAATCGGGTGAGGGGATGAACATGCGTATCCATTCCACGCAGCGCGCACAGCGCGGCATCGCACTCTTCATCGGGCTCATCTTCCTCCTGGTGCTTTCCATCGTGGCCGTCATGGCAATGAAGGGCACGCTCGTGGAAATGCGCATGGTCACGAACTCCGCGCGACACGAAGCGGCCTTCGAGGCCTCCGAAGCCTTGCGTGCCGTGCCGATCGCACTGTTCGACGAGCACGTGTTCGCACGCGGCTGGCCTTCCTCGTTCAACGGCGACGTGCCCGACTCCGAGTTCACTTATTCGTCGGACATTCCCGCGGGCATGCTCGCCAAGGTGAAGACCGCCCTGCAGACCGATTGCTCGGGCAAGGCCTCGCTGTTCTACGGCACCCTGCAGCCGGCCTGCGGCGACCTGCCGAAGGAAACCCTCTACGACGCCAACACCTGGCATCCCGACATGGTGATCGCCATCTGCGATACGTCCAGCGAGTCCTGCAGCGCGGACGTGGACGCCAAGGTGGCCGTGGTTCCCGACGGCACCGTGATGAAGGATGGTGCAGGCGGCGCACAGGCTGCGGGTTACCGCGGGTTGGGGGTTGGTGCCGCCGCGGGCGGGGCCGAGATGTATTTCGAAGTGAAGAGCGTCGCTACCGCGCCGGGCAATGGCGCGGCGACCACGCATACGCAGTACCAGCAGACGATCCGCAACTGATCGCGTCCAGGACAGCCCGATGATCACCTTCCGCCTGAATCGCCACGGACTTTTGCTCGGCGCATTCGCCGCATTGCTGGGCGCGAGCTTCGGTACCGCCCCGATGGCGAGCGCCACGGCCATCTCGAGCTCGCTGCAACAGGCAGCGGCCTATGCCGTCGATCCGCCGCTCGGCGTCGCCGGCGCGGCGCCCCTGGTCATGCTGAACCTGTCACGCGACCACCAGTTGTTCTACAAGGCGTACAACGACTTTTCCGACCTGAATGGCGACGGTGCGCTCGACACCACGTACAACAACAACCTCACGTACGCCGGCTATTTCGATTCCACGAAGTGCTACGCGTACTCGAACAACATGTTCGTGCCGAAGGCCGTCACGACGAATCACTATTGCACGAGCCAGTGGTCGGGGAACTTCCTCAACTGGGTGACCATGACCCGCATGGACGAGGTGCGCAAGATCCTCTACGGCGGCCTTCGCTCCACCGATACCACCAGCAGCACGGTGCTCGAGCGGGCGCACCTGCCGATGGATGCGCATTCGTTCTCCAAGTTCTACAACGGCAGCGACATCGCCCAGCTTACGCCGTACAACCCCTCGGTCACGAGGCCGACCCAGACGCTGAATCCCAGCTCGAATTACGTCTACAGCAGCACGAGCACATTGGGCGAAAACAACAGGACGTACGTCATGCTGCGGCTGAAGGCGATAGGCAGCACGCTGAAGATGCAGGTGGGCGACCAGATAAGGATCTCCACGTCGACAAAGGACGGTACGCTGGTGCTCGACGCTCCGGTCCGCTTCATCAATGACGGAACGGACAAGAATTACGCGAAGGCGACGGCGGATCGCGTGGAACTACGTGTGCAGGACGGCATGTTCAGCGGCAGCCGTCTTGGCACGTCGGCATGCAACAGCACCGCGACCTGCATGGCGACACTCGTCGGTATCGCCTCGTGGAACGTGACGAACCTCACCCGTACCGGCATCAGCTTCTGCAACACCACGCCGAAGGGCAGTTCGAACAACCTGTCGCAAGGCGACGACGCAGCGCCGCAGATGCGCATGCAGACCGGCGACATGTCGTTGTGGGGATCGAACGAGAGTCTGCAGTGTCAGTGGGCTGAAGATAAATCCAATTCGCAGGGCAGCTTCGACGACGGTTTCCTGAGCAACGGCAACCGCGCTGCGTTCTCCGGGCTCGGCGCCTCGGCCGAGAATCCTCGCAAGGCCAACGGTACCAGTGGCGCGGACTGGGCCGAGTTCAATGTACGCGTGCAGGTCTGCGTGGCGGCCCTGATCGGCGGCGAGAACTGCAAGAAATATCCGAACGACCAGGCCACCAATCCCATCTACAAGCCGGTTGGGCTCCTCCAGAAGTACGGCGAGTCGGGCAACATCAAGTTCGGCCTCGTTACGCCCAGCTTCGACAAGAATGCGTCGGGCGGTGTCGTGCGCGCGGCCCTTCCCGGGCCCGACAGGAACTCCGGCGATTTCATCGATAACGAGATCGACGCGACCAACGGCATCTTCCAGACGACGACGAGCGGAAAAGGCATCATTTCCAACATCAATGCCTTGCGCATCTACGGATATCAGTACGGTTCCGGTAACAACTACGGCAATGGAAACGGCTGCACGTACCAGCAGGTAGGCATCACGTCCGATCCGTCACAGGTCGGCAAGAACGGTCTGGTGGCGGAGGGCAACTGCTCGTCCTGGGGTAACCCCATGGCCGAGAGCTACATCGAAACGCTACGTTACCTGTCCGGCGGTAAGTCGCCCAATCCCTCGTTCGTGCCGACCTCAACGGGTACCACGGAAGACGCGACGCTGGGCTTGACGGCCGTTACCAGTTGGGTCAGCCCGATCACGGAAGCGAACTTCTGCGCGGCGCTGAACGTTATCAATTTCAATGCCAGCTCGCTTTCTTACGATACCGACCAGGTATCGGGATTCGACGACCTCAACACGAAGAAGTCGGTTGGCGAGTGGACCAACCTGGTGGCGACGGGCGAAGGCATCACCGGCAAGAGCTGGTTCGTCGGCAACGCGCCAGGCGCCACGACGGGTGCCGACCTCTGTTCCGCAAAGGTGATCAGTGACCTGTCGGGCGTGCAGGGCATCTGCCCGGAAAGCCCCGCGCTGAAGGGTGGTTACCTCATGGCGGGTGCGGCTTACGGCGCCCACATCAATCGCATTCGCGATCTCGGCAACGATCCGAAAACAGGAAGCCCCATCGTGCCGGCGGAAGATCGCACCTCCTTGAAGGTCACGACGTTCGGCGTGCAGCTTGCCACCAATACGCCGCAGATCCGCGTCGCGGTGCCGGGTGGTAGCGGCAAGTTCGTCACGATCATCCCTGCCTACCGCTTGACCCTGGCTAACGGCGTGGGCGGCGGCGCGCTGGTGGATTTCAAGGTGCTCAACCAGCAGGTCACCACGATCAACGGCGTGGCGACCGCCACCGGCAGCTTCTACGCCGACTGGGAAGACAGCTTCGCCGGCGGCGACTACGACCAGGACATGTGGGGCATCATCAGCTACGCCATCACCGCTGACACGGTGAAGATCACGACCAAGCCGGTCGCAGCCTCGACGAACAACGGTCAGGGTTTCGGGTACATCGTGTCGGGTACGACGAAGGACGGCCCGCACTTCCATTCGGGCATCTACAACTTCAACTACACCGACCCGACGTCGCCGACCATCGTCGACGCCAACGGCAATACGCTCAACAGCACCGACACCAGCAAGAAGATCAACGCGAGTGGCGGCTGCCGGAACTGCATCGTCAACGATCCGGCGACCACCGGCGTCTATGCCGTCGGTAACAGCGCGGCGGGTACGCTGAAGGATCCCCTGCTCTATGCCGCGAAATGGGGCGGCTTCCGCCTGGATACGTCCAAGGACGACGGCACGGACACGCCGGCCAACGATCTCGATCCGCTGGACACCAGCAAATGGGATACGGACAAGGATGGCATCCCCGACAACTACTTCCTGGTGACGGACCCGGGCAAGCTCGAAGCCTCTCTCGATGCCCTGTTCCGCAAGATCCTGGCGAAGATCGCTTCCGGTACGGCGGCCGCCACGGTGGCCACGAGCGCCAACGGCACCGGTGTGACCTACCAGGCGTTGTATGAGGCCGAGCGAACCGACAATTCCGGCAAGCGAGCCACCTGGTCCGGTTCCTTATCTGGCCTGTGGACAGATCAGTTCGGGTTGTTGCGAGAGGACGGCAACCACAACGGACAGCTCGACGATTACGTGACCGACCCGGTCATCGAATACAGCTACCAGGCCGGCGGCCAGAAGACCGTCGCCACCCGCATCACCAGTACCGATCCCGATACATTCAAGGCCGGCACGAGCACGACGATCGAGCTGGCCGACATCCGCTCGCTCTGGAACGCCCGCAACCTCCTTTGGGATCCGGAACTCAAGACCAATCTGCTGCGCGCTTACGGCACCGCTTTCAGCGATGCCGCGGGCCGCTACATCTTCACGTGGATCGACGCAAACCGGAATGGGGTCGTCGACGATGGCGAGGTCCAGCCGTTCGCCTGGGACAGCACGGGCACCACATCCTTCAACTCGACGAACTATCGCTTCCTCAATAGCGACAATGCCGCGGAGGCGCAGAACATCGTCAACTGGATTCGCGGTACCGAAATCACCGGTCTGCGCAATCGCACCGTCGACTACGGTTCTGACAGCGGTCTTGTCGGGCGCGTATCGCGTCTGGGCGACATCGTGAACTCGACGCCCCTGGTCGTCAGCGCCCCCGCAGAAGCCTACGATCTGCTGTACAACGACACGTCGTATGCGGACTTCCGCAACACCTATCGCAACCGTCGTCAGATGGTGTATGTCGGTGCCAACGACGGCATGATTCATGCCTTCAATGGCGGTTTCTACAACACCAGCTGCCAGCGGTTCACGACGCAACCGACCAACGCCATCTGCACGAAAGACACTCCGGACGCGACGGGCACGGTCACCGCGACCCGCACGGCGCATCCGCTTGGCGCCGAGGTCTGGGCTTACGTGCCCGGCAACCTGCTGCCCCATCTGCGCTGGCTGACGGATCCGAATTACAAGCACGTCTACTACGTGGACGGCAGCCCTCTGGCGTTCGACGTGAAGACTTTCCCCAAGGATGCGGACCACGTGGAAGGGTGGGGAACCGTGCTCGTCGTGCCGTTCCGCCTCGGCGGTGGCACGATCAGCGTGAACACGTCGACCGATCCGAAGACGCCCAACACGTTCACCGGTGAATCGGCCTACGTGGTGATGGACGTGACCAATCCGGAGAAGCCTCCGCGGGTTCTCGCGGAGTTGAGCTTCCCAGGCGCGCGCACCACGTCCCAGCCGGCCATGGCGGTGATCCGCGACGTGCCGACGGGCGATCCGAACCAGTTCTACCTGGCCATCGGCTCGGGCCCGACGGACGCGAAGCGTGTAGCGTCGAGCGCCAACCTGCGCGTCAACATCTACAACATGAAGGATCTGACGGCCTCGGTTCCGGTGGTGTCGCCGACGACCATCGACCTGGGTGCCGGCAATGCCAAGGGCACGAAGAGCTTTGCGGGCGACCTCATCGCCTCGGATTTCAACCTTGACGGGAAGGCGGAAGGCATCTATTTCGGAAGCGTGTACGACCGTGGAACCAACGAATTCGGTGGACACTTCTGGAAGATCGCGATCAACGGCCAGGCCGACGCCACGAAATGGGGCGCCGCGACGGGAACCGGGATGCTACTGGACCTGACGGCCAGCGATGCGCCCGACGGCCAGCCGGTGACGATCCGCCCGACCCTGGGACGGAACGATCGCGGCGCGCCGATGGCCTTCTTCGGCACGGGGCGCGTGTTCACCACGGCCGACAAGACTACGGCCGCGCAGCAGCGCATCTACGGGATCATCGACACCTCGCTGCTCACGGGCGACGACCCGCAGGCGAAGACGGCGGTGACCATGGGCAACCTGGTCAACGTGACGAACTTCAATATCTTCGGCGACAAGTCGGTCACCGGCATTCCCGATGACAGCTCTCTGGTGCCGAAGGACACGAATACGTTCGACGCCCTGTCGGCGGTGTTCGACAGTCCGAAGGTGGCAGGTTGGTACCGCAACCTGCAGATCGATGGGCAGAACCCGTCGGAGCGGGTGGTGAGCGCCCAGGCGCTGCTGGGCGGCCTGTTGCTGACCACGACCTACGTCCCGGGCACATCGATCTGCACCGGCCTGGGCAACGCCTATCTGGTGGCGAACAACTACAAGACCGGCACGGCCGATCCGGGTGCCGCGATCTTCGGCACCGATACCGGCGGGCGCATCAACGAATCCCAGGGTCTCGGCCAGGGACTGCCGGCGCCGCCCAGCCTGCATTCGGGCAGTGCCGGCGAAGACCGGAACGGCAGCAAGAAGATCACCGCCTGTACGCAGACGTCGACAGGTGCCATCGTGTGCAAGGATGTGGCTACGCTAAAACCCGTGACCAGCGGCGAAACGTCCTGGCGCGAGCCATTGGGGAGCAAGTGATGATCGGACGTATACAGCAGCGGGATTCGCGTGGCTTCACGCTCATCGAACTGGTGATCGTGGTGCTCATCGTGGCCATCCTCGCTGCCGTCGCCATTCCTTCGTACCGGAAGTACGTCATCCGCTCGCACCGGGTCGATGCCCAGGCGGCGCTGATCGATCTGGCCGCGCGCCAAGAGAGATACTTCTATTCGAAGAACGCATATACCGACAACCTAGCCGACTTGAACGCAACGAAGACGATGGCCGGCGACAGGTATGAGGTGGATGTGGCAGTCGCGACGAGCACGGCGTTCCGCGTGGAGGCAAAGGCCTTGAACGACCAGGCGGCCCACGACCCGGAATGCCAGACGCTCACGCTGAACAACCTCGGTGCCCAGGGTTCGACGGGTACCAAGTCGAACGATGCGGTCTGCTGGAGCAAATGATGAGGACGTCGCTCGTGCCCTGTCTTGCCGTGTTCCTCCTTGCGACGACGGGCGCGGCAGGGGCGCAATCCGTGAGCGTCTACAAGTGGACCGACGCATCGGGAACCGTGCACTACACCGACCAGCCGCCGCAGGGACGCAACGCCACGCGGATGACCGTCAAGGGCGGCACCGAGGCGGCAGCCTCGCCGGTCGCTCCGCAGCCCGGTAACGAGGCCAGGCTGGATGCGGCTGAGGCGGCGACCACCACCCGGAACTGCGATTCGGCACGGGCGAATCTCGCCACATTGTCCAGCGGCTCCATGCTTGTCGACAGCACCGATCCCACGGCGTCCCGCCGCCTGCGACCGGACGAGATCGAAGCTGCTCGCCGGACGGCGCAGGCCGACGTCGACACCTATTGCGGCGCGGGGAAGAAATGATGGGCCGCCGTACCTCAACTGGATTTACGCTTATCGAGCTGGTGGTCACGGTGACGGTGTTGGCCGTGCTCGCGGGACTCGCGGCGCCGTCGTTCATCGACTTCATGCACCGCAACCAAGTGGCTTCGCAGAGCAACGAATTCCTCGGTACCCTCCGCCTCGCCAGAACCACGGCGATCACGCGCAGTGTCTTCGTATCGATCTGTCCGACGCTCGACGCGGCCGTCGACGAGCCCGAGTGCGCGGTGTCGTCGGACTACGCCACCGGCTACCTCGTATACACCTCGACGGCCCCCGACAAGGCGTTCGCGTCCGGGGACGAGTTGATCAAGGTGTCCCAGGCCACGCCCGCCGTGTCCCTGCGCGCACCGAGCGCCAACAAGATACTCACCTTCAGCCCACGCGGCGCCTCGACCGCCGGGACGCTGAGCCTGTTGCTCTGCGCGCGCCGCGGCAGTGAGGACATCGGCGAGAGCACCTTGCGTGTCTCGGGCCGACGCTTCGACATCCAGGCATCGGGCAGGGCGGGCCTGGTGGAACTCCCCACGAGCGCCAGCTCCGACGCCGCCGCCGGCTATTGCACGCCGGCCTCCTGACGGCGATTGACCGGGTCCGGAAACGCCTGTAAGATGCGCGGCTCGCGATGGGCGGTTAGCTCAGCGGTAGAGCACTGCCTTCACACGGCAGGTGTCACAAGTTCGATCCTTGTACCGCCCACCATCGTCTTTATGAAGAACCCGGCCCCGTGCCGGGTTTTTCTTTGTCGGGAAGGCTGAAAGCCGCCGGCCCGGCATAGCAGCGATCCGTCACACGGCAGGTGTCACAAGTTCGATCCTTGTACCGCCCACCATCGTCTTTATGAAGAACCCGGCCCCGTGCCGGGTTTTTCTTTGTCGGGAAGG